>CAVQSC010000005.1:0-933576 GCA_963715375.1 uncultured Actinomycetota bacterium | reverse complement strand
CCTACCCGTTGACCATGCCGAGCCTCGTCGATCTCGACGAACGCAACGTCCCGCGACAGGGTGCGAGACTCGGTGTGTCCGTTCGTGATGTCGTGGGCCACTGCAGTGAAGAGCCGGGGACTGTCGCAGGGATCATGCGGATCCACGAGAACAGTGCCGGCGCTCAACACGTCGCGTGCTCGTTGTTCGACAGCCTCAGCGACCGAGTCCAGCAGCGGATGCCCCGGGCCGAGGACCTGCGCTCCTGCAAAGTTCGTCGCACGTGCGCGCTCCGGATCAAAGGTGGCCACGTCGTACCTGTTGGCGACGGAGGCTCCGTCACCCTTCCTCGCAATGGCGACCACGTTGTCAGGAACCACCGGTATTTCGACCAGACCGTCCGCCCGACGTCGCACCCGACCACCGATCGCCTTGTACGACGACTCGAACCACGAGGAGACGAAGTGCGGCTGGAGGCGGGTCCGGACCCCGAGGTCCATCTTGTTCCGGGCCTCCTCGACGTCGACTTGGTGCAGCACCTCCCTGAACATGGCACGCCGCTCGACCAGCTCCGGGATGCCACGGCTGACCGTGGCGTCGATCACGGTGTTGAGATGGGCGCGGACGTTTGGGTCGTCACCCCGCATGATCGCCTCCACCAGGAGATCCCTCAGCGGGGTCTCGGAGAATGCTTCACCGAGCACGTCGAACACCTTGCCCTGATAGGCCCGGGACTGCTCAGCCATCTTCGACAGCAGCCTGAGGAAAACGTCACCTTCACGAGTCCCCTCGGCGACGAGGTTCCACAGATGACAGACCTCCTTCTGACCGATCCGGTGGATGCGACCGAACCGTTGCTCGATGCGGTTCGGGTTCCAGGGCAGGTCGTAGTTGACCATCAGGTGAGCGCATTGCAGGTTGAGACCTTCCCCAGCTGCGTCCGTCGCCACCAGCACGCTCACGCCGGACTCCTCGGTGAACCTCCGCTGCACCGCCTTGCGAGCCTCACGGGTGAGGCCACCATGGATCTCGACGACGGCGTCTTCACGCCCGGGCAAACCCCGGATTCGCTCGCTGAGGTACCTCAAAGTGTCGCGGTGCTCGGAGAAGATGATGATCTTGCGGGGACGTCCCTCGGCGTCCGTCATCTGCTCGTCGTCAAGGATGGATCGCAGCTCGGTCCACTTCGTGTCGGTGTCACGACGCCGGACCTCGGCGGCGAGTTCCACCAGGTCGCCCAGGACGAAGATCTCGTGTTCCAGCTCCGCGCGCGTCTGTGCGGCGCTCGCTGCGTCGACGAGCGTCTCCTCGACTTCCTCTTCGATCCCCGGGTCCGCGTCCTCCCAGCCGAGTTCGAGGTCACCAGGAAGGGATGCTCGTGCTCGTCTCGGGTGCCGGGCTCCACTATGCGGCTCTGGGATTCTTCGAGCTCGACCAGCAACCGCTGCAAACGCGCCCGGCGTCGTTCGAGACTGCGCAGGATCGCCTCGGGGCTGGACGCAAGTCGCCGTTGCAGCACGGTCAGGGCGAAACCGACGTTGCTGGCCCGGCGACCGTCCCCGCGTTCCGCAGGCCTCGAGGCTCGCCTCATCTCGTGGCGGACGTATTCGCTCACCTCTTCGTAGAGACGCGCCTCCAGTTGTCGATAGCTCGATAGCTCACCGTGTAGGCGCGCCGCTCGGGGAACAGTGGCTTGCCCTCCATGGTCAGCAGCTCCTCCTTGAGCATGCGACGCATCACGTCGGTGCCTGGGGCAGCGCTGAACGTGCGGCCAGAGCCCGCCTCGAAGCGATCTCATCGAGGAGCGACAGGAACGCCTGGAAGGCGGAAGGATCGCCTGAGTGCGGCGTCGCCGTCATGAGCAGGAAGTTGCGGGTGAGCCCGGCGAGCTGCCGTCCGAGCTCGTAGCGGCGAGTCATGGCGAGTCCGTCGGATTCGTAGCGGGCGGACATGCGGTGTGCTTCGTCCACCACGACCAGATCCCACTCCGATCGATCGAGCTGTGACTGGAGCTCCTCGTTGCGTGCCAGCATGTCCATGCGCGCGATCAGTAGCGGATGGGCGTCGAATACCGACGCGCCCACGGTGCTGTTCACTAGGTCCCGGGAGAGGACGCGGAACTGCAACCCGAACTTGTCCCACAACTCATCGGCCCACTGGTCGACAAGGCCACCGGGTGCCACGATGAGACACCGGTCGAGGTCACCTCGAAGGATCAGCTCCTTGACGTAGAGGCCACACATGATGGTCTTCCCGGCGCCAGGATCGTCTGCCAGGAGATAGCGCAGTGGGGTCCGTGGGAGAAACTCGCCATACACCGCTTTGATCTGATGTGGAAGCGGCTGAAGGGTGGAGTGCGACACCGCGAGCATCGGGTCCATCAACGCCGAGTGGCGCAGGCGCACCGCCTCCGCGGCGATCTTCCACGTCTGCCCATCGCCGTCGAAAGCACTATCTGCGCCGCGGTCGGCCAGGCACAGCCGACTCTCGTGCTCGCGCTCGAGGAGCCCCTGTTCGGTCCTGCCGTGTGCGTCACGGTAGGTGATCTCGAGGTAGTTGCCTCCTAGCCAGCTCGTGGACACGATTTCCACCGCATCCGCCGTCACGCCCAGAACCCGCTGCCCTGGCATCAGCTCCTCGAGCCGGAGTCCTCGGCCGGCCCCACTCATCACTGAGCCCCCCAAGTCATACGCGGTGTTCCTAACCCAAGAGCCTCGAGCCACTCGACCAGTTGCGGCCGTGACCCTGCCGGCCCAGCAGATCGCTCCCATAGACGGTTCAACGCCACCCGCTGCTCAGGAGATGTGCCCGGGACCCCCGTTGGGGTGCGGAGCTGAATCTCAGCGTCGGCTTGCGCCGCGACAAGGAGCCTGAAGGCCAGTAGCGCGAAGTCACCACGATCGCTGTCGAAGGGGCTGCTGGACCAACCCGTCGGTCCCGGCTCGGCTGGCGGCTGAAGGAATTCACCGCCGATGCGACGGACCCGCCCAGGGTGCTGCATTACGACCCTCGGCCGGGGCTCGAGGGTGAACGCGAAGGTGTCCCACGCGATGCCGGCGGTGACGAGGTCTCTGTCATGGAGGCTGGCGATGAGCAGGGCTGCGAGGCGGACTAGTTCCAGGCGGTCGAAGGCATCGGCCGGGCGCTCACCGGGAGCCGAGTGGCCGGGCAGTGCCTGGTCCAGCGTTCGCACCGTCCCGGTCCGATCACCGCAACGGATGACGAACGCCGGGTCGACCTGTGGCACGAGGTACTCACCCGCACCATCCGCCATCGGCCAGAGCACATCGATCGGCTCGTCATCAAGAACACCGATTGCGCTGGCACCACGCTGTGCCAGATCGTCCACAATCTCGGCGACGAGGGAGGGGTGGAGCCGCGCTCGCTTCTTCGTCCACTTTCGTTTCTCTGCAACCCGCTCACCTGGTTCGGTGACCTGGAGGCGGGACGAACGCTGCGCCGAGAGCCGGATAGTCGACATTGCTGAAGTCGGTGAGAGCGATGAGCTCCCGCTGCTGGGGCGCAGCTGGTTCGGGCTGGGGTTCAGCCAGGCCGGGAGGCTCAGGCTGCTCAGGAGCTTCGCGTCCGGCAGCCGGCTCGGACGCGGCAACAGGCTGAGTCCGACCCTGACCGCGTTGCGGCTGCGGCGGCGCAGGGCGGCAGACAGTTGGCTCTGGACGACTCGGTGCGTGAGCGGACGGCAATTCGGGCGTCGAAGTCACCGATGCGTCCGTGCCCAGAGCCGCCACCGGCTCGCTCTGCGGTTCCCGGCGGGTGTACCGCTGTTGACTCGCATGATCGCCGGGCCGAGTTTCTGACCGCGGTACCGCCGCGAAATCTGTGGACTCTGTAACTCGTTGGGAGGAGGATCCCCAGCCGAAGATCCGGCGGATCAGAGCAGACAACCCGTTCAGCATGATCGCGCCCGCACGAAACGTTCCTCCACCGAAATCAGCCCTGCTTTCCCGTCACGAAGAGAAAGACCTCGAGCCTGGCTGAGCCCAGCGGCAAAGTGCCGTCCCAAAAGGCACGGGTCGGCACAGCGCCTCGGAAGATACGCGGGTTGGCGCAGCCCAGCTGACGGCCGATGGCTCGAGCCACGTTCTGTCCGGTGGATACGTCGGAGGCACCACCAAAGACCAGAACGAGGGCCGCCCGCTTCCCGCTGATCGGCTGCCGCGAGCACGGACGGCCCGACACACATCCTGCTGCTCCGTTTTGGCAGGCTAGTTCCCTGACCGAGACGCCGTCCGTCGACCCGCACTTGGACGAGGTGGGGTCGGTCCTCATCCCGACGATCGGCGCAACCTTCGGCGGAGGAGGCGGAGGCGGTCTCCGGCGGGGTGTATGCCTTGGCCGAACCGAGCCCAACGAGGAAAAGCACCAGAAGGAGGTCGGCGAAGATCCAGCCGGCTATCGACTCCACGGTGAAAAGCCGACCGCGTCGACTTGCACCTTCATGCACCTCAAACCCTCGCTTCGGCAGCACCGCCGTGGCCGTTAGACCCGGCTGTGCTGGTCAAGAGCTGACGGAGCATCCGCTCGGCTGCATCACGGGTGCCGGTCAGTTCGGAGGCGTGTCCCTGGAGCGTGCTCTCGTGGCGGCTCAGGGCGGTCTCGATCGACTCAAGCGTATTGCGGACGTCATCGAGCGCTTCGCGAGCTCGTCGCGTGCGACGGCGTTATCGTCGCGCATGATCGATACCTGCTCGGTCAGAGAATCAGCCGCCGCTGCGCTGTTCTCGGCGCTACCGCCGATCCGGTCGACGACACCCATGAGCGCCTCGCCGGACGTGCCGATCGCCGACACTGTCTCGTCGTGAGCCCGTCGAGGTGCGACCCCATGGCCCGCTCGAACTGGGTGAGTGCCCGAGACAGCTGCTCGGAGAGCTCCTGCGCCGACGAGGTCACGCTGTCGCGGTGGCCTGGACGGACTCACGAAGGACCGAGTCGAGCGCCTACCGACCGGTCACCGAGGCGTTCGTCGCCTCGACTCCGGCCTTGACCGTCGTGTCCAGCGAGGTGATCGACTTCGGTCAGCGTCTCACCGGTCCGGGTCGTCGCCGCGTCGAGTGCTTCATTCGTGGACTTTGCCTGCGCGAGCAGAGCTTCGGTCTCGGTCCGTGCACTTCTGCACGGACTCGAGCAGTTCGCGGACACCCGCGTTGACGTTCTCCGTGGTCTCCGAGAGCTCAGCCACAGCCTTGCGGGCCGCGTCCTGCGTCTTCCGCAGCTTGTCCATCGAGGACTTGATGATGCCCTCGATGCGCTGCGGGTGGTCGGCACGGCGTGAGTTCATGACGAGGGCAGCAGCGGTCAGGTGCCGGATGAGCTCGGTTCGAGCCTCTTGGAAATCGCGCTCCTCTCGCACGGACGTTCGCCCCTGCAACGAGTCGATGTGCCACGAGGCAGAGGATCGCGAAGATGATCAGCGAAACCGACACGGTCGCCATCGGCGCCAGTGACTGCTCACACCCAGGCGTCCGTCGAAGCCGGTCGCCCAAAGACCCAAGAACGTGCGCCCCTCGGGCTCGCCGCCATCCGCGATCATCTGTTCGTACGCCGCAGAGGCCTTGCGGAACTCCAACCATGTCCACCCCACCGGCAAGAAGACCGAGACCGCAGCGAGAACGCCGACGATGCGCTCCCCGATGTTCCGGTGACGAAGCTCGATCGAGGACTCCGGCGGGAAGGCAGCGAAGAGATCGACCCCGGCCCACGTGTCACCCTCCGGGTTCGCGAGATCGCCCGCCAGAGCCTCGAGCTCACCGGCCCGTGGCGCGAACCGCTTGTCCTTCGCCAGCGCCGCAATATCCGCGGCGCTCTGGGCTGCCCGTTCGTCGGACATTTCCGTCGACCCCTGCCATCATTCTCGTGGTCGACGGCTGGATCCCTCGACCTTTGTGCTTTAAACAATTTAACGGCCATAACCGACATGGACAGCCGTTCCAACCGCTAAGCCCCAGGCCGACCCGTCACTCATGACACCAGCGCGACCCCGACTTTGCCGCGCACACGTGCTCGCCACGGCCGCTCGAGAATGGGACTGGCGGTTCGCCAATCACCTGAGTTTCCCCTGACTCCCCCTGCTTGAAGCCAGAAGCACAAAGCCCCTGCCCGCGTTTCCGCAGGTCAGGGGCCTCTTGTGGAGCCGCCTGTCGGAATCGAACCGACGACCTATTCATTACGAGTGAATCGCTCTGCCGACTGAGCTAAGGCGGCGCAGTACCCGACCGGTAGCCGAGCACGCCGGACGAGTATACGGAAAGCGGTCCGATTCTCCGAAACGGACCCGGTCAGCGGCCTTCGAGCAGCGGACCGGCGGGGTCGTGCTTCAGCCCGAGACGCCGGGCGGCCATCCCCGAAAGCGCCTCGAGCGCGACCCGGTTGGCCAGGAACGACGTGAGCTCCGCGTGGTCGTAGGGCGGCGAGACCTCGACGATGTCCATGCCGACCACGGGGAGCTCGAGGCAGATCCGACGTACCGAGTCCAGGAGCTGACGCGCAGACAGGCCACCCGGTTCCGGCGTACCGGTGCCGGGGGCGTGCCCTGGGTCGCACACGTCGACGTCCACCGACAGGAACACACCGTCGCAGTCGTCGAGGGCGATCTCGAAGGCCTCGTCCAGGCACGCGTCGAGCCCGCGTGCGCCGATCTCGGTCATCTCGAAGGAGCGCATCCGCTGCTCCGCCATCCACGACAGCGTCTCGGGCCCGGGCCAGTAGCCGCGCAGCCCGATCTGCAGGAACCGGTCGCCGCGTAGGGCACCGGACTCGATCAGCCGGCGCATCGGCTGGCCGTGGCCGTACAGCGACCCGAACTCGATGTCGCCGGTGTCGGCGTGCGCGTCGAAGTGCAGCATCGAGACGCGGCCGAACCCGAGGTGCCGTGCGACCCCGGTGGCGTCGGGGAGGGCGATCGTGTGGTCACCACCAAGCACAAGAGGTACGGCGCCCGCGGAGCTGACCTTGAACACCGCCTCCTCGAGCGAGGCGATCGAGGCCATGACGTCCCCGGAGTACATCTCCACGTCACCCGCGTCGACCACCCGGATGTCCTGCAGCGCGTCCACGCGCAAGCGAGATGGGGCCGCGACCCGTCGTGAGCGAGGTAGCAGGCCTGCCGGATCGCCATGGGGCCGAAGCGGGTGCCCGGCCTGTGCGACGTACCCCCGTCGAAGGGCGCCCCCAGGATCACGACGTCCGCGTCGTCGTACGTCGATCGCTCGTCGAGGTCACACCGGTCGACGCCGAGGAAGGTGATGTCGGGCCCGTACTGCGGGCCGTACCTGGTCATGGCCACATCATGCCGCGTGAGTCAGCAGCTGACGTCGGACTCCGGCACCCTGCCTGACACGAGGTAGGCCTCCACGGTGTCGTCCACGCACTTGTTGCCGGCGTTGTAGCCGGTGTGCCCGTCACCGTCGCGGGTCACCAGCACGCCGGAGTCCAGCTGCGCGGCCAGCGACCTCGCCCACTCAACGGGTGTCGCCGGGTCGCGCGTCGTCCCGATGACGAGGATCGGCGCGGAGCCCTTCGCGGTCAGCGGCCCCGGGTCCTGCTTCGCCTCCACCGGCCACGCGTTGCAGCTCGACAGGCCGGCCGCGAAGATCGCGCCGAACGTGGGCGATGCCTCCTCGAAGTCGGCCAGGTCGCCCTTCGCCTCGGACCAGGTCATGCGGTCGTCCTGGTCGAGGCAGTTCACCGCGTACAGCGCCTCGAGCGAGTTGTCGAGGTAACCGCCCGACCCCCGCGAGGTGTAGGCGTCGGAGAGCGCGAGCAGCGCACGCCCGTCGCCGTTGAACGCGGCCTGCAACGCCTGGTCGAGCACCGGCCAGTAGCTGTCGTTGTACAGCGGCGCCCAGATGCCGAGCACGGCGTTGCCCACCTCGAGCGGGCGGCCCTCCGTCCCGCTGATCGGCTTCTGCTCCACGTCGTCGAGGAACTGCCTGATGCGCTGAGTCCCCTCGTCGACCGTCCTGCCGAGGAAGCAGCCGCCTCCGTCCACGCAGTTGCCGACGTAGGCGCGCAGCGCCACCTCGAAGCCGTGCGCCTGGACCAGGCTCGTCTCCTCGTTGGACAGGGTCGGGTCGAGGGCGCCGTCGAGGACCATCCTCCCGACCCGGTCGGGGAAGAGGTCGGCGTACGTCGCGCCGAGGAACGTGCCGTACGAGGCGCCGAACCAGCTGAGTCGGCGGTCACCGAGCACGCCGCGGATGATGTCGACGTCGCGGGCCGCTTCGACCGTCGAGACGTGAGAGACCAGGTCCCCGCTCTTCGCGACGCAGCCCTCACCGAACTCGCGGAGCATCTCGTCGGCCGCGGCGACCTCCTGCGGGGTGTCGGGGTCGGGGTCGCTCGCGACGAACTCGTCGAGCTTCTCGTCGGGCAGGCAGTCGACCGGCGTACTCTCCCCGACGCCTCGCGGGTCGAACCCGACGATGTCGAAGGCCTGGCGGATCTCGGACCCGAAGTAGGAGCTCGCGTTCGCGGCGTACTGCACCCCGGACCCGCCCGGACCGCCCGGGTTCACCACCAGCGACCCCACGCGCTGCGAGCGGCTCGCGGCCGGCACCTTCAGCAGCGAGAGCGTGATCGACCTGCCCTCCGGGTGCTCGTAGTCGAGCGGCACCCGGATCTTCGCGCACTGGAGGTTCTCCCGGCAGCCGCTCCAGTCCACGTCCTGCTGGTAGTACTTCCGCAGGCCGGCGGGCTCGGCCTTCGGCGTCTCCGCGGGCGCGGGAACCGGCTTCGCGGACAGCGTCGGCGACGGGAGCGCTTCCTGTTCGTCCTGCCCCTGCATGCAGCCGCTCAGCGCGAGCACCAGTACGACGGGCAGGGCGACTGCGCCGAGGCGCCTGCGCGCGGACGGGAGGAATCTGGGTGGCACGGCGTCCACTGTAGGGGGACGCGCCACGAAACCGCCCTAAAGCCGCAGAGAGAGCATCATCGACTCGAGCGCCAGCAGCGGCGGGACCTGGAACTCCATCATCTTCTCGCGCGCGGCGAACACGGCGTCGATGCGCCGGAGGTTCTGCTCCGGGGTGGACCTCCGGGCGAGCTCCGAGACCTCGCCGCGCATCTCCTCGTTGACCAGGTCACCGGGTGCACCGGTCTGTATCGCGATCACGTCCCGGTACACCGACACGAGGTCCATCAGGCACCGGTCGACCACGTCGAGGGTGCGGCGCTTGCCCCGCTGCTTCTGGCTCTCCGCGAGCTGGGACATCGCGGCCTTGTAGGAGCGGGAGGCCTTCGCCTTGCGGTCGCTGCCGAACACCGCGTCGAGCTCCTCGCGCTCCCGGGTGTTGATCGCGTCGCCGACGGCCTCGGTCTCGACCTTGGCGATGTCGACGAGGTTCGCGGCGGCGTTCATGCACGCGCCGAGGGAGGTCAGCCCGGCCGGGATGGAGACGACCTCTCGGCGACGGTTGCGGGTCGCCTCGTCCACCGCCAGGGCACGGGCGCGGCCGATGTGGCCCTGGCTGGCCCGGGCGGCGTAGGCGGCGAGGGCCGGGTCGATGCCGTGCTTCGTGGTCAGGAACCGGCTGACCTCGACAGCGGTCGGCGTGCTCAGCACCACGTTGCGGCAGCGGGAGCGGATGGTCGGCAGGACGTCCTCGACGGTCGGGGCGCACAGCAGCCACAGCGTCCGCGGCGACGGCTCCTCGATCGCCTTGAGCAGCGCGTTGCCGGAGCTGTCGTTCAGGCGGTCGGCGTCCTCGACGATCATGATCTGCCAGCGCCCCTGCGCCGGGGCCAGGGCGGAGCGCATGACGAGGTCGCGGATCCCCTCGACCCTGATCACCGCCGTCTCGGTGCGGGTGATGCTCACGTCGCCGTGGGAGCCGGCCAGCACGGTGCGGCAGGCGTGGCAATCCCCGCAGCCGCCGCGCTCGCACTGCAGTGCTGCTGCGAACGCGATCGCCGCGTTGGAGCGACCCGAGCCGGGCGGCCCGGTGAACAGCCAGGCGTGGGTCATGCCGTGACCCGAGACCGCCCGCTGCAAGGTGGCGATCGCGTGCTGCTGGCCCGACGAGGGTGGACCAGACAGAGCCCGTGGTGGTGGCGGGGGCGGTCATCCGCGGTCCTCCCGCCGCTCCTCGACGGGAACCCCGCGCCCGTCGTGCTCGACGCGGTGCGAGGGGCTGAGCTCGTCGGAGAGGTCGGCCCAGCGCGCGTGGTCCGCCCGGCCCGCGTGCTCGGCAGCGTCTTCGCTCGCGGCGGGTGCCGCCTCCTGCTCGGGGACCTCGTGGCGCACCGCCTGCTCGAGCAGCGGGGTCACCCGGCGGCGAACGGCGGCGGCGATGTCCTCGATCGGGAGGCGCGCGTCGACGACGAGGTAGTGCTCGGTGTAGGCGGAGGCGAGGCGCAGGAACGCCTGGCGCACCCTCTCGTGGAACTCGAGCGACTCGGCCTCGATCCGGTCGCGCTCCTCGAAGCGGGTCAGCCCTGTCTGGGGCGGGAGGTCGAGCAGCACGGTGAGGTGCGGCCGGAGGTCACCGGTGGCCCACCGGGCGATCTTCTCGACCTCCCGGTCGACGAGGTCGCGGCCGGCGCCCTGGTAGGCGAGCGTCGAGTCGACGTACCGGTCGGTGATCACCACCGAGCCCTGGGCGAGAGCAGGCGCGACCACCCGGTCGACGTGCTCGGCCTTGTCGGCGGCGTAGAGCAGCGCCTCGGTCCGGTCGGAGATGTCGCCGGTCGAGGGGTCGAGCACGATCTTGCGGAGCTTCTGGCCGACCCCGGTGTCCCCGGGCTCGTGGGTCAGCAGCACGTCGTACCCCTCGCTCCGCAGCCACTTGGCGAGCTCCTTGGCCTGTGTGGACTTCCCGGCTCCCTCGCCGCCCTCGAGGGCGATGAAGACACCTGTCGCGGAGTACACCCCCGGGGACACGGTGAACGCGGAGCGCAGGTCCTTGGTCAGCGGGATCCCCTTCCGGTCGTCCATCTGACGGTACGAGGCCACACCGACAGCGGACATGACCACAGCGGCGATGAGGAAGGTGATGGCGGCGCCGTTGTAGACGTACTCCTTGCCGAGGATCTCCGGGCTGTGCGTCCCGATCAGACCTGCGAGCGCCGGTGCCGTGGCGAGGACCAGGGCCAGGGCGAGCCGGATCATCGACCCGACGAAGGCGAAGGTCCGCCCGCGGAGCTCGTCGGGCACCTCGAGGCCGAGCAGGGTGTTGCCGGTGATCCAGGCGACGCCCGAGAAGAAGCCGAGCACGAGCGTGATCCCGGTGACGACCTCGAGCTGCTGCACGAGCGCGAGCGGGAAGAGGAGGAGGCCGGCGCCGGTCAGCGCGAGGCCGAACATCCGCCGCCGTGACAGGCCGGCGAGCAGACGCGGCCCGAGCCACATGCCCAGACCGAGCCCGAGGAACACAGTCCCGAAGAGCACGCCGAAGCCGGGGTCGCCACCGCCGAGGTCGGCCACGTAGGTGCGGGCCAGGCCGATCACGACGCCGCCCGCGGCGAAGGCCCCGATGATGCCGACCACCAGGCCGCGTACGACGGGGGTGCCGCCGACGTACTTCCAGCCGTCGAGCACCACCCGCAGGGCATGGCCTTCGTACTCCGACCCCGACGCGGGACCGCGCGGGATGTGCTTGAGCCGGGAGATGACGACGCCGGAGATGATGAACGAGACGCCGTTGAAGTAGAGCGCGAGGTCGATCGGCCCGAGCCAGTCGGCGAAGAGGTTGCGGTACAGGTTGTCGACCATCGTCAGCCCGGTGAACAGCACCGCGGCCGGAAGCGCCGAGCCGTAG
Source organism: uncultured Actinomycetota bacterium (assembly GCA_963715375.1). Lineage (GTDB taxonomy): Bacteria > Actinomycetota > Actinomycetes > Propionibacteriales > Nocardioidaceae > Nocardioides_C. The sequence continues at coordinate 921,823 of CAVQSC010000005.1, read as the reverse complement.
GTGGTGCCGAGGCTGACCTGGTTCGCGGCCTCGAGCCGGTGCCGCGGCACGAGGTTGGGGACGGTGGCGTCCTTCGCCGGACCCCAGACCAGGCTGACGATCTCGACCAGCACGGTGACCACGAAGACCCACCACAGGGTCCCGACGATTGGGATGGTCAGGAAGAGGGCGCCGCGGACGTAGTCGCCCCAGATCAGCGTGATGCGGCGGTCCAGGCGGTCGGCGATGTAGCCGGCGATCGGCCCCATGATCAGCGCCGGAAGGACACGCAGGAAGAGCACTCCGGCGATCGCGAAGTTCTGGGCCGCGTAGGAGCCGCCCGAGGACTCCGCGGCGAACTCGTTGGCGAACGCGGTCAGCGCGAGCAGGCCGATCCAGTCGCCGAGGCTGGACAGGCCGAGGCCGACCCACAGCATCCGGAAGTCGCGGATCCGCAGCACCGCGAGGAGCGAATGCGTCGGGGCGTGCCTCAGCTCCTCGACCGAGGAGGCCGAGGGATGCATGGCCTCGTGGTCGCTCACAGGCCCTACCCTACGAGGAACCTACGACGACTTCTTCGCAGACGCCTTCTTCGTGGTGCTCTTCTTGGCCGTGGACTTCTTCGTCTTCGACGACGCGGCCTTCTTCGTGCCGGACTTCTTGGCGGCGCGCTTCTTGGGAGCCGGGCCCTTCGCCCGCTTCTCCGCGAGGAGCTCCGCGGCCCGCTCCAGCGTCACCGTGGCCTCTTCGTCGCCCTGCCTAAGGGTGGCGTTGAACTCGCCGTCGGTGACATAAGGGCCGAAACGGCCGCTCTTGACGGTGATCTTGTTGCCGGTAGCTGGGTCGTCGCCGAGCTCGCGACCAGGCTTCGCCGCGGCGCGGCCCCGGGTCTTGGGCTGGGCGTAGATCGCCAGCGCCTCCTCGAGCGTGATCGTGAGGAGCTTCTCCTCCTCGTCGATCGAGCGGGAGTCGGTGCCCTTCTTCAGGTACGGGCCGTAACGGCCGTTCTGGGCGGTGATCTCGTCGCCGGACTCGGGGTCCTTGCCCACCACGCGCGGCAGGGTCAGCAGGCGCAGGGCGTCCTCGAGGGTGATCTTCTCCAGCGACATCGTCTTGAACAGCGACGACGTCCTCGGCTTCGCGCTCTTCGGGGCGTCCTCGGGCAGGGCCTCGGTGACGTAGGGGCCGTAGCGGCCGTTCTTCGCCACGATCGCGTTGCCGCTCTCGGGGTCGTGGCCGAGCTCGCGCTCCTCCCCTGCCGGGTTGGCGAGGAGCTCCTTGGCCTTCTCGAGCGTCAGCTCGTCCGGCGGCAGGTCCTCGGGGACGTTGGCCCGCTTGCCGTCGGGCGTCTCGATGTAGGGCCCGTAGCGCCCGACCCGCAGGTCGATGCCGTCCTCGATCGGGAAGGTCGCCAGCTCGCGGGCGTCGATGTCGCCGAGCTCGCTCACGAGCTTGTGCAGGCCCTCGACGTTGCCGGTGCCGAAGTAGAAGTCGGCCAGCTCGGCGTTGCGGTCACGGCGGCCCGCGGCGATCTCGTCGAGGGCGTCCTCCATGCCCGCGGTGAACTCGTAGTCCACCAGCCGGGAGAAGTGCTCCTCCAGCAGCCGGATCACCGAGAACGCCAGCCACGAGGGCACCAGCGCGGTGCCCTTCTTGTAGACGTAGCCGCGGTTGAGGATGGTGCCGATGATCGAGGCGTACGTCGACGGCCGCCCGATCTCGCGCTCCTCCAGCTCGCGGATCAGCGTGGACTCGGTGTAGCGGGCCGGAGGCTTCGTCTCGTGGCCCGAGGCCTTGAGCGACGCCGCCGAGACCGGGTCGCCCTCGGCCATCGCCGGGAGGCGGGTCTCGCGGTCGTCGGACTCGGCGTTCGGGTCGTCCGAGCCTTCGACGTACGCCTTGAGGAAGCCGTGGAACGTGATCACGCGACCGGAGGCGGAGAACACGCAGTCCTCACCGGTCGAGGCGATGCCGCCGAGCCGCACCGACACCGAACGCCCCTCGGCGTCCTTCATCTGCGAGGCGACGGTCCGCATCCAGATCAGCTCGTAGAGCCGGAACTCGTCCCCGGACAGCCCGGTCTCGGCGGGGGTGCGGAAGTGCTCGCCCGCCGGCCGGATCGCCTCGTGCGCCTCCTGTGCGTTCTTGACCTTGGACTGGTAGGTCCGCGGCTTGTCGGGGAGGTACTCGGAGCCGAACAGCTCGCGGACCTGCTCGCGGGCCGCGGCGACGGCCGAGTCCGAGAGCGTGACGGAGTCGGTACGCATGTAGGTGATGAAGCCGTTTTCGTACAGCCGCTGCGCGATCGACATGGTGCGCGAGGCGCCGTACCCGAGCTTGCGGGAGGCCTCCTGCTGCAGCGTCGTGGTGCGGAACGGGGCGTACGGCGATCGGCGGTACGGCTTGGACTCGACCGAGCGGACCTCGAACGACGAGTCGCGCAGCGCGGCCACCAGCGCCTCGGCGCGGGACCGGTCGAGGTGGGCGATGCCCGTGCCGTTGGTCGCGCTCGCCTTCAGCTCGCCCTGGGCGGTGAAGTCGCTGCCCCGGGCCACGCGGGCGCCGTCGACGGAGTGCAGCTTGGCCGGGAACATCCGGTCGTCGTGCTTGGCACCGGCGTCGAAGCTGCCCTCGAGGTCCCAGTACGACGCCGGACGGAACGCGATGCGCTCCCGCTCACGGGCGACGACGAGCCGGGTCGCCACCGACTGCACACGGCCGGCGGAGAGGCCGGACATGACCTTCTTCCACAGCACCGGGGAGACCTCGTAGCCGTAGAGGCGGTCGAGGATGCGGCGGGCCTCCTGGGCCTCGACGAGGTCCTGGTCGATGTCGCGAGGGTTCTCGACGGCGGCGTTGATCGCCTGCGGCGTGATCTCGTGGAAGACCATCCGCTTCACGGGGATCGTCGGCTTCAGCTCGTCGTAGAGGTGCCAGGCGATGGCCTCCCCCTCGCGGTCCTCATCGGTGGCGAGGTAGAGCTCGTCGGCTTCCTTGAGCAGCTTCTTCAGCTTGGTGATGTGCGACTTCTTGTCGCTGGACACCACGTAGTACGGCTTGAAGTGGTTGTCGATGTCGACGCCGAGCCGGGCCCAGGGCTGCCCCTTGATGGCCGCCGGGATGTCCGAGGCACTCTGCGGCAGGTCCCGGATGTGACCGATGGAGGACTCCACGACGTACCCCCGGCCGAGGTAGCCGGCGATCGTCTTCGCCTTGGCAGGCGACTCGACGATCACGAGCTTGTGACCGGCGCCGTTCTCAGAGTTCTTGACTGCCAATTTCTTCGGTGCTCCTCCGTCAGGTGCTTTCCTCTGCCCTTCTGGACCGGGACTTCGCACGCCACGGTAACGGTAACCGCCACCGGTTAATGCCCAAGGCCTCCGGCGTGGTCGGTCAGGAACCCCTCGGTGAGCAGCTCGCGGACCACCGGGAGGTAGCCGTTGCGCAGCTCCGACGGGTCGCTGTCGAGCAGTGTCGCGAGGGCGTCCAGGATCTGTCCAACGGCGAGGTCCCCGTCGCACGCTCCCACCAGGCCGGCCTCGACGGTATCGGCCTTGCGCGCCCGTCGCAGCCCTCGCTGCTGGCGCAGCACGATCTGCTCGGGGTCCTCGGCCCCCGGCCGCCCGAACGTCTCCTGGCGTACGTCGGACCGCACGGCCAACCGGGCCGAGAGCAGGGCCTCGTCGTCCAGCGACCGCTCCGACCCGACCCGCCTCCCCCAGTCGGCGATCTCCGGGCCGAGCGGCTGCTCGACCTCGTAAGGCCAGTCCTCTAAGCGGAGGACCGGGTCGTCGCGGTCGGTCCGGTGCAGGTTCAGCCAGCCGAAGCCGACTCCCTCGACACCCTGCTCCTCGAACCACCCGAGCCAGGCGTCGTACCGCTCGGCGTACTCCTCGGTGCCGTGCAGGCCGGCGTCCTTGAGCCACAGCTCGACGTACTGCGCGGGGTCGGCGACCTCACGCTGGACGACCCACACGTCGCAGCCGGACCCCTCGACCCAGCCCGCGAGGCGCTCGTCCCAGGGGCGGTCCTGCTCGACGACCCAGTTCGCCAGCACCTGCCCCCAGCCACCGGGACGGAGGTGCCGCGGCGCCTCGCTCACCACGCGGCGCACCACCTCGTCGCCGGGCAGCCCGGAGTCGCGGTAGACCAGCCGCTCGCCGGTCGCGGGCGAGATGACGAAGGGCGGGTTGGTCACGACCAGGTCGAACTGCTCGCCCCGCACCGGCTCGAAGAGGCTGCCCTCACGCACGTCCAGCCCGGCGCCGTCGTCGAAGACCGCGTTGAGCTCGGCGTTGAGCCGGGTCATCCACAAGGCACGCTCGTTGACGTCGGTGGCGACCACCTCGCCGACATGTCCGGCCAGGTGCAGCGCCTGCACGCCACAGCCGGTGCCGAGGTCGAGCGCCCGGGCCACCGGCTCCCGGACGGTGAGCTGTGCGAGCGACGTGGACGCCGAGCTGATGCCCAGCACGTGGTCGGCGCCGACCCGGAGGTTGCGACCGTCGAGGCCCGGGGTCAGGTCGCTGAGCACCCACAGGTCGTGCTCCTCGTCGGCGTACGGGCGGACGTCGACCAGCGCCCTGACCTCGCTCCCGGACCGCTTCACGATGCCGAGCCCCTCGAGCTGGCCGAGCAGGCCTGGGAGCGCCAGCTCGACGGCCTCGAGCGGCACGGGCGCCTGGAGCAGCCACAGCCGGGTGAGCGTGGACAGGGGCGAGCCGTCGCCGGTGGCCCGCAGGCCGGGCGTGGTCTCGTTGCGGGAGAGTGCGGCGTGCGCCGTGGACCCGAGAAGGCCGGCCACACCGTCGTAGGTGTAACCGGCCTGCTCGAGTGCGGCACGCAGCCGCTGCATGGTGTCCGCGGTCAGTCCTTCTGGCTCGAGGCCTCGAAGGTCTTGTGCCACGTCTCGGGCGCGACCAGCTCCGGAAGCGCGGCGCGGTACTCCTCCGCGAGCCGCGGCCACTCCTTGGCCAGCCGCGAGTGGATCGCGATCGACCGCTTCATGAGGTCCTTGGCCAGCTGTGGGTCGCGCTTGTACCAGGAGACCGAGGTGCCGTCGGCCGAGGAGACCAGCGCGGAGTCGAGCTGCATGAGCTTCCACCACTTGAGGTCGAGGTGCGGCACGTTCGCCTGCGGGTGCTTCCTCGACAGCTCGCTCGGCGGCACGATCTGCTTGAGCGCACCCTTGGCGACGGTCTTGAGCTTCCCGACGGGGCCCACCGGCGCCGAGGTGTCCCGGCCCTTGCGCGGGGGCTTCTTGCGGCGTGCCGGCGGGTAGGCGTCGAGCTCGGTCTGGGAGCGCGCGTCGTCGTAGCCCTTGCGCAGCTCGCGCAGCTCGGGCAGCCGCTCGAGCACGTCGCGGTGCATCCGGTGCGGGCCCTCGAGGATGTCCTCGATCGCCATCAGGCCCATCTCGGCGGGGCTGTACTGCATGGAGAGCAGGTGGCGCACCTGGGTCTGGAAGCTCTCGAAGACGAGGTTGCCGCCGTGCTCGTAGGGCGAGTGCAGCAGCGCGGCCACGATGCGGTTGCGGCGGTGGAAGTAGGCCTGCCAGTCGATCGTGTCGTCCTTCTCGTGCCACGGCACGTGCCAGACGGCGACACCGGGCAGCGTGACGGTCGGGTAGCCCGCCTCGCCGGCGCGCAGGCCGAACTCCGCGTCGTCCCACTTGATGAACATCGGCAGGGAGAGGCCGATCTCCTTGATCACCTTGGTCGGGATCAGGCACTGCCACCAGCCGTTGTAGTCGACGTCGACCCGACGGTGGAGCCACTGCGTGGAACGCAGCGACCGGGTCGCGAAGTTGTGGCCGTGCTTGGTGTTCGGCGCGGCGCCCCAGAACCAGCGCCAGCGGTCGACCGTCTCGCCGTAGGCGTGCATGACCGAGCGGTCGTACAGGCTGAACATCTGGCCACCGACGATGGTGGGCTGCTTGGCGAGGTCGCCGAACGCCAGGGCGCGCAGGATGCCCTCCGGCTCGACCACGACGTCGTCGTCGAGCACGAGCACGTAGTCGGCGTCACCCTTGGCGACGGTCTCGTCCATGGCCCGGGAGAACCCGCCGGACCCGCCGAGGTTGCCCTGCTCGATGACCCGGAGCTTCGGGCCGAGCTTCTTGGCGGCGGCCTCGAAACGGGGCTCGTCCTTGACCAGCTGGGTGCCCTGGTCGACGACGTAGATCGTGTCGAGGATGTCGAGGACCTCGGGCTCGTCGCCGAGCGCCACGAGCTGGTCCACGCAGAAGTCGGGGCGGTTGAAGGTCGTGATGCCGATCGAGACGAGGCCCGGGGTGGTGCGCTCGGTCTCGAAGCCCCAGGTGCCGGAGAGGACCAGCGCCTCCTGCTCGCCTGCCTCGACGTCGAACCAGTACCAGCCGCCGTCGATGAACGGCTTGAGCGGCAGGTCGAAGGTGTGGGTCTGCGGCTCCGGGGTGTCGAAGTTCACGGCGTCGGCGCGCTGGACGTGGCCCTTGGCGGTCGAGCGGTAGACGCTCAGCGTCCCCTCGCCGCGCACGGTGACCTGGAGCCGCACGGTCGAGAAGGAGGTCCAGCGGCGCCAGTACCCGGCGGGGAAGGCGTTGAAGTAGGTGCCGAAGGTGAGGCGGCGCTCGGGGAGGACCAGCGCTCCTTCCTCGGTGATCTTGCCGAAGCCGCTCAGGCTCACGGACTCGGTCGCCGCGGACCTGTCCGAGCCGGAGTAGTTGACCGCGTCGCCTGCGTCCGAGGTGTCACCGGACGCTCCTGCCGACGACTCCGACTCGGTGGCGCCGAAGCCGGAGACACCCCCGACGTACATCGGACGGATGTCGATCTCCTGGTCCGGCCTCATGATGGTGCGGTGGACCACGCGGAAGCTGGCGTTGCTCTCGGTCTCCGCAGGCCCCCCGGCTGCAGGCATGGTGACGGTCTCAGTCAAGGCTTGTCCTCGTCGATGGGGAAGTATCCGGTTCAGACGCGGGTCACGGTACCAGCGTCGGGCGGGGTCGTCCCCAGCCGCGAGCAAGGCAGGGTCTGTCCCCGCTTGCGTAGAATCCCCCGACGGCACGGGTTCGAAACCGGGGAGGTGCTTCGGCGGTGGCGCACAAGGTGTTCTTGCACGTCGGAGCTCCGCTGACCCCGACCACCGTCCTTCGCGACGCCCTGGCCCGCCACCGGCGCCGGCTCGCCCGTGTCGGCGTCCTCTGCCCACCGAGCCACCTCGGCCACGACGGCGGCCACCGTGACGCCGTCCTCGACGCGCTGAGCCTGACGTCCTCCGACCACGCACCTCCCCCGGGCGCCTGGGACCGCCTCGCCGAGACCGTCCGCGACTGGCGCAGGGGCACGGCGGTGATCTCGCACGAGCTGCTCGCGGAGGCCACCGAGAGCCAGGTCGACCGGATCGTCACCTCCCTCGGCAGTGCTGAGGTCCACGTCGTCCTCGTCGCGCAGGACCTCGGCCGGCAGGTGCCGCGCGCCTGGCAGCAGTGGGTGTACGCCGGAGGGACGGCACCGTTCGCGGCGTACGCCGCCCATGTCGTGCGGCGGGAGAGCCACCGGCCGTCGCGGGTCTTCTGGAGGTCCCACGACCTCGGCGAGGTGCTCTCGCGCTGGAGCACCCGGGTCCCTGCCGACCGGGTGCACGTGGTGTCCGCGGCCCGGGGTGAGGACGCCGACGAGACGACGTGGGCCCGGTTCGCCGAGGTGATCGGGATCGACCCGCTCCGGTTCCGGCTCGGCGTCGCACCGCCCGAGCCGCTCGCGCCGCTCGCCGGCACGGAGGTCGTGCGCCTCCTCAACACCCAGGAGGGCCCGCTCGACCCACGACGGGTGGAGGCCGTCCGCCGGCACTCGGCGAGCGTCGCGGGCGCCGTACCCCTGCTGCCGGCGGACCTGCGCGAAGCCGCGACTGCCGAGGCGGAGCTCGCCGCGAAGACCCTGCGCGCGAACGGCTGGGAGCTCGTGGGGCGGCTCGAGGACCTCTTCCCGCAGGAGGACGCGTTCGCCCTGACACCGGACGCCCTGACGCCGGCGGCCGACGAGGTGCTCCGCGCGCAGTCCCAGGTGCTGCATGCGCTCTGCGCGAAGGACCGGGAACGGCAAGGGCCCGCCGGCGTACGCCGACGGGCCCTGCGCGTGCTGCGGGATCGGGTCAGGCCTTGACCGTCTCCTTCTCGGCCTCCTCCGGGGCGGTGTCCCCGATGGCGACCGGGCGCCGCTTGGAGATGTAGACCGCGCCGGCGATGATCAGCGCCGCCACGACGGCGATCACGATCCGGAGCGGGTCGTTCTGGTCTGTACCGGCCGACATCGCCACGACCGCCGGGGCGATCAGCAGCGAGACCAGGTTCATCACCTTGAGGAGCGGGTTGATCGCCGGGCCGGCGGTGTCCTTGAACGGGTCGCCGACCGTGTCGCCGATAACCGTCGCCTCGTGGGCCAGGGACCCCTTGCCGCCGTGGTGGCCGTCCTCGACGAGCTTCTTCGCGTTGTCCCAGGCACCACCGGAGTTGGCGAGGAAGACCGCCATCAACGTGCCCGCACCGATCGCGCCGGCGAGGTAGGCGCCGAGTGGCGCCGAACCGAGGCCGAAGCCGACCGCGATGGGGGCCAGGAGGGCCAGCAGGCCAGGTGTGGCCAGCTCGCGGAGGGAGTCGCGGGTGCAGATGTCGACGACCTTGCCGTACTCGGGACGGCCGGTGCCCTCCATGATCCCGGGGATCTCCCTGAACTGGCGCCGGACCTCGAACACGACGGCGCCCGCCGCCCGGCCGACGGCGTTGATCGCCAGACCGGAGAAGAGGAACACCACCGAGACGCCGATGAGCAGGCCCACCAGGTTGGCCGGGTTGGCGACGTTGAGGACGCCGAGCAGGGCGAGAGCCGCGTCCGCGTTCTCGGGACGGGCGTCCAGGGCGCCGGAGTCCTGCGCCGACTTTCCGACCGCGTCGGTGAACGACCCGAACAGCGCGGTCGCCGCGAGGACCGCCGTGGCGATCGCGATGCCCTTGGTGATCGCCTTGGTGGTGTTGCCGACCGCGTCGAGCTCGGTGAGGATCGCCGCGCCCTCCTCGTCGACGTCACCGGACATCTCGGCGATGCCCTGGGCGTTGTCGGAGACCGGGCCGAAGGTGTCCATCGCCACGATCACGCCGACCGTGGTGAGCAGACCGCATCCGGCGAGGGCCACTGCGAACAGCGACACGACCGTGACGCCACCGCCGAGGAGGAACGCGCCGTAGACGGCCGCACCGATGACCAGTGCGGTGTAGACCGCCGACTCGAAGCCGACCGAGAGGCCGGAGAGGATGACCGTGGCCGGACCGGTGAGCGCGGTCTTGCCGACGTCCTTGACGGGCCGGTGCTCGGTGCCGGTGAAGTAGCCCGTGAGCGAGAGGATCAGCGCGGCGAGCACGATGCCGATGATCACGGCACCCGCTGCGATGAAGCGCGGGTCACCGTCGGGGACCGGGTTCTCGCCGAACAGCACCAGGTCGAGCAGCATCCCGGAGCCCTCGACCTGGGTGAGCTTCGAGAAGGAGTCCGGCAGGTAGGCGAACGCGGCGACCGTGCAGAGCACCGCCGAGACGGCTGCCGAGATGTAGAAGGCGCGGTTGATCGTCTTCAGGCCGCTCTCACCGGCCCGGGGGCGCGTGAGGTACACACCGAGGATCGCGGTCAGGGCGCCGATCGCGGGGACGATCAGCGGGAAGACCAGGCCCTCGGCGCCGAAGGCGGCCGTACCGAGGATGAGCGCCGCGACCAGCGTCACGGCGTAGGACTCGAAGAGGTCGGCGGCCATACCGGCACAGTCGCCCACGTTGTCGCCCACGTTGTCGGCGATCGTGGCCGCGTTGCGCGGGTCGTCCTCGGGGATGTTCTGCTCCACCTTGCCGACGAGGTCCGCACCGACATCGGCGGCCTTGGTGAAGATGCCGCCGCCGACTCGCATGAACATCGCGAGCAGCGCCGCGCCGAAGCCGAAGCCCTCGAGCACCGCAGGGGCGTTGCCCTTGTAGATCAGGACGACCAGCGAGGCGCCGAGCAGACCGAGCCCCACGGTGGACATTCCGACCGTGCCACCGGTCCGGAAAGCGACGCGCATGGCGTTGTCACGTCCGTGCTCACGAGCCGCGGAGGCGACCCGCACGTTGGCGCGCACGGCGAGCCACATGCCGAGGTAGCCGATCGTCGCCGAGAAGCCCGCTCCCACCAGGAAGAAGACCGAGCGTCCGATCTTGATCGCCCAGTCGTCGGCGGGAAGCACGAACAGCAGGGCGAAGGCCAGGACGGCGAAGACCGCGAGGGTCCTGAACTGCCGTGTGAGGTACGCCGAGGCTCCCTCCTGCACCGCGATGCCGATGTTCTTCATGTTCTCTGTGCCGTCATGGGCAGCAAGGACCTGACCGCGGAAAATCACTGCCATCGCAAGGCCGACAAGTGCGATGGCTGCTACCACGATGATCAGGGTCTGGTTGCTACCGGACAAAGACACATCCGCGCCGCTGGCGGCGAGGGGTCCGGACATGTGAGTCCTCCTCCGGTGGGCCAAAGTCGGCCCGTCGAGTACGCCGATACCCGCGGTCCCCCGCGAGTGGCCAGGCAGGTGTGATCTGCCTGACACGAATTGGCCCGGAGTCTACTGAGACACAGGGAACACGCCAGTGGCAGGCGTGTGGCGTGGGACACATTTCTTGTTCACGGGCGACATTACGCGGCAGAGGTGGAGGCTCGCGAGACGTGGCCGACCGGGTCGTCAGGCGGGGATGGGCCGGCGAAGAGGGCGGTGCGTCCGCCCCTCGGTTCCTCTCAGCTGAGGGGCCAGCGCATGGACACGGTCGTCTTCGACGCGTCCTGGGAGACCTCGAAGTCGTCGATCAGACCGCGCAGCAGAGCCCAGGGCTCGATGCCGTCGAGGTCGTTGTCCGGGTGGTCCTCCACCGGGACGACGGCGGGGGTGCTGACGTCCACGCACAGCCCGTCGTCGATCGTGATGGTCACCGCGACAGGGTGGCCCTCCGACGTACCCGGCTTGGCGCCCTCGTCGCCGAGGAAGAGCGCGCAGGCCTCACCGGCTGCGAGTCGGACTTCTTCGACGAACTCCTCGTCACGTCCTGCGCGACGTGCGACCGAGGCCGCGACGAGACGGACGGTGCGAACGAGGGCAGGATCTCGCGCGATCGTGACGGTGACTGCTGCAGCCGTACGATCCGTGCCTGACGGCATGGTCCCCCTCAGAGGTCAGCAAGCGCTTCGGCTTGCGAGCCATGGATGGTGAAGACCTTGGCCAGTCCGGTGATGCGGAAGATCTTGAGCAGGCGCTCCTGGTTGCAGATCAGGCGCATGGAGCCGTCGTGGGCCCGCACCTTCTTCAGTCCCCCGACAAGCACGCCAAGTCCGGTCGAGTCGAGAAAGTCGACCTTCTCCATGTCGATGACGAGGTTGTAGTGGCCCTCACCGACGAGCTCGGTGATCTTGTCCCTGAGCCGCGGTGCGGTGTAGACATCGATCTCCCCGCCGACCTCGATGATGGTGTGTCCATCCTCGTTGCGCGTCTCGAGTGACAGATCCACGTGTTACTCCCAACGATGCCGCGTGCGCGGAGTCCTGGAAAAGCGCCGACCTGACGCCCCTCCCTGTGCAACGTGTATTCAATCATGCCTTCAATCACCTCGCACGGCCACGGCTTGACATTTGAACGACCGTGGGGTGGGAGTGAATTCGAGATGCGGCGGGGCCACCACCGGTTTGCGAAGATGCTTGGGTGGCCCCACGAACGCAACAGTCCGTCGCGGACGCTCTGGACCGCCTGAGCAGCCAGGGGCGCGAGGACCGGCTCACCCACCTGGAGGTGCTCCCTCCCCGGGAGGGGCGCCGCGCCGCCTGGCCCGCGTGGACCGACCCGCGACTCGTGGACGCCTGGCGCACCCGCGGGATCGAGCAGCCCTGGAGCCACCAGTCCGCCGCGGCCGAGGCGGCGTACGGCGGACAGCACGTCGTGATCTCGACCGGCACCGCGTCGGGGAAGTCGTTGGCCTACCTCGTCCCGGCGCTCACCTCGGTGCTCGGGAAGCGCAGGCCTCAGGGGCAGCGGGGCTCGACCGTGCTCTACCTCTCGCCGACCAAGGCCCTGGCCCAGGACCAGCTCTCTGCCCTCCGGGCACTGGGCGTGCCCGACCTGCGAGCCACCACCCACGACGGGGACTCGTCGCGGGAGCAGCGCGACTGGGCCCGCGACCACGGGGAGTACATCCTCACCAACCCGGACATGCTGCACCGGTCGATGCTCCCTGGCCATGCGCGTTGGGCGCGCTTCTTCTCGATGCTCGACTACGTGGTGGTCGACGAGTGCCACCACTACCGAGGGGTCTTCGGTGCCCACGTCGCCCAGATCCTCCGCCGCCTTCGCCGGGTCTGTGCCCTCTACGGCGCCTCGCCGACCTTCGTCCTCGCCTCGGCTACGGTGGCCGAGCCCGAGACCTCTGCCCGGCGCCTGACCGGGCTGCCCTTCGTCGCGGTCACCGACGACGGCTCTCCGCGCGGACAGGTCGCCCTCGCCCTGTGGGAGCCACCGTTCACGTCGTACGGCGGGGAGAACGGCGCCCCTGTGCGCAGGTCCGCCACCGCGGAGATCTCCGACCTCATGACCGACCTCGTCGTGGACGGGGTCCGGACGCTCGCGTTCATCAGGTCGCGGCGGGGCGCGGAGACGGTGGCCCTGACCACGAAGCGGCTGCTGGACGAGGTGGCGCCCGGCCTCTCCGAACGGGTGGCGGCCTACCGAGGGGGCTACCTCCCCGAGGACCGTCGCGAGATCGAGCAGGCGCTGCGCACCGGCGAGCTGCTGGGACTCGCGGCGACGAACGCCCTCGAGCTCGGCATCGACGTCTCGGGGCTCGACGCGGTGCTGCTGGCCGGCTTCCCCGGCACCCGCGCCGCGCTCTGGCAGCAGGTGGGGCGAGCCGGCCGCGGCGGGCAGGACGCCCTGGGCGTCTTCGTCGCCCGGGACGACCCCCTCGACACCTATCTGGTCACCCACCCCGAGGCGCTCATCGGCAAGCCGGTCGAGGCGAACGTGTTCGACCCGGACAACCCGTACGTTCTCGGACCTCATCTCTGCGCCGCCGCGGAGGAGTCCCCGCTGAGCGAGGACGACCTCGAGATGTTCGGGCCCATGGCGCGGGCAGGTGTCGACGCGCTCACCGAGGCCGGGATGCTGCGACGGCGGACGCGCGGCTGGTTCTGGACCGACCGGAGCCGTGCCTGCGACCTCGCCGACATCCGCTCCACCGGTGGCGCGCCGGTCCGCCTGGTCGAGGAGGGCACCGGCAGGCTGCTCGGCACGGTCGACCACTCGTCGGCGCACAACACGGTGCACGAGGGCGCGGTGTACCTCCACCTCGGCGAGACGTACCTGGTCCTGTCGCTCGACCTCGAAGAGCACGTCGCGGTCGTGACCCCGGCCGACCCCGACTACTCGACGTCTGCCCGCGAGGTCACCGACATCGCCATCAGCCAGGAGCACGAGCACTCGACGTGGGGAGCCGCTCGGGTCAGCTTCGGTGACGTACGGGTGACCCACCAGGTCGTGTCCTACCTCAAGCGCCGAATGCCCTCCGGCGAGGTGCTCGGCGAGGAGCCGCTCGACCTCCCCGAGCGCGTCCTCGACACGAAGGCGGTCTGGTGGACGCTGCCGCCGGCGGTGCTCGAGGAGGCGGGCTTCGAGGGCCGGGACCTGCCCGGGGCCGCCCACGCCGCAGAACATGCAGCCATCGGCCTGCTGCCCCTCTTCGCCACCTGCGACCGCTGGGACATCGGCGGTGTCTCGACAGCGGTGCACCCGGACACCGGCCAGCTGACGGTCTTCGTGTACGACGGCCACCCGGGCGGGGCGGGCTTCGCCGAGCGTGGCTTCCACGCCGCCGCCGAGTGGTGGACCGCGACCCGCGAGGCGATCAACGCCTGCGCCTGCGAGGACGGCTGCCCCTCGTGCGTGCAGTCTCCCAAATGCGGGAACGGCAACAACCCGCTGGACAAACACGCGGCCGTGTCGCTGCTCGACGTCCTCCTTCGGGAGACCGGCTAGCCTGAGCCGCACTCCTCGAAAGGGTCCTCCCATGCTCGTTCTCGGCATCATCCTCCTCCTCATCGCTGCGGCGCTGCTGGTCGCCGCACTCTTCGGCGGCTCGAGCACCGGGGAGCCCACGGGCTTCGACCTCGGTGCCATCAACGTCGAGACCAACACGTTGAGCGTCTTCCTCGTCGGGGCGGTCACCGTCGCCCTGGTGGTGGCGGGTCTCGCGCTCATCAGCGCCGGACTGCGGCGCGCGCGTCGCCGCCGCCAGGAGAAGAAGGAGCTCCACCGGCTGACCCGGAAGGTCGAGGCCCAGGAGAGCCGGACCGCCGTGGAGCCCACCGACACGACCACCGACACGACCACCAGCACCGGCACGACCACCGGCACCGGCGACACGGCCACGACGGAGACGACCGCGGTCGACGAGACCACCGACAGCAACGTCACGGATCCCGACCACCGGAACCGGTAGCCGACCCGCGATCGGGCCCGGCGCGGCGATCGGGCCCGGCGCGGCGATCGGGCCCGGCCCGGCGACCATGCCCGGTCCGGCCCGCGCCCGACCAGGTGCGGTCAGCCTCATCCCGAACACGGACGGCACGTCGACGGCGACCTCGACCACCACCTCGAAGCCCTCGACCACACAGCCGACGAGCCGGGCGCCGTTGGCCTCGCTGACCCGCCCGGCCACGTCGCAGGCAGCCGTTCCTGCAACCGCAGACCCGCCGCCCGGCCCGAGAGCCTCGGCTGCGGCGAGTGCCGCGAGGTCCGCGGCGGAGGCGGCACGCCGTTGCCCGACGAGAACGCCTCCCACCGCCGCGCCCGCGACGGCGAGGGTGCCGAGCACGGCGACCAGCACCAGGGCGAGGATCGTCGCGCTGCCGAGGTCGTCCCGCCTCCTCACGAGGCCTCCTTCGCGGTGACCGCGTCCGCGTCGACCTCGACTCCTGGCAGAAAGCCGAACAGACCTCCCGGGCCGCGCACCTCCGCGACCACGTGAACCCTGACCTCTCCCGTCTCCTCGTGGACGGTGATGTCGGCGTCCGCGGGAGCGACGCGACGGCCCAGACCGACAGCGGTGGCGACGGGCTCGTCACGTGCCAGGGCACGAGCAGTCTCGCGGGCGGCGTCGACCACCCGCACCTGGGTCACCGCAAGAGCGACGAGCCAGACGAGGCCGAGCGCGATGCCCACGAGGACCGGCAGTGCCACCGCGGTCTCCGCCGTGACGGCGCCGCGTTCCCTACGCTCCGGCACGGCCGGGAGAGCACGCCCGCTGCGGCGCGCTCCCCCAGCCGGGCTGTCCAGATCGGGCACGGCGTCAGCCAAGACCGATCATGCCGAGGAAGACGTCGAACAGCTTCTTGATCAGCGCCTGCCCCCAGTCGCTGGTGAGGAGCTTGAGCAGCAGTCCGCCGAACCCGGCTCCTGCGGCCGTGACGACGGCGTACTCCGCCGTGGTGACGCCCTTCTGGTTGCGAAGCCGGGCAATGGGTGACTTGGTCATGGGTACCTCCGGGAGTGAGACCGGCTTCGAATGCCGGTGTTGTCTGAACTGACGGGTCAGAGACTTCTCGAATCCGGTGCTCCCGACGACGAGCGATCTGAGGACGGGGGATCAACGCCGGCGCCGGCTTCCTGTGGAGCGAAGCTGGCGCTCCTCGGACCTCGCGGATCGAGTGGAGATACCGCCGCACGGCGACGCGCGTGCAGGTCTGGAAGGCACCAGCGTGGCCCGCTGGCGTGAGGCAGCCGGGCCAGGGTCGGCTGCCGGGTCTCCTCCGGCAGCCGGGAGCTCAGCGGGTGAGCAGGGCGCTCACGGAGCCCGCGACGAGCGGGACGACGCCGAGGAGGACGAACGCGGGGAGGAGGCAGAGCCCGAGCGGTATCGCAGCGCGTACGCCGACAGCTCGGGCCCGGCTCTCGGCCTCGAGCCTCGCCGAGGCGTGCAGGTCCTCGGCGAGCCGATGCAGCGCGTCACTCACCGACGAACCCGTCTCGACCGCCCGTGTCATCGCCCGGCCTAGGGCAGCCAGCCCCGGACGCCTCGAGACCTCCCGCCAGACGCGGGCGGGGTCGCGGCCGAGCTCGAGGCTGTGCTCAGCCGCCCGGAGCTCATCAGCGATCGGTCCCTCGACGGCAGCCGCCACGGCACTGAGTGCACTCGACGGCGAAGCGCCTGCGGCCAGGGTCACCGCGAGCAGGTCGACGACCTGAGGGAGACTCCGGGCGACCAGCTCCCGGCGACGGCGGAGGTGGGCTGGCTCCCGCGACCCGAGGACCCGGTGGACCAGCACTGCGGCGATGACGCCGGCCACCAGCCCGACGGCGCCACCCAGGATGACGACGGGAGCCGCGGCGGCCAGCAGCGAGACGAGTCCTCGGTGCCGTCCCACGAGGTCGTCCCGGGAGTCGTCGGTCCCACTCGCCGGGGCTCCGTCAGGCGCGCCCGCCGCTCCTCGAAGCACGACAGCGGAAGCCGAGCGAGGCATGGCCAAGGACACCGCCGCGCCTGCCAGGCCGGCCGCGACGAGACCGAGCACCAGCCCCGAGACGCCGTTCATGAGTCGACCGCTGACACCGCGATCTTCTCGATCCAGGCGAGACCGGCGTACGCGAAGAGGAGACCAACGCCCAGGCACGAGATGCCGAGCGGAGTGCGCAGCAGGAAGCCCCAGGGGTCGCCCCCGAGGCCGGCGCCCATGACCAGCACGGCCACGGGCAGGGCAGCCACGAGTCGCGCGGTCGCCATCGCGGAGGCGAGCTCCGAAGCGACCAGATGCCGAGCGGCGCGGCGCTGTCGCGAACCGTCGGCGACCCTGCTCAGCGCGAGGGCCATGGTGCCGCCCGCGCCGTGGGAGACCTGCCAGGCGCCGGCGATCTCGCTCAGCCCGGAAGCACCGGGCATCGAGGCGAGCTGCCGCATGGCCCGAGGCACGTCGGCGCCGAGGTCCCCGGCTGCCGCCACCGGCTCCAGGGCGGGCCACACCTCGACGCAGTGCCGCAGGGCGAGCAACGGCGGTTGGCCTGCCTTGAGCTCGCCCGCGAGTGCCTCACAGACCTCCACGACGTCGTCGGCACGCTGCTGGGCCGCCTTGCGTGCACGACCGCGTCCGACCATCCGCCAGGCCCCGGCGGCCGCGCCGACCGCGACGAGCGCGAGTGCGAGCGCCGTGCCGTCGACCAGCACGACGAGCGCACCCGCCGTGACCGCGACGACGACCGCAGGCGCGACGCCTCGGGACTCGAGCAGGCCGCTGAACCGGTCGGTGCCATCCGTCGACCTTCGGGCTCTCGGCCGGGGCGGCACGAGGAGAGCGGCCGCGAGGCCGGCCCCGGCCGCGGCCACGACCGCTGTCACCGACACAGCAGCTCCGCGAGGTGGTCGGCGCCCTCGTGCGTATGCATGTCACCGGTCTCGTCGAACGTCACGGCGGGGACGGCGACCACGAAGCCGTCCTTCTGCCGGCGAAACACCGCCACCTCCTCGACCCTTCGTCGACCACCCGAGCGTCCGAGGTGCACCACGACGTCGAGCGCCGAGGCCAGCTGGCTGTGCGCGGCCTCCCGAGGCATTCCGGCGGCCATGGCAAGCGCCTCGACTCGGGCCGGTACGTCCGCACAGGAGTTGGCGTGGAGCGTGCCGCACCCGCCTTCGTGCCCGGTGTTCATGGCCGCCAGGAGATCAGTGACCTCGCTGCCTCGGACCTCTCCCACGACGAGCCGGTCCGGCCGCATCCGCAGCGCCTGCCTGACCAGGACCTGCAGGGGCACGGCCCCGGCCCCCTCGACGTTGGGTGGACGGGCTTCGAGTCCCACCACATGGGGATGGTCGGGCCGCAGCTCGCTGGCGTCCTCGACGACCACCATCCGGTGGTCCGGGTCGACGAGGCTGAGCAACGCCGACAGCAGGGTGGTCTTGCCCGACCCGGTGCCGCCGGTGACCAGGAAGGCCAGCCGCCGCTCGACGACGCGCCGCAGCAGTCCGGCGCCGTCAGGTCCGAGCGTGCCGCTCGCCACGAGCTCGTCGAGGTCGAAGACACGGTCCCGAGGGACTCGGAGGGAGAGCACCGTGCCGGGCCTCGCGAGCGGCGAGAGGACCGCGTGGAAGCGGGTGCCGTCGCGCAGCCTGAGGTCGACATAGGGCGTCGCGTCGTCGAGCCGGCGTCCGGCCGTCGACGCGAGGCGCTGCGCGAGGCGGCGTACCGCCTCGTCGTCGGGGAACGACACGTCGGTGAGCTCGAGGCCCTCGCCGCGGTCGACGTACACCCGGTCAGGTCCGTTGACCAGCACGTCGGTCACCCCGTCCCGACGCAGCAACGGCTCGAGCGGGCCGGCGCCGAGGACGTCGCGTCTCAGGTCGTCGAGCACGGCCAGCGCCTCGGCGTCGCCTACGGGTCGGCCCTCCTCGCGTAGGGCGCGAGCCACCTCGGTGGGGTCCAGTGCGGTGCCGCTGCTCGCGAGGCGATCCCGGACGCGTTCGAGCAGGTCCTGTCGGCTCATGCCAGCGCCCCTGCGGCCGAGGACGCGGGGAGGGCCACCCTCGCCAGGGTGGCCCGTGCGGCCCGCGCGAGGGGACCGCGTCGGGAGTGGATCGGGCCCAGGCCCAGCTCGATCGCCTCGGCCAGCCGTCGCTGGTCCGACATGACCGCGGCCAGCGGGATCCCGAGTGCCGCAGCCACCTCGTCCGGGTCGAGCGCCGACGCGGGCCCGCGGGCGACGAGATGGCACTGCGGCCCGAACGACAGCGTTCTCGCCGCCAGCTGTGCAGCCGACGAGACGGCGGGGAGCGTCAGGGTGGTCACGACGACGAGGTGGTCGCAGTGCAGCAGCAGCTCCGTGGTCGCCGGATCGGCGTACCTGGGAAGGTCCACCACGACCAGCGCACTCCCCCGCTGACCGGCGCTCAGCACCTCACGGACCACCTGGGGGTCGAGCCCGACCCGGACCCCCGAACCCCATCCGAGGACGGCGAGCCCGTCGCGCTGCGGCAGGGCGGCGCGGAGCGACCGCGACCCGAGCCGCCCGGCGGACTCGAGAAGCGGGCCCCATCGCGCACCTTCGAAGCCGTCGAGCCCCGCGACCTGCTCGAGTCCCGGGCCGAGGGGATCGGCGTCGATCAGGATCACCGGAGGTGACTCCTGGAGACGCACCAGGTCCGACGCGGCGGCCGCCGCAAGGGCCGCGGCGAACGTCGTGGCACCCGCGCCCCCACAGCCCCCGACGACTCCGACCACCGGGGCCCGTCCGGTGGCTCCGTCGGTGGTGTCGGTCAGCGTCTCCACCAGCCAGGTCTCGGCCGCCGGGAGCTCGACCACGGTCTCGGCGCCCACGGCGAGCGCAGCCCGGAAGAGATCGTCGGCGAGCGGCTCCAACGACACGACGTGCACCCGGTCACGGCGAGAGGGCGCGGTGGCCGCGAGCAGGAGGAGCAGGTCGGGACCCACGAGCACCACGGGCGCGAGCGACCAGCCCGAGCGTGCGGCAGAGGGCTCTGCCACGACATCCAGACTGGCGCCCGCGGCGGCGGCGAGGCGCTGCAGCTCGGCCACCAGGACGGGGTCACGGGTGACGACGAGCGGGACGGTGCCGAACGGGCTCTGGGGTGCGGTCATGGCCCGAGGTTGCTGCGCCGGGACCTCGCCAGGCCAGGAGATCTTCTGCGCCTGTGGACGGCTGCCTGCCAGCCGAGGCTGTGGACGCTTCCCGGCCCAGGACATGGGGCCGGGACGTCGGCCCGACAGCGGCCCGCTGCACACGGCCACAAGAACTCGGAACCCATGGCCACGCCAGGAAAAGGAGCGGCCCTCGATCGGGGGGGATGATCGAGGGCCGCGGGCGCCAGCTCGGGGGGGATGAGCCGCGCCGGGTCAGCGGCGGGGGGGAATGCCGCTGACGTCACATGGTCGGCAGCGCCGGTATCGTGGTGACCGTAGGCCTCACGACAGGGCAAACTACGCAACAGCCCCCATCGTAGCGCCTTTCCTTTACTTTGTGTCCCCCCGCCTATGCTCTTCACGGAGTGTTAACGCAGTCGCCTGTCCCGGAAGCCACGTGCGGGCGAAAAGGAGTCCCCGATGTGCCCCAACGACGACGGGCCACGGCCCTCGGCGACGCCCATCCGCCCTGGCCGTCCTGCGGCGTTCTTCGACCTCGACAAGACGATCATCGCCAAGTCGAGCACCCTGGCGTTCAGCCGCTCGTTCTACGCGGGCGGCCTGATCTCGCGAGGGTCCGTATTGCGCAGCGCGTACGCGCAGTTCGTGTACCTCGTCGGTGGAGCCGACCACGACCAGATGGAGAAGATGCGGGAGTTCCTCTCCGAGCTCTCCGCCGGGTGGGACGTGCAGACCGTCCGCGACATCGTCGCCGACACGCTGCACCACATCGTCGACCCGCTGGTGTACGACGAGGCCGTCTCGCTGATCGAGGAGCATCAGCTCGCCGGCCGTGACGTGGTGATCGTCTCGGCCTCCGGCGCCGAGGTCGTGGAGCCGATCGGCGAGATGCTCGGCGCCGACGGCGTGATCGCCACCCGGATGGAGATCGAGGACGGCAAGTACACCGGCGAGATCAGCTTCTACGCCTACGCCGAGAACAAGTCCACCGCGATCGAGCAGCTCGCCAAGGAGAAGGGGTACGACCTCTCCCGCAGCTACGCCTACAGCGACTCGATGACCGACGTGCACATGCTGGAGGTCGTCGGCCACCCCTACGCGGTCAACCCCGACCGTGAGCTGCGCAAGATCGCGGCGTCCCGCGGCTGGCCGGTCCTGTGGTTCAACCGCCCGGTCGCGCTCCACCGCCGGATGCGGCTGCCCTCGAGCAAGCCGACGCTCGCCGCGATCGCGCTCGGCACGGCAGTCAGTGTCGGCGGCGCGGTCTACCTTGCCGCCCGGCGACGAACGACCGGCGCCTGACCCCCGTCTGACCCCCGTCTGACCCCCACCTGACCCCGCTGCGAGACGCACTGGGCGACTCGCCCGGGCACTAGACAAGGGCCTCACGACCCTTGTCCGGTTTCACCATCTGGCGTAGAAAAGAGCCAACAAGTTAAGAGCCCGCACGTGAGCCAGGTACCCACGCGGCGACCTACCCTTCCGAATTGGGCGTTGCCTCACGGGTTCATCCCGGAGCAACAAATACCGGTGCACGCTTGGTAGCCCAGGTCTCACGTGTCAGCGGCGGCACCCGAGTCGAGAGACTGGGTGCCGCTCGCATGTGTCAGGCCTCCCGTTTGGTCACAGGGCTGGCCTCGGCCCCGGCGGCGTACCCCTCCGCCGCGTAGAGGAGCCAGGAGTGCACGCCGGCCACGCCGCCGTCGCGGTAGCCCTGCAGGTTCGACTCGTACTCCCGCCGCAGCTTGAGGTGTCCGGCCTCGGGCACGATCAGCGACTTGGGGTCCACGCCCCGGGCCACCAGCACGAGCCGCTCCGCCGCCCGAGCCACGATCCCGTTGTGGGACACGAAAGGCGCAACGGTGGCGAGCTCGGCGTGGACGACGGCGGCGACGACGAGGGCGGGCGCCTCGGTGGGCGCGACCAGGAGCCTGGCGAGGTCGTTGAGCCTTGCGGCGCCGGGCGCGTTGCGCGGGCGACCGAGGTCGTCGTCGGCCACCACGCCTTTGCCCGCGAGGGTGTGCAGCCGGGCGAAGGCCTGGAGCGGCGACTTGCCGAGCACCGGCAGCAGCCCGAGCAGCTCCGCGCTGACCCGAAGTGCCGCGTGGGCCATGGGTCCGCCGCCACTCGCGCGCATCTCCTCGAGGCTGGTCTCCGACCCCTCGAGCACCGCGCTCGCGTGCGCGCCGCGGAGCAGCGACTCCGCGGTCATCTCGGGCGGGCTCTGCCGCAGCCCGCGGTCCCGCAGGAGTACGTCGATGCCGTCCCGTGTCGCGGCCATCGCGGACGCGACCCCCTCGAGGCCGGCGAGGCGGGCGAGCGGGTCGGAGGGGGCGGGAGACGCGGGGGAAGTTGCTGCAGACACGACCGGAAAGGGTAGCCGACCATGCCCATGCGACCCCATCGCCCGGTAGCCTCACGCTCGATGAACGAGCTTCCCCGAAACCGCCACGCCGTGGAGCCGGCGCGCTCGTTCGACCTGGTCGCCGACGCCTATGACCGCGCCCGACCGTCGTACCCGGACGACGCCGTCGACTGGCTGCTCAGGGACCTGCGACGCCCAGGGGTGTCGCCCGAGGTCCTCGAGCTCGGCGCCGGCACCGGGAAGCTCACCGAACGGCTGGTCGCACGCGGCTGCAAGGTCACCGCGACCGACCCGTCCCCGGTGATGCTGGCCCGGCTGCGCGCCCGCGTCCCCCAGGCACGGGTGCTCTCCGCGAGCGCCGAGAGCCTCCCCGTCGAGGCGCGCTCAGCCGACCTGGTCGTTGCTGCGCAGGCCTACCACTGGTTCGACCCCGAACGCGTGCTCCTCGAGGTGGCGCGGGTGCTCCGTCCTGGTGGGCACTTCGCGGTGATCTGGAACACCCGCGACGAGCGCATCCCCTGGGTGAAGCGGCTCGGCCGGATCATCTCGACCAACCTGCCCGAGCAGCAGAACGACCCGACCCGCGCGGTCGACGAGACCGGGATGTTCGAGACCGTCGAGCGCGCGACGTTCCGCTTCTGGCAGCCGCTCGACGGGGTCTCCTTGCGGGACCTGGTGACCTCGCGCTCCAACATCGCGATGATGTCCGACCTCGAGCGCGAACGCGTGCTGCGCAGGGTCGACGAGCTCTACGCCGAGTACGGCCGCAGCGCGGACGGCATGCTGCTTCCCTACGTGACCACGGCCTGCCGCACCGCCGTACTCCCCTGGGCGCTGCCCGCCGAAACAGCCCCCGAGCCGATCGCCCCCGCCGGCTACCCGGCCGGCCACCACGGCGGCGACGTCGACGACCCCGACGGCGCGGACGGCGACGCCCTCCTGATCGACTTCAGGTAGGGGCGAGACATGGGATCTCGCTGGGGGTGGCTCCGCCCGGGACACCTCGGCACCGAGGCCGACCGCGCGACCTTCCGGACCTTGCACACAGCCTCCCTCGCCGCGCCTCCCCTTCGGTCGGGGCTCACCGAGGGGTCTGCGGCCAAGGCGATCCGCCACCTCCGCGAGCTGCTCGGAACACCCGCGGTGGCACTCACCGACACGGAGCGGCTGCTCGCCTGGGACGGCCGGTTCGGCCACCACGCGGAGCAGGCCCCCGGACTCGCCACCTCGGTGGTCGCGGACGGCGGTACGTCGATCCACGACAAGTCCGACATCCCCTGCTACGACCCCGGCTGCCCTTTCCGCTACGTCATCGTCAGCCCCCTCACCGTCGAGGAGCGCGTGGTCGGCACGCTCCAGGCCTTCGCCCCCGCGGCCTCCGCGGGCCTGGTCCGCGCCACCGACGAGGTCGCCCGCTGGGTGTCGGGGCAGCTCGAGCTCGCCGAGCTCGACGCCTCGCGCACCCGGCTGATGGAGGCCGAGGTCCGCGCCCTGCGCGCGCAGATCAGCCCACACTTCATCTACAACTCGCTGACCGCCATCGCGTCGTTCGTCCGCACCGACCCCGAGCGCGCCCGCGACCTGCTCCTCGAGTTCGCCGACTTCACGCGCTACTCCTTCCGGAGGCACGGCGAGTTCACCACCCTGGCGGAGGAGCTGCGCTCGATCGAGCGGTACCTGGTGCTCGAGAAGGCGCGCTTCGGGGACCGGCTCCGCGTCACGCTGCGGGTCGCGCCGGAGGTGCTCCCGGTGGTGGTCCCCTTCCTCTGCCTGCAGCCGCTCGTCGAGAACGCCGTGCGCCACGGGCTGGAGGACAAGGACGGCCCCGGCCGGATCACGATCGTCGGGGAGGACCACGACGCCGAGTGCGTGATCACGATCGAGGACGACGGCGTCGGCGAGGACCCGGACCGGGTACGCCGGGCCCTGGCAGGCGACGTCTCGATGGACTCGGTCGGCCTGGGCAACGTCGACGAGCGGCTGCGGTCGACGTTCGGGGACGACTACGGCCTCGTGGTGGAGACCGGGCCGGGAGTGGGTACGAAGGTTGTCGTCAGGGTCCCGAAGTACGCCCCAGGAGTCCGACCATGACCTCCACGCCGGCCTCGTTGAGGGTCCTCGTCGTCGACGACGAGCGGCCCGCCCTCGACGAGCTCGCCTGGCTGCTGGGCCGGGACACCCGCGTGGGCGACGTACTCACCACCGACTCCGCCGCCGAGGCGCTCCGCATGCTCCAGGAGGACCCCGTCGACGCGGTGTTCCTGGACATCCGGATGCCCGGGCTCACCGGCCTCGACCTCGCCCGGGTGCTCTCGAGGTTCAAGGAGCCTCCGCCGGTGGTCTTCGTGACCGCGTACGACGAGCACGCCGTCGCGGCCTTCGAGCTCGACGCGGTCGACTACCTCCTGAAGCCGGTGCGCGAGGAGCGGCTCGCCGAGGCCGTGCGCCGCGTCGTCGAGGCACGCGGCTCATCTACCGGGCCGGTGGAGCAGGACCAGATCGCCGTCGAGCTCGGCGGCCGGACGAGGTTCGTCTCGCGGAGCGAGGTCCGCTACGTGGAGGCGCAGGGCGACTACGCCAGGCTGCACACCGCCGACGGGTCGCACCTGGTCCGCATCCCGCTCACCTCTTTGGAGGAGGAGTGGCGCGACGCAGGCTTCGTGCGGATCCACCGCTCCCTCCTGGTCGCGCTCGCCCACGTGGAGGAGGTGCGCATGGACGCCGGCCGGTGCACGGTGGTCGTCGCCGGCGACGAGCTCGCGGTCAGCCGCCGCCACACACGTGAGCTCCGCGACCTGCTGGTACGACGGTCCCGCCCCGGAAGCCCCTCTCGGTCATGAGCCCCGAGGGCGGCAGCTCGCCTCGCCGGGTCCGGGTGACGAGCCCCCGCACCGCGGCCGGCCGCCCACGGCGGGTCAACGTGACCTCCGAGATCGACGCGCAGACCCGGCTCGGCGAGATCTACATGTCCTCGCTGGTCCGCGCCCAGCTGAGGCTGGCCGGGATGGTGCTCGTCGCGATCCTCGTGCTCGTCGCGGGGGTTCCGCTGGCGTACTGGCTCTTCCCCTCGCTCGACGCCGTCCGGGTGCTCGGCATGCCGCTCGCGTGGGTGATCCTCGGCTTCGCGGTCTACCCGCTGCTCGTGCTCCTCGGCTGGTTCTACGTCCGCTCCGCCGAGCAGAACGAGCGCAGCTTCACCGACATGGTGGAGAAGTCTTGACCAGCCCGATGAGCTCGTCGTTCGGCATCGCCGCCGTCGTGCTCGTCTCGGTCGCGACGCTCGCGATCGGCGCCTACGCCTGGCGGTTCTCGCGCACGACGAGCGACTTCTTCGTGGCCTCGAGATCGGTCCGCCCCGCTCTCAACGCCTCCGCGATCAGCGGGGAGTACCTCTCGGCCGCCTCGTTCCTCGGCATCGCCGGGCTCGTGCTGACCTTCGGCACCGAGATGCTGTGGTACCCGGTGGGGTGGACCGCGGGCTACCTCATCCTGCTCGTCCTGGTGGCGGCACCGCTGCGCAGGTCGGGCGCCTACACGCTCCCCGACTTCGCCGAGGGCCGCCTCGAGTCCCAGGCGGTGCGGCGGTTCTCGTCGGTGCTGGTCGTCGGCATCGGCTGGCTGTACCTGATGCCGCAGTTCCAGGGCGCCGGCCTCGCCCTGGGCACGGCTGCCGGCATGGAGCCGTGGGTGGGCGGCTCCATCGTCGCGGTCGTCGTGCTCGTGAACGTGATGTCCGGCGGCATGCGCAGCATCACCTTCGTGCAGGCCTTCCAGTACTGGCTCAAGCTCACCGCCCTGCTCGTGCCGGTCATGTTCCTGCTGGCAGTCTGGGCCGGAGACGGGTCCTTCTCACCCGCGGACGCCTCGGTGGGTGCCGGCGGCGACCCGGTGTGGACCTCCCCGCTCGCCTCCTCCAGCGGGCACCCGCTGTACACCACCTACTCGATCATCATCGCGACCTTCCTCGGCACGATGGGCCTGCCGCACGTGGTGGTCCGCTTCTACACCAACCCCGACGGCCGAGCCGCCCGTCGTACGACGCTGGTCGTCCTGGGGCTGCTCGGGGTCTTCTACACGCTCCCACCCGTGTACGGCGCGCTCGGCCGCCTCTACGCACCCGACCTCATCGCCGCAGGAGCCAGCGACACGGTCGTCCTCGAGCTGCCCAGCCGGATGGTCGGCGGGCTCGGCGGCGAGCTGCTCTCCGCGCTCACGACGGCCGGCGCCTTCGCCGCCTTCCTGTCCACCTCCTCCGGCCTGACCATCGCGGTCGCGGGCGTGCTCAGCCAGGACGTGATGGGCCGCCGGTTCCGCGGCGTCCGGTCCTTCCAGGCCGCGGCGGTCGTGGCGGTCGTCGTACCTCTCGCGCTGGCGGTGGTCGCGGAGGGGGTCGGCGTGGCACGAGCCGTGGGACTCGCCTTCGCGGTGGCCGCCTCGACCTTCTGCCCGCTGCTCGTCCTGGGCATCTGGTGGCGCCGCCTCACCGACGTCGGCGCCATCGCCGGCATGGTCGTCGGCGGCACCCTCTCGGGTCTCGCGGTCGTCGACACCCTGATGCGGCACACCCACTCCGGCTGGGCGGGGGCGCTGCTGGCCCACCCCGCGGCGTGGACCGTCCCGGCGGCCTTCACGACGATGGTCACGGTCTCGCTGCTCACGCCTCGGCGGCTGCCGCAGCACCTGTCCCAGACCATGGTCCGCCTGCACACCCCGGAGGCGGTGAACCTCGACCGGGGTCCCTACCCCCTCTGAACCGTCCCCTCCAGGGGTACGGCGGCCGACCGCTCGTCGTGCGTTTCCTGCCGTACGTCGATGCGTGGTCACCGCTCGGCGCAGCGCCGGGAGCGGCATCTCGCGCGGGCGCGGCGGCGCTTCCTACCGTGACGGGCGTCACAGCACTATGCCGCGGTGCCCGGTCTCGGTCCGTCGGCCGCCTATCGAAAGAGGTGAACACCCATGGCTGATGAGCAGCAGCGCGAGGCGACCCATCAACGGTCCGGCCACGTGATCTACGAGCACCTGCACGCCAGCGAGGACTTCTACGAGCTGCGGAAGCGCTACCGCGGCTTCGCGATCCCGTGGACCGTCGCGTTCCTGGTCTGGTACCTCCTCTACGTCTTCATGTCGATGTGGGCCACGGACTTCATGGACACGAAGCTGATCGGCAACGTCAACGTGGCGCTGGTCTTCGGCCTCCTCCAGTTCGCCTCCACCTTCGGGATCGCGTGGCTCTACGCCAAGCACGCCAACAAGTCGCTCGACCCGCTGGCTCGCCGCCTCGAGCAGCGCTACAACGAGGAGGTCGGCAAGTGAGCAGCCAGACCCTGACCACCGTCCTGTTCCTCGCCGTCGTGCTGCTGACCGTCGGAATCACGGTCTGGGCCAGCCGGCAGGGCTCCGGCGCGGCGAACTACTACGCCGGAGGCCGCTCCTTCAGCGGCTTCCAGAACGGGCTCGCGATCGGCGGCGACTACATGTCGGCCGCGTCCTTCCTCGGTATCTCCGGGGCCATCGCGCTCTACGGCTACGACGGGTTCCTCTACTCGATCGGCTTCCTGGTCGCCTGGCTCGTCGCGCTGCTCCTCGTCGCCGAGCTGCTCCGTAACTCCGGGCGCTACACGATGGCCGACCAGCTCGCCTACCGGATGAGGCAGCGCCCGGTCCGCACCGCGGCGGCGACGTCGACCGTCGTCGTCTCGATCTTCTACCTGCTCGCCCAGATGGTCGGCGCGGGCTCACTCGTCGCACTGCTGCTCGGCGTCGACTCCGACGCGATCAAGAACCTCGTGATCGTCGGCGTCGGCTTCCTGATGATCTTCTACGTCGTCGTCGGCGGCATGAAGGGCACCACCTGGGTGCAGATCGTCAAGGCCGTCCTGCTGATGGCCGGCACCATCCTGATCACCTTCCTGGTGCTCTGGCAGTTCAACTTCAACCTGTCCGACCTCCTGGGCGAGGCCGCCGCGCACACAGGCAAGGGCGAGGCCTTCTTGAACCCGGGCCTGAAGTACGGCGTCGACCTCACGAGCAAGATCGACTTCGTGAGCCTCGGGCTGGCGCTGGTCCTGGGCACGGCAGGCCTTCCCCACATCCTGATCCGCTTCTACACGGTGCCGACGTCGCGGGACGCCCGCTCCTCGGTCCTGTGGGCGATCGGCCTGATCGGCGCGTTCTACCTGATGACGCTGGTGCTCGGCTTCGGTGCCGCTGCCCTGCTCGACACGGGTGCGGACAGCGCAGTCGCCACGAGCGGCGGCAACCTGGCCTCGCCGCTTCTTGCCGAAGCAGTGGGTGGTGGAGACGGCTCGACCGGTGGCGCGATCCTGCTGGCGCTGATCTCGGCGGTGGCCTTCGCGACGATCCTCGCGGTGGTGGCGGGCCTGACCCTGACCTCCGCGTCGTCGGTGGCCCACGACATCTACGCCAACGTGATGAAGAAGGGGACCGCCACGGAGCAGTCGGAGGTGAAGGTGGCACGGATCGCGGCGTTCGTGATCGGTGGCATCGCGATCATCCTGGCCATCCCCGCGCAGCAGCTCAACATCGCGTTCCTGGTGGCGCTGGCCTTCGCGGTCGCGGCCTCGGCGAACCTGCCCTCGATCATCTACAACCTGTTCTGGGCGAGGTTCAACACCCGCGGTGCCACCTGGAGCATCTACGGCGGCCTGGTCGCCAGCGTCGGCCTGGTGTTCTTCTCCCCGGTGGTGTCGGGCTCGGAGACCGCGCTCTTCGCGAGCAGCGACTGGTCGTGGTTCCCGTTGAGCAACCCCGGGATCATCTCGATCCCGGTCGGCTTCCTGATGGGCTACCTCGGCACGATCACCTCGCGTGAGCCGTCGTCGGCGGAGGCCTACCCGGAGCTCGAGGTGCGCGCGCTGACCGGCGCGGGCGCCGAAGGGGCCGTCTCGCACTAGCGACCCCGCTGCACCCTGACCGCCCGGCGGCGAGGAACGAGACCCGCGAGGTCGCACCCCTCGTCGCCGGGCGCACGTACGGCATATCGTGGCGGGACCAGGTAACGCCTGTCACATACCCGCAGCACCCAGCACGGCAGACAACAGCACAGAACGCACTGTGACGAGGAGACGACGTGAGCGACGAGACACTGTCCAACCTGATGCGCGAGGAGCGCCGCTTCGAGCCCCCCGCCGACCTCGCGGCCGAGGCGAACGTCACGGCCGACGCGTACGAGCGGGCCTCGGCGGACCGGCTCGGCTTCTGGGAGGAGCAGGCCGACCGTCTCGACTGGGCCCAGCGCTGGGACACCGTCCTGGACTGGAGCAACCCGCCGTTCGCGAAGTGGTTCGTCGGCGGCAAGCTCAACGCCGCCTACAACTGCGTCGACCGCCACGTCGAGGCCGGCCACGGCGACAAGGTCGCCTTCCACTGGGAGGGCGAGCCCGGGACGACACGCGGACGATCACCTACGCCGAGCTCCAGGACGAGGTGTGCAAGGCCGCCAACGCGCTGACCGAGCTCGGCGTGAAGGCCGGCGACCGGGTCGCGATCTACATGCCGATGATCCCCGAGACGGTCGTCGCGATGCTGGCCTGCGCCCGGATCGGCGCGCCGCACACCGTGGTGTTCGGCGGCTTCTCGGCCGACGCCCTCGCCGGCCGGATCCAGGACTGCGACGCGCGGGTCGTGATCACCGCGGACGGCGGCTACCGTCGCGGCGCCCCGTCGGCGCTGAAGCCGGCGGTCGACGAGGCGGTCACGCCGCTGCCCGACGTCCGCAACGTGCTCGTCGTACGCCGGACCGGGCAGGACGTCGACTGGAACCGACGACCGTGACCTGTGGTGGCACGACTTCGTCGAGCAAGCAGGACGCCGCGCACGAGGCGCAGACGTTCGACTGCCGAGCACCCGCTCTACGTCATGTACACCTCGGGCACGACCGGCAAGCCGAAGGGCATCCTGCACACCACCGGCGGCTACCTGGTCGGCGCGTCGTACACGCACTGGGCGATCTTCGACCTGAAGCCGGAGACCGACATCTTCTGGTGCTCCGCCGACATCGGCTGGGTGACCGGGCACTCCTACATCGTGTACGGGCCGCTCGCCAACGGCGCCACGTCGGTGATGTACGAAGGCACGCCGGACACCCCGCACAAGGGCCGCTGGTGGGAGATCATCGAGAAGTACAAGGTCACGATCCTCTACACCGCGCCGACGGCGATCCGCACGTTCATGAAGTGGGGCGACGACATCCCCGAGAAGTTCGACCTGTCCTCGCTGCGCCTCCTCGGCTCGGTCGGTGAGCCGATCAACCCCGAGGCGTACATCTGGTACCGCGAGCACATCGGCGGCGACCGCTGCCCGATCGTCGACACGTGGTGGCAGACCGAGACCGGCATGATCATGATCTCCCCGCTGCCCGGTGTCACCGCGGGCAAGCCCGGCTCGGCGATGACGACCGATCCCGGGCGTCTCGGCCGAGGTGGTCGACGACGCCGGCAACCCGGTCGCCCAACGGCGCCGGCGGCTACCTCGTGCTCACCGAGCCGTGGCCGGCGATGCTCCGCACGCTCTGGGGCGACGACCAGCGCTACAAGGACACCTACTGGTCGCGCTTCCCGGGGCGCTACTTCGCCGGCGACGGCGCGAAGAAGGACGAGGACGGCGACATCTGGCTGCTCGGCCGCGTCGACGACGTGATGAACGTCTCGGGCCACCGGCTGTCGACCACCGAGATCGAGTCCGCGCTCGTGTCCCACCCGAAGGTCGCCGAGGCGGCGGTCGTGGGCGCGACCGACGACACGACCGGCCAGGCGATCTGTGCGTTCGTGATCCTGCGGGAGTCCGCGCGGCGATGGTGGCGACGAGATCGTGCAGGAGCTGCGCGCCCACGTCGCCCACGAGATCGGCGCGATCGCCAAGCCGCGGCAGATCATGGTCGTCCAGGAGCTCCCGAAGACCCGGTCCGGCAAGATCATGCGTCGCCTGCTGCGCGACGTCGCCGAGAACCGCGAGGTCGGCGACGTCACGACGCTGGCCGACTCGACGGTGATGTCGCTGATCCAGGAGGGGATGTCCTCCGGCAGGACCGGCGACGAGTAGCCCGGGACGAATTACCAAGGTATGCAGGCAAACTGTCGCTTCCCATGGTGATCTTGCCGTGGGGAGCGACAGTTTGCCGTGGGAGGTAGGCGCATCGGGCGGCGGCCACGTTGCGCGCATCGCTCGGCGGTACGACGCGCGCACATCGCTCGGCGGTACGACGCGCACGCCGGCCGTCGCGGGCCAGCCCCGGGCCACGACGGATTCGGCTAAGGCCCGGAGTTCGTTAGCCTGGGGGCTCGAGATCCATGGTGTGCCGGGAAGTCTGGTCGGCGGTTCGAAGCCCGACCGTCGACCCTGAGGACGCCCCATGATCGGCACCATCCGCCGCCCCACGTTCCTTCCGAACCCCGAGCTCGGTGAGAGCACCTTCATCGGAAGGCTTCTGCGCCAGGAGGCCATCGGCGGCGCCATCGTGCTCGCGGCGGCTGCGGTCGCGGTCCTCTGGGCGAACTCGCCGTTCGCCGACGCCTACGAGAGCCTCCGCCACTGGGTCCCGTTCGCCGCGATCGGGCTCGACCTCGAGCACTGGGCCGCCGACGGGGCGCTCACCCTGTTCTTCTTCATCGCGGGCCTCGAGCTGAAGCGCGAGCTCCTCGTCGGGTCGCTGCGCCGGCCGGCCGACGCCCTGGTCCCCGTCGTGGCGGCGATCGCGGGCGTGGCGGCGCCGGCGCTCATCTTCACCCTCACCAACCTTCGCGGCGGCGACCTCGCCGGCTGGGCGATCCCCGCCGCCACCGACATCGCCTTCGCGCTCGCGGTGCTCGCGGTGGTGGGCTCGGCAGGGGGCTCGCGATCTACGCCCTCATTCACCCGCGTCATTCCCGACGAGGACGAGCGCCGCTCACCCGCCGAGCGGCTCGAGCACCGCCTCGCTCCCCTCTCGGCGGGCGTCGCGGTCCCCTTCTTCGCGCTCATGTCAGCCGGGGTCGCGATCGACGCGAGCGCCGACTTCCTCACCGACCCGATCGTCCTCGGCGTGGTCCTCGGTCTCGTGGTCGGCAAGCCGCTCGGTGTCATGTCCGGGGCCTGGCTCACGGTTCACCGTGGGTCGCGGTTCTCCGGCGCAGGGCTCCGAGCTCTCCTACGCCGGGACGGCGGCCGACGCGGCCAAGACAGCGGTGCTCCTCGGCTCGCTCACGGCCGCCGTGCTCGCGTCCGTCGTACTGAGACGGCGCAACCACCAGCACCAGGGTGGCCGACCTGTCGTCCGTCGCGCGGGTCACACTCCCCAGCACAACGTTTAGTCCTCTAGTCTCAGGGGCACGCACCCGTGGCGGGAGCCGGTCGGACAAAACGGCTGCCCGCCCGCCGCGAAAGGACGAAGGATGACGAGGAACGAGCCGATGGCCAGCAACACCACCCCCGCGACCACAGTCTCCGTGGACGCGAGCGTCGGGGCCCCGGCGGCCGAGGAGCCGACCATCGGACGCCTGGTCGTCGACGCCCAGCGCGACATCTCGAGCCTGATCAAGAACGAGATCGCCCTGGCCAAGTCCGAGCTCAAGGTCAGCCTCAAGTACGGCGGCACCGGCGCCGGGCTCTTCGGGGCAGCGGCCTTCCTCGGCCTGCTCGCGGTCATCATGCTCTCCGTCGCCTTCGCGTACTTCATCCACATGACGGGCCTCCACCTCGCGTGGTGCTTCCTCATCGTCTTCGGCGCCTACCTCCTCATCGCCGGGCTGCTCGCGTTCATCGGCGTACGCCAGGTCAAGAAGGTGCGTCCCCCCGAGCGGGCGATCCGCCAGGCCCAGGAGATCCCTGGCGCCCTCAAGCGAAGCTAGCCACGCAAGTGGCACTTCCCCCCGATCCGACGGGAGTCGTCGAGATCCCGGGCCCCTGGCAGCACAGGTACGTCGCCGCCAACGGGGCCCGGTTCCATGTCGTGGAGGCCATGCCGGAGGACCCCAGAGGTGCGCCCCTGGTCCTCCTGCTGCACGGCTTCCCGGAGTTCTGGTGGAGCTGGCGCGCACAGCTGCCGGTGCTCGCGGCGAACGGCTACCGCGCCGTGGCGATGGACCTGCGCGGGTACGGCGGCTCGGACAAGCCGCCGCGTGGCTACGACCCGGTCACCCTGGCCGCCGACGTCGCCGGAGTCGTGAAGGCGCTCGGCGAACGGCGTGCGGTGGTCGTCGGCCACGGCTGGGGCGGGTACGTCGGATGGGCGGCTGCCGCTCTGCACCCGCGGGAGGTGGCGGGCCTCTGCGCGGTCTCCGCACCCCATCCTCTGGTCATGCTGCCGCTCCTCGCCTCGGGTCTACGCGGACCGCGGACCGTCGCGGCGCTCGGGCACGTGCTGGCGATGCAGGCACCCTTCTTCCCCGAGCGCCGGCTGTCGCGGCCCGGGAGCAGCTACGTCGCCGACCACCTGCGCTCGTGGAGCAGCCCGGCTCGTCGTCGTTCCCCGACGCCGAGACGGCCGAGCGCTACCACGACGCGTTCGGCCTCTGGCCGGCGTCGCACTGCGCTCTGGAGTACCACCGCTGGCTGGTGCGCTCCCGGGTCCGGGCGGACGGGCGCCGGTTCAACGCGCTGCATGGAGCCGCCCGTGACCGTGCCCGGTGTGTGCGATCCACGGCGCCGACGACCCGGCGGTGCCCGCGCGCGGCACAGCACGATCGGAGCAGTGGGTGGACGCCCCGTTCGAGTCCCACGTGCTCCCCGGCACCGGCCACTTCCCGCACGAGGAGGACCCCGAGGCGTTCGACGCCGTGCTGCTGCCCTGGCTGGCGGGCCTGAGCCGCCCCTGACCTGCCCGGCCCTGCTCTGCCTTGCTCAGGCGCAGTCGCCCGTGTCCACGTCCTGGTTGTTGGTGAGGCCGGCGGCCGCGCTCTGCGACACCTGGGACGCGGTCAGGGCGTAGCCCGTGTCGCGGTCGGTCACCGACGCCGCGAAGATCACACCGAGCACGTCACCGTCCGGGGACAGCAACGGGCCACCGGAGTTGCCCGGCCGGACCAGCGAGCGCAGCGAGAACACCTCGCGGATCACCGAGCCGCTGCCGTAGATGTCGGGGCTGCGCAGCCGCTGCTCCCCCCGGATCCTGGCCGCCTGCACGTTGTAGGGGCCGTCGTTGGGGTAGCCGAGCACCGCCGCGTCGTCCCGGGCCTCCCCGGTCTTGTCGAAGCGCAGGAAGGGCCTGGACAGCCCGTCGACCGCGAGCACCGCCACGTCGAGGTCGGAGTCGTAGTGCACCACGCGGGCCGGAACCTCCTGGGAGCCGACGAGGACGTTCGGCTCGTCGACACCGGCCACCACGTGCGCGTTGGTCATGATCCGCCCGGGCGAGTAGACGAACCCGGTGCCCTCGACGCCCCGGCCGCAGTCGTTCTCGCCACGGATCTTCAGGACGCTGGCCCGCGCCGCACGGACCTGGGGGTCACGGGCGACCTTGTCCGACGGCGGGCCGACCTCGACGATCCGCTCGGGGGCGAACGGCTCGAGGTAGCGCGGGAAGAAGCTCGATCCGACGACCTCGTTGAAGGAGCGCAGCGCCTCGTCGGCCTGGTCGGGCATCACGTCGTCGACCTCGGCGAGCACCCGGGAGGTGCGCACCTCGGCGCTGACCCCGGGAAGGGCCGATCCGCTCACCGCGACGCCGAGGACCCAGGCCACCACCAGCACGGCGACGGCGCTCAACGCTGCGCCGCCGACGGCGTCCAGCGCTCGGGCGGGCTGCCAGGTGATCCGGTCGCGGATCCGCGCTCCGACGTACTGGAAGACCGCCTGCCCGAGCGACGCGCACAGCAGCACCACGAACAGGGCGCCCATGGAGACCCACAGGGACGGCTCGGCGTCGCCGAGCACCTTGGGCACCAGCCACAGCACGCTGACGAAACCGCCGATCAGCAGACCGGCGGTGGCGAAGGCGCCCGAGATGAAGCCCTGCCAGTAGCCGGAGACGGCGTAGGCGAGGACCACGAGGACGAGGATCCAGTCGAGGACGTTCACGACCATGTCACAGGGTGCACCCTCACCGCTCTCGGAAGTTCGTGTTGGGAGGCGGCCCCGCGCGGCCGTCCGCTTCGTGCGGAACCCTCAGCATATGCGTGGGCAGGTCGACGAGCCGGTCGTGGATCCCAGGGCCGGCTCCAGCCGACGAAGTCGAACAACCGGGCGATGATGCCGGCCGTGAAGCCCCACAGGACGAGGTCCTTGTCGTCGCCGATGAGGAACGCCGGCCCCTTCCAGCCGGACGGGTGCACCACCGACACCCGGTGGTCGGGGTCGAGGAGCTCCTCGATCGGGACCCGGTAGACCGCGTGCACCTCGGCCGGGTCGACGACCCTCACCTCGCTCGGCTCGCGCCACCAGCCCAGCACCGGCGTGACCGCGAAGTTGCTCGGCGGCAGCCACAGCTCGGGCAGCATCGCGAAGATGTCCACGCCCGACGGGTCCAGGCCCGTCTCCTCCTCCGCCTCGCGGAGCGCGGTGTGCTCCGCGGTGGGGTCGGCCTGGTCGATCGAGCCGCCTGGGAAGGAGACCTGGCCCGGGTGGGAGCGCATGTCGTGGGCGCGCTCGGTGAGCAGCAGGTCGGGCCCCTCCGCACCCTCGCCGAACAGCATGAGCACGGCGCCACGGCGCGTGTCCGAGCCCTCGGGCGGGACGAACCGGGTCAGCTCGTCCGCGGTGATGTCCATCGCGCCGCGCCGGACCGGCTCCAGCCACTCGGGCAGGAGTGGATGGCCGGCCGGCTCGGAGGAAGAGGACGAGGGGTCTGACACGGCATCGAGCCTACCCAGCAGCGCCGACAGCGACACCGAGGTGTTTCTCGACCAGACCGGCGAGCTGCTCGTAGGACTCGACGACGAGGAACTCCTGGTGCACGACGCGCCCCTGGGCGTCGACGAAGAGGACCGCGGGCAGACCTCGCACCCTCAGCGGCACGCGGAGCTCCCCGCCCGGGTCGGCCACGCTCGCGTACGTCACGCCGGTCTCCCGCAGGAGGTCGAGCGCCCAGTCCGGGCGGGTGTCCTGGTAGTCCACGCCCACCACCTGCAGCCGATCTCCGGCACGCTCGTGAAGCTCCTGGTAGAAGGGCAGCTCCTTGCGGCACGGCCCGCACCACTGCGCCCAGAGGTTGACCACCATCGGCCCCCGCAGCGCCGACAGGTCGACGTCCGGCCCTCCGCCGAGGCACGGGAGCGTCACGTCGGGCAGGGCCCCCTCCGGTGCGGCAGCGCCACCCTCGACGGTGGGGCAGTCCTCGAGGCCCGCCTGCTTCTTGGCCGCGCGCAGCGCAGGGGTGTCCACGTCGACGTTCGCGGCGAGCCCTCCGCTCCCGCCTGCGGGCTGGTCGCCCGGAGTGGCGGTCGTGCAGCCTGCGAGCAGGAGTACGGCGGAGGTGGCGGCTGCGCCCAGGGCGGTGCGCAACGACCCGCGACGGGCAGGCCTCACGCGCGACCCTCCGTGCGGACGAGCTTCGCGGCCACCTCGGGATCGGTCGGCCCCTCGCCGTACGACGGGCACCACCTCGCCACGGGGCAGGCGCCGCACGCGGGGTTGCGGGCGTGGCACATGCGGCGCCCGTGCCAGATCAGGTGGTGGCTGAGCATCGTCCAGTCACGCTTCGGGAAGAGCGCTCCCGACCTCGTGCTCGACCTTCACCGGGTCGGTCTCCGTGGTCCACCCGAACCTGCGGGCGAGCCGGCCGAAGTGGGTGTCGACGGTGATCCCGGGGACGCCGAAGCCGTTTCCCAGCACGACGTTCGCGGTCTTGCGGCCCACGCCGGGAAGCTTCACGAGGTCCTCGAGACGGCCGGGCACCTGGCCGTCGTGCCTCTCGACGAGCGCCTGCGACAGCTTGAGCAGCGACTCGGTCTTGGCCCGGAAGAACCCGGTGGGCTGGATCAGCTGCTCGAGCTTCTCGCGCTCCGCACCGGCCATGGCCGCGGCGTCGGGGTAGGCCGCGAAGAGCGCCGGACGCACCGAGTTGACCCGCTTGTCGGTCGTCTGGGCCGAGCAGCACGGTGACCACGAGCAGCTGGAACGGGTTGTCGAAGTCGAGCTCGATGTGCGCGTCCGGGTACGTCTGGGCCAGCACCCGGTCGATCTTGCGGGCACGGCGTACGAGGGCGGTGTCAGGCACGCAGAACATGGTACGGGCGACCACAGGCGTGGACCCTTTGGCGAAATCCTCCGCTGATACGTCACACTGTGACCTGATACACCGCCGGGTAGATAGCCGGGCGTTGACGAGGAGGACTACTCGTGGATAACGACGTGCTGCGTCAGGCACCGCTGTTCAGTGCCCTCGACGACGAGGCCGCCACTGCCCTGCGCGCCTCGATGGCCCAGTCCAAGCTGCGCCGCGGCGAGGTGCTGTTCCGTGAGGGCGACGAGGGCGACAAGCTCTACATCGTCACCGACGGCAAGGTGAAGCTGGGCCGGACCTCCTCCGACGGGCGCGAGAACCTCCTGGCGATCCTGGGCCCGGGCCAGATGTTCGGTGAGCTCTCGCTCTTCGACCCGGGCCCGCGCTCCGCGACCGTCACCGCGGTCACCGACAGCACCTTCTCCTCGCTCTCGCACGAGGACCTGCTGCGCTGGCTCGAGGGCCGCCCGGCCGTCGCACGCGGGCTGCTCAGCCAGCTCGCGGGTCGGCTGCGGAAGGCCAACGACGTCGTCGCGGACCTCGTGTTCTCCGACGTGCCGGGTCGTGTCGCCAAGGCGCTCCTCGACCTCGCCGACCGGTTCGGCCGCAGCGCCGACGACGGCGTCCACGTGCACCACGACCTCACCCAGGAGGAGCTTGCCCAGCTCGTCGGCGCCTCCCGAGAGACGGTCAACAAGGCGCTCGCGGACTTCGCGTCGCGCGGCTGGATCCGCCTCGAGCCCCGCTCCGTCGTGATCATGGACATCGAGCGCCTGGGGCGGCGCGCCCGCTGAGGGTCGCTGCCCGGTATCAGTTCCTCGTGCCGTGCAGGTAGGCGATCTGCGCGCGCACGGAGAGCTCCGCGGCGCCCCACAGCACCGTGTCGACGTCGGCGTACACCTTCTCGACGACGGCGCGCGCGAGGTCCTCGCGTGACGGGTCGAGCTCGCTGAGCGCCTCGCGCACCTGCTCCAGCCGTTCCTTGCGGTGGGCGAGGTAGTAGTCGAGGACCGCGAGCGCGTCGGCTATCACCGGACCGTGTCCGGGCCAGACCGCCTCCACCTCGTGCGCCTCGGCGAGGGCGTGCAGCCGGTGCAGCGAGTCGAGGTAGGCGCCGAGCTGCCCGTCCGGGTGCGCGACGACGGTCGTGCCGCGGCCGAGGACCGTGTCGCCGGTGAGCACCGCACGCTCGGCGGGTACGACGAAGGACAGGGAGTCCGAGCTGTGGCCCGGGGTGCCGACGACGCGCACCTCCAGCCCGTCGACCTCCACGACGTCGCCGTCGCCGAGCCCCTCGGATCCCAGCCTGTGCTGGGGATCGAGAGCGCGAACCCCGCAACGCATCCGCTCGGCGAACGAGCGCGCCGCCTCGGAGTGGTCCGCGTGCCCGTGGGTGAGGAGCACGACGGCCACCTCCCCCGCGGCCTCGGCCACCGCGTCGAGGTGCTCGACGATCTCGGGGCCGGGGTCGACCACGATCGAGCGACGGGCGTCGACGTCTCGCAGCACCCAGGTGTTCGTGCCGTCGAGGGTCATGAAGTTCGGGTTCGGCGCGAGCACGCAGCGCGCCCGCTGCCCGAACGTCCCGCCGGCCCAGGCGTTCATCTGCGCAGCCTCCCGACGACCTGCTCGCGCAGCTCGACGAGGTGGTCGGGCAGCTTGATGAAGGCCGCGTCGTCCTGGATCACCCCGGAGGGCTCCACCGTCGTGAGGTCGCGCCGCGCGGCGGTCTCGAACGCGTGGTGGGGCGTGGCGCAGTCGAAGAGCTCCACGAACGTGAAGTACTGCGGCGGGAGCACGAGCATCTCCTGCCCGTCGGCCGCGTCGATGGCCTCGCGCACCGACATCCAGGACACCTCGACCGACTCCGTGGACACGTCTCGGGTCTCCTGTCCGGGCGGGAGCTCGGCGACGAAGAACCGCGTCATGTAGCGACGCGGCTCGAAGACGGGCGTGAGCCACGAGCCCCAGACCCGCAGCAGGTCGGAGCGGAGCTTCAGCCTGCGCTGCGAGAGGAAGTCGGTGAACGACAGCTCGCGGGCCTCGAGGCGCCGGCGGTCCTCCTCCCAGTCCTCGCCGGTGGTGTCCTCGACGATGCTGTCCTCGGTGGGGCCGGCGAAGAGCACGCCGGACTCCTCGAACGTCTCGCGGACCGCCGCACAGACCAGCGCGCGGGCCAGCGAGACCTCGACGCCCATGTGCGCTGCCCACTCCTCCGGCGAGGGCCCGACCCAGTCGATGGCATGGTCGAAGTCGCGTGGGTCGACCCCACCTCCCGGGAAGACGGCCATCCCTCCGGCGAAGGCCATGTCGAGGTGGCGGCGCAGCAGGTACACCTCGAGCGCACCCGGCTCCTGCACCTCGCCCTCGCGCATCAGCACGATGGTCGCCGCGTTGCGGGGCTCCGCGGGCGTGCTCGTGCCGTCGAGGAACCCGCGCAGCTGCTCCACGAAGTGCGGTGGGAGCCGGGTAAGGGCGTCCATCAGACCTCGACGACCAGCTCGACCTCGACCGGTGCGTCGAGCGGCAGCACCGGCACACCGACGGCGGAGCGCGCGTGCCGGCCGGCGTCGCCGAAGACCTCGCCGAGCAGCTCGGAGGCGCCGTTGGCCACGCCGGGCTGGCCTGTGAAGTCGGGCGTCGAGGCGACGAACGCGACGACCTTGACGATCCGCTTCACCTTCGACAGCTCGCCGATCTCGGCGCGGACCGCGGCGAGCGCGTTGAGGGCACACTGGCGCGCGCACTCGACAGCGTCCTCGGCGCTGACCTCGCCGCCGACCTTGCCGGTGGTGATCAGCTGGCCCTCACGCATGGGCAGCTGCCCAGAGGTGAAGACGTGGTTGCCGCTGCGCACGGCGGGGATGTACACCGCGACCGGCTTGGCCACCTCGGGCACGGCGAGACCGAGCTCGGCGAGCCTCTCCTCAGGGGTGCTCATCGCGGCGCTCACTGCTTGGGCCGCTTGAAGTAGGCGACCAGGTTCTCGGGGTTCATGCCCGGGACGATCTGCACCAGCTCCCAGCCGTCCTCGCCGAAGTTGTCGAGGATCTGCTTGGTGGCGTGCACGAGGACCGGCGCGGTCAGGTATTCCCATTTCGTCATGCCGGGGAGCCTAGCGGCCCGCACGAACGGGGAGCAGTCCCACTAGGTTGTGCGCCATGGACACCGGCGAAGACCTCGGATCGGTCAGCAGCCTCGACCTGCCCCTCCCCGACGCGGTCGTCCGCTACGCGGCCCACGACGACGGGCTGGTCGACGTACACCTGCCGCTGCCGGGCGAGGCGGCCGCCCCGCTCGTCGTACTCCTGCACGGGGGGTTCTGGAAGCAGGCCTACGACCGGAGGCACACGCGCGCGGTGGCTGCGGCTCTCGCGGCGGAGGGGTTCGTGGTCGCGACCCCGGAGTACCGCCGGGTCGGTGGTGGAGGCGGGTGGCCGACGACGGCGGACGACGTCGACGCGGCGGTCCGGGCGATCCCCGGGCTGCTCGAAGGGATCGGAGTCCCGACGACCGGCCTGACGGTCATGGGGCACTCGGCGGGCGGCCACCTCGCGCTGTGGCTGGCCAACCAGTCGCACGACATCGAGCGAGTGGTCGGGCTCGCGCCCGTCGGCGACCTGCGAGCCGCTGCCCGGGAGCGACTCGGCGACGGGGCGACGCAGGCGCTGCTCGGCGGTGAGCCGGAGGAAGTTCCGGAGAGGTACGACGAGGCCGACCCTGCCGTTCGCCTCGGCCACCGCCCGAGCTGCGAGGTCCGCATCGTGCACGGCTCCCACGACGACGTCGTGCCGCTGTCGAACTCGCAGGGGCTCGTCGCGGCCAACCCCTTCGTCGACCTCCGGGTCCTCGAGGGCGCCGACCACTTCGCCGTCGTCGACCCGACCTCGTCCGCCTGGCCAGCGGTGTCGGCCGCGCTGCGTTGAGCCCGATGAGAGGCTGGAAGGCATGACACGCCCCGCCATCGCGATCGTCGGCGCCGGACCCGCCGGGACGATGCTCGCGCTCGGCCTCCTCCAGCAGGGCCGGCCGGTGACGCTCGTCTCGGGCCGCAGCGCCGAGGAGATCCTGTCGGGGCCCGTCATGTCGAGCCAGATCACGTTCGAGTCCGCCCTCGAGGTCGAGACCATGCTCGGGGTCACGGCGCTGCTTCCACCCTCGCCTGCGCTGCGCCGGATGGAGTACGACGTGCGCCGGCTCGACGGGACGCACACCGCGTTCACCGTCCCGCTCGAACAGCCCGCGCACTCGGTGGACCTCCGCCTGAAGATCCCCGCCCTCCTCGCGGAGATCGAGCGTCTCGGCGGCAAGGTCGTGGTGCGCAACGCCGGCATCGAGGACCTCGAGGAGCTCGCCCGGACCCACGAGCTGGTCGTCGTCTCGACCGGCCGGGGCGACCTGGCGGGGCTGTTCGAGCCCGACCCCGAGCGCTCGCCGTACTCCGCGCCCCAGCGCAGCATCGCGCTCACCTACCTCCGGGGCGTCGAGCCGGCGGAGGGCCCGGCCCTGCGGTACCACGCGGTCGAGGGGGTCGGCGAGTGCTTCACCTGCCCGGCCCTGAGCGTCGACGGGCCCTGCGACATCTACGTCGTCGAGGGTGTCCCGGGCGGGCCCCTCGACTGCTGGTCCGACGTGACCTCCGACGACGAGCACCTCAATCGACTGCGCCAGGCCCTGGCCGAGCACTTCCCGTCCGAGGCCGACCGGGTGCGGGAGGCCGTGCTGACCGACTCGAACGCCGCGCTCCGGGGCAGCATCACCCCCGGCGTACGACGACCCGTCGGCACACTGCCGTCCGGGGCGACCGTGCTGGGCATGGCCGACGCCGTCGTCCTCAACGACCCGCTGACCAGCCAGGGCTCGAACACCGCGATCAAGTCGGCGTCGTTCTACCTCGAGGCGATCACCGCCCACGACGGGGAGTTCGACGCCGGCTGGATGCAGCGGACCTTCGACAACTTCTGGCGCGGGTGGGCCCGCTGGGCGACGGCGTGGACCAACACCTGGCTCCAGCCGGCGAAGCCGCACCAGCAGGAGGTCGTGGCCGCGGCCGCCGAGCATCTCGGCGTCGCCGCCCAGATCGTCGCGGGGTTCGACGACCCGATGCTCTTCGTCCCGTGGTGGTTCGAGCCTGACGAGGCGGAGCGCTTCCTGCGGGAGCAGTTCGCCGACGAGGCGGCGCGGTTCGACCTGCGCGACCTGCGGCGGGCCTTCGGCCAGTACGCCACCGGCGTGACCGTCGTGACGACCCAGGACGAGGCGGGGCGTCGCTCCGGGATGACCGCGAACTCGTTCACGTCGGTGTCGCTGAACCCGCCGCTGGTGTTGTGGGCCGCCGCCAAGAGCTCGCCGTCCCTCGAGGCGTTCGAGGACGCCGACCGGTTCGTCGTCAACGTGCTCGCCTCGGACCAGCACCACCTGTCACGGCAGTTCGCCACCTCGGGCGCGGAGAAGTTCGACGGCGTCGTGCTCGCCGAGACGCCGCCCGGCTCCGCCGTACGACCGCCTGTGCTGGAGGGAGTCGTGGCCCACTTCGTCTGCCGCAAGACCCGCAGCGTCGACGCGGGGGACCACGTCGTGTTCTTCGGGGAGGTGGAGTCCTACGAGGCGGCCGGGGGCGAGCCACTGGTCTTCCACTCCGGGGCGTACCGGCTCGCCACCAAGCACCCGGACGTCTGATCAATTACCAAGGGATGCCGAAGATTTGTCGCCTCCCACGGTGATCTTGCCGAGGGAAGAGACAGATTGCCATGGGAGGTGCGGCGCCGCCGTACGCCCAAGAAGACTCCACAGGCAGCCGACTGCACGATCTCTCCACAGCCCTGCACCAGGCAGGTGAACCACAGGCCGGCAGGTCCCAGACTCCGGGCATGGAACGGCTCCGCGTCCTTGCCATGACCAACGGCTGCTTCACCCGTGCCGAGGCTCTACGCGCCGGACTCGACGACAACGCAATCCGCCGGGCGCTCAAGGTCGGCCTCTGGAAGCGGGTCCGCTGGGGTGTCTACACCTTCACGGACCTGTGGAAAGAGCAGGACGAAACCGCCCGGCATCTCGCCGCTGCTCGGTCGGTCGCTCGGAAGCTCGGCAGCTCGGTGGCGCTGAGCCACGTGAGCGCCGCGCTCGACCACGGAATGACCGTCTGGGGCGCTGACCTGGCGACGGTGCACGTGACCCGGCTCGACGGCGGCGCCGGTCGCACCGAGGCCGAGGTCCAGCATCATGAGGGCTTCTGCGTCGACTCCGACGTGATGGAGAGGGACGGCTACCTGGTCACGACGCCCGTGCGCGCGGCGCTGGAGACAGCCAGCCTGTTGCCTGCCGAGCCGGCGGTGGCCACTCTCGACTCCGGCCTTCACCTGAAACGGTTCAGCCCCGAGGAACTCGATGAGAAGTTCGGTCTCATGCAGCACTGGCCGGGCACGTTGCACCTGCAGTTCGCCGTGCGCTTCGCCGACG
This sequence comes from uncultured Actinomycetota bacterium, assembly GCA_963715375.1. Lineage (GTDB taxonomy): Bacteria > Actinomycetota > Actinomycetes > Propionibacteriales > Nocardioidaceae > Nocardioides_C. Next base: position 878,190 of record CAVQSC010000005.1, on the reverse strand, counting down.
GACGCGCGGAGTCGGTCGGCGAGTCCCGCTCACGCTACCTCTGCTACGCCCACGGACTGCCTGCCCCCGAGCTGCAGTTCGAGGTGTACGACGAGCGCGGGAATCTTGCCGGTATCACCGACATGGCCTGGAGGGAGCACCGGCTGTTCGGCGAGTTCGACGGCAAGGTGAAGTACGGGCGGCTGCTCAAGCCGGGTGAATCACCTGGGGACGCCGTGTTCCGCGAGAAGCGCCGGGAGGACAACCTGCGCCGGCTGACCGACTTCTCGATGGTCCGGCTCACCTGGGCCGACCTCTACCGAGGGCCCGAGACCGCGGCCAGGATCCGCGGGCTCATGCGTCGCGCCGCGTGACGATCTCCCCACGGCATTCTGTCTCTTCCCACGGCAAGATCACCGTGGGAAGAGACAGATCGCCTGCATACCTTGGTAATTGGTCGGCAGCCGCGCTCAGATCAGGGCGGGCTCGGTCTTCTCCCGGACCTCGTCCTCGGTCACACCCGGCGCGAGCTCGACCAGCTTCAGGCCCTCCGGCGTCACGTCGATGACGCACAGGTCAGTGATGATCCGCTGCACGACGCCCTTGCCCGTGAAGGGCAGCGAGCAGTCGTCGACGATCTTGTAGGAACCGTCCTTCGCGACGTGCTCCATCAGCACGATCACGCGCTTGGCGCCGTGGACCAGGTCCATCGCGCCGCCCATCCCCTTGACCATCTTCCCGGGGATCATCCAGTTCGCGATGTCACCGCTCTTCGAGACCTGCATCGCGCCGAGGATCGCGGCGTCGATCTTGCCGCCGCGGATCATCCCGAACGACGTCGCGGAGTCGAAGAACGACGCCCCGCGCCGCAGGGTCACGGTCTCCTTGCCGGCGTTGATGAGGTCCGGGTCCTCCTCCCCGTCGTACGGGTAGGCGCCCACCCCGAGGATGCCGTTCTCCGACTGCAGCACCAGCTCCACGTCGTCGGCGACGTAGTTGGGCACCAGGGTCGGGAGGCCGATCCCGAGGTTGACGTAGGAGCCGTCCTTCAGCTCCGAGGCCGCCCGCGCCGCCATCTCCTCACGCGTCCAAGCCATCTCAGGCCTCCGTCCCGGTCGCACCAGCAGCCGCCCCGGCCGCATCCGGCCTCGGACGGGTCGTCCTCTTCTCGATCCGCTTGTCGGCGGCCTGCTCGGTGGTCAGCGCGACCACGCGCTGGACGTAGACGCCCGGGGTGTGCACCTCCGCGGGGTCGATCTCACCCGGCTCGACGAGGTGCTCGACCTCGGCGATGGTGACCCGCCCGCACATCGCGGCCAGCGGGTTGAAGTTCTGGGCCGACTCCCGGTACACGAGGTTCCCGTGCCGGTCGCCCTTCCAGGCCCGCACCAGGCCGAAGTCGGTGACGATCGCGCGCTCGAGCACGAACTCCTTGGGGCCCTCGGCGGTCTCGAACTCGCGGACCTCCTTGGTGGGCGAGGAGACCTCGACGTTGCCGTCGCCGTCGTACTTCCACGGCAGGCCGCCCTCGGCCACCTGCGTGCCCACCCCGGTCGCGGTGAAGAACGCCGGGATGCCGGAGCCGCCGGCCCGCATCCGCTCGGCGAGCGTGCCCTGCGGGGTGAGCTCCACCTCCAGCTCGCCGTGGAGGTACTGCCGGGCGAACTCCTTGTTCTCACCGACGTAGGAGGAGACCATCCGCCGGATCCGCTTCGCGAACAGCAGCCGCCCCAGACCCCACTCGTCCACCCCGCAGTTGTTCGACACCGCCTCCAGCTCGTCGGCACCCTGCTCGAGCAACGCCTCGATAAGCACCGACGGGATGCCACACAAGCCGAATCCACCCACGGCGAGCGACGAGCCGCTGCTGATGTCAGCAACCGCCTCGGCGGCACTCGCGACGACCTTGTCCACGAAAGTCCTCCCTGAACGTGCTTCCGCCTCGTCACACCAGGGGTACGACGGGCGGCCGACCCTTGTGATCCTAGCCACGAGGGGCCCCGCGGGAGGATGACGGATCCCCACACAACGCGGGTGTTGCCATGCCCGCCCACCACATGAGCCAGGTCACAAGGGCCTCCGCACCTGCACGTGGCCCGCGTAGGCTCCAAGACGTGGCATCGACATCGGAGAACCAGAGCGGACCCGACACCCGGTGGGACGACGTCCTCCTGCACGTCGTGACCGGCAAGGGCGGGACCGGCAAGACCACCGTGGCGGCGAGCCTGGCCCTCGCGCTGGCCTCGCGCGGCAAGACCGTGCTGCTCTGCGAGGTCGAGGGCCGCCAGGGGATCGCCCAGCTCTTCGACGTCCCCCCTCTCCCCTACGAGGAGACGCGGATCGCGAGCGGCCCGAACGACGGCGGCGACCTCTTCGCGCTGGCGATCGACCCGGAGTCCGCCCTGCTGGAGTACCTGACCATGTACTACCGCCTCGGTCGCGCCGGGAAGGCGCTCGACCGTTTCGGGGTCATCGACTTCGCGACGACGATCGCACCCGGCGTGCGCGACGTCCTGCTCACCGGCAAGGTCTACGAGGCGGCCTACCGGAACAAGCGCGGCAAGAACCAGCGCCGCTACGACGCGATCGTCCTCGACGCGCCGCCCACGGGGCGGATCGCGCAGTTCCTCAACGTGAACAGCGAGCTCGCCGGGCTCGCCAAGGTCGGCCCGATCCGGAGCCAGGCCGACTCGATCATGACCTTGCTGCGCTCACCGCGCACCGCCGTGCACCTGACCACCGTCCTCGAGGACATGCCGGTGCAGGAGACCGCCGACGGCATCCGCGACCTCCGGGCCAACGACCTGCCCGTCGGCGCCGTGATCGTGAACCTCGTGCGCACCAACCAGCTCGGCGAGGACGCCCGCGACGCCGCCCTCCGCGGCGACCTTCCCCGCGAGCAGATCGAGAAGGACCTCGACCGGGTCGGCATCGAGGCCACCCCCGAGATCATCGACGGGCTCCTGACCGAGGCGCGTGAGCACGCCGAGCGCCGGGAGCTCGAGGACGAGCAGCGCGAGCGCATCGCGGAGCTCGGCGTCCCGACGTACGAGCTGCCGCGTCTGCCGGACGGCGTCGACCTCGGTGGGCTCTACGAGCTCGCCGCCGACCTGTGCGAGCAAGGACTGGCATGAGCGACAACCGCGAGGAGCAGGCATGAACCGCCCGAACTGGTCCACCCGCCGCGTCGGCCCGCTCGCCGGAAAGCCCGAGCAGGCGCCCCGGCTCGACATCGACGAGCTGCTCGACGACCCTCACACCCACATCATCGTGTGCACCGGATCCGGCGGGGTCGGCAAGACGACCACGTCGGCTGCGCTCGCCCTGCGCGCAGCGGAGCGGGGCCGGAACGTCGTGGTGCTCACGATCGACCCGGCACGCCGCCTCGCTCAGTCCATGGGGATCGAGACCCTCGACAACACACCCCGTCCGGTGCCCGGTGTCCAGGGCGAGGGAAGCCTCGACGCGATGATGCTGGACATGAAGCGGACCTTCGACGAGGTCGTGGAGAGCCAGGCGAGCCCCGAGAAGGCGGCCCAGATCCTGGCCAACCCCTTCTACCAGGCGCTGTCGAGCTCGTTCGCGGGCACGCAGGAGTACATGGCCATGGAGAAGCTCGGCCAGCTCCACAAGGACGCGCTGAAGACCGGCAAGTGGGACCTCATCGTCGTGGACACGCCGCCCTCACGCTCGGCCCTCGACTTCCTGGACGCCCCCGAGCGGCTCTCCAGCTTCCTCGACGGCCGGTTCATCCGGATCCTCCTGGCCCCGGCGCGCGGGCCGGCCAAGCTGATGACCGCGGGCCTCAGCGTGGTCACCAACGCGCTGACGAAGATCCTGGGTGCCCAGGTGCTCCGCGACATGCAGACGTTCATCTCGGCCTTCGACACGCTCTTCGGCGGGTTCCGGCAGCGGGCGCAGAAGACGTTCGCGCTCCTCCAGGCGCCGGGCACCTCGTTCGTGGTGGTCGCGGCTCCCGAGCCGGACGCACTGCGCGAGGCCGCCTACTTCGTGGAGCGCCTGGCCGGCGAGAACATGCCGCTGGCAGGCCTCGTGGTCAACCGGGCCGGCAGGGTGACCCTGACCGGGCTCTCCGGGGACCAGGCGGTCGCGGCGGCCGAACGGCTCGACGCGGTGGGAGAGGAGGCGACCGGTACGACGGCCGGGCTCCTGCGGCTGCACGGGGACCGGACGAGGATCGTGGCTCGTGAGTCCCACCTGCGGCAGCGGTTCGCGGCCGCACACCCGCACGTGCCCACCGCGGTCATGCCCGCCCTCTCGACGGACGTGCACGACCTCGACGGGCTACGTCAGGTCGGTGACCTGCTGGCGACAGAACCTCTCGCCGGTTAGCTCAGGCGGAGGCGGAGACGCGGCCTGCGGACGCGACGTGGTCGGCCTTGGCCGTCTCGAGCAGCAGGCGCCAGGAGGTCACGTTGGGCCGCTTGCGCAGCAGCGCACGGCGCTCACGCTCGGTCATACCTCCCCAGACGCCCCACTCGATCTGGTTGTCGAGGGCCTCGGCAAGACACTCGGTGCGCACGGGGCAGCCGGCACACAGCTGCTTCGCACGGTTCTGGGCGGCGCCACGGACGAACAGCTCGTCTGGGCGGGTCTGGTTGCACAGAGCCTTGGTGGCCCAGTCGTCGTTCCATGTCATGGTGCGCTCCTCCGAGATCTAACCCGTCCGCTTCCCCGTCGGACGGCGAGTCAAGCCCCTTGGGTTAAAAGTTAAGAGTTGGCCCCCGGACGAAACAGACACAGAGGGAGCAACTTCACATAGTCCCTTTTGACTACCAAGGGGGGTCGAAATACCCCTCCAGCCGCACTAGACGCGGCGTTCTCGGTCGGCTCCGAGCCTAGGCCAAGCGGTCACCGGGGCGCTGTAGTCACGGCCTAGCACCTTCGGGTCATTCACGTTCGGAACGTCCGCGACACGCCTGCCCAAAACACGTGAAATCACGTCCCTCTTCCGCTAACGGGACGTCTGTCCCCGGTCACGTAGGCTTGTGGCCATGCCTGCTAGCAACGACCGCAGCCTCGGGACGGCCAGCGTCCTCTCGCACCTAGGGGTCATGGCCGCCGTTTCCGCCGTCATGGGCCTCCTCGTGGCCGGTCTCGCCATCCCGTTCGCTGGAGTCGCCGGCCTGAGCGCCCGCTCCGTGGCCGAGGGCATGGACCACCTGCCCGTCGGACCTGACCGCCGAGCCCCTGGCCGAGCGCACCCGCCTGCTGGCCAAGGACGGCAGCACGCTGGCGACCTTCTACGACGAGAACCGCGTGAACGTCGACCTCGAGCACGTCGCACCGATCATGCGGAAGGCGATCATCGCGATCGAGGACTACCGGTTCTACGACCACGGCGCGCTCGACCTCAAGGGCACGCTCCGCGCGTTCGTCACGAACCAGGCGAGCTCCGGCGTCGTGCAAGGCGGTTCGTCGATCACCCAGCAGATGGTGAAGATGACGCTGCTGGCGCAGGCAGACACCAAGGCGGAGGCCGCGGCGGCCACTGCCGACACGTACGAGCGCAAGCTCAACGAGCTGCGCTACGCCATCGCCTTCGAGGAGAAGTACAACAAGGACTGGATCCTCGAGCGCTACCTCAACATCGCCTACTTCGGCGACGGCGCGTACGGCATCGAGGCCGCGGCCCGGCACTACTTCTCCGTGAGCTGCCTCCGACCTCACCCTGCGACAGGCCGCTCTGCTCGCGGGCCTCGTGAAGAACCCGACGGCCTACGACCCCACCAACGACGCCGACGCGGCCAAGGAGCGCCGCGACGTCGTCCTGGCCCGTATGGCTCAGCTCAACGTCATCTCGGACAGCGAGTACCAGAAGACCCGCGAGCAGGGCCTCGGCACTGAAGATCACGCCGGCGCGCAACGGCTGCGTCTCCTCGATCGCCCCGTTCTTCTGCGACTACGCGCGTGAGTACCTCCTCCAGGACAGGGACCTCGGGCGCACCGTCGAGGACCGCGTCAAGCTGGTGAACTCCGGCGGCCTGACGATCAAGACCACGCTCGACCCGCGCTTCCAGAAGGCCGCCGACGAGTCGGTGCGCTCTCACGTCTACCCCACCGACCAGGCGATCGGCGGCCTCGCCATGGTGGTGCCCCGCACCGGCGAGGTCCGCGCCCTCTCCCAGTCGCGCCCGATGGGGACCGACAAGAAGGCGGGGCAGACCTTCCTCAACTACGTGGTGCCCCCGGAGTACGGCGACGCCGAACGGCTTCCAGGCCGGATCGACCTTCAAGGCGTTCGTCCTCTCCGCGGCGATCAGGCAGGGCATCTCGCTCTCGACCCAGATCGCCTCGCCGCAGAGCGTCTCGATCCCGATCACGAGCTACCGCGACTGCGACGGCTACGTCCAGGGCGCCGAGAACTGGTCCCCCCAGAACTCGACGGGCGCCGGCACCTTCAACCTCTACACCGGCACCCAGCAGTCGGTGAACACCTTCTTCGCCCAGCTCGAGCTGCGGACCGGCCTGTGCGAGCCGGTCAAGCTGGCCCGGGCCATGGGCGTCACGGTCCCCGACGACCAGATCTACCCGCCGTTCACGCTCGGCGTCGTCAACACCGACCCGCTGACCATGGCGGAGGCCTACGCGACCTTCGCCGGCCGCGGCCTCCACTGCGACGCCCGCCCGGTCACGGAGATCCTCAACAGCAACGGCAAGTCCCTCAAGAAGTACCCCAAGACTTGCGACCAGGTGCTCCCGCGCGACGTCGCGGACGCGGTCAACGACATCCTCAGGGGCGTGCAGGAGCCCGGCGGCTTCGGCTACGGGGCGAACATCAACCTGAGCCAGCCCTCGGCCGGCAAGACCGGAACCATCAACGACAACATGGCGGTGTGGTTCATCGGCTACACCCCCGACCTGGCGACCGCCTCGATGATCGCCGGAGCGAACAGCCTGGGCCACTGGATCAGCCTGAACGGCCAGACGATCGGCGGCAGATACATCGAGGCGGCACACGGCAGCACGGAGGCCGGCCCGATGTGGGGCGACGCGATGAAGGTCATCGAGCAGTGGCTGCCCGACCGCGACTTCACCTCGCCCGACCCGCGGACCATCAAGGGCAAGCTCGTCACGGTGCCCAGCGTCGGCGGGCAGTCCCCGGAGGATGCGGCCAAGGCTCTCCGTGAAGCCGGGCTGTCCCCGATCATCGGCCCCATGGTCGACTCGGCCTACCCCTACGGCACCGTCGGCCTACCTCGAGCCGGGCACAGGGACCGAGGTGGGCTCGGGCAGCACCGTGACGATCTACGTCTCCGACGGCACCCCGTACGTTCCGCCGCAGCCGCCACCGGCACCGAACAACGGCGGTGGCGGTGGGGGCGGCACCGGCCCCGGCGATGGCGGCGGAACCGGCGGCGGTGGCGGAACCGGCGGCGGTGGCGGCGGCGGTGGCGGCTTCGGCGGCCCCGGCCGCGGCAACGGCGGCTAGGCGGAGACCCCGCCGGCCGAGGTCGCGCCCTAGGAGAGCTGGCGGCGTACCTCGGCCGCGACGACCGCGCCGTCGGCCCGGCCCTTGACCTGGGAGCTGATCGCGCCCATGACCTTGCCCATGCCGCGCATGCCCTCCTCGCGAGCACCGGTCTGGGCGATCGCGGAGGTGACGAGGTCGGCGATCTCCTGCTCGGTCAGCGGCGCGGGCAGGTAGTCGGCGAGCACCTCGGCCTCGGCACGCTCCTTGGCCGCCATCTCGGTGCGGCCGGCCTGCTCGAAGGCCTCGGCCGCCTCGCGCCGCTTCTTCGCCTCGCTCGCAAGGACGTCGACGACGTCCTCGTCGCTGAGCTCGCGGCTCTGCTTGCCGGCGACCTCGGCGTTGGAGACCGCGGTGAGGACCATCCGGAGGGTCGAGGAGCGCACCTCGTCACGGGACTTGATGGCGGTCGTGAGGTCGGCGCGGAGACGGTCCTTGAGATCACTCATGGGCACATTGTGGCAGCCTTGTCGGATGCGACCGCACCAGAGCAGGCTCACCCGCACGCTGGCCCTCGGGGCAATCGCAGGGGTCGCCGGCGCCGTGTACTCCGCCGGCTACGAGGTTCGCGCGTTCACCCTGCGCCGGGCCGAGATGCCCGTCCTGCCACCCGGCAGCGACCCGCTGAGGGTGCTTCACCTCAGCGACATCCACATGACGCCACGGCAGCACAAGAAGCAGACCTGGATCCGCTCCCTCGCCGAGCTCGAGCCCGACCTCATCGTGAACACCGGGGACAACCTCGCCCACATGCAGTCGGTCCCGGTGATCCTCGACGCGCTCGGTGAGCTGCTCGACGTCCCCGGTGTCTTCGTGATGGGGTCCAACGACTACTTCTCCCCGTCCGTGCGCAACCCGCTTCGCTACGTGCTCCCCGACGACGGCCAGCGCAACACCCACACCGAGAAGCTGCCGTGGCGCGACCTGCGTGCCGGTTTCGAGAGCCGCGGATGGGTCGACCTGTCCAACCGGCGCGACACGTTCGAGGTGCGCGGCCTGCGGTTCGCGTTCGCCGGCGTGGACGACCCGCATCTGGAGTACGACGACCTCGCGGCTGTCGGAGGCCCGGCCGACCCGGACGCCGACCTCCGCGTGGCAGTGGCCCACGCGCCGTACCTTCGCGTCCTCGACGCCTTCGCGCACGACGGCTACGACGCGATCTTCGCCGGCCACACCCATGGCGGCCAGGTGTGCCTTCCGGGCAAGGGCGCCCTGGTCACCAACTGCGACATCGAGCCCGCCCGGGCCAAGGGCCTGCACCGCCACCCGGCGGACTCGCGGCCCGGCGACCCGCGCAGCTCGTGGCTCAACGTGTCCGCGGGGCTCGGCACCTCGCCGTTCGCCCCGGTTCGCTTCGCCTGCCGCCCGGAGGCGTCGCTGGTCACGCTCACCGCCCGCTGACCGGTCCCGGTTTCGTGGCACCCCTGTTGCTCAGGTAGACTCCCCACGCCGTCAGGGCAATCGGGCTGTGGCGCAGTTTGGTAGCGCGCGTCGTTCGGGACGACGAGGCCGCAGGTTCAAATCCTGTCAGCCCGACTCTGTGATGTCTCAGGACATCGGAATGGCCCGAACCCACGATATGTGGGTTCGGGCCGTTCCTCGTTTTCGGGGTGGTGCCGGGTGGTCGTCCGGTGGGCTGGTAGCGCTTGGTGGGTCGAGGGTGAGCTCGCGGAGGAGTTCGCCGGTGGCGGCGTCGATGACGCGGATGTCGAGGTCCTGGACGAGCACGATGACGTGGGTTCGGGCGTGGGTTCGGCCGATGCCGATGGAGTAGCAGCTGGCCGTCGTGGCGCAGGGTGATGTTGCCGGCTGGTGTCGATGCGGTCGTGGCGGACGCGGTCGTGGGTGTCGGCGTCGCGGCTGCCGTCGCGGGGTGGCCTTGGGTCGGGCTGGTGTAGGCGGTGGCCGGGGTGGCGCGGTGCGGGAGGGAGCGGTGCGGTCGGTGGTGGTTGTAGTCGTCGACGAAGGCGTCGAGCAGTGTCTGGAGTTCGGCGATGGTGGTCGGCTGGTCGGGTTGGGCGCGCAGCCACTTCTTCATGGTCTGTTGGAACCGTTCGACCTTGCCGCAGGTGGTGGGGTGGTTGGGTCGGGAGTTCTTCTGGATGACGCCGAGGTCGCCGGAGCTCGTGCTCGAAGCCGTTGCGGCCGCCGTGCCGCCGTGGCGCCAGCGAGAGCGGGTGGTGAACACCATGCCGTTGTCGGTGAGCGTGGAGGCGGGGATCCCGTGCTGGGCAGCGGCTCTGCGGAAGGTCGGCGAGCACGATCGGTGCCGGTGACCCGGTGGTGGGCGGTGACCGAGCAGGGCGTAGCGGGAGTGGTCGTCGAGCCAGGTGAGGATCTCGGATGTCGGCCCGGGCGGCCGTCGGGGCGGGTGAGTCGGTAGTGGGTGAAGTCGGCCTGCCAGGTCTCGTTGGGTTGCTCGGCTGCGAAGCGGATGTAGGAGCGACTTCGGTCGCTTCTTCGGGTCGGGCGTCACCAGCGCCGGCGCGAGTCAGGATGCCGGTTGATCGTCGCGCGCGACAGCGTGATCTGGTGGTGGTGTTCGAGGTGCCAGCCGATGGTGTCGGCGCCAGCATCCAGGCCGGAGTCGCTCGAGCTGTTTGCGCAGCCGCAGATCAGCTCGACAGTCTCCGGCGCGGTGGCGCCGGGGTTGGTCTTCGGGGCGCGTGAGCGGGGCTCGAAGGCGGCCTCGCCCTCGTTTCGGTAGCGGGCCAGAGGCGGCTGATCCAGCCCTGGGACACCTCGTAGGTGCGAGCGACCTCGGACTGGGACTGGCCGGCCAGGACGGCGGTGATGACAAGGCGACGTTTCGACACCCCGCAGCCTCTGGCCGATCAACCGGTCAGCACCCTGCGCCATGCCGAAGACCCGAGACATCCCTATTCCGATGTCGCGAGACACCCCATTCCGATGTCCTGAACCAGGACACTGTCAGCCCGACTCAGGCGAAGAGCCCCGGACATGAGAGATCATGTCCGGGGCTCTCCTGGTTCTCAGAGCAGTTCTTCCAGGTTGATCGGACGCAGCACGTGGTCGATGCCGTGCGCGATCTGCCGGTTGCCCTTGTTGAGGTTCCTGGTTGCCAGGTTGATCTTGGGGTTGACGTCGTCCTTGTCGCGGTCGACGAGGGTGACCCGCCCCTTGTTCACCTTGACCGTGATCTTCCCCTGCTTCCCGAGCGCGCTCGTGAGCCGCTTGCCGTTCATGGTCTTGAGCTTGTTGTAGGTCAGGGTCCTGCCCAGGACCACGTGGTAGAGGATCACCAGCTCGACCTGGTCCGGCTTGGACGACTTGTTGAGGGCCCTGTAGAGCCGGCGCTCGCTCTTGATGTTCCTGCCGGTGAGGTCCTTGAGGAGCAGACGGAAAGCGTTGTCGGTCGGCGCGAACGCCGTCAGCGGCTTGGTGCCGTCGGTGACGACCGAGATGCCGCTGTTCGGGTTCCTCTTCAGCGTCGCCGTGATCGCCTTGTAGAGGATGTCGAAGTCGTTCGGGTTGCTGTCGAAGCCCTTGCTGCTCGCCGCGAGGGCTGCCGCGAGGCTCTGCGTCCCCGGCGCTTTCTCCGCTGTCTGGGCCGGTGCGGTGGTCGCGACGATAGCTGTCCCCGCCACAGCCAGTGCCGTGAACGCCGAGGTCAGATGGCGCAAGTTCATTGGTTCCCTCCCTGGGTGCTCCCGTTGTGTGGCACTCGCCACGACCCCCGTTCGTCCACGATCACCCAGCGGATGGGGCGCTCACGGAGAGTTCCGCGACGCGGTGGCCACCGCGGGGGACGCCAGACCGGTCTCCATCACGACATAGGTGATCTGGCAGACTCGATCCATGGGTCAGACTCCGGGTGACAAGTCCCAGCCCTCGCTCGAGCTCCCCTCCCTCTCCCCGTTCGGTCGGAGGAAGAAGGAGAAGGAGAGGAGAAGAAGTCCCGCAGGAGGGGCGCCGACCGTCCTGGCGGGTCGGACGCAGCCGCCGAGACCGTCGTGGAGACACCGACGGCGCCGCTGCAGGCCTACCAGGCGCCTGAGACCGACGCGGCGCCTGCTGAGGACCGGCAGCCGGTCCAGGACCTCAAGCCGGTCGAGGACCCTGCGCCGGCCGACGTGCCCCTCGGCGAGCCCGCTCCCGAGGCGGAGCCCGTCGCCGAAGCCGAGCCCGCTCCCGAGGCGGAGCCGCGCAGGCGCCTGGCCCGGAGGAGCCGTACCGAGCGGTCAGCTCCGAGGGTTCCGGGAGGTGTGGCGGCCGCGGTGACCGGCGCGCTCGTGGGCGCGGCCGGAGGGGGCGCGACCTACGGCGCCATGACCGGCTGCGAGATCGTGCGAGGAGTCAGCACGTGCGGTGGCGCACCCGGCTTCTTCATCCTGGTCGCGATCTTCGCGCTCATGGTCCTGCTCGGCGGTGGCATCCTGCGCCTGCTCAGGGTCGAGGCTCCGGGCAGCACGAGCTTCCTCGCCGTCGGCCTGGTGGCCGTGGTCGTGATGCTCGCGCTGCTCGACGTGATCTTCTCAGCGTGGATGTTCGTCGTCATCCCGCTGCTGAGCGCACTCGCCTACGTGCTCGCGCACTGGGTCACCACCCGGTTCGACGACGAGACGATTGGGCGGCGGGACTGGACCTGAGGGCCCTTGCCGCCGAGGGTGAGCCTCAGGCGCTGAGCTCCTTGGCGACCAGCTCCGCGATCTGCGCGGTGTTGAGGGCCGCGCCCTTCCGGAGGTTGTCGCCGCAGACGAACATCTCGAGCGTGTTCGGGAAGTCGAGCGCCTGACGGATCCGGCCCACGAACGTCGGGTCGGCACCGACCACGTCGGCCGGGGTCGGGAAGTTCCCGGACTCCGGGTCGTCCATCACGACTACCGACGGGGCCTGCACCAGCGCGTGGCGGGCCTCGTCGACGGTGACCTGCTCCGCGAACGTCGCATGCACGGCCAGCGAGTGGGTCGTGATCACGGGCACCCGCACGCAGGTCGCGGAGACCTTGAGGTCGGGGATGCCGAGGATCTTGCGGGACTCGTTGCGGACCTTGAGCTCCTCGCTGGTCCACCCGCCGTCCCGTCCGGACCCGGCCCACGGCACGACGTTGAGCGCCAGCGGTGCGGGGAAGGGCGACCCGGCGTCGCCGAGCTTGTCGCCGATGGCCCGGCGTACGTCGCCCGCGACGGTGCCGAGGGTGCGGTCGCCCGCCACGACCTGGAGCTCGTCGTACAACCGGTCGACGCCGGGCTGGCCGGCGCCGGACGCGGCCTGGTAGGACGCCACCACGAGCTCGGTGAGGCTCCACCGGGCGTGCAGCGCGCCGAGCGCGTCCATCATCGTCAGGGTCGTGCAGTTCGGGTTGGCGATGATGCCGCGCGGACGGTTGCGGATCGCGCCGGGGTTCACCTCGGGTACGACGAGGGGCACGTCCGGGTCCATCCGGAAGGCCCCTGAGTTGTCCACGGCGACCGCGCCCTTGGCGGCGGCGATCGGGGCCCACTGCGCGGAGACCTCGTCGGGGACGTCGAACATCGCGACGTCGACGCCTTCGAACGCCTTCTCCGACAGCGCGACGACCGTGACCTCCTCGCCGCGGACGCGCAGCTTCTTGCCCGCCGAGCGCGGGGAGGCGATGAGGCGGATCTCGCCCCACACGTCCTCGCGCTGCGACAGGATGCCGAGCATCACGGTGCCGACCGCGCCGGTGGCGCCGACGACGGCGAGGGTGGGCTTGTTCTTGCGCATCTGGTTCACCGTCCGGTACCGCCGTAGACAACTGCCTCGACCTCGTCGGAGTCGAGCTCGAACGCCGTGTGGGTCGCGGACACCGCGTCGTCGACCTGGGACTCGTCGACGACGACGGAGATCCGGATCTCGGAGGTGGAGATCATCTCGATGTTCACGCCGGCGCTCGCCAGGGCGGCGAAGAACTTCGCGGTGATGCCCGGGTGCGAGCGCATGCCGGCGCCGATCAGCGAGACCTTGCCGATGCGGTCGTCGTACAGCAGGGAGTCGTAGCCGACCTCGTCCTTGAGCTGCGCGAGCGCCGCCATCGCCACCTGGCCGTCCGCGCGGGGCAGGGTGAAGGAGATGTCGGTGAGGTTGGTCGAGGCCGCCGACACGTTCTGCACGATCATGTCGAGGTTGATCTGCGCCTCGGAGAGGGCCTCGAAGATCCGTGCGGCCTCGCCGACCTTGTCGGGGACGCCGACGACGGTGATCTTCGCCTCGCTCCTGTCGTGCGCGACCCCCGCGATGATCGCCTGCTCCATGTTCTCCACCTCTGCGTCGTCGGTGATCCAGGTGCCGGTCTTCTTGCTGAACGAGGACCGGACGTGGATGGGCATCTGGTACCTGCGGGCGTACTCGACGCACCGCAGATGAAGGATCTTGGCGCCGCTCGCGGCCATCTCCAGCATCTCCTCGTAGGAGATCCGGTCCCGCTTGCGCGCGGTCGCGACGATCCGCGGGTCGGCGGTGAACACACCGTCGACGTCGGTGTAGATCTCACACACATCCGCGTTCAGCGCAGCGGCGAGGGCGACCGCCGTGGTGTCCGATCCGCCGCGGCCGAGCGTGGTGATGTCCTTGGTGTCCTGGCTGACGCCCTGGAACCCGGCCACGATCGCGATCGCGCCGGAGGCGAGCGCCTTCTCGATCCGGCCCGGCGTGACGTCGATGATCTTGGCCTTGCCGTGCGTGCCGTCGGTGATCACGCCGGCCTGGCTGCCGGTGAACGACTGCGCCTGCTGGCCGAGGTTGCCGATCGCCATCGCGAGGAGCGCCATCGAGATCCGCTCGCCGGCGGTCAGCAGCATGTCGAGCTCGCGGCCCGCCGGCAGCGGCGAGACCTGCTGGGCGAGGTCGATCAGCTCGTCGGTGGTGTCGCCCATGGCGGAGACGACCACGACCACGTCGTTGCCGGCGCGCTTGGCCTCGATGATCCGCTGGGCCACGCGCTTGATGCCTTCGGCGTCGGCAACGGAGGAGCCGCCGTACTTCTGCACGACAATGCCCACGGTTCTCCTCAGGGGTGGTTCAGAACGGTCGGGGGTCGCCCAAGATTCTACCGGGCCAGCCGTCCCGCCCCGTCCGGCCGCCAGATCACAAGACGACGCGGCAGGTCTGCCTGGCAGGAAGATTTCCTGTCCGGCAGGCCGGAACGGTTGCGCTGCTCAAGGATTTGCGGTTTCGAGGAACTCGTCGGCGGCAGCCACCTGCTCGTCCTCGCCCTCGAACTCGGCGTCGAGGCGGTCGTGGGAGACCACGGACTGCAGGGCGCGAAGGGCGCCGCTCGCCTCGTTGCCCCACGAGGAGACGTAGGAGAACTGCCACCACCACAGCGCCTCGTCGACCCGGCCCGCCTTGTAGTGGCGCAGGCCGTGGGCCAGAGCGGTGGCGACGCTGGTCAGGTCGTCCGACAGGAGCGAGGGGGCGAGCTCCGGCGGGTCGACGTACGGGTCGAAGATCTCGGTGTAGGCGTCGACGCCCTCGAGGAGGACCGCGAGGCGCAGCCGCATCGCGTCGAGGTCGGGGTCGGGGCCCGCGTCGGGCTGGTACTGCTCGGTGGTCTCGAAGTCTGTCTGCACGCCGAGACGGGCGCCGGCGAGGAGCACCTGGCTCACCTCGAGCAGCAGCAGCGAGATCGCGTGTCCGCCGGTGGCCTCGCCGCGCGCGATCGCCTGGAGCGCGAGCAGGAAGCTCTCGACCTGGTCCGCGATCTGCTGCGCGAAGTCCTCGAGGTCACTGTGCAGGCCGTTCTCTCCTGCGGCCGCGGCGCTCTGCTCAGTCATCGACGGCGCGCCTCCCTTCGAACGCTCGTCCCAAGGTGACCTCGTCGGCGTACTCGAGGTCACCGCCTACAGGCAGTCCACTAGCAAGTCGCGTGACGCGCAAGCCCATCGGTCGAAGGAGTCGCGTGAGGTACGTCGCGGTGGCCTCCCCCTCCAGGTTGGGGTCGGTCGCGAGGATCACCTCGGTCACCACACCGTCGGCGAGCCGGCTCATCAGCTCGCGGATCCGAAGGTCGTCGGGCCCGACCCCCTCGATCGGCGAGATGGCGCCGCCCAGGACGTGGTAGCGGCCGCGGAACTCACGCGTCCGCTCGATCGCCACGACGTCCTTGGACTCCTCGACGACGCAGATCACCGACGGGTCGCGTCGCTGGTCGCGGCAGATCCGGCACGTCTCCTGCTCGGCGACGTTGCCGCACACCGAGCAGAAGGTCACCTTCTGCTTGACCTCGAGCAGGACCTCGGCGAGCCGGCGTACGTCGACCGGGTCGGTCTGCAGGATGTGGAAGGCGATGCGCTGGGCGCTCTTGGGACCCACGCCCGGCAGCCGGCCGAGCTCGTCGATCAGGTCCTGGACAACGCCTTCGTACATCAGAAGCCGAGCTGTCCGCCCGGCCCGCCGGGCAGGTCCTCACCGAGGCCTCCGGCGAGCGGACCGAGCTTCTCGGACGCCATCGCGTCCGCCTGCGCCTTGGCGTCGCGGTACGCCGCCACGATCAGGTCCTCGAGGTCCTCTGTGTCCTCGGGGTCGAACGACCCCTTCTTGATCGACACGCCCACCAGCTCGCCGGTGCCGTTGAGGGTGACCGCGACCAGGCCGTCGCCTACCGTGCCGGTGACCGTGGCCTCGGCCAGCTGGGCCTGGGCGTCCATCATCTGCTGCTGCATCTGCTGGGCCTGCTGGAGCAGGGCGTTCATGTCGAAGCCGCCCTCGCCGAAGGGGTTCCCCTGGGTCATTCCACTGTCCTCTGCTGTCTTGGGGCTGTACTGGCTGTCTCTCGCTGGGTCCGGGTCCAGTCTGACGCGGATCGAGCTCGCTGCGACAGGGCGCTCACTCGTGCTTGATCTCCTCGATCACCCGCGCGCCGAGCTCGCGCTGGAGGAGCTCTGCGCCACCGAGGTTGCCGTCGTCGGCGTCCGGGTCGTCCGGGCTCACGTCGTCGTCGGAGACCGTGGGGCCGCTGCGCTGCACGGCACCCGGGGCACGGGTCGCCTGGATCGCACCTCGGGCGCTTGCGATCGCCTCGGGGTCGACGGCAGGGCGATGTGGCTGCTGGTCAGCAGCAGGGACATCGCCGTGTGCGGTAGGCGGAGCGTCCTGCGGCTGACCCGGCGCGGACGGAGGCGGAACGGCCTGGGGCGGGGTGCCGGGGTTCGGTGTGCTCTGGGCCGGCTCGCTCTGGGGCTGCGGTGGTGCGGGGTCAGGCTGCTGGGCGACCGCGGGACGAACCACCCTCGGCTCACTGTCCGGGTCGGCGCCGGGCTGCGCGGAGGGGTCGACGATCGCCTCGATCCGCCAGTCCTGGCCGATGACGTCGATCGCCGCCTGGCGCAGGATCTCCTCACTACCGCCGCTGACGAAGGAGTTGCGCGCCCCGGCGTTGATCAGCGCGATGGTGAGCGTCTTGTCGTCGACGGCCGCGACCTGGGCGTTCTGGCTCAGCAGGATCCAGGTGTAGCGGCGCTTGAGCTTCACGGCCTCGAGCAGGTCCGGCCACAGCCGTCGTACCTCCACGAGGCCGAGGCCCCCGGACGACCCCGGCGCAGCCGGCGCGGGGGCGGACTCGGGCGAGGCCGTGGCGGGCTGGGCACCCGCGCGGACGGGCTCCGCATCGCGGGGTTCGCCGGCCGGGGGCGGAGACTGCGTCGCCTGCTGGGCAGCCGGTGCCACGGGGGTGGGCCACTCCGCGCCCGACGGGGGCTCGGGCGTCCGCGCCGCAGGGTGGTGAGTGGGCTGAGTGGTGGCTGCGGGCTGTGCCGGCGCCGGCGGAGGCGTCGACTGCGCGGGTGCAGGCGCGGACTGTGCCGGGGCGGGCTGTGCCGGCGCGGACTGTGCCGGGGCGGGCTGGGCCGGCGCAGCCTGCGCGGCCGCCGGACGCGATGCGGAGGGCGCCCCACCTTCGATGGACACGCGGCGTTCGAGCCGGTCGAGACGAGCCAGGACCCCCTCGGTCGAGTCGTCGGCCGCGGGGAGGAGGACACGCGCACAGATGAGCTCCAGGAGCAGCCTCGGAGCGGTGGCGCCACGCATCTCGGTGAGCCCGGCTGCGGCGAGGTCGGCGGCGCGGGTGAGGTCGGCGCGGCCGAAACGCGCGGCCTGCGAGACCAGCCGCTCGGCCTGGTCCTCGGGTACGTCGATCAGGCCGGTCGCCGGAGCGTCCGGCACCGCGGAGATGATCACGAGGTCACGCAGCCGCCGCAGGAGGTCCTCGGTGAACCGGCGTGGGTCCTGCCCCGTCTCGATGACCTTGTCGACGACGCCGAAGACAGTGCCGCCGTCGTGGGCGGCGAACGCTTCGACCACCTCGTCGAGGAGCGCGTCAGGGGTGAACCCGAGCAGCCCCGTGGCGAGCTCGTAGGTCACACCGTCGTCGCCGGCTCCGCCGAGGAGCTGGTCGAGAACGGAGAGCGTGTCACGCGCTGAGCCACCGCCGGCCCGGACGACGAGCGGCAGCGCAGCAGGCTCGATCCGCACACCCTCCTTCTCGCACAGCTCGGAGAGGTAGGCGGAGAGCAGGCGAGGCGGGATCAACCGGAAGGGGTAGTGGTGCGTCCTGGACCGGATGGTGCCGATGACCTTTTCCGGCTCGGTGGTCGCGAAGATGAACTTCAGGTGCGGCGGCGGCTCCTCCACGAGCTTGAGCAGCGCGTTGAAGCCTTGCGTCGAGACCATGTGGGCCTCGTCGATGATGTAGACCTTGTAGCGGCTCGCCACCGGAGCGAAGAACGCCCGCTCACGGAGGTCACGCGCGTCGTCGACCCCGCCGTGGCTGGCGGCGTCGATCTCGATCACGTCGACAGAGCCCGGACCTCCACGAGCGAGGTCGCGACAGGAACGGCACTCACCGCACGGGTCCGCGATCGGGCCCTTCTCGCAGTTCAGCGCCCGGGCGAGGATCCGTGCGCTGGTGGTCTTGCCGCAGCCTCGCGGGCCAGAGAACAGATAGGCGTGGTTCACCCGGTTGTTGGCCAGCGCGGTCCGCAGCGGCGTCGTGACGTGATCCTGGCCGATGACCTCGGCGAACGTCTCGGGCCGGTACCGGCGGTAGAGGGCGAGGGGTGCTTCCACGCACTGAACCCTAACTACCCGCACCGACACCCGGTAGGTCGGACACCCGGCCGCCACCCCCGGACATGAAAAGGCCCCCCGCGCACCCGACAGAGCTCGCTTGCCCTTGCTGCCTTCCGGCCCTGGGGGAGTTGGGCGAGATGCCGCCGCACGGGGGGTTGCCCCAGAGTCTAGGACAGGCCGCGTGAGGGACCCAACCCGGGCGGATTTCTCCCACTCGCCGCCTACCGGTAACCTCTCCCGCGGAGGATTCGCCTAGTGGCCTATGGCGCTCGCTTGGAAAGCGGGTTGGGTTAACAGCCCTCAGGGGTTCGAATCCCCTATCCTCCGCCACGCCTCACCAGGCACTACGCCGGCTCGGACCTCGACGGACCGAGCCGGCGTTTCACGTCTGGTGACGACTTCAGTCTGCGGCCGGCATGGAAAGCGCGAGCAGCTCGGCGCAGGCGTAGATTGTCGAGCGCGAGGTGGTCGAGATGATCCCAACCATGATCTTGCTCGGTCTGGTCTTGGGGCGATGGTGGTCGGTCGCGCTCGTGACGGCCGCGCTCGGATGGCCCTTGCTCCTTGTCGTCACCGACGTCGTGGCTTTCGATGCAGGGCTGATCGAGGCCGCCGCGCTGGCCGTAGCCAACGCCGGCGTCGGCGTGCTTGTTCATCAGGGCTGCCTCCATGTCTACCGGCACCTCCGCCGCCGGAACTCGCACGCGCTGCCCGGCTGAGGACCCGGGTTCGGATGATCCATGTGAACCGCCGCCTCATCAGGGCCGCGACTCCGGGCACGGCCAGCGCCCCGACCGCGTTCAGCATCGCAGGGGACTCATCTGTGCTGGAGTGGGCTGGTGGACGCAGCAGGACCTCGCCCGGCAGTTCGACCTCGGCGGTGCGCCGAGGCTGTCGGACGGGCCGGTCGCGCGGGGGAAGCAGGGCGTCGTGTGGCGCCTCGACACGTCCGACGGCAGCTGGGCGGTCAAGGTGCCGTTCGAGCGGTTCGGTGAGGAAGAGGTGCGCCGGTCGACCGAGTTCCAGGAGGCCGCCTACGCGGCGGGCGTGCCGACGCCGCGAGTTCGGCGTACGACGCAGGGGTCCGTGTTCGCCAACGTGGACGACGGGCAGGTCAGGGTCTATGAGTGGGTCGACCTCCGGGCTCCCGACCCCTGTCTCGACCCGGCGCTGGTGGGCGACGTCGTGGCGGCCATCCACCGGGTGTCGGTCAGGGACCCGAGCCCGGTGGAACCCTGGTACCGCGAGCCGGTCGGCGCCGACCGGTGGACCCGGCTGGTCGAGGAGCTGAAGCAGGCTGGAGCGCCCTTCGCCGGCCGGCTGGCCGACCTGCGTGACGAGCTGGTCGCGTTGGAGTCCTGGATCGAACCACCCCAGACGCTGCAGGTGTGCCATCGCGACCTGTGGGCCGACAACGTGCTGCCGACCGCGGACGGCGGCGTGTGCGTCATCGACTGGGAGAACAGCGGGCCGGCCGACCCGAGCCACGAGCTCGGCTGCGTTCTGTTCGAGTTCGCCCGCACCGACCCGGGTCGCGGCCGCGCGCTCATCAACGCCTACCGGCAGGCCGGCGGCCCGGCGAGAGTGAGCCGGCGCGGGCACTTCTCGATGCTCATCGCGCAGCTGGGGCACATCACCGAGATCGCCGCGACCGACTGGCTGAGGCCCAACCATCGCTCGCCGGAACGCGCGGACGCCGCCGCGTGGATCGGTGAGGTCCTCGACGAACCGCACACGCGGCAGCTGCTCGACAGCCTCTTGGGGACTGTCGGCAGTGAGGACAGGTGCTAGCTGGGCATGTCCCTCGCCCCCGAGCCGGCAGGGCAGCCAACTACCGGAGCCGATGTGCGGATGAGTCGGCGCGCCGCTGTCGCGTGTTCCGACGGCTTCCCAGGGTGTGCGCTCGCCCATCAGTCAACAGGCGACCTGCCCACCGTCGCCCTCCTGGAGGCGCACTCTTGGCCGGAGTTCTCTCCCCAGCCATCCGAGGTACATACTGGCAGTAATGAAAACCTTGCCCGCGCGGCGGCGACACCTCGCCAACAGCCCCTTCCAGCCTGACCCCGAGCCGGTCATCGAGCAGTTCGAATGCGGCGACCTGGTCAATCACGACTCGTACGGCATGGGTCGCGTCATCGGGGCGGAGGCGGACGCGGTCACGGTCGACTTCCGCACGCAGACGGTGCGCATCACGAGCCCCTTTCACAAGATGGCAATCCTGTAGTCCGCGAAGGATTCCCGGCGAACTCGTCTGCCACGATCCACTTGGTCATCGCTGCGCGGTAGTTCAGTCGTTGATTGCCTCGATGCCAAGCCGCTTGAGCTCCTCAAGGTGGTCCCGCATGTCCTGGAGCACCTCGGGGGAGTGTGGCTCCCAGTCCAAGACTTCGCCGACTACTCGCAGCGGCTGTCGAGTGCGGTAAGACTTCGTCGGGTTGCCCGGGAACTTCTTGTCCGTCAGGTTGGGATCATCCTCAAAGGGGCCCGTGGGTTCCACACGGTAGATCCTGCCTGGTCCCTCGCCCACCGCGAGTTCCGCTCCCCAAGTGGCCGCATCCAGGGTTGCAGTCAGGTAGATGTAGTTCGCCTGCCTTCGCTCACCGAAATTGGAGCTGTAGCCGGGTTCCAGCAAGTCTCCCGGCTTCAGGTGAGCCTTCGTGCCGTGGTAGAAGGGCCCGGACTCCCTTGCCTCGGACGGCATCGGTTCGTTCTGCATACACACCCCCTGAATTTGGGCTCGCCACTCTAGCTCGCCGACCGCTGACGGCCGCGCACTTCCGCGTCTGCCGCAGACAGCGAAAGCGGATCTGCCGATGACAGCACCGAGGTCGGCAACGGACGGCGCCGTAGAACTGGGCCGCCCTACCATCGGGAGAGCACCACCTGCACCAGGCTGGAGTCGACTCACATGGGCGAACTTGCATACGCGGTCTGGATCAATGCTGCACCCGAACGGGTGTGGCGTGCGTACGTCGACCCCAACCGTATTCCAGAGTGGCAGACGGGCAAGCCCGTCATCGGGGACTTGCACGGTGGCCCCGGTGAGCTCGGCTCCACGTACGTCTCGAGACGCGGCCCGCTTGTCGCGCGGACGACGGTAACGGCGTCCGACAATCCAACCCGACTGGTTACCAGGACTGACGCTTACCTCGGTTTGGAGCTCGAAGTCACCTCTCGACTTACTGAGCGGGCTGGCGGCACCGACCTCGAACTGACCGTCGAGACGCACTGGCGCTCACGGCGTCGTCTGGTCGAAAAGGTCGTCGAGCGCGCGATCCTCAGCCCGCGCGAGGCTCGCAAGGAGCTCACTAACCTGAAGACGATCATCGAGCGGGAAGCCGGCGGCTGACCGCCCGGCGCTGCATCCGCGGCACTTTGCTGGGACGTCGCGGCGAATGTCGACGGCAGGGAGGTTGGCGATGTCATCGCTGACCTGACCCACGGTGAGCTCAACCGGTTCTCGACTCATGTCGACCTCGGCATCGACGGTCAGGTGCCAGAGGTAGTCGTCGGCCGACTCGACACGTCGGGATGAGTACCGGTACGGATGCCACCTGGCAGCCCCCTAGGCCAAGGTGAGAGCCATGAGAACGCGTCGCGTTGCCCGGGCTCTCCTGTTGGCGCTGTCGCTAGCCGGTCTCATCGGGGCGTGCGGCGTCCATCACTCGTGGGCGTGGAAAGAGGCGGACCTCGACCGTAACCGGTTGAACCTGGCGCTTTCGCGGGGTGCCGACACGGGACCGGACCTCGCCGGGTGGGTTGAGCACGGCACAGTCGAAGAAGCCGTCGGGGACGTGACCATCGGCGGTGACAATGACGTCGTGCTCAGGGTCCGCTACGAGTGGGCGCACACCGACTGGCTGGGCTCCGCAAGTGAGAACCGGGCCTGCTATGAATTCACGAGCCCTGACGGGTACGACGTGGAGTTCTCCCCGACTCCGTGCCAAGACTGGCGCTGAGCGACGACCCGCTCGCGGTGCTCGGTCGTGTCGATGAGCGGACGCGAAACTCGTTGCTGGAAAGTTCCGTGCGCGCAGAGTGACGACGCTGTGGTGCGCGAGGTGACCACCTCCTCGTGGATCGGGCTCCCTCACCACGGTCGAGGGTTCGGCACGGAGGCTCGGGCTGGCGTGCTGGCCCTCGCCTTCGAGCACCTCGGAGCCGAGGCAGCAGTCACCGAGGTCTTCCAGGACAACCACGCCTCTCAGGGTGTTTCCCGAAAGCTCGGCTATGAGCACGACGGCATCTCCCGGGACGCCCGAGGCGACGAGGTACTGGTCTCGGATCGGCTGAGGCTGACACGCAGCACGTGGGAGTCACGCGACCGGCCTAGCGTCACTATCGTCGGATTCGAGGAGAGCCGCGCGATGTTCGGTGTCTAGCCGAACGCCCGCTCATCAGCCGCGGACAGGGAAAGCACGCGGCGTGGAGTCCGTACTCATGGAAGCAGGACGGCAGCGCTCCGCCACTCGGTGGCTTCCCGTCGTTTCTGTCGGAGTCGTCCTGGCCATGCTGGTCGGCGCCAACCGCGTCCTGGACGCAACCGACGGCCTGGGGTTGACGCACGCCAGGCGGCTCAGCCTTGCTGTCGCGGAGGAACACCTCAGCGCAGGATACGACGTCGTACTTGGGCAGTACCTCGCCCGAACCCCGTTTATCGAGAACCTCGAGACGCTGGCCGAACGACTCGACGCAAGGTTCTTCGAACTTGTCCTCGACATCGATGCTGCCGCCCTTGCCGATCGCCTCGCTCGGCGCGCGAGCGAGCCCGGTCGTCCCGAGCATGTGGTCAACAACCGACACGTTGGACCCGATGATGCCCAGCGTCTGGTCGAGTCGATGGAGGCTCTGCGCCGGGCTCGGCCCGGTGCCGTCAGGATCGATGCCCGAGGCTCGCATTCCTCGACTCTCGATCTCATGCGTGCCGCACTCGTTGGCTGAAGCCAAAGCACTCATCAGCCGGAGACGGTGAAAGCGCGGACATGCTTGAGCGGGCTGCGTGAAGAGATGCTCCGCGGAGCGGCTCGTGGCTACGCTGGGCGCGATGCAACCACTCCAGGACGCTGTGGACGAGGCGGCGGAGCGCACCGGATTCTCCGGCGTGGTCCGCCTCGACCGGCTGGGCGAGACCGAGTTGTCCAAGGCCTATGGGTTCGCCGACCGGGCCCACGGGATTCTCAATACGACCGAGACCCTGTTCGCGACCGCGAGTGGATCGAAGGGTCTGACGGCCCTAGCGGTCATGAGTCTGGTCGAGCGTGGAACGCTCGAAGCTCGGCACGACCGCGCGGTCGTTGCTGGGCGCAGATCTGCCCCTGATCGCCGACGACGTGACGATCGAGCAGTTGCTGGCGCATCGGTCCGGGATCGGCGACTATCTCGACGAGGACGCCGTCGACGACATCAGCGACTACGTGATGCCGGTGTCGGTGCACGAGCTCGCAACGACCGAGCAGTTCCTGCGGGTGCTGGACGGGTACGAGACCGTGTTCGCCGCTGGCGAGCGGTTCGCGTACAACAACGGCGGCTATGTGTTGCTTGCACTGCTGGCCGAGCGGGCGAGCGGCGTCGACTTTCACCAGCTGGTCCGCACACTGGTCTGCGAGCCTGCGGGCATGGTCGACACCGCGTTCTTGCGCTCCGATGAGCTCCCGGAACGCGCCGCCCTGGGCTATCTCTCTGTCGACGGCGTGAGAACGAATGTGTTCCATCTCCCCGTGCTTGGGAACGGCGACGGGGGTATCTACTCGACCGCTGACGACCTCAGCAAGTTCTGGGACTCGCTCTTCGCCGGCCGGATCGTCTCGCCGGAGCGGGTGGCCCAGATGGTGCGCCCACACAGCGACTGGCCGGAGGAGTCCAGGCGCTACGGCCTCGGGTTCCACCTCGACGCGACCAGCGACAGAGTGTGGCTCGAGGGTTACGACGCGGGGGTGTCGTTCGCCAGCCACCACCGACCATCGTCGTCGATCACCTACACCGTCATCTCAAACTGGACAGAGGGTGCCTGGCCCATCGTCAAGCTGCTCGACGAACGCCTCGGCACCTGACACGTGTCCACCCAAGTGGACGCACGCGAGCCACCGAGCTCTGCGGGTTCAGCCGACTGACGCGATGAGTCCGCGGCCGCTGCCGGGTCTGTACTCCCGACACACGACGGAGGAGGAACCATGGGCAAGGTCATCGCATCCATCACCACGTCGGTCGACGGCTTCGTCACCGGACCCGATGACGGACCTGAGTACGGCCTGGGGAAGGGCGGAGAGCGCCTGCACTACTGGGTGATGGGCGGCCCGTGGACCTACCACGGTGGACACGACTTCGCGATGCACGGCCCCGACAAGGAGTTCTACGACGAGCTCGTCGCGAGCTACGGCGCCGGCATCGTCGGCCGGGGGATGTATGACGCCGCGGGCGCGTGGGGAGGCACGAACCCATTCCCCGGCCCGCTGTTCGTGCTCACCCACCGCACCGGGGACCAGCCGTCGCCGGAGGCGGGGTTCACGTTCGTGTCCGGGCTCGACGACGCGCTGGCACAGGCGGCCGAGAAGGCCGGTGGCAACGACGTGGCGATCGGAGGCGGTGCGGACGTGATCCGGCAGGCACTGGCCGCCGGTCGGGTGGACGAGCTGGTGCTCTCGACGGCACCGGTGATCCTCGGCGCCGGCAAGCGGCTGTTCGACGGGTTCGACCGCGACGTCGACCTCGAGGTGGTCAAGGCTGTCAGCTCGCCCTACGCCACGCACGTGCGGTACGCGGTCACGAACGAGGCGGGCGTCCGCAGAGGCAATAATCTCCGTCCGCCAGACCGACTGTCTGGGCAAACCCCGCGGCGCTGACCGCAGAGACAAGCGCGGCCGAGGTCGTCGCCCGGCTCCCCGCAACCCAGTGAATCGGCTGCCACGGACTGGTCGGCCTAGGGTGGGACGGTGCCCCGCGTCCACGACCTGACAGACGAGCTCGTCGCCTTCTGGCGCGAGCGTCATCTCTGCACCGTGACCACCCTGCGGGCCGACGGCTCGCCGCACGTGGTGCCGATGGGTGTGGTCCTCGACGCGCAAGCACGCGTGGCTTGGGGCATCACCGCCCGGACGTCGCAGAAGGTGGCGAACCTGCGCCGAAACCCCACCGTTGCGGTGTGCCAGGTGGACGGACGACGCTGGTCGACGCTCGAGGGGCAGGCCGAGGTCAGAGAGGACACCGCGTCGGTGGCCGAGGCTGTCAGACGGTACGCCGAGCGCTACCGCCCGCCGCGCGAGAACCCCGACCGGGTGGCGATCCGCCTCGAGGTGACGGGCGTCATCGGCAACGTCTGAACGCCGGCCCGCCCGAGGACCCGTCGCTTCACTTCTTGGCTGCGGACTTCTTCCCCGAGGACTTGCGGGACGACTTGGCCGACGACTTCGACGACTTCTTGCCGTTGGACTTCTTGCCGTTGGACTTCTTGCCGTTGGTCTTCTTCGACCGTCCGGGACGCAGGTCCGCCAGCGACGAGACCACTGACGCGGCGCGCTCGGCGGCATCGGTGGCGGCCTCCCGGGCTCTGGTCACCTCGCGCTCCAGCCGCTCGATCTGCTCTTGGAGCCGGGCGACGACGTCGTGCACCACACGCTCCGCGGTCTCGCGTGCAGCCTGCTCGGCGGAGCGGAGCGCGCTGCTCGGTTCGGCAACCGCAGCGGCGGGGGTGGTCGTCGTGGCAGGGGTTGCCGCCTTCGACGCAGACTTCTTGGTGCTGGTCGCCTTGGCGGGCGCCTTCTTCGCAGCCGTGCTCTTCGTCGGCGCCCTCTTCGTCGGCGCCCTCTTCGTCGCTGCCTGCTTCGTCGGAGCCTTCTTCGCCGTCGTCTTCCTCGCCGTGGCCTTCTTCGCCGGAGGGCGGGTGGTGGTCGTCTTCTTCGAGGTCGTGCTCTCGGTGTCAGCCATGCTGTTCAGCATCCGGGCATCCTGGCCGGGGCGCAACCGTGGAGTCGCGACCGATCAGCTGTCCTCGTGCCAGTTCGCGACGACCGCGGCGATCGGCGGCAGGACCGCGGCCACCGCGGACATCACCACCGCTGCGGTAGTCGAGTAGAGGCGAACGACGTTCCACGCCAGAAGGATGAGCACCAGGCAGAGTCCCATGATCGCGAAGTACCAGCGCTTCCGCGTGGCCCGGCGCTCGCTCGACCCCGGAGGTACGTCGGTGAGGCGCACCGGCCTCTCTCGCTGCCGCACGGGTACGACGGTACTCGCAGGCGCCGCTTGGCATGGGGTTCCGCTCGGGCACTACGCAAGCTGGTCGCGGCGGCGTGTCAGGTAGGCGGTTTCGGCGGTGTTGCCCGCCAGCTCGATGGCTTTGTCGTACGCCGCGCGCGACTTCTGACTGCGGCCCAGCCGGCGCAGAAGGTCGGCGCGGGTCGCATGGTAGGCGTGATAGCCGGCCAGCTTGTCCTCGAGACGGTCGACGGTCGCCAGCGCCACCTCCGGGCCGTCAAGCTCGGCGACCGCGACGGCCCGGTTGAGGGCGATGATCGGCGAGGGGTCGAGGCGGACGAGCTGGTCGTAGAGGGCAACGACCTGCGACCAGTCGGTGTCGCGAACGTCGCGGGCGGAGGTGTGCACGGCGTTGATCGCTGCGAGGATCTGGTAGCGACCCGGGGCCTCCCCGGCGGCCAGGCGCTCGCGCACCAGCCGATGACCCTCGGCGACCAGCGCCGCGTCCCAGGCCCCACGGTCCTGCTCGTCGAGGGTGACCAGTTCGCCGCTCGCCGAGACCCGGGCGGTGCGGCGGGCCTCGATGAGGAGCATCAGCGCCAGCAGCCCGGCCACCTCACCGTCCTCCGGCAGGAGGGCACGGATCATGCGAGTGAGCCGGATCGCCTCGGTTGTCAGGTCGTGACGTACGGGATCGGTGTCGGGGCCGGTCGCCAGATAGCCCTCGTTGAAGACGAGGAAGAGGACGGCGAGTACGCCGGAGACGCGTGCCGGGAGATCCTCCGCGGACGGCACCCGATACGGGATGCGAGCCGCCTTGATCTTGGCCTTCGCGCGGGTGATCCGCTGCCCCATGGTGGCCTCCTGCACCAGGAAGGCACGGGCGATCTCGGGCACGGTCAGACCGCCGACCATGCGCAGCGTCAGCGCCACGCGGGTCTCCATCGCGAGCGCCGGGTGACAGCACGTGAAGATCAGCCGGAGCCGCTCGTCGTCGATGGCGCCGAGAGGCTCGGGTGGGTCGTCGTCGTACAACGTCTGAGCCTCCTTCTGCTTGTCGTCCCGCTTGTTCTCGCGCCGGATACGGTCGATGGCCTTGCGGTTGGCGGTGGTGGTCAGCCAGGCGCCGGGGTTGGGCGGTACGCCGTCGGCCGGCCACCGCTCGACGGCGGTCGCGAACGCCTCGGCCGCCGCCTCCTCGGCGATGTCGAGGTCACCGAAACGCCTGGTCAGGGCGGCGACCACCCGCGCCCACTCCTCGCGGTGCGCCTGGGTGATCGCCTCCCGGACGTCGGTCACGCTCACAGGAACGGTCGCACCTCGATCTTCCGGTTGCAGGCCTTCGACCCCTCGGCGGCGAGCTTGAGCGCCACGTCGAGGTCGGGGGCCTCGATGATCCAGAAACCGGCGAGGTACTCCTTCGACTCCACGAAGGGCCCGTCGGTGAACACCGCCTCGTCACCCCGGTTGTCGATGACGGTGGCCGGGTCGGGCGACCCGAGGCCGCCGGCGAAGACCCAGTGACCCTCGGCCCGGAGCCGGTCGTTGAACGCGTCGATGTCGGCCTGCTCGGTCGGGGTGGCCAAGCCCGTGCCGTCGTCGATCACGGAAACCAGGTACTGCATCTCGGATCATCTCCTGTGGTCAGGGGCGCCCCTCGTGGGCGGCCGCTCACCCCTTCTACGAACACCTCTCCCCCGATCCGACACCGCCTCCCGGACTTCTTTCAAGATCCTGGTACGCCGGTCGCGCAGGGCCGAGGTGCCCCGAGGAACGTACGCTCCGTTCAGAGCAGGCGGTAGCGACTCGTCGGCACCACGTCGACGTCACGGTCGGCCCCGAACCGGCAGGCGCTCTCGAGCACCGACGTCACCCGCCGCCACAGCTCGTCGCCGTCGCCGCCGCTGCCGTAGAAGGCGTGCGGGTCGGTCAGCGCCTCGATGGGGAAGAGCTCCTCGACGACCGCGTCGACATGGGAGGCGTCGGGTGTGGCCGGACCGAGCACGCGGTTCTGGACGTACCCGAAGGTCGCCTGGGTCTCGATGGCGACAGGGGTGTGGTCGGTCTTCCACAGCTCGAGCCAGCGCTCGTAGGAAAGCTCGTCGGGACGCCTGAGGAACGCGACGTTGGCCAGCCCCGGCTGGCGCTCCCCCAGGAGTACGGCGGGAGGCGGGATCGGCGTCTCCTCCTCGACGAACCACCCCTCGACCCGGCCCGAGACCTCGGCGAGGACAGCGGCCACACCCTCCGCCTCGGGCATGGCCAGCCACACGCTCACGACGGCGTCGACCGGCTCGTCGAAGGCGGTGAGCCGCAACATCGCGGCAGCGACCGCCGAGTCGGAGATGTTGACCTGGACCCGGGTGGCTCCGGCGTCGGCGAGCCGCGGCCCGACCTCTACGAGGAGCGACTTGGCGAGCAGGTCGGCGTTCTGCCCCTCGGCGCACCAGACGGCGAAGACGGCCTTGTGGTCCTGGGTCACTCGTACGCCTTGCCTATCCTCAACTTGTAGCTGGGCAGGTCGTCCATCGACATGGTCGCCTCGTAGGTCCGGCGGTAGCCGGTGTGCTCGATCCGCCAGCCGTCGCCGGTCCGCACGTAGCGGTCCTCGTAGAACGCCGCGCCTTCGAGCACAAGACGATGTTCGGGCATCAGCACCCTGTCCTCGAGGTACCACACGCCGGTGGCCCGGTCGTCTTTCACGCTGATCTCCGGGTGGTGGCACTGGTGCAGCGTGACCATCTGCGGCCCGAGGGAGTCGCGCATGAAGCCGACGAGCTCGTCCCGCGACCCGAACGACAGCCCCTCGCCGTACTCCCCGGTCGCCTCCGGGACGAAGACCTGCGCGAACTCGTCCCACCGCTTCAGGTCGAGGGTGCGCAGGTAGCGGTACTTCAGCTGCTTGATCTCCTCGACCGCGACCATGAGCTCGGCAGGGTTCATCAGGACTCCTGAAACACGTTCTAGTTCTCGGAAAGTAGATACCGAAGCCACCCCCACGTCAACAGACTCGGCAAGAATCTCGTTCGTGGAGGAATCACGCGACCTCAACGGACCCTGGCTGGTGCTCGCCACCGTCCGCTTCCTTGCCGAGCTCGGCATGCTCGCCGCCATCGGGTACGCCGGGTGGCGGCTCGCCGGTGAGCACCAAGGGATAGGAGCGGCGCTGGCGCTGGTGTTCGCAGCACTGGCGGCAGCGGTCTGGGCTCGCTGGGTGGCACCACGCGCCAAGGCCAGGCTCGAGGACCCGGCGCGCCTGGTCGTCGAGATCGTGATGTTCGGCATCGCCGTGGCCGGCCTCGTGATCGCCGGCGCGTGG
The DNA here is from genome assembly GCA_963715375.1 of uncultured Actinomycetota bacterium. GTDB lineage: Bacteria > Actinomycetota > Actinomycetes > Propionibacteriales > Nocardioidaceae > Nocardioides_C. Next base: position 848,161 of record CAVQSC010000005.1, on the reverse strand, counting down.
ATCGCCGCGCTCGTCCTCGGGGCCGCCTACGCGGTCAGCGCACCTGTCGGCCGCAAGGGCCACTGACCGAACCAGCGACTCAGCGACTCAGCGGTGTCGCCGTGCCGTGCCGAACACCCCGCGGAAGATCTCCCGGGCTGCCCTCCGCGCGAGGTCCTTCGTGACCGGCGAGGTCAGGATGTCGTGCACGACACTCCCCTGCTCCTGCGGCGCCGGCGTGGACTTCTTGGGATAGCGGACCCGCTTCTCGGCAGGACCCGACGCTGCCTCCTGGCCCGCCGCCGCGGCCTCCTCGAGCTTGCGCGCGAGCATCTCGTGGGCGGAGTCACGGTCGACGGCCTCGGCGTACCTCGCCCGCAGCGGAGAGGCCGCGACGGCGCCGTCCATCACCGCCTGGTCGGCCGGGCTCATCCGTGACTCCGGCGCACGGAGCATCGTCCACGCCACCGGCGTCGGGGCGCCGCGCTCGTCCATCACCGTGACCACGGCCTCGCCGATCCCGAGCGAGGTGATCACCTCGGCGAGGTCGTCGTACTCCGACGTCGGGTAGGTGTTCACCGTCGCCTTGAGCGCCTTGGCGTCGTTCGGCGTGTGCGCGCGGAGCTGGTGCTGCACGCGGGAGCCGAGCTGGGCGAGGACCTCGTCGGGTACGTCGGTGGGGCCCTGCGTCACGAAGAAGACCCCCACGCCCTTGGACCGGATCAACCGCACGGTCTGGGCGATGGCCTCGAGGAACGCCTTCGACGCGTCCTTGAACAGCAGGTGCGCCTCGTCGAAGAAGAAGACCAGCTTGGGCTTCTCGACGTCGCCCACCTCGGGCAGGTCGTTGAAGAGGTCCGCGAGGAGCCACATCAGGAAGGTGGAGAACACGGCCGGGCGGTCCTGGAGCCGCGGCAGCTCGACCAGGGAGATGACGCCCCGGCCGTCCTCGGCGGTGCGCAGGAGGTCGGCGGAGTCGAACTCCGGCTCGCCGAAGAACGCGTCCGCGCCCTGGTCGGAGAAGCCGACCAGCTCCCGCAGGATCACGCCGGCGGTCGAGGAGGAGAGCCCGCCGAGACCCTTGAGGTCGGCCTTGCCCTCGTCGGACAGCAGGAACTGTACGACGGCGCGCAGGTCCGCGAGGTCGAGCAGCGGGAGGCCCGCCTGGTCCGCGTAGTGGAAGACCAGACCGAGCGAGGACTCCTGGGTGTCGTTGAGGCCGAGGACCTTGGAGAGCAGGATCGGCCCGAACGCGGAGATCGTCGCGCGCAGACGGATCCCGGTGCCCTCTCCGCCGATCGCGAGGAGCTCGACGGGGAACCCCCGGCCCTGCCACTCCTGCCCGGTGCTCCTGGCCCGCTCGGCGACCCTCTCCCCACCCTCACCCGGCATCATGAGGCCGGAGAGGTCGCCCTTGATGTCGGCGGCGAAGACCGGGACGCCCGCTGAGGAGAGCTGCTCCGCGAGGAGCTGGAGGGTCTTCGTCTTGCCCGTCCCTGTGGCTCCGGCGACCAGGCCGTGCCGGTTGACCATGCCGAGTGGGATCCGCACCGGCGCGTCCACGACCTGGCCCGGACCGAGCATCAAGGTCCCGAGCTCGAGGGCGGCACCGTCGAAGGCGTACCCTGCCCGCACCGCCTCGGTGACGGCACCGGCGATGTCGTCGCTGCTCATCCGGGCAGCCTAGGCCAGCCGCGGCGGCCCCGCCGTACGGCTCACCTATGCTGACCGTTGTGATCTTCAAGCGCGTGGGTGACCATCGCCCGTACCCGGACCATGGCCTCACCGCCCGGGACTGGTCCGCGCTTCCCCCTCGCCAGGTCCGCCTCGACGACCTGGTCACCACCAAGGACACCCTCGACCTCGCGACCCTGCTCGACGAGGACTCGACGTTCTTCGGGGACCTCTTCGCCCACGTGGTGGAGTGGAAGGGCGATCTCTACCTCGAGGACGGGCTGCACCGCGCGCTCAGGGCCGCGCTCCAGCAGCGTCAGGTCCTGCACGCACGCGTCTTCGCGATGGAAGGCTGAATTTTGGGTCGTCGACAGCTGCTCACTGCCGTCACCTTGCTCGCCCTCACCGGCATCCTCGTCCTGGGTGCCAGCTGGGGCTGGAAGGCGCTCTTCGCCGAGGTTCCCGACCTCGGGCTGACCGTCGAGGAGCCCGTGGCCAAGTGCACCCCCGAGCAGGTGGAGGCTGGCGGCAAGCTCCGCGCCCGGCAGGTCCAGGTCAGCGTGTACAACGGCGGCACCCGCTCGGGACTGGCGGGAGAGACCCTCGACGCCCTGGTCAAGCGCGGCTTCGCCGACGGGGAGGTCGGCAACGCGCCCTCCAAGGTGAGGGTGCGACGCGTTCAGGTGTGGACCACGACGAAGGGCGACCCTGCGGCGCGTCTCGTGGCACTCCAGTTCGGGAAGGACGTCAAGGTGCGCGTCGTCGACGAGGACCTCGGCGCCGGCGTCGACGTGCTGGTGGGCAACGAGTTCGAGCGGCTGCGCCGCGCACCCCGGGCGATCAAGGTGGGCAAGGCGCAGGAGCTCTGTGTCCCGGTTCCGACGCCCTCCGCCACGGAGTGATCAGTCCTCGGACCACCACGCGGCAAGGCGTCCGCTTCGGGACACCGCACGCAGCCGGTCCTCGGTCTCCTCGCGGAGCTTGCGCGGGGTCACCACGAGCACGTCGTCTCCCCTGCGCAGGACCGTCCCGTCGGCCGGCACCTTGGTGTGACCGTCGCGGACGATGAGCGCCACCGAGGCGCCGAGAGGCAGCCGCAGCTCGCCCACCTCGACCCCGTGGAGCCGGGACCGCTTCGTGATCGTCACCTGGAGCAGGTCTGCGGCGATGCGTTCCAGCGGCGCGGCCTCGACGTCGAGGTCCCTCGGCTCGTCGGACTCCGCGACACCGAGCAGCCGCGCGACCAACGGAAGGGTGGGCGCGGTCAGCACGGTGAAGATCACGACCATCACGAAGACGATGTCGAACAGCTCCGTCGCACCGGTCACCTCGTTGGCCAACGGGATCGTCGTGAGGACGATGGGGACCGCACCGCGTAGTCCCGCCCAGGCCAGGAACCCCTGCTCGCGCCAGCTCATCCTCGCCGCGAAGGAGCAGGCCAGGACCGACAGCGGGCGGGCGACCAGCCCGATCACGAGTCCGGCCGCCACTGCGAAGACGACGTGCTCGAACGAGATCCGTCCCGGTGAGGCGAGCAGGCCCAGCATCACGAACAGGCCGATCTGCGCCAACCACGCGACGCCCTCGGAGAACGACCTGGTCGCCGCGCGGTGCGGGAGCTCGGAGTTCCCCAGGATGAGCGCGGCGGTGTAGACGGCGGCGAACCCGGACGCATGGACCGCGGCCACGCCGGAGTAGGCCAGCACGGTCAGCGCGACCACCGAGATCGGGTAGAGACCCGAGGCCGGCAGTGCCAGCCGCCGCATCATCCAGGCGCCGCCGTACCCGACCGCGACGCCGCCCACGACACCGAGGGCGAGCTCGTAGACGACGATGCCGACGAAGCCGAGGACACCGTGGTCGAGCGCGACGCCGGTGCTGACCAGCGTCACGAGTACGACGGTCGGCGCGTCGTTCAGACCGGACTCGGCCTCGAGGACGCCCGTGACCGACCGCGGGAGCGGCACCCGGCGGAGCACCGAGAACACCGCCGCGGCGTCCGTGGGCGAGGTGACCGCCCCGAGCAGCACCGCGAGCTGCCAGTCGAGCCCGAGGACGTAGTGCGCGGCGACCGCCACGACCGCGACGCTGACTGCCACACCGAGGGTCGCCAGGGCGATCCCCATGCCCATGGACGGTCTGATCTCCTCCCACTGGGTGGTGAGACCACCTTCGGCGAGGATCAGGACGAGGGCGGCGAAGCCGAGGGCGTGGGCGACGCTGGGGTCGTCGAACTGGATGCCGAGGCCGGCCTCGCCGAGCACGACGCCCATGAGGAGGTAGATCAGAAGGCTGGGGAGGCCGACGCGCACCGACGCCCGCACGGCGAGGATCGCCGCGAGCATGACCAGCGTCCCGACCAGGAGGACCAGGTCGAGATCATGAACGTCGAAGCTCAAACCCACCTCCGACGTCGTCCGCGGCCCGGGCCCCCATCCTAGGAGAGCGCGCTCGCCCCCGGCGGCAGTCCGAGCACGCGCCGGAGTGCGTTCTCGACTCGGTCGCCCCGCCTCACCCTGGCCCGGCTACCGTGGCGAGGTGCCAGCCGATCACACGCTCGGACATCGTCTGACCGTGGCGAGCCGGGCGAACGTCCCGCCCTTCCACGTCATGGACCTCCTCGCCGCCGCCGCGGAGCGGCAGCGCACGCACGGCGACCTGCTCAACCTGGTCGCCGGACAGCCGTCCACACCCGCCCCGCGGCCGGTCCGCGAGGCGGCGAAGCGGGCTCTCGACTCGGACGTCCTCGGCTACACCGTCGCCCTGGGCATCCCGGAGCTGCGCGAGGAGATCGCCCGGCACCACCAGCAGGTGTACGGCCTCGACGTGGGGATCGAGGACATCGTGGTCACGACCGGGTCCTCCGGCGGGTTCCTCCTCGCCTTCCTCGCGGCGTTCGACCCCGGCGACCGGGTCGCGATCGCGCGCCCCGGTTACCCCTGCTACCGCAACGTGCTCACGGCGCTCGGCTGCGAGGTCGTCGAGCTGCCCACCGGCCCCGCGTCACGGTTCCAGCCGACGGTGGCGATGCTCGAGGAGCTCGAGCAGCCCGTCAAGGGCCTCGTCGTGGCCAGCCCCGCCAACCCGACCGGGACCATGCTCGCCCCCGACGAGCTCGCCGCCCTGGCGACCTGGTGCGAGACCCACGGCGTGCAGCTGATCAGCGACGAGATCTACCACGGCATCGAGTACGCCTCCCCGATGCAGCACGCCACGGCCTGGCAGACCTCGCGCGAGGCGGTGGTGTTCCACTCCTTCTCGAAGTACTTCTCGATGACCGGCTGGCGGATCGGGTGGATGCTCGTCCCGGAGCGGCTGCGCCGGGCGGTCGACGTACTCACCGGCAACTTCACCATCTGCCCACCGGTGCTGTCACAGCACGCCGCGCTCGCCGCGTTCACCCCGGAGTCGTACGCCGAGGTGGACGCGCACGTCGCGAGGTACGCCGAGAACCGCGCCCTCCTGCTCGAGGGGCTGCCCCGACTGGGGATCGACCGGCTCGCGCCGGCGGACGGTGCCTTCTACGTCTACGCAGACGTGTCCCACCTGACCGACGACTCGATGTCGTTGTGCCACAGATTGCTCGAGGACACCGGGGTCGCGACCGCGCCGGGCATCGACTTCGACACCGTCGACGGCGGCTCGTTCCTGAGGCTGTCGTTCGCCGGAGCACCCTCGGAGATCGGGGAGGCGCTGACCCGGCTGGAGTCCTGGCTGCGCGGGACATACTGAGCGACACCTGTGATGGTGCGCCGGAGGAGGTCCACGAGCATCCGCTCCGGCTCGTGGACACAGGCGCGGGAGATCCCGGCGACCGCGAGGTGTACGACGGCCGGCGCGCCCCTGGTGGAGAAGGCGTCGCGGCGGCTCAGGGCCGTGCTGATGAACTCACGCGCCCACTGCTCCGCCTCGGGCACCTTGTCGAGCGTCTGGCGGGCCCGCGGCGAGAGGTAGCCAGGAGGCATGCCGTCGAGCTCGCCGAGCATGGCCTCGCTGCGCAGGATGCCGACGGCCACGGCGCGCTGGTTCGCCATGGAGACGACCGGGAGCGCGGTGAGCGCCGCCTCGCGGGCGATCCACGGGTCGATCCGTTTGTCGTCACCCTTCAGACCGACCACCGACGGGATCAGCGGCACGAGGTCCTGACGCGACCGGTCACCGAGGCGGTCGTTGATCTCGCGCGCCATCGCCGCCACGAGCGGGTGCGTGCACTGCGGGTGGTCCGACCATCGTTCACCTGCCAGGAACGAGGCCATCTCCATGAAGCAGGCGCCCTTACGGGGGTTGCGGTGCCGTCCGGGTGCGAGCGTCGGCATGAAGTCTGGGGTGCGGCTGCGGTTCGTCATTGGACCAGCTCCCGGGCCGAGGGGTGGTGGGACTTTTTCCAGTGTGCGACCGAACCTTGCGTTGTGCCAGACCGCTAGGCCAATGTCATCTAGGTGGGTGGGGTGCTTTGGGTGCACCTGCGCAGATCGCCACCAGTGCTGGACCAGGAGGCGCCGATGGAGGCAGTGGCACATGTGGAGTACGACCCTGTCGGCGCGCGAGTTCCTCGCCGACCCGTATGAGACCTACCGCGCCCTGCGCGACCACGAGCCGGTCCACCGCCACGAGGACCCGCCGTTCTACGCGCTGTCACGGTTCGAGGACGTCTGGGAGGCGGTACGACGACCAGAGCTCTTCTCCTCCGCCCAGGGCCTCACGTTCTACCCCGACGAGATCGAGTCCCTGGGGCTGGCGCCCACCATCGTCATGCTCGACCCACCCCGCCAGAACGAGCTGCGACGACTGATCAGCCACGGCTTCACGCCGCGTCGGGTGGCGGCTATGGAAGACGACCTGCGCCGGTTCGCGCGGGAGCGGATCGCCCACATGGAGGCGTCGGCGGCAGACGGGGCGCCGGTCGACCTGCACCGGGACTTCTCCGCGCCGATCCCGACCTATGCGCTGGCGAACCTCCTCGGTGTCCCCGCCTCCGACAGGGCGCGCTTCGACCCGTGGGTGAAGGCGCTGACGACGCTGCAGGACAGCGGGTTCGACCAGGCGTCGCTGCTCGAGGCGCCCGAGGCGGTGGCGGAGATGTTCGCCTACTTCGGCGACGTGATCGCGGCCCGCCGGGCCGAGCCGACCGACGACCTGGTCAGCGCCCTCGTCAGCGCCGAGATCGACGGGGAGCGGTTGTCCGACTGGGACGTCCTCGGCTTCTGCTTCGTGATGGTCGCCGGTGGCAACGACACGACGGCCAACCTGATCTCCCACGGCGTGATGCTGCTCGACGGGGACCACGCCCAGCGGGAACAGCTGCGCTCGGACCTCTCGCTCGTGCCCAACGCGGTGATGGAGTTCCTCCGCCTCGAGGGATCGGTCCAGGGGCTCGCGCGCACCACGACCGCCACCGCCGTCGTACACGGGGTGGAGATCGCGGAGGGCTCGAAGGTGATGCTGCTGTACGCCTCGGCCAACCGCGACGAGCGCGAGTTCGGGCCCACCGCGGACCGCCTCGACATCAGGCGGCAGATGCCGCGGCACCTCGGCTTCGCAAGCGGCCCGCACTTCTGCATCGGCAACCACCTCGCGAAGCTCCAGGCCCGGGTCGCCTTCGAGGAGCTGCTGACCCGGCAGCCCTCGATCGGCGTCGACGTGTCCGCGGGCGAACGGGTGCGCGCGCCGTTCACCCGCGGCTGGGTCAGCCTGCCGGCGACCGGCGTGACCCCTGCCTGACGGGTGGCCCTGGCCGGCTTCGTCAGGGACGGTGGGCCAGCGTGGTGCTGGTCTTGCCGTCGTAGGTCCAGACGATGCGCAGCTTCGCGTCGACCCGCTTCACCTTCACCCGCAGACGCGGGACGCAGGTCAGCGTGCCGGGGTCGTCGGTGATGACCTCGGTGAACTTCGTCCAGCCGTTTTCGCGCTTGCGGAACTTCCAGACCCCGGAGCACTGGTTGGGGTAGACGACCCGCCCTCGAAGCTGGCCTGCGTCGTTGCGGAAGATCCGGACCCTGACCCGGTAGTCGTCGAACCCGGCCTGCTTCACCGTGCCGACCCACCGGCCCGTGATCTTCAGGCCGGCCGCCTGCGCCGTGCCGGCCGGCGCGATCAGGGCGACGCCGATCATGACGGTGGCCAGCAGGGTGGTGAGAACGCGTGCCGGCGTACGGCGCCGTGCGGTGGTGGTCATGGGCTTCCTCCCGAGAGGTGCTGGTTCGCGTGCCTTGTGCCCGCTCGCGAATAGTAGGGCCGATGTCAACCGAGTTCCCCCCTCAACCCAGGGCGGCCGCCCGGTCACGTTCGGCGTCCGTGAGGGGGCGTGACTCCCCGGTCCCGACATCGCGGAGCACCGTGACGACCCTGCTGCGGGACACGACCCTCCCGTCGCGTGCGCGCATGGTCTCGCGCAGGGTGAGGCTCGACGTACCCACCCGCTCGACCGCGAAGCTGGCAGCAACCGCCTCGTCGGCCAGCAGGATGCTGCTCACGTAGTCGATCTCCACCCGAGCCAGGACGTAGTCGGTCGGGTTCTCGAGGGCCAGCACGTCGCGGAACCACCGGGTGCGGGCCTCGTCGAGGAGCGTCAGGAACTCGGCGTGGTAGACGTGCCCGAAGGCGTCCACGTCCCTGAAGCGGATGGGGAGCCACACGGTGTCCGGGTCGGTGTCCATGGGCTCACTGTGCCCCGAACACCTGCACTCCGTACCAGGACCCGTCGCGAGCCTGCGCGGTGCCGATGCCGATCAGCGTGAACCGGCCGCTCAGCATGTTCGCCCGGTGTCCCGGGGACTCCAGCCACTGGTCGACCATGTCGGCCGGACCGGAGTAGTTCATCGCGACGTTCTCGCCGGCCGTGGACATGCCGCAGGCGCTCATGACCGAGCTGAGGTTCTGGTGGTAGAGGGTCCCCGCTGCCGCGAGACGCTCGGCGTGGCGCTGGGCCATCTCCGTCAGGCAGGAGCTCACCGAGAGGGCGGGCAGCCCGGCGTTCGCGCGGGCGGCGTTGGTGCCGCCGAGGATCCCCGAGCCGGAGGCCGGCTGCTGGGTCGGCGTGGGCTTCGGGACGCTGGGCCGGGTGACCGTCTTGGTGGGCTCCGGCTCAGGCGTCGGGGTCGGCTCCGAGGACTCGGTCGGCGACGGCTTCTTGCTCGGTTTGTCCTTGGCCTTGTCGTGCAGGCGGGTCCGCGGGCTGTGCGAGCTCCGCGAGGGGCTCGCGGAACGATCGTCGTCCCCGGCAGCGGAGGGTGTCGTCGACTCGGACGGCGCGCTGGTCAGCGCAGGAGGCTCGGGCGCACTCCTGACCGGCTCCGGTTCCCCCTGCGCGGCGAACGCGACGCCGGCGCCGGTGACTGCCACCCCGACGGTGGCGACGAGGAACTTGCGGAGGCGGAGCGGTTTGCGATGCGCGGGCACGAGACCTTCCCGGATTCATAGCGGCGTGTCGGCTTGCAGACCGACACGAGTCTACGAATTCGGGCTAGCGGGTCAAAAAACGTTGTAGCCCGCATAACCGCTGCTCACGGCGTTTCGACGATGTCCGACATCAGGGGTGCTCGACGGACACGAGCTCGAACGACTCGTTGCCGCCGGAAATGTCCCTTTCCCGGATGATCCCGAGGCCCGGGCCGTAGAGCTTGGTGGACATCACCCTGGGCTCGAGGCGGCTCCACTCGAAGCTGCGGACGACGTCGCGGACCCTCCCGTAGGGGACCTCGACCGAGAAGTGGCGCTGCACGATCCACGCCTGGTCCTCGGCCTGCCCGCGGTAGAGCTCCTGCCGGTAGGCGTCGGTCGGCCTCGGGTCGGCCGGCATGATGATCCCGGCGACGGCGCCGTCGACCCCGGCCTGCCACGACCCCTCCCTGCTCTCGACGTCGCCTTCCTCGTCGTACGTCGCGGTGGCCTCCCCGAAGTACCAGACGTTCCCGTCGTCGTCCGCGGCGTACCAGTCATGGGTCCTTTCCACGAGGGTGCCGTCCGTGCTCCGGACGACGTCGCGTACGACGGTGGTCCGCACGCCCTCGATGGTCTTCTTGTGGGCGGTGACCGTCACGAGCTCCCGGAGCCGCTCGCCCTCGTCGACGCCGCGGTACCGGAAGACCGTCCCGACCTCCAGCGGGAAGTACCTGTTCTGCTGGGGGTGGTTGAAGTGCGCCGGGTTCACGGCGGGGGCGGCCTCCGGCGCGTCGGCAGCTACCGGGCGAGTCGACGTCGACTGCGCGAGCAGGCCTCCGCCGGCCAGGACGGCAGCAGTCAGAGTGCCCAACGCGGCGATCTTGGTGGTGGTCATGTCCGGGTCCTTTCTGGTCTGGACCTCACGCTTCCCCTCCCCCGCTGAAGGGACGCTGAAGCCGTGGTCCACGTAACACGGCGGTTCATGGCTCGTTGAGTCGCCGTCACGGGGCAATGCCGCCCCGTCCTAGTAGGAGGACCTCCTTTGACCCCACCCGTGAAGGCGCGCCGAACGCTTGCCGCCTCCATGTGCCTGCTGCTGCCGGTCGCCATGACATCCGCCATGGTCGGTCCGGCTACGGGCGCACCCCTGCCCGACCAGGCACCTGTCGCGGTCGCTGCCGCGAACCCCAACCCCGCCCACGTGGGTGACACCGTGTCTTTCGACGGGACCGGCTCCTACGACGCCGAGACGCCCAAGGACGCGCTGGCCTACGTGTGGACCTTCCCCGACGGCAGCACCCAGAACGGCTACCGGGTCAGCAAGCGGTTCGACCAGGCCGGCGTCTACGACGTGGTTCTGAAGGTCAGCGACAAGTCCGGCTCCGACACCGACACGGTGACCGTCGAGGTCGACGACACCGCGCCGGTTGCCGAGGCGACCGCGACCCCGTCGACCAGCAAGGTCGGGCAGCCGGTCACTCTCGACGCGTCGACCTCGCGAGACGCGGAGACGCCCAAGGAGCAGCTCGACTACTCGTGGGACGTCGACTCCGACGGGGTCGAGGACGCCAAAGGAATGACGGTCGCCCACGCCTACGACGCGGCGGGCACCTACAAGGCCAAGCTGACCGTGACCGACCCGCAGGGGGCCAGGGCCACGGACACCGTGGACGTCACCGTCACCAACAGCGCACCGTCGGCTGCCGCCACTGGCACTCCGAACCCCGCGGCGACCGGCCAGGCGGTGACCTTCGACGCGAGCGGCTCCAGCGACGCGGAGACAGCGGACAAGGGTGGGCTCATCTACGAGTGGGACTTCGGTGACGGCGGCAGCAAGGTCGACGCGCGCGGGATGGTCGTCGAGCACGCCTTCCCGTCCGTCGGGGTCCAGCTCGTGACCCTGACTGTGCGCGACCCGCAGGGGCTTTCCGACACCGCGGAGGTCCCGGTCACCGTGCAGCCCAACAGCGGCCCCACCGCGGTCGCGAAGGCGAATCCGACGTCCGCGAACCTCGACGACGACATCACCTTCGACGGCAGGGAGTCCTCCGACACCGAGACCCCGAAGGACCAGCTGACCTACTCGTGGGACTTCGGTGACGGCGGCAACAGCCCCGACGCCACCACCGCGGTCGCGACCTTCCCCGGTTACTCGGCCCCGGGGACGAAGACCGCCACCCTGACGGTGACCGACGCCCAGGGCAACAAGGCGAGCGACACCGTCCAGGTGCAGGTCGGCAACGAGCAGCCGGTCGCGGACGCCACCGCCACCCCCAACCCGGCCAAGGTCGACAACGTCGTGACCTTCGACGCCGGCGGCTCCTCCGACGCGGAGACCCCGGACAGCCAGCTCCGCTACGAGTGGGACTTCGGTGACGGCTCGCCCGAAGGCGACGACCGCCATCGCCCAGCACGTCTACGAGGCGGTCGGCACCTACACCGTCACCCTGAAGGTGAAGGACGCCCTCGGAGCCGTTGCGACCGACACGATCAGCCTCCCGGTCGAGAACACCGCGCCGAGCGCGACGTTCACCGCGACGCCCAACCCGGTGAACGCCACGCAGAACATCGAGCTCGACGCGACCGGCACGACCGACGCCGAGTCCGACCGCTCGCGGCTGACGTTCACCTGGAACTTCGGCGACGGGGGCGAGGCCGTGGACGCCACCGGCCCGGTGGTCAGTCACTCGTACCCGAGCGAGGGCGCCCACACGATCACGCTGACCGTCGCCGACCCGCACGGTGGCGAGGACACGGCGACGACCCTGATCGGCGTACTGGGCAACACAGGTCCGACCGCCAACGCTTCGGCGACACCCAGCACAGCCAAGGTGGGCAAGCCGGTGGTCTTCGACGGAAGCGAGTCCTCCGACGCCGAGGACGACGCGGACGCGGAACCGCTCAGCTACCTGTGGACCTTCCCCGACGGAACCACCGCGAGCGAGCCGGTCGTGACCAAGGAGTTCACCAGCGCCGGGACGAAGGAGGTCACCTTGAGGGTCACCGACTCGGCCGGGCTCACCGACTCCCACGCGGTCACCGTGGACGTGACGAACACGGCCCCGGTCGCCTCCGCCACCTCGACCGGTCGCCTCCTCGTGAACCGGACGATCACTTTCGACGGCTCGGCCTCGACCGACGAGGAGACACCGGACCAGCTCACCTACGCCTGGGCGTTCGGCGACGGTACGACGGCCACGGGTGCGCGCGTCGGGAAGAAGTTCACCGACCCGGGGCTCTACAGCGCGAAGCTCACGGTCACCGACCCGCAGGGCCTGGGCGACACGACGACGCTGCAGGTCTGGGTGGCACAGAGCGTCTCCTGCCAGAGCGGGTCCGTGGCCCGCGCCGGGTCCTGGCGATCGGTCCGCGGATCGGCCGCCACGGGCCGGACCTACTGCGACAACCTCGGCAGCGGCCGAGGTACGGACCGGATGCGGCTGCGCGCGGCGGGTCCGCGGATCGCCGTGACGTACGCGAAGTCCACCAAGGGCGGCGTCGCCAAGGTCTACGTGGACGGTGAGTACGAGGGTCGGGTGAGCTTCCGGTCCACCACCGCTCGGCCCAGCTTCGGCCACACCAGGACCTTCACGGGCCTGGGTGCAGGTAGCCACACCGTGGACCTGGTCATGGTCCGAGGCGCCGGGTACGTCGATGAGTTCCTCGTCTGGGGCAAGCTCCTGTCCTGACGCGCTCGGTTCGGCGTCGGGTGCCTCGACCACAGGCACCCGACGTCATCGGCGGGCCCCCCTCGCAGTCGACGCGGTGTGCAAAGCCGCGCGGGAGGTGGACCTTCCGGCGGTAGCATCGGCTCAAGGGGGCCTGCACGGGGAGGGACGTGAGCGACTTCCAGTTCGTCTACGACGGGTTCGTCCCCGCCCAGGAAGGGCTGCGCGAGGCGCTCACGTCGACCGGGAACGGCTACTTCTGCACGCGAGGCAGCGCGGAGTGGGAGGACGCGGACGGCACGCACTACCCGGGCACGTACGCGCACGGGATCTACAACAGGCGCACGACCGTCATGGGCGTCCTCCCGCTGCCCAACGAGGACCTCGTCAACCTCCCGAACTGGCTCGTGCTGAAGCTCCGCATCGAGGGAGACGAGCTGTTCCGACTCGCCGACGTCGAGCTCCTCTCCTACCGGCACGCTTACGACTTCCGCAACGCGCTGGTGGTCCGCGAGCTGAGCTTCCGCGACAGGGACGGCCGGGAGACCAGTCTGCGCAGCCGCCGGTTCGTGAGCATGCACCGCATGCACCAGGGGGCGATCGCCTGGGACCTCACGCCGCGGAACTGGTCCGGCAGGGTCGAGGTCGTCTCGGCGCTCGACGGCCGCGTGGTCAACCAGGGCGTCGCCCGCTACCGCCAGCTCGAGGGCCGCCACCTCGACCCGCAGGGCCCGCGGATCGAGGGCAGCGACGTGATCGCGCTGAAGGCACGCACCCGCCAGTCGCGCATCGAGGTCGCCGAGGCCGCGCGCACACGCGTCTTCCGCGGCGGCGAGGAGCTCGACGTCGCACGCACCACCTATCAGACCGAGGACTACGTTCAGCAGGTGCTGGCGCTCGAGCTGGAAGAGGGCGTGACCGTCCGGGTGGAGAAGAGCGCCGCGCTCTACACCTCGCGCGACCGCGGCATCAGCGAGCCTCTGGAGGCGGCGGTCAAGAGCGCGGCCCGGTACCCCACCTTCGACGAGGCGCTCGAGGGCCAGGCGGGCGCCTGGGACGAGCTCTGGGAGGTCTGCGACGTCGAGCTCCCGCGCGAGAAGCGCGTGCAGTTCCTGCTGCGCTTCCACACCGCGCACCTGCTGCAGGTGTGCTCGCGGCTGACCGCTCACCACGACGCCGGCGTACCCGCCCGCGGCCTCAACGGCGAGGCGTATCGCGGGCACGTCTTCTGGGACGAGCTCTTCGTCTACCCCTTCCTCAACCTCCGGCTGCCCCTGATCACGCGCGGGCTGCTCCTGTACCGCTACCGGCGGATCGGCGAGGCTCGGGACGCGGCGCGCCAGTACGGCTACCGCGGGGCGATGTACCCGTGGCAGAGCGGCAGCGACGGCCATGAGGAGACCCAGAGCATCCACCTCAACCCGCTGTCGGGGAGGTGGGAGCCGGACCTCAGCCGCAACCAGCGCCACGTGGGCGCGGCGATCTTCTACACCGTCTGGCACTACCACCTCGCCACGAACGAGTTCGACTTCCTGCGCGACTGCGGCGCAGAGATGATGCTGGAGATCGCGCGCTTCTGGGCCTCGATCGCGCACTACAACCCAGAGCGCGACCGCTGGGAGATCCACGGCGTGATGGGCCCGGACGAGTTCCACGAGAGGTACCCGGGCGCCACCGAGGGAGGCCTTCGCAACAACGCCTACACGAACGTCATGGCGGCCTGGATCGCCGAGACCGCCCAGCGAGTCCTCGAGCTGCTGCCGGCGAGCCGCCGCGACGCCCTGCGGAAACGCATCGGTCTGACCGACGAGGAGATCCACACGTGGCAGGAGATGAGCCGCAAGATGTTCGTCCCGTTCCACGCGGACGGGGTCATCAGCCAGTTCGAGGGCTACGAGGACCTCGAGGAGCTCGACTGGGAGGGCCTCCGGGCCCGCCACGGCAACATCCAGCGGCTCGACCGGATCCTGCGGGCGGAGGGCGACGACCCCAACCGCTACAAGGCCTCGAAGCAGGCCGACACGGTCATGCTCTTCTACCTCTTCCCCGACGTCGAGCTGAGGCGGCTCTTCGCCCAGCTCGGGTACGAGCTCTCGCCGGATGTCGTCCGAAGGACGATCGAGTACTACGACAGCCGGACGTCCCACGGCTCGACACTGAGCTTCATCGTCCAGGCAGGCGTCCTCGCGAGCATCGACGAAGCACGCTCGTGGGAACGGTTCCTGGTCGCGCTGCACAGCGACATCGGTGACATCCAGGGCGGCACGACCCCGGAGGGCATCCACACGGGTGTCATGGCCGGGACGCTGGACCTCGTGCAGCGGATCTACCTCGGCACCGAGGTCCGCGAGGGCGTCGTCTTCTTCGAGCCCAGACTGCGCGAGCGGCTCGACGGCCTCTCGCTCCTGATGCAGTTCCGCGGCAGCCCGATCAGAGTGGGGATCGAAGGGAGGAAGCTCACCGTCGAGGCCCTGACGGGGGGCGTCAGCCAGCCCGTGAGGATCGGCGTCGGCGACGACATCCGCGAGCTCACCGCGGGCGAGCGGTGCTCGTTCACCCTCGTGCCGCGGGTCGGGTTCGGGTAGCCATGCAGGCGGGGTTCCGGGGGGCCATCTTCGACGTGGACGGCGTGCTCGTCGACTCGCCCCACGAGCGAGCCTGGCGCGACACGCTCCAGGAGCTGATGGAGACGCGCTGGAGCGACATCCGCTCGAGCTCCGACTACGCCCCCGACCGGTTCACGTCACGCGTCTACCAGGACGTCGTGTCGGGCAAGCCGCGCCTGAGCGGGGCCCGGGCCGTGCTCGACCACTTCGACGTGCCTGACGCCGGAGCGAGAGCCGCGGTCTACGCCGAGCTCAAGCAGGAGCGGGTGGTCGAGCTCATCCAGGCGGGCGAGTTCGAGCCCTTCAAGGACGCGCTGCGGTTCGTGCTCGCCGTGTCCGGTCGCGGGCTGCGCGTCGCGGCGGCGTCGTCGTCGAAGAACGCCGGGCTGATGCTCGCTCAGATCCGCGTGGACAGCTCGGACCGTAGGCTGCGTGACGTCTTCGAGGCCGACCTCTCGGGACGTGACTTCGCGCGCGGCAAGCCGGACCCGGAGATCTTCCTGGCCGCCTGCGAGGCGCTGGGCCTCGCGCCCGGGGACTGCTTCGTGGTCGAGGACGCCGTCGCGGGCGTGCAGGCCGCCAAGGCGGGCGGCATGGCGGCGCTCGGGGTGGCGCGGGCCGACGACGCCGAGCTGTTGACGTCGGCGGGAGCCGACCTCGTCGTCACGACACTCGACGACGTCGACCTCGATCGCCTCGCCGAGGGCCGGCTGGCGATCAGGTCCGGGTCGCCGGCGTAGCACTCGAGTACCCGGGCACGCCGCTGCCCGCGAGTTGTTGCGACTTCGCCCGTTCTCGCATTGGAGCAACCGTCCCCGCACTCATGCGTCAACTGAGCAAGACCTCGAACCAAAAACAGGAGAAACCACACCATGAAGACCCGATCTCGGGCGAGCAGGATCGCTGCCGCGATGCTCGCCGCCCTCGTCACTGCTCCGTTCGCCTCGGTGCCGTCGGCGACCGCCGCGGACTACCCCGCAGGTGAGCGGATCAACCCCGGCACGCTCGAGCGGGGTCCATCTACACCCCTGCTCCGCCTCGTCGGTCGCACGATCGTCGACGGCGAGACCACCGTGAAGGTCACCGGCAGCCCCTCGGTCACCCTCGTGGGCCGGGTCGGCGAGGACTACCTGGTGCTGACCAGCGACCTCGACCACCAGGAGCCCTACACCCCGGGCTGGCAGCTTCGTCGGGTGACGCGCACCGGCGAGCAGACCGTCCTGTCCGCTGGGCCCGGCGAGCAGCCCGAGCAGGCGCTCCTGGCCGAGCGCGGAGCGCACGTCGTGCTGGAGAGCCCCGGCGGCAACGGCAGCGTCCTGCGGGTCCTCGACTCGGCCACCGGTGACCTCGTCGCCAAGCGGACCTTCCCCAACGCCTCTGTGCTCGACTTCGCGCAGCGTCGCATGGTGATCGGCCAGTGGGAGAACCGTTCGGTCCGGTCGCGGACCTTCTGGTGGAACCCGTTCAACGACAGGACCACCCGGATCGCCGGCATGGCCGGCTACATCGCCGACGTGTCCACCGACCGGGTCGGGATCTTCACCGGCGACCCCTACGAGGGCGGGTGCCAGAAGGTCGTGCGGCTCTCCCGCCCCAGCGAGGTGATCTGGCGTTCGTGCGACGACCTGGCGCTGGCGTTCTCGCCGACCGGCAAGCGCATGGTGACCAGCCACATCCTCCAGGACGGGCCCGGCCCGCTCATGGTGCAGGTGCGCGGCGCCCGCGGCCGCCTGCTCGACACCTACCGTGCCGAGTGGTTCGGCGCGATCCACTGGGAGAGCGACCGGCGGCTGCTGCTGCAGGCGGCCGGACGCAAGGCCGTGGCCATGACCCGGTGCACCCTGAGCTCGTGCGAGCGGATCTCGCCGCTGCGCCGGATCGGCGACCGTGAGCCGTGGGAGGTCATGCCGGTCTGGCAGTTCGCCGACGAGTCCCTCGTAGGCTCGCCATGACTGAGCAAGGGGCCATCACCCGAGTCACGCGAGCCGACCTGCACGTCCTCTCCATGGACGTACCGCTGGACCTTCCGCAGGTGCAGCGGGCTTGGCCCACGTTCGAGGCATCGCTGGACTCCCTTCGGGGACGCCGCATGATGGGGCTGGTCTTCAACCGGCAGAACATCTATCGCATCGCCACCTCGAAACTGGACCGGGACAGCGACCACTCCTACGACCTGCAAGAGACGGTGGTCCCCGGCGGTGACTACCTCCGGCTCACCCTCGTCGGAACCGCGCCCGAGGTCTACTCCCGAATAGGCGCTGCTTTCGACGCGCTCTTCGAGCAGGCGGACCACGACCCTGACCGTCCGCTGATCGAGTTCTACCGACGAGAGGGCGAGATCGACTGCCTCGTCCCAGTCAGGTCCTCCCCGTAGCAGGGAGCGCAGCCGAGGGCACCGGCGCTCACCCGGTGTGCTTCTCCCATGGTCGGCGATCATCCGCCTAGTTGGTCTTGACCATCGCGCAACGCAGGGAGGCGTCGATTCCCGGCAGGGATGCCTCGTGTGCCATCGTCCTCGCCAGTTCCGGCCCGACGCCCACGTCGGGGAGAACGCGATACCCCAGGCGAAGGTAGTACGGGCCGTTCCACGGGACGTCGCGGAAGGTCGTCAGCGTGGTGGCAGGACGGCCAGCGGCTCGACCCCACTCCTCAACGAACTCGATCATGGCTCGACCGAGGGCTCGACCCGCGTAGTCCGGTGCCACCGAGACTTGAGCAACGTGTGCGTTGCCATCGAGCACCTCTGCAGTGACGTACCCCGCGACCTCCGGGCCGACCTCCGTCACCCAGAGCCGGTCGGCTTCGACTGCGCCACGAAGATCAGAGACCCGGGGAACGTCCTCGGCGACCTTCGCCATGCCGATGGTGCGGAACACCTGCCCCGCCTCGACCTCCACGGCGACGAGTCGTTGGAGGTCGGCTTCGGTGGCTGGGCGGATCAAGGGAGCATGCATAGCGCCACGTTTTCACGCCCCTCGGTCACGTCGAGCAAGGACCACGGGCGCGGTCCCGGAACGCAACAACGCCGCCTCGTGAACCCGGTTTCGGGCCACGAGACGGCGTCGCTGGACTTTCGTCTCCAGGCTACGGATTCTCGTCCGAACCTGGCTGGCGGTGGCGGAGGGATTTGAACCCTCGGTGGACTTGCGCCCACAAACGCTTTCGAGGCGTTCTCCTTAGGCCGCTCGGACACGCCACCGCCGAAGAGGGTACTAGAACGAGACGTTCGCCCGAAATCGAGGTTCAGTCCCTCACCCGATGGGTCGCGAAGAACTCCTGGAGCATCAAGGTGCACTCGTCGGCGAGCACGCCGCTGATCACCTCCGGGCGGTGGTTGAGCCTGCGGTCGCGTACGACGTCCCAGAGCGAACCGACCGCGCCGGCCTTGTCGTCGTAGGCGCCGAAGACCACCCTCGCGACCCGGGACAGGACTGCCGCGCCGGCGCACATCGTGCAGGGCTCGAGCGTCACGACGAGGGTGCAGCCCTCCAGACGCCACTCACCGCGTACGGCGGCAGCCTCACGCAGCGCCACGATCTCGGCGTGGGCGGTGGGGTCCCCGACGGCCTCCCGCTCGTTGTGACCGCGGCCGATGACCTCGCCGTCCGGGCCGAGCACGACCGCGCCGATGGGGACGTCGCCGGTGTCGGGAGCAGTACGCGCTTCGGCGAGGGCCTCCCGCATGGGGTCGACCCACTCGTCGTACCCGACCATCAGGAAGCGGGGACTCCGACAGTCTCGTCGAACTGGGCACCGAACCCGACCTTGGCCGCGATGTCGGCGAGCATCTCGTCGGGGTACAGGTCGTAGTCGTCGAGCAGCGCGCCCATGTCCATGGGACCCATGCCGAGGTCGGCGAGGATGCCCATGTCGCCGGCCGGCTCCTGGTCGTCCTCGTCGTCGGGGGCCGGGAGCTCGAGGAACTGGAGGGCGGACCGTGCGATCGGCCAGTCGGTGGCGGCGGTGACGTCGGACAGCAGCACCTGAGCGCGGGCGCCGGCCACCCGGACCAGGACGAAGAAGTCCTCGTCCACGGAGATCATGCCCAAGGAGCCGCCGTCGCCTGGCCAGCGGCGCAGCTCGCCCGCGAAGGAGTCGATGTCCTCGATCTTCTCCACGTTGATCGGTTCGACCTGCCACTGCCCCTCTTCGCGGTAGGCGACGACGGCGAAGTCGATGCCCTCGGCAAATGCTTCGGACTGATCTGACATGCAGCCTCCCTGGTCGACTAGCAACACGATCGTTGCAGATGATCCCCCGTGGCACTACCCACCAGGCATGTCCTAGGTTTTCCAGCATGCGGATCCACGTGGCAGACCACCCCCTCGTCGCTCACAAGCTCACAACGCTTCGCGACGAGCGGACCGACTCACCGACCTTCCGGCGGCTGGCCGACGAGCTGGTCACGCTTCTCGCCTACGAGGCGACGCGGGACGTGAGGGTCGAGGAGGTGACCGTGCAGACGCCCGTGGCCGAGGCCCAGGGCACCCGGCTCGCCCATCCGAAGCCCCTCGTGGTCCCGATCCTGCGCGCCGGCCTCGGCATGCTCGACGGCATGATGCGGCTGCTGCCCACGGCAGAGGTCGGCTTCCTCGGCATGGTGCGCAACGAGGAGACGCTCGAGGCATCGACGTACGCCGAGCGACTGCCGGACGACCTCTCCGGCCGCCAGTGCTACGTGCTCGACCCGATGCTGGCGACCGGAGGCACGCTCGCCGCGGCGATCCGGTTCCTCGTCGACCGGGGTGCCGACCACATCACCGCGATCTGCCTGCTGAGCGCGCCGGAGGGCTGCGAGCGCATCGAGAAGGACCTCGACGGGCTCGGCGTGCCGGTGACGGTGGTGACGGCCGGGATGGACGAGCGCCTCAACGAGAACGGCTACATCGTCCCGGGACTCGGAGACGCGGGCGACCGGCTCTACGGCATCGCCGACTGACCCCCGGAGTACGACGAACCGCCCGCACGCGATGCGTGCGGGCGGCCTCGTCTCAGGTCAGAAGTCGAAGATCTGGACGGTGCCGGTCGCGACGAGGACCAGCAACGCCAGAACCAGAACTCCGAGTACTGCGTAGCTGATGCCCTTGGAGCTGGTCTCCTCAGGCGGTTCGGGGGCGTCGTACTTGCCCATGACGATGACCTCCAGTCATCCACGGCGTAACGGTTGGAAACCCTCCCCATCGGGGAGTTTAGCCAGATACCGGGGTTTCCTGTAACTCTGAGTTACATGCTTTGACGCGTGTCACAGCACCTGTCTAGTCACGATCTGTCCGGGTCAGAGCGCCTTCACCGCGCTCAGGAGCTTGCTGAGCGAGTCCTTCGCGTCGCCGAAGAGCAGCGTGGTCTTCGGGTCGAAGAGGAGCTCGTTCTCGATGCCGGCGAAGCCCGGGCGCATGGACCGCTTCATGAAGACGATCTGCTGTGCCTCGTCGGCGTTGAGGATGGGCATGCCGTAGATCGGCGCTCCCGGGGTGGTCTTCGCAGCGGGGTTCACCACGTCGTTCGCGCCCACGACGAGTACGACGTCGGTCTGCTTGAACTCCGAGTTGATGTCGTCCATCTCCTTGAGCTGCTCGTAGGGCACCTGAGCCTCCGCGAGCAGCACGTTCATGTGACCGGGCATGCGGCCCGCCACAGGATGGATGGCGTAGTCGACGTGGATGCCGCGCTCGCCGAGGACGTCGACGAGCTCACGCAGGGTGTGCTGCGCCTGGGCGACCGCGAGGCCGTAGCCCGGCACGATGATCACGCGGTTCGCGTAGCCGAGCAGGATCGCGATGTCCTCGGGGCCCCCGGAGCGCACGGGACGGTCCGACGCGACACCGGCGCCGAGCGTGGAGCCGCCCTTGAGAGCCCCGAACAGGATGTTGTTGACGCTGCGGCCCATGGCACCGGCCATCAGCAGGGTCAGGAAGGTACCGGACGCGCCCACCAGCGTGCCGCCCACCAGCAGCACGGTGTTCTCGAGGATGTAGCCGCTCGCCGCCACCGCGAGGCCCGTGCCGGCGTTGAGCAAGCTGATCACGATCGGCACGTCGGCGCCGCCCACGGGCAGCACCAGGAGTACGCCGATGAGCAGACCGAGCAGGGACAGGACGACGCCGACCGTGACCATCGGGTCGATGACCGTCAGGACCGAGAGAACCACGGCGGCGATGAACCCGAGGCCGAACACGATCGGCAGGCCGGGGAAGACCACCGGCCGCGAGGTCATCAGCTCCTGGAGCTTGGCGAAGGTGATCACCGAGCCCGAGAACGTGATCGACCCGATGACGATCGTGAACGCCGTCGCGACGAGGGCGAAGCCGGCCGGGTCCTCACCCGCCGCGGTCATGTTGCCGAGCTCGAGCAGCGCGACGAGCGCTGCGGCGCCACCGCCCACGCCGTTGAAGAGAGCCACCAGCTGCGGCATCTGCGTCATCTGGACGCGCCGCGCCCCGACAGCTCCGGCCGCGGAGCCGACCGCGATCGCGACGAGGATCGCGATGATGTTGTCGAGGTCGGCGTAGAAGAACACCGCCACGACCGCGGCGACCGCGCCGATGGCCCCGAGCAGGTTTCCCATGCGGGCGTGCTTCGGGGACGAGAGGCCCTTCAGGGCGAGGATGAACAGGACCGCGGCCGCGAGGTAGACCAGCTGCGCCCAGACGGGAGTCTCGCTCACAGGCCCGCTCCGTTCTGCTCCGCCTTCACAGGCTTGGGCTTCTTGCGCGTGAACATCTGGAGCATCCGGTCGGTCACCACGAACCCGCCGACCATGTTGACCGTGGCGAGCACCACGGCGATCAGGCCGATGACGAGCTGGACGGTGTTGTCGGCGTACCCGGTGACCAGGATGGCGCCGAGCAGGATGATCCCGTGGATCGCGTTCGCTCCCGACATCAGCGGCGTGTGGAGGGTCGAGGAGACCTTGGAGATCACCTCGATGCCCACGAAGACGCTGAGGACGAAGATCGTCAGCCAGACGACGGCTTCACTCACGGGTTCACTCCTTCCAGGAGGTCGCGGGTGGGCTCGTGCCACACCTGCCCGTCACGGGTCACGCACGACCCCGTGACGATCTCGTCCTCGAAGTCCGGCGCGAACTCTCCGTCGCGCGTCATCAGGGTCACGAGGTTGACGATGTTCTGGGCGTAGAGCTTCGACGCGGGCCCGGGCATCTGGCTCGGCACGTTCGCACCACCCCAGACCTGGGCGTTGCCGATCCGCACGACCTTGCCGGGCGCGGAGCCCTCGACGTTCCCGCCGGTCTCGGCCGCCAGGTCGACCACGACCGAGCCCGGTCGCATCTGCTCCACCATCTCTGCGGTGACGAGCATCGGCGCCTGCCGGCCCGGGACGGCCGCGGTGGTGATGAGCGCGTCGGCGTTGGCGATGTACGGCGTCAGCAGCTCGCGCTGGCGGGCGGCGCGATCCTCGGTCATCTCGCGCGCATAGCCGCCGGCCCCCTCGAGCGTCTCGAGCTCCAGATCGATGGACTGGGCGCCCATGGAGCGGATCTCCTCAGCGGCAGCCGCCCGGACGTCGTACGCCTTGACGACCGCGCCGAGGCGCTTGCAGGTCGCGATGGCCTGAAGTCCCGCGACGCCGGCTCCGAGCACCACGATCTCCGCCGGGGGCACGGTGCCGGCGGCAGTCATGTTGAGCGGGAAGAACCTGCGAAGGAGACCGGCCGCGACGACTGCGCTGCGGTACCCCGCGACGAGCGCCTGCGACGAAAGCGCGTCCATGGACTGTGCACGGGAGATGCGCGGCACGAGCTCCATCGCGAAGGACGTCACGCCGCAGTCCCGCAGGTCTGCCACCAGGTCCAGGGACTGCGCGGGCGGCAGGAACGACATGGTGGAGGTCCCGGCAGGCAAGCGTCTGACCACCAAGGGGTCGAGCGGCTGGACCGAGATCACGAGACTCGCGCCGTCCAGCGCACCAGGAGTAACCACGGCGCCGGCGCGTTCGTAGTCCTCGTCCGAGGCCAGAGCCTCGATTCCTGCGCCCGGCTCCACCGCGACGTCGTACCCCAGCCCGGTCAGCTTTCCGACCAGCTCAGGCACCATTGCGACGCGGCTCTCGCCTTCACGCACTTCCTTCGCTACCGCGATCTTCACGCTAGTGAAACTAGAGCAAGCGTCTCCGAAGGGCTTTGCTTTGTGAGGAACATCAAGGGGTGTGTCTCAGCATCAGGACGAAAGTAAGGGGTCTAAAGGCCCTGAACGGACACCCCTGCTACTCGTCCTGGCGTGGTGTCTTGCCCTGCGGGTGGGTGCCGGCGTCGTCGACGAGGTATCGGTAGCCGTGCGGTGAGGTCCACTCGTACACGCCGGGTCGGAGCTGTCGCAGCCGCCAGCGGCCGTGGGTCTTGAGGCGGTGCGGGAACCGCGCGAGGCGGGCCAGGTTGTGCATCCCGGTCTGCCCCGGCGGCCCGCCCCGCTCGGGCGGCAGGTAGGGGATCACGTGGTCGTTGTCCTTGCGGCGGCCGGTGTGGGTGGCCCACGGGGAGACACACGCGGGGTTGCGCAGGTGCAGCGCCTCGGCCATCTTGTCCGGCACCACGTACCCGTCGACCGGGTCGATGTCCGCGGGGTCGATCACCGCCACCGGGCGGACGTTGGTGTGGCCGAGGAACTCGATCACCTGGTCCCGGACCAGCGGCCCGATCCCCTCCATCGTCGCGATCCCGGGCCCCTCGCCGGTCAGCATCGCCGCCGGCAGGTGGATGTAGAGGGTCGCGTCCGGCCGCAGCCTGCGCGGGTCGATGCGGTCCAGCAGCGGCCTGACGAAGGCGGTGGGGTCGCCGGTGACCTGCCCGGCGCCCGCGCAGGTCGGGCACGGCCGCGGCTCGGGGGCCGGGTCGTCGGCGTCGTTCTGCGACGGGTGCACGTCGGACTCGGTCACCACCTCCGGGTCCTCCCCGTCGGCGCCGGGGTCCTCGGCTTCGGGGTCGCCGGTGCCCTCCTCTCCGTCGTCGCCGGTTTCGCCGTCCGGGTCGGCGGGGCCGGTGATCTGGGTGGCGGAGTGCAGCAGCGCCAGCGCCCGGGCGGGATCGGCCAGGATCCCGATCGCCTTGGACCGGCGCACGTCCACCGGGTCGGCGTCGCCGTGCAGCGCGAGGACCTGCGCGATCCGGTCGACCATCGCGACGAAGAAGATCACCTCCCCCGCGCCTCGCCCGCGCGACCAGCGTCTTCAGCCCGTGCTCGCTGGACTGCCCGGTGGCCACGAACCGGCGCAGCGCCGCCGCCCGCGCCCGCTCCGCGGCGGCGGCCGGGTCGGCCTCGGCGATCTTGGCGACCACCAGCGCCTCGAACCGGCCCCACGGCAACGCACCGAGGTACTCGGTGGTCTGCTCATCGACCCAGCCGGCCTGCTCCCACGACAGCTCCGCGGCCGCGCACAGCTGGGCGACCTTCCGGGCCTGCCACACCCGCCCCACCCCGGCATCCAGCGCCGCCCACAGCAGCGGGTGCCGGTCCCGGACGTTGACCGCGTCGCGGATCAGGTGGTCCCCCGCGACGTGCCCCATCCCCTGCAACGCCCCCAGCTCGGCGGCCGCGAACTCCGCCACCCGCGGCGTGCCGTGCGCCCCGGCCCGCTTCGCGCGCTCCATCCCCGGCCGCACCCGGACCCCGCGGCGGGCCCGCTCCCCATCCAGCGCGTCACCGCAGTGCAGGTCCGCCCAGTGCGCGGCCAACGCGAACAGCTCGAACTCCGCCCGCACCCGCTCCGCGTGCAGCCGCTCCACCGCCGCGCACGCCCCCTCGGCGTCCAGGTCGCTGATCCACTCCCCATCGGGCATGGCTCGAACATACCTTCGAACACCGACACTTTCCGCGTCCCGGACAACGCTGTGGAAAAGGGAAAAAGGATCCCCTCCCCCGGCTCGGTCAAGGCCACAGCAGCCGCCCCAGCCACGTGGAACGACGTACGACACAACCGGTCACGAGGCACCATGAAGGAATGGATGACATCGCCACGACGCTGCAGGCCAAGCGAGAAGAGCTTCTCGGACAGATGGGGCTGCTCGAGGAGAAGCCGACCGAGAGTGGCGAGATCTCGTTCGGCAAGCGCGTGGGCGAGGGCACCTCGATGGCGGTGGATCGCCTCTCACAGGTCGGGGTGCACGACCGGCTTCAGGTCACTCTCGCCGATGTCGAACGAGCGCTCGCCAAGCTGGACGACGGCACGTACGGGAAGTGCGACGTCTGTGGCGAGCCCATCGGCGACGAGCGTCTCGAGGCCCTGCCCTGGGCGGTTCGCTGCGTCGACGACGCCGGTAAAGGCTGACGGTCAGCCGCGCTGTCGCGAGCTTCAGCGGTACTCGGGGTTCTCGAAGTCGAACCGGGCGCCCGCGTCCCACTCCGAGCGCTGGTTGCCGTAGGCGGGGAAGCCACCGGCGCCGCGCAGCATGTTCGCCAGGTGCATGAGGTTCCACGTCATGAAGGTCGTGTTGCGGTTGGTGAAGTCGTTCTCGGGACCACCGCTGCCAGGATCGAGGTACGACGGACCAGGGCCTGCCTCGCCGATCCACCCGGCGTCGGCCTGAGGTGGGATCGCGTACCCGATGTGCTGGAGGCTGTAGAGGATGTTCTGGGCGCAGTGCTTGATGCCGTCCTCGTTCCCCGTGATGAGGGCACCGGCCGCGCGGCCGTAGAAGGCGTACTGCCCCTTGTCGTTCAGCATCCCCGAGAGCGCGTACAGCCGTTCGATGATCTTCTTCGTGACGCTCGAGTTGTCACCCAGCCAGATCGGCCCCGCGATGACGAGGATGTCGCTGTCGAGCACGCGGGGGTAGATCTGCGGCCACTCGTCCGTCGCCCAGCCGTACTCGGTCATGTCCGGGTAGACGCCGGTGGCGATGTCGTGGTCCACCGCGCGCAGCACCTCCACCTCGACGCCGTGCTTGCGCATGATCGCCGCACTGCGGTCGACGAGGCCCTGGGTGTGGCTCTGCTCGGGCGACTTCTTGAGCGTGCAGTTCACGAACATCGCACGCAGGCCCGTGAAATCGTGGTCGGTCACCCTTCGAGTGTCGCCGGTGAAGGGGCTCTGGCGTGGCGGTTTCGTCAGGCTTGACCGCCGCCGGGATCGGGGTCAATCGCCCGCTACGACGTGGACGCTGACGGCGTACCCCTCCGACGGGTCGAACGGCGCGCCGTCCCAGGTCGAGTACCGCTCCCGAAGGACCAGCCCCGCCGCACGGCAGGCCTCGTCGTACTCCTCGATCGGCGTGACCGGGCAGCGCGGCGGCAGGTGCGCCGAGTCCAGGCCGAAGCCGGCGACGAGGAGTCCGCCCGGCCGTACCAGCGCGCCGAGGGACGAGACCGCATGCCCGACCGTGCCGTCCGCGAGCAGGGGTACGACGTTGCCGGCCATCACCACGAGGTCGAAGCCGTACGCGCCGTCGAGGTCGGCCGCGGTCAGCCGGGCCAGGTCGGCCCGACGCCACGGGATGTCGGGCGCCTGCCGCCGCGCCACGGAGAGCATCGAGTCGTCCACGTCCACACCGACACAGGAGAAGCCGAGCTCGGCCAGGTGGATCGCGACCCGTCCGGTGCCGCAGCCGGCGTCGAGCACACGGGCGCCCTGCTCCGACAACGCCGCGCAGAACCGTGCCTCGCCGTGCATGTCCGCTCCCGAACGGGCGAGGGCGGCGAACCTCTCGGCGTACTCCTCGCCGCCGATCCCACCGATCCGGGACCAGCGCGTCTCGCGCGGTTCGTCCGTCATGGAGCCGTCAGTAGTAGTGCGGGAACGGCGACCAGTCGGGCTCGCGCTTCTCGAGGAAGGCGTCGCGACCCTCGACGGCCTCGTCGGTCATGTACGCCAGCCGCGTGGTCTCGCCCGCGAAGATCTGCTGGCCGACCAGCCCGTCGTCGATCAGGTTGAACGCGTACTTGAGCATCCGCTGCGCCGTCGGGGACTTGCCGTTGATCTTGCGGCCCCACTCCAGCGCGACCTTCTCGAGCTCGGCGTGCGGCACGACCTTGTTGACCATGCCCATCCGGTGCGCGTCCTCGGCGGAGTACGTCGTCGCCGAGGAAGAAGATCTCGCGCGCCACCTTCTGCCCGACCTGGCGGGCGAGGTACGCCGAGCCGTAGCCGCCGTCGAAGGAGCCGACGTCGGCGTCGGTCTGCTTGAAGCGCGCGTGCTCGGCACTGGCGAGGGTCAGGTCGCAGACGACGTGGAGCGAGTGGCCGCCGCCGGCGGCCCAACCCGGGACGACGCAGATCACGACCTTCGGCATGAACCGGATCAGCCGCTGGCACTCCAGAATGTGCAGCCGTCCGAGCTTCGCCTTGTCGACGGACTCCGACGTGTCACCCGACGCGTACTGGTAGCCCGCGCGGCCCCGGATCCGCTGGTCGCCGCCGGAGCAGAACGCCCACCCGCCGTCCTTGGGCGAGGGGCCGTTGCCGGTGAGCAGCACGCACCCGACGTCGCTCGACGTACGCGCGTGCTCGAGGACGCGCAGCAGCTCGTCGACGGTGTGGGGGCGGAACGCGTTGCGCACCTCGGGTCGGTCGAAGGCGATGCGGACGGTGCCGTGCTCGACGGCCCGGTGGTAGGTCAGGTCGGTCAGGTCCTCGAAGCCGGGAACGGGCTTCCACGCGGAGGGGTCGAAGATCTCGGAGACGGCTGCGTCAGGCATGGCGGCAGGCTACTCGCAGGGCAGGCGCGCCCCTGACCTGACTCTGACGGCCTGACTCGGACGGCCTGGGCTCAGGCCGACTTCGCGATCGACACGGCGAGCGCCGCGAGGTGACCGAGGCGCGCGAGCTCGGAGTCGAGGATCGCGGGGCCGCCGCGGCGTCCGAAGAGGACGAGCTCGTCCTTGTCGCCCATCGGCGCGGCCGCGACGAGCGTCGAGGTCCAGCTCGCCCAGTTCTCGGGTACGTCGACCCGCGCCGGCCGGCTGAGGGGGAACCAGTCCACCTCGCCGTCGATGAGCTCCGGTGCCGCCGAGGTGCTGTGCTTGATCGCGATCCCCGAGTCGGTACGTCGGACGCGCAGCCCCCAGTCCGCACGGAACGTGATGGGCAGCAGGTCCACGAGCTCGTCGAGGGCGGAGTGCGGGGTCGCCGTGAGGGCCTCCACGGCCTCGAGGTCGAGGAAGAGGTTGCCGCCGGCGCCGTACCGGGAGATCCACAGGACCTTGACGCCCTCGAGCCCCTGGCAGGCCGAGACGATCGAGTCGGGCATGACCCCGGGCGCGGTCTCGAGGAGGACGTCGTCGACCGCCGTGCGGGTGTCGATGTTCTTCTCGACGATCTCGATCGCCTCGATGTCGCCGCCGGCCTCACCGATGGCGGCTGCGACCCGCCCCAGTGAACCCGGGACGTCGGGCAGCTCGACTCGGAGCAGGTATGGCATCGGGCTGATCAGCCCCTTTCCAGCTCGGTGGTGACACCGGCGCGCACAGTATCGGTAGAAACCACCACGTAGTCCACCCTGGAGTAGACCTCTCCAAAGCCACGACGATAGCCCTCGGCACCCCCGACCGTAGGTCCCCCGTCCAGCAGTCGAACCACTTTCACAGGACCTCACGCACCCCGGGTAGACGCGTGAACAGGTACCCGACGACGAAGCAGGCCGGCACGCCGACTGCGGCGACCAGCACGAACTTCGCCTCCGGCGGCCATGGCAGCGGCCGGGCCGCGGCGGAGATCGCCACCAGCACAAGCGGGTGCAGGAGGTACGCGGCGTACGAGCCGCGGGAGGCCAGCTGAAGCCAGGGCATGAGCGGGGCGTTCCAGCGCCGCCCCATCCAGTGCGCGATCCACACGCACAGGCACACGGCGGCGATCCCGTCGAGCACCGCGAAGACGACCGCGACCCAGTGCCAGCCACCGAGCAGGCTCAACGGGTCGTCCACCGACAGGGCGACGACCGCCACCAGAGCCATGAACGCGACCACCGACACGGCGGCGAGCTGCCCGCTGCGACGCGCGAGGGCCGGGTCCAGGTCCGCGAACCACCCGCGCTCGAACGCCAGGACGCCGAGGGCGAAGACACCGGCTGCCTGGGGCCAGTGCGCGACCTGGGCGTTCCAGAGCGACTCGCCCAGGTAGCTGAACCTCAACCACAGCAGGAAGTCCGCGACCGCGATCGCCGCGGCGACGAGGGCCAGCGTCCGCACCTGGAGCGGCTCTCCCCCTCCGGGTTCCCGACGGCGCGGCGGACGGGCCGCCCACCAGGCGGCGAGCACCAGCGAGAACACCAGCAGCGCGATGAGGAACCACACCGGTCCCACGTCGTGGTCGCCGCGCAGGTCCACGAGGTAGCTGCCCAGCGAGCGGGTCTCTCCCACCGCAGCACCACCCAGGTAGTCCGCGACCGGGTCGATGAGGGCGAAGTAGACGAGGACGGGAATCCCCAGGCGCAGCAACCGGGAGCGGGCGAAGGCACCGGGCGACCTGCGGGACAGGGACCGCCCCGAGAGCCATCCGGCGATCATGAACAGCGGCGCTAGCCCGTAGACCGCCGCGGGGAAGAACGGGAGCAGCAGGAGGTCGGACAGGATCGTGGAGGTGGTGCGCTCCTCGTAGTACCAGCCGATGTCCACCACGTAGGCGGTCGCGACGTGCGCCACCACCACCCCCGCGATGGTCACCACCCGGAGGCGGTCCATCCACGGGATGCGTGTCGTCGACCCGAGCACGCGCTGCTCGGCGGTCATGGCCACCTTCCCCCGACCGGCGGGCTAACGCACGATCTTGAGGTTGAAGTCCGCCGACCCGAGCCGCCCGATCAGCCGCACCCACAGCGGCAACCACATCTCCATTCCTCGCGCGACGGAGAGGTCGTCGAACTCGATCACGTCTCGCCACCCGAGCGACTCGAGCAAGTCGACCACGACCTTCCGGGCGTCCTCGTGGTCGGAGGCGACGAACATCGTCGTGTCCCCCTCGCCCACTCGTGCCGGGTCGACCATGACCGCGCAGTTGACGGTGTTCAGCGACTTCACCACCCGCGTCGCGGGGAAGGCCCGCTGGATCTGCTCGGCGAGGGAGTCGGTGTCCTTGACCGTGAGCGTGGGAGGGAAGCCACCCGTGAAGTCGAGCGGGTTCGCCACGTCGAGCAGCACGCGGTCGGCGAGGCGCCTCGCTGCCGACGGCCTCGAGCGCCTCCAGCGACGCCACGCCGTTGGTCGCGTTCACGACGAGGTCGGTCCCCTCGGCGACCTCGCCGAAGGGCAGCAGGGTGAGGTCGAGCGCCCAGTCGACCCGGGCTCGTGTCGCGTCCGGGTGCCGAGTGCCGACGACCACGTCGTGGCCGAGCCGCTCGAACGCCGGAGCCAGGGTCCGGCCCACCATCCCTGTGCCGAGCACCGCGATCTTCATGGTCGCGACGCTACGACGCCGCTCGTCCCAGGCGGAATGACTCGATCACCTCATAACGAGGGCGCTTGCGCGGTCCCTCGCCGAGATAGGACGCCACGAGGCTGATCTCGGAGGCCGTCCAGGTCGGCCCGCGGTAGGCCTCCAGCACCCGGACCCACTTCGTCACGTCGAGCGGCCGGCCGATCCGCGCGAGCGTCACGTGGGGGTGGAAGTGGCCGCCTCCCGCGTCTGCTCCCGGCCTTGTTCGCCGCCGCGCGTGCGCCCGTCTTGAGCCGGCGCAGCTCCTCGTCGTCGCTCACGTCGAGGCCGGCGAAGAGCACCTTCGCCGCGGGCCGGGTTCGGGAAGGCGCCGCCGCCCGTGACGGTCACCGTGAAGGGAGTACGACGGGCAGCGGCACGCTCGAGGCGGGCGAGCAGGTCGTCGAAGGTGCGGTCCGGCACCTCCGGCATGAACGCCAGCGTGATGTGCCACTGGTCCGGGACCGTCCACCGGAAGCCACGCTCGGCCTCCTGCCTCGGCCGGAGGAACTCGCCCAGGTCCTCCAGGGCGTTCTCGGGCGGGACGACCGCGACGAACATCCGCATGGCGCCACCGTAGCCCGGGCGAACTCGCCTTCGGCCTACTCGGCGAGGGCCTCTCGCACCGCGGCCGCGGTCCGGCGACCCGAGACGAGGGCGCCCTGGATCGACGCGGTGTCGCGGTGGTCCCCCGCCACGAACAGCCCGTCACCGAGGTCGACGGGCTGACGGAGCGAGACCCCCGGCCGCTGCTCCGGGAGGGCGTCGACCACGTGGTGCACGACCACGAGCTCCCAGCTCCTCGAGGAGGTCCGGTACATCCGCTCCAGGTGCTCGCGCACCTCGGACTCGCCCACCGCCTCCTCACCGGCCAGGGCGGTCGCCTGCACGAGGTGGCTGCCCTCAGGCGCATAGGCCGGCGCGACGTTCGACATCACCGCGGTGTTGACGACCGGCCCGCTCCGGGTCGGGTCGAGGACGAGCAGGTCGAGGTGGGTGGGCGCCTCGTCCGCCGCGAACCAGTACGTCACGAGCCCCTTCATGGCCGCGGTGTCGACGCCGGTGAGACCCGCGGCGCCGGCGGGGTCGGTGGCCACGACGACCGCGCGTCCGACGTACTCGGCATCCGCGGTGGCCACTCGCCACACCCCTTGGCTCCGCTTGATCTCGACCACCTCGGCACCGAGCACGACGTCTCGGTGCAGGTCGGCCGCGATCTGCTCGGGCAGGGCCGACATGCCGAGCGCGGGGACGCCCGGGGTCCCCTTGGCGAACGACCTGACCAGCAGCCGCGCGAACGTCGCCGACGTCTCCCCCCGGTCCTCGGCGAGCACACCGGCGAAGAACGGCTCGAAGACCTCGTCGCGGATCTTCCCGCGGACTCCGGCGCTGTCCAGCGAGTCGGCGAGCGCCTCGTCCTCCTGGGCGAGGAGCTTGCGGACGCTGCCGAACGACGGTCTCGCCCAGGCGCCGAAGCGCGCGAGCTCGGCCGGCCGGACGTAGCCGCTGCGCAGCACCTGGGGGAGGTAGGCGGGGTTCCGTTTCGGGTCGGCCACGATCGCGAACCCACGCGGACCGGCCAGCGCCGCACCGGCCGCGAAGGAACGCAGGTCCAGCCCCTCGACGTCGACGAGCTGTCTCAGCGCGGGGTAGGCCGGGTTGATGAGCTGGAAGCCACGGTCGCAGCGGTAGCCGTCGACGAGGTCGGTCCGCACTCGGCCGCCCACGGCGTCGGACCTCTCCAGCACCACGACCTCGAGATCCGCAGCCTCGAGCTCGCGGGCACACACGAGACCCGCGAGACCGGCGCCGACGACGACCACGTCCGAGGACATGCGGCCACTATCGCACCGGGCGGCAAGGTGGGATCAGCGCTCATCCGGACCGGGCCACACTCACGGCCGTCGCAGGGTCCACCCCTGGTCGCGGAACTCGAGGCGGCCGAGCGTCGCGTCGAGGTCCGCGTCGACGAAGCGACCTCGCGGTCCGAGCGAGGCGAGGAACCCCCGCACCTCGCGGTCCCTGCTCCGCAGCAGGCCGACCGGCACCTCGATCGTCCCCTGGACGAGCCGGGGCTCGGCGTCGAGGCCACGCGCCCGGGTGTCCTGGCGGATCGCGTCGACGGTGTGCAGCCTCAGGGCGAACCGCTCGCCGGTCGCGAGCCAGACCCGGATCCTCGCGGGCGAGCAGTAGACGTTGAAGTCCGGGACCGTGATCCGGGCGGTTCCGGAGGCTCCGACGTACCGCCTGTCCTCGGGGGACAGCAGGCCGCGCGCGGAGGTGTCCCGCGCCGGGTTGTCGAGGACCTTCCCGCGCAGCGGGCCGCCGGTGGGCGTGAAACGCCAGCGGGCAGCGGTGATGTCCTTGTGCCAGTAGCCGTTGCGGCCGTCGTGTCGGCCCGCGACCCGCAGCGTGCGGTGCAGCGCCTTCGCGCCGACCTTGTGGATGGAGATCCGGTCGGTCACGACGCCCGGGATCTTCGGCTGCTCCTGCCACGCGGGTGACGGCAGCTGGATGACCGGGTTCTCCCTGCCGCGCTGGTCCGCGTAGGAGTAGTCGAAGAAGACCGAGTCCGCCCCGGAGATGTCGAAGTCGTAGAGCCTCGTGAACATGTCGCCGTGGGCGCCGATCACGAAGACGGTGGAGCCGCTCGCGGACATCCCGACCGACCGGAACCGCCCGCGGTGGGGTGAGCACATCTCGAAGCTCGTGTCCCGCGGCAGCCACGGGTCGATGTAGGTGAGCCTGCGGCCGTCGCGGCCGAGCGCCCAGATGTGGGAGACCTTGAAGTCGCCGACGGGGTGGTCGTTGCCGGCGGCGTCGCGCCAGGTGCGGTCCTCGAGCTGGGAGAGCACCGACCACGACCAGGTGCGGATGCCGACGGGCAGCCGGTGGCCGGAGCCGGTCCAGAACGGCGGGCCCCAGCGCATGGTCCAGGTGAAGAACGCCGGGTCGGAGAGGATGCCGTCGAGGGTGTAGATCCACCGGTCCTCGTCGACCACGACCATCTCGTCGTCGTCCGCCGAGATCGCACGCACCCTGCCGTCGATGCACTCCGGCACCTGGAGCTTCGCCCAAGGCTCGTGGATCCCGGTGACCGGGGCGTGGGAGCGGTAGAAGACCGTCCCCCGTGCGACGACGAACTCGTAGCGCCGGTTGAAGGTCTGCCGCGTCCCACGGAGGTCGACGCGTCCGGGCAACGAGTCGGGGGCCTCGGTCGGGCTGCCTGCGTGCAGCGGGTTGCCGTCGTCCGGCTCGCGCGGGGGCACGCCCTCCACCTCGCGCGAGCCCGCGGTGCCACCCGCCAGCTCGGGACACCGGGCCATGTCCGGACGGTCGGCGAGGATCGACTCGGCCATCCCGGGGACCTGGTCGAGGTAGTCCTGGGGGTCGAGGTCGGTCGGGTCGGCCCAGACCGATGAGGCCGCAGGACAGCGCGAGTACGACGGTCAGGGCGGCTGAGGCGAGCAGCGCCCTACGAGATGGCGACGGCATGTCCGGAGCAACGAGCCAGCGTGACCCGGGTCACGTAACCGCGCTGGACCACCGCTCGTTGCCACACCGTGCCCCCTCGCCGCCTCGTCGCAGCCTCCGCCGTACTGACCGTCGCACTCGTCCTCGCGCTCACCGTCCCCGTCGCGGGTCCCTCCACCGCCGCCCCGCCGACCGACCCGCAGTGCCTGCCCCTCGGCGCGGGGACCACCGGGCTCCTCGTCGTCGGGGGCGAGGCGCCTTCGCGTGACCAGGTGCAGGGCGAGCGTGGCGGACTCGGTCCGGTCGCTCCGCCCGAGGTCGCGCGCACGCTGCCGGACATCGTGACCTTCAAGACCAACCGGGAGACGTTCTCCAACGAGTACGCCTTCGCGCTCCGCGGCGGGCGGATCTACGTGCGGCCGGCCTCCGTGGGGCGGGGCCTTCCCCGCGAGCCGTGGCGGCTGCTCGAGGTGCCCTCGTGCCTCGACGGGACGGTGACCGCCGTCTCGGCGGACCATCGCTTCCTGGTCGCCCTGGGTCCTGGCCGGCAGGTGTACTCCCACGACATGCCGGACGGGGACCTGTCCGCGGAACGCTGGACGTGGCGCTGGGGTCCCTACTTCTGGACCGGCTCGGGCCTGAGGATGTTCCGAGACGTCAAGCGCTGGGCGACCTCCGAGCTCAACGCCTCGGAGACCTTCGCCGACACCTCGGGCCGCCGGCACCACCCGATCGGGGTCGGGACGGTCTACCTGCTTCGGGGCGACGGGCGTCGCATCACCTACCTCGACCCGTGGCTGCCGCAGGACGAGAGCCGGGAGGTCTGTGGCCCTCGGCGCGGCACCCTGCCGATCGCGAACGTCTCGGCGAGCGGCTCCACCGTGTTCGTGGTCGGCGAGGGCGGCGGCCTGTTCACGAGGCTCTACGACTTCGACGTCTCCGGCGCCAACACGGTCTTCGGCGACTACTCGTGGGAGCGGGGTCGCCCTGCTTCCGACACCCGGTGGCAGCTGCCCGGTCCCGGGTGGGTCCGGCATCCGAGACCCCCTGGTGTCGTCACCGACCGGATCAGCATCGCGAAGACGGGCCCCGACTCCGCCGACCGGATGATGCGGGTCGAGGGGCGGGACTCGCGAGGCCGCGCCGTGGTCTGGCAGAAGCAGCTCGAGGACAGCACGTGGCGGGCGGTGGCTCGCGGCGGCCCGGTGCGGGGGCGGCCGCTGCCGCTCGACGGCGGGCGCGGGCCCTTCTCGGCCGCGGACCTCCGCTTCGTCGGGAGGGTCGGGGGCGCGCGAGCCGTCGTACCGGATTTCGACGCCGTGTGCTCACCGGCGGCGCTGAGGGTCCGGGTCGCGGACGGGGTGTGGCTGCCGCTGATCCTGCACAGCTCCGACGGGATGCGGCAGGAGCGGCGCGAGCGGGGGCTCACCGACGTGCCCCGCGAGTACAACGGCGCGATCGAGGTCCCGCGGAGGGTGTGGCGCTCGCTCGACACGCGTCCGCGGCTCGCGCGCTGGGTGGAGGCACACCTCGACGGTCGCTTCACCACGGCTCCGCTCGTCGGTCACCGCGACGCGACTTCGGTTCCTCGCGCAGTGCTGGGAGCTGACCCTGAACGGCGGCGCGGCCCGTCCGGACCAGCCCGCCCTCCCGCCGGACCTCGGCGCCGTCGTAGGGCGGCTCACGGAGATGCAGGAGGACGAGCGCTGCCCCGTCGGCGTGTCTCGGCGAGTGAGCCGCATCTGACACGGCGTTATGGACGGTTCCCGCGCGGTATGCCGCTTGTGGAGTGTCCATAACCCCGCGTTACAAGGGGGATCGGCTTTCACGACCCCGGTCCACCAGGCATGATCGTCAGGTGCACAGCAACCTCTCGGCCTCAGGCATCCTCGGCTCCGCTGGACGGGTCCCGCTCGTCGACTCGGAGCCGCTGCACACCAGCGACCTGGTCCTGGCCGGCCGCCGTCTGCCCCTCACCGCGACGGCACGGATCTACGTCTGCGGGATCACCCCGTACCTCGTGACCCACCTCGGCCACGCCGCCACGTTCGTGTGGGCGGACGTGCTCCAGTGCGTGACCCGCCTCGCCGGCGTGGCCACCGAGACCTGTCGCAACGTCACCGACGTGGACGACGTGCTCACCGCTGCGGCGGTCGAGCACGGCCGGCCCTACGACGAGTTCGCGCTGACCCAGGAGTTCCTGTTCGAGCGCGACATGCGCGCCCTCGGCAACCGGACGCCCGACCACACGCCGCACGCCCGGCTCCACGTCGCCCACGTGACCCAGCTCGCCGCGGCGTTGCTGGCCACCGACCACGCCTACGAGCGCGACGGCTTCGTGTACTTCCGCGGCGAGCCGACGGCCAAGCGCAGCGGGCTGAGCGAGAAGGAGGCCCTCGAGCGCTCGCGCGCCTTCGGCGACCAGCCGGACGACCCGCACCGTGACTCACCCTTCGACGTACCGGTCTGGCGACCCTCGCCCGAGGGCGAGCCCGCCTGGCCGAGCCCGTGGGGCTGGGGACGGCCCGGCTGGCACGCGGAGTGCGCCGCGATGGCCTGGGCGACCTTCGGCACCAGCGTCGACGTGATCGTCGGCGGGGACGACCTGACCTACCCGCACCACGCGTACCAGTGCGCGATGGTCGAGGCCGCCAGCGGCGTTGCCCCCTTCGCCCGTCGGCAGGTGCAGGTCGGCGCCGTGCACAAGGGCGGCAAGAAGATGGCCAAGTCGACCGGCAACATGACGCTTGTCGGCGAGCTGCTCGCCCAGCACCGTGCGGCGGCGGTCCGGTTGATGATCGTCAACCGCGTGTGGCACCGGTCGTGGGAGTACGACGAGAGCGAGATCGTCTCCGCCGAGAAGGCGCTCGACGTCCTCTACGAAGCGGCCGGCCGCACCCACCAGAGCACCGAGGCCTCGGCAGAGGTGGTCGCCGCGCTGTTCGACGACCTAGACGTCCCCCGCGCCCTGTCGGTGGCGACCGAGGAGGGTGGCAGCGCCGCCCGTCTGCTTTTGGAGACCCTGAAGCTCCGCTGACCGTTTCGCCCGGACTTGTGACCTGCGGATCAGTGTGTGCCCGGCCGTGGCTGGGTATACCTCAACCGTCCGGCCGCAAAGATGGCTCCGCAAACGGGGGGAAGGTTCCAGGGACGTGGACTGGCTACTCGACACACGACGCGACGAAGCGATGAAGAACGCTGTGCAGGCGTTGGAGGACCACCTCCTGCGCCACACGAGCGACGAGTCGCTGGTCCAGCCCGCCGTCGACGCGGCCCAGGACGCCCTGGCCTCGGCGGCGCAGGACTCCGACGGCGACGACCCACTGTGGCTCCACCTGGACTGGTCGCGCCTCCTGCCGACCCTGACGCTCCGCGCAGTCCCGGACGACGTCGCACCCCAGACCGACGGCGGCTTCGGCCAGGTCAGCCCGCTGGAGCGGGAGGCCCTGGCAAAGGCGTCGGCGGCGGAGCCGAGCTCGGTGCAGCTGCCCACCCCTCGGGACGTGGTCGCCGACTTCGACGCCGACCACCTCTACCTGGTCGACCTCCACCCGCTGCACGACGGCCCCTCGGCCGCGACGGTCGCCCTGGCCGCCGCTGCCGAGTCCCACCCCGTGGCCGCGCCCGACCAGGT
This sequence comes from uncultured Actinomycetota bacterium, assembly GCA_963715375.1. GTDB lineage: Bacteria > Actinomycetota > Actinomycetes > Propionibacteriales > Nocardioidaceae > Nocardioides_C. The sequence goes on along the minus strand of CAVQSC010000005.1, from coordinate 810,389 downwards.
CGCCGCGGCGGCGGGGGCGCTCCTGGCGGACGCCTCTGTCCGTGAGGAGAACAAGGTCGACAGCACCGACGACGCGGTTCGCCTGTTCGGCCAGGTGCACGAGGCTCTCGGCGGCGCCTGCACGAGCGTCCGCGCCGACGAGAACGGCTTCGAGGTGCTCGTCGACAAGAGCCCGTTCGGCGCGGCCATCTGCCAGGTCCCCTCGCTCGCCCGGGTCTCGGAGGGCATCGCCGGGCGTCTCGCGGCACGGGTGAGCGGCAAGGCGACGGTGGTGTACGACGAGAGCATCGCGCTCGGCGACCCCGCCGACCGGATCCGCGTCTTCCTCGGCGACGTCGAGGACGAGGTCTGCGGCAGCACCTACACCTGGCCGCCGACGGGCACCCACGAGCAGTCGGACCCGTCGCCGCGGCTGGAGATGACGGTCTCCCTGCCGCGCCAGAGCCACAGCGTGCCCGTGATCCGGCGCCTCGCGGCGCAGATCCTCCGCGCCTTCGGCGTCGCGGCCGACAGCATCCACGACGTCGAGCTCGCCATCTCCGAGGCCTGCGCCAACGTGATCCAGCACGCCATCGACAGCGAGGGCTACGAGGTCAGCATCGAGCTCGCGGCCGACCGCTGCGCGATCACCGTGCTCGACCGGGGCGACGGCTTCGACGCCTCGACGGTGGGGGACCAGGACGACGACGACGCGGAGAGCGGCCGCGGCCTCTCGCTCATGCGGGCGCTCGTCGACAAGCTGAACTTCGTCAGCGAGCCCAAGATCGGCGCCGTCGTGCACATGGTCAAGCAGCTCGACTACGACCAGAACCACCCGTTCCGGCGCACCGACAACGCTCGATGATCAGGTGTTGAGCGCCCCGCTGAGCGCGCCCCGGTCGGCGAGGTCCTCCGCGAGGAACTCCCGCAGCAGGTCCACCGCCTGGACGATCTTCTGGCTGCGCAACGAGTAGAAGACGTTGCTGCCCGAGCGCCTGGCGGCCACGATGCCTCGCTCGCGGAGTACGGCGAGGTGCTGGCTGGCGTTGGACTGGGTGAACCCGAGAGCGTCGCAGATGTCCCCCACACTGAGCTCGCGGTCACGCAGCTCGTTGATGATCAGCAGCCGCTTCGGGTCTGCGATCGCCTTGCACACACGGGCATGGAGCTCTTGAAGCTGACCTGCGACATCCTCGTCCATGCTCCTCCCCTCCCCTTGTCGAAGCCATCAGTGTAGTTGCGTGCGAGTGGCCGCCTGACGGCCGTCACAGCCCGTGAACGACGACCACCGCCAGGGCCGCGGCCGACAGCACGACGACCGCGGCGGTGAGTGCTCGCACCATCCGCTGCGCCGTGCACGACTGGCCGGCCTCGATGCGCCGGACGGTCCAGGTGTAGCGCCGCTCCCCGCCGATGAGCAGCACGAGCGCCACCGCGAAGGCCGCGAAGCCGGGCAGCGCGAGGACCAGGTCCCTGTCGGCGAGGTGCACCAGGAGTGCCGAGAAGCCGGCCAGCGCCAGCCCGGTGCGCTGCCATGCCATCGCGGTGCGCTCGGCGGGGAGCCCTACGTCGAGCGACGGCTCCGGGCGGCGGCGTGAGGAGAGGAGCGCGGGCAGCCGGGTCATCGGGCTCACTGCGCCAGGTCGAAGACGACCATGCCGAGCGCGACGAGGGCGATCAGCGCCAGGGCGAACGCGACGAGCCTCGGGACGGCCGAGTGCGGCAGGCGCTCCCCGAGCCGCATCGCCCGCTCGTTGCGCTCCCAGTGCGTGTAGGCCACGGTCGCCAAGACGCCGCCGAGCCCGATCAGGATGAACCCGAGCAGGTGCCGCACGACGTCGAGCCCGGGCACGAACTGCACGACCGCGACCCCGGCGGCCATCAACGCCAGGGAGGTGCGGACCCAGGCGAGGAACGTGCGTTCGTTGGCGAGGGTGAACCGGTAGTCCGGGTGCTCCCCGACCTCGTGGAGGGGCGGCGCGTCCGGAGCGGCGAGCAGTCGGCATCGCCATCAGACTAGCGACGTCGACGCGGCGCACTGGTTGCGTCCCACGTCGAGGACGTCGACCTCGTCCTCGGGCGGGGTGAGCTGGCCCGCGTTGACCTGTCGGATCGTGTCGTAGAAGTCGGGGGCCGAGGGCAGCGAGGTCACGATCTCCTCGACGAACCTCTCGATGGCCCTCTCGTTGAGCAGCGTCGCGGTGAAGACGTCCTCGAGCGTCGTGACCACCAGGCCCTCGTCGTTGACCTCTTCGCTGGTGGTCCAGTGGGCCGGCGCGATGATCGTCTCGGGGTCGAGCGGACGCAGCCGCTCGTGGACGCTGCGGAACAGGTCGCGGGCGAGCTCCTCGGCCTGGCCGGTCAGGTCGGGCCGGCCGAGTCCGCGCACGAACACGGTGTCACCGACCAGGAGCACCTTGTCGCCGACCAGCAGCGCGATGGTGCCGGGAGTGTGACCGGGCAGGTGCATGCTCATCACGCGGACCTGAGCCGATCCGAGGTCGAGGACGTCGCCGTCCTCGAGCGGCCGGTTCGGGAAGGGCACGACTCCGCCGGCGTCCTCGGGCGGCAGGTGGTACTCGACGCCGAGGCTCTGCGGCGAGCGCGGGACCGCCGCTGATGTGGTCGGCGTGCACGTGGGTGTCGACGACATGGGTGAGCGCCATGTCGTGCTCCTTCGCGATGTCGAGGTAGGGCTGCGGCTGACGCGTCGGGTCGACGACGATGCAGCTCTGGCCGGGCACGCCGACGACGTACGACAGGCAGGCCTTCGCCGGGCGCTGGAACTGCCACACGCGCACCTCACCCGTCAGCCCGGCGACCTCGACCGGGACGAGCAGGCGGTTCCAGGCGTCCGTGCCCCCTTCGAGGGACCGGGTGCGTACGCCGAGGTCGGCGAGCTCCTCGGCCACGAGGGCGGAGCCGTTGCCCTGGCCGCAGATCACGACCGCGCCCTGCTTGGTCCGCGCGGCCTCCTCCTCGAGCTCCTCCATCACCCTGTAGACCGGGACGTTGCGAGTCGGCACGGGCCGCGTCCCCTCGACCTGGCTCGCCGCGAACTCGTCGACGTTCCGCACGTCGAGGATCTCGCTCACGCGCCCCGCTGCGATCTCCTGGAACAGCTCGATCGGGGTGATGGTCTCGGCCATGTCGCCTCCGCAATCTGGGTCTTGTTATATGCGCAAACTCGAATGTAGTGTCCTGGGTCACGGATGACAACGGGTGCTCTCAACTAACTGACTAGACTTAGTTGAGTTCTTCAGGGCTGGCGACCGGAGGGTCGATCACCGAAAGGAGCCGACGGCATGTCGGAGACCGAGCAGGGCCCCGGGGCGGTAGAGGAAGACGTCCCCGAGAGCATGACGATCGTCGCCTGGAGCGGCGACCTGGACAAGATGTGGCCGACGCTGATCCTTGGCTCGACCGGAGCCGCCTACGGCATGAAGACCACGATCTTCTTCACCTTCTGGGGGCTCTTCCCCCTGGTCCGCGACGACGTGCGGATCACCGGCACCAACGCGATGACCAAGGCGCTCGCGGGCATGAACCGGCCCGGAGTGAGCCACATGAAGGTCTCGAAGCTCAACATGGGCGGGGCCGGCGCCTGGATGATGAAGAAGCTGGCTCGGGAGCAGAAGGTCGCCCACCCGAAGGAGCTTGTCGAGATGTGCCTCGAGCTAGGGGTCGCCCTCTGGCCCTGCGAGATGAGCATGGAGCTCCTCGGCATCCGCCCCGACCAGCTCATCGACGGAGTCGGCGAGCCGGTCGGTGCCGCGACCGCTCTCTCCGAGATGAGCCGGTCCCAGATCAACCTCTTCATCTGAAGGAGCAGCAGACATGGAACAGACCTACGAGGTCGCGCTCACGATCGACGCCAAGGGCCAGAAGTGCCCGATGCCGGTGCTGCTCACGTCCCGTGGCATCAAGAAGATCGAGTCGGGCCAGGTGATGGTCGTGGAGGCCACCGACAGCGGCTCGAGGAGCGACATCCCCTCCTGGGCGAAGGACACGGGCAACGAGCTGCTCGAGGCGACCAGCGAGGACGGGGTCTTCCGCTACGTCATCCGGAAGAAGTAGCACGTGCGCTACGGCTTCGCGATCGACCAGCGCACCTGCATCGGCTGCCACGCCTGCACGGTCGCGTGCAAGACCGAGCACGAGGTGCCGCTCGGTCAGTTCCGGACCTGGGTGAAGTACGTCGACACCGGCGAGTTCCCCGACACGACCCGCTCGTTCGGGGTGATGCGGTGCAACCACTGCACGGACGCGCCGTGCGTGAAGATCTGCCCGACGCAGGCGCTGTTCAAGCGCGACGACGGCATCGTCGACTTCGACAACGAGCGCTGCATCGGCTGCAAGAGCTGCATGCAGGCCTGCCCGTACGACGCCATCTACATCGACGCTGACACCCACACCGCCGCGAAGTGCAACCTGTGCGCGCACCGCGTCGACGAGGACCTCGAGCCCGCCTGTGTCGTCGTCTGCCCGACGCACTCGATCTGGGTCGGCGACCTCGACGACCCGGCCAGCGGCATCGCCAGGCTGGTCAGCACCCAGGAGACGGCGGTGCGCTCCCCGGAGCAGAACACCGGGCCCAACGTCTTCTACCTCGGCGCCGACCGCGCGGTCCTCGACCCACTGGCCGCTCCCGTGGACGGCACCTACATCTGGGCGAAGCCTGACGCACAGCGGCTCGAGACCGCCGGCGACCTGCCCGGAGACCCCACCACCAAGGCCCGCACCACGCTCAACACCGCGCACCCGCGGCCGTGGGGGTGGAAGGTCGTCACCTACCTGTGGACCAAGGGCATCGGCGCCGGCGCGATGATGCTCGCCGCCCTCGCCTACCTGCTCGACATCGGCCTGGGCGCCGCCGGCGACTACGTCGCCCCCGCGCTCGGGATCTTCGGCGCTGCCACCACCGGCGGCCTCCTGGTCTGGGACCTCAAGCGGCCCGAGCGGTTCCTCTACATCTTCTTGAAGTCCAACTGGACCTCCTGGCTCGTCCTCGGCGCCTACGTCCTCACGCTGTTCACGGGTGGCTCGCTGCTCTGGCTCGTGGCGGCCGTGCTCGACATGGGCTGGCTGATGACCGTCCTTGCCTGGCTGGCCCTTCCGGTCGGGGCGATGATGGCCGGCTACACCGCCTTCCTCTTCGGCCAGGCCGAGGGGCGCGACCTGTGGCAGTCACCGGTGCTGTTCTGGCACCTGGTCGTCCAGGCCGTGATGGTCGGCAGCGGCGCCCTCGCCGTCGCGGGCCTGTTCACCGACCTCTCCGACGAGGCGTGGGCGTTCCTTGCCGCGGCCTTCGTCATCGGCACCGTCGCGCACCTGCTGATGCTCGCCGTCGAGTACGCCGGCAAGCACGCCAGCCGCCAGGCCACGGTGGCCGCCCACATCATCACGAGCGGGAGGTACTCCAGGCTGTTCTGGGTCGGCGCCGTCCTCCCCGCCGCAGTGGCCGCCGTCCTCGGCGGGCTCGCCTGGGCCGGAGCTGCCGTCGTACTGCTCGGTCTCGGGGGCCTGATCGTCCAGCCCGCGCTGATCGCCTACGAGAGCGTCTTCGTCCGCGCCGGGCAGGACCCGCCGCTGTCATGACCGCGCCGTCTTCACTCGTCGTCTCCCGGAAGGAACCCTCATGACCGCTGAGCTCGAGCGCGACAAGGCCGAGGTCCCCCTTCCCGGCGCGCGCACGCACGAGCGGCTGCGGAACTACCCGCCGCCGGAGGACTGGGACCACCACGTCGAGTACGACGCCAAGGCGCACCCGCGGAAGGTGCCGCACACCTACTCGCTGATCCCCACCATCTGCTTCAACTGCGAGTCGTCGTGCGGCCTGCTGGCGTACGTCGACCAGGAGGACCTCTCGATCAAGAAGTTCGAGGGGAACCCCGCGCACCCCGGCTCGCGCGGGCGCAACTGCGCCAAGGGGCCCGCGACGATCAACCAGGTCCACGACCCGGAGCGGATCCTGTACCCGCTGAGGCGGGTCGGCGAGCGCGGTTCCGGCAGGTTCGAGCGGGTCTCGTGGGAGGAGGCCCTCGAGGACATCGCGGGGCGCATCAGGTCCGCCATCGTCGAGGACCGCAAGGACGAGGTGATGTACCACGTCGGCCGGCCCGGCGAGGACGGCTTCGCCGAGCGCGTCCTGCAGGCGTGGGGCGTGGACGGGCACAACAGCCACACCAACGTCTGCTCCTCCGGCGGCCGCTCCGGCTACACCCACTGGATGGGGTACGACCGGCCGTCGCCGGACTACGCCAACGCCAAGGTGATCCTGCTGCTCTCGAGCCATCTCGAGACCGGGCACTACTTCAACCCGCACGCACAACGGATCATGGAGGCCAAGCAGGAGGGCGCCAAGCTGGTGGCCCTGGACCTGCGGCTGTCCAACACCGCCTCGCACGCCGACCTGTGGATCGCGCCGTGGCCGGGCAGCGAGGCGGCGATCTTCCTGGCCGTCGCCTCCTACCTGCTGCGCACCCGCAAGATCGACGAGGGGTACATCCGGCGCTGGGTGAACTGGGACGTCTACCTCGAGCGCCTGCACCCGGACGCGCCGAAGGACTTCGAGGTCTTCCTGGAGCGGCTGACCGAGGACTACGCGCAGTACACCTTCGAGTACGCAGCAGGCGAGGCCCACGTCCCCGTGGCGCAGGTCGAGGAGCTCGCCCGCATCGTCGGCGAGGCCGGCACCCGCCTCGCCACGCACACCTGGCGCTCCGCCGCGGCGGGCAACCTCGGTGGCTGGCAGATCGCGCGCAGCCTGTTCTTCCTCAACGTGCTCACCGGCAGCGTGGGCACGGTCGGCGGCACCCACCCGAACGGCTGGGACAAGTTCATCGCGCACTTCCCCGACATGCCCGAGGCCAACGACGTCTGGAGCGAGAAGCTCTGGCCGATCGAGTACCCGCTCACGACCAACGAGATGTCGATCCTGCTGCCGCACCTGCTGAAGGACGGCCGCGGCAGGCTCGAGGTCTACTTCAGCCGGGTCTACAACCCGCTGTGGGTCAACCCCGACGGGTTCACCTGGATCGACGTGCTGAAGGACGAGAGCAAGATCGGCCTGCACGTGGCGCTCACCCCCACCTGGAGCGAGTCGGCCACCTTCGCCGACTACGTGCTCCCCATGGGACACGCCTCCGAGCGGCACGACACGATGTCGTTCGAGACGCACGCGTCCAAGTGGCTCGCCTTCCGCCAGCCCGTCCAGCGGGTGGCGATGGAGAAGCGCGGCATCCCCTACCAGGACACCCGCGACGCCAACCCGGGCGAGGTGTGGGAGGAGAACGAGTTCTGGTTCGACCTCTCCTGGAAGATCGACCCGGACGGCTCCCTCGGCATCCGCAAGCACTTCGAGTCGCAGGAGCGTCCCGGCGAGAAGATGACCCAGGACGAGTACTACGACACCCTCTTCGGGACCAGCGTGCCCGGGCTGCCGGAGGCGGCCGAGGCGCAGGGGATGACGCCGCTGCAGTACATGCGCAAGTACGGCGTCTTCGAGGTGGCCAAGGAGCTCTACCGTCTGGACGAGCGGCCGCTGAGCGAGGCCGAGCTGGAGGGCGCCGAGGCCGACGAGAAGGGCGTGCTGCGCAAGCCCGTCACCCTGGACTCGCAGCCGCCCCTGGTGGGCGAGGCGGGTGCGGTCGGCGTCGTCCACGAGGACGGCTCCAAGACCGCCGGCTGGCTGTCCCCTTCCCGCAAGCTCGAGCTGTACTCCACGACCCTGGCCGACTGGGGCTGGCCGGAGCACGCGACGCCGGGGTACATCGAGTCCCACGTCTCGGCGCGCAAGGTCGACCGGGCAGGCGACGAGTTCGTGCTCATGCCGAACTTCCGCCTGCCCACGCTGATCCACACCCGTTCGGGCAACGCGAAGTACCTCAACGAGATCGCCAACACCCACCCGCTGTGGTTCAACAGAGGCGATGCCGAGAAGCTCGGCGTGACCACCGGAGACCTCGTGCGGGTGACGACCGAGATCGGGCACTTCGTCGTCCGGGTCTGGGCCACCGAGGCGATCCGCCCCGGCGTCGTGGGTCTGTCGCACCACATGGGTCGGTGGACGCAGGACGGCCACCCCGGCAGCCGCTGGGTGATGGGCAAGGTCGATCTCAACCGGTCCGAGGACGGCATCTGGAAGCTCCGCTACAAGGAGGGCGTCAAGCCCTTCAAGAGCGAGGACCCCGACTCCGAGCGGATCTACTGGGACGACCCGGGGGTGCACCAGAACCTCACCTTCCCGGTCCAGCCGGACCCTGTCTCGGGCATGCACTGCTGGCACCAGAAGGTGAGGATCGAGAAGGCCCGGCCCGGCGACCAGTACGGCGACGTCGAGGTCGACGTGAACAAGTCGCGGGAGGTCTACCGCCGCTGGCTGGCCATGACCCGCCCCGGTCCCGGCCCGGACGGGCAGCGGCGGCCGGAGTTCATGATGCGGCACGTCACGCCGAAGCGGTCCGCGTACCGCGTCGCGGGCACCACGGCCGCGACCGCGGGAGGGGACGACTGATGGCCCTGCTCTCACGTCGCCGCCCCGCCGCCGAGGTGGATCCGGCCGCCGTTCACTCCGCCCTCGACAGGGTGGAGGACCCTGAGCTGCACCTGCCCCTGGCCGAGGCGGGGATGCTCGGCGAGGTCGACGTGGACCGGTCCGGCCGCGTCCGGGTCACGGTTCGCCTGACCACACCGTCGTGCCCCCTGAAGGACACCCTCGCGCGGGACGTCACCGCGGCGGTAGGCACGGTCGCGGGCGTGGAGCGGGTGGAGGTCGACTTCGCCGCCATGAGCGAGAGCGAGCGGATGCGCCTCGCCTCGCAGCTGCGCGGGTCCCGCCCCGAGGGCGCGCACGCGTTCGGGATCGACTCGTCCACCCAGGTCTACGCGGTGGCCAGCGGCAAGGGCGGCGTCGGCAAGTCGACGGTCACCGCCAACCTCGCGGTCGCCCTCGCCCAGCAGGGCAAGCGGGTGGGCGTTCTCGACGCCGACGTGTGGGGCTACTCGGTTCCCCAGCTCTTCGGGGTACGCCGGGCGCCCGTGGCGTTGAAGGGCCTGATGCTGCCGGTCGAGGCCCACGGCGTCTCACTCATGTCGGTCGGCTTCTTCGTCCAGGACGAGGAGCCCGTCGTCTGGCGCGGGCCGATGCTGCACAAGGCAATCGAGCAGTTCCTCGGCGACGTGCACTGGGGCGACCTCGACGCGCTGCTGATCGACCTGCCGCCCGGCACCGGCGACGTGACGATGTCGCTGCTCGAGCTCGTGCCCGACGCCGCGCTCGTCGCGGTGACCACGCCGCAGCCGGCCGCCCGGACGGTCGCGGAGCGCGTCGGCCGGATGGCCCGCAACGCCCGGATGCCGGTGGCCGGGGTGGTGGAGAACATGTCCGCGCTGGTGTGCGGCTCCTGCCACGAGAGCACGGCGCTCTTCGGGTCGGGTGGCGGCGCCCGGCTGGCCGAGGCGATCGACGCGCCCCTCCTCGGTCAGGTCCCGCTCGACGTCGAGCTGCGTGAGGCCGGGGACGCCGGCGTGCCTGCGGTCGTGTCCTCGCCACAGGCGCACTCGGTGCAGGAGCTGCGCCGGATCGCGGCCGCCCTGCCCGTCGTACGCCGGAGCATCGTCGGGAGGTCGCTCCCGCTGTCCGTGGTCTGACTCCCCGCCGGGGCGGCTGGGACCGGTTCCTACAATCGGCAGGGATGTCGTTCTCGAAGCGTGCGCTGCTGGGCCTTCTGGTGCTCGGCATCTTCGGTATGCACGGCCTGATGGTGAGCTGCGGTACGACGACCGCGCACCACGCCCTGGCGACGGCAGCGGCCGGCATGCACGCCCAGGAGCCCTCCGGCCACGAGGCCACGGCGCCCGCCGAGCACGGCGAGGGCGAGGCCGTGCTGGTGCTCTGCATCGCGCTGCTCATGGTTCTCGCCGTTGTGGCGGTCGGAGGTCGGCGTACCACCTGGGTGTCGGTCCTCGACCGTGCTCGCTCCCGAACGCCACTGCCCCTTCCACCGGTGCTGCGCGACGCGACACCGGTCCCGCGGTTCACGGTGATGCGCTGCTGACAGGCCCTCGGGACCCCAGCCGCACAGTCAAAATCGTTTCGAGAAGGAGCAACATCGATGCGCTACACGCGCGCCCTCGCTGCCGTCGCGGCGGCACTCACCATGTCCCTCGCCGGCTGCTCGGCCTCCGGCTCGTCCTCGGACAGCAAGGGACACAACGAGGCGGACGTCGAGTTCAGCAGCGACATGATCCAGCACCACGCGCAAGCCCTCCAGATGGTCGACTTGACCCTGGGCCGCGAGCTCGACCCGGAGGTCGTCGACCTCACTGACCAGATCCGCGCCGCACAGGCACCCGAGATCGAGAAGATGGCGGACTGGCTGGAGGAGTGGGGCGAGCCGGTCCCGGCGACCAGCCGCGACCACGCTCATGCCGACGGTCACGGCGAGAGCATGGAGGTGGACGCCGACATGCCCGGGATGATGAGCGCCGACGAGATGGCCGCCCTCGAGGAGGCCCGTACGGAGGAGTTCCAGGACATGTGGCTGGAGATGATGGTCGAGCACCACGAAGGCGCGGTCGAGATGGCCGAGGCCGAGGTGGAGGACGGCGAGAACGCCGAGGCGATCTCCCTGGCCGAGGACATCATCGACGCCCAGGAGAAGGAGATCTCCACCATGCAGGACCTGCTGAAGAGCTGACCTGCTCCTGCTGGACGCCCGGGGCTGCGGGGGTCACGCTGTGCTCATGGACGTTCGTTTCGTGGACGCGTCGGGGGCGAAGGACCACGACAGCGACGACGTCGCCGAGCTGCTGTGCCGCGACGACGGCTTCGTCTGGGTCGACGTGCCGTCCTGGGACGAGCAGGTGGAGGGCTTCCTGGCGGGGCTGGGCTGCCACCCGCAGGTGGTTGCGTCGTGCCAGCGGCGCAACCACCTCCCGTCCGTGCACGCCTACGCCGACCACTGGTTCCTCACGATGCACTCACCACTGCTCGGTGACGCGGGGCACGTGCACCTCCTCGAGCTCGACCTCGTCGTGTCGCCGCGCTACCTGGTGACGATGCACGGGCCGCTCAACCCAGCGGTCGACCCGACCGAGGCGCTCACCGAGACCTCCGCGGTGCTCCGCCGGATCACCTCCGGCCGTTTCGCGCCCGCCTCGCCGGCCGAGGTGGCCTACGCGATCGCGTCGGCGGTCGCGCGCACGCAACGAGCGCTCATCGGCGACGTCGCGGAGAAGGTCCCCGACCTCGAGCAGCAGGTGATGGCGCGGCAGATCAAGGAGCCGGAGGAGCTGCTCGAGCGGATGTTCCTGGTCCGCCACGAGCTGATCACCGCGCGCACCATGGCGGCGCAGACCCACGACATCTACGCGCGGCTCTCCTCGCTCGACCGGTTCGTGGACGAGTCGGACCTGGTCTTCGCGCGCGACCTCGCCGACCAGTTCAAGCGGGTCCAGTCGATCGGCGACGGGGAGTGGCACTTCCTGTTCGCCGTGATCGAGCTGTACCAGACCCGGGTCAACACGAAGCTGACCCTGGCGATGGAGCGGCTCGCCGTGATCGCGGCGGTCACCCTCCCGATCACGGCGATCGCGTCCGTCTACGGCATGAACGTGATCGTCAACCGGACGACTCACTACACGCAGCTGGGCGTCGTACTCCTGGCCATGCTGACCATCAGCCTCCTGCTGCTGCGGTGGGCGCGGAAGCAGGGCTGGTGGTGACCGGACCCGGCCGGTGAAGCCGGCCAGCATCAGCACCCGGCTCCGGCCTCGCGTCGCGAGCGCCACTTCTGCGGACGGCCCGCCCTCGCGGCGGAGATCCGTCACGCCGCCAGCTCTGCTCCGGCATCAGCGACGGAAGTCCCTTGCGTGATACCCCCTGTGGGTATAGTCTCCGAATACCCCCAGGGGGTGTGAAAGAGGAGAAGCACATGGCAAACGTCCAGCCCGGGTACATCGCCGAGAAGCAGGCCCACCTCAACCGGCTCAAGCGCATCGAGGGTCAGGTCCGCGGCATCCAGCGGATGGTCGACGAGGAGACGTACTGCATCGACATCCTCACGCAGGTGTCGGCCGTGACCAAGGCGCTCGAGACGGTCGCGCTCTCGCTGCTCGACGAGCACCTGCGCCACTGTGTCAGCGACGCGGTGAAGGTCGGCGGCTCCGAGGCCGAGGACAAGATCACCGAGGCGTCGGCCGCGATCGCGCGCCTCGTCCGCTCCTGACCGCGGACCCGGAAGAACACCCACGAACGCCCGGCGTACGAGGCCGGCGAACCCACACGAAGGAGTCAGCATGAGCACCCAGACCTTCTCCGTCACCGGCATGACCTGCGGTCACTGCGCCGGCGCCGTGACCAGTGAGCTCAAGGCCGTCGACGGCGTCACCGACGTCGCTGTCGACCTCGTGGCCGGCGGCACGTCCACGGTCACCGTGACCAGCGAGAACCCGCTCGCCGAGAGCACAGTCGTCGAGGCTCTCGACGAGGCCGGCGACTACCGGCTCGCCCAGTAGCCAGGCAGAGGTCCGGGGCAAAAGGTCCCCGGCACAGGAGGAGGAGATGAACGTGTCCGCGCACCCGAGCAGCACCCAGGGCAAGACCACCGACGTCGAGCTCGAGATCAGCGGTATGACCTGCTCCTCCTGCGCCAACCGCATCGAGAAGAAGCTCAACAAGCTCGAGGGCGTGACCGCGACGGTCAACTACGCGACCGAGAAGGCCAAGGTCACCTACGGCGACGGGGTCAGCCCCGAGGACCTGGTCGCCACGGTGGAGGCAACCGGGTACGCCGCCACGCTCCCCCCGCCTCCGACTGCCCCGACCGGCCCGACGGGCGAGGAGGACACCGGCGAGGAGGAGCGCTTCGACGAGGCCGCCCGCTGGTGGCAGCGCCTCGTCGTCTCGGCCGTGCTCACCGTCCCGGTCGTCGCGATGGCGATGGTCCCGTGGCTGCAGTTCGACAACTGGCAGTGGCTCTCCCTGACCCTGGCGGCCCCCGTGGTCGTCTGGGGCGCGCTGCCCTTCCACCGCGCCGCGTGGGCCAACGCCCGGCACGGTGCGGCGACCATGGACACCCTGATCTCCGTCGGCGTGGGCGCCGCCTTCCTGTGGTCGGTGTGGGCGCTGTTCTTCACCGACGCCGGCATGCCCGGCATGAAGATGGAGTTCACCCTCCTGCCCAACGCGGACCAGGGCGGCACGGAGATCTACCTCGAGGTCGCGAGCGCCGTGACGGTGTTCATCCTGCTCGGCCGCTACCTCGAGGCGCGGGCCAAGAAGTCCTCAGGCGCGGCCCTGCGGGCGCTGCTCCACATGGGCGCGAAGGACGTCGCCGTCCTGCGTGACGGCGTCGAGGTGCGCGTGCCGGTGGCACAGCTGAGCGTCGGGGACACCTTCGTCGTACGCCCGGGCGAGAAGATCGCGACCGACGCAGTCGTCGAGTCCGGCACCTCGGCCGTCGACGCGTCCATGCTCACCGGCGAGTCCGTCCCGGTGGAGGTCGGGCCGGGTGACGACGTCGTCGGCGCGACCGTGAACGCCGGCGGCCGCCTGGTCGTCCGGGCCACCCGGGTCGGCGCGGACACGCAGCTCGCCCAGATGGCCCGCCTGGTGGAGGAGGCCCAGACCGGCAAGGCCGAGGTGCAACGTCTCGCCGACCGAGTCTCGGGTGTGTTCGTCCCGATCGTCATCGGGCTCTCGCTGCTCACCCTGACGGTGTGGCTGCTGACCGGCAACCCGGCCACGGCCTCCTTCAGCGCTGCCGTCGCGGTGCTGATCATCGCCTGCCCCTGCGCGCTGGGCCTGGCGACACCGACCGCCCTGCTCGTCGGCACCGGGCGTGGCGCCCAGCTCGGCGTCCTGATCAAGGGCCCCCAGATCCTGGAGTCCACCCGGGTTGTCGACACGATCGTCCTCGACAAGACGGGCACGGTCACCACCGGTCGCATGAGCGTGGCCTCGGTGCACCCTGCCGAGGGAGAGTCAGCCGAGGAGCTACTGCGCGTCGCCGGCGCGCTCGAGGACGCCTCGGAGCACCCGATCGCGCAGGCGGTGGCCCGCTACGCCCGTGAGCAGCTGGACTCGCTTCCTGCCGTCGAGGGGTTCGACAACCACGGCGGGCAGGGCGTCTCCGGTGTCGTCGAGGGTCACGCCGTCGTGGTGGGCCGCTCGTCGTGGCTGCGCGGCGAGTGGGCGATGCACGCCCCCGAGTCGCTCGAGGCGCACGCCGCCGCTGCCGAGGCCGAGGGGCGCACCCCGGTCTGGGTCGGCTGGGACGGCCGGGTCCGTGGCGTCGTGGTCGTCTCCGACACGATCAAGGAGTCGTCCGCCGAGGCGATCGAGCAGCTGCGGGGGCTCGGTCTCCGGCCGGTCCTCCTGACCGGCGACAACGAGCGGGCGGCCCGGGCCGTCGCCTCGCAGGTCGGGATCGACGAGGCCGACGTGGTCGCGGAGGTCCTGCCCGCCGACAAGGTCGACGTCGTCAAGCGACTGCAGTCCGAGGGAGCCGTGGTGGCCATGGTCGGTGACGGCGTGAACGACGCGGCGGCCCTGGCCCAGGCCGACCTCGGACTCGCCATGGGCACCGGCACCGACGTCGCGATCGAGGCGAGCGACCTGACGCTGGTACGCGGGGACCTCAAGGCCGCCCCGGACGCGATCCGGCTGGCCCGGGCGACGCTGCGGACGATCAAGGGCAACCTGTTCTGGGCGTTCGCCTACAACGTGGCGGCGATCCCGCTGGCGGCCCTCGGCTTCCTCAACCCGCTGATCGCCGGAGCGGCGATGGCGTTCAGCTCCGTCTTCGTGGTGACCAACAGCCTGCGGCTGCGGCGCTTCTCGCCCTGAGCGGGCATTGCGCTCCACGACGATTCACGCCAACCTTCCCTAGAACCGGTTCCAGGGAAGGTTGGCGCATGTCCGCGAGCTCGCACAGGGTCCTCGACCGCACGGTGACCATGCCGGTCAGGGTCAGGACGGCCGCCGCGGCCACGGCGATGTTCTCCGTGCCTTCGGATCGCGCCCAGGAGATGGTGGACTACTCCGGCCTCGAGGTGCTTCCGTTCCGCCCGGGCCGGTCGGTCGTCGGGCTGGTGTTCGTGCGGTACGTCGACGGAGACCTCGGCCCGTACGACGAGCTCGGAGTCTGCGTCCTCGTCCGGCGGCACGACGCCCCCGCCCGTCGTACGACGATGGGCGACCTGCGCTCGCTCTTCCGCGGGGACGCCGGCGTCCTGATCCACCGCCTCCCGGTGGACGGCGAGTTCACGATGGCGGCGGGCAGGGAGATCTGGGGCTTCCCCAAGACGCTCGCCGACTTCGACGCCGATCTCGAGGGAAGGACCAAGCACGTCGTGCTGCGCCAGGACGGTGAGCTCGTCGTAGACCTGCGCGTCCACCGAGGTCTGAGGCTCCCTGCGCCGGGAAGCGGGATGGCCCTCACGGCGTACTCCCACCTCGGCGGGGTCACCCGCCACACGTCGTGGGAGATGGACCCCCAGGGCATCCGGTCGCGGCCCGGCGGCGCCGAGCTGAGACTCGGCGGCCACCCGATCGGCAAGGAGCTGGCCGCCCTCGGCCTTCCGCGTCGCGCGCTGTTCAGCACCACCATCCCGAACCTCGCGATGACCTTCGGGGACGCACAGGCCGTCTGAACGGGCCGTCCTGCTCTGGCGCGGCGGGCGCCGCTCTGCTCCCATGAGAGCGGGGAGAGCCGGCGCCACCGGCTCAGCCGGGGGAGGGTCCCATGGGGTTCCGTGCCGCACGCGCGCGCTCATGGCCCGCGGTCGTGCTCGCGCTCGTGGGCGTGCTCTTCCTGCTGCGCGGCACCGGCGGCGAGGACCTGGGGGCACGACCGGCCGAGGCCCCACGTGAGAGCGACGGCTGCGGGCAGGTCGAGTACGCCGTCCACAGCGCGCACCAGGCGCACCCCTCCACCTGGGTCCTGAACGTCGCCTCCATCCCCTCCTACCTCGACCGCGAGGGGGCAGCGCGCGCGATCGAGAGGGCGACCCGCACGATCGCCCGGGCCCGGTCCAGCTGTGCCGGGCCGGTGGCGCCCACGCCTCTGCTGCCGCCGGTGATCTACGCGGGACCGACCGTCCGCCGGGCGAACGTGACCGCCGAGGCCGAGTGTTTCCCGTCCGGTAACACCGACGGCATCAACGTGATCTCGTTCGGGCCGCTGCCCGACGACGTCGTGGCCGTCACCTGCACCTACACCTACCGCGGCGACATCTGGCAGTCCGACGTGATGCTCAACGACCACCCGGGCCTCTTCACGCTACGACCGAGGTCGCCCTCTTGTGAGGCGAGCTACGACCTGCAGGCCGTGATGACCCACGAGCGCGGCCACTCCTTCGGCCTGGCCCACGTGCCGGAGAGCCCCCACACGGCGGCGCTGACGATGAGCAGCGCCATGGGGTGGTGCGACTCCTCCGGCCGGAGCCTGGGCTCAGGAGACCTCGCGGGGCTCAGCCGGCTCTACTGACGGACGTGAACTGACCCGGGGCGACCACGGAGCCGACCCTTTCGGCCCCGTCTGCTCGGGACCGACGACCCTGTGGGACGAACCGGATGCGCGGGGAGGATCGAGACCAGGAGTGCTGGTGGGGGACACCGGCGACGTGGAGGGAGCACACCATGGCCACACCGGTCCGAGTCCGGGAAGCGCACGAGGCCTACGAGGGACAGCGGCCGGCCGTCGTCTGGTTCGTCCTGATGCTGCTCGGGGGCGTGCTCGGCGGGATCGCCGCTGCCTGGCAGCTCGTCGAGCGGATCGCGTACGCCGACAACCCGGACAGCACGTCCTTCTGCGAGATCAACTCCGTCATCTCCTGCAACAGCATCTTCACCCACTGGCAGTCCTCGGCCCTCGGCGTCCCGAACACGCTGGTCAGCCTGCCGGTGTTCGCGCTGCTCGCCTCCGCCGGGCTGGCCGGCCTGCTCGGCTCACGACTGTCCCGGTCCTACCTCGCGACCCTGTTCGGCCTGACTCTGTTCATGTCGGCGTTCGTGACCTGGTACATGCAGCAGTCGGCGTTCTCCATCGGCGCCCTGTGCCTGTTCTGCACCGTCGGTGCGGCCAGCCTCATCACGATCGGCATCGGGATCACCCGGGTCGTGGACGCCGAGCAGGTCCTCGGGACAGGCAGGGCGGGACGGCAGCTCCGGCTGCTCGTCGAGGCGCGTGCCGACATCATCATCTGGCTCGGCCTCGCCGCCCTGATCGCCGTGCTGCTCTACCTCGGACTGGCGCTCTGACCCTCGAGGTGCTGCTTCAGTCCGTTGAGCGTGTTGTCCACGAGCCCCTTGATCACGCGGCTGCGGATGAACCCCGGGAGCGGCATGTTGTGGTGGATGGTCAGCTCGTAGGTCACCGTGGTGGCGTGCTTGCCCTTGGCCACAAGGGTGTAGCGCCCCTCCTGCCCCGTCTGGAGCCGGCCCTTGAGCATCGTCCACGACATCTCGTCGTCGGCGTGCTCGTAGGACAAGGTGTACTCGTCGGTCCCGACCGTCGCCGAGGCCTTGAACCGGGCCGTGGCGGGCAGCCCGTCGTCGTACACCTCGAGCAGCTCGGCCTCGAGGATCTCGGGGATCCAGCTCACCTGGCCCTCGACGTCCCGGATCGTCGTGAGGACGTCGTCGAGCGACGCCTTGACCTCGATCGTCTTCGTGGCGGTGTCAGTGGGCATGTTCCTCCGTCCCGTAGTAGCCGGCGCTGAGCAGCTCGGCGATCTCGCTGACCAGGGGCATCCGCGGGTTCGTGCGGTTGCTCAGGTCCTGGAAGGCGGTCAGGGCCAGCTCCGGCAGCGCCTCGAGGAACTCCTTCTCGTCCACACCGGCCTCCTTGAGGCTCCGCGGCATGTGGATCCGGTCGAGGAGCTCCTCGACGCTGTTGAACAGTCGCTCGCGGCTCTCCTCGCCGCCGTGGCCGCCGAAGACGACCTGCCCGAGCTGGGCGTACTTCTCGGGAGCGACGTACGCCGAGTAGCCGGGCGCCGGCATGAACTTGCTCGGCAGGCCGGCGTTGTAGCGGAGCACGTGGGGCAGGAAGATGCCGTTGGCCCGGCCGTGGGCGATGCCGAACCGGGCGCCCACGGCGTGGGCGAGAGCGTGGTTCGTGCCCACGAAGGCGTTCGAGAAGGCGAGCCCGGCGAGCGTCGCGGCGTTGGCCATCTCGGTCCTCGCCGAGAGGTCGGACGGGTCGTCGTACACCTTGGGCAGGGCGCGGAAGATCAGGTTCGCGGCCTGCACGCAGAACGCATCTGTGTACGGCGAGGCGAAGATCGACACGCCCGCCTCGAGCGCGTGGGTCAGGGCGTCGATGCCGCTGTCCACCGTGACCGAGCGAGGCATCGACAGCGTGAGCTCGGGGTCCACGATCGCCACGTCGGGGACGAGGCAGTAGTCGACCAGGGTCTCCTTGTGGTCGCCCACCGTGATGACCGCGGCGGGCGAGACCTCGGACCCGGTGCCCGCCGTCGTGGGGATCGCGACCAGGTGCACGGTGTGGGGGTCGCGCGGGTAGTCGGCCACCCGCTTGCGCGGGTCGAGGAAGGGCAGCGTCAGGTCGTCGAGGCTCTTCTCCGGGTGCTCGTAGAAGAGCCGCATCGCCTTGGCGGCGTCCATGACCGAGCCGCCACCGACCGCGACGAGGAGGTCGGGCCTGGTCCGCTCGATGAGGGCGATCCCGCGTCGGATCGTGCCCTCGTCCGGCTCCGGCTCGACCTCGCTGAAGACCTGGACGTGACTGGTGCGCAGCTTGCTGCGCAGCAGGTCGACCACGCCGCGCTGCTCGCACATCGCGTCGGTCACGATGACGGCGCTCTGGCACTCGATGTCACGCAGGTTCTCCAGCGCGCCCGCGTTGAAGAAGGTGTTCGACGGGACCCGGAACCACTGGGGCGGGGTGCGCCGGTAGGAGATCGTCTTGATGTTGAGCAGCTGGGTGTAGTTGACGTTCTCGGTCGTCGAGGAGCCGCCCCAGGTGCCGCAGCCGAGCGAGAAGGTGGGGGTGAGGTTGTTGTAGACCCCGCCGAGGGCCCCCACCGCCGTGGGCGCGTTCACGAGGATCCGCCCGGTCCGCACCGCGGCGCCGTACGCCTCCACGACCGTGTCGTCGTTGGCGTAGATCGCCGAGGTGTGCCCGAGGCCGCCGTGCTCGGTGACGAGCACCGCGGTGTCGATGCCGTGCTGCACGTCGGGTGAACGCACCAGGCCCAGCACCGGCATGAGCTTCTCCTGCACCAGCGGGTGCTCGGCCAGCTCCCCGAGGTCGGTGGGCAGCGGCGCCACGAGGATCTTCGTCGTGGCCGGGACCTCGAACCCCGCCCTCCTCGCGAGCTCGGGGGCCTGCTGCCCGAGGGCCTCCATGTTGACCTTGTCGCCGCAGCCGAAGGCGAACTCCGAGAGGGCGTCGGTCTGCTCCTTGCTGAGCAGGAAGGCACCCATGCGCTCGAACTCCGCCACCATCTCGTCGTACACCGCGTCGTCGACGATGCAGGTCTGCTCGGCGGGGCAGATCACCGAGGCGTCGAAGGTCTTGGAGATCAAGATGTCCACGACCGCACCCTTCACGTCGGCGGTGCGGTGGATGTAGATCGGGGCGTTCCCCGGCCCGACGCTCAGCGACGGCTTGCCCGCCTCGTTGGCGAGCTTGACGATCTTCTGCCCGCCGGTGACCCAGATGAAGTCGACCTGCGGGTGCTTGAACAGGTAGTGGGTCACCTCGTGCTCGGCGTCCGGGATCACCTGGAGCGCGCCGTGAGGCATGCCGGCTGCCTCCGCGGCCTGCCGGAGGATCTCCGCGGAGCGCTCACAGCACCGGACCGCGAACGGGGAGGGGCGGAAGATCACCGCGTTGCGGGTCTTCGCGGCCACGATCGCCTTGTAGAGCACCGTCGAGGTCGGGTTGGTGACCGGGGTGATCGCAAGGACGACGCCGATCGGCTCCGCCACTCGCACGATGTTGCGCTCGACGTCCTCGTCGACGACGCCGACGGAGCGCTTGTCGCGCAGGTAGTCGGAGAGGAACTCGGTCGCGACGTAGTTCTTGACGACCTTGTCCTCGAACACGCCGAAGCCGGTCTCGTCGATCGCCAGCTTCGCCAGCTCCGGCGCCGCGCGTACCCCTGCCCGCACCATCGCGTCGACGATGGCGTCTACCTGCTCCTGGTCCAGGCTGCGGAACGCGCGAGCCGCGTCGGCTGCCTTCTGGACGAGCTTGTCCACCTCATGCGTGCGGTCTTCGTCGAACATGGTCGCTCCAAGGTCGACCCCGTTTGAGTCCACGCTTCTCCCGGCGTGGGCCCGAGCGAAAGGGCCGATGGTCCCCTGGTCAGCTGCGGTGCGTCACACCGACGGCCGGAGCGACCCGTCCTGGTAGCCGCGCTGGTAGGCCAGCATCTCCTCGACCGCCTTCGACAGCGCCTCCTCGAGGTCCTCGACGAGCTCGGCCGCGCCGTTGGTCGTCCCGGTGTCGCCGAGCATCTCGAGCTCGTAGGCGAGGTGGCCGACCGCGGGCAGACCCAGGTTCAGCGCGCTGCCCTTGAGCCGGTGCGCGGAGTAGGTCAGCGCCTCGTGGTCGTGGGACCTTGCGGCCGTCCGGATCGCGTGGACCGACTCGGGCACTCGCGCGACGAAGTTCCCGATCGCCTTGTCGAGGTAGGTCGTGCTCCCGGGGTCGAGGTCGCGCAGCATGTCGAGCCGCTCGAGGTCGAGGGCGCCGTCCCTGCGGGTCGTCTGCCGGGGAAGGTCTGCGTGCGGGGTGTGCTCCCCGCTCAGCCACCTGCGCAGCATCGCGCCGAGGGCGTCGGGGTTCACCGGCTTCGTGAGGAAGTCGTCCATCCCGGACGCGAGGCACTTCTCGCGCTCACCCTCCACGGCCGCCGCGGTCATCGCGATCACCGGGACCCGGTCGTGCTCGTGCTCCTCCTCGAGCTCGCGGAGCGCGCGGGTCGCGGCGTACCCGTCCATCCGCGGCATCTGCACGTCCATCAGCACGGCCGCGTAGGACCCCCGCTTCCACGCCTCCAGTGCCTCGAGCCCGTCGTCGGCGGTGTCCGCCGCGTAGCCGAGCGTCTCCAGGATGCCGAGGGCGACGAGCTGGTTGACCGGGTTGTCCTCGACGACGAGGAGCCGCGGGCGGTCGGCCTCCGCCACCGGGATGCGTGTCTCGCGGGACCTGGGACTGGTACGACGGGCCGCGGGCTCGCCGCTGTCGAGGGCCCGGAGCAGCGCCTCGAGGACGTCGCCCGCGAGGACCGGCTTGGTCAGGCACTCGACGATGCCCGCGCGCAGCAGCTCCTCCTCCGCCGGCTCGGCCGAGGAGGTGAGCATGATCAGCGGCGTCCCCGCGAGGGTCTGGTCGTCCCGGACCATCGCGGCGAGGTGCATGCCGTCGTACTCCGGCATCGCCATGTCGAGCAGCACGGCGTCGAACCGCTCCCCCGCGGCCTCCGCCTGCCGCATCAGCTCGAGGGCCCGCAACGCGGTGGGCGCGGTGGTCGCGCGCACGTCCCAGCGACAGAGGTGCTCGCTGAGGATGAGCCGGTTGTTCGCGTTGTCGTCGACGACGAGGACCCGACGGCCCGCGAGAGCGTCGCCGCGTAGCACGGCCGCGCTGTCCGACGTACCCCTCGCATCGCGGCCGGCGCTGCCGAACCGCGCGGTGAACCAGAACGTCGCCCCCTCGCCGGGCGTGCTCTCGAGGCCGATCTCGCCGTCGAGGGCCGCGACGATCTCGCTGGAGATGGCGAGGCCGAGGCCGGTGCCGCCGTACTGCCGTGTGGTGGACGCGTCGGCCTGCGAGAACGGGTCGAAGATGTGCTCCCGCTTGTCGGGGTCGACGCCGACGCCCGTGTCCGTCACCTCGACGCGGAGCACGGTCGACGCCGTCGGCCCGTCCTCGGCGGTGGCGCGGATGAAGACCTCGCCCTCCTCGGTGAACTTGACCGCGTTGGAGCCGAGGTTGGTCAGCACCTGGGCGAGGCGGGTCGGGTCGCCGTTGAGGAACTCCGGGACGTCGGGGTGGCAGGCCACGATCAGCTCGAGGCCCTTGCTCCGGGCGCTCTCGGCGAGCACGCTCGCGACCTGGTCGAAGACCGGGCGGACCTCGAAGTCGACGTTCTCGAGCTCGAGCCTGCCGGCCTCGATCTTGGAGAAGTCGAGGATGTCGTTGATGACACCGAGCAGGGCGCGGCTGGCGATCTGGGCGCCGGAGGCGAGCCGCTGCTGGTGCGGGTCGAGCTCGGTGCGCAGGAGCAGGTCGTTGAGGCCGATCACCCCGTTCAGCGGGGTGCGGATCTCGTGGCTCATCGTCGCGAGGAACTCCGACTTCTGCCGGGAAGCCTCCATCGCGGCGTCCCGGGCCGCGGCGAGCTCCCTCGCGGCGCGCTCGCGCTCGGCGACCCTTCCGAGCTGGACGGCGACCTGGTCGACCATCTGCCGGATCATCGAGTGGCGCACGAACGGGTCGTCCGCCGTGATCACGATGACGATGGCGACCTCGGAGCCCAGCATGACCGGGAACGCGATCGACGGACGGCCCGGGTAGGTCTCCTCGTCCCAGACCTGGGCCCGCTCACGGTAGGCCCTGAGGGCGAGCCCTCGCTCGTGAGCCACCAGGTCCGGCTGCTGCGCGTCGGCCTCCTTCTCCTCGCGGTCGAGGTACATCGCCACCAGGTCCCCGGGACGGTCGGGGTCGGGCACGAACCCCCGGCCGCGGCACCAGTCGTCGTGCTGGAGCAGGACCGGCTGGGCGACGCTGAGGAGCTCGAACAGGGTCTCGGCCTCGTTGGCCGCGCTCGCCAGGAGCTGCATGAGGGTGTTCTGGGCGACGAGGTCCTCGAGGTAGAGCTCCGCCTCCTTGGCGTCGGTGACGTCCTGGTGCGTGCCCCTCGCCCGGACCGGCACGCCGGCCGCGTCTCGGAAGACCTCGCCGCGGCCGCGCATCCAGGCGGGCTCGCCGTTGCGCGTGATGCGGACGACGAAGTCGAACTCGTCGGCTCCCCCCAGCGCGGCGGCGACCGCCTCGTCGACGATGTGGCGGTCGTCGGGGTGGACGGTCTCGAGGAAGGCCGCATAGGTGCCGCCGAACGCGTCGCGCGGGATCTCGTAGAGCGCGTGCAGCTCGTCGGAGGCGGTGATGACGTCGTTGACGATGTCCCACTCGTAGCTGCCGACCTTTGCGATGCGCTGCGCCTCCGCGAGCATCTTCTGGCTGCTGCGGACCTCGTCGAAGAGCCTCCGGCGCTCGGAGTAGTCGCTGACCCGGTGGAGGTACCCCTGGAGGTTGCCCTGCTCGTCGTACAGCGCGCTCTCCCGGACCAGCACCCACAGCTGCTCGCCGCTCCGGCGCACCCAGAGGCACTCGACCTCGTCGGGGTTCACCTCGCCGCGAGCGAGGTCGCGCAGGTGCTCGGCGAACTCGACGCGACCCTGCTCGTCGAGGGCGTCGAAGACGGTCAGCCCGTCGAGCTCGTCCACGTCGCGGTCGAGGAGCTCGGCGATCCGGCGGTTCGCATAGAGCGTCCGGCCCTGGGCGTCGATCACCCAGATGCCGTCTGGGGACGTCTCCACGATGTCCCGGTACAGCGTCCCTAGGTCCATGCCGCGCTCACCGGTTCAGGCTACGTGTCGTACCAGGGCAACTGGGGTGATTTCGGTGCGAAATGCCGAAGGTCCCGCTGCCCTCGGGGCGTCCGCACCTGCCGGGGACCTTCGCCCCTTTCCCATCGCGTCGGGGGCGGGCTCGGCCGGGGGTCGAAGCGGGCGGGTCGAGCCACTTTTCGTCCACAGGTCCGGCGGGCCGGCGCTCGCCCACGGCTCTCGAAAGTTTGTTCGAATCGGGGTCTGGTCTGGCCTAGGTTCGTGGTGTGAGTACGACGGAGCAGCGCACCCCGGACGCGGAGGCCACCCCGGCCGCCCGCGAGGGGTGGGCGGTGCCCGGCGTGGAGCGCTCCGCCGGACATACGGGGCCCCACTCGCTGGTGGATCCTCTACCGCCTCACCACGACGTCGGCCGTCGAATCGTTCCGCCGGCGCCGCGGGTGACACCGAACCGTCGGGCGCCGCCGACCCGCGCGGCGATGACGACGACGCTGCGCAGACGCCCGGGGAGTCCGATCGTGACCGGGCCCCGGACCTGGCCGCCGAGCTGGCCGGGGCCGGCGGCCCGGGTGGTGGGCATCCGGTGGTGACCGCGGTGCTGGCCTGCCTGGAGGCCCTCGAGGCGACCCGGCAGGCCGGCGTGGCCACGCTGAGCGCGCGCGAGATCCGGCTGATGCTGCTCGCGGTGGCCCAGATCATCGCCGCCGCCTTCGCGCTCAAGCTCCGGCTGCTGGCCGCCGGCAAGGTCCAACGCGTCGAGGACCTGACCGGTGCCACCTCCACCGCCGCGTTCCTCGCGCACCTGACCCAGATGCGCCGCCCCGACGCCGCCGCCCAGGTCCGCCTCGCCACCGACCTCGACCACCGCTACCGGCTGCTCGCCGACGCGCTCGCCCGCGGCCTGTGCTCCCCCGACCAGCTCCGGGTCTGCGTGGCCGCGCTGCGCACGGCTGCCCAAGGACCTGCCCGAAGACCGGCTCGAGGCCTGCCAACGGTTCCTGATCGACGCCTGCCAGCGGCTCACCCCCACCCAGCTCAAGACCGTCGGCCGCCACCTGTGGGAGGTCATCGACCCCGACGGCGCCGACGCCAAGGCCGGCAAGGACCTCCAGAACGAGGAAGACCAAGCCCGCGCCAAGGCCAGCATCCGGTTCTGGGACAACGGCGACGGCACCACCGGCTTCCGCGGCAAGCTCCCCCACCTCCAGGCCGCCATCCTCCGCAAGGCCCTCCACGCCCTGGCCGCACCCCGCCGCCGGAACAACCCGAACATCCGCACCGGCCAACCCGACGACACCCGCCACCCCCAGCCCGGCAACAGCACCGGCGCACCGGGCGGGCCAGACGCGAGCGGCACCGCCGGCAGCGGGCCCGGCGGGAGCGGGCCCGGCGGGAGCGGCGCGCCACCAGGCAGCCAGGGTCCACCCCACGACGACGCCCCCGACCGGCACCGCCTCGACGGCGACCTCACCCCCGAGGAACGCGACACCGGCCGGGTGATCCCCTACCCGGTCCGGCTCGGCCACGCCCTGATGGACCTCCTCGAACGCCTCCCCGAAGCCATCCTGCCCACCACCGGCGGCGTGCCCGCCACCATCGTCGCCACCATCACCCTCGACCAGCTCCGCACCGGCCTGGGCACCACCACCCTCGACACCGGCGAAGAGGTCTCCGCCGGCCAGCTGCGCCGGCTGGCCTGCAACGCCGGGATCATCCCCGCCGTCCTCGACGGCAACAGCCAACCCCTCGACCTCGGCCGCCGCCAACGCCTGTTCACCCCCTACCAGCGCATCGCCCTGGACCTGCGCGACCACGGCGGCACCGACGACCCCGACGGCGGCGGCTGCGTCATCGACGGCTGCGACCGGCCCGCCTCGGTCTGCGAAGCACACCACCCCCACCCCTGGGAACACGGCGGCGAGACCAACCTCGTCAACGGCATCCTCGTCTGCCCCTACCACCACCACCTCGCCCACCACCCCGACTGGGCACTCACCTGCACCCACGGCACCTGGCGCTTCCGCCGAGTGACAACCGACCGGCCGACCGACTGACGGGCGACGGGCCGACCGGCTCACGGCGACCGAAGCCGTCATTAGGCTTCCGACGTGCCCGAGGCCGTGATCGCGATCGACGACCCGCGGACCGACGACGTCCGCCGACTGCTCGAACGCCACCTGGAGTTCGCCAACACCCACAGCCCGCCTGAGGACGTCCACGCCCTCGACGTCGACGCGCTCCTCGACCCGGCGGTCACCTTCTTCGGCTTGCGCGTGGACGGAGAGCTCCTGGCAGTCGGGGCGCTGAAGCAGCTCGACGACCACCACGCCGAGCTGAAGTCGATGCACACCGCTGCTGGAGCTCGCGGGCGCGGGATCGGTCGCACGATGCTCGACCACCTGGTCGGGGTAGCCCGTGACCGCGGCCTGAGTCGGGTGAGTCTCGAGACGGGCACCATGGAGGCCTTCACAGCGGCGCGTGCGCTGTACACCACCGCTGGGTTCACACCATGCGAGCCGTTCGGCGACTACCAGCCGAGCCGCAACAGCACCTTCATGACTCTGCTGCTCGACGGCGCTTCCTGACCCGCGGAACTTCCGCAAGACACCGGACCGGAGCAGACTGAGGGGACCCGTACCGCTGTCGCACCCACCCGTACCGGGAGGAGTGACCCATGGCCACCAAGAGCTGGACGGTGCAGGTGACGCTCGACGAGCAGGGTGACAACACACTCGCCGACGCGACACTCAGCCTCGAGAACAAGATGGAGATGCGCGGCCACGGGCTGAGCCGCCGCAATCCCGACGACGAGTCGGTGCCGACGATCGGCGACGAGCTGGCTGCGGCCCGGGCCCTGTCAGACCTGGCTCATCAGCTGCTGGCCGCGGCCGCTACGGATATCGAGTCAAGGACGCAGGAGCCTGCTACGTCTCTCGAGCTCTGAGTCCCGCTGCTAGCGAGCCCCCACGAGGTCGAGCCAGGCGCCTAGCTGCGCGGGATCGGCGTTCCCGCAGCGGAAACCCACGTAGCCGTCCGGCCGCACCGCGGCAAGGCCACGTCCTGGATGGCTGGTCAGGCGGTGGACGGTCACGTGCGGGCCCAAGAGCGGTACGTCGAGCGGCTCGGCGTCACGCTCCAGCAGGACGTGCACTCCCGGCCGCGCGGTCAGCTCGTGCAGGCGAGCCCACCTCCCGTCGTACGTCACGTCCTGGTCAGGCAACCGGTCGCCGGGCCGCGGCCAACCGCTTCCTCCCGGGTCGCCGTCCACTGAGAGCGGGCTGCCGCGGTACCGGACCCACCGTTGGGAGAGCATCCGGACCACCTGAGCCATGAGCCACCGCTGGTTCAGGATCAGCGGCACGGCGGGGGCGGCCAGCGGCACCAACGTCCCGCGCAGGAAGGCGGAGAGAGGGTTCGTGGACGCCTCGGCGAAGAAGACCGCGTGCGTGAGCGCGAGCACCTGACGTGCCACGGGCCTGCGCTCCCGCTCGTACGACGACAGCAGGTCGGCGTGGTCGACGTCTTCGTCGCCGGCTGCGGCGAAAGCCAGCTTCCAGCCGAGGTTCACGGCGTCGAGCATCCCGGTGTTCATGCCCTGGGCCGCGGCCGGCGAGTGCGCGTGTGCTGCGTCGCCGGCGAGGAAGAGCCGCCCTCGGCGGAAGGAGTCCGAGAGCCGGTGCTGCAGTCGCACCTCGGCCGACCACGTCAGCTCGGAGACCCTCGCCTCCAGTCCGGCGACATCGAGCAGCCGTTGTACGTCGGACGCCGGGACCGCTCGACCGGGCTGTCCGAAGGGCACCCCCGTGTCACGGCTCGGCCGGGTGGCGAGCAGCCGCCAGCTCGCCCCCTCCCCCAGGGCGAACAGGAAGACCAGCCCCTCGCGGCCCGCCACGACGTGAAGAACCCCGGGCTCGAGGTCGCCGTCGAGCTCGATGTCGGCGAGGACGACCTCCTCGCGGTACGTCCCGCCGTGCCAGCCGATCCCGGCGATGTCGCGGACCGTGCTCGCCGGGCCGTCGCAGCCCGCGACGAAACGGCAGGTCACCTCGTGGACACCCTCGTCCGAGCGGAGTGTCGCGATGGGGAGGGCGTGGCCGTCCGGACCGGCGGTCACGTCCACCAGCTCGGTCCCTCGCTCGATGGTCACGCCTCTCTTCTCGAGTGCCTGGGCCAGCACCTCCTCGACGTCCATCTGCCGCAGCATCGTCAGGTGCGGGAAGGCCGTGTCCGGGAGGTCGATCTCGGCGAGCTGCGCGGCGACCCGCCGACTGCCGAGGTGGAGCTCTGCCCTGGGAGAGGTGTCGCCGCGCTCGAGCAGGCTGTCCGTGACACCGAGCGGCCGCAGGCTCTCGAGGGTGCGCGGGTGCATGATCATCGCCCGCGACGGCCGGAAGGGGTCCGGTCTCCGCTCCACCACCCGGACCGTCGCTCCGTGGTCGTGGGCCTGCAACGCCGTGGTGAGCCCCGCCGGCCCGGCGCCGACGACGAGCACGTCCGGCGGTGGCATCACGCCGCGGTGACCCGCCACCATGCCTCCGGCTCCGCCTTCGCGTGACCGTCGAGCAGGCTGGGGTCGGCGAGCACCTCGTCACGGTGCAGACCAGGGAAGAGACGGAAGTCGATCGACCCCGCCTGGCTCACCAGCTCGAGGACGCGCCAAAGAGCTCGCGCGTAGTCCTCCGCCGACTCCGGGCCGTCCCACTCGTAGAGGCCGCGGTAGACACCGCGTTCGTCGTGCGCCATCCACAGCTTCGAGACGAACCCGGGGAACCCCACGAACAGCACGGTGTTGAGGATGCTCTCCATCCGGAAGGCCACATGTCCCGCGCCACGCACACCCCACAGCCTGAACGACACGATCAGGACACAAGGATCCGTCGGTGCGGAGCGGTCGACGGTCGTCTCACGGTAGACACGGCCGGCCGTGCCGTCGGCGAACCGGATCACCCGCCCGACGTTCTGATGCGGGTGGTGGACCTCTCGTCTCGCAAGCATCCCCACGGTCCTGGTGAAACAGCCGGCCACCGCGCGCCAGGCGACGCTCTGCGGCAGCGGACCCACAACGGTCATCTCTCTCCCCGGACAGCCGAGCCTCACCTCAAGCATGTGAGTGCGCTCGGCGCCCTCGTAGTGGCGAAGGTCCCGAGCACCCGGAGGCTCGGGCAAATCGCCTGGCGGGGCCGGCGTGGTCGTGCCACCTTGTCCCCCATGACACGCCTCGAGACCCGGGCCATGACGGATGCAGACGTTCCCGATGCGGGGCGGCTGCTCGCCGAACGGCACCGGCGCCACCGGAGGCAACAGCCCTTGCTTCCGTCGCGGTACGAGGACGCCGAGGCGGCCGAGGCCGAGGTGGTCGACGCGTGGCAGGCCGAAGGCGCCTCGGGCGCGGTCGCGCTCCGGGACGGCGAGGTCGTCGGGTTCCTGGTCGGGGCGCCGAGGACCAGTCCGCTCTGGGGTCCCAACGTGTGGGTCGAGGCTGCCGGTCAGGCGGTCGAGGAGGCGGAGTTCCTCCGTGACCTGTACGCCGCCGCGGCCTCACGCTGGGTCGACGAGGGGCACAAGGCCCACTACGCACTCGTGCCGACCCACGACGAGTCGCTGGTCCGAGCGTGGTTCCGGCTCGGCTTCGGCCAGCAGCAGGCGCATGCCGTGCGCGCCGTACCGACCGAACGCCCGGCGCCCCCGCCACACCTGCACGTGAGACCGGCTCGCCTCGAGGACGTCCCGGCGCTCGCGCCGCTGGCCCTGGAGCTGCCCCGGCACCAGGCAACGGCGCCCACCTTCTCCGCAGGCGAGCTGCCGACGCTGGAGGAGGCCGCCGATGAGTGGAAGGAGGACCTCGAGGACCCCGGCTTCGCCTGCTTCGTCGCGGAGCACGACGGCCAGGTCGTGGGCTGCTCGGTCGGCTGCTCGGTCGAGAGGTCCAGTGCCCACGCAGGGCTCGCCCGGCCCGACAACGCCGGCCTGCTCGCCTTCGCCGCTGTCTCGCCGTCGGCCCGCGGTCTGGGTGCGGGCCGTGCCCTGGGCGATGCGGTGCTGGGCTGGGCGGCGGCCCAGGGCTTCGACAGCGTGGTCACCGACTGGCGTACGACGAACCTCCTCTCGTCGCGGGCCTGGCCGGCGCTCGGCTTCGAGGAGACGTTCCTCCGGCTGCACCGGCTGATCGGCTACTGACCCCCCTTCCCGGACGGGGGACCGCGCGATCGCTGCGGCGATTGACACCATCCCGGCGAAAGCACCAAACTTCGCGCACCGGCCCCGCCCCCGGTCTGGGCGGCTGGCCGTCTCGGGAGGTCCAGGATGTTTCGTGTGCTCTGTCGGATGCTGGTCGGCGGCCTGGCGGGCCTCCTCGTGGCGCTCGGCCTGTCGGTGCCGACGCAGGCAGCCGAGGCGGCCACTACGTTCGTGACGATGGTGAGCGAGAACGGCGAGTACGTCGGCGGAGGCGCGAGCCGCATGTGGGGGTCGGGCACCGGGCGGATCGACGTCGAGGGAGCCGTGGACAGCGGGGTGTCCGTCAGCGCCTTCGGCGGCTCCTCGGGGGACTCCTTCTCGTTCACCTTCGCCGCACCCAAGGGCAGCTCGCTGGAGCCCGGCACGTACGACGACGCCCAGGAGACGCCGTACCGCCTCGAGGGACACCCGGGGATCGACGTGCGCGGCGAAGGGCGGGAGTGCGACAAGACGACCGGGCGGTTCACGGTGCTCGACGTGACCCCTGACCTGAGTCGCCTGTGGCTGACCTACGAGATCCACTGCAACGACCAGGAGCCCGCCCTCTTCGGTGAGATCCGGTACCGGGAGCCCGGCGGCGACTCGGACCTTCTGGTGGCGCCCGGGCGCGTCGTGTGGCCCGACGAGTACCCGGACGTCTCGGCTCGGATCGTGCCGGTCACCCTGGCGAACACCGGACAGGCCCCCGTGACCGTGTCCGGCACCTCGATCACAGGCGATGCCGCCGACTTCTCCGTCGCCGGCGACACCTGCGACACGATGGCGGTGGGCGAGGAGTGCGTCGTCTACGTCGGCTTCAAACCGACGACGAGCGGCACCCGCAGCGCCACCTTGAACATCACCGACGACACGGCGGCCGGGGTCCACACGGTCAGCCTGAGCGGCTACGCCCACTCCGGGCGGACCTCCTGGACGATGCACAGCGAGCAGGGGGACTACATCGGCCAGGGTCTCGACTACTCCTACACCCCGGCGAGCTCCACGATCCGAGCGCAGGGTGACGAGTCCCTCGTCCAGCTCAGCGCTTCGGCGGACGGAGGCGGGTGGTCCGCCAGCTTCGAGGCCGACTCCGGGCACCTGCTGCTGCCCGGCACGACGTTCACCGACGTCACCCGCTACCCGTCCAGCTCCACCTCGACGCCGAGCATGAGCATCAGCGGGATGCACCGCGGCTGCAACACCCTGACCGGGACCTTCACCGTGGAGGACGCGGTGTACGACGGCGGGGTCATGAAGCAGTTCGCGGTCAGCTTCGAGCAACACTGCGACGGCAACGCGTCTGCGCTCTTCGGCACGATCGAGTACCACGTCGGCGCCACGACGGAGCCCCCTCCGCCTCCGGACGACACGCCGCCGAACCAGGTCACCGACGTCCAGACCTACCCCGCGATCGGCTCGCTCGTCCTCTCCTGGAACGACCCGGACGCCACCGACTGGTTCGAGACCGTGGTGCGAAGTGCAGTCGGCCTGGAGCCGCCCGCGACGGTGGACGACGGCGAGCTCGTCTACAACGGTCGCGACGGCAGCACCATGGTGAACGGCCTGGCCCCGGGCACCGACTACAGCTTCTCGATCTTCCCGCGTGACCGCGAGGGCAACGTCGGGCGGGCGTACTCCCTCAACGTCTACGGCACGGACCTGTCCCTGTTCCCAGAGCCGACCCAAGTGACCTACGGGAACAGCACGCGGCTCTACGGATCGCTCCTGCTCGCCGGCGACGGCCAAGGAGTGGCGGACGCCCCTGTGGTGGTCTACCAGCGGCGGCCCGGCACCACGTCGTGGAAGCACCTCACCACAGTCCGCACCGGGGAGTACGGCGGCGCCTACCACCTGGACGCGACGCCTCGCGCGAACACCGACTACCAGGTGTACTTCCACGGCGAGTCGGATCGCCTGGGAGCCGTCTCCGTCCCCGTCCGGGTGAACGTGGCACCGAAGGTCACCCTCGGGGTGAACCGGACCTCCGGGCGAGTGGGCGCGAGGTTCACGTTCTCGACGAAGGTGGCGCCCGGTCACGCGGGCCAGAAGGTCTACCTCCAGCGGTACTCCGGCGGAGCATGGCGGAACGTCGTGGAGCGCACGCTGTCCTCGACGAGCACCGCCACGTTCACGGTCCGACCGATGCGCGCCGGGACCTACCAGTACCGCGTCCGCAAGCCTGCGGACCGCGACCACGTGTACGCGCTCAGCCGGAGGCTGAGGATCAAGGTCGGCTGACCCGCGACCTACCGCTTCGGCTTGACCGCCCGTCGCAGGAGCACCACGACTGCGAGCCAGACCACGATCAGCCAGGCAAGTGCGGGAATCCCGGCGCCCGATGGGTCGAAGTCCCCGGTGTAGCTGGCCTCGACGATCATCCGCGTCGGGCCGTAGCCGGGGAGGAAGGTCGCCCAGCCCTGGGGGTCTCCGTCGAAGAAGATCGGGTCCTGCGCGATGCCGATGTCGATGTTGGGCAGGAAGAACATGAAGTACACCGCGCCGAGTCGGCCCAGCACCGCCCCGGACAGGGCCCCGATCGCGCCGTACACGAGTCCGGCGATCAGGGTGCCGACGATGAAGGGACCCCAGCTCTTCGGGGTGAACGCGATCGCCATCGCGGCGATCGAGACGGCCGTGATCACGACGGTCGCGACCGCGAGGACGATCAGCCGCGGAGTGACGGCCTCACCCGGCTTGAACCCAGCCACGACCAGCCGGCGGTCCGACTCGAGCGCCGAGTTGACCACGAAGACACCGACCAGACCGGCGAGGAACGCGACCGCGATCGGCACGTCGACGACGGTCATGAGGGCGCGCATGTCGGTCATCACCTTCGACCCGTCCGGCAGGGTCAGCGACTTGGGGGTCTCCGGCGTCGCGTAGGCGCCCCAGGTGACGAAGATGACCGGTACGACGAGGAGCATCACGATCAGGAACGGCCGTCGTACCTGGTCCAGCAGCCCCATACGGGTCGCGGTGAGTGTGCGGTCGAGCGCCATGGGTCACCTCACCTCCGCGGCCGGGCCGTGAGCCAGAAGGCCGCGAACGCGAGCACCAGGGCGCCGAGCACCGTCAGCCCGACGGCCCACCAGTCGCCTGCGGGAGGGTCGGTGCCTGCACCGGCCGCCATGAGCACCTCCGAGCTCTTGCGCGTCGGTGTCATCTTCGCCGTGCCGCTGCTACCCGACATCCCGGGACCGGCGTACATGTCCATGATGAAGATCAGCGCGACCGTCAGGGAGCCCGCGAGCTCGTCCCTCACGAGCGACCCGACGAGCACGCCGATCCCGACGTAGATCAGCCCGAACGCCAGGACCGCGAGGAGCGCGAGCCCCGGCTGCTCGATGCCGGTGTCGATCCAGAGCACCACGAACGCGATGAGGGCGACGAGCATCGAGAGGCCGATGCAGGCACCGATCCTCGCCACGGCGACGCGCAGCCCGCCCATGCCGGCGAGTGCCAGCCTTCGGTCGGCGTCGCGTGACGAGGAGACCTGGAAGTAACCGAGGACGCCACCGAGGAACCCGGCGGCCCATCCCGCGCCGAGCGCGGTGGCGGCGGAGCCCGCGACGTCGCCGCCCAGCGAGGAGGACAGCTCCTCGAGCGCGTTCGCCGCCAGCAGCACGAACATGACGGGGATGAGCAGCAGCATGACCACCGTGACGGTGTTGCGCAGCTGCTGCCGCACGAAGTCCGAGGTGGCGAGGACGAGGCCGCTCATGACGGCTCGATCCGCCCGTCCCGCAGGTTCACCACCCGGTCGAGGCGTTTGTTCTCGGTGATCATGTGCGACACGATCAGGATCCCCATCCCGCGCTGGCGCCGGTTGTCGCTGAGGTCCCAGAAGCGCAAATAGGTCTCCCAGTCGAAACCGGTGTAGGGCTCGTCGAGCAGCAGCAGGTCGGGGTCATGCATGAGGGCGATGGAGAGGTTCAGCTTCTGCCGCGTCCCGCCCGAGAGGTCCTGCACCCGGTAGTCGCGGTATTTCTCGAACTGCAGCTCCTCGAGCAGCTCCTCGAGCGACTTCTTCGTCGCGTCCTCGTCCATGCCGTAGGCCTTGGCGAACAGGTCGAAGTGCTCCGAGACGGTCAGCTTGTCCCACACCAACGGGATCTGGGGGCAGTAACCGATCTGGCCCGACCGGTCGACGGTGCCGCTGTCGCGTCCCAGGAGGCCGACGATGACCTTCATGATGGTGCTCTTGCCGGAGCCGTTCTCTCCGACGAGTCCGACCATCTCGCCCGCGTGGACCTGGAGGTCGACACCCTTGAGCACGTCGATCTGCTTGGCGAACGGCCAGACTCCCCGTCGGAAGGACTTCGTCACGCCGTCGACGACGAGTACGTCGCGCTCGGCGGTGGGCACCTGGCGCTGCTCGGGGATCTCGTGCCGCGCAGCCTTCGCCGGGTGCCGCTCGCGCTTGTGCTCCGGGTGATACTGCCCTCTGGTTGCCACCTTCTCCACGTTAGGCACGACGGCGGTCGCCGGGTATCCCCGAGAGACCCCACTTCGTGCATGGCTCAGGCGTCCCGACCCGCAGGACGTCCGACCCACAGCGGAGGACCTCCTGCGTGGACCTGGCGGGTGCGCCGATCGCACGACAAGGAACCCCTTAACGGCGGATGTCCCCACCGCCTGAGCGCTCACGGGGACCAATGCCTCTGTGCCCTGCCGACCCCGCGACGGACGCTGAGGTCATGACGCAACGTACCGAGGCGGTCGTGCGTGGTGCTACGACCGACCAGATCGCGTGGTTCGAGGACCTGTCGAGGACCGACGTGCCGAGGGTGGGCGGCAAGGGCGCCAACCTCGGCGAGCTGTCTCGGGCGGAGCTCCCCGTCCCGCCCGGGTTCGTGGTCACGGCGGACGCCTACCTGCAGGCCATGGAGGCCGGCGGTGTCCGGGCCGCACTTCAGGAGGTGGTCGCGAACCTCGACGTCGACTCCCCCGAAGCCCTCGCGCAGGCAGCGGACGAGCTCCGCGATCTCGTGCGTTCAGCCGGCATGCCGGAAGCGCTGCGTAGAGCAGTCCTCGAGGCGTATGCGCCACTCGGTGAGGAGCCTCGGGTCGCGGTCCGCTCGTCGGCGACGGCGGAGGACACCGCGTCGACCTCGTTCGCGGGGATGAACGAGACCTTCACCAACGTGCAGGGCGGGGACGAGCTCGTTCGGCGGGTCGTCGACTGCTGGGCCTCGCTGTGGAGCCCGCGCGTGGTCGCCTACCGCGCCACCCACGGCCTCGCCGACGAGCCCGCCATCGCCGTGGTCGTGCAGCTGATGGTCGACTCCGACGCCTCGGGGGTCATGTTCACCGCCGACCCGGCGACGGGCGACCGCGACAGCATCGTGATCGAGGCGGCCTACGGGCTCGGCGAGGTCGTGGTCGGCGGCCAGGTCGAGCCGGACACCTACGTGCTGTCCAAGGACGGGCCCCACATCAAGCGCGTGCACCTCGGCACGAAGGCCGAGAAGATCGTGCGCGGCCCCGACGGACACGACGAGCGGCTCGCGGTGCCGCCGGAGGAGCAGAAGCGGCGGGTCCTCGACGACGAGGCGCTCCTCGAGCTGGCCCACATGGCGGCCGAGATCGAGCGCCACTACGGCGCCCCGCAGGACGTCGAGTTCGCCCGCGAGGGAACCCGCACCTGGATCGTGCAGTCACGTCCGATCACGACGCTCGGCGAGACACCGACCCCGGCTGAGCGAGGAGCCCGGCACCGTCCTCGTCAGCGGCCTGGCCGCGGCGCCCGGTGTCGTGTCCGGGCCGGTCCGCATCCTCGGAGTACGGCGGACGCGCCGCGCCTGCTGAAGGGCGAGGTGCTGGTCGCGCCGATGACGAGCCCGGACTGGGTCCCCACGATGCGGCGCGCGGCCGCGCTGGTGACCGACGGCGGCGGCATGACCTGTCACGCCGCGATCGTCGGCCGTGAGCTGCGCCTGCCGACCGTGGTCGCGACGCGCACCGCGACGACCGTCCTCCGCGACGGCGAGCTGGTCACCGTCGACGGGGCCAAGGGGGTCGTGCGCGCAGGGGCCGCCCCCGCGGCACCCGCGACGGCCGGGCCCACCGTCGTACCAGCCTCGGCGCCGGCGGCCGCCCCTCCGCCGGTTGCCGAGCCGACCGGCACCCTGCTCTACGTGAACCTCGCCATCGCCGAGCACGCCGAGGAGGTCGCGGCGCTGCCGGTCGACGGCGTCGGGCTGCTGCGCGCCGAGTTCATGATCACCGACGCGCTCGGCGGCGAGCACCCCAAGCAGCTGCTCGCCGACGGGCCGCGCGAGGAGTTCGTCGACAAGATGGCCGCGTCGCTGCTGCGCATCACCCGGGCGTTCGCGCCGCGGCCGGTCGTCTACCGCACGATCGACTTCCGCACCAACGAGTTCCGGGGGCTCGCCGGCGGCGAGGAGTTCGAGCCGGTCGAGGAGAACCCGATGATCGGCTACCGCGGCTGCTACCGCTACATCCGCGAGCCCGAGCTGTTCGCGCTCGAGCTCGACGTGCTCGCGCGGGTGCGCGAGCGAGACGCCGAACCTGCACCTGATGATCCCGTTCGTGCGCACGAAGTGGGAGCTCGAGGCGTGCCTCGAGCCCGTCGACGCGCACCCGCTCGGCCGGCAGCGCGGGCTGCAGCGCTGGGTGATGGCCGAGGTGCCGTCGGTCGTCTACCGCATCCCCGAGTACGCCGCGCTCGGCATCGACGGCGTGTCGATCGGGTCGAACGACCTCACCCAGCTCGATGCTCGGCGTCGACCGCGACTCCGAGATCTGCGCCGAGCTGTTCGACGAGTCGGACGCGGCGGTGCTCGACGCCATCGGCCGGATCATCCGCGCCGCGCGCGACGCCGGCATCACCTCGTCGCTGTGCGGTCAGGCGCCGTCGAACCGGCCGGAGTTCGCCGAGCACCTCGTGCGCTACGGCATCACGTCGATCTCGGTGAACCCCGACGCGACGAGCCGCGCCCGCCAGGTGATCGCACGTGCCGAGCGCAGGATGTTGCTCGACCACGTGAGAGCCGACTGAGACTCTCCCCGGCCCTGTC
This sequence comes from uncultured Actinomycetota bacterium, assembly GCA_963715375.1. GTDB lineage: Bacteria > Actinomycetota > Actinomycetes > Propionibacteriales > Nocardioidaceae > Nocardioides_C. Next base: position 773,540 of record CAVQSC010000005.1, on the reverse strand, counting down.
CCGGGCAGCACTCTGCAGGGACCTGTGGCGCTGCGCCGCGCGCCCGAGCCACACTCGGACCAGTCGCTCGCCCACCGCAGGGTGTACGTCGATGGCGCGGACCGCCAGCCAGGCCACGACGTTCCTCGACTCGAGCGGCTCCCCGTCACCTCGCCGCGCGGCCTTCTCGAGCCGTCCCCGCACCACTGCCACCGTGCGTTCGGGGTAGCGGTCCAGCGCCTCCTCCGTAGCTCGGATGAGCACGAGACGTGCACGGTCGCGCGGCTGCATCGCTTGCCCTCCCCATGCTCTCCCTGCGCCCGTCAGACGCATGTCGACAACTTCCCCGGAGTACAACGACCCAACGCTCAAAGGGTCTTCGATACATGAGGTGAGGTGTGTCTCGGTCCAGGTGACACCCGCAACCGCCCGGGCCAGGGCCCCGGCCAAGACTTTCCGCGCCCGTTGTCGGTGGTAGGTCCTACGGTGAGTGACACGGGAACCGCGAGCAGGGGGAGACCATGACCACACTCGAGAACCGGCCGAACACCGCACTCCTCGTCGTCGACGTGCAGAACGGCGTCGTCGCGGGGACTCACGACCGCGACGGGGTCGTCGCCAACGTCCGCAGCCTTGTCGAGAAAGCGCGGGAGGAACGGGTCCCCGTGGTCTGGGTCCAGCACTCCGACGAGCAGCTTGCGCGCCAGAGCGAGGACTGGCGCATCGTCCCCGAGCTGGCTCCGGGTGAGGCCGAGCCGCTCGTTGAGAAGAGCTACGCCGACTCCTTCGAGGACACCACCCTCGAGGCCGTGCTAGCGGGCCTCGCGGTCGGGCGGCTCGTCGTCGTCGGCGCACAGACGGACGAGTGCATCCGCTCGACGCTCCACGGCGCCCTCGTCAGGGGGTACGACGCGACCCTGGTCAGCGACGCCCACACGACCGAGGACCAGACGGCCTGGGGAGCGCCGCCGCCGGACCAGGTCATCGCCCACACGAACCTGTACTGGACCAACCACCGGGCGCCGGGACGGACGGCCGGGACGGTCGAGACCAAGGAGGTCGACTTCGGCGGCACGTCCTGAAGTCCGTACGACGCGGGTCTACCCGGTGCCTGGGTGAGGCCCGTCTCGCCGGCGCGGCGGATAGTCCGGATCGGGGCGATCGTCGAGGCGGCCTTCTCGTACAACGTCACGACAGGAGCCCAACAAGGCTGAAGCGAGGCATGTCGCGGTGGGGACCTCGTCCTCTGGTCGTTCATGTTCGCATATCGGAACCTGTCGAGTAGTGGCCCCGGACCTCGGCCACCATTCCTGCGCACCAGGAGGAGGTCATCATGAGAACCGCAGGCAGAGTCCTCATCGCGCTTGTCCTCGCACTCATGCTCGGGATCGGGGTCGCGGCTTGTGGGCAGACGGCGAAGGACCTCGGCATCCCGACCTACGATCCGTCGGACGTCGTCAGTGAGGCCGCCGGCTCCACCATCTTGAAGACGCCAGACTCGGTCGACGACGTCTACAAGTTCTACGACGACTGGGTCCAGAAGGAGGACTGGGACGTCGTCTCGCGGACGAGCACCGGGTCCGCGGCGAACCTCACCATCAAGAAGTCCGGCGACGGGGCGACCATCGCCATCTCGACCACTGGATCGGACACGCTGATCTCGATCAGCACCTACCCGTCACCGTGACTCAGTCGAGGAGCTCCTCGACCAGCGCGTAAGGATCCGTCCCCGCGCCGGCGGCCTGGGCGGCCGCGAACTCCTCCGCACCGAGGGCGTCCCGAACGTCCGTCAGCAGCGACTGTCTGAGCGACTGCCATGGCGGGCTGACACGGGCACCGATCCTGGCTCGGACCGCGTCGGCCGCGCCGATGGCCCGAGCGGCCGGCTCCGCCCTCCCCTCGGCGAGGGCGAGCCGCGCCAGCCCGTCGAGGCAGTAGGAGAGCCCGTCGCGGTTCCGGACCCGCCGGTGCAGCCGCGCGCTCTCGGCGTACCTCGCACGGGCGAGTGGCAGGTCCCCGAGGGCGATCGCGGTGAGCCCACGCTCGTTCATCAGGAGACCGAGGATGTGCTCACTGCCGACCGCGAGGGCATGCTCCAGCGCCTCGCCCTGGACCCGCTCCGCGTCGGCGTTCTCGCCCGCGCACAGCAGGACCTCCCCGAGCACTCCCAGCGTGAACGCCGACCCCCAGTTGTCGCCCTGCCCGATGAGCACCGGGATCGCCTCGTCGAGGAGCTTGCGCGACTCGACGGCCGATTCCGTTGAGCTGCCCGCGGCGATCTGCGCTCGTGTCATCGCGAGACCGTGCTCGTCGCCCAGCTCCTCCTGGAGCGCGGCGAGCTCTGCCAGGACCGCGTTGCTGGCCTCGTAGTCACCGGTGAGCGCGCGGCTGCTCGCGGCCGCCTGCAGCAGCAGGACGCGGTCCGGCCGGTCGAGCCGGGGGTCCTCGCGCAGGATCTGCTCCACCAGAGGGCGCAGCTCGGCGACGTACCCGCGCGCCCACCAGTAGACCCACGGGGTCACCAGCGCCGTGAGGCACAGGTGGAGGTCACCCTGCTCCCGTGCCCAGGAGACCGCGGCACGCAGGTTGTCGACCTCGGGGTCGATCCGGGCCAGCCACGCCTGGTGCCGCGAGGTCAGGAGCGCCTCGCTCGCCTCGACCCCGAACCCTGCGAAGTACTCCGCCATCCGCCGCCTGCTCCCGGCCGCGTCGCCCGACTCCTCCAGACGCTCCTCGGCGTACTGCCGCACGAGCTCGACCATCCTGAACCGGGGCTCGGCGTCGCCCGGCTCCTGGGGAACCACGAGACTCTTCTCGACGAGGGCCGAGACCTGGTCGAGCACGTCGACGCTGCCGCGAAGACTGCCTCCGCCGCGTCGAGGGTGAAGCCGGCGACGAACACGCTGAGCCCTGCGAACACCTCGCGCTCCCGCGGTTCGAGCAGGTCGTGGCTCCAGTCGACGGTCGCCCGAAGCGTGCGTTGCCGCTCGGGCAGGTCACTCGGTCCCGACAGGACGTCGAGGTGGTCGCCGATCCGGTCCAGCAACGCCTCTGGGGACAGGACCCGCACCCGTGCCGCGGCGAGCTCGATCGCGAGCGGGATGCCTTCGAGCCGAGAGCACAGCTCGCCGACCGACTCGGCGTTCGTCTCGTCCACCGTGAACCCGGGTCTGCTGTCCTGGGCTCGCTCCACGAACAGCCTCACCGCCGCCGACTCGGTCACCGGCTCTGCCCTCCTCGCAGCGTCCGCGGCGGCAGGCTCGGCGCGAGCCGGCGTCGCCAGGGGCGCGACCCGGAACTCGTGCTCGCCGCGGAGCCTGAGCAGCGCCCGACTGGTGACCATGACCTTCAGCGACGGGCACTCGGCCAGCAGTCGGGCGACGAACGCCCCAGCGTCGACCAGGTGCTCGAAGTTGTCCAGGACCAGGAGGACCTCCGCTGCCCTCAGACGCTCCGACACCAGGTCCGCCGGCGACTGCGTGCCCTCCTGCGGGATGCCCAGTGCGACGGCGACGGCGGTCGGCACCAGCCCAGCGCTTCGGACCGAGGCCAGGTCGACGAAGCCCACCCCGTCGGCGAAGGAGGGTCTGAGCTCGGCTGCAGCAGCGAGCGCCAGCCGGGTCTTGCCGACTCCTCCGAGGCCGGACAGCGTGAGGAGGCGTACGTCGTCACGCCGCATCAGTCCGGACACCGCCGCCACGTCGTCCTCTCGACCCACGAGGCCGGTGGGTGGCACGGGCAACGGTCGTGGCCGCAGGAGCGACGTGGTCTCGGCGGGCTCCTCACCGGCTTCGAAGCGCTCGGTCAGCAGGAGGGCGAGGTCGTCGAGCAGCAGTGCGCGGAGCTCCTCGGGGGTCCGGAACTTCTTGAAGGAGACCCGGTTCTCATCCGCCACCCGGCGAAGGAGCGTGTCGAGGCCGGGCTGGCGGTCCGGCGCCGGCTCCTTCAGGTAGACCAGGGACGGCTTGCCGGCCGAGAGCTCGTACTCGTCCTCGATCCCCGAGATGTCCATGTCCGGCGCGACCCAGCCGTAGCTCTGCCAGTAGACGCCGACGAAGACCTGGCTCTGGTCGAGGTAGGCGCGGTAGAGCGCCCGCGGCGGATGCGGTCGCGCACCGAGCTCGAACATCACCGGGGCGAGGCGCAGCTGTTCTACTGCCTCACGCGCCGCCTCTCGCTCGGGCGCGAGCTCCTCGAGCGTGGAGCTGACGAACACCCTCAACCGCTGGTCGGGCGTCCGGATGGTCATCGCATCCACCTCCCGCCGAGGGGCACGTGTCCGGCCTCCCTGAGCCGCACCTTCGGTGCCGACTCTGTCGCCGGCCGGCCCCGGCGCGACAGTGGCGATGGTCCCGCACCTCGCACGCGCCCGGGCCAGGCTGCGACTAGGGGTTCCGCCCGATGAAGGCCAGCAGACGCGTCTGTACGTCGGCGGTGTCGGGTACCTCGACGCGGGGCCCGTACTGCCCGCTGGTGCGCAGCAGGTCGTCGAGCGGCAGCATGCCCTCGAGCATCTGGGCGCACCTGTCGGGGTCGAGCCGCTCGTCCTGGCCGGTGGCCCGGGCGAGGTCCCAGGTGTGCAGGAAGACGTCGGCGGTGTAGAAGCGGTCGACCGCCTGGTCGAGCGGGACCTCACCGATGTGCTCGTTCGTCAGGACTCTGCCCTGCGTCGCCGGATCGTCGAGCAGGGCCTGGACCCCGTCGCTGTGCACGGTCCACGCGGCGAGCGGGTCCTCGTCCACCGGCGGACCTTGCGGCAGGTCGACTCCCGCTCCTGCCTTCAAGAACGCCGGGAACCACTCCACGAGGTGGCGCACGACGTCGCGGGCGACCCACCCCTCGCAGGGTGCGGGGTCGTCCCAGGCCTCAGGACGCACACCCCGCACCCTGTCGGTGAAGGCACCGGCGATCACGCGGTGCTCGTCGGCCGCGCTGGTCATCGCCTCACGCGTCCTTCTCGGCGCCGGCGCTGGACGGAGGTCTCCCGCGCGAGCAGCTCGTCGAGCCGCTCGTAACCCTCGCGGATGCCGGTCTCCATGCCGCTCGCGATCATCCCGTCACGCGCCTCGATCGAGTCCACGAGCGAGGTGGTCGTGACGCGGGTGCGACCGCCGAGGTCCTCGAAGGTCGCCGTCTCGAGCGCGACGCCGTCGGGGTAGTCCTCGTAGGTGAACGTCTGCACGATGCGGTCGGAGGGACGCACCTCGTGGAAGACGCCCCGGAAGGCGTACTCGGTGCCGTCCTGGTCGACGTGCAGGTAGCGGTAGGACCCGCCTGTGCGTGCGTCGTACTCCTCGACGTGCATGGTGAGCCGACGCGGTCCGAGCCACTGGCTGACCAGGTCCGGCTCGGTGTAGGCGCGGAACACGCGGTCCGGCGGCGCCTCGAACTCCCGGGTGATCACGATCGTGGGAAGGTTCGGGTCCGCCGCGATCTGGGTCTCGTTCCGGTGCGTGGTGCTGGTCTTGCTCATGATGCTGCTCCCTCGGTTCGGGTCCCCTTCTCGGGAACCTCCTCTTCCTTCTGCTCCATCTGTTCCGCTAGCACGGCGTCGAGACGGCGGAACCGGTCCTCCGCCTCGCGCCGGTAGCGCTCGATCCACTTGGTCATCAGGTCGAACACCTCGGTCTCGAGGTGACATGGCCGTCGTTGGGCTTCCCTGGTGCGACTGACCAGCCCGGCGTCCTCCAGGACGCGCACGTGCTTCGACACGGCTTGCACGGTGACGTCGTACGGCTCCGCCAGCTCGTTGACGGTGGCGTCCCCGACCGCGAGCCGGGCCACGATGTCCCGCCGGGTCGGGTCGGCCAGCGCCGAGAACACCCGCGAGAGCCGGTCCTCCGTCACGTTGTGCCTCCTGCTTTCAACCGATTGGTTGAATTCAACGTACGACGACGGCGGACCATGGTCAACCAGTTGGTTGAATACGTCTGGACCACGCCCCTAGTGGCGATGGGCCCCCCGACACGACTCCGCCCGGGCGTTATAGCGGATGACTCCTGTGGTTGGAGAGAAATCTGTGAACCGGACACAGCGGCCCTGATCCCGACATATGCTCCCGGCGCGGTTTTACTTTTCGTTTACTCGGGACGGAAGTCTTCCTCAGCCGCGGAGAAAGGCCGCGCAGCGCGCGGCGTGTCAACCGTTCCTGGGATCTCACTCATGCACCCTGCGAGTGCTCACGCACCCACCAAGAGAAGTCTTTTCAAGATCGCGCTCTGCGCGGTCGCGCTCGTCCTTCTGGCGACCCTGCCGGTCGGGTCGGGCGTCGCCGCCCCTCGGATCGAGAGGTTCCCGACCTACCGCCCTCAGACCACCTGCAGCCCCAAGCCGAAGCCCGGCACGGTGAAGCTGGCGAGCTACCTGATGAAGCACTACCGGGGATCCGGCTCCCTCGGGATCTCGCGCTCCTGCGCCTCGAGCGGCATCTCCGAGCACAAGGAGGGGCGGGCGTTCGACTGGGCGCTCAACGCCAACTCCCGCCGGGACCGCCGCTACGCCGCGAACTTCATCCACCGGCTTCGCAAGCCAGACCGCCAGGGCCACAAGGCGGCGCTGGCCAGGCGCATGGGCATCATGTACGTCATCTGGAACGACCGGATCTACTCGGCGACGTACCACTACCGGAAGCAGCGTTACAAGAACGTCGGATGCCGGAGGATCAAGGGCTGCTCGGCGAGCCTCCGGCACCGCAACCACATGCACATCTCGCTGACGCGGGTCGCCGCGCGCGGAAAGACCAGCTGGTACGAGCGACACGGCGCCGGGAAGGCAGTGCACAAGGTCAAGCACCGGGTCAAGCACGTCAAGCACCGGGTCAAGCACAACCGGAGGCATAGCAGGCATCTGGCCCACCACCGGCGCCACAAAGCAGCCCATCGGCACGAGCACCGTCGCCACGAGGCGGCGCATCAACGGCAGCACCGCCATGACAGCGCGGCGCATCGCAAGCACCACCGTCGTCACAAGGCCGCGCACCACCGGTACCACCAGCGCCACCACTCAGCCCGCGACCACAAGCGCTACCACCGGAAGGCGGCCCGGCACCACGAGCGTGACCACCGCAAGCTGGTGCGCCACCACAAGCGGGACCACCGCAAGGCTGCGCGGCACCACAAGCGGGACCACCACGCGGCGCGGCGCCACCATCGCCGGTACCACCACGCCGCGCGGCGCCACCACCGTCGGTACCACCGCCACCACCGGTCGGCACGGCGCTCGGCTCGGCTGGTGGCCCCGGACTCCGCATCGCAGCCACCGTTGGCGTACGTCGAGCAGCTGCCGCTCGACGCCGCGGTCGCGACACTGGTCCGGGACTGGCGCAACGTCACGGACTCGGCGGAGGACGCCCTCGGCGAAACGGACGAACGATAGCTCGGCGGGATCTCGCACCACGAGAGAACGCAGTGGGCCCGCCGCACCTGCGGCGGGCCCACGCTTGCTTCACGGCGCTGCCGGGCGGTCCACTCGTCCCGCCGCTAGTCCCCCTCTTCCTCTTCCTCCTCCATCTCGGAGTTGTCGCCCATGAGGCCGTGTTCCGGCGACGGCATGACCGAGTTGCGACCTCGGACCGACTTCCAGATCGCCTGGTTGAAGGTGGCCTCGTCGATCTGGTCCTCCTTGGTGAGGTCCTGGTACTCCGAGATCCTCGCCATGGGAGCGTTCGCGGCGTTCACCTTCGTCATGTCGTAGCCCGGCCGGATCACCGAGTACGCCCGGAAGTCCGGCGTCCTGATGAACGACGCGCTCATCGGCGTGGAGTAGTCGTCGAACTGGGTCAGCGGACCGACCCCGGCGAAGAGGCCGATCGTGCGCACCATCGACGCCGTGCTGTAGAAGGTCGAGTCGACCTCGCCGGTCTGGCTGTAGGGGCTGATGGCCAGAGCGAGGGTGCGGTGCGCGTCGACGTGGTCAGGCCCGTTCTGGGCGTCGTCCTCGGTGACGAGGATGGCCGTGCTCTTCCAGAACTTCGAGTGCGACACCGCATCGACCAGGCGGCCGAGCGCGTAGTCGTTGTCGGCCACCATGGCCTTCGGGGTCGGCTGTCCCGGCCGGGTTCCGGAGGTGTGGTCGTTGGGCAGCCGGACGAACTGGACCGTCGGCATCTCGCCGCTGTCCTCGTAGGACCGGAAGCTCTTCATCCACTGGTCCACCCGAGGGGTGAGGCAGTCGTCCTTGGTGGGCTCGAACGTCCCGCTCGAGTCGGGGCAGGCAAGGTCGTAGCCCTGGTAGTCGTGGTCGGTGCGAGCGTCGAGAACCGGGTCGAACGCGTGGTACTCGTTGCCGGTGCGCGTGACGTAGAAGCCGAAGTTCGCGAAGCTCACGCCCGCCTGGTCGAGGCGCTGCCACAGGTAGGTGCTCTCCGGGTCCTGGGCGGCGTTCTCGGGGTTGTTGGTCTCGCTCGGGTAGACGCCCTTCCGGCCGGAGTAGTTGGCCGGCCACATCTGCTCGGCGTACGGGTTCGAGTTGGACTGCGCCACCCAGTTCCAGCCGTTGGCACTGACTTCGGCGTCGGCGTAGAAGTTGTCGATGGTCGTGAAGCGGCGGGCGAGCTCCCGGGTGTTCGGTGCGGACTCGTCGCCGAAGAGGTTGAGGCTGGGGTCGCCGTTGCCCTTGCCCAGGCTCCCGAGGACCTGGTCGTAGGTGCGGTTCTCCTTCACGACGTAGATGACGTGCTTGATCGGGCTCTCGTCGCCGGGTCGCCGCGGCACGACCGCTCCTCGCGACCCCACCGGGTCGTTGTTGGCGGCCACCTGTTCGGTGTACTGCTCGAGCCGGTCCTCGCCCGGTACGTCGAAGGTGCTCAGGGTTCCGCTCATCATCGACGCCGTGTACTGGTCGGGCGCCGTGCGTGTCGGCGACTCGGGGTTCGGGTGGCCGGGGCCGTCGTTGGGACCCGCGCCCAGCCCCTTGGCGTTGGTGACGAGCAGGCGACCGTCGTCGTACAGCACCTGGCTCGGGTACCACGCGGTGGGGATCAGCCCCTCGACGCGGCCGCGCACGAGGTCGATGACCGAGACGTCGTTGTCGCCGGAGTTGGCGACGAAGAGACGCTTCCCCTCGCCGTCCAGCGCGAGGCCGGTCGGGTTGCTGCCGACCAGCTCATCCTCGCCCTTCGTGACGGACAGGCTGCGGGAGACCTGCCCCGTCGCGAGGTCGACCTCGCTGACGCTGTCGGCGTCGCCGTTGGCGACGTAGAGGGTCTCGCCGTCGGAGGACAGCACCGACTTGTTGGGATGCAGCCCCACGTCGATGTGCCCACTGACCACGGGTGCGGGGCCGCTGACGTCCACGACGTCCAAGGTGTCGTCGCCCTGGTTGGAGACGTACGCCGTCCGCCCGTCCTTGCTGAGGGTCACCCACACCGGCCTGTGTCCCGCGGCAACGGTCCGGGTCTCACCGGTCGCGGTGTCCGCCACCGTGACCGCGTCGCCGAGCTGGTCTGCCACCACGACCTTCCCACCGTCGGGGGTCACAGCCAGTCCCGCGGGGAAGAGGGTCACGTCCCGCCCGTCCGGGGTGGTCGTGGGCAGCTTGATCGGGTCGCCCTCGGTCAGCCGGCCGCCGTCGAAGGAGAGCACCCGGATCTTGGAGTTCGCCGCCGCGCTGGCATAGGCAGTCTTGCCGTCAGCGCTCCAGGCGGCACCGATGTAGAGGGACTCCGGCGAGGCGTACCGCAGTGTCTGCACGACGGCGTTCTTATCGGTGTCGACCAGCTGGAGGCTCTGCACGCCCTGGCCGTTGTTCGACACCAGGAGGTAGCGGCCGTCGGGATGCAGAGCGGCGTTGAGCGGGAGGTTGCCGAGGTCGGCCTGGGCACCGGCGGGGGTGACGCGATAGCCGACCGGCGTGATCGCGGTGCCGTCCTCCTTGGGGCCGGCGGTTCGACCGTTGAGGACGGCGAACGCGGCGCCGCCTCCTATGAGCGCGAGGGCGAGTCCGCCCGACAGGATGAGCCTGTACCTGGACATTTGGGGCATGACAGGCAGCGTCCGGCAGTAAGGTGAAGGCCCGCCAAAAGCAAAGACAACGGGTCGTTCACGTTGGACGACGTCCGAGGCGGAGCCCTGTAGACCGAGCTCAGGCTGCGACCGAAGTCCGCTCGTCGGCCTGTCGGTCGACGAGCTCCTCGGTGCGGGCGAGCTGGCGTACGCCGAGGCCCATCGCGCAGAGCCCGACGACCTCCGCGAACAACCCACCCGGAGACGAGGCCAGGGGCTCGCTGAAGACGGCGGCCGCGAAGCCGAGGGCGACGACCACGTCGACGATGTTGAGTATCGGCATCGACACGGACAGCCGGGTCGCTTGGTACGCGCGCTGGTTCATGGTCATCGCCCACAGCCCGGACCCGACCATGACCCATGCCGGCCAGTGGAGAAGCAGCTGTAGAGGAGCTGTCACGGCCATGGCCGTCACGATCTTCAACAGCCCCGCGACGAGTCCGAAGAGGACACCCGCCGCCACCCCGAACCAGAGACCTCGGCCCTCCGGCGTACGCGCCACGTCGGCGAGCCGGACAGCGGCACCCGCGGCGACCAACGCGAGCGCCGAGAACACCAGGGCCACTCCGTTCCTCGGCAGCTCGGCTGCAGGACCGGAGTGGACGACAGAGATGAAGCACGCCAGCCCCGCCCACGTCACGACTGCCCAGGTGACTTCGCGTCGAGAAGGCAGCCGCCGGTCGAGGCCCGACCGGATCAGCACCGCGAACACGATGCCGCTGACGACCACCGGCTGCACCAGCGCCAAGGCGCCGAGGGTGATCGCGAGGGCGTGGAGGCAGAAGGCGAAGACACTGAGACCTATCCCGATCACCCAGCTGGGTCGACGGACGAGCCGAGCCAGCAGCCGTGCGCCCGTGTGCGCCCTGGAGTCGGTTGCACCCGCTACGCGGTGCTGGAGCGACGTCGACAGGCCGAACGTCGCGGCCGAGGTGAGCGCCGCCGTCAGCGCGAGCAGCGCTGGGAGGTGCCCTGCGTCGAGAGACTCCACGAATGCGCTCCTCTTGAGGTGTCGAGACTTCGCCGACGACGTTAGGAAGCCGACGTTAAGGACGCATGAAGAGAGACCGACGAGCAGCCACCGGAGTCAGGACGGTCGAGGAAGTCAGGCCGAGGGCAGAACCCCGACTCCTGGTCTTCACTCTCCCTTCATGCCGGCCCACTTCACTGGGCCGGCCGGGTGAGCCACCACCTCGGCCACCGACGAGAGAGCCGAGATGACGGTCAGCCCAGCACCAGCACGCACACCCCGGATGATCCTGCCGGCGCACAGCGCCGGCTTGGTGGATGTCGTCTCCGGCAGCTTCGGCGCCGGTCACGACGCAGCCGCCCGCGCCATCACCGCACAGCTCGAGGACCGCGGCTTCACCACCCGGACCTGGGACATCGTCGACCTGATGCCCGGTCCTGCGGGTCGGGCCCTTCGGGCCGGCTACCTGCGTCAGATCCAGACGATGCCCGGCACCTGGCGTTGGCTGCTCCGCCAGCTGGAGCGAGACGAGCGACGTGCCGACATGGTGGCGCGGGCCATGGAGTCCGCGACCGAGCCGCTGCTCGACATCGCGGCGGCACGGCCGGACCGGATCGTCTCCACTCACCCGTTCGCGAGCCAGGCGCTGGGGCAGCTGAGATCCAGCGGACGGCTCGACATCCCGGTCGTGACCTACCTGACCGACATGTCCGTGCACCGTCTGTGGGTACACCGCGTCGTCGACCTGCACCTGGCGATTCACGATCTGCCGGCGGACGAGGCGCGCCGGCTCGGAGCCGGCACCACACACGCGGTCCGTCCCGCCGTCCCCGCGGCCTTCAGCGGCGCGCCCGCCTCGGCCGCGGCAAAGGAGGATGCGCGTCGGTCGCTCGGGCTTCCCCTCGAGGCGCGCCTTGTCCTCGTCACGGGCGGATCGTGCGGCATCGGCCAGCTCGCGCAGTCCGCCCGCGACATCGCCGCCACCGGCGAGGCCGTGCCGGTCGTGCTCTGCGGGCGCAACGATCGGCTGCGGAGGCGAATCCGCCGGAGCGGACGTGCGATCGCGCTGGGCTGGACCGACGACATGGTCCGGGTGCTCACGGCGGTCGATGCCGTGGTGCAGAACTCCGGTGGCTTCACTTCGCTGGAGACGCTCGCGATGGGCAAGCCGATCCTCACCTACCGCTGCATCGCCGGTCACGGGGAGACGAACGCGGAGGCGCTCGACCGCGCAGGCCTGGTCGCCTGGGTCAGACGAGCCGAAGACCTCGCACCAGCGCTGCGCAAGGCCCTCTCTTTCGGGCCGCACCAAGGGCGTCCCGGTGCCGGTCACCCGAACCTCGACGTGGTCGAAGCCATCTTCACTGCGTCCACACGTCGGTACGCGTGAGGGCGACCCGGCCGGTCCGCGGCGCCCTTGTCGGCTGCGCCGCCCAGCTCGCGCCTGCGCTCACCTCGGTCGCGCCAGTGCGCCGGCGGACCCTGCCTCGGCTCTCCGGCATCAGCACGTTGCCGCACATCGCACTGACGTACGACGACGGGCCCGACCCGGCCTCGACACCACGGTTCCTCGACCTGCTCGCCGAGCACGGGGTGGCCGCGACGTTCTTCCTGCTCGGCTCGCACGTCGGACCCAACCGCCGCCTCGTCCGCGACATGTCCGAGGCCGGGCACGAGCTCGCTGTCCATGGTTGGGACCACACGTGCCTGGCCCTCAAACGACCGGGCGTGGTCACTGCAGAGCTTCGTAGAAGCCGTGAGGTCGTCCAGGACCTCACCGGTCGACAGGTCAGCTGGTTCCGCCCGCCCTACGGCGTCATGACGAGCGAGGGCGTGGCCGCCGCCCGACGTACCGGCCTGCGAACAGTGCTCTGGTCCGCCTGGGGGCGTGACTGGTCCCGGCGAGCGACGCCGGGGTCCATCTTCACCAAGGTGTCGCGGACTCTGGGCCCGGGCGGCACCGTACTCCTCCACGACACCGACCGCACCTCGGCGCCCGGCTCCTGGGAGCGAACCCTCGCGGCGTCCCGGCGCCTCCTCGAAACGCTCTCGGAGGCCGGAATCGAGGTCGGCCCGTTGCGCGACCACTGGGCAAGGCTCGACCGGGACAGCGGGTGCGGCACCCCGTAACGCCCTGTGCGACACCCCCGCGGACTCGAGCGCCGGCTCCTGTGCGTCAGCGAGTGTTCACCGAGCCGGTGCGCCTCCGTCATCGGCTGACCGTCCGACGGCAAGAGCCTGGCACTCCAGGACTGACGTCGCGACGGTGAGGAGTGTTGAGTTGAACGAGCCCGAAGGTATGTCGAGACGACGGGTGCTCGGCCTGGGCGGGGCGGCCGTAGGCGTGGCTGCCGCCGGGTCGCTGCTGCCACCGTCGGTGCACAAGGCCATGGCGCGTCCCATGCCCTCCGGGGGACTGGCGGCCGTCGAGCACGTCATCGTGCTGATGCAGGAGAACAGGTCCTTCGACCACTACTTCGGCCGACTCCGGGGCGTCCGTGGGTTCGGCGACCCGCACCCGCTACGCCTGCGCGAGGGCGGCTCGGTCTTCGAGCAGCCCGATGCGGCAGGTGGCGCCGTACTGCCGTTCTCGTTGCGCGAAGCGGCGAGGCTGGAGTCCCGCGACGAGGACGACATCCAGTATCTCGGCGCCCTCGACCACAGCTTCGACGGCAGCACCGCCGCGTGGTCGCAGGGGTGGAACGACGGGTGGGTGCCTGCCAAGACCGCGGCCACGATGACCTACTACGACCGCACCGACATCCCGCTCCAGTACGAGCTCGCCGACACCTTCACGATCTGCGACGCCTACCACTGCTCGGTCTTCGGGTCGACCAACCCGAACCGCAACTACCTGTGGACGGGCACGACGGGATACGAACCGGTAACAGCTCAGCGCGCCGTGACGAACGCGGCCTACTCCTACGACCACGCGGGCTACGAGTGGCCGACGTACCCGGAGCGGTTGGAGAGGGCCGGTGTCTCCTGGCAGATCTACCAGGAGTGGGACAACTTCACCGACAACGCGGTGGAGTACTTCCAGACCTTCAAGCGGATCGGCGGGAAGATGCTCGCCTGGGTCGACGGCTCCTACCGCACGACCGAGGAGCTCTACGACTCCCTGGCCGGCAAGTCGCCAGAGGAGCAGAAGCGGTTGCTGGCACAGCTCGAGGAGGGTCGGGCCCAGCTCACAGACTCTGAGCGGGCGCTGTTCGACAAGGCGATGTACCGCAGCGAGCCGGGCACCCTGGTCACCCGCCTGCGCAAGGACGTCGAGCAGGGAACGCTTCCCTCCGTGTCGTGGCTCGTGCCGCCCTCCGCCGACTCCGAGCACCCTGGCGCCTCGACGCCGGTGGGCAGCGCCAACCTCGTCTACCGCGTTCTCGACGTGATCGCCTCCGACCCGGAGACCTGGTCCCGAACCGTTCTGCTGGTCAACTTCGACGAGAACGACGGCTACTTCGACCACGTGCCTCCGCCGGTGGCGCCACGGCCACCCGGTGGCAACAGCGACGACTGGTACGACGGGCGGCCCATCGGGCTCGGGCCCCGGGTCCCGATGACGGTCGTGTCCCCCTGGACGGTGGGCGGCCACGTCACGTCGGAGATCTCCGACCACACGTCGGTCGTGCAGTTCCTCGAGAAGGTGACCGGAGTCGAGGAACCGAACATCAGCGCGTGGCGACGGGCTGTGTGCGGCGACCTGACCAGCGCGTTCGACTTCGAGACCAAGGGCACACCCCCCAACGTCGGCCGACCCGGCCCCGTGCCCGCGCCCATGTCGCGCTGGCACCCGGACCCTCCGGAGGAGCAGCGGCTGCCCGGCCAGGAACCAGGGTCCAGGCCGTCCCGGCAGTTGCCCTACCGGTCCTCCGTCTCGGCACTCCCGACAGGGGCCGGCCGGCTCGAGGTCCGGCTGTCGGAAGCCGGTACGACGGGGGCCCCGTTCGCGATCTACGGCTACGCCGGCGAGCTGCCCTTTCCGGCCCACGTCTTCGTCGCGGCGGGTGAGACCAGCCCGACCACGCTCGACGTCCCCGCCGGACGCTGGGACGTCGTGGTGCAGGGGCCCAACAGCTTCTGGTACGAGCTCGCCGGCTCGCTCGAGGGCACAGCCGGCCGGGTCGACGTACGGGTCCTGGCCGGCTCGGGCAGCCCCTCCCTCCGGCTGGCGCTGCGCAACGCCGGAGATGCTCGGGTCACGCTCGACCTGCACGCCGGTCGGCCTGAGGACGACCTGGAGGGGATCCGGCTCGAGGCCGGCGAGGCGCGCCGCCTCTCCCTCCCGACCCGGCGCCGCTGGTACGACGTCACCGTCACCGCCCGCGAGGACGCCACCTTCCGCCGCAGGCTCACCGGGCGGGTCGAGGCCTGAGGTCGGACCCGCCCGCAGGACTTCACCCAGGACGGGCCGTGGGGACACCACCTGTTCATGCGGACCGCAGAACGTGGCCGGCATGCCTTCTTGCATCGTGTGCCACGGCGGGCCGGTCTGGTGAGGATCGCGCAGCTCGCCAACTTCGTAGGTCCCTCCTCGGGCGGCATGAAGACCGCCGTCGAGGCGTTGGGCGCCGGCTACGTCTCCGCCGGCGCCCAACGCCTCCTCGTGGTTCCGGGTCCGTGTGACGCCCGGACCTCGACGGACGCGGGAGACGTCGTCCAGCTACGCGCTCCTCGGGTCGGCGGTGGCTACCGGCTCATCGTCGAGCCGTGGCGCGTCATCGAGGCACTCGAGCAGTTCCGACCCACCTCGCTCGAGATCTCCGACAAGTCCACCCTGCTGCCGGTCACACGCTGGGCACGCAGGAACGGCGTCCAGTCGCTGCTGTTCTCGCACGAGCGGCTCGACGCGATGCTCGCGCTCAGGACGGGTTGGCAGGTAGGCATCGCGGCACCCGTGTCCGTCCTCAACAGGGTCCTGGTCCGTCAGTTCGACGGGATCGTGGTCACCTCCACGTTCGCGAGGAACGAGTTCGCCTCCCTCGCCGAGGCGGCGGGCACCCCTCTCCACCAGGTTCCGCTCGGCGTCGACCTCCAGACCTTCCGGCCGGGTCCCCTCCCGCCCCGCGGGGACGGTCCGCTGCGGCTGGTCCACGTAGGACGGCTGTCCCGCGAGAAGAGCCCCCACCTCGCCATTGCCACCGCAGTCGCGCTCCACGAGCGGGGGCTGCCGGTGAGGCTCGACGTGTACGGCGAGGGCCCCCACCGGGACGAGCTGGAGGAGATCGCGGGCGACGCACCCGTGACCTTCCATGGGCACGTCTCCGGCCGGCGCGAGCTCAGCGACCTCATCGGACGCGCCGACGTCGCCCTGTCGGTCTGCCCCGGTGAGACCTTCGGCCTGGCCGTTCTGGAGTCGCTGGCCTCGGGCACCCCTGTCGTCACGGCCGACGTCGGAGGTGCGCGAGAGCTCGTCGACGAGCGGTCGGGCGCGTGGGCGGAACCGGAACCGGAGTCGCTCGCCGACGCGGTCCTGCGGGTCGCCGCGGTCGACCCGGCCGTACGCCGATCCGGGGCACGCGACCGCGCGGAGCGGTTCTCGTGGCAGCGGACGATCTCGGCCATGCTCGGTCTCCACACCCGCACGTGGCACGCCGAGGAGCTGACCGAGCACTCCGCGTGAGGCTTCAGCCGACCGTGCTTCCCGGTTCACCGACCGGGACCCAGGATGGTCGTGCAGAGGCGTGCACCGCCACCTGGACGGCGGTCGCGCCGGCGACCAGGAACAGCCCGTAGGCGATCGCCGTACCCGCCCCGGCCAGCGAGGAGTCGAGCGGCGCGACCAGTCCGAGGAGCCACGACAGGTGCAGGAGCGCCGCAGAGCGGCGGTCCGCCAGGTGCGTGGCGGCGAGCAGCGGGAAGGCCCACAGCAGGTACCAGGGGTGAACCGCTGGACCCAGCACGACGACGGCCACCATCACCAGCGCCACAGCGCGCACCGCGGCACCGGGCACACCGGTCTGGGCGCGGAGGGCGACACGGCCCGCGACCACGAGCGCCACCAGCGACCCGAGTCCTCGCGCGACGCTCACGACGTGCGCGTCGGTCCGCACGATGCCGAGCGCCTCGAGGACGAGACCCAGGAGCTGCCCGAGCTGTGTGGTCACGGACATGGGGGTGCGCACCTCGCCGGGGACCCCGAGGGCGTGGATCCAGCCGATCCCGACCCCCGCCAGGGCGCCGACGCCGAACAACACGGCCATCGACAACGCGCCCACGGCGGCCAGCCTGCGCAGCCTCTGTCCCTCGGCCGCCAGGACAGGCAGGGACACGAGGGCGACACCGATGCACACCAGCCCCGCCGGCAGCTTCACCGCCGCCGCTGCCCCGCCGAGCACGGCCCCCACGACCCAGCTCCGCTCGACCGCGACCACCAGCGCGAGAGCCATCAGCCCGACCATCACGACGTCGTTGTGCACCCCCGCGACACCGTGGGCGAACATCAGCGGACTCGGCAGCACCAGGGCCGAGGCGAGCGCGGGGTCGCGTCCGGACCAGGAGGCGAGTCGAGGGACCGCGTAGGCGAGCAGCGCGAGACCCACCACGGCCAGGCCGCGGTAGGCGACGACGAGGAGCCAGGGGTCGCTCGTCACCCGGGCGGCGAGCGCCCCCCAGACGAGCGGGACCGGGCCGTAGGGCGTGAGCGTGTCCATCCAGCGCGGGTCGACCGCCTCGACGATCGGGCCCGTGAGGACGGAGGGGCTCCACACGTACGGCGAGATGCCGAGGTGGGTCATCTCGCCCTGGGCCGCGTAGCTCCATCCGTCCCGGCTGAACATCGCCGGGGCGAGCAGCAGTGGCACGCACCACCAGATCGTGACGCGCCGGACCAGGGCGAGCCGCTCGGCACCGTCGGCACGACTCCCACGTCCGACGTACGACACCAGCTCGAGCCAGGCGGCGGTGGCGAGCCCGAGACCGCAGACGACGACCGTCAGCCCGAGCATCCGTCCCGGCATCGTCTCCCGAAGCACACCGATCGGTGGCAGCTGCACGACCGGGTTCGACTCCGGGGCGATCGACACGACCAGCCCACCGAGGAACACCAGGACGTACCCGACGACGCCACGCAAGACCACCCGGACACGGTAGGGACGCCGGGTCGGACCTCGGCCACCTGAAGGTGAACGGCCGCCGTCGGTCCGCGGAACGTCCGTCACGGCGGAGAGCGCCGCCGCCCACCGCAGCACCCCGAGTACGGCAGTTGCTCGCGGTTCCTTCACCCCGTGGTTGCGGGCCCGTCGCTTCCGGCTGGGTGACTGGGCAAACCGTCACCTACGTCTCGGAGGCCCACAGATGTGTTCAGACCGTGCAGGCAGTTCCAGGTTGACCCGACGAGGCTTCCTCGCTCTGACCGGTGCCACGAGCGCCACGCTCACCGCGGCCATGTATGGGTACTCCAGCGCTCCGGCCTGGGCGAGCCCGACGTTCCCCGACGACCCGTTCACCCTCGGTGTCGCCTCCGGTGACCCGACACCCGATGGTGTGGTCCTGTGGACGCGGCTCGCACCGGACCCCCTCGCCGCGGACGGCCTCGGCGGCATGCCGCCCCGGCAGCTGCCCGTGGGCTGGCAGGTCGCGACCGACCCTCGGTTCGAGAACGTCGTGAAGGCGGGGAGCGCGACCGCCACCCCGGAGCTCGGGCACTCGGTGCACGTCGAGGTGGCCGGCCTCCTGCCCGGACGCCACTACTACTACCGGTTTCGCGCGGGTGACCAGCTCAGCCCGGTCGGCAGTACCAAGACCGCACCCGCCGCCGCTTCGACGCCGGGACTGCGTGAGCTTCGCGCTCGCCTCCTGCCAGGCCTGGACCGGTGGACGGTACGCCGCGTACCGCACCATGGCCGAGGAGGACCTCGACCTGGTCGTGCACGTCGGCGACTACGTCTACGAGCGACGCGACGACGAGAACCTGGCGGACTTCCGGGTCAACCACGCCAGGTACAAGACGTCCACGGACCTGCAGGCGGCGCACGCCGCGTTTCCCTTCGTCATGACCTTCGACGACCACGAGGTGGAGAACAACTGGGCCGCCGGGATCTCCCAGCCCGACGGCGAGGCGTCCAACGACCCGGACCGCTTCCTGAAGCTCCGCGCCAACGCCTTCCAGGCCTACTACGAGCACCTGCCGCTGCGTCGACCGCAACGACCGAGCGGTCCCGACATGCTGCTCCACCGTCGCCTCGACTACGGGCGCCTGGCGTCGTTCCATGTTCTCGACACCCGGCAGTACCGCTCCGACCAGCTCACCGAGAACTTCCCCGCAGGTCCCCAGCACCCGGACGTCGAACGATCCGTCGCGCACGTTGATGGGCGACGAGCAGGAGCGCTGGCTCTTCGACGGCCTGGCCTCGTCCGCCGCTCGTTGGAACGTCGTGGCGCAGCAGACGATCATGGCTCAGGTCGACTACGACGCCGGCGAGGCCGTCTCCGTCAACCACGACCAGTGGGACGGCTACGCGGTCTCCCGCAACCGGTTCCTGTCCTTCGTGTCCAAGCAGCGACCCTCCAACCCCGTGGTGCTCTCGGGCGACTGGCACTCCGCCTGGGTGAACGACCTCCGCACCGACTTCTCCAGGCCGGAGACCGAGGTGGTCGCCACAGAGTTCGTCGGTACGTCGATCAGCTCCGGGTGTGGCTGGGCGGCGGCCGTGAAGGCGGCGCGGCCGAACAACCCGCACGTGAAGTACCTCAACCCCGACCTGCGCGGGTACACCCGATGCGTCGTCACGCCCGACCAGTGGCGGGCCGACTACCGCGTCGTGCCCTCGGCGACCGACACGTCCGCGGGCGCCGTGACCGACTCGAGCTGGGTCGTTGAGAACGATCGCGCGGGGGCGCTGCCTGCCTGAGGCCCGCGTGACGGGCTGTTCACCCTCCGGCAACTCTCGGCCCACCTCCCGGCTGCTCGGCGGACCTAGCCTCCCGGGATGCGCTCGAACAGCCAGAAGCTCGCCCGCGTGACCGTTGCGACCGCGACTGTGCTCGCCGCCTCGGCGGCAGCCGCATCCGTGGCAGCCGCCGGTCCGGCCGTGGGCGAGGTTCGAACAGCCCGGCTCGCTGCTCACCTCCGGCTCGGCCCCGCCGACCTCGAGGAGCGCCGTTCGACGACGACGCTGCAACCAGGCGTGACCCTGACCCGGATAACCCGTGGCGACATCGATCCCGCGCTCGTGTGGACGCTCGAGTCGCTGATCCCTGCCACGGCGACCTCCCCGGACCCGGACGCCCCTCCTCGTGTCCTCTCGGACCGGGAGAGTGCCGACGCGCAGGCCGACCGCCTTCGCGCCAAGGGAATCGCCGCCCGCGTGGAGGCGGTCCACCAGCCCGCCGTCGCTGACGTGGCGGCAGGTGTCCTTGGTTACCGGGTCCGCGTCGGCAGCTACCGGACGAAGGCGGACGCCGAGGCCGCGAGGGCGGAGCTCGCGGCGTCCGGAGAACAGGCGAACAGCGTCTACACCGGATGGGACGGCGGCCCCGAGGCTCGAGGACCGTGGCACGTCAACGTGGTGCGGATCGACCCCAAGCGGTTCGACGGCTCGCTCGGAGCCTCCTTCGGCCCTGACCTGTACAACCGCGAGACGACGTCGGCCCTGTCCCGGGCCTCGGGGGCCACAGTCGGGGTCAACGGCGGCTTCTTCGTGCTCGATCCCGCGTCCGGCGCCCCGGGCGACCCCGCCGGCGCGGGGGTGTACGACGGCCGACTGCTGTCCGAGTCCGTCGACGACCGCCCGGCGCTCATGCTCCGGGAGGACGCGCGAGGCACCACCGTACGACGCCTCACCTGGAGCGGGCAGGTCCGCACCGACCGCACGACACTGCCGTTGGACGGGATCGACCGCGTCCCCGGCCTGATCCGGAACTGTGGAGGCGACGCCACGGACCAGCCGACCTCGCGCCCGCTCCACGACACGACGTGCAGCGACGACAGCGAGCTGGTGGCTTTCACCGACCATTACGGACGAGGAACCCCGGCCGGCTCCGGGCGGGAGATCGTGCTCGACCCCGCCGACGTGGTTCGCGCGGTGCTGTCTGCTCGCGGCACCACCTTGGCCCCGGGGTGGACCTCGGTCCAAGCCACGGGCGACTCGGCCGACGAGCTCAGCTCGGTCCAGGTCGGCGACACGGTGCGGGTGAGCACCGGCATGGTGGACGAGCAGGGGGCACCCCCACGCGTCACCCCGGCCACGACCATCGTCAACGGCGGGCCTCTCCTGGTGAAGGACGGCCAGGAGGAGATCACCCAGCGACGCGACGGCTTCGTGCACCCGGGTGATCCGAGCTTCGCCTACGGCTGGGTCGTCAAGCGCAACCCGCGCACCTTCGCCGGCGTCGACGGCCGGGGTCGTACGGTGCTCGTCACCGTGGACGGCCGAAGCACCGACGACCTCGGACTCAGCATCCCGGAGGCGGCGGACGTGGCCCGCTCCCTCGGGCTCGTCTCCGCGGTCAACCTGGACGGCGGCGGCTCGACGGCCATGGCGGTCCGCGGGCGGCTCATCTCACACCCGTCCGACAGCACCGGTGAGCGGCCCGTCGGGGACGCCCTGCTGGTCCTCCCTCCCGCGTGAGCTCACCGGAGTGACGGCCGGCCTATCTGCGGAGTCCGCCGCGCCTTCCCCGCCGGCGCCCGTTTCGAACACGAGCTCGAAGAGGGGGTTGAGCACGATTACGGCCACGATCGCGATCGACAGCGGCAGCGTCCGTTGAGCCCGGCCAGCTCGTTCGGGCCGGCATGGATCAGGCGGCGCGTCGCCTCGCGATGCGAGAGCGCAGCTCGGCGGCTCCTCAGGTCGCGAAGAAACCGGTCGAGCGCCTCCTCCGGGTTGACCACGGCTGGAACCGTGCCGGTGTCCACCGGAACCTGCTCCGCCAGCGCCTCCGACGAGAAGCCCTGCCTTTCCACCATTGACCCCTGTCGCATCGCCTGGCGGACAGAGCCGAAGGACCCACGTCGCTGCTGTCCCGTTCCGGGCGGGTCCTGCCGGCCAGTCCACTCGGTTCAGCGGCGTTGCGCCTGATGCACCGCGTCGGTGACTAGCCCGAGTCGTTAGGATCGTGTTAGCGATCGATGAAAAGCCGCTTGGCCAATGGTGTGATGGGGGATCAAACAGGCGGGCGTACGCGCCTGGTCGAACTCGCGATAACCCGAGGGGATGAATGGTCTCGCCCGCACAGTTGCGTCAGCGAGCGCAGCCCGGCACTCGGCTGAGGTCGTGGCTGCTCGAGGCGCCCGAGGACCGAGCGAGGCAGTACAAGGCCCCGCATGCCGTCACGACGCCCGAGGACAAGCGCCACCCGTGGTGGCAGGTCATGTGCCTCACCGGTGTCGACTACTTCAGCACGCTCGGTTACCAGCCCGGGATCGCCGCGCTCGCTGCGGGCCTCCTGTCGCCGCTCGCGACCGTGGTGCTCGTCGTGGTCACGCTCTTCGGCGCTCTCCCCGTCTACCGGCGGGTGGCGGTCGAGAGCCCGCACGGCCAGGGATCGATCGCGATGCTGGAGCGGCTGCTCTCCTTCTGGAAAGGGAAGTTGTTCGTCCTGGCATTGCTGGGGTTCGCCGGCACGGACTTCCTGATCACGATGACCCTCTCGGCGGCCGACGCCACGGCGCACATCGTCGAGAACCCGCATGTTCCCGAAGCGCTGCTCGACCACGAGGTGGCCATCACCCTCGGCCTGCTCGCCCTGCTTGGTGCGGTCTTCCTGCGCGGGTTCACCGAGGCGATCGGGGTGGCCGTCGCCCTCGTCGCGACGTACCTGGCACTGAACCTGGTCGTCGTGAGCGTCTCGCTCTGGCACGTCTTCACCGCGCCGAGTGTCGTCTCTGACTGGGCCTCCGCCCTCACCGAGTCGCATGGAAGCCTGACGAGCATGGTCGCCGTGTCGGTGCTGGTCTTCCCGAAGCTGGCGCTCGGACTTTCGGGCTTCGAGACCGGGGTGGCGGTGATGCCTCACGTCCAGGGCTCGCCGGGCGAGTCCGAGATCCGGCCGACCGGCCGCATCAAGGGCACCCAACGACTGCTCGCCACGGCCGCGATCATCATGAGTGTCTTCCTGATCACGAGCAGCTTCGTGACGACACTGCTCATCCCGCACGAGGAGTTCGAGCGGGGCGGGGAGGCGAACGGCCGGGCTCTGGCGTACCTGGCGCACGAGTACCTCGGCAATGTCTTCGGCACCGTCTACGACGTCTCCACGATCCTCATCCTGTGGTTCGCCGGCGCCTCCGCGATGGCCGGGATGCTGAACCTCATCCCGAAGTACCTCCCCCGCTACGGGATGGCGCCTGAGTGGGCCCGGGCAGTTCGCCCGCTGGTGCTCGTGCTGATGGCCGTCGCGTTCCTGGTCACCTGGATCTTCGACGCGGACGTCGACGCACAGGGCGGTGCCTACGCGACCGGTGTGCTCGTGCTGATCACCTCAGCAGCGGTCGCCGTGACCATCGCGGCCCACCGCGCCGGGCAGCGCAAGCTCGTGGTCGCCTACGCCCTGGTCACGGTCGTGTTCGTCTACACCACCATCGACAACATCATCGAACGACCGGACGGCGTGAAGATCGCGTCGTTCTTCATCGCTGCGATCATTTCGGTCTCCTTCTACTCCCGCATCTCGAGGTCCCTGGAGCTGCGGGTCACAGACGTGGAGTTCGACGAGACCGCACAGACCTTCCTGGCCGACTGCGCTCGCCGGAGCATCCGTTTCGTCGCCAACGAGCCCGACGCGCGTGACCGGCGGGAGTACCGGGACAAGACCGACCAGATCAGGCGCGACCACGACCTGCCCGACGACCTCGACGTCATCTTCGTCGAGGTCACCGTCGGCGACCCGTCCGACTTCGAGACCCGGCTCGAGGTGCGCGGGGAAGTGATGCACGGTCAGTACCGCGTGCTGACCATGAAGTCGTCGTCAGTACCCAACGCGCTCGGTGCGCTGGCGATCCATGCCCGGGACGCCACGGGTGTCGTGCCGCACATCTACTTCGAGTGGACCGAGGGGAACCCGGTCGCGAACTTCCTGCGCTTCCTCATGTTCGGCGTCGGCGAGGTGGCGCCGGTGACCCGTGAGGTCGTGCGGCGCGCAGAGAAGGACCGCGCCCGCCGCCCGCACGTCCACGTTGGCTGAGAGGCACGGCGTTGCACCTGATGGTTGACAAGCACACAGGTGCGGGCGGTTGATGGGACCATGGCCGAGCGACCGACGATCATGAGGAACAGGGCGCTGGTGATCGCCGCCGCCGCGCTGGTGCCCCTCGTCGCCGCCGCCGTCCTCTCCGCGTGGCGCGACAGTGTCAGCACGGCCACCGACGTGCTCGTGCTCGTCACGATCGTCGTGGCCGCCGCAGCGACCGGAGACCGGTCGGCCGGCATCACCGCCGCCCTGTCCAGCGCGGTGTGGTTCGACTTCTTCCTTACCGAGCCCTACCTCCGCTTCACGATCACGGACTCCGAGGACATCGAGGCGACGATCCTGCTGCTCGTCATCGGGGGCGCCGTCACCGAGGTCGCGCTCTGGGGCCGCCGGGAGCAGGCAACGGCAAGCCGCCGGGCCGGCTACCTCGACGGCGTGCTTGGCACCGCGGAGCTCGTCCTTGGGCGGAGCGGCTCCGTGGACAGCCTGATCGGCAGGGTCACGGGTCAGATCACCGAGGTGATGGGGATCTCGCGGTGCCGGTTCGCCCCCGGAAGCGACTACGACCGGCAGATGGCGGTCCTCGATCACGACGGTGCCGTGGTCAGGCGGGGGCACACCCTGAACGTCGAGAGAGACGGGCTTCCGACCGACGACGAGACGGTCCTCCTCGTGCAGCGGAACGGCGACGTCGTCGGTCACTTCGTGCTGACCTCGGCCGCAGACATCGCCCGGCCATCGCTGGAGCAGCGTCGGGTGGCGGTGCTGCTCGCCGACCAGGTCGCCTCGTTGCTGGGGGAGCGTCACGGCTGACCCCGCCCGGTGGGCTTGAAGGCCTCAGGTGTGGGCGCCACCCTCGGGGTCGAAGCGGTAGCCCATGCCCGGTTCGTTCAGGAGGAAACGCGGACGCGCCGGGTCCGGCTCGAGCTTGCGTCGCAGCTGTGCCATGTAGAGGCGTAGGTTGCCCCCGGCGCTCTCGTAACCAGGCCCCCAGACCTCGGTCAGCAGCTGCCGCTGGCTGAGCAGCTTTCCGGGGTTGCGAAGCAGCACCTCGAGCAGGTGCCACTCCGTGGGCGTGAGGCGTACGTCGACCGAGCGGCCATGGTCATGCGTCGTCACCCGTCTCGCGGCGAGGTCGACCGTCGCGGCACCGAGCAGCACGACGGCCTGGCTCTCCCCGCCCGTAGTACGTCGGGACAGGGCTCGCAGCCGCGCGAGGAGCTCGTCCACGCCGAACGGCTTGGTGAGGTAGTCGTCGGCGCCCGCGTCGAGCGCCTCGACCTTGTCGGTGCTGTCACTACGTCCCGACAGGACGAGGATCGGGGCGCTGCACCAGCCTCGTAGCCCGTGGATGACCTCGACCCCGTCCAGGTCGGGCAGCCCGAGGTCGAGCACGACCAGGTCGGGTGGGTGGCTGGCTGCTTCGGACAGCGCCTCCTTCCCCGACGCGGCGGTGTGCACCTCGTAGGCGCGCGCCCGGAGGTTGATGCTCAGGGCGCGGACGATCTGAGGCTCGTCGTCCACCACGAGGACCCGGTTCACGGCCTCACCTCGTCAGCCACCGGCTCGGACTGCCGCTCACGGCGTCCCGGTTCCGGTGCCAGCTCGCCGTCGGGCAGCATCGAAGTCGCGTTGAGCGAGACCACCATCGTCAACCCACCCCCCGGAGTCTCGTCCGGCGTCAGCGTTCCGCCCATGACCTCGGTAAGTCCTCGGGCCAGGGCCAGGCCGAGCCCGACCCCGGTGGTGTTGTCGGTGTCCCCGAGCCGCTGGAACGGGGCGAACACCCGGTCACGTGCCTCCGGCGGGATGCCGGGCCCCCGGTCGATCACCCGCAGCTCGACCTTCTCGCCGAGCGCGCTGCCGGTCAGCATCGGCGGTCGGTTCGGTGGTGAGTAGCGCACCGCGTTGGCGAGGAGGTTCGCGATCACCCGCTCGAGCAGCCCGGCGTCCACGAGCACGTCCGGCAGGTTGTCCGGCATGTCGACGACGACGTTGTGGCCGTCCTCACCGATGTCGTCGAGTGCTCTCGCAACCACCTCGTCGAGCGCGGCCGGCCGGTTGAGCACGTCCAGGGCACCCGACTGGAGGCGGCTCATGTCGAGGAGGTTGTCCACGAGGGCAGCCAACCTGTCCAGCGCCTCGTCCGCGGTCTCGAGCAGCTCCTCGCGGTCCTCGACCGACCATTCGACGTCCCGGCTCAGGAGGCTGGTGACGACAGCTTTCGCGGCGGCCAATGGTGTCCGCAGGTCGTGCCCGACAGCGGCGAGGAGGGCGGTGCGCATCTTGTTCGCCTCGGCCAGCGGTGCGGCTTCGGCTGCCGCGCGGGCAAGACGTTGGCGCTCGAGCACGACCGCGGTCTGGGCGGCGAAGGCGGACACCAGCCGCTGGTCGTCGGCGTGCAATGGCCTGCCCTTGAGCGCCAGGATGAGCTGGTCGCCGAACGGTATCGCGGTGTCGGCCGACTCGGGCCGGGTACACACCTCTGCGCCCGCGCTGGCCACCACCGCCCACTCCGCGGACGGGCCGGGTGCCATCGCCCCGCCGCCTTCACCCGGGGCGCTGGGTCTCTCCAGCAGGGTCACGGACGACAGCGAGAACGACTCGCGGAGGCGGTCCAGCAGTGCCGGGAGTGCGTGCTCGCCCCGCAGCACGCTGCCGGCCAGTGTCGCCAGCGTCTCGGACTCTGCCGTCGCTCGGGCGGCCTGGCGGGTACGACGGGACGCAAGATCCACCACCGAGCTGACCAGGAGAGCCACGGCGACAAAGACACCGAGAGCAAGGGCGTTGTTGGCCTCGTTGATGGTGAACGTGTGCAGCGGCGGCGTGAAGTAGTAGTTGAGCAGCACCGAGCCGGAGACCGCTGCGAGAAGCCCTGGGAAGAAGCCCCCGACCAGCGCGGCCACGACCACCACGAGCAGGAAGATCAGCACGTCGCTGACGAGGTTGAGCGCCGAGCGCTGAGACGTCAGCGCGAAGGTGAGCAGCGGTGGGAGCGCCAGGGCGAGACCGAACCCCTGGATGCGGCGGCGCTGCGTGATGCTTCCCCGCATCCTCGGCATCCTGGAGCCGCGGCCGGACTCGCTGTGGGTGACGATGTGGACATCGATGTCGCCCGAGTCACGAATCGTCGAGGCCCCGATGCCCGGACCCGAGAACAGCGTTGCCAGCCAGGACCGTCGGCTCGCACCCAGCACGAGCTGCGTGGCGTTCTCGGCCCGGGCGAAGGTGCGCAGCGCCTCGGCGATGTCGTCCCCGAGAATCTGGTGGTAGGTGCCACCGAGCGACTCGACGAGCCGTCGCTGGCTGGCGAGGGAGGCCGGGCTCGCGCCGGTGAGCCCGTCGGAGCGGGTGACGTGCACGGCCAGGAGCTCCCCGCCCGTCGACCGTGCCGCGATCCGGGCAGCGCGACGGATCAGGGTCTCCCCCTCCGGGCCGCCCGTGAGGGCGACGACCACACGCTCGCGGGCCTCCCACGTGCCCTCGATCTCATGCTCGGCGCGGTAGTCCTGCAGCGCCTCGTCGACCTTGTCGGCGGTCCACAGCAGGGCCAGCTCCCTCAGCGCGGTGAGATTGCCGACGCGGAAGTAGTTGCTGAGGGCCGCGTCGACCTTCTCGGGCGCGTAGACGTTGCCGTGCGCCATCCGCCGGCGAAGCGCCTCTGGCGCCATGTCCACCAGCTCCACCTGGTCGGCCGCGCGTACGACGGAGTCAGGAACCGTCTCGCGCTGGGGGACGCCAGTGATCTTGGCGACCACGTCGTTGACCGACTCCAGATGCTGGATGTTGACGGTGGAGATGATGTCGATGCCTGCCTCGAGGAGCTCCTCGACGTCCTGCCACCGCTTCTCGTTGCGCGCACCGGGCACGTTGGTGTG
This sequence comes from uncultured Actinomycetota bacterium, assembly GCA_963715375.1. GTDB lineage: Bacteria > Actinomycetota > Actinomycetes > Propionibacteriales > Nocardioidaceae > Nocardioides_C. The sequence continues at coordinate 745,581 of CAVQSC010000005.1, read as the reverse complement.
CGCCAGCTCGTCGACCAGCGCGACCCTCGGCCGGCGGGCCAGCACCGCGTCCACATCCATCTCGGTGAAGAGAGCTCCGCGGTAGCGCAGTTCCTGCCGCGGGATGACCTCGAGCCCCTCGATCATCTCCGCGGTGTGCAGACGGCCGTGGGTCTCCACGAAGCCGACGGCCACGTCGGTGCCGCGCTCGAGCCGCCGCCTGCCCTCGCTGAGCATGGCGTAGGTCTTCCCCACCCCGGGTGCGGCCCCTAGGTAGACCCGCAGTCTCCCCCGACCCATGTCACCTCCTCACGCTGCGTCGACTCCGACGTCGTGCCGTCTTCTACTCAGAGTCTGCCTCGCCCGGAGGCGCCTTGAAGTCGTCGAGGGCCAGGTTGAGCATCAGCACGTTCACGTGCGGCTCGCCGAGGAACCCGAGCAAACGGCTCTGGGTGTGCTCGTCTACGAGCTCCCGTACCTGCTCGGGCTTCAGCCCTCGAGCCTCCGCGATCCGCTCGACCTGCTGCTCGGCGTACGCTGGGCTGATGTGCGGGTCGAGGCCGGAGCCGCTGGCAAGCAGAGCGTCGGCGGGCACCTTTGCGCGATCGACGCCGTCGAGCTCGCTCACAGCCGCCCGCCGCTCCTCCACCAGCGCGATCAGATCGGCGTTCTCGGGGCCGTAGTTGGACGCAGAGGTCGACATGGGGTCGTAGCCGGTGCCCGCTGCCGAGGGCCGGCTCTGGAAGTACGCCGGGTCGGGAGCCATGACCGGGACGCCGTCGGCGCCTGTCACGGGCTCGCCGTCCTCCAACACCGGGCGCGTGAACGACTGGCCGACGAGCTCGGAACCGAGCGGACCGTTCTTGCCCTCGACCAGCGAGCCGTCTGCATTGTCAGGGAACAGGACCTGCGAAACGCCGGTCATGGTCAGCGGGTAGATCAGGCCCAGGACGACTGTCAGGGCCAGGAAGGCCCGCAACGCAGCGCCGATCTGGCGCAGGGCGGGGGGTGTCTGGGACGTCATGGATGAACCTCTCAGCCGATTCCGGGGATCTGCGAGACCAGCAGGTCGATGAGCTTGATGCCGACGAAGGGTGCGATGATGCCGCCGAGTCCGTAGATCGCCAGGTTGCGACGCAGCATGGTTGCCGCCGACGACGGCCGGTACCGCACACCACGCAGGGCCAGCGGGATCAGGGCGATGATGATCAGCGCGTTGAAGATGACCGCGGACAGGATCGCCGACTCCGGGGTCGCCAGCTGCATGATGTTGAGGGCGTCCAGTCCCACGAACACACCGCTGAACATCGCCGGGATGATCGCGAAGTACTTGGCGATGTCGTTGGCGATCGAGAAGGTCGTCAGCGACCCCCGGGTGATGAGCAGCTGCTTGCCGATCTCCACGATCTCGATGAGCTTGGTGGGGTTGGAGTCGAGGTCGACCATGTTGCCGGCCTCCTTCGCGGCCGACGTACCCGTGTTCATGGCGACGCCGACGTCGGCCTGCGCAAGGGCCGGCGCGTCGTTCGTCCCGTCGCCGGTCATCGCGACCAGCCGCCCGCCCTCCTGCTCTCGCTTGATCAGGGCCATCTTGTCCTCGGGAGTGGCCTCGGCGAGGAAGTCGTCGACGCCTGCCTCCTCTGCGATGGCACGGGCGGTCAGCGGGTTGTCGCCGGTGATCATCACCGTGCGGATGCCCATCCGGCGCATCTCGTCGAAGCGCTCGCGCATGCCCTCCTTGACGACGTCCTTCAGGCTGATCACGCCCAGCGCGCGCGCCGGACCTCCGTCGACGTGCTCGGCGACCACCAGCGGCGTACCGCCGCCAGTGGAGATCGCGTCGACGATCGCGCCGACCTCCTCGGTGGGGTGTCCGCCGTTCTCGCGCACCCACTTCATGACCGCCGCGGCGGCGCCCTTGCGGATCCGCTTGCCGCCGTCCATGTCGACGCCGGACATGCGGGTCTGCGCGGTGAACTCGATGAAGTCGGCGTGCGCGAGCTCGCCGGCCTCGCGCTCACGCAGGTCGTACTCGCGCTTGGCCAGGACGACGATGGAGCGGCCCTCCGGGGTCTCGTCGGCGAGGCTGGACAGCTGGGCCGCGCTCGCCACCTCCAGTGGGTCCACGCCGTCCACCGGGTGGAACTCCGAGGCCTGACGGTTGCCCAGGGTGATCGTGCCGGTCTTGTCGAGCAGCAGGGTGTTGACGTCACCGGCGGCCTCCACGGCTCGTCCCGACATGGCGAGCACGTTGTGCTGCACCAGCCGGTCCATGCCTGCGATGCCGATCGCCGACAGCAGAGCCCCGATGGTGGTCGGGATCAGGCAGACCAACAGTGCCACCAGGACGATCAGCGACTGCTCCGCGCCGGAGTACATCGCGAACGGCTGAAGGGTGACCGTGGCGGCGAGGAAGACGATCGTCAGGCTCGCCAGCAGGATGTTGAGCGCGATCTCGTTGGGTGTCTTCTGCCGCGAGGCACCCTCGACGAGGGAGATCATCCGGTCGATGAAGCTCTCGCCGGGCTTCGCCGTGATCTGGACGACGATGCGGTCGGAGAGCACCTTGGTGCCTCCGGTGACCGAGCTGCGGTCGCCGCCGGACTCGCGGATCACCGGCGCCGACTCGCCGGTGATGGCCGACTCGTCCACGCTCGCGACCCCCTCCACGACGTCGCCGTCGCCGGGGATGATCTGTCCGGCCTCGACGACCACCCGGTCCCCGAGACGCAGGTCAGGCGCGTGGACCTGCTCCTCGGTGCCATCGGCTCGAAGCCGGCGCGCCACCGTCTCGGTCTTGGCGCGACGGAGCGTGGCCGCCTGCGCCTTGCCCCTCCCCTCGGCGACGGCCTCGGCGAGGTTGGCGAAGACGACCGTCAGCCAGAGCCACGCGACGACGCCCCAGGCGAACCCGGTCGGGTCCATGACGGCCATCCCGGTGCTGAGGACCGCCCCGCTCTCCACGACGAACATGACGGGGTGGCGCACCATGACCCGAGGGTCGAGCTTGCGCAACGCGTCAGGTAGTGAGCTGACCAGCATCCGCGGGTCGAGGAGGCCACCTGAGGCCCGTTGTCTCTGGCCCGTGCGTGGTGCGTCCATGGAGGAGCGTCCTGCTGCTGAACGGGCTCTGGAGGGCTCGGTTCGAAGTCGCGGCATCGTCTACAGCCCTTCCGCGAGCGGTCCGAGGGCCAGTGCAGGGAAGAAGGTCAGCCCCGCGACGATGACGGTCACTCCGGTGAGCATTCCGACAAAGAGCGGGCGGTGGGTGGGCAGTGTCCCTGCGGTCGCGGGCACGGGCCGCTGCTTCGCCAGCGAGCCGGCGAGCGCGAGCACCAGCACGATCGGGATGAACCGGCCCGCGAGCATGGTCAGCCCCAGCAGGGTGTTGTAGAACTCGGTGTTCACGGACAGGCCGGCGAACGCCGAGCCGTTGTTGTTGCCGGCGGACATGAAGGCGTAGAGCACCTCGGACAGCCCGTGGGGACCAGGGTTGAGAATGGACTCCTTCGGGGCGGGCAGCGCCATGGCCACAGCGGTCCCGGCCAGCACGATCACCGGCATGGTCAGGATGTACAGGGACACGAGCTTCATCTCGCGCGACTGGATCTTCTTCGTCAGGTACTCCGGGGTCCGACCGACCATGAGGCCGGCCACGAAGACGGTCAGGATCGCGAGCACGAGCATCCCGTAGAGGCCGGAGCCCGCACCTCCCGGCGCCACCTCGCCCAGGCCCATGTTGAAGATCAGCAGGCCACCTCCGACCGCTGTGTACGAGGAGTGGAAGGAGTCGACCGCGCCTGTGGACGTGCCGGTCGTGGACACCGCGAACAGCGAGGACGTGGCCTCCCCGAAACGGGTCTCCTTGCCCTCCATCGAGGCACCTGCCATCTGGAACGCCGTGCCGGGGTGGGAGACCTCGAGCGCCGTGACGCCTGCGACCAGCACCGCCCAGATCACGGCCATCGCCGAGAGGACCGCGTAGCCCTGACGCTTGTCGCCGACCATGACCCCGAAGGTGCGGGTCAGGGAGACCGGGATGAGCAGGAGCAGGAAGATCTCGAGGAGGTTGCTGAGCGGGGTGGGGTTCTCGAACGGATGGGCGGAGTTGGCGTTGTAGAAGCCTCCGCCGTTGGTCCCGAGCTCCTTGATCGCCTCTTGGGAGGCGACCGGACCGCCGGTGATCGTCTGAGCATGCCCCGTCAGCGTCGTGACGTCGGTGCCTGCGGAGAGGTTCTGCACCGCGCCGAGCGACACGAGCGCGACCGTCGCGATCACGGCGATCGGCAGCAGAACCCGGAGGCTGCCGCGGACCAGATCCACCCAGAAGTTGCCTACCCGGTCGGTGCGCGAGCGCATGAAGCCCCGGATCAATGCAACCGCGACCGCCATGCCGACCGCCGCTGAGACGAAGTTCTGCACCGCGAGCCCGGCCATCTGCGTCAGGTGACCCATCGTGGACTCACCGGAGTAGGACTGCCAGTTGGTGTTGGTCGTGAAGGAGGCTGCGGTGTTGAACGCCTGGTCCGGCGCGACCCCGGGGAATCCCAGCGAGAGCGGCAGGTTCGGCTGGAACCGCTGGAGCGCGTAGAGACCGACGACACCGACCAGAGAGAACGCGAGGAGCGAGCGCGCGTAGACGGGCCAACGCTGGTCGGCGTCGGGGTCGACGCCCATCACGCGGTAGAGCCCTCGCTCCACCCGGGTGTGGTGCTCGCTGGAGTAGGCGCGAGCCATGTAGCCGCCGAGTGGGCGATAGACGACCGCCAGCGCGGCGATGAGCAGACCGACCTGGACGAGGCCCGCAGTCGTGTCGGACATTCAGAAACGCTCCGGAAAGAGAAGGGCCACCAGCAGGTAGCCGAGAAGCAGGCCCGAGATGATGAGGGCGGTGACGTTCTCCCAGCTCACAGCCGCTCGACCGCCTTGACGATCAGCGCCATGACGGCGAAGAAGACAGCGGTCACCGCGAGGAAGACCAGGTCGGCCATGAGGAACCTCCAGACTTGACAGGTTGGGGCAGAGTGCGGCCCCGACGTCTGGCCACCGCGACCACTGTCCCGAGGCCGACGAGGACCGCGAAGCGGACCTGGTCGGCATGCTGGAAGGTGAGTACGCCGGCGGCGTTGGTGACGAAGCCCGTGTAGAACGCCCAAGCCGAAGCACCCAGCAGAGCACCCAGGCCGACCGGCATGAGCGCGCTGCCGAGCACCACCGCGACGAGGACCATGACGAGGGTCTCGGCCGAGGTGGCGTGAATGGCCGTGAGCAGCTCGAGCACCAGGATCACGGACGTGATCGCGGCACCGAACCGGAGCTCGGGCTCGGCGAGCCAAGGACGTCGGACGGGGGATCGCACAATCTGATTGAAGGCCCGCGAGGCGGCCCCGTCGCGCTCCCTAACAACCGCCTAACAGCGGCCGGGTGATCCCTAACAGCCAGCTAACAACAGGCTTTTCGCCACATTGGCGGCGCCCCGCCGACAGGCTGCGGTGGCCTAGTGGTGGTGGAGGGAGCCGGGCGTGTCCTCACCACAGCCGGGCGGCTGCGGCGCGAGCTCTTGGACGTCGGTCCGAGACGCCCGCCCGCGCATCGTGGGGTCGGCGACGCCGGAGACGAGCACGCGGTCCCCACAGGCCACTCGATGCGCGAGGGACAACCGTGCGGTTCAGTCCTCATTAACCGTTTTGCGACTTCTTCGTTACCCCTATGGGGAACGGTCCCGCGGTGATCGCTGACGAGGCCTCTACACACCTTCTGGGAAGGGAACGACGTCATGGTTCTGGTCCAGGCCCGGCGACTAGCCCGCGGGTTCGCGGTCGGCGCCGCACTCGCCGTGCTCGCCGGCACTGCAGCGGCAGGTCTCACGACAGGCGCCCCCGCGACCGCGGCACCGAAGTCGCGAGCAGCCAAGACCGCGCTCCCGCCGGTCGGCCACGTCTTCGTCATCAACCTCGAGAACAAGGGGTACGACGAGACCTTCGGCCCCGACTCCCCGGCGCCGTACCTCAGCAAGACCCTGACCGCCCAGGGCCAGCTCCTCACGCAGTACTACGGCACCGCGCACAACAGCCTGCCGAACTACATCGCCCAGATCAGCGGCCAGGGCCCGAACCCCCAGACCCAAGGGGACTGCCAGGTCTACTCCGACTTCGTGCAGACCGGGACGGTGGCTCCCGAGCAGGCCGTGGGCGACGGCTGCGTGTACCCGGAGTCGGTGAAGACCGTCGCCGACCAGCTGGAGGCGAGGGGCCTGACCTGGAAGGCGTACATGGAGGACATGGGCACGCCCTGCCGGCACCCTGAGCCGAACACGCAGGACGACACGCAGCAGGCCGAGGTCGGTGACCAGTACGCCGCCCGCCACAACCCCTTCGTCTACTTCAAGAGCATCCGCGACAGCGCGAGCTGCCCGCAGAACGACGTCGACCTCGCCCAGCTGCCCGGCGACCTGGCCGACGGCTCGACCACGGCGAACCTCACCTACATCACCCCGAACCTGTGCAACGACGGGCACGACAGCCCCTGCGTCGACGGACGCCCAGGAGGGCTGGTGAGCGCCGACGAGTGGCTGAAGACCTGGGTGCCGAAGATCCTCGCCTCGCCCGCCTACAAGCGGGACGGCCTCCTCGTGGTGACGTTCGACGAGGCTGACGTCGAAGACCCGTCCGGGGCCGACGCCTGCTGTGGAGAGGGCCCTGGACCCAACTCCCCGATGCCCGGGATCTACGGCATGGGCGGCGGACGGACCGGCGCGGTGCTGCTGTCGCCGTTCATCGAGCCCGGGACGTGGAACAACACCGAGTACAACCACTACTCCCTGCTGCGGAGCATCGAGGACACCTTCGGCCTCGCTCCCCTGGGCTACGCCTCGGAGGCGCGTGGCTTCGGCTACGACGTGTGGGGGGCGGCCTGATGACGCCCGGAAACGGCCTGAGCCGCCGTCAGGTCCTCGCCGGCGCCGCCGGGGCCGCGGGCGCGGTGACCCTCGGCGGCCTGCGCTCACCGTCGGAGGCTGCCACGAAGCTCCCCGACCCGGCCGCGTCAGGGATCGACCACATCATCGTGCTGATGATGGAGAACCGGTCGTTCGACCACTACTTCGGCTGGCTGAAGGGCGCCGACGGGCGCCAGGCGGGCCTGACGTACGTCGACCGCGACGGTGTCGCTCACGAGACGCACCACCTCACCGACTACCAGGGCTGCGCCCACCCCGACCCGGACCACTCCTACGAGGGCGGCCGGGTGCAGTACAACGGCGGCCGGTGCGACGGGTGGCTCCGCTCGGGCGACAACGACACGTTCGCCATCGGCTACTACGAGCAGGACGACCTGGACTTCTACGGCCACGCGGCGCCGTACTGGACGACGTTCGACCGCTACTTCTCGGCCACGCTCGCGGAGACCTACCCGAACCGCTTCTACCAGCACAGCGCCCGGACCGACCGGATCCACAACTCGTTCACCGTCTCGACCATGCCGACCATCTGGGACCGGCTGGCCGACAAGGGCGTCTCCCGTGCCTACTACTACGTCGACCTGCCGTTCCTCGCGCTGTACGGGACGAAGTACCTCTCGATCGCCCGGACCTGGCCACAGTTCCTCGCCGACGCGAAGACCGGCAACCTCCCGGCGGTGTCGTTCCTCGACCCGAAGTTCCTCGACGAGGGCACCGGCTCGTCCGCCGACGACCACCCGCACGCCGACATCCGAGCGGGTCAGGCCTTCCTGAACCAGGTCTACGAGGCGGTGACGGGCGGCCCGGCGTGGGAGCGCACCGCCCTGGTGGTCAACTACGACGAGTGGGGCGGGTTCTACGACCACGTGGCACCGACCACCGCACCCGACGCCACCCCCGAGCTCGGGACGGACATGCGCGGCTTCCGCACCCCTGCGTTGATGGTCTCACCGCGGGCGCGCCGCCACCACGTGTCGCACAACGTGTACGACCACACCTCGGTGCTGAAGATGATCGAGTGGCGGTGGGGGCTGGCACCGCTGACCGCGCGCGACCGTGCCGCCCGGAACATGGCGGAGGTCCTGGACTTCTCGAACCCGCCCGACCTCACCGCACCGCGCTGGGACGTGCCCCAGGTCCTCGGGAGCCCGTGCGCGCCGGGCGGCTTCGCCGACTACACCGACTGGCAGAACCTGGCCGACCTGGCGGTCCGCCTGGGGTGGCGGGTCGGCGGCACGGTCCAGCCGTGAGGAGCTGTCCCAGGGGTCCTTGCGGTCGCGATGTCGCCGGCTCAGTACAGCCGCGTGACCCGGCCGTCCTGCTCGAGGACCCAGGTGCCGTCGGCCGCGGCCAGGACTCCCCGGGGTGGCCAGGGCTCGACCTGCTGCAGCTGCGAGACCGACCCGACCCGCACCGCCGTACCGGAGTCGCGCAGCAGCACGGCGCCGGCAGTGTCGGCCTCCCACTCGCGCAGGATCGCGGCGAGCCTGGTGTACGAGTTCACCATCGGGAGCCGAAGTGGAACCTTCCCTCTCGAGCTGCGCAGATGTCGCGCCAGCGCTTGGTCCAGCATCCGCGCGAAAGCGGCGGTCTCGAAGTCGCTCATGTCCGCCAACACGGTCACTTAACCTACTCTGCTCATCCAGCCGCTGGAGCGCCCGGTCCTCAACGATCGACAGTCGAGACGAAGGTCACAGGCAAACGCAGATCGCCCATCTTCGCCCGAACCCGTGCCACCCCGTCCACGGTCCCCGCCCGGCACGAGCTCCACACCGTACGCCGAGGGCGCTTACGCGCATCGACGACGGCGTGCCTTAGGCTGCTGCGCCGGGAGGCGGGTCAGACAACACGGTACAGAAGGAACGTATAACCATGTCTGGACGGCACTCGGCACCCCCGCGCAGGAGAAGAGAGCGGACCTCCCGCAAGCTGCCGGCGCTGGTCGTCGTACTCCCCGTCGTGCTCGGCGGCGCATTCCTGAGCACCAAGATCTCGCTGCCCGGCCTTCCTGGCTGCACCGGTTCGACACCGGTCACGGTCGCCGCGACGACGGAGACCGTCGAGGTGCTCGAGGACGCCGCGTCGCACCTGGAGGAGAGCGACGCGAAGGCGGACCACCACTGCGTGGACTACCAGGTGAGCGCCGCCGCGCCGAGCGAGGTCGCCCGGTCCCTCGACGCGGGCGAGGACGGCACCCCCGACCTCTGGGTTCCCGACTCGTCGACCTGGCTCGAGCGAATCGACGGTTTCGAGGGCGAGCCGATCATGGTCGCGGAGTCACTGGGCAGTTCACCTGTCGTCGTCGCCGGCCGCGGAGTAGGCCGGCCTGGCTCCTGGAGGGAGGCGCTCTCGCGCAAGGACGTCACGTTCGTGGACCCCCTGCGCAGCTCGGCGCCGACCGCCGCTCTGCTCGCCCTGAGCGCGGAGTCGAAGTCTGCCAAGAACTCCGACGCCGAGGTCTCGAAGGTGATGGTCCCGCTCGCACAGCGGCTCGGCGGCGATGGGCGAGCACCACGCGACCTCGAGGACCTTGCCCTCGAACGAGGGGGCACGGCGATCCTGAGCGAGCAGCAGCTCATTGCGCTCCAGGCTCAGGGCCTCGGCCGCGACCTCGACGTACGCGTCCCGAAGACCGGGACCATGGTGCTCGAGTACCCGCTGGTCGCGCTCACCGACGGACCGGCCGCCGGCGAGGCGGGCGAGCACCTGGCCGACTACCTGCAGAGCGCGGAGGGCCAGGAGAGCCTCGAGTCGGCCGGGTTCCGGGACGCCGACCTCGACCCCCTGCCACAGGACCGCGGCGCCGGTGAGCTGCGCGTCCTGCCTCCACCGGAGGCCGGAGGCGTGGCCGAGCTGCTGCGTCGCTGGTCCCTCATGACCGTGCCGTCGAGCATCCTCGGCGTCTTCGACGTGTCCGGTTCGATGGACGAGATGGCCGGGCGCCGTACCCGGATAGCGATGGCGTCGGAGACCTCGGCGGGGGCGCTCACCATGTTCCCCGACCAGTCCCGTGTGGGGATCTGGGCGTTCTCCGTCGGCCTGGACGGCAGGCACCGCGACTATCGCGAGCTGGTCAAGATCCGCCGGCTGGACTCGAAGGTCGGCGGCAAGGATCAGCGCTCAGCCCTGCGCGGCGCCCTGAGGAAGCTTCCCCGGCTCACGAACGGTGGGACGGGGCTCTACGACACGACCCTGGCGGCGATCCGCGCAGTCCGCCGCAGCTATGACAAGAACGCGGTCAACTCCGTGGTGCTGCTGACCGACGGGCGGAACGAGGATCCCGGGAGCATCTCGCTCAAGGAGCTGGTCCGCACCCTGTGGCGCGAAATCGATCCCGACCGGCCCGTGCCGGTCATCGCCATCGGCATCGGCCCCGACGCGGACGCTCACGCCCTGCGCCGCATCGTCGGGACGACCGGCGGTCACAGCTACATCGCCCGGAGCCCCGCGGACATGAACAAGGTCTTCGAGCAAGCGCTGCTCAGCAGGTGAGCTTCTGGCGAAGCCGGATCACGGTCAGGTCGCTCGATGTCCCCTACGTCAGCGACCCCGAGCAGCGGTGAGATAGACCGTCCAAGCGGCGGCACGTAACGTCCGATCTCGGCCCCCGTCTTGCTGCACTGGGGTCGCGCGCGCACCCAGACCTCGTGCGTCACAGCACCCACTGCTGGAAGTTGTCTTACCGGGTCCGGCGGTGGATGCGGGGTCGGCTCCGCGGACCGGGTCAAGAAGAGGCCCGGCGCGGACCGATCTCCTCCTCATCCGGTGGTCGCCGTGCTACTCCAGCGCAGTCGGCGCGTACGCAACCACTTCGCTGCCGGTCGCCACGATCACCATTCCGGAGGCGATGGCGATCCCGCTGCTCGAAACGCCCGCGGCCGTCCCGTCGGCGTCGGCCTGAACCGGGCGCTTGAGAAGGGTGAGACCCGTAGACCCGTCCCACGCGAGCAGGTTGCCGAGATTGTCGACGGTGAACACCACACCACCCGCCGTCGACGTCGACTGATAGTGCGTGCCGTCGGCGATCGGCGAAGCCCACTGCAGCACGCCCTGGGCATGACCTAGCGAGGTCATCACCCCGCCCGGGGCGCTCGCGCCCACGACGGAGCCGTTGTCCGACGCCCATGCAGCGGCGTTGCACGCAGGGCACGACCCTCCGACGGTTGCCTTCCACACAGCCTGCATCGAACCTGCGTCGACGGCGTGGTAGACGCCGGCCTTCTGCAGATCGCCGACGATCAAGCGTCCTGTCGAGTCGCGGAACAGGTTCGGGGGGGCGCCGAAGTCCAGGTCGAGCTGCAGGCAGGGGGCGCTGTCGCCGACCACCAGCTGCAGGTTCGGGTCCTCGCCGGCCGCTTCGCACAGCGGATCGACGGCCTCGCGCAGCGCAGGGTCGTACTGCTCGATCAGGCCCTTGTAGGAGCCGACGATGTCCCCGAAGGTCTTGCGCCTGGGGTCGACGTCGATCTTGATGATGGCGTTCGTGTTCTTGTGCTCGATCTTCTTGCTGTAGGGGTTGCTGGTGCCGGCGTAGGCGTAGCCGTTCTGCGTGTCCACGGCGGGAGCCGTCCAGATTCCGCCTCCTGCGTAGCCCTGCTCGAACGCGTCCTGGGGGATCGTGTAGACCCGTTCGAGAAGTTGCCCGGTCCTGGCGTCGAAGATCGTGATCCCGCCCCGCTCGTCCGAGTCCCCTTCGGCGGGCGAGAATCCGGCCAGCAAAAGTCCGTTGGTGACGACGGGCGTGGCGTTCGTGTAGTAACCCGCCCCTTCCACGATTGGCTCGCTGCGCCACAGCACCCGCCGACCTCCGTCGGCATCGGGTGTCTTGGACAGGGCGAGAACGTACGGCGAGCCGGTCTGGTTGACGAGCGCGAGGACGGCATGGTCGGTCACGGCCGGCGAGCTGACGAAGGTGCCCCCGAGGCCGGCGACCGTGCCAGGGTCGAGCGTGACGTGATGACGCCACAGCTCGGCGCCGTCGCTGGCGGCCAGCGCGACCACATCACCCCCGGCAGTGTTCAGGTAGACACAGCCACCGCTGACGATCGGCGTACCGTTCAGGTCGCTGAAGACGTTGAACGCCGCACCCGTCGAGAACGACCACACCGGCCGTAGGGTCGGCGTGGTTGCGGGTGAGATGTTCCCCGCGTGCTCCTGTGTGCGGGTGTTGGCGAGGTCGTGGCCGAACATCGGCCACTCGTCCGCCGCGGCCGGGGCCTCGCAGGGAGCCTGGTCGGCACTCGCCGGCGGAAGTACCACCAGAAGGGGTGCGATCACCGGCAGGACCGCTCCGGCAAGACGCAGGCGAGACATGGCATGAGACCTTCCGAGCGAAACGGCCCCTCCTCTGGGCTGGAGGCTACGGGACCCTTCTTGGGTGGGCGGGCAGTCTCGGACTCTGGACCTCGGCAGGGGCCGGGGCCTTTCTTCGATCGCAACGCGGGCGTTATGAGGAGTTTGCGCCAGTTCATGGCGGGTACCTCCTCGGCCTCTAGGAGGAAACATGAGCATCGCCTCACGCACTCGGCCATTCACCCGGTCCCGCGGTCGTTCACGGCGTCGATCCCGCACCATGTCGATCATCGTGACGCTCTGGTTCGTCATCGGCGTCCTTGCAGCCGCACAGCGCGGTTACTTCGCCGGCGACGACGCCAGCTGCGCAAAGTTCGGCACGCTTGCGATCACGATCGTGGCCGGTCCGCTCAACTACTTGGGCGTCAACCCGAAGATGGACTGCGAGGCGCCTCAGCCCTCCAGGTAGCCGGACAGGTGCCGGCCGCCCGCGCGGGTCGACTTGGCGCAGCAGCCTGGAAGGTGGCCCCGTTCAGGGGTTGCGTCCGGGAGGTGGTCGAGACAGCTCGTCGCGGGCGGGCCGCGCGAGCGATCTGGCAGTAATGTGCTTTGAGTGAAGTCGTTCAGGGGCGACTGGCTGCAGTTTGTCCGGCTCGTGGCTGCACGGAGCAAGGTCAACCGAGGATCTCCCGCCGTTCGGCGTCGGTCGCGCGCGCTCATGGGTGCAGGTCGCGCGACCGAGCACTCACGGAAAGAGCCCCACATCGACTACCGCCACGACGCGCTGGTCCACGATGATGACGAGGATCTGGTGGCGGGTACCCGCGCCTTCGTCGAGCAAGGCCTCGCGTCCGGCGGACAGGTGCTGGTCCACGGCACCCGACGCCGCGTGAGTCTCCTCCGAGAGGTACTCGGGTCCCATCCGCAGCTCGAGTACGGCTACGACGAGGAGCTCTACCAGGCGCCGACCCGCACCCTGTTCGAGTACCAGCGGAGACTGGCCGAGATGTCAGGACCAGTCGACTTCTGGGTGACCGGAACGGTGCCGCTTGGTCACGACGCGCCTGAGCGGGCAGCCTGGGCTCGCTACGAGTCCGCGGTGAACGAGGCCCTGAGCGCCTACTCGTTCCGCGCGCTGTGCACCTACGACACCCGGACCAACCCCGCTTCGGTGATCGAGGCGGCTCTGGCCACGCACCCCAGCGTCAACACGGACCTGAAGAGCCGTCCCAGTGGCCAGTACGTCGATCCGGCGACGTTCCTCACCCACCCGATGGCGCAGGTCCCCCGGCCACCGGAGGCGCCACCGTCCCTGGTCACCACCTTGGCCCGTCTCGAGGACCTCGCACGGGCCCGCTACCTCCTCAAGACCACCGCCCGTGAGTTGAGCGCCCTGCCCCTCCTCACCGTCGATGAGTTCCTCACCGCCGTGAACGAAGTGGCGGCCAACGGGGTCGCGCACGGAGCGCCTCCGGTCCGCGTCACCCTGTGGGCCGACGCCACGAGCCTCACCTGTCAGGTCCTGGACTCCGGGGCAGGCAACCTCGATCCGCTGGCCGGCCTCCGCTACCCCCACGAGTGGCGACCCATGGGGCTGTGGGCCGCGCGTCAGCTCGTCGACGACCTGTTCATCAGCATCCCTTCGGAAGGTGGCTCCAGCGTCCTCCTGACAAAGGGGTGACTCGTCGCCCTGGGCGTCACAGGCACTCACGTGTCGGCGAGCGGTGATTCACGTCCGATCCACCTCCTCGATCTCCCCGGGACGCCACGTCTTGTCGAAGAACGGCTGCAGCGGGCTGTAGAGGCGCAGCGCCACGCACCATCCCCTGCCCGGAAGGGTCTGGATCCAGTTGCCCTCGGGGACGCCGTCCGGGAGGTCGGGGGCGAAGTGCACCGTCGTCAATCCGTCGGCATCGGCGGTCGCGGCCGGGCGCGGGTAGCCCTGGCTGCCGGCCTTCGGGAACCGTTGTGGGGTGTCGGGCATGGAACGTGTCTGGTTGTCCCACACGGTCAGCGACCAGAACCTCGCGGAGGGAATGTCCGGGGGCAGAGTGACCGTGTAGTGCCGGCTGCCGTCCATGGTTCGGCCTTCCTTGTCCGCGAACGCGACGAGGTACTGCGAGCCGATGTTGGTGAGCCGCATGACCATCGCAGGGCTGACACCCCAGGCGAGGTAGAAGAACACTGTCCGCGCGTGCAGCTTCCGGGCGCCGTCGGAGGGGTACGGCTCGACCCCCTCGTCGGTCACCTGCGCGGGAGGGGTCATGAAGTCGTAGCCGCCCGCGAACAGGACGTTGGTCCACTGCGACGACTCCCCGTAGTAGTGCGCCCCTTCCTCCCTCCGCGTTCGGAAGGTGAGGGTACGAGCGATCGCATTGCCGACCGCGGCAGCCTCTGTGAGGATCTCCCTCATCCGCGCGTCCGGCTGGAACGGCTTGCCCTTGACGATCCCGATCGCGGCCAGGTCGCCGGCGATCTCGGGGTCGAGGGCCTCGGCGGGCTGGTCGTTCACGAGCTCGCTCGCCATCTCGTAGAACGAGCTGTCGTTGGGGTTGACGGTGTTCATGGCGAGCCCGGTCCCCTCGACGAACCGCGGCGGAGGGGCCTTCTCCATCCGGGGAGCCCAGGTTTCTGCGGTCCAGGGCGGCGCAGGGGCGGGACCGCCGGTCACGATGGTGCCGATGCTCGTGCCGTACTCTCCCGTGGCGTAGCGGTAGATCCGCAGCGTCTCCTTGATCCGTTCGACCCCTGGCTTGGGATCGTCCCTCTCGAGGAAGGCCCGGCCCCATACGAAGACCCGCGTCGTCCTGCATCGGCTGACGAAGAACCCACCCTCGGGCAGCGGGCCCTCGTAACCCGGAGGGACCAACAGGTACCTTCCACCGGCACCGCGATCAGGGCCGCCCATGCCGGCGTCCGTTACCGAGCGGCCCCACAGGTCATTGAGGAAGGTGAGCGTCAGCGGCGGCGTCTCGACGACCAGTGGACCCCCGGTCAGGTCCGCGAACGTCGAGAAGTAGAGCGAGTCGGCGCTGCCCCCGAGCAGTAGCGTCTTGGAGTCCAACATCCCGGACCAGACGACCACGTCGTTGTCCCGGATGCCCTCTCCGAGGTAGCCCTGGCGCATCGCCCACGTGTTGACCCCGGGCAGCGCATTCAGGAACGCGTTGACCGCATGCAGGTAGTCGAGATGGTCGTAGACCCGCTTCGCGGTCTCTTCGGTAGGCCTGCCGAGTGGGAACTCCAGCTTGCCGAGGTGCGTCTCCACCTCCGGGGGTGTCGAGATCGAGTCGATAGTCTGCTGCGATACCCGTGCCCGTTGTGCCGTCCTCTGTTGCGGCACGCCTGTGGTCTGTTGCTGCGACTGCTCCGAAAGCCCGGTGCTTTCGTCCATGCTGTCCCTCCTGGCGTCACTGGCTCACACGTACATCTCAGCCTTCGAGCGGCCCGCTCGCATCGCCCGCAGCGGATGAGGGGGTAGGCGCCAGGGGCGGCGGCGGGGATACCGGCTCAGCTCAGGCGGGGTCTTTGGGCTCTGTCGCGGGCCGCGGGGTGTTTGCTCTGCTCGTGCTGTGAGGTTGCCACTGCTCACGTCGTTCCAGGGCTATGGCCGGGACCAGATCGGACCTGACCTGCTGGCCGGGCTGACGGTGTGGGCGGTTCTCGTGCCCGAGGCGCTCGCCTACGCGACGATCGCCGGTGTCTCACCGGTGATCGGCCTGTACGCCGCGCCGGCGGCGCTCATCCTCTACGCGCTCTTCGGGAGCTCTCGTCACCTCGTCGTGGGACCCATGGCGGCCACCGCGGCGCTCTCGGGTGCCGCCGTCGCCAGCATCTCCGGCGGCGCCGACCCCGCAGCGCTGACGGCCGCCCTTGCGTTGGCGGTCGGGGTGCTCGGCATCCTCGCGGCAGTGGCGCGTCTGGGGTTCCTGGCCTCGTTCATCTCCGAGCCCGTGTTGAAAGGGTTCATCGTGGGGCTGGCCTTGACCATCATCGTCGGTCAGCTTCCCAAGCTCTTCGGGGTGCCGGGGGGCGAGGGTGACTTCTTCGATAAGGCCTGGCACCTGGTCACGTCGCTGGGTGAGACCAACGGCTGGACGTTGGCCGTCGGCGCGGGCTCCCTCGCCGTCGTACTGATCTTGCACCAGGTGTCGCCCCGGCTGCCTGCGCCACTGGTCGCTGTCGTACTGGGAATCGTCGTCGTGTCGGTCTTCGGCCTCGAGGCCAAGGGAGTGGACATCGTCGGACAGATCGAAGGCGGGCTACCTCCCCTTGTTCTCCCCAGCGTTGCCGGATCCGACTACGTGGCGCTGGTCGGGTCGGCGGTTGGCATCCTGCTTGTGGCGTTTGCCGAGGGCATCGGAGCAGCGAAGAACTACGCCGCCAAGGGGCACTACGAGGTCGACCCGAACCAGGAACTGCTCGGGGTGGGCGCAGCAAACATCGGAGCGGGACTGTCCTCCGGCATGATCGTCAACGGCTCGTTGTCGAAGACCGCGGTCAACGTCTCGGCCGGGGCGGTGTCGCAGATGTCGGGCGTCATCGTCGCGGCGCTGAGCGTGATGACGCTGCTGTTCCTGACCGGTCTGTTCGCGAACCTGCCGGAAGCCACCCTGGCGGCCGTGGTCGTAGCGGCCGTCACGAAGCTCGTCGACTTCCGGACGCTTCGCAAGTACGCGCGGCTCACAACCCCGAACCTGCGGCGGATCTACGGCATCGCGGCGTACGCCGACTTCCTCGCCGCGATGAGCGCCATGGCGGGTGTGCTGGTCTTCGACATCCTTCCGGGGCTCTTCATCGGAATCGCAGTATCGGTCCTGCTGCTGCTCTACCGGGCCTCGAGGCCACATGTCGCGGAGCTCGGAAGGACACGGGACAGGAGCCGCTGGGTCGACCTTCAGCGCCATCCCGATGCCCTCACCGAGCCCGAGATCGTGGTTCTGCGGCCCGAGTCGGGACTCATCTACGCCAACGCCGACAATGTGGCGGCCGCGGTGCGCGGCCATCTCCATGACGACACCCGTGCCGTCGTCCTCGACACCACGACCGTCCCTGGGATCGACATCACCGCTGTCGAGATGCTCGACCGCCTGTCCGCCGAGCTCGACCACCGCAACATCCAGCTGCACTTCGCCGGCGAGATCGGCCAGGTGCGCGACCTGCTGAGCGCGACCGGCGTCACCAGTGTCGTCACAGACGCACACCCGACCGTCGACGCGGCCGTGACCGCGGCCCGTCACGATCTCGACCACCCACCGAGCACCGACCGGAAGTCGGCATGATCTCGGGCATCGGGACGTGTCCGTGAGGACCGGCGCGGCCCGCGTTTCCCCCTCTCGGGGAGGTCAACCGATGCGCTGGCTGCCCCTCGTCCTGCTGGCTTCCGGGCAGATGTTGATCGTCTCCGACATCAACGCGCTCAGGATCTCCATCGGGGCGATCGTGGACGAGTTCGGGATCTCGTCGGCGGACGTCCAGACCGCGCTCGTGGTCTACTCCCTCACCACAGCCGCGTTCGTGATCACCTCTGCCAAGACAGGGGCGCTGTACGGCTCCCTCAGGCTGTTCCGGGGCGGCACTCTGCTCTTCGCGGTCGCCCTGACCGGAGTCGCCCTCAGCACCGGGCCGTGGATGCTGGTCGCCTCGCAGGCCCTGGCCGGTGCCGCCGCTGCCGCGCTTCTTCCGGCGGTGGTAGCGCTCGTCGCGGCGAACTACGAGGGCCGTCAACGTGCTTTCGCGATCGGGGTCGTCAGCGCAGCCGGCGGAGCGGCGGCGATGGTGCTGGCCGGAGTCCTCGGAAGCGTGGCGAGCTGGCGCCTGCCGTTCTGGATCCTCGCCACGGTGGCCGCTCTCGTGTTCATCATGAGCGGGCGTCTCGAGCCGACCGCACGAGAGCTCGACGTCGTGATCGACTGGCTCGGTGTGGTGCTGTCGGCCGGAGCCATCGTGCTTCTCACGGTCGCCGCCGACGGCAGCTCGTCCTGGGGGCTTGTGGTGGCGAAGCCCGCCGCACCCTTCGCCCTGCTCGGGATCTCGCCGTCGTTGGTCCTCGGCCTTCTGGCATGCGTTCTCGGCTGGCTCTTCAGCCGGCACCAACACGACAGGATCTCCCACGGTCGCCCGCCGCTGGTGTCGCCGGAGGCCGTGGAGTCCAAGGCGTCGAGGCGGGCGCTCGTGGCGATCGTCGTCGCTCTGGGCGTCTGCAACGGCTATGCCTACCTGCTTCCGCTGTACATGCAGGTCGTCCAGGGGTACGACAGCCAGGAGACGGCGATCTGGATGCTGCCGTACGCGTTGTCGCTGTCCGCGGCCGCCGTACGGGTCACCCACCTGGCGGGCCGCTTCACGGTGCGCGCGATCACCCGCTCGAGCATGCTCCTGATGGCGGCCGGCTTCGTCATCGTCGGGACGGGGATCGCCGACCACTGGGGAAACCCGGTCGTCGTCCTTGGACTCGTCCTCGCCGGAGCGGGCACCGGCGCGGTCCTCACCCTGGGTGCGACGGTCATGGTGGGCGCGTCAGGGCCGACCCTGGCGAGCGAGGTCGGGGGCGTGCGCCACACCGCCGGAAACCTCGGCGCAGCCATCGGGACAGCGCTGGTGGGTGCACTCCTCGTCTCCGCGCTGAACCTCCTGGTCGACAACGCGGTCGCCGGCAGCCGCGTCCTGCCGCCGGAGCTGAAGAGCCGCGCCCAGCTCGAGCAGCCTGCGTTCATCAGCAACGGCGACCTCGAGCGCGAGGCCGAGACCTACGGTTTGCCCCAGGCGCAGGTGCGCGAGGTGGTGCGCATCAACACTGACGAACGACTCAACGCGCTGCGGATCTGCTTCTTCGGCCTCGCCGCCATGGCGCTCCTCGGGGCGGTCGTCGCCCGGGGTCTGCCTGATGTGGATCGGGAGGGGCAGGCTCGCGGCATTCGTGACGTCTAGGTGCTCTCCCGGAGTATCAGGTTGTCGATGACCCGTGTGTCGCCGAACCGCACTGCTACAGCGAGGAGGGCCTCACCGGCGAGGCAGTGCACCGGCTCGAGCGTGTCGCTGCTGACGAGCTCCAAGTACTCCGGCTCGATGTCACGAGCGTCGAGCACGTCACGTGCGACACGCACCAGAGCAGATGGTTCCCGTTCCCCGCGGTCAGCGGCGCGACGGGCGGCCTCGAGTGCCGGCCAGATGGCCGCCGCCCGGCGGCGGTCCTCCGGGGTGAGAAGCAGGTTGTGGCTCGAGATCGGCACCCCATCGGGCTCCCGAGCAGTCGGACAGACCTCGATCCGCACGGGCAGGTCGAGGTCGCGCACGAGCTTGCGGACCACGAGCACCTGCTGAGCGTCCTTCTGTCCGACGAACGCCACGTCTGGCCGGGTCATGTTGAGGGCCTTGGTGACCACCGTCGTCACGCCATGGAAGTGGGAGACGCCTCGCTGCACTCCCTCGAGCGGTTCCGTGAGGCCTCGGACGCGTACTTCGGAGGCGAAGCCGGGCGGGTAGACCTCCTCTCGTGGCGGGGCGAACAGCAGGTCGGCGCCCGTGGCGGCCGCCGCTGCGGCATCGAGCTCGTCGTTGCGGCGGCACCCATCCGGCTCTCGGGACCAGTCGGACTGGTCGCGGCTGAGGAAGAGCGACACGACCACTGCGTCACACCTGTCGTACGCCCGCCGAACGAGCGAGAGGTGGCCCTCATGGAGGTGGCCCATCGTGGGTTGGGTGATGACCAGGCCGACCGTTGCCCCGGCGTACCGCAGGTCGCGCAGCGCAGCGCGCAGGTCCGCCACGGTCCGCACTGTCCTCACGCGACGTCGCCTCCTGGTCGCTACGCAGCCGGTTCGATCTCGGGGAGCCGCCAGGTCTTGTCGAACCAAGCTTCCAGCGGACCGTAGAGCCGGACGATCGGGTACCAGCCCTTGCCCGGCAGGGTCTGGATCCAGTTGTGACCTCCGGGCGGCGGTTCCGGGCCGAAGTAGACATCGACGGACCCGTCCTCGTTCGTGGTGAGGCCCCTGTCGCTGGAGACGGTGGGCCACTCCTGGTCGGTCTGCAGCATGGACCGGGTCTGGGTGTCGTAGACGACGACTGACCAGAACTGCCTGACAGGGGCGTTCGGCGGGACGTGCAGCCGATAGGTCTTGCCGCCGTCGAACGGCGCACTGGTGGAGTCGACGAACGCCACGGCGTACTGGGATCCGGCCCCGACCATCTTCATCTCCAAGGCCGGACTGACGCCGCCCCCGAGGAAGAACGTCTGGGCGGTGGAGTCGAGCAGCGCCGCGCCGTTCTCCTGTAACCGGTAGCCGCCGAGCCAGGCTTGGAGCCAGGCGCCGTCCGGGTAGTAGTAGGCCTCGCGCTGCCGAAAGCGGTAGGTGACCGCGCGCGCGGTCGCGTCGCCGACCGCGACAGCCTCGGTCAGGATCGCCCTCATCCGGTCGTCGGGGGCGAACGGCTTGCCGTGCTGGATGCCGATCGCGGCGAACATGCCCAGCGTGACCGGGTCGGATGACTCAGGGGGTTCGGACTGCACGAACTCTTCGAGCAGGTCCCAGAACTGGTAGTCACGGGGGATGACTCCGGTGACCCACGGTTCGGCTGAGACGTTCACGAACCGCATCGGCGGCGGGTCGGCGCCCCGTGCCGGAGGGTAGGCCTTGGTCTTGGCCTTGATCATCTCGGCGGCGGGGTGCGGGTCGCCGTGCTCGTCCGGGAAGCCGCGGAACATCAGGATCATGCCGTAGGTGCGAGGGCGGAGCACGAAGTAGCCGTCCGGGACGTCGCCGTCGTAGCCGGGTGGGAGCACCAGGTACGTGCCGCCTTGGCCCTTGTCGGGTCCGGTCGCGCCGATGTCGACGACCCACCGTCCCCAGGAGTCGTTGACCAGGCCGTACACGTTGGGCGGAATCTCCAGGGCGAGTGGCCCGTCGTGTACGTCGATCCACAGGTAGCTGTACACGACGGTCGTGTGCATCGCAGGCGTGACGGTGCAGGGGTGGCACAGGTCTTCCCAGACCGCCATCGTCGAGTTCGCCGGGCCCCAGACCGAGAGCCCCCTGCGCCACGCCGCCCATACCAACGGTGGCAGTGCCAGCAGGTACGCCTGGACAGCCCGCTGGAAGTCCAGGTTCTCGAACAGGACCTCGGTCGTCGCGTCGTCGGGGAACCCGTCGAAGAACCGCAACGTGCCCAACCGGGTCTGAATTTCGTCCGGCACCTCGATACCGGGCGGAATCGGTGTCGTCGCATGAGGTGTCATCCCGGCCGCCTCCTCGGGTATCCAGGGCTCACCCGACAACTCTCACCCGCAGACCCGACCGATCGCGTCACCCGCAGAGGACGAGACCGCTCGACTCGGAATCCGAGATGGGACACCCCGTCGACGCCGCGCACACAACTGTCCATCGGGCCACTCTTGACCGAGCTTTCTACCGAAGATCGCCCTACCCGGAGTCGTCCGCGGCTGGGCCGATGCAGGCCCCTGGAAGCACGAAAGCCCAGGTCAGAGGGTGTCGCCTGGGCTTTCGGGTTGGCGCGCGAGGACTTCAGCAACCGCCCGTGACCCGCTGCTCCGGGTGTGTCACCAAAGTCGTGGCCGAATACACCTAGGCGCCGACCGCCTTGCGCCCCTTCTTCTCTTGGCTGCTCTCCACGACGTCGCCCACGAGCTCGGGGAGCGTCTGCTGCTGCTCGGTGAGATCCATGCGGTTCACAGCCTCGGCGAACCTGAGGTAGGTATCAACGCTCGCGATCACGATGCGCGCGTCGATCGTGAGGAGCTCGATCCCGACGAGAGAGACGCGCACGTAGACATCGATGACCAGGCCCTTGTCCAGGATCGTGTCAATCACGTCGGCGAGGCCGCTGGGATTCGGACGCGCCGCGTAACCGCCTTGTGTCGTCGCCATCGGTGTCCCTTCTGGGTAGCCATAGGCGGGAGTCCAGACACTGGCTCCCACCCGACCTCTAGTTCCCCGGTGAGGGTGCGTCAAACCGACGAGCCTCGTCTAGGCATGAGTGTAGGAGTTCCCACCTGGGAGACCGGTCGGGAAGCCCGATCCGGCCTAGAAATAGGTAGTGCGCTCCGTAGTCCCTCGGAGGCCACATCGTGTCGGCTGCGTCACGATCAATATCAGACGCAGAGCCCTGATGCGGAGATTCCTGGGAGGGAGCCACGATGCACGAGACGTCACAGCAACCGAGTCTCTTGAAGGCCTCGCTGGTCGTCGAACCACCATGCCTCTTCCTCGACCTGAGTGGCGAACTCGACCTTTGCAGCGTCAACGAGCTGCCGCGGGAGGACTACTCCTCGCGACCGGACCTGGACACGGTCCTGGTCGACCTAGGTGGCCTCTCTTTCTGCGACCTGACCGGCCTCAGGGCGCTGCTCACCTTCCGCCGTATCCATCAAGCGCAGGGCCGAACGGTCGTGGTCGTCCGGGCCACCCCATTCATCTGGCGCTTGATGCGTCTGTGCGGCCTCACGGACCGGCTGGAGTTCGCGCGGCCTGCCGTCGCTGCCGCCTGACCCTCACTCGGCTCCGGCTCGATCGTCAAGTGAAGCGATGCGCTGGTGTGGCGCTCTATAGGTCACAGAGGCCGAGGGCCGCAGGGTGCGACGTCGTGTGCACGCCAGGACGCGCGCGGAGGTCGAGTCCAAGCTCGTAGAGCTCCCGCTCGCCGTCGCACCTCACGGTCGAGGCCTACCTGAACGAGCACCCGACCCTGCGGGCTGCTCTGGAGGAGGTCGTTCGCGAGGAGCTTCTGGAGAAGGACGTAACCAAGCTCGTCCGGGCGCCAGCCTCGCCGAAGGTGGAGCGTGAGTCGCTCGGCTCTCGCTGGCCGGGGTCCGGGTCGTACGAATGCACGACTTCCGCCATGGCTGCGTTTCCGTGCTCCTCGGACTCGGTGTCCCGACACGCACCGTGATGGAGATCGCCGGGCATTCGGCGCTCGAGATGACCATGAACGTCTACGCCCACGTGACCCTGGACGACAAACGCCAGGCTCTCGACAGCTCGGTGAGCCGGTTGGGCTCACGCGTTGGTGTCAGCGCCCCTGAAGCCGCTCACGCGGAGGCAGCCCTCCGGACCTGGGAAGCACGAAAGCCCAGGTCAGAGGGTGTCTGCCTGGGCTTTCGGGTTGGCGCGCTCGGAGGGATTCGAACCCCCAACCTTTTGATCCGTAGTCAAATGCTCTATCCGTTGAGCTACGAGCGCTGGGCCTCGCACACTTTAGCGTGCCGCCCACACCAAGACGAAATCGGTCCGAGGTGGCCTTCAGCACGCCACTAGCCACTCGCCCGACAGCGGCTGAGGCCCAGGAAGCTCGTCGCCGGCGTGAGGGCGGTCCGCCGTCAGCGACGAGGCAGGGGAACCGCTCGGATCAAGGGCGCAGGCGCGTCCGACGTACCCCCGACTATGCGCTGGATCACCGACGGGCCATAACGTCTGACACGTTCGGACCAGGGCTCTCCGAGACCCCCGTCACACGTTGATCGATCCAATAGCCGGTCGCAATCTCTTGTGAGTACATTCACTAGCACCCATACTGCGCCGAACAGACCCTTCGGCGTACGTTGCACCCACCGAAGATCGCTGCAAAGAAGCGGCGACCACAGAGAAAACAACTCCACGACACTCCATCGATACGCTCGATGGCCGGATGCTTCTTCCCGCATTCCGGACGCGCGAGAGGGAAACGGTAGGCCATGACCGCCGACACTGCGTCGACCAACACCGAGACAAATCAGAGTGCGCCCACGACCCACCAGGGAATCCTGAACTGGGTCCGCGAGGTCGCCGAGCTCACCCAGCCGGACAGCATCCACTGGTGCACCGGGTCCGACGAGGAGTGGGTCCAGCTCACAGACTCCCTCGTCGAGACCGGCACCTTCGTCCGGCTCGACGAGGAGAAGAAGCCCAACTCGTTCTGGGCTGCCTCCGACCCCACCGACGTGGCGCGTGTCGAGGACCGCACCTTCATCTGCTCCGTCGACGAGAAGGACGCCGGGCCCACCAACAACTGGATGGACCCGAACGAGATGAAGGCCCTCATGACCGACCTCTACCGGGGTTGCATGCGTGGCCGGACGATGTACGTCATCCCCTTCGTGATGGGCCACATCGAGGCCGAGAGCCCGATGTTCGGCGTCGAGATCACCGACTCCGCCTACGTCGTCGCCTCCATGCGTGTCATGGCTCGCATGGGCACCAACGTCCTGCGTCGCATGGAAGAAGTCGACGCCAAGTTCGTCCCGGCCCTGCACTCGGTCGGCATGCCCCTCGAGCCGGGCCAGCAGGACGTCGCCTGGCCGTGCAACGACACCAAGTACATCGTGCAGTTCCCCGAGGAGCGCGCGATCTGGTCCTACGGCTCCGGCTACGGCGGCAACGCCCTCCTCGGCAAGAAGTGCTACGCGCTCCGCATCGCCTCGGTCATGGCCCGGGACGAGGGCTGGCTCGCCGAGCACATGCTCATCCTCAAGCTGACCTGCCCCGAGGGTGTCGTCAAGTACGTCGCCGCCGCGTTCCCGAGCGCCTGCGGCAAGACCAACCTCGCCATGCTGGCCCCCACCGTTCCGGGCTGGAAGGTCGAGACCCTCGGCGACGACATCGCCTGGATGCGCATCGGCGAGGACGGCCGCCTCTACGCGGTGAACCCCGAGTTCGGCTTCTTCGGCGTCGCCCCGGGCACCAACGAGCACACGAACCCGAACGCGATGCGCACGATCAACCTCGGCAACTCCGTGTTCACCAACGTGGCGCTCACCGACGACGGCGACGTGTGGTGGGAGGGCATGGAGAACATGCCGGACCACGCGACGTCCTGGATGGGCGAGGAGTGGACGCCGGAGTCCGGCAAGCTCTCCAGCCACCCGAACAGCCGCTACTGCACCCCGATCAAGCAGTGCCCGATCCTGGCTCCGGAGTACGACGACCCGAAGGGTGTGCCGATCGACGCCATCCTCTTCGGCGGCCGTCGCAAGACGACCATTCCGCTCGTCACCGAGGCCCGCGACTGGACGCACGGCACGTTCATGGGCGCGACCCTGTCGAGCGAGACCACCGCTGCAGCCACCGGCGCGGTCGGCGTCGTGCGCCGCGACCCCATGGCGATGCTGCCGTTCATCGGCTACAACGCCGGCGACTACTTCAACCACTGGATCACGGTCGGCAAGGACAACGACGCCGCCAAGCTGCCGAAGATCTTCTACGTCAACTGGTTCCGCCGCGACGACGAGGGCAAGTTCCTGTGGCCGGGCTTCGGTGAGAACAGCCGCGTTCTCAAGTGGATCGTCGAGCGCATCGACGGCCAGGCCGAGGCCGTCGAGACCCCGATCGGCCACGTGCCGGCCCCGGAGGCGCTCGACACCGAGGGCCTGGACATGAGCCGCGAGGAGCTCGAGGCCGCCCTCAAGGTCGACCCGGAGGAGTGGAAGGCCGAGATCCCGCAGATCCAGGAGTGGTTCGAGAAGTTCGGAGACAACCTCCCGGCTGTCCTCTGGACCGAGCTCGACGGCCTCAAGGCACGCCTCGGCGCCGGCGAGTAGCACCAGCTCCACCAAGCAGCGAGGACCCCATTCGATGTCGAATGGGGTCCTCGTAGTTTTGGGACACCCTTTGAGTTAGATCACCCCGAAAGGGCTACTGCGGCATACTTTGCTTTCAGGGGGAGAGGGGAGCGTCGTCACGTTGACGAGCAAGTACGGACCTGAGGAACGCGAACTGCTGGAGACGGCCGCAGGCCAGATCTACAGCAACGCTGTTGCGCACGGCCACCTACTCGTCGACGACCCGACCCTGATCGACGAGAGTCTTCGCCCGGCACTCGATCTTCTGGTCGACATCGGACTCTTGAGCCTGGACGAGCAGCGCGGTCGCTACATCCCGGTGGATCCGGCTGAGATCCAGTCCCACATCGTCGTGCCCCTCGGGCAGCGGGGCGCTGAACTGCTGAACGAGTCTGCGAACTGGGCCGACACCTTCAAGAGCCTGGGGCAGGTGTACCGCAAGTCGCCGCACACCTCTACGAGCCCTCTTACCGAGGTTCGGGGCTTCAGGCAGATCAACAGCTACATCCAGGCAGCTGTGACCGACTGCCGGTCCGAGATGCTGACCGCACAGCCCCACGGTCGTCGCCCCACCGCCGAGCTCGCACTTGCGATCGACAGGGACATCCGGGCGCTGAACCGCGGAATCCGGCAGCGCACCCTCTACCAACACTCCGCCCGCCAGAGTCCCGCGACGCGGGAGTACGTGGCCGAGGTGACCCAGCACGGCGCCGAGGTCCGCACACTCGACGAGTTCTTCAACC
Source organism: uncultured Actinomycetota bacterium (assembly GCA_963715375.1). Taxonomy (GTDB): domain Bacteria; phylum Actinomycetota; class Actinomycetes; order Propionibacteriales; family Nocardioidaceae; genus Nocardioides_C. Next base: position 719,057 of record CAVQSC010000005.1, on the reverse strand, counting down.
GGCTCATCGTCGTGGACCGGCAAGTCGCGATCATCCCGAGCTCTGCGGGTGACCAGGTCGCGGTCGCGATCCACGACAGCTCGGTCATCCACTACCTGGTCGACATCTTCGAGCGGGCTTGGGAGCGCGGTCGCCCCTTCACCGCCCACGACGCCAAGAGCGAACGAAGTATCGCCTCGGACGTCCGCGCGATGACCATCCGGCTCCTGGTCGAAGGGCACAGCGACCCCGCGAGCGCCAAGCGTCTCGGAGTCAGCACCCGCACCTACGCCGGCTACATCGCCGCACTCAAGGAGGAGTACGGCGTCCAGACTCGGTTCCAGCTCGGGCACGCCATGGGCCGCGCCTCGACGCACGCGGACCGGCCTGAGGACTTCGAGGACGCGAGCGAGGCAGCGGCTCCCGAGCCTTTCTAGGCACATCCGGGTCGTCACAGCAACAAAGCGAGGGCAGACCATGTGGGTACATGTCTGCCCTCGCGGGGTTGAGACGGGCCGGGGGGATTGGCACTGGGACCGAACAGCCGGGGGGGTGGCTCTGGTTCGTCCTCGTCTCAAACTCTTTGGCGAGCGGCCAAGGCCGCTGCATTTGTGTTGGCCGAGATCAAGCGTCTGGTCAGCCGACCGGCCAGCCGCTGTCCTTGAGCATCGTCGTGGTGTCCCTCTGGCCAACTCCCACTGGCCAGCCGCTGTCCTTGGCCTGTGCCGGCGCTGCGAGAGCCCCCATCGCAAGGACGGCCGAAGCGAGAGCTCCAGCGATGATTCGGGCGGCGAGTCGCGTCTTGTTCATCGGTCAACCTCTTGGGTAGTCGGTGCTGGTCGCTCCGGGACGAACGACCTGCAATCAGTGTCGGGCATGCATTGGCGGCCGGACAGCCAAAACGGTCCTCATAGGTTTGCAGTGCATCTTTCTGCAGAAACCGTGTTTTGCTGCGCGCAGGACTGAGTGCGCGATAAAGTTCGCCGTTCTGTTTTCGCTGGCGCAGAAGCTCCGCCTGCCCGCCTCTCCACGGCGCGACAGCGGCCAATCTTTACCTACGGGGCCAATGTCCGACAAGCATTGATGCGTGTTTCTCGTCAAGCGCAATTCGTGATGTATGCACATCTGTTACACGATCCCCGAGCAAAATCTCCCAACCGATGCCCTAGGGCCGACCTGGGCATGGCGGCCACCCTAGTCTGGGGTGGGTGAAGCTCCCACGATTCCGCCTCGTCGCGGCTGCCGTGGGCGTCTGGGCGGCCGTCGCGGTCCCGGTGGCAGCCGTCACCTTCGCCCACAGCTCGGACACCACCACCGTGGCGGGTCACGAGGCGGTCGTGTCGCCGACGTTCGACGGTTGGGCCACCCTCGACCTCGGGCCCTACCTGCCCAGCCTCCGCTACCCGGCCGGCCGCCGGCTGGGCGCCCACATCGACCTCGGCTCCACCCACCTCAGCTCCTACGAGGCGCTGATCTCGCGCTACGCCGCCATCGGCGCCCAGCCGGAGGGCGAGATCGCGAAGGTCGGCGCGTCCTTGCGGGACATGGCACTCGGGAGCATGCTCACAGGTGCGGTCGCCGGCCTCGCGGGACCGGCGCTGTGGACGTTGCTGGGCGCACGACGCCGCGCGGAGCTGTACCAACAGGTCACGGCTCGCCGCGCCGCAGTCGCCGGGTTGAGCGGAGCCGTCGTCGTGGCGGCCCTGATCCAGCCGTGGGCCCCGCCGAACCCAGCCCTCGATCAGGAGGCGTCGTGGCGACCCCTCGAGGACGAGCTGCCCGACGTACCGATCCCCGAGCAGGCACGGCCGCTGGAGGTGGAGACCGGGCTGTTCACCACCGGCACCAGGCGCCTCGCCGAGAGCATGCTGGACACCTACAGCCGCAGCGTCACGTTCTACGACGAGCTCATCGAGGCCGTGCCCGATATCGCGGGCCAGATCCGGACTCCCGCCGAGGACGAGACCGTGGCCCTCCTGGTCAGCGACCGCCACGACAACGTCGGCATGGACAAGGTCGCCCGCGCGATCGGCGACGCCGGTGGCGCGACGGTGCTCATCGACGCCGGCGACGACACCTCGACCGGCTCCTCGTGGGAGGCGTTCAGCCTCGACTCGCTTGACCGCGTCTTCGAGGACTACGGCCACCGGTTCGCTGTCGTCGGGAACCACGACGAGGGCGACTTCGTCGGGAAGTACCTCCACGAGCTGGGGTTCACCAGGCTCGACGGCGAGCAGGAAGACGGACCCGACGACATCCGGTTCTTCGGCGCGGACGACCCGCGCAGCAGCGGCCTCGGGTCGTGGCGCGACGAGACCGGACTCTCCTTCACCGAGCACGCCGAGCGCGTCGCGAACCAGGTGTGCGAGTACGACGAGGAGGGCGACCGGATCGCGACGCTGGTGGTGCACGACGCGAACACCGGACGCTACGCCCTGGAGCGCGGCTGCGTGGACCTCGTCGTGGGTGGTCACATCCACACCCAGCTCGGTCCCACGGAGTTCGTCGGCGACAACGGCGAGGTCGGGTACTCCTACACCAACGGCACGACGGGCGGGGCGGCGTTCGCGCTCGCGATCGGCAGCAAGCTCCGCCGCGACGCCCAGGTGACGCTCCTGACCTACCGGGACGGGCGACCCGTCGGGATCCAGCCGGTGACGATCCGCACCGTCGGCGACTTCCGCGTCGGCCCCTACCTCGAGCTGGACCCGACTTCCGGCGAGACGACGAACGGCCCCGGCGGAGAAGAGACTCCGTAGGGGCCGTTCAGGTCTGGCGGAGGTGGCGGGATTTGAACCCGCGAGAGGGGTTTGCCCTCAACCCGCTTAGCAGGCGGGCGCCATAGACCGGACTAGGCGACACCTCCAGACAGCGAAGGACAGGTTACCCGCGGCTGCCACGCGGGAGCCAATCGGGTGCCCGGGTCAGTTGATGCGGCGGTAGCCGTGACCCCGGTTGAGGTGGCCCTGCAGGTCCTTGACGAACGTGTCCGGGCTCGCACCGAGCAGACGCACCGGGAGGGTCGTCGTACGCCCGTCGCGAAGCCGCAGTACGACGCACCGCTCGCCCGCCACGGTGGTCGCGACGACGTCCTCGACGTCGGTCCAGCGGGCCTGCTTCACGCCCGCACCCCTCACGAGCCGCACGCCGTAGCCGGCCTCGTCGAGCCGCACGACGCGCGCGCCCCGGGTCAGCAGGAAGCCACCGCCGAGGAGCAGCAGTACGGCGACCACGATCCCCACGCTGAGCACGGCGGACGGGAGGTCGAGCAGCCAGACGCCGAGGGTCAGGAGGACGACCAGGCCGCCCAGCACGGCGATGAGAACACCCAGGATCCGGGCGGCGATCGGCTGGGCGAGTCGGTAGTCGGACGGCACAGGTCGATTACACCCGCCCTCCCACCCGGCCGCCAAATGCCTGGGTCATGGCTCTTGTCACAGGTGTGTGGTGCAGGTCACACTGAGTTCCCCACCCCTCATTTTCGGGCGGCCGGAGGTGGCACCGTGACAGGTTTGGATCACGCGATAGTCGGACTCGAACAGGCCCTGGAGAGGCCTCGGCGGCATCAGATGTGGCGGTGGCTCGTGCGCCATCGGATCTCCGCCGTGCTCGACGCCCTCGCCGAGGAGAACACCCGCGCGGTCGACGCCTGGCTGGCCTCCAGACAGCGCAGCCTCGTGCGCGACCGGGACGCGCTCTGGCTCAAGCTCGACGTGCTCGCTGCGCAGCTCGCCGACGCCGTGGACGTCGAGGTGATCCGCACGGAGCTGAAGCGCGCCGTCACCGAGCTCGGCAGGCACCGGCAACGGCTCAACGACCTCGCCTACGACACCGTGGCCCTGGAGCTCGGCGGCTCCGAGTAGCAGGGACTGGCCCACGATGCGCCCCGACCGGGCATGCTGGTCGGGGCGTTTCCATGATCCCGGAGGGGCATCGCCCTCCCGGGTGGCATGCGGAGTCCGGGGTACGACGCAGCACCGCGACGAGCACAGGAGGGCGAGCCTTGATGGACACCGGGAACTACGTGCGGTTCGAGCGGGTCGACTCGGTGACGGCCACCGACACCGGCCTGCTCGCCGACCTGCACGGCGAGCAGCTCCGGGTCGACGTGGTGCGCGAGGACGTGGTCCGGTTCAAGATCAGTCGCGGCGGCGTCTTCGACGAGGCTCCGACGTACGCCGTCTGCGTGGACCCACTGTCGGAACGGGTCGCCTTCACCGTCGAGCGGGACGACGAGGAGCAGGGCGAGGTGCGCCTGCGGACCTCGGCCCTTGTGGTCGCGATCGGGCTCGACCCGTTCCGGCTCGACGTGCACCGGCCGGACGGCAGCCCCGTCGTGGAGACAGCCCAGGACGACGAGGGGCGCTACTGGGCCTACGCCACCCTGAACGACGCGTTCACGCTGCGTCGACGCTGCCGCCGTGAGGACGCGATCTACGGGCTGGGCGAGAAGACCGGCCGCCTGAACCGCCGGGGCCGCGACTTCACGCTGTGGAACAACGACGTGCTCGACCCGAACGCCGCACGGCAGTTCACCGAAGGGCTGCCGTCCGACGACCCGCGGTCGGACCGCTCGAGCACGGAGTTCGACCCCTACTACGTCTCGATCCCGTTCTTCTACCACCAGGGCTACCCGGCCGGGGCCATGGCAGCCTCCTTCGTCGACAACGGCTACCAGGCCGACTACGAGTTCTCCCACGACGAGGAGTACCGCATCCACTTCCGCGGCGGCCAGTACACCGAGTACGTCTTCGCCGGCCCGTCGATGCCCGGCATCCTCGACCACTACACGTGGCTGACCGGGCGGATGTCGCCTCCGCCGTTGTGGTCGCTCGGCTACCACCAGTGCCGCTGGTTCGACTACACCCAGGAGGACGTCGAGCGCCTCGCGCAGCGGCACCGCGACGAGGACATCCCCTGCGACGCGCTCTGGCTCGACATCGACTACATGGACGGCTACCGCGTCTTCACCTGGGACACCGAGGCGTTCCCCGACGCCCCCGGGATGCTCAAGCGCCTTGCGGACAAGGGCTTCCGGGTGATCACGATCATCGACCCGGGCGTGAAGTACGAGCCCGGCTACTGGGTCTTCGACCAGGCCCGTCGAGCGTGACGTGCTGTGCAAGACCGAGGGCGGCGACATCTACATCGGCCAGGTGTGGCCGGGCAACACCGCCTTCCCCGACTTCGTCACCGAGGAGGCGCGCGCCTGGTGGGGCGAGCTCAACGCCGCGCACGTGCAGTCCGGCCTGGCCGGCATCTGGAACGACATGAACGAGCCGGCGACCGGCGCGATCGACGCGCGGCGCATGCGGTTCGGGGGCGGCGAGCACTCCCACGAGCGCTTCCACAACCAGTACGCCCTGCTCATGGCGATGGGCACGGTCGACGGCCTGCTCGAGGCGATGCCGGACCTTCGGACCTTCGTCCTCTCCCGCGCCGGCTTCGCGGGCATCCAGCGCTACGCCGCCAACTGGATGGGCGACAACCAGTCTCGCGCTGGGACCACCTGTGGCTGAGCATCCCGATGGCCTCGGGCTTCGGGATCTCCGGGCAGCCCTTCGTGGGCGCGGACATCGGCGGCTTCGCCGGGCACTCCAACGCCGAGCTCTTCCTGCGCTGGATGCAGTACGGCGCGCTCACCCCGTTCTGCCGCAACCACTCCGAGATCGGCAACGTCGACCAGTACGCCTGGGCGTGGGGCGACGTGATCCGCGACCTCGCGCGCGAGGCGATCCGGCTGCGGTACCGGCTGCTGCCCTACCTCTACGCCACCTTCCTCCGCGCCTCGGAGACCGGCGCCCCGGTGCAGCGGCCGCTGGTCTTCGACTTCCAGGACGACCTCACGGTCCGCGACATCGACGACGCCTACCTCCTCGGACCCGACCTGCTCGTCGCGCCGGTGTTCGAGGCCGGGCGTCACCGCTCGCCAGGTCTACCTGCCCGAGGGCGCCTGGTACGACTGGCACACCGGCGACCGGGTCGGTGGCCAGAGGTACGTCCAGACGCGCGACGCCGATGGAGCGGATCCCGATCTACGCCCGCGGCGGCGCCGTCATCCCGATGTGGCCGAAGGCCCCGGCCACGACGGCGGGCTACCACCCCCCGTACATCGAGCTGCACCTCTTCGTCCCCGAGGGAGACGGCACCCACGAGTCGCTGCTGCAGGAGGACGACGGGCTGACCTTCGCCGCGCTCGAGGGCGGCTGCGTCCGGACCACCTTCCGCGTGACGAGGAGCGGCGACCAGGTCGAGCTGCGGGCCGCTGTCGAGGGACACGGCTACGCCGAGTTCATCCGGGAGGAGTTCCACCTCGTCGTACACGGCGCCGCCCCCTCCGTCGTACGCCTGGACGGGCGGGAGCTGCAACAGACCGACGGGCACTTCGTCCTCCCGAACGAGGGCAGCGGCTTCCACCTGGCGTTCGAGGCGGGCGACCGGGGGTAGCGGTTCACCGGGCTCGACACGCCGAGCGCGACGGGCTCTACACGCGAGACGCCCCGGCCGGAGTCCCGGCCGGGGCGTCGCTGTCAGACGTCGTCAGCCGTTGTACGACGGCTGCGACTGCGGGTTGAAGGTCGTCCATCCTGACCTGCTTCGCGTCGGCGACGCGGGAGTCACGCAGGTCGAGGACGTCGAAGCCCTTCTGGATGTCGTTGGAGTAGATGTAGCCGTTGTAGCAGTACGCCGACCACGACCCGCCGAGCACCAGCCGCTCCTCGGAGAGCGGGCCGCGGTCGAACCAGGCGATCTCCTTGGGGTTGCGCCGAGTCGGTGAAGTCCCAGACCGAGATGCCGCCCTGGTACCACGCCTGCACCATGATGTCGCGTGCCCTTGACCGGGATCAGCGAGCCGTTGTGGGCCACGCAGTTCTCGGTGTTGGACTGGGTGCGCGGCATCTTGTAGTAGCTGCGGAACTGCAGGCGGCCCGTCGACGATGTCGTAGATGCCGTCGGCCCCGCTGTTCGGGCCCGACCGTCGGGTTGCAGGTCGGGCGGCCGCCGCCGCCGAGCTCGTCGGTGAAGACGACCTTGGTGCCGGCGTTGTTGAAGGTCGCCGAGTGCCAGAACGCGAAGTTCTCGGTGTCGCGGACCTGTTCGGTGACCACGGGGTGCTCGCGGTCGGAGATGTCGAGCAGGATGCCGTCACCCATGCAGGCGCCGGCGGCGATGTCCTTGCTCGGGTACGCCGTGATGTCGTGGCAGCCGCTCGTCGTGCTCGAGCCGTTGCCACCCGGGTTGCCGCCGTCCGGGAAGAGCACCGGAGTGCCCACGAGAGACGCATCCTGCGGGCGACGCCACCGGGACCTTCACCACGCTGATGCTGTCGTGCGGCGGCTGGCAGTCCGGGAACGCGGCGTTCGGCGAGTACGACGAGACGTACACGTAGAGGTCGCGGCCGTCCTTCGTCGGCGCCAGCGTGTGGGTGTGGGAGCCGCAGTCGGTCTCGACCGCGGCGACGTACTCCGGCGTCGGCGGGGTTGGTGATGTCGAAGACCCGGATGCCCTCCCACGACTCCTCGATCGTTGCCGACTGCGAGGTGCTGGAGCACGAGTCGTCGTTGCGGCTGGAGTCGACGCTGAGGACCAGCAGGTTGCCGTAGACCGACACGTCGTTCTGTGAGCCGGGGCAGACGACCTGGGTCACCACCCTCGGCTGGGTCTGCGGCTTGCTTCACGTCGTAGACCATGAAGCCGTTGTAGTTGCCGGCGAAGGCGTAGTCGTCCTTGAACGCCAGGTCGCTGTTGTAGGCGGTCTCGGCCGCGAAGGCCCCCTGCTTGGGGATGTTCGCGATCAGGGACAGGTTGGGGCTGCTCGCCGTCTCACCCGGCGCCAGGGTCGCACCGCTGTCGTCGAGCTTCGCGATGTCCTGCCCCGGAAGGCAGCCCATCGCGAAGTTGTCACCTGCCTCGCCGTTGAGCTCTCGCTGGAGCCCCGGCGGACAGTCCGCGGACTGGCCGGCTGTGTCGTTCTCGTGGGCGTCGACCGGGGCCGTGGTGGCGGCGAGGCCGATCGTCAGGAGTGCAGCGGCGACCATCCGTGCGCCTGGTGAGCGCGTGATGGACGCGCGATGTGCGCGTAGGTTCATGCGTGGTTCCTCCCGTTTCAGGGGCGGTCTAGATCACCCCGATATGGGATATGTCGTACCGTGTCCCAGGTCACAAGTAAAGACTTTTTCGAATTCGGCCGCCTCGGGAGAGCGGCGGAGGGAGGCGTCGTGAGGCCTGTAACGCACCTGTCACGGAGGGTTGCGGCGATCGGCCTGGTGGCGGCGCTCGCCACCACGGGCTGCAGCCCGGCCGAGCGTGATGCCGAGCCCACCCAGGAAGCCAGGGCCGCCGCGGCGAACGCCGGAGTGAAGGTCCTCCAGCCCGGGAGGCCCGGCGATCCTGCGGCGACCGTCGACCCGGAACAGGTGCCGAACGACGAGGCGTGGAACCACTCCGACGTCGCGTTCGTGCAGATGATGATCCCCCACCACGCACAGGCCCTCGAGATGTCGCGCCTGGCCAGGACCCGGGCGGAGGACCCGCAGGTCAAGGCCCTGGCCCGACGCATCCTGGCGGCCCAGGGCCCCGAGATCCTCGCCATGGCCGCGTGGCTCCAGGAGCGGAACATCGACGTACCGAAGGCCGGCGAGGACCCTGCGGAGTACGACCACGGCGAGCACGGCCACACGCCGATGATGGGCATGCTCACGGACGAGCAGATGCACCGGCTCGAGGCCTCGAGGGGCCACCGGTTCGACCGGCTCTTCCTCGAGGGCATGATCGGCCACCACCGTGGAGCGGTGGCCATGGCGCAGGCGGTGGCCCAGGACGGCGCAGACCTCCGCGTGTCCGAGCTCTCCGCCGACGTGGTGGCGGGTCAGTCCGCCGAGATCGAGCGCATGCAGCAGCTCCTCACGGAGCTCTGACCGCCACGCGCACGGATGAGCTCGTACCTGGGTGCTACAACTGCGACCGGCAGGCGATGGTTTCGCTGCCACCGCGTGACGATGTCATCAGCACGACCCACTGGCGCGTGACGCACGCGTTCAACGTCACGCTTCCTGGTTGGCTCGTCCTCGTGCCCACGAGGCACGTCACGTCGCTTGCGCACCTGTCGCAGGAAGCCGCCGGTGAGCTCGGGGTCCTTCTGCACCGCTTGAGCAGAGCGCTCGAGACCGTGACCGGTTGTGTGAAGACCTACATGATGCAGTTCTCCGAGGCCGAGGGGTACTCCCATCTGCATGTGCACCTGGTGCCAAGGCTGCCGAACCATCCCGCCGAGGCCATGGGGCCCGACGTCTTCGCCTACATGACGGACGATCAGACCGAGTGGCTGCCGGAGTCGGAACGGGACTCCCTCGCCCATGCCCTTCGGGCGGCGCTCGACTAGGGCACCCAGCGGCTCCTGCGTCCTCTGCGCTCCGGGTGTGTCGGAGCGCCGGTGACGGGTCGCGCGATTGGATGGTGCCATGACGACGCTCGCCTGGTCCGGCTGCCGGAACGTCCGTGACCTCGGCGGCCTGCCGACCCGGGACGGGCTCGGGGTCCGCCTGCGCCGGCTGGTGCGCTCGGACAACGTGGCCGGCCTCGACGACGCCGGCTATCGAGCCCTGCTCGCCTACGGCGTCGCACGTGTCGTCGACCTCCGTGGCGGCATCCCCGGGGAGCCGGAGCCCAGCAGCCCGGCAGAGAACGCCGACCCTCTCGTAGTGAGCGTGCCGTGGATCGACCCGGCGCGCGACCCCGAGCGCGACCCGGAGACGGAGACCACGCTGGCCGACGTCTACCGCGGCAGCCTCGACCGCAACGTGCGCCGGATCGCAGCCGTGGTGCGGGCGTTCCTCGACGCGCCCGCCGGTCCGGTGGTGCTCCACTGCGCGGCCGGCAAGGACCGCACCGGGATGGCGGTCGCACTCCTGCTCGAGGCGGCCGACGTCCCGCGCGAGCACGTCGTGGCCGACTACGCCCTCAGCGAGGAGGCGCTCGGCATTCCCGCCGTGCTGGCCGGCCACCCCGGACCTCCCGAGGCACGGGCTCACGCCGAGGAGCACTGGCGCACACGGCCGGCCACGATGGCGGCCGCGCTGGAGCATCTCGACGTGTCGTTCGGCGGGGTCGGGGGCTACCTGCGCGGGCCCTGCGGCCTCACAGGCGACGAGGTCGGGGCAGTGCGGGACCGGCTCACCCGGCCATAGAGCAGAGGGGGCGGGATTCGAACCCGCGGCTGACATCTCTGCCAGCGACCGCTTTCAAGGCGGTTCCGATCGGCCACTCCGGCACCCCTCCGTGCGACGACCCGCGCGAACGGGCCGACCACGCAGCAGAGTTTAGGGGGTCGTGGGTCCGGAGTCAGAGGTCCAGGGTCACCAGGATGTCGCCTTCCTGCACCACATCGCCCGCGCTGACCTTGACTGAGGCGACCGTGCCACCGGTCTCGGTGAGTACCGGGATCTCCATCTTCATCGACTCGAGGAGTACGACGGCGTCGCCCGCCGCGAGCCGATCACCAGGGGAGACGACGACCTTCATCACGTTCGCCACCATCTCGGCGACGACCTCTGCAGTCTTCGGGGCACGAGCCATGCGGTGGACGGTACACGCGCTCGTCGATTACCCGCAGGTACGTGGATTCCGCTACTCGTCGGGCAGGAGGTCCAGGCGCGGCGTGCCGTCCGAGGACAGCCTCCCGACCCCCGTGGACCAGTCGACGAACACCGAGACCTCCGCCTCCTCGCGGCCTCCCACGGCGTCCCAGGGCACCGCCACCCGAAGCGTTCGACCGCTCAGCGAGAAGGACCCGGGGAAGGCGACGAACCCGCTCGGCGTCTGCAGGAAGGCGCGCCACCCGTGGCGGCCGCCGTCGAGGAAGACCTGGTAGTCGCTCTCGCCCGAGCCGGACCGGTACAGGTCGATCCCGACGCCCTCGACCTCCCGGTCGGCGAGCGAGCCCGGGACGACCGAGTCGAGCGTCACGGAGGCCTCGAGCATGTCCCCGTCCTCGCCGAATTCGACCGCGGTCAGGTCGGCGTACCCGGGGCCGTTCCCGTGGTCGGCGACCGGGTCGTCGTAGCTGGTCAGGACCGTCCAGGTCCCGGACTCTGTCGCCTGCGGGGAGGAGTCGTCGGCCCGCGCGGCGGTGTCGGCCATCCCGGCGTACTTCCCTCCCTCAGCCCCACCGGGCCTGGGAGCCGCCTCCGAACGGCCCCGACCGTGGCGGCCGCGGGCGGCCTTGCCGTGAGTCGCACGAGCGAGGTTCCGGGCGGCGAGCTCGGCCTTGGCGGCAAGCGCCGCGCGCGGCTCGGGGCTCGCCCCCTCGACCTCGGCGCCGCCGACCGCACAGCCGGCGAGCAGCACCAAACCGATGGCAGATCCCATGAGGGCGGAGCGCCGCACGACGCCCCGCCCCCGGGAGTGAGCGCAGGAGCCCACGTCCAGTCCTTCCACTACCAGTCCGCGCCGCCGCGCATGTCGTGCGGCACCAGGACCTGCATGTCCCAGCTGCAGCTCTTCATGCCGTTGTCGAACGTGGCGTCGGCGTGCACGTCGTACGTGCGGCCGTCGCCCTTTCCGGAACGCTCGCTGCGGAGCTGGAACGGTACCTGGGCCGTCGGGTCGCCACTAGCCATGGGACCGGACGGGAAGAAGAAGTCGGGGTCGTGCTGAGGGCCGCCGTCGCCGCCGACCGCGTCGAGCGGGCTGACCGTGACCGTGAGCGTGGTCTGGTTGGCCTGCCCCTCGACCGGGTTGCTCGAGCCGTCGGTGGCGCTCATGAGCACGTCCTGCAGCTTGTGGTTCGGCGGCCACAGCTTCAACGGACCGGCGTAGTCGATCGTGTCTCCGTCACCGCAGTCCTTGCCGGCGGTCGTGTCCGGGTACTTGTTGTCGAACTCGGGCCCCGCCACGACCGGGCCGACCAGGGCAAAGCCCGCCACCGACGCGATGGCGAGGGTGATGCCCACCTTGTACTTCATGCAGCACCTCCAGGGAAGGGAAGGCGTCCCTCCCGTGGCCCCACGGCCTCACGCGCTTCCGACCGGGAGAACTGCGGCCGGCACCGGCCGGGTTACGGCCTGCGTGTGACCCAGTGCACGCGGTCTAGCCCGTGCTCACAGCAACGGCTGGAAGCGCCCTGGCTCGGGGCGGTGCGCCGCGAGCTCCTCGAGCTGCCGGGCTCGGCGGCCGCGGGCGCCGGTGAGGTAGAGGTCGGCGCGGATCACGAGGTAGCCCACCAGGAGTCCCAGCACGAGGCTGTAGATCACGGACAGGGCCTCCTCGAGCAGTGTGGTGCCCGGGTCGAGCAGCGAGACCGCGAGCACCGCGAGGCCCGCGGCCCCGAAGGCGCAGACCCACCAGCCCTGGCGCCGGCGGGCACGGGTCGACACGCCCCACGCCAGCGCGGGGAAGCCGAGCAGTACCTCGATCGGCCGGGGCACCGCGCCCGCGACGTCTCGAAGGGTCTCGAACGTCCCGTCGATGCTCGCGATGAGGGCCGGCGAGCCCCACTTCGCCAGCGCCTCCGTGTAGGCGAGGGTCACGGTGAGCAGGCCGACCCCGCTGACGAGCATCACGAACCCGCGGCGGCCCAGCCCCTGGAGACCCGCACCGAGCCGGTAGACGAGCGTGATCGCCCCCAGCAGGGAGAAGCCGATGGCGAGGTAGGCCGTGCGCTCCAAGGACACCTCGGCGCCGTAGGCGCGGACCCCGAACGCTCCGACGACACCCACCACCGCCGCGATGGAGACCTCCCGGATGACGGCCGGGAAGCCGGCTGCCGGAGTGGTGGCCATGACCGCCAGCACTGCCGTCACCACCGCCGTGCCGACCGCGGCTCCCGCGAGCAGCACCGGCGTTTGCAGCACCGCTGCGGACCCGGCGAGCACGAGTGCGAGCCCTCCGCTGAGCAGAGGCCGCCCGCCGGTCCGGACGGCGAGTCCGTGGGTGAAGAGCGTGGTGAGGGCGACCGCGCCGGCCAGCGGGACGATCTCCGGAGGTGCGGTCCCCGCCCACGGGAGAGCGACCGCGACGAAGCCCGCGGCGACCGCGGCGAGCCAGACGACCCGCCACAGGATCGTGACGAGCGTCGCGAGCCGTGAAGGGCGTGGTCGCTGCGGGGCTCGGGCCGCCTTGGTCGGCTCGGCCTTCCCCTTGGGGCGACCGTGTCGCGGCTGCGGAGCCTCTTGCCGCTTGCCCCGCTCGGAGTGCGGCGCCGCGCCCACGGCCTGCTGCCGGGCGGAACGGCCTTCCACCGCATGCGGAGCAGGCTCGGGCGTCTTCTGGAGGGCGACGGTGTCCGAGAGCGCCGGTCGACGGGGCTCGGACGTCGTCGGGAGCGCCGAGGTCTTCGGAAGAGCGGAGGTCTCCTGGACGGCCCGACGAGCGGGCTCCTGGTCCCTCGACCGGGCCGCGGTGTCCCGGACCGCCCGGCGAGCCGGCTCCGGGCTCTTGGGCGGGGCGCTCCGCGCCGCTCGATGGCCCGGCTCCGCGTCCTTCGACCGGGCAGCGGTGTCCCGGGCCGCCCGCCGAGCCGGCTCAGGGTTCTTCTCGGGGGCAGGGGCATCACGGACCGCGCGGCGCCCATGCTCCGGGTCCTTCGACCGATCGGCGGTGTCCCGCGCCGCCCGACGAGCGGGCTCGGGGTCCTTCGACGAGGCAGAGGCGTTCCGCGTGGCCCGGCGTACTGCTTCGGCCGAGGGCTGGACCGGGGACGGCCGGAGGAAGCGCCGGCTCGGCGTGGGGTCGGGCTCGGGCGCCGGTGCAGGGGACGACTGCGACTCAGGGGTCGGCGCTGAGCTGGGCGCACCAGACCCACGGCTGGAGTCGGGCGACGGCGAGGAAGCCTTCCGCCGCAAGCGCCGAGGCGAAGGCTCCGCACGACGTCGACCGGGCTTCTGCTCGGCTCCCACTACGGTCAGACCCTCACGACGGACGACGGACTGTCAGACCCCCGTGTCTGACCCAGTGAGACTATCAACCGCTCCCGGCCGATCTAGAACCGTCGATTGGCCAGGGAGGGGTTCTCCGCTCGTGCCTCGTCGAGCTGGGGGCGGTCCAGCCGCGACGTCACGCGCTCGTCGTTGCCCTCGCCGCACTCGAGGACCTCTCCTCTCGGGGAGACCACCATGGAGTGGCCGGTGTACCGGGGCCCCGGCTGCCCCGCTGCGACGACGTACACGGTGTTCTCGATCGCCCGGGCCTTCAGCAGGGTCCGCCAGTGGTCGACCTTTCCGGGTCCGGCGACCCAGGCAGCGGGTACGACGAGCACCTCGGCGCCGCGGTCCACGAGGGCGCGGGCGTGCTCGGGGAACCGCAGGTCGTAGCAGGTCATCAGGCCGACCTGGAACCCGCCGATCTCCACGACGAGAGGCTCCAGGTCGCCGGGGAGCAGGCGCTCGGACTCCTTGTAGCCGAAGGAGTCGTAGAGGTGGATCTTCCGGTACGACGTCCGCAGGCCGCTGCCATCGACGACGACGAGGGTGTTGTACGGCCGGGCCGGGTCCCCGCTGCGCTCGAACATCCCCGCGACCAGCGTGACGTCGTGGGTCGCCGCGACCTCGGTCAATCGCTTCACGAACGGTCCGTCGAGGTCCTCTGCGAACTCCGAGATGTCGGAGCCCGGCGCCCCGAAGTCACGCATCATCGCCTCCGGGAAGACGACGAGCCCGGTCTCGGGCTCCTGCGAGCAGAGGTCGTCGACCACGCCGAGGGCCTCTCGGTTCTCGGCCGGCTCGAGCGACGAGGCGACTTGGACTGCTGTGACGTTGAGCGAAGGCACGACCACAAGCGTGCCACTCCTCTCCGGCGAACTGGGTAAGACTGCCTCTGTGACCACTCCTGCCCCACGACTCGCCGCGGTGATCCTGACCGGCGGCAGCGGCGTGCGCCTCGGCGGCATCGACAAGGCCTCGATCGAGGTCGACGGGCTGACCCTCCTCGAGCACGCGCTTGCGGCGACGGCCGCCGCGGGGAGGTGGTCGTGGTGGGTCGCGAGCTGCCGACCACGAGGCCGGTGACGTGGACCCGCGAGGACCCACCGGGCGGTGGACCGGGTGCGGGGCTGCTGGCGGGCCTCGACGCGCTCGCGGTTCGCCCGGAGCTGGTGTGCGTCCTCGCCGTCGACATGCCGCGGTTCTCCGCCCGCACGCTGAGCCGGCTGCTCGACGTGCTCTCCTCCGAGCCGGTCGACACCGATGCCGTCTGCCTTGTGGACGACGAGCATCGCAAGCAGTGGCTCGCGGGCGTCTACCGGTACGACGCGCTGACGGCCGCACGTCCCGCGTCGCGCGAGGCGGAGCACGGACTGTCGATCAGGCGGCTGATGCTGCCGCTGCGCATCGGCGCGGTGCCCGCCGTCGCCCACGAGGCGCGCGACGTGGACACGTGGGCCGACCTGCGCGACATCCGCGATCCGAGCGAGTGATTCGCTTGGCGCCAAGGCGGCCGAATGATTTAATGACTTAACTCATTCAGACATTCGGAGGTTTTGGTCATGGCGGCGCCCCTGCTCCTGTTCCTACCCGCCATGGTCTTCGCGACGTTCGGGGTCCTCGTGCTGGTGGTCCTGGCGCTGTCCGCGCGCCCAGATCACACCCTGACCTCCGAGGTCGCCTCGGCCCGGCGACACGGACTGGCCACCTCGGTCCTGGCGGAGATCGCGTTCGTGGCGACGATCGCCTTCCTGCTCGCGCTCGCAACCCGACCCTCTGACGGATCCGTCCGACCGACCCCCCTCTGGCTGGGCGCCATCCCGTTGATCGGTGCCCTCGTCGCGACCGTCGTCCTCGCGATCGGGGAGCTCACCTGGCCACGCCCCCGCGGACTTCAGCGACAGGTCAACCTCAACCCTCGGTCGATGCGCGACCTTGTGCCCGGCGCCTGGGGCCTCGCCCTCGCAGGGTTCTGCACGCTCAACATCATCGTGATCGGCCTCGGATGGTGGGCGGCGGACCCGAGCGGGCACTCGCTCTCCCGTCGCGGAAGCGACGTCTTCCGCGCAACAGCGAGCCCGTTCCCGGGCAGCGACTACGGCCTCCCACAGCTCGGGGCCATCGCCGTGGCGCTCGTGCTGCTGTACGGCGCCCTACGGCTCGTCGTGCTCCGGCCGGCTGTTGTCCGGTCCGACGTCGCGACCGACAACCTTCTGCGGGCCGCGTCCGCCGTCCGGGCCGTGCGCGTCATGGTGTCCGCCCTGGCGCTGACCTCGGCGGGCGATCTCTTTTTCGGCGGGTCGACGGGCCTGCGCCTGTACGACCCCGGCTGGCAGCAGTACGTCGCCGGTGGGGCGATGCTCCTGGGGGGAATCATCGGGGTCGCGGGAATCCTCCTCGCCCTCGCGCCGGCGCCGCGCCTGCCGAAGGCTGACCCGGTTGCCCCCTCCGACGCGCGGACCACGACGTCCGCATGACGGTGACCGTCACGCTCGACATGACCGCGGCGACCCCGCCGTACGAGCAGGTTCGCGCCCAGCTCGCCGGACACATCAGGGCAGGGACCCTTCGCCCTGGCGACAAGCTACCCGTCGTACGTGCCCTCGCCGCGGATCTCGGGATCGCCACGAACACCGTCGCGCGGGCCTACCGGGAGCTGGAGGCCTGCGGGCTGGTGACCACCCGCCGCCGCGTCGGCACCATCGTTCAGGCCGCGCCCGTGCCCGCCGGCCCCGAGCTCAGGGACCAGGCCGTCTCGTTCGTCGGGGCAGCCCGTAGACAGGGGCTCTCGGATGACGCCGTGATGGATCTGGTGCGGGGTGCGCTGCTCGGCTGAACGACAGCGCGCGACGGATTCGCGTGTCTTGCGGGCATTCGCTTGCCAAGTTCGCCGCCTCGTAGTTCTCTGTGAAGGTGACCTTGCACGACTGGATCGACGAGCTTTGTGACGTCCTCGAGCTGGAGGACGTCGAGATCGACGAGGGCGTGATCCTAGATCTCGCCCGTGACGCAGCGCATGAGGTCGAGCGACCCGCAGCGCCGATCACCACCTTCCTCGTCGGCTACGCCGCCGCCCTCCGTGGAGGCCGCACGGCCGACGTCGAGGAGCTGGCCGGTCGCGCCCAGGCGCTGGCGATGAAGTGGGGCGGCGACGAGGTGAGCGCCGACGACTTCAACGCCGAGGACCTGATCGGGACCGAGTAGCCCGGGACGTCATGCGGCGGTCGTTCCGGCGACCGGGATGCACGACGTTGCGGCGTCCGTCCTAGCCTGTGACCCATGCGCGCTGTCACCGTCTCCGAACCAGGAGGGCCGCAGGTCCTCGCCGTGACCGAGCTGCCCGACCCCGTGGCGGGTCCCGTCGAGGTGGTCATCGACGTCGCGGCGACCGCCGTGAACCGTGCCGACACCCTGCAGCGGCAGGGGCTCTACCCGCCGCCTCCCGGAGCGTCCGACGTACTCGGTCTGGAGTGCTCCGGCACCATCTCCGCCGTCGGCGCGGACGTGTCGGACTGGCGGGTGGGCGACGAGGTCTGCGCACTGCTGGCGGGTGGAGGGTACGCCGAGAAGGTGGCCGTGCCGGCCGGACAGGTGATGCCCGTGCCTAAGGGCGTCGACCTGGTGACGGCCGGGGCACTGCCCGAAGCGGCCTGCACCGTGTGGTCCAACGTGTTCATGGTCGCGGGTCTTCAGCGCGACGAGACGCTGCTGGTCCACGGAGGCGCGGGCGGCATCGGCAACCTGGCGATCCAGCTGGCCACGGCGCGCGGAGCGAGGGTGGTGACGACCGCCGGGTCGGAGGAGAAGCTCGAGCTGTGCCGCTCCCTCGGCGCGGACGTCGCGGTGAGCTACCGCGACCAGGACTTCGTCGAGGAGGTGAAGGCGGCGACCGACGGCCGTGGCGCCGACGTCATCCTCGACAACATGGGCGCCAAGTACCTCGACCGCAACGTCACCGCGCTCGCCACCGGGGGCCGCCTGGTGATCATCGGCATGCAGGGCGGCGTCAAGGGCGAGCTGAACATCGGCAAGCTGCTCGCCAAGCGCGGAGCCGTGTTCGCCGCAGCGCTGCGATCCCGACCCACAGACGAGAAGGCCGAGATCTGCGCGGGCGTCGTCGAGCACGTCTGGCCGCTGTACGCGGACGGGGCGGTCCGGACCATCGTGCACACAACCCTGCCCTTCGAGGAGGCCGGCGAGGCGCACCGTCTCATGGAGTCCGGTGAGCACGTCGGAAAGATCGTCCTCACTGCGTAAGGTGAACCCATGACCGAGGAGAACCCTGAGCCCACCGGCAACGGCGAGGACCCCCGTGTGGTGGTGATCGGCCCCGACGGCATGGCCATGGCCGGGCCGCAGCAGCCCGGTGCCGCCCAGGAGGGCGACGAGGAGGACGAGCGCCACATCACCGACCTCGTGGAGCAGCCTGCCAAGGTGATGCGGATCGGCAGCATGATCCGCCAGCTCCTCGAGGAGGTGAAGTCCGCGCCGCTCGACGAGGCCAGCCGGCAGCGGCTCAAGGAGATCCACCAGTCCTCGATCAAGGAGCTCGAGGCGGGACTCGCCCCCGAGCTCATCGAGGAGCTCGAGCGGCTCTCCCTGCCCTTCACCGAGGAGACCCCGTCCGAGGCGGAGCTGCGTATCGCCCAGGCCCAGCTCGTCGGCTGGCTCGAGGGCCTCTTCCACGGCATCCAGACCGCGATCTACGCACAGCAGGTGGCCGCGCGCGCCCAGCTCGAGCAGATGCGCCGCGCGCTGCCCCCCGGCGTCATGTCCGAGGAGGCCCTCCAGGCCGCGGCCCAGCAGGCTGCCCAGCGTTCCCAGGAGGAGCAGCAGCACCAGGGCCGCGGAGGAGGCATGTACCTCTGAGCATGGCCGCTTCTGCGGCCCATGCTCTGGGAGGGGGTCGAGCGCGCTGCCGCGCCTCATCTTGTGAGGTGTCGTAGGTCCCGGCCCATGCTCTGGGAGGTGGTCGAGCGCGCTGCCGCGCCTCATCTTGTGAGGTGTCGTGGGTCAGACCGTTGCCGCGCCTCATCTTGTGAGGTGTCGTGGGGGCGGGAGCCGCCGTTGCCGTCCACGTGGACGGCAACGGCGTCCCAGGGTCGCGATCACGTGTCGTTCCCATCCATATGGACGGGAACGGCGACCCGCCGCCGTGCCGGCGCGGACCTACCAGGTCACGCTGAGTGTGGGGCGATGTTGTGGTTCCCGCTGAAGATGTTCTCGGGGTCCCACTGCTCCTTCAGCGCCGCCAGCCGCTCGTACTTCCCGCCGCTGAAGCCCGCGCGAACGTTCTCCTCGCTCGTCTCCGGCTCGAAGTTCAGGTAGACACCGCCCGTCCTCGCCGGGCCGACCGCGTTGGTGAAGTCGTGGACCCAGGCGATCTCGCGGTCGGTGTCCGCGGCGTCTTCCCAGCAGGCGATCGGGTGCGCCATGTAGGGCGCGTTGCGGTCGCTGACGGCCGTGTCGTCCTCGCCGACCCGGCTGATCGCACCGCCGTGGTGGAAGATCACTCCTCCGGTCAGCGGGGACCCGATCTCCCTCCCGTTCTCGAGGTAGCGGTCGATCACGTCGTCGGGCAGTGACGTGAGGTGCATGCCCCGGTGGTAGTTGAGCATCCCGGGCGGGTTGTTGGGGTCGAGGATCGTCTGCAAGGCGGTGTACGGCATCGGCTGGACGAGGTCCACGCCACCGGCCGTGAGGTTGCGCAGCGGTCGTACGGCGTCCTCCGCGTC
Source organism: uncultured Actinomycetota bacterium (assembly GCA_963715375.1). Classification (GTDB taxonomy): domain Bacteria; phylum Actinomycetota; class Actinomycetes; order Propionibacteriales; family Nocardioidaceae; genus Nocardioides_C. The sequence goes on along the minus strand of CAVQSC010000005.1, from coordinate 699,427 downwards.
CGCCGGGTCGCCCAGCCAGGCCACCACGATCATGAGGACCGGCTTGCCCACCAGCTCGGGCGGCACGAAGTCCTCGGGTGGCGCCAGCCCGGTGATCGTGGCAGCTGCGAGGTCCTCAGGAGCCTGCTCGACGTAGTCGCGGAAGCCGTAGGCGACCTCGCGCGCCCCCTCACCGTCGTTTGGTACGGCGAGCAGGCCGGCCAGCATGAGCGGCCGGACCGGGTGCAGGCGGAACTCGAAGGAGGTGACGACCCCGAAGTTGGCACCGGCTCCGCGCAACCCCCACATCAGCTCGGGGTTGGTCTCGTCGGTGACGTGCACCATCTCGCCGCTGGCGGTCAGGAGGTCCGCGCCGACCAGGTTGTCGCAGGTCAGGCCGTACTTCGTCGACAACCAGCCGTACCCACCGCCGAGGCAGAAGCCACCGACGCCGGTGGTCGTCACACGGCCGCCCGGGGTGGCGAGGCCGAACATCTCCGCCTCACGGTCGTACTCCCCCCACAGGACCCCCGCGTTGCAGATCGCGGTGCCGCGCTCGGGATCGATGTGCACGCCCTTGAGGCTGGACAGGTCGATCTGCACACCGCCCTCGACCATGCTGACGCCGGCGACGCTGTGGCCGCCGCAGCGCACTGCGAGGGGAAGCCTCTGCTGGCGCGCGAACGCCACCGCGTCGCGGATGTCCGCAGCGCCCGTCGGGCGGACGATCAAGGCCGGTCGACGGTCGATCATCCGGTTGTAGACGGCTCGCGCCGCGTCGTACTCCGCGTCACCGGGGCGTATCGCCTGCCCCTTGTAACCGTCCGGAAGACCGATCTCTGCGGCAACACTGGTACCGATGCTCATAGGGACTCCTCGTCGACTGACGTGTGGACTGTCCCCCGTGGGTGCGCCCCCGGTACGGAGTGGATCGGTCCAGTCAACTCCTGGGGGGACACGAGGGGCAATGAGTCATAGAGGCCATGGCGCGGTGGGTTCCCGGCACTACGGCAGGAGTGGTACGGCGGAGGGCGACCCGCCACACGGTCCCAGCGGAACCGTCTCCGGTGGTCGGCCTCAGTCCGCCAGCTTGTCGATGTCGGCGGCGAGGCGGAGGTCGCGGGACGTGAGGCCGCCGACGGCGTGCGTCGACAGCGTGAACGTCACGGTCGTCCACCGGATGTCGATGTCCGGGTGGTGGTCGAGGTCCTCGGCGACCTCGGCCACCTGCTGCACGAGGCGGATCCCGTCCATGAACTTGGGCGCCTTGACCGAGCGCGTGATCGCGTCGCCCTCCTGCCGCCACTTGGGCAGCTCGGACTGCAGCGCCCGGTCGATCTCCTCCTGGCTCAGGAGCGCAGCCACGTCAGACCTCCTCGCGCTGGTCGCGGCGGAAGATCTTCGAGCCCAGCCAGACGACCGGGTCGTACTTCCGGTCCACGACGCGCTCCTTCATCGGGATGATCGCGTTGTCGGTGATCTTGATCCCCTCGGGGCAGACCTCAGTGCAGCACTTGGTGATGTTGCACATGCCCAGACCAGCGGCGTCCTGGGCCAGCTTGCGACGGTCGTTGGTGTCGAGCGGGTGCATGTCGAGCTCGGCGTACCGGAGGAAGAACCGCGGACCGGCGAAGGCCGGCTTGTTCTCCTCGTGGTCCCGCACGACGTGGCAGACGTTCTGGCAGAGGAAGCACTCGATGCACTTGCGGAACTCCTGGCCGCGCTCGACATCGGTCTGCATCATCCGGCGCTTGCCGTCGGCGTCGCGGGGCGTCGGGGCGAAGGCGGGGACCTGCTTGGCCTTCTCGTAGTTGAAGGACACGTCGGTGACGAGGTCGCGGATCACCGGGTAGGTCCGCAACGGCGTGACCGTGATCGCCTCGTCACGGGGGAAGTCCGCGAGCCGGGTCATGCACATGAGCCGGGGACGGCCGTTGATCTCCGCGCTGCAGGAGCCGCACTTGCCGGCCTTGCAGTTCCACCGCACCGCGAGGTCGCCGACCTGGGTGGACTGCAGCCGGTGGATCGCGTCGAGGACGACCTCGCCCTCCTCGACGGGGACGGTGTAGTCCACGAGGGTGCCCGCGTCGGCGTCCCCCCGCCAGACGCACATCCTCAGGTCGTAGCCCATCAGCTGGCTCCCGTCTTCTGCGGCGTAGCCGCCTTCTGCGCCGCAGCGCTCCTCGAACAGGGTCTTGAGCTCCTCCGGCATCAGCGGGATCGGCTGGTGGGCGAGCTGCACCGCGCTCTCGAGCGCGTCTCCGGGGAGGGTCAGCACGAGGTTCTTCGCGCCCCACTCCGGGTCCGGCTTGGGGAAGTCGTCCCGGGTGTGGCCGCCTCGGGACTCCTCCCGCTCGAGAGCGGCCTTCGCGATGCACTCGGAGACCACGAGCATGTTCTTGAGGTCGAGCGCGAGGTGCCAGCCCGGGTTGTACTGCCGGTGCCCCTCGACGGTCAGCCGCTTCGCGCGGTCCTTGAGCTTCTCGATCTCGACGAGGGCCTCGCGGAGCTCGTCGGCCTTGCGGATGATGCCGACGAGCCGCTGCATGACGTCTTGCAGGTCCTTCTGGATCGTGTAGGGGTTCTCGCCGCCCTCCTCCTCGAACGGGGCGAGCGCTCGGGCGGCTGCGGCCCTGACCTCCTCGTCGGGGAGCTCCGGACGCTTCAGGTGGGCGCGCCGGGCGTGGAAGGCGGCGTTGCTCCCGGCTCGGCGGCCGAAGACGAGCAGGTCCGAGAGCGAGTTGCCGCCGAGCCGGTTCGAGCCGTGCATGCCACCCGCGACCTCGCCGGCGGCGAAGAGCCCTTCGACCAGGGACTGCTCGGTGTCGGCGTCCACCTCCACGCCACCCATCACGTAGTGGCAGGTCGGCCCCACCTCCATCGGCTCGGCGGTGATGTCGACGTCGGCGAGCTCCTTGAACTGGTGGTACATCGACGGCAGCCGGCGGCGGATGAACTCGGCGTCGCGCCGCGAGGCGATGTCGAGGAAGACGCCACCGTGCGGTGACCCGCGACCTGCCTTGATCTCGGAGTTGATCGCCCTCGCGACCTCGTCACGGGGGAGCAGCTCGGGCGGCCGGCGGTGGTTCTTCTTGTCGGTGTACCAGCCCTCGGCCTCCTCCACCGTGTCGGCGGTCTCGGCCTTGAAGAACTCCGGGATGTAGTCGAACATGAACCGCTCGCCCTCGGAGTTCTTCAGGACCCCGCCGTCGCCGCGGACCGACTCGGTGACGAGGATGCCACGCACCGACGGCGGCCAGACCATCCCGGTCGGGTGGAACTGCACGAACTCCATGTTGATCAGGCTCGCCCCGGCGCGGAGTGCCAGAGCATGCCCGTCGCCGGTGTACTCCCAGGAGTTCGAGGTGACCTGGTAGGACTTGCCGATGCCCCCGGTGGCGAGCACGACGCACGGCGCGCGGAAGACGACGAACCGCCCTGTCTCCCGCCAGTAGCCGAAGGCACCGCTGACCCGGGCCGGGCGCCCTTGGCCTGCTCGGTGAAGATCTCGGTGACCGTGCACTCCATGAACACGTCGATGCCGAGTGCGACGGCGCGCTGCTGCAGGGTGCGGATCATCTCCAGGCCGGTACGGTCGCCGACGTGGGCGAGGCGGGCGTACTTGTGGCCGCCGAAGTCGCGCTGCGAGATCAGCCCCTCCGGCGTCCGGTCGAAGAGAGCGCCCCACTCCTCGAGCTCCATGCACCCGCTCGGGCGCCTCCTGCGCGTGGAGCTGCGCCATGCGCCAGTTGTTGAGCATCTTCCCGCCGCGCATGGTGTCGCGGAAGTGCACCCGCCAGCTGTCCTCGTCGTACACGTTGCCCATCGCCGCAGCGATGCCGCCCTCGGCCATCACGGTGTGGGCCTTGCCGAGGAGCGACTTGCAGACGATGGCGACCTCGGCCCCCGCGTCGTGCGCCGCGATCGCCGCGCGAAGGCCGGCGCCACCCGCGCCGATGACCACGACGTCGTACTCGTGCGTCTCGAAGCCCGTGTCGGAGCCGGCGTCCATCCGGTTTCCGGTCATGGGATGTCTGCTGGAGTCGGGCATCTAGAAGAACCTCACGTCGGTGATGGCGCCTGTCGAGAGCAGGTACACGTACAGGTCGGCGATCGCGACCGAGAACAGCGAGAACCAGGCGTACTTCGGGTGGTCCCGGTTCAGCCGCGACACGGCCGTCCACATCCGGTAGCGCACCGGGTGCTTCGAGAAGTGCCGGAGGCGGCCGCCGATCAGGTGGCGGCACGAGTGGCAGGAGAGGGTGTAGAGCCAGATGAAGGCGGCGTTCGCGGCGAGCACCAGGGTGCCGAGGCCCATGTGGCCCCATTCGCCGTCGGGATCCCGGAAGGCCAGGACCACGTCGTAGGTCAGGACGAGCGCGATGACCGCGGAGGCGATCAGCGCCCACCGGTGCGCGTTCTGCAGGATCAGCGGGAAGCGCCGCTCACCGGTGTACTTGCCGTGCGGCTCGGCCACGGCGCAGGCAGGCGGGGAGAGCCAGAACGCCCGGTAGTAGGCCTTGCGGTAGTAGTAGCAGGTCATCCGGAACCCGAGCGGGATGACCAGGATGATCAGCGCCGGCGACCAGGGCCACCAGCCGAAGGGCCTGCCGAAGTCGGCCGAGCCCTCGACGCACTGCTCTCCCATGCAGGGCGAGTAGAACGGTGACAGGTAGGGCGAGGAGTAGTAGTGCACCCCTGAGAACGCGCGCCAGGTCGCGTAGACCACGAAGGCGGTGAAGACCAGGAACGTCACCGCGGGCGAGAGCCACCACCGGTCCTGGCGGAGTGTCCTCTCGCCGATACTTGCCCGGCCAGCGCTTCTCAAACCGGTCGACATACGCTCCCCCTCGACTGCCTACTGGGCTGACTGGCTACTGGTTCGACTGGCTACTGGGCGTGCTGGGCCTCGGACTGCGCGTCGTGCCACATTCCCTCGTCGTACGGCTCGTCGGGGATCGGGATCCGCTCCTCCGGCGCGACCGGTGGACGGGCGTTGGGCGCGGGCGCGCCGAGCTCGTCGAGGTCGGCGAGGAGCCGGTCCACGTCCGAGGTCAGCCGGCGCACGCCGAGGGTGTCGCCGTACTCGTTGCGGACCTGCAGCACCGCCGCGGCGAGCGAGGTGAGAGCGGCGCGAGTCTTGGTCACCGAGTCCTGTCCAGGCATGGTTCCTCCGTGATCCGGGTCACGTCCTTGCCTGAGTTTGCCGTGCAACGCGCAGTTCGGGAAGAGGGCGCGCGCCGCATCCCCGAGTTCCTTCCGGCTTCAGAGGCCGAAGATCTCCGCGAGCACGGACGCCACGCCGTCGTCCTCGTTCGAGGGGGCGACATGGTCGGCGAGCTCGCGGACCGTCGCGTGGGCGTTCGCCATGGCGTACGACGTGCCGGCCCACTCGAGCATGGGGAGGTCGTTCGGCATGTCCCCGAAGGCGAGCACCTCGGAACGGTCGATGCCCTTGTCCGCGCAGAGCAGCTCGAGCGTGCTGGCCTTGCTCACCCCGGCGGCGCTCATCTCGACCAGCGCGCCGACCGACGACCAGGTCGTGGTCACGAGGTGGCCGACGTGCGACTCGACCTCGGCCCAGAACGGCTCGGGCTCCATCTCGTCGTGGCGCGCGAGGAGCTTGACCACGTGCTCGTCGAGGATCTCCTCGGCCGGCCCCTCCACCAGGTCCGGCGGGGGTGGCAGCCGCGGCATGAAGCCCGGCTCCTTCGCGAAGCCTTCGACCCGCTCCATCGCGAAGGTCGTCCCGGGCACGGCCTCGCGCAGGGTCTTCGCCGTCTCGAGGCTGACCTCGACGGGGATCGGGCGCGCCATCCGCACGGCGCGGGCGTGGACGTCGTACAGGATCCCGCCGTTGGACACGATCGCGAGCCCGTGGCCGCCGACGTGCTCCCACAGGTCGTCCATCCAGCGGACCGGGCGGCCGGTCACGAAGACGACGGTCACGCCGAGCTCCTCGACGGCGTTGAGCACCTCGCGCGTGCGGGCGGTGACGGTGCCGTCGGTGTGCAGCAGCGTGCCGTCGAGGTCGGTGGCGACGAGGCGGATCTGCCTTCCAGGCGACGCAGCGGGCACGTCGTTCAGGCTAGCCATGCGGACCAACGGCGGTCAGAACCAGCGGTTGATCTCGTGCGCACAGCCGTCCTCGTGGACGCTCGCCGTCACGTCGTCGGCCCGCGCCTTCACCTCGTCGGGCGCCTGTCCCATCGCGACGCCGCGACCGGCCCACTCGAGCATCTCGATGTCGTTGCGGCCGTCGCCGATCGCCAGCACGTCGGAGGCGTCGATGCCGAGGCGCTCGGCGACCTCGGCCAGGCCGCTCGCCTTGGAGACGCCCTCCGGCGCGAGGTCGAGCCAGGCGGTCCAGCCGATGAAGTAGTTCGTGCCCTGCAGGCCGAGCTTGCTCGGCGAGCGAGACGAAGTCCTCGGAGGTGGAGTCGGGGTCGCGGATGATCACACGGCTGACCTCGCTGGCGATCATCTCCTCGATCGGGGTCAGGATCATCTCGCCGTCGAGCTCGCCGTGCGGGAAGTGGCGGTTCACCCGGTACCCGACGCCGTGCTCCTCGATCGCGACCGCGGCGTCCGGCACGTGCTTGAGCACCTGCTGCACGGCCTCACGCGCGTCGAAGGTGACCTCGCTGACCACCTTCAGCGGGGGGAAGGAGAAGGTGACCGCGCCGTTGGAGGCGACGCCGAGAACGGAGGTGCCGTCCACCCTGGGCATGTCGAGGTGGCGCAGCACCTGGCTCATGCTCAGGGGAGCGCGGCCGCTGGCCAGCACGATGTGGGCCCCGGCGTCGTACGCACGGTCGATCGCCTCGCGGACAGCCGGACGGACCCCGTCCTCGCTGAACCCGTTCTCGGGGTGGGGGATCAGGATCGTCCCGTCGATGTCGAGGGCGATCAGCTTCGGAGTGAACGTCACGTGGCGACCGGCTCCAGGACTTCGCGGCCCTGCATGTAGGGCTGCAGCGCCTTGGGCAGCCGCACCGAGCCGTCGGCCTGCTGGTGCGTCTCGAGGATCGCCACGATCGTCGCGCGGGATCGCGACGAGCGTGCCGTTGAGCGTCGCGACCGGCTTCACGCCGTCCTCGAAGCGGGCCCGCACGTCGAGGCGGCGCGCCTGGAAGTCCGTGCAGTTGGAGGTCGAGGTCAGCTCGCGGTACTTGCCCTGGGTCGGGATCCACGCCTCGCAGTCGAACTTCCGCTGCGCCGACAGGCCGAGGTCGCCGGCCGCCGTGTCGATGACCCGGTAGGCCAGCTCGAGCTTCTCCATCCACTCCTTCTCCCAGCCGAGCAGCCGCTGGTGCTCGTCGAGGCTCTGCTCGACGGTCGTGTAGGAGAACATCTCCACCTTGTCGAACCAGTGCACGCGGATGATGCCGCGGGTGTCCTTGCCGTAGGAGCCTGCCTCCTTGCGGTAGCAGGGGCTGAACGCGGCGTAGCGCAGCGGCAACGAGGAACCGTCGAGGATCTCGTCCGAGTGGTACGCCGCCAGCGGCACCTCCGAGGTCCCGACGAGGTACATCTCGTCGCCCTCGATGCGGTACACGTCGTCGGCGGCCTGGCCGAGGAACCCGGTGCCCTCCATCGCGCGCGGCTTCACCAGCGCGGGCGGGATCATCGTCGTGAACCCGGCCTCACGGGCCTGGTCCATCGCCATGTTGACCAGGGCGAGCTCGAGGTCGGCGCCGGCACCGGTGAGGTAGTAGAAGCGGGCGCCGGAGACCTTCGCGCCGCGCTCCACGTCGATCGCGCCGAGGATCCGGCCCAGCTCGACGTGGTCCTTCGGCTCGAAGCCCTCCTCGGCGAAGTCGCGCGGGACGCCGATCTCCTCCAGGACCACGAAGTCGTCCTCACCGCCGGCCGGAGCCTCCGGGGCGGCGACGTTCGGGATCGACATGCAGCAGCTCGCGGTAGGCCTGCTCGGCGTCTCCCTGGGCGCTCTCGGCCTCCTTCACCGCGGCCGAGAGGGCCTTCGTGCGGGCCAGCAGCTCCTGCTTCTCCTCGCCCTGCGCCTGCGGGATCAGCTTGCCCGAGCTGCTTCTGCTCGGCGCGGAGGCGCTCGAAGTCCGCGATCGCCGACCGGCGACGCTCGTCCGCGGCGATGGCCTGGTCGACCACGTCGGGGGACAGGCCGCGCTTGACCTGCCCTTCACGGACACGGTCGGGGTCTTCACGGAGCAGTCGAGGATCGATCACCTCACGAGGATATCCGGCCCATGCACATCAGTTTCGCGAACCGTTCGGCCTCCCCTTCGGGACCTGTGACCCTGCCTGGCGTCGCACACCGGGTGTCGACGCTGCCCCCAGGGAGCGGAGCGGGGAGAGGAACGGCATGAGCAGGCGTCTGATCGGCCCGGTCGACACGATCTGGCTCAACATGGATCGCGCCAACAACCTGATGGTGATCGACAGTGTCGTCCTCCTCGACGGCCCGGTCGACTGGGACCGGCTGGTCGAGGTCTACGAGGAGCGGCTGCTCGCCCGATACCCGGTCTTCAGCCAGCGGCCGGTTCCGGCCGCGACCCATGTCGGCCCGCCGCACTGGGAGGACGACCCGGACTTCGACGTCTCGCGCCACCTGTTCCGGACGACCCTCGAGCAGGGCGACGACACCGCGCTCCAGGAGTACGTCGAGCAGCACATCCCGGTCCCGCTCGACCGCAGGCACCCGTTGTGGCAGGTCCACCTCATCGACGGGTACGACGGCGGTGCGGTCGTCTACACCCGGATGCACCACGCCCTCGCCGACGGGATCGCCCTGGCCCAGGTCCTGCTGTCGCTCACGGACGACACCCCGGAGGGCGAGCCACGCCAGGTCGCGGAGGCGGCGGATGACGAGCCCGACGCCGCCGCCCATGGGCATCCTGGACGGCGCCCTCCAGGTGGTGGGGGCCGCCGGGTCGGCGCGGCTCGGCAGTCGCCACCGCCGCCGTGAGCGCCGGCGCGCAGCTGGTCCGCGAGGCGCCGCGGCTCCTCGACCCGCACGCCATCGGCGACGCGTTCACGCAGGCCGAACGGACCGGCGGGATCGCGAACAAGCTCCTCCTCGGGCCGCACCCGCACACCCCGTTCAGCGGCACGCCCGGGGTCGCCAAGCGCGCCGTGTGGTGCCGCCCCTTCCCCCTCGCGGACGTGAAGCACGTGGGCCGCCTCGCGGGCGCCACGGTGAACGACGTGATGATGGCTGCTCTGGCGGGGGCCCTCGCGACGTACGTCAGCCGGCACGGAGGCACGCCGGAGGACGTCTCCACGATGGTGCCCGTCAACGTCCGGCCGCTCGACAGACCGCTGCCCCGGGAGCTCGGCAACCAGTTCGCGCTCGTGCTGTTCAAGCTTCCGCTCGGCGTGGAGAGCCCGTTCGCGCGGATCGCGGAGACCAAGCGCCGGATGGACGTCATCAAGCACTCGCCCGAGGTCCTCCTCACCTTCGAGCTGATCAAGTCCATCGGGCGGACCGGCCCCGAGCTCGAGCGGTTCTTCGTCGACTTCTTCGCAGACAAGGCGATCGGCGTGACCACCAACGTCCCGGGTCCGAAGGAGCCGAGGTACCTCGCGGGAGCCAGGATCAGGAAGGTCTTCGCGTGGGTGCCGCTGTCGGGAGACCAGACCGTCGGGGTCTCGATCTTCAGCTACAACGGCGAGGTGCAGGTCGGGTTCAAGGTGGACGCCGCACTCGTGCCCCGTCCCGAGGAGCTGGTGGCGGCCTTCGAGGCGGAGGTCACGGACCTCGTCCGGTTCGCGCACGCGGTGTGAGGGTAATTGTGCCGGTCGTCATACTTGACGACTGACCCCGTCACAGTCCCCTGACCGAAGCTGGAGCACCGTGCCCGTTCGCACCCTCAGCAGGCCCCGCCTGCTCTTAGGCGCTGCCTTCTGCCTCGTGGTGCTGGCGGTGCTCGCGGTCATGGTGAAGCTGCACACGGCGCCGCTCGACGCCCTGGACCGTGGCATCGGCGACGGCCCACAGGCGTGGACAGCCGAGCACCAACGGGCCTTCGACGTGCTGGACGCGATAGAGCTGACCTTCGGGACGCTCCCGCTGACCGTCCTGACCGTCGTCGTCACGGTGTTCCTGCTGGTCCGCCGCCACTACCGCGCCGCACTCTGGAGCGCGGGCGTGATGATCGCGGCGTCCCTCACGACGTACTTCCTCAAGCGCTACTTCCAGCGGGACCGCCCGGTGTGGCAGGACCCGGTCCACACGCTGGACAGCTACTCGTTCCCCTCCGGGCACTCGTCGGGGATCGCCTCGGCGATGGGCGTGGCCATCGTGCTGACGCTGATCTTCGTACGCCGGAGGTCGCTCCGGCGTGTGCTGATCGGGTTCTGGGTGTTCCTCGTGGTGCTCGTCGGCCTGGACCGGATCTTCCTGGGCGTGCACAACCTCTCCGACGTCCTGGCCGGGTTCGCCGTCGGGTTCTTCTGGGTGCTCCTCGGGATGGTGGTCTACCACCCCTCGCCGCGCCCCAAGGTCGTGGAGAGCCTCCCGAGCCCGGTCCCCCAGACCAAGCAGCTGGCCGTCGTGCTCAACCCGATCAAGGTCGACGACGTGGCCGCGTTCAAGTCCATGGTGGAGGAGCAGGCCGAGCTCTCCGGCTGGGGCGCACCGGAGTGGCACGAGACGACCGTGGAGGACCCGGGCCGCTCGATGGCCGAGGCGGCTGCGATCGACGGCGCCGAGCTCGTGCTGGTCTGCGGCGGCGACGGCACGGTCCGCACCGTCTGCGCCGAGCTCGCCGGCACCGGCATCCCGGTCGGTGTCGTCCCCGCCGGCACCGGCAACCTGCTCGCCCGGAACCTCGGCATCCCGCTGTACCTCCAGGCAGCCGTCGACGTGGCCCTCAACGGCCAGGACCGCGCGATCGACCTCGTCTCGGTCGCCGGGGACGGGATCGAGGACGACCAGCACTTCATGGTGATGGGCGGCATGGGGTTCGACGCCGCGATCATGGCGGGCGCAGACGACGCCATCAAGGCGAAGATCGGGTGGCTCGCCTACTTCGTCTCGGGCATCAAGCACCTGCGCTCGCCGTCGTTCCGGGTGGAGATCTCGGTGGACGACGCACCGTTCACGAAGCACCGGGCGCTGACCGTGGTCGTCGGCAACGTCGGGTACCTCACCGCCGGCATCCCGCTGCTCCCGGACGCGACGATCGACGACGGCGTGCTCGACGTGGTGATCGTGTCCCCGCGCCGGTTCGTGAGCTGGATCCCGCTGCTGTGGCGGGTGATGAGCAAGCGCAAGCGTGTCGACGACGAGCTCAACCGGATGACCGGCAAGAAGGTCGTCCTGCGTGCCTCCCACGACACCGCCCGCCAGCTCGACGGCGACCCCATCGGCCCCGGCCGGGAGATCCGGGCCGAGTGCATCCACGGCCGCCTGCTGGTGCGCGTCCCCCGCTGACCCCTTCCCCCTTGTAACGCGGGGTTATGGACACTGCACAAGCGGCACGACACGTGGGATGCGTCCACAGCACGTGGGAAGAGGGCCGGGCCGCGACCCACCTGGCGAGCGCGGCTCAGCGGGGAGCGAGCTCGAAGATCGGGATCAGCCGGTCGGTGCGCTCGGCGTACTTCTCGTAGTTCGGCCACCCGCGCACCAGCACCTGCCAGAGCCGCTCCCGCTCCTCCCCGGTGACCTCGCGCGCGTGCACCTGGATGTGCCGGCCCTTGTAGAGGACCTCGGCGTCCGGGTTGGCCCGGAGGTTGAGCACCCAGACGGGGAGCTTCGGGCCACCCCAGTTCGAGCCGGCGATGAGGAACCTCCCCTCGTGCGGCGTACACAGCAGCGGCGTCGTGCGGGGCACCCCGCTCTTGCGTCCGCGCACGGTCAGCATGACCTGGGGCAGTCCCGCGATCGCGAGTAGCCCGAAGCGTCCGACGGTCAGCCGGTGGATGGCCTTGTCGACCCTGACGATGTACGGCAGGTACTTCGGGAGCCAGCTGATCCTGCCGACCCTGACGGCGACGGGGGTCAGGAAGTTCATGGCAGCGCATGCTACTGACGCTCGGCGCTACCGTGGCCACGTGACGACAGTGCGGACATTCACCTCCTCCGTCCTCGAACCTGCCGACCGGGGGCGCGAGCTCGGTGAGCGCCACCGCGAGGACATCACGCGCACGGTCGCGGCGTACCGCAGGCTCTTCGCCGCCCGCGCGACCCGGCCCTTCGACGTCGACCTCTGGGCCGAGCGCGCCTGGGAGACGATCGCGGAGCTGGCGCCGACCGCGGCCCAGGAGATCTCCGGCATCGCCGAGGGCGCGAAGGTCCCGGTGCGCGATGTGGCGATGCTCAACGCCCGCACCGAGCTCCTCGTCGTCGCCGACCCGACCGGTGTCTCCACGGAGTGCTCGAGCGTGGTGGCGCTCCCCGAACGGGGCCGGCCGGTCGCCGTACAGACCTGGGACTGGTACGACGCGATGGCCGCCGACTGGTTCGTCTGGACGATCCCGCACCCGGACGGTCATGTCGTGCGGACCGTCACGGAGTACGGCGTCCTCGGGAAGATCGGCGTGAGCTCGAACGGCGTCGGCGTGCTCTTCAACATGCTCCGTCACAGTGACGACGCGCTGGCCGAGGACAAGGGGCTCGGCTTCCCGGTGCACCTGCTGAGCAGGCAGATCCTGGACACCGCACGCGACCTCGAAGGCGCGCTAGCGCAGGCCGAGGCGGTGAGTACGTCGGCCTCGACCTCCCTCACCGTGGTGGACGAGGGCGGCCGGACCGCCTCGATCGAGCTCTTCCCGGGCGGACCCGGCGTGGTGCACCCCGAGCAGGGCCTCCTCGTCCGCACCAACCACTTCGTCAGCGACGAGGGGGCGCCCGGCTGCCTGGCCTCGTCGATCGGCCCCGGCAGCGGGATCCGGCGTACGACGCTGCTCCAGGCGTTTCGGGACCGGACCCCCGAGACCCCGGTCGAGGTGCTCACCGCGATGGCGCACCACGCCGAGGTCGGCGCCGTCTGTGCCCACCCGGATCCGGCGATGGACAGGGTGCTCCAGCACGCCACCCTCGCCACCGTCGTCCTCGATGTCACGGGACGAGAGCTCGACGTGACCCGGGGAGGCCCCTGCGCACGGTGACCCGGCCAGCGACGACCCGGTCGGCGATGAGTTCGGGGCGCGCGCGAGGTCAACATCGAGACCACGGCACACGAGAGGAGCGCCACGATGGAGAAGATCGTCCCGAACCTGTGGTTCGACACCGAGGCCGAAGAGGCCGTGAACTTCTACACCTCACTCTTCGACGACTCGAAGGTCCTCGAGGTCATCCCCTACGGCGAGGCCGGGCCGGGTGAGCCGGGAACCACCATGCTGGTCAACTTCCAGCTTCTCGGCCAGGAGTACTCCGCCATCAACGGCGGGCCGCAGTTCCCGTTCACGGAGGCGGTGTCGTTCGAGGTGAGGTGCGACGGCCAGGAGGAGGTCGACCGGCTCTGGGACGCCCTCACAGCCGATGGTGGCCAGGAGGTCCAGTGCGGCTGGCTCAAGGACAAGTACGGCCTGTCCTGGCAGATAGTGCCCAAGCAGTGGGTCGAGCTCGCCACCCGGGCAGACCCGAAGAAGGTCGAGGCGGCCTTCAAGGCGATGCTGGGCATGAAGAAGCTCGACATCGCCGAGCTCGAGCGCGCCTACGCCGCCGGATGAGTGACCCGCAGCGGCCGAGGAACGCGATGAACGCCGCGAAACACGCGTAGGCTCAACACGACACCCGTTCAGGAAGCCTCCACCGTGGACCCTTCCTCGAGCCGGTGGAGAGGCGGACGTCATGGTGACGTCGTTGGGGGCCAACGGCCAGGAACCGCCATACGAAGAGCCATTTGCAGGGCCACACGAACCACTGCGGCTGACACTGTCCGAGGACTTCGGCCGAGGTCGCCTGGACGGCGCCTGGTGGCCCCGGTCGAGGGACCTGGAGACCGAGCTGCGCGACCTGCTCGGTGCCCTTCCCGAGAGCCTGGGCCGGCTTGCCCGGGTGGTCTGCTCGGCGCCTGACTGGGACCGGGCACCACAGAAGGTCACGGTCGGCGACGCTCTCGTCGAGATCGCACGGTTTCCTCGCGAGGATGCCCATCTCGTCATCCTCATCCTGTCCTCGCGCAACCTCACCCTTTTGGTGGTCCCTCCCGACACGGCAGCGGACAAAGCCGCGGAGGCCATGCTGGCTGCCTCGTCACCGGGGAACCAGACGTCGGCGCACGTCCTCCTCGACGCACCCGCCGGCACGGACCGCGGACTGCCTGCCGAGCAGTGGTCAGACCACGGCGAGTCGTGGTGGGCAGCCCACCCGGTCCCGCCGTCGGAGCGCGCCAAGGCCGCCCTGGTCTTGCCGCCGCGTCGCCAGAAGAGCGTGCCGGAGCCGAGGCCGGCGATCCAGTTCGAACAGGCAGACGGGATCTACACCGGCTGCTCGGAGGACGGCCGCTTGTGGCGGATCACCGAGGTGAGGACGGGCTGGCGGCTCGAGTTCCGGGACACGGGAGACCTCGTGCAGACGTACGCGGGCGTACACCACTCCGTCACCGCGGCCATCGCCGAGGCAAACCGCTGAGGTTGGGTCGGCACGGGGCGGCAGGGTCTTCGGGCGCTACGGACTGACCCGTTCCGAGCGAGCCGTCGTGGACCGGATCGGGGTCAGACGGCGGTCTTGGCGAACTTGACCGCCTCTTCCTCCTCCGGCGACAGCGCCTGCTCGCAGCTCCAGCCGGTGACGTTCTTGGCGTACGTGCGCGCCTCGCTCCGGCCGTGGATCGAGGTCAGCACGACCCCGTCGCCGCCGTCGTCGAGCAGCGCCATCGACCACGACAGGTGTCCGCCCATGTCCCCGAACGCGTCGTAGCGCACTACGGCGAGATGCCGCAGCGCCTGCGACGCCTCCATCCGCAGCGCCTGAACCTCCGAGCGGAGCCCCTCGACGTCGGTCGGGAGGTCGTCGGGGCGACGCTTGGCGGAGGTACGACGGGCATGGCCGGCCTGCGAGCGGCGCAGCGCGACGAGCGCAACGACCAGAGCCGCGACGGCCACGACGAGTCCTGCGACGAGGGCGAGGACCAGGCCGACCGGAACGGCATAGCCCACGGACGTTTCAACGGCGGAGGTGTTCATCGCGCCTGAGAGTAACCGGGGAGGTCAGCCTCCGTGGCGAAGGCGCGCGAGCCAGGAGGCCGCGTCCTGGAACTCCGCGTCGGAGGTCCCGGGGCGCACCGTGGGTGCGATCCCGTCGTGCCGCTCGTAGGAGCCGAGGAACCTCACGTCCGCGCAGACCCGCCGGAGGCCCATCAGCGCCTCCCCGACCCGGGCGTCGTCGACGTGACCCTCGCAGTCGATGGAGAAGCAGTAGTTGCCCAGCGCCGCGCCGGTGGGCCGCGACTCGATCCGGGTCATGTTCACGCCGCGCATGGTGAGCTGCTCGAGGATCTCCAGGAGCGCTCCCGGGTGGTCGTCCTTCATGAAGGCCACGAGCGAGGTCTTGTCGCGGCCGCTGCGCGGGGCGGGCCGGCCGGGGCGGGACACGAGCACGAACCGGGTGAGCGCGTCGGGGTTGTCGCCGATCCCCTCGGCCAGGACCGCGAGCCGGTAGTGGTCCGCGGCGACCGGGGCGGCGATCGCGGCGTCCCAGGTGGAGTCGGGGTCTGCGACGGCGGCGGCTGCCGCGGCGGTCGAGGTGGTGTGGACGACCTCGACGTGCGGGAGGTGGAGCGCCATCCAGCGACGGGTCTGCGCGGCGGCGTGCGGGTGCGTGGCGACGACCTTGATGTCCTCGGGCGTCGTGCCCGGACGGGCCAGCAGCGAGAAGGCGATCGGGACGGTCATCTCGCGGGTGATCATGAGCGGTTCACCCGTGGCGAGCTCGTCGAGCGTGACCGGGACCGACCCTTCGACGGAGTTCTCGATGGGCACGACCGCGCCGTCGGCCTCTCCCGAGCGCACCGCGTCGAGGGCGAGGGTCACGGTCGCGCAGGGCTGCAGCTCGGCACGCGTCGCAGCGGGCACCGATCGCAGCGCCTGCTCGGTGAAGGTTCCCTCGGGGCCGAGGTAGGCGTAGCGGGCGGGGGGTACCCCCGGCGGTGGTGGCGGCACTCGTCAACTCTAGGGGAGATACATTCGGGCGCATGACGGACCAGCCTGTGGACAAGCCTGGGGAGGCCGGCGTCTCCGACCTCGGGTACGCCCGGCTCGACACCGACCGGGCCGCCCGCACCGGCGACCCCGAGGTCGTCTACGGCGCCGGGAAGACGCCCGCCCAGGTCGTCGAGATCCTGCACGCCCTCCGCGAGGCGCACCCCGAGCGGGCGATCCTCGCGACCCGCCTGAGCGAACCGGTCGTCGAGGCGGTTCTGGCGAAGGTCCCGGAAGCGATCCTCGACGAGACCGCCCGCGCGGTGACGGTCGGCCCGATGCCGGAGGCACAGGGGACGGTCGCCGTCGTCTCCGCCGGTACGTCGGACGCGCCGGTCGCCGCCGAGGCCGCGCTCACGGCCCGTGTCTACGGCGCCGGCGTGAAGACGATCAACGACGTGGGCGTCTCCGGCCTCCACCGGATCCTGGCGGCCCGCGACGAGCTCGTCACCGCCAACTGCCTCGTCGTCGTCGCCGGCATGGAGGGTGCCCTGCCGAGCGTGGTGGGTGGCCTGACGGGCGTGCCACTCGTCGCGGTACCCACGAGCGTCGGCTACGGCGCCTCCTTCGGCGGGATCGCCGCCCTGCTCGGCATGCTCAACTCCTGCGCTCCCGGCGTCACCGTGGTCAACATCGACAACGGCTTTGGAGCCGGCGTCTTCGCCGCGCGGGTAGCCCGGGCCGCCCGGTGAACGTCGGAGGGACCGGTCCGCGGGGCCCGAGCGGCGACGGGGTCGCCTGGGTCGACGCCTCGTCCGGTGCGAGCGGCGACATGCTCCTCGGCGCCCTGGTCGGAGCGGGGGTCCCGGTGGAGGTGATCTCGGCGGCGGTGGCCGCGGTCGCTCCCGAGCACGTCGCGCTGCGACCCGAGCAGGTCATCCGCAACGGCTTCGCCGCGACCCGCTGCCACGTGGAGGTCGCCGACAGCAGCACCCACCGGACCTGGCGCGACATCGCGGCGCTGCTCTCCGACGCCGATCTCCCAGGGGGCGTCCGGCAGCGCGCCCACGCGACCTTCGAACGGCTCGCCGTCGCCGAGGCGGAGGTGCACGGCACGACCCCTGACGAGGTGCACTTCCACGAGGTGGGCGCGCTCGACGCGATCGCCGACGTCGTCGGTGTGGCCGCCGGGCTCGAGCACCTGGCCCTAGGGCAGCTCGTCGTCTCGCCGGTCGCGGTCGGCTCCGGGCTCGTCCGCGGCGCCCACGGCTCGATGCCGGTGCCACCTCCGGCCGTGGCCTCGTTGCTGCGGGGGCGGCCGTCGTACTCCGGTCCGCCGACGGCGCCGGAGATGGAGCTGTGCACCCCCACGGGCGCGGCGCTGCTCACCGCCAACGCAACGGGCTTCGGACCGCAGCCGCCGATGACCGTCGAGTCGGTCGGTGTGGGCGCCGGCGGTCGCGACCCGGAGGGGCACGCCAACGTGCTGCGGCTGTTCGTCGGCACCTCCAACACCGCGAGGGGCACCACCGCGACGGGCTCGACTCCCGGCGACCACGGCACGCACCAGCCGCTGCTGGTCGAGACCAACGTCGACGACCTCGACCCGCGGCTCTGGCCGAACGTGATCGCGGCGCTGCTCGCGGCCGGCGCCTCCGACGCGTGGCTGAGCCCGATCCTGATGAAGAAGGGCCGCCCCGCGCACACGCTTCACGTGCTCGTCGCCGGGGACAAGGCGGCCGCCGTTCGCGCGGAGATCTTCCGGCAGACCTCCACCATCGGCGTACGCGAGATCGCCATCGGCAAGCACGCCCTCGACCGAGAGATGCGTACCGTCGAGATCGGCGGGCACACGGTGCACGTGAAGCTCGCCCTGCACGACGGAGTCGTCGTCAACGCCCAGCCGGAGTACGACGACGTGGCCGCTGTGGCCGAGGCGACGGGCCGCGCGATCAAGGACGTGCTCGCCGAGGCCGTCGCCGCGACCCGCGCGCTCACCAGGACGTGACCCCGCAAGGCCGCCGCAACCACCCGCACCCGACGACCCACGAGACGTGGGCAGACCTGACCCGAAAGACACCACTTCATGGATCTCGGCATCATCGCGCTGACCTTCGCGACCATCTTCCTCGTCGAACTGCCGGACAAGACGTTCATCGCTGCGCTCGTGCTGTCCACGAAGTACCGGGGTCTCATGGTCTGGATCGGGGTCGGCCTCGCGTTCCTCATCCAGACGATCATCGGCGTGACGGCCGGCCACCTCGCGACGCTTCTGCCGGAGACCTTGATCCGCAGCGTCGCGCTGGTGATCTTCCTGGTCGGCGCGTTCGTGCTCTTCCGGTCCGCGCCCAGCGCCGAGCAGGAGGAGCTCGAGGCCGAGGAGGAGTACGCCGGGAGGGCCACCGAGGCCAAGACGGGCTTCAAGGCGATCGCCGCGTCCTTCCTCGTGCTGTTCGCCGCGGAGTGGGGCGACCTGTCACAGCTGCTGACGGTCAGCCTGGTCGCGAAGTACGAGCAGCCGTTCAGCGTGTTCGTCGGCGCCTGGGGTGCGCTCCTGGCGGTCTCGGGCCTCGCCGTCGTCGCGGGCCGGATCCTGCTCCGTTACATGAAGCTCTCCCTCATCCACTACATCGGCGCCACCGTCTGTCTGGTGCTCGCCGCCGTGACTCTCTACGAGCTCCTTCGCTGACTGTGGAAACCCTCGGCCACCTGGTGGGCGGCCTGTGGTTGACTCCCGCGCATGTCGCACCGGAACGTGGTCGAGAGCCTGAGCGTCCGCTATGAGGGGCCTGCCATCGAGGCGCACCGCATGGAGGTGCGTCACCTGGCTCCCTCGCTGCTGGCTCTCGACGACCTCTTCACCTACGCGCACTTCCTCACGGGCGGCGGGTACTCCCAGGCGCCGGCAGTGGAGGTCGCTGCCCTGCGGGAAGGCTCGCTCGTCGTCGACCTCGCGCTGACCACGCAGCACGGCGCCGGGTCGGTGGTCGACCTGTTCGACGCGGGCGAGCACTCGCCCGCCGCCCGGGTGGCGACGCTCACCGCGTCGGTGGTCGCCGCCCTGCGCTGGGCCGTTCTCCGTCACCGCAAGGGCAGAGAGCACGAGGTCGTCCCGGTGCAGCCTGGTCTGATCCGGGTGACCTGGTCGGACGAGACGAGCTTCGAAGCCCCGAAGGAGGCTGAGGTCCTCGTGGCCAGCGCGGACTTCAACAGGACGGCGCGCCGCGCGCTGGAACCCTTGCGCAGTGAAGGCATCGACGGGGTCGAGCTGGGGCGCGGTGGCCAGGGGCACGCGGAGGCGGTGCACGTCAGCCACGACGACCTGCCTGCCTTCAACACTTGGGAGCCCGAGGACGACCTGCTCAGCGACAACGTGCGCAAGGTGGCGGTGCGCGTGGAGAACCTGGCTTTCAAGGAAGGCAACAAGTGGCGGATCAACGACGGCACGTCGAGTCTCTGGGCGAGCGTGCACGACCTCCCCTTCCTCCAGCGCGTCAGCAGCGGAGAGGCGCGGTTCGCGAACGGCGACAGCCTGCTCGTCGAGATGCGCGACAAGCAGTACCGCACGGCCGACGGCGGTCTTCGTGGCGAGCACTTCATCGAGCGGGTGCTGGAACACCGGAGTGTTCCCGCGCCCGACATGCTGCCGTTCTGATCGGGCTACGCTTCGCCTCATGACGAACCACGGGACCTCCGGCGGGACCGGCCAGGAGGCCGGCACCACGACCACCAGCCACGGCGCCGACAGCGAGGTCGGGCGCCTCCGGACCGTGATGCTGCACCGTCCCGGCCCCGAGCTGAAGCGGCTCACCCCCCGCAACAACGACAAGCTTCTCTTCGACGGGATCCCGTGGGTCAGCCGTGCGCAGGACGAGCACGACGCCTTCGCCCAGGCGCTGCGCGACCGTGACGTCGAGGTGCTCTACCTGACCGAGCTGCTCGTGGAGACGCTCCAGCGGCCGGAGGCCCGCGACCACGCGATCGCCGGCGCGATGTCGAGCCTGCGCCTGGGCGAGACGCTGCGCCAGTACCTCACCGAGGCGCTCACCGACCAGAGTCCCGAGGAGCTCGCGGCGTTCCTGACCGCGGGGGTCCGCAACGACGAGGTCCGCGGGGGCTTCGGCCTCGTGACGAGCCTGCTCGCCAGCGACGACTTCCTGATCGACCCGCTGCCGAACCTGCTCTTCACCCGCGACTCCAGCGTCTGGATCCGAGACCGGGTCGCGGTGACCTCTCTGGCGATGCCGGCGCGTGAGCGGGAGACCCAGCTGACCGACCTGATCTACCGCGACCACCCCCGCTTCGCCGGAACCCCGAAGATCCACGGCTGGCAGCTCGAGCACGTGGAGGGCGGCGACGTGCTCCTGCTCGCGCCCGGCGTGATCGCCATCGGCGTCGGCGAGCGCACCACCCCCGCGGGTGCCGAGCGGCTCGCCCGCCAGGTGTTCGCGGCCGGCCTCGCCCAGACCGTGCTCGCGGTGCCGATCGCCCAGGAGCGCGCCACCATGCACCTCGACACCGTCTGCACGATGGTCGACGTCGACAAGATCGTGATGTACCCGAACGTCGCCGACCACCTCCAGGCCTACACCGTCACCATCCAGGACCGGAACGGCGACTCCGACGGCGACCTGGTCCTCTCCGTCGCCGAGCCCGAGCCGTTCCTGGTCGCGGCGGCCAAGGCGATGAGCATCGACACGCTGCACCAGATCGACACCGGCCTCGACCCGGTCACCGCCGAGCGGGAGCAGTGGGACGACGGCAACAACACCCTCGCCATCGCACCGAGGGTGGCCGTGGCCTACGAGCGCAACGTGGAGACGAACAGCCGCCTCGAGGAGGCGGGCATCGAGGTGGTCGCGATCTCCGGGTCGGAGCTCGGGTCCGGTCGTGGCGGTCCGCGCTGCATGTCGTGCCCGATCAGCCGTGACCCGCTTTAGGCAGCGGGTCACTCCTCCTGCGCCTTTGGATGAGTCGATCGGGTGATGGCGCCTTCCGCGGTGCGGTCATTGACTTGACCTGGACACCAGGAGGGGGTGGTCACGGTGCGACGAATCCCGGCTTCGCTGCTCTGCGCGACGGTGGCACTGCTCCCGGCATCGCTCCTCGCGGCGCCGGCCAGCTCATCGGCAACCACACCCGGCGAGAACAGCCGCATCGCGTTCTCTGCCGACTTCGGCCAAGGCTTCGAGCTCTACACGGTCCGACCCGACGGGGCAGGGCTGCGCCAGGTGACCGAAGGCGAGCGGGATGCGGTCCACCCGGACTGGTCACCCGACGGGCGCCAGATCACCTTCGGGATCGAGTCGGAGGAGCACGAGGGCGTCGGCCTGATGGGACGCAACGGCGCTCACCTGCGCGACCTCACACCCACCGGGTTCCAGGGTCAGCCGGCCTTCACGCCCGACGGCCGCCACATCGTGTTCTCCCGGCCTGCCCGGAAGCACCCCGGCATCTGGATCATGCGGACAGATGGGAGCCACCTGCGCGAGCTCACCGACCCACCGACGGGCATCGATGGTGACACCGACCCGAACGTCTCACCTGACGGGAAGGTCATCTCGTTCGTGCGGATCAAGGCCGAGGGGGAGACGCAGGCGCTGTTCTCGGTCCATCGCGACGGGACGCACCTGCGACGCCTGACGCCCTACTCGCTCGAGGTCGCCATCAAGCACGACTGGGCGCCTGACGGACAGCACATCGTCCTCACGACGAACGCGGACTTCGTGCACAAGGGGCAGTCGGCCAACCTGGCGACCATCCGGCCCGACGGTTCCGACCTCACCATGCTCACCGACTTCAAGGGTGGCGAGGTGAACGCCTTCGCGGGCTCGTACTCACCGGACGGCGAGTGGATCGCGTTCCGGTTCGAGGACCACGGCCGCTACGACGTGTCCCGGATCCGGCCAGACGGCAGGGACCGCCGGACGATCCTGTCGTTCCCCGTGGCGCCCCGCTTCATCGACTGGGGTCCGAGGCCGCACTGACTCCTGCCGTGTACCCCCGGCCGGTCACTCCGCGGGGCCCAGCTCCAAGGGGTCGGGCGGAAGGCCGTCGCGAAGCAGGGCTTCGAGGTGGTCCCCGAGACGGCGGGGTGAGAAGAGGTCCGGGCCGGTGTACGCCGCGATGTCCCCGAGCGGCCACCACGCGAAGCCAATGACATTCTCGGCGGCCAGCTCCTCGTCGGTGAAGACGCCCCGCGGCGTGAACCTCTCCGTGCGGAGCAGGAAGTAGTGGTTGCAGATCCCGTCGTACCCCTCCGCGTGGCCGGCCGCGACGACCGCGTGGCGCCACACCTTCTCCGGCTCGCGGGTGAGCTCGAACCCGACCTCCTCACGCAGCTCGCGCCGCAGGCAGTCGAGCTCGCTCTCCCCGGCGTCGATGCCCCCGCCCGGCGCCGCCCATACGACCGGCCCACCGCGGTCGCGGACGTCGAACCGGCACAGCAGCACGGCGTCGGTGTCGTCGAGAAGCAGGGCGCGCGCGGCGTGGCGCAGGTGCGGAGTCACGGCGCGAAGCCTACGACCGGTCAGCCTGTCGGGCCGCCGGTACGTCGAAGGATGGGCCCATGCGGTCGCGGTCCCGGTTCACGGCTCGACCGACGAGGCCGAGGTGGTGGCCGTCGGGGACCTCGACCAACCCTTCGGACATGCACTCACCCCGGCACGGGACCCTGCTCAGGCGAGAGATGCTCCGTCGTACGGGGTGACTGCATGTTCCTCGGGCTGGGCGGCACCGGACCGGGCTGTGTCGTCAGCCGGCGCCGAACCTCACGTCCGCCGCGCAGTCGGCGATGACCACCTCGTCCCCCAGGGACCACTCCGCCACACGGGAGACGTGCTCCGCGGGCACGGCAGGGGCGTGGCCTGGCACCTCCGGGATCGGGAAGGTGGCGTGGGCGTCACGCGGCAGGACGACCCTCAGCCCCTTGGCGAGCGCCTCACGTGCGGTCGCCGCGACACACATCTCGGACTGGATCCCGGCGACGACGACGCCCGAGGCATCGTGTCGGGCGAGCACCTCCTCGAGATCCGTGCCGTCGAAGCCGCTGTCACGCAGCTTCCGGATCAGCACCTCACCCTCGCCCGGCGATCTCGCGAGCTCCCATCCCCAGGTGCCCACCTCGTCCGGCGCACCAGCCGGGCCGTCGTTCTGCAGGTGCACCACGAGCACGCCCGCCTCACGGGCGCGGACCAGGAGCGCATCTACCGCGCCGAGCAGGCGCACCGCCTCCGGCACGGCGCCGGCACCCTCGACGAACGCGCGCTGCACGTCGACGACGATGAGCGCATCGGCTCGAGGTGGCTCATCTGCTGCTTGCACGCCCTCATCCTGCACCGGCCACCGGCACCCCTCACTCCCAGCGGACCGGCAGGCGCTTGATCCCGCGCTGGAACGAGGACCGCAGCAGCGCCGGCTCGCCCGCGGCCTCGAGCCACGTCGTACGACGGAGCAGCTCGGTGAACAGGGTCCGCATCTGCACGCGGGCCAGGTGCGCCCCGAGGCACAGGTGCGGACCGTGCCCGAAGACGAGGTGGTCGCGGGTTCCCCGGTCCACGCGGAACGAGCGGCCGGGTCGTCGAAGACCCGGGGGTCGCGGTTGGCCGACAGGAAGCTGACGACGACCTTCTGGCCCGCGGCGACCGGTTGGCCGTTGATCTCGCAGTCCCGCGTCGCCGTACGCCGGAACACCATGACCGGCGTCCACCAGCGCAGCATCTCCTCGACCGCCGGACCCACCAGCTCGGGCTCGGCCCGCAGCCGGCGCTGCGCCTCCGGGTGCGGCCAGCAGGGCGTACATGCCGCCGGGCAGCCCGTTGCGGAGGGTCTCGTTGCCGGCGACCGCGAAGAGCCAGAACATGTTCTCGAACTCCTCGACGTCGATCGCGTCCTCCTGCGCAAGGAGGATCGACATCACGTCGTCGCCGGGGTGCACGCTGCTTCTGCTCGGCCAGCAGGTGCGCGTAGGCGTAGAGGTCCGGCATCCCCGCTCGCGAGCGCGGGTCCGGCATCCGCCCGTTGCTCGTCGGGCGCCGGCCTGAGGGCCAGCGCCGCCCTGGCCATGTCGGTGCCCAGCGCCGGGTCGAAGGCGGCGCTGGTGGCGTAGTCGGGGTCCTGGAAGCCGATCACCCGGTTCGACCAGTCGAACATCAGCATCCGGTCCTGCGGTGGCACCCCGAGCACGTCGGCCAGGGTGAGCAGCGGCAGGTCGGCGGCGACGTCCTTGGCGAAGTCGCAGGACCTGCCCCGGCGAGGTGAGCGTCCGGTCGAGGATGTCCCCGACGTGTTCGGCGATCTGCTCCTCGAGCGTCGGCGACCGCCCGCATCGTGAAGGACCGCTGGATCGGCTTGCGCAGCCGCGAGTGCTCCGGCGGGTCCATGTTGAGCATCATCCGGCGGACGTAGTCGAGGTCCTCCGGGGTGGCCGGGTCGCGCACCTGGGTCGCGCCGGCGTACGACGAGAAGGTGGCCGGATCGCGCAGGACCGCCTTCACGTCGGCGTGCCGGAGCACGAGCCAGTAGCCCGGACCGCCGGCGAGACCGGGCGCAGGCGGCTCGTCGACCCACACCACGCCCGGTTCCGTCTCACGGAGCCGGTCGAGCACGTCGAGGGGCGCACCCTCCGACGTAGGTCTCCGGGTCGTGGACGAGCTCGGTCCCGGGAGCGGCCCTCACTTGTCGGAGAGGAAGCTCTCGATCTGGGTCACGAGCCACACCGGCACCTCGTACATCGGGTAGTGGCCGCACGAGGCCAGCTCGACGAGCGTGACGTTCGGGTAGATCTGCATCCAGCTCTGCTTCATGACGTCGGCCGACAGGGCCGGGTCGTTCTCGCCCACGATGCACGCGATGGGGGTCTCCGGGCGGCCGACCTCGGCGAGGTAGTCGTCGCCGACCCACGACTCGACCGCACCCGTGAAGGCCTCCAGCGAGGAGCTGGCCCGGGAGGACGCGACCATGTCGTCGAGCCACGCGGCGGAGTTCCTGCCGCCGGTCGTGAAGTCGATGATCGCGCGGCGGTTCTCGTCGGCCTCCGGGGCGCCGAAGAAGAGGCCGCGTCCGTCCTCGTCGAGCGGCACCGGCGCGGGAGCCACGGGGGCGACCCCCACCAGCGCCCGCACCCGCTCGGGCGCCTGGGCCAGCAACGAGGCAGCCGCCTTGCCACCCATCGAGTGCCCGACCACCGAGAACCTCTCGAGCCCGAGCTCGTCTGCTGCGGCGAGGGCGTCTGCGGCGTACTCCTTCATGGTGTACTCGCCCGACTCGTCCCGGCGGGCGCCGTACCCCCGCATCTCCGGGAAGAAGTAGGTGAACCGCGCTCGGTCGACCACGTCGGGCAGGTAGCCCCAGCCGTCCGCCGAGCCGAACCAGCCGTGCAGGCAGATCACCGCGTGGTCACCGTTGCCGACGCTCTTCACCTTGCTCATCCTCACCCCTAGATCTCGAAGGCGGCGCGGCACCGAGGGCCGGCCAGAGGCAACCTGTTTACACCCCTTTGCCGGTTTGCGGCGGGAACTCGGCCGCAGTGGGCCAGATGGGCGGCGGCGGACGGGCATGGACCACCCACCTGTGCGCTCAGGGCCCTGGTCACGCGCTCGAGCTGGGCTCAGATGACGCACCTGCGCGGTTTGCGCCCCCGCCGCGCGTCGGAACGGGGCTCAGATGGCGCATATGCGGCGCGCTTGCGCCCCAGTCGGCGGCCGAGGAGGGCAGCCGATCCGGCCGCGAGCCACGAGGGCATGAAAAAACCCGGCCGTTGCTGACGGGGGATACAACAACGACCGGGCAGTCATTAATCTACGGGCCTGGGGACCCCAGGACAACTCCTGACAAGGAATATGAGGCGGACCACAAGCAAATAGCCCGAAAGGTCTAGTCAGGCTCTACCGGATGGTGAGCTGGCGGTTCGCCAGACCGGATCGCGCGGCCCGCTCCTCCGAGGTCAGCGGGGTGTCGTCGGCGAGCGCCTTGTCGAGGTCCTCGGCGAACTTCGCCGCCGGCTTCTCGAGCACCTCCGCACCCGTGCCGACCGGGAGGTCCCACACCGGGACGAGCACGCCGTGGACACGGAACATCCCGACGAGCCGCGACCCCTCGGCGACCACGTCCTTCCCCTGGACGTGGAGGCGGGCGAGCGCGGAGAGCAGCGTCTCCTCGTCATGGGGCATGACCCAGCGCAGGTGCTCCTTGGTGCCCACGTTCGTCCAGTACGCCGCCTCCACCGAGGCGAGCCGCCGGGTCGGGTTGGCCGCGGCGTTGGCGCTCTCCAGCGAAGCGCTCAGCGCACCGCCGTCGTCGTCCATGTCGGCGATCCAGAACTCGAAGCCGTCGTGCACGGTGATGTCGAGCGGCTCGTCGACGACGAGGTCCTGCAGGCGCGGGCCCTCGCCGGGCGGGTCGGTGAGGCCGACCATCGAGCCCGGCTCCGCCTCGAGCGCCTTCTGGAGTACGGCGCCGAGGTCGCGGCTCGGGTCACCGAACTGGTGCTGGACCTGGAGGCCGAGCCAGACCGTGCCGTCCTGGCGGACCAGCGCGGGTGCGGCCATCGGCAGCAGCGTGCACAGGAGCACCGAGCGGTCGGTCTTCGACGGAGTCGGCGAGGCGCAGGGGCGCGGTCGCCGGCGGGCACCAGCTCGCGCAGGGCGATGATGTCGCACTCACCGGCGAGCCCCTCGAACGGACGGCTCACGAAGGTCCGGGCCACACCCGAGGGGTCCCCGTGGCAGGCCTTGTACCGCTTGCCCGAACCGCAGGGGCACGGCTGACGCGGACCGACCTCACCGGGAGTGGTGACCGCTTCGGACCTGGCTTTGACGCGCGACTTCTTTCCCATGGCGGGAAGGCTACTTGAGACGGTCCTCGGCGCCGTGAACAGGTCAGTCCGCGAGGACCGCGTGGATGGTCGACCGGGTCCGGGTGTGCTCTGACCACCAGTCCTGGGCGAGGGCCTCCACGATCGCCATGCCGCGACCGGAGACCGCCGACGCGGACGCCTGGACGGTGCGCGGACGCGAGGTGCTGCCGCCGTCGGTCACGGAGATGCGGACGCCTCCTCGGTCGCGGCCCCAGGTGATCAGGATGGTGCCGTCGGCCAGGGGCTTGGCGTGGCGGACGGAGTTGGCGACGAGCTCGGAGACGACGACCCGCCCGTCCTCGATCACCTCGCGGGGGAACCCCTCGGCGCGAAGCCAGGCCTTGAGCTGGGTCCGGGCGACGGCGACTGAGGACGCGGCGAACGGCACGCGGACCGTTACCGGTGCGTGCTCCTGTCGCGTGGAGCGTGTCACCACGGCCCCACCCCCTTCCTGCCAGCCCTCCGGTCCCTAGGCTGCCCGCTCGGCGGACAACCCAAACACATACATTTTCGTGGTCTAACCGCGACCCCTGAGGTGGCGCAGCGCCATCGCGGGTGCGTCCGTTATGACCGCCTCTGCCCCGGTATCCACGCACAGGTCGATCTCCTGCGGCGTGTTGGCGGTCCAGACGTGGATCCGGTGCCCGCTCTCGGCGATCCGTCGCCGGAACCGGGGGTTGTCCTGGAGCAGCTCGATCCCCGGGCCGAGGATCCAGTCCTGGCCGATGCGGGTCTTGAACAGCTGCCAGGCGTAGAGCCGGTCGATGAGCATCACGACGTCGAGGTCGGGAGCGAACCTCTTCACCCGCTGCAGTGCCATCAGGGAGAAGCTCATCACGCGTGCGGGGGAGTCCTTGCCGGCCCAGCCGTACCGCGCGAGCAGCTCGACCAGGCGGCGCTCGACGAGACCGGTGTAGCGCGTCGGGTGCTTGGTCTCGATGGCCAGGTCCACCGGGCGGTCGTAGTCGGCGACGGCGTCGAACAGCCGCTCCAGGGTGAGCACCCGGCGCCGTTCGAAGTCCACGTCCGGCGCCTCGTCGTCCATCTCCGACCACGGGTTCTTCCAGGAGGCGAAGTCGAGCTCGTGCAGCTGGGCGAGCTCCATGGTCGAGACCGGGCCACGCCCGTTCGCCGTACGGTCGACCCGCCGGTCGTGGACGCAGACCAGGTGGCCGTCAGCGGTCAGGCGTACGTCGCACTCGAGGGCCTCGGCCCCCTCGTCGAGCGCGGCGAGATAGGCGCCGAGGGTGTGCTCCGCGTTGACCTCGCTGGATCCGCGGTGGGCCACCACCTGCGGCCGCCCGCTGTTGTGCATGGCTCCATCGTGACATCTGCCGCCCACCCGGACGTGGGAGGCTCGACGTGCTCAGGCGTGCTGGGCGCGGAGGAACTTGCCGAAGTGCGGGACCGTGAAGGCCACCGTGCCGCGCTCGGAGGAGTAGACGAGGCCCTTCTTGATCAGCCCGTCCCGCGCCGGGGAGAGGCTCTGCGGCTTGCGGCCGAGGGTCTCTGCGACCTGGGCGGTGGTGACCGCCTTGTCGTTGCTGTCCGCGCCGAGCTCGGCCATCGCGCGCATGTAGTCGCGCTCGGCGGGGGTGGCCCGGTCGTAGCGCGCGCCGAAGAAGCCGACCGCGAGCTCCCGCTCGGCCTCCGGGGACGCCTCGTGTACGTCGGAGATCCGGATCGGCGACTCCACCGCGACGTCCCAGGTCACCTTGCCGTAGGCCTGGACGAAGTAGGGGTAGCCGTCGGTGAGGAGGTACAGCTCGTCGAGCGCGTCGCCCTCGTAGTCGACGTCCTCGGTGCCGGCGGGGACGAGGAGGGCCCGGTCGGCCATCTCGCGGGGCAGGCGGTCGACGACGACGTACCGGAAGAGCCGTTCGGCGTAGGACTTGCTCGCCGAGAGCGCGACCGGGAGGTGGGGCAGCCCGGCACCGACCACGACGAGCGGGGCTCCCTGCTGGCTGATCTCGTGGACCGCCCCGCAGAGCGCCGCGAGCTCCACCGTGGGGATGTCCTGCATCTCGTCGATGAAGATGGCGATGCCGACGCCGAGGTCCCCGGCGAGATCGGCGACGTCGGTGAACAGCTCGATCAGGTCGAGCTCGAGGTCGCCCGAGTCCGCACGGCCCTTGGCGGCGGGGACGTCCGCGCCGATCGAGGCGGGCTGCCACCGGACGCCCTTCCGGTCGTCGAGGCTGGTGCGGAGGGCGAACGACTTGAGCACGCCCGCCACGGCGTCCACCCGCTCCGGGTCGCGGTGCCGGTGCGCGACCTCCCGCACCGCGGCGTGCACGGACTGCGCGATCGGGAGGCGGAGCGACTGGTCGGGCCGGGCCTCGATCTTGCCGGTGCCCCAGGCCCGCTTCACCGCCAGGCTGCGGAGGGCGTTGAGCAGGACGGTCTTGCCGACGCCGCGCAGCCCGGACAGGACCATCGAGCGTTCGGGCCGACCGGCCGCGACCCGTTCGAGCGTGACCTCGAACTGCTTCAGCTCGCGATCGCGGCCGGCTAGCTCGGGGGGCCGCTGGCCGGCTCCTGGTGCGTAGGGGTTCCTGATCGGGTCCACGATGGGACTGTATCGACCTTTCTAGGCGATTCCCTAGATTTCGCTAGCGAGTCCTAGCGCGGCGTAGATTGGGCTACATGAGCGGCGCGCAGCTCGTCTGGGCGGTCACCGGGATCTGCGCCGTGCTGCTGCTCCCCGTCGGCGCGTTCCGCATGCTCGCCTACCGGTCCGGGGAGGTCGACCACACGCGTGCGCTCAGGTCGGTGGCCCTTCTCGCCCTGGGGGTCGGAGGCGCGGCCTTCGTGACCTTCGTGGTCCTCACGGCGTGGTTCCTCGTGACCGGCCAACGGCCCGCCTGACATGGGGCCCTGGCAGCAGGGTCAGCCGACCTCGTCCTCGGCGGTGCCGAAGCCGGCGAGGAACGAGTCGCGCGCGTCGTCGTACGCCTCCTCGAGGCTGTTGCGCAGCATCTCGACCAGCGACGGGACGTCCTCCACCGGGAGGCGGAAGGTGCCGGCGCAGACCCGCCCCCGCCAGAGGGAGAACACCATCACCCCGGACTCGGAGTGCCAGGTGACGCGCAGTGCGCGGCCGTCACCGCGGGCGTCGAGGAAGACCTCCCGGTTCGCCGGGAGGGGTGACGGGTCGTGCATAGGGGTCATTCTGCGCGGCGGAGACGCCGGTGTCAGCAGAATGGCGACGACTTTGCCCGACCCGGCCATCCGGGGGGTGCGGCTGCCTATGCTTGCGACGTGCCCGAGCTTCCCGAGGTCGAGGCCCTTGCGCTCGACCTGCGCACCCGGCTCAAGGACCGGGCGATCGCGCGCGTCGACATCGCCGCCTTCAGCGCGCTGAAGACCTTCGACCCACCGCTGTCGGCGCTCAACGGAATGCTCGTCGACGACGTCACCCGGCACGGCAAGTTCCTCGACGTCGAGGCCTCGGGCCTCCACCTGGTGGTCCATCTGTCCCGCGCCGGCTGGGTCCGGTGGCGCGACGAGGTCCCCAAGCTGCCGCCGAAGCCGAGCAACAAGTCACCGCTGGCCGCCAGGGTGGTGCTCGACAACGGCGCCGGGCTCGACATCACCGAGGCGGGCACCCAGAAGCGGCTCGCCATCTACGTCGTCCACCGGCCCGCGGACGTCCCCGGCATCGCGCGCCTCGGCCCGGACCCGCTCTCGGAGGACTTCACCCGGGAGACGCTGCGCCAGATCCTCACCGACGCCGGCCGGGCCCAGATCAAGGGCGTGCTGCGCAACCAGAGCGTGATCGCGGGGATCGGCAACGCCTACTCCGACGAGCTCCTCCACGCGGCGCGGATGTCGCCGTTCAAGCCGGCCTCCAGCGTGGACGACGACGAGCTCGAGATCCTGTACGACGCGATCCGCACCGTCCTCGGCGACGCCGTCGAGCGATCCCGCGGGCTCGCGGCCTCCGAGCTGAAGGGCGAGAAGAAGTCGCACCTCGCGGTCCACGGCCGGACGGGGGAGAAGTGCCCGGTCTGCGGAGACACGGTCCGGGAGGTGTCGTTCGCGGACTCCTCGCTCCAGTACTGCCCGACCTGTCAGACCGGCGGCAAGCCCCTGGCCGACCGGCGGATGTCCCGGCTGCTCAAGTAGGAGTCAGGCGAAGACCTGCGGCAGGGGCAGCTCGAGCGCGTCCTGGAGCAGGTCGAGGTACGTCGTACGCGGCACCTCGACCGCGCCCAGCGACGCGAGGTGCGGGGTCGACCACTGGACGTCGAGCAGCCGCTGGTCGGCGTGCTCGTCGCGGAGCAGCCCGACCAGGCCGACCAGCGCCACCTTCGACGCGTCCGTCACGCGGTGGAACATCGACTCGCCCGCGAACAGCCCACCGATCGCGATGCCGTAGAGGCCTCCGACGAGACGGCCGTCCTGCCAGGTCTCGACCGAGTGCGCCCAGCCCAGGTCGTGCAGCTCGGTGTAGGCGTCGATGATCTCCTCGTCGATCCACCCCGAGTCCCGGGACGGGTCGGCGCAGGCACGGATGACCTCGTCGAACGCCGTGTCGACACGCACCTCCATCCGACGTACCGCCGCGCGGAGCGACCGTGAGACCTTCAGCCCGGCGAGCGGCAGGATGCCTCGCGGGTCGGGGGACCACCACAGCATCGGCATCCCCGGGTTCCCGGGCATCGGGAAGAGTCCGTGGCGGTAGGCCGAGAGCAGCGTCGCCGGCCCCAGGTCGGCGCCCATGCCGACGACGTCGTCGTCGATGTCGTGAAGCGAGTCGGGGAACTCCCATCCCGTCGGCGGCGGTTCGATCGGCACGGGACCATGTTGTCACCGCCCGGGCAGGGCACGCCGTAGGTGGGTGTGTGCGGGGAGCCACGTTGGATCAGCCCGTGGTTCGGGTACCCGTGACCGTAGGCTTGCGACGCGACCGGCGGCACCAGCCGGCGACACAGGAGGACACATGAGCATCGGTGGCTCCCTCGGGAAGGCGATCGTCCCGCACATGGGCCGGATGGCGCCGGACCTGACCGCCGGCTTCGTGCACGAGGCGCTCGAGCGCGCCATCAACGGCGTCGGCCCGCTGCCCGGCGCCGTACACGCCGCCGACAAACAGCTCGAGGAGCAGGGCGGTGACATCGACGCCGCGATCCACGAGGTCATCGAGAACCACGTCCGCTACGCCGGAGCGCAGGGCTTCGCGACGAACCTGGGCGGAGCGGTCACCGCAGCGGTGATGATCCCGGCCAACATCGCCGGCCTCGCGATGCTCCAGGCGCGCATGGTCGCGGGGATCGCGCATCTGCGCGGCTACGACCTCGAGGACCCGCGAGTGCGCAACGCGGTGCTCGCCTGCATGCTCGGCGAGGACACCGTCCGCACGCTGGTGAGGAAGAAGAAGCTGCCCGCACCGCCGATGGCGATCGCCACCGCGCCCGCCCACGACCCGCAGCTGAACCGGGTGCTCGCTGCGGAGGTCGCCGCCGAGATGCTCACCAGGGTCGCGGGCAAGCGCGTGGCCACGACCGTCGGCCGGCGGGTTCCCGTGGTGGGTGGCCTCTTCGGGGCCGGTGCCGACGGCTTCGCGACGTGGAAGGTCGGCCGGTACGCCGACCGGGAGCTGCTCCCACGCAGGCGGCGCTGACCCTTCGACCACCCTTTGCGAGGTCTGCCCCGCGGGACTAGCCCGATCGGGCGGACCCGTCGGTGCCACCCCGGAGTCGTCATTGTGGACGGCACGGGCGTGATGTTCCGCTGGTCTGGATCACACCGAGACGACGTCATCACGGCTCCCTCCAACCATTGCGAAGGGAAGGGCTTGGCATGCGAAAAATCAGTGTCATCGTCCTCATGGCTGTCGCTTTCCTTGCCGGCAGCCTCACGCTGACGTCCGCCGCGGCGTCCCACGACAGCACCACGATCCGGCTCGTCTCGGTCACCGACCAGTTCAAGGACCTCGACCTGGGGGACAAGGGGCCGAGCCTCGGCGACATGTTCGTCTTCCACGACAACCTCTTCGTCCACAAGCGCCGCGTGGGCGACCTCAACGGCCAGTGCGCCGTCACCACCGTCCGGGGCACAGGTGACAACGCCACCGGAGCCCAGCAGTGCCTGGTCACGGCGAGCCTCCCCAGCGGCGACATCACCGTCCAGGGCGTCATCCGCTTCGGCCCGAACGAAGGCGACGAGGCCACCCTCGCGGTGACCGGGGGCACCGGCAGGTACTCCGGCGCCGGCGGCGAGGTCCACGTCCGTTCGTCAGCGACACCAAGACGCTGATCGAGGTCGACCTCAACTAGCGGGGGTCCCCCCTCCGACGTACGACGGTTTACCAAGGGACCTGGATACAGCGGCACTTCCCGTTGGGAATTCCCGACGGGAAGTGCCGCTTTCTCAAGGGACCTTGTGAAACGCCCCCCGCCCTCAGTTGCCGCGGAAGCGTTTGGCGGCGCGGCTCATCCGCGCGGTGAGCTGGGCGTTCGGGTCCGGCCGGTTCGCGGCCTCCGCCGTCATCGCGACGAGGGCGTCGAGGGCCGCGGCGATCACCTTGCCCTGGTTGGGACTGTCCGGGTCCTCCCAGGGCGCGCCCTCCGGCGGAGGGACCGGGCGCAGGTCGTTCACGTCGCCCACCACGTCGATGCCCGAGCCCTCGACCCACTCGATCCACGACTCGGTGACCTCGGACGCCCACGGGTAGAGATCGGGGGGCAGCGTGGCCTTGCGGCCTTCACGGTGGGCGAGGTTCTGGTGCACGAGCATCTCGCGCACGAGAGTCGCGTGGTGCTCCTCGCTGAGCCCGTGCTGAGCCAGGCGGCGGTTGAGCCGGCGGATCAGGGCGGTCTCGGCGATGCCCATCGACGGGTTCACCCGGTCGCTGTCCTTCGGCGCCCACGAGGGGTCGATGCCGAACACCTCGCAGAACCGCCGCCACAGCTCGCCGCTGGGACCACCCGGCTGGGGGACCGTGACCAGGTGGACGTGGTTCGGCTCCAGCCCTGCGCTCCACCGGCCGAGCACACGGGGGATGCACTGCGAGCGCCAGAACCACAGGTCGTCGTTCTCCTGGGCGGTCTCGAGGAACCTCTTGAAGCCCCAGCGCCGGCCCTGCTTGATGCTCTCCTGCCAGAACGCCGGGAGCTGCCGGGCGAGGTCACGCGCCGAGAACACGATGTGCACGTCGCTGCCCTCGAGATCCGACATCGCCTTGGCGATCTTGTCGCGCGGCGCCGCGGAGAGGATCTCGTGGCTGATGATCACCGTGCCGCGGCTGCGGCGCACCTTGCGCATCAGGGCGTCCCAGTAGCCCTCGGCGTGGCCGGACGGACCGCCCCAGTCCTCGCCGAGGAGGTCGAGGGCCGCGCGGAAGTGGGTGTGGCCCGGGTCGCGACCGAGCGGTCCGCGGGGGAAGCTGATGCCGTGCTCGGCGAGGGACTCGCTGTTCGCGCCGAGCCGGTCCTGCAGGTACGTCGTGCCGGTCTTGGGCGCTCCCACGTGGAGATAGACGACGCGACTCATGCAGGAATTGTGCACCAGCGCCGGTGAGCGCCCCTCAGCCGCCCGACAACGCCGCGA
This sequence comes from uncultured Actinomycetota bacterium, assembly GCA_963715375.1. Classification (GTDB taxonomy): domain Bacteria; phylum Actinomycetota; class Actinomycetes; order Propionibacteriales; family Nocardioidaceae; genus Nocardioides_C. The sequence continues at coordinate 664,968 of CAVQSC010000005.1, read as the reverse complement.
CCACGCGCGAGGGGCTCGGGCGGCCGAGCTGCTCGGCCATCCACACGCTGGTCTCCACGAGCTTCGGGAGGTCTACCCCGGTCTGGATGCCCAGGCCGTCGAGCATCCACACGAGGTCCTCGGTGGCGAGGTTGCCGGTGGCGCTCTCGGCGTAAGGGCATCCACCGAGGCCGCCGGTCGAGGCGTCGAACGTGGTGACTCCTGCCCGCAACGCCGCCTGCGTGTTGGACAACGCCTGGCCGTACGTGTCGTGGAAGTGCATCGCGAGCCGGCCGTTGGACAGGCCGACCTCGTTGAAGCCGTTCAGCAGGGCGGTCACGTGCCCCGGCGTACCGACCCCGATCGTGTCGCCGAGGGAGAGCTGTGAGGCGCCGAGGTCGAACAGGCGCTTGCCGACCGCGACCACCTGGTCGACTGGCACGTCGCCCTCCCACGGGTCGCCGAAGCACATGGAGACGTAGGCGCGAACGTCCATGCCCTCGTCGCGCGCACGTCGCACCGTCGGCTCGAACATCGTGAACTGCTCGTCGAGGCTGCGGTTGAGGTTGCGCTGGGCGAAGGTCTCGGTGGCGCTGCCGAAGATCGCGATGTGTCGCACGCCCTTCTCGATCGCCCGGTCGAGGCCACGCTCGTTCGGCACCAGCACCGGCAGCGGCACGGCCTGCGGGTCGAAGCCGTGGCAGGTCACCGAGCAGGTCGAGCAGCTCGGCGGCGTCGGCGAGCTGGGGCACCCACTTCGGGTGCACGAAGCTGGTCGCCTCCACGACCGGCAGGCCGGCGTCCACGAGCCGGCGGATGAACTCCGCCTTCGTCTCCAGAGGTACGACGGTCGACTCGTTCTGCAACCCGTCGCGAGGCCCGACCTCGTAGATCGTCACCCGCTCGGGAAGGCTCGGGTCGCGGACCACCTGCGGCTTGCGCATCGTCACTCCTCCTCCAGGGCGTCGTACGTCCCGGTCGCCATCGCGGCCGCGTCGTATGACGTCACGGCTCGACCACCGGCGTCGGCTCGACGACGAACAACGTCGCCCCGAGCGCCACCTGGTCACCGACCTTGGCGCCGACCTCGGCCACCGTGCCGTGCATCGGGGCCTTGAGGGCGAGCTCCATCTTCATCGCCTCCATGACTCCGAGTGTCTCGCCCTCCGCAACCTGCTGGCCGACGGAGGCGGTCACGCTGAGCACCGTCCCGGGCATCGGGGCCGACACCGTGCCGTCGGAGACCGCGTGGTGCGCACCGGGCCCGAACGCGTCGGGGCGCTCGAACAGGTGGGTGTTGCCACGGTGCGCCACGTCGACCCGGTGCGGACCGATCCGCACGGCGGCCTCGTGGACCAGGTCGTCGATCTCGAGACGGTGCACACCCGGCTCGGACGCGATCGGGTGGACGGCCCAGGACCGCTCACCCGCGGTGACCTTGCCGGCCAGGTCCACCGTGAAGACGATGGTCTCCCCGCCGACGACGAGCTCCACCGGGGTGGGGGCCGGCGGGCCGGCCGACCTCCAGCCGTCGGGGACCCCGAACGGATGAGGGTGCGAAGACACTGTCCCGCAGGCTGCCGCCGCGGACGGCTTCGTGGACGTCTTGGGTCGGCGAGGTCGCCAGCGCCCACGCGGCGAGGACGGCGGACTCCTCGACTCCCTCGGGACGTACGGCGTCGGGATGGCTGTCGAGGTAGGCGGTGTCGATCTCGTTGTCACGGAACGCGTCCGAGGCGGCGAGGCCCCGGAGGAAGCCGAGGTTCGTCGTCAGGCCCAGGATCGCCGTGTCGTCGAGCGCGGTCACCAGGGCACGACGGGCGGCCTCGCGGGTCGGGCCGTGCACGATGACCTTGCCCAGCATCGGGTCGTACGACGAACCGACCACCTGGCCCGACTCGAGCGCCGCGTCGATGCGGGCCCGCGGCGACCAGCGGACCTGCTCGGCCACTCCTGCCTGGGGGAGGAAGCCGTTGAACGCGTCCTCGGCGTACACCCGTGCCTCGATCGCGTGACCGTCGAGCCGGACGTCGTCCTGTGTGAACGGCAGCGGCTCGCCGGCCGCCACCATCAGCTGGAGCTGCACGAGGTCGAGCCCGGTCACCAGCTCGGTGACGGGGTGCTCCACCTGGAGCCGGGTGTTCATCTCGAGGAAGAAGACCTCCTCGCCCGCGACGAGGAACTCCACCGTGCCGGCGTTGACGTAGCCGACCTCCTTCGCGAGCGCCACGGCCGACTCGGTCAGCACCCGGCGTACCTCCGCCGAGATCGTGGGCGCCGGCGCCTCCTCGAGCACCTTCTGGTGACGTCGCTGGGTGGAGCAGTCGCGCTCGAAGAGGTGCACCACGTTGCCGTGGGCGTCGGCGAGGACCTGCACCTCGACGTGGCGGCCGTGCTCGACGTACCTCTCCACGAGGATCGTGTCGTCACCGAACGCGCTCTTGGCCTCACGCCTCGCGGCAGCCAGCGCCTCGGCGAAGTCGGCCGGGTCCCGCACGATCCTCATGCCCTTGCCGCCACCTCCGGCCGCGGCCTTGACGAGCAGCGGGAACCCTATAGCCGAGGCGTCGACCTCGTCGCCGCGCAGCTCCGCGGAGGGCACCACCGGGACGCCGGCGGCGATCGCGACCTCGCGGGCCACGTCCTTGCGGCCCATCGTGTCCATGACCTCGGCGCTCGGCCCCACGAAGGTGAGCCCGGCCTCGGTCACCGCCCTCGCGAAGGGCGCCCGCTCGGACAGGAAGCCGTAGCCGGGGTGGATCGCGTCCGCCCCGGTCCTGCGGGCGGCGCTGATGATCGCGTCGATCTTCAGGTACGACTCGGTGGCCGGCGTGGGCCCGATCCGCACCGCGACGTCGGCCGCGCGGACATGGGGGGCGCCGCGGTCGGCGTCGGAGTACACCGCGACCGTGCGCAGGCCCCGCTCGCGTGCGGCCTTGATGATCCGCAGTGCGATCTCGCCGCGGTTGGCGACGAGCAGGGTGCTGATCGGCTTGGCGGTCGCCCGTGGGGCAGCGTCGGCTGTCGTCCCGAGGACACCGTTACGGTCACCCGAAAGACTCATGTTTCTCACATCCTGAAGACGCCGTACGACGGCGCGGGGATCGGGGCGTTGGCGGCAGCGGCGAGGCCCATGCCGAGCACGCGGCGGGTGTCGACCGGGTCGATCACGCCGTCGTCCCACAGCCGCGCGGTGGAGTAGTACGGCGAGCCCTGCGCCTCGTACTGCTCCCGGATCGGGGCCTTGAAGGCCTCCTCCTCGTCCGCGGACCACTCACCGCCCTTGGCCTCGATGCCGTCGCGGCGGACCGTCGCGAGGACGGAGGCGGCCTGCTCGCCACCCATGACCGAGATCCGGGCGTTGGGCCACATCCACAGGAAGCGCGGGTCGTACGCCCGGCCGCACATCCCGTAGTTGCCGGCCCCGAACGAGCCGCCGATCACCACGGTGAACTTGGGTACGACGGAGCAGGCGACCGCCGTGACCAGCTTGGCGCCGTCGCGGGCGATGCCGCCGTTCTCGTACTCCCGGCCGACCATGAAGCCGGTGATGTTCTGGAGGAAGACCAGCGGGATGCCGCGCTGGTTGCACAGCTCGATGAAGTGGGCGCCCTTGAGACTCGACTCGCTGAAGAGGATGCCGTTGTTCGCGACGATCCCCACCGGATAGCCCCAGATCCTCGCGAAGCCACAGACCAGCGTCTCGCCGTACAGCGCCTTGAACTCGTGGAAGCGGGACCCGTCGACGATGCGCGTGATGACCTCGCGCACGTCGTACGGGGTCCGGGAGTCGGTCGGCACCACGTCGTACAGGCCCTCGGGGTCGTCGACCGGCTCCTCGGGCGGATGCTGCTCGAGGACGTGGCCGGTGGTCGAGCCCGGGCCGGCGCCGACGCGCTCGAAGGTCCCGACGATCGACCTGACGATGGCGAGCGCCTCCGCGTCGTCCGCGGCGAGGTGGTCCACGACCCCGGACTTGCGGGCGTGCACGTCGCCGCCGCCGAGCTCCTCGGCGGTGACGACCTCACCTGTCGCGGCCTTCACGAGCGGCGGCCCGCCGAGGAAGATCGTGCCCTGCTCCTTGACGATCACCGTCTCGTCGGACATGGCGGGGACATAGGCGCCACCGGCCGTGCACGAGCCCATGACCGCCGCGACCTGCGGGATGCCCTGGGCGGAGAGGTTGGCCTGGTTGAAGAAGATCCGGCCGAAGTGCTCCTTGTCGGGGAACACCTCGTCCTGCATCGGGAGGAACGCACCCCCGGAGTCCACGAGGTAGATGCACGGCAGCCGGTTCGCCCTCGCGACCTCCTGGGCGCGGAGGTGCTTCTTCACGGTGATCGGGTAGTACGTGCCGCCCTTGACGGTGGCGTCGTTGGCGACGACCACGCACTCGCGGCCGCTCACCCGCCCGATCCCGGTCACGATCCCGGCCGAGGGGACCGCGTCGTCGTACATCCCGGTGGCGGCCAGCGTGCTCAGCTCGAGGAACGGGCTTCCCGGGTCGAGCAGCCGGTCCACCCGGTCGCGCGCGAGCAGCTTGCCGCGCTCGAGGTGCTTCGCGCGCGCGGCCTCGGAGCCGCCCTGCCGTGCCCGTGCCTGACGCTGTCGCAGGTCCTCGACCAGCTCACGCATCTCCGTCGCGCCCACCGTCACCTCCGTCGTCGATCGGCTGTCGCGATCCCGCCCGATGTTATCGATCGTTAACATGAGTGTCCACCGAAGGCGGTGGTCGGCGGACGGCCGTGTAGACCGGCCAGGTCTGTTCCTGCCGGGTACTGGGTGACGGCTGGGGGCTGCTCGTCGCGGATCCGAGACGTGAACGATCCCTAACCTGGTGCTCTATGGTGGGCGCCATGAGCAGTCGTCGAGAGCAGATCCTCGCGACCGCGGCGGACCTGTTCGCCGAGCGCGGCTTCCACGGGGTGTCGGTGGCGGACCTCGGAGCCGCGTGCGGCATCTCCGGCCCGGCGTTGTACCGGCACTTCCCGTCGAAGGACGCCATGCTCGCCGAGATGCTCGTCTCGATCAGCGAGGAGCTCCTCGCTGTCGGGCGCGAGCGGGTGAGGGAGGCCGAGGGGCCGCACGAGGCGTTGCACGCGCTCGTGAACTGGCACATCGACTTCGCGCTCACCAACAAGGCGTTGATCGTCGTGCAGGACCGCGACTGGTCCTCGCTGAACGACGAGGCGCGCGAACGTGTGCGAGACCTGCAGCGCCGGTACGTCGAGCTCTGGGTCGACCAGCTGCGCGAGGTCCACCGCGGTCTGCCCGCCGACCGCGCTCGCGCCATGGCGCACGCGGTCTTCGGCCTGCTGAACTCCACGCCCCACAGCGCGCTGGTCTCCGAGGCGGAGATGCGGTCCATGCTCGAGCAGATGGCGCTCGCCGCGCTCGACGCGCCCGCGCCGCGCAGCAGCTAGCCGGCGTTCTTCAGAGCATCCTCGAGCGCGGCCAGGACGAGCATGGCGGTGTCCGGGCGCGCGTTGTGACCCATGAGGCCGATGCGCCACACGGTCGAGGCGAACTCGCCCGCGCCCGCCCCGATCTCGATGTCGTGCCGCTCGAGGAGATAGCGGCGTACGGCGGCGGAGTCCACGCCCTCGGGCACCCGGACCGTCGTGAGCTCCGGAAGCCGGTGCCCCTCGGCCGCGAACAGCTCGAGCCCCATCTCCTGGAGCCCCTGCTGCAGCAGGTTGCCGGCCTCCTCGTGCCGGGCCCAGACTGATCCGAGGCCCTCGTCGAGGATCCGGCGCAGAGCCGCGTGGAGGCTCGCGACCATCGCGACGGGGGCGGTGTGGTGGTAGGTCCGCCCGCCCGACCCGTGCTGCTGGCCTGCTCCGGCGTACCCGCCGAGGAGGCCGAGGTCGAGGTACCACGACCGTGGCTTCTCCACCCGGCGCGAGAAGGCCCGGTCGTTGATGGTGAACGGCGCGAGGCCGGGAGCCACCCCGAGGCACTTCTGCGTTCCGGCGTACCCGACATCGACGCCCCAGTCGTCCGCGCTGACCTCGATGCCGCCGATGGAGGTCACCGCGTCGGCGATCAGGAGGGCGTCGCCCTTGATCTCACCGAGCGCGGCGATGTCGGAGCGGACGCCGGTGGACGTCTCCGCGTGCACGGCGGCGATGATCGCCGGCTCGGGGTGCGCGTCGGCCACGCGCTGGGGGTCGACCGGGGTGCCCCACTCGTGCTCGACGGGCACGACCTCGGCGCCGCAGCGGGCCGCGACGTCGCACATCCGCTGGCCGAAGAGCCCGTTGACCGCCACCACGACGACGTCGCCGGGGAGCACGGTGTTGACGAAGGCGGCCTCCATGCCGGCCGATCCCGTGGCGCTCAGCGGCAGGGTCCGGGCGTTGCGCGTGCCCCAGACGGTGCGCAGGTCCTCGCAGGTGTCGTCCATGATCTGGAGGAAGATCGGGTCGAGGTGGCCGAGCAGCGGGAGCCCGAGCGCGGCGGTCGCCTCCGGGTACGGGTTGGAGGGACCGGGGCCGAAGAGCCGGCGTTCGACGATGCGGTGCGCGGAGTTAGCCATGCCGCCAACTTAGCGAGACTCCCGGCACGACCTGAAGGACCGCGCCCTAAAGGACAGCGCCGGGGTTGAGGATCCCCTCGGGGTCGAGGGCGTCCTTCACCCGACGGGTCAGCGCCATGACGTCCGGGCCGAGCTGGTCGGGCAGCGCTCCCTTCTTGGTCCGCCCCACGCCGTGCTCGCCGGTGATGGTCCCGCCCAGCGCGATCGCGCAGCGCATGACCTCCTCGAACGCGTCCCGCGCACGCTCAGCGGCGTCGGCGTCCGTGGGGTCGTAGACGATGATCGGGTGGGTGTTGCCGTCGCCGGCATGTGCGACGACCGGGATCTCCACGTCGTACTTCTCGGCCACTTCGGCGATCCGGCCGAGCAGCTCCGGCAGCAGCGGCACGGGGACCCCCACGTCCTCGAGCAGCAGCGACCCGCGCGCCTCGATGGCCGGGAACGCCATCCGGCGCGCGGCCACGAACAGCTCGCCCTCGTCGGCGTCGTCGGTGCTGAAGACCTCGGTGGCACCGTTGCGGATGCAGGCCGCTTGCATGGCCTCGGTCTCCGCGGACCGGGCAGAGGCCGGGGCGTCGGACTGTGCGATCAGGAGCGCCCCAGCGGACCGGTCGAGGCCCATCGGCCGATAGTCCTCGACGGCGTTCACCGACATTGAGTCCATCAGCTCGAGCATCGACGGGCGCAGCGTCTGCCCGAGGTCCACCACCGCGGCGGCGGCCGCCCCGACCGTCGGGAACGTCGCAACCAGGGTCGAGCGCACGCCCTGCGCCGGGACGAGCCTGAGGATCGCGCGTGTGACGATGCCGAGGGTCCCCTCGCTGCCGACGAAGAGCTTGAGCAGCGACAGGCCCGCGACGTCCTTGATCCGTTTGCCGCCGAGGGTCACCTTCGTGCCGTCGGCGAGGACGACGTCGAGGCCGAGGACGTAGTCGGTCGTCACGCCGTACTTCACGCAGCACAGTCCGCCCGCATTGGTGGCGATGTTGCCGCCGATCGAGCACATCTCGAACGACGACGGGTCGGGTGGGTACCACAGCCCGTGCTCCGCCGCCGCAGCCTTGACCTCCACGTTGAGGGCGCCCGGCTCGACCACCGCCACCCGCGAGGCAGGGTCGATCTCGATCGCCCGCATCCGCTCCAGGCTCAAGACGATGCCGCCGTCCACGGCCGCCGAACCGCCCGACAGGCCGCTGCCCGCGCCTCGGGGCACGACCGGGACCCTGTGCCCGGCCGCCCACCGGACCGCGGCCTGGACCTGGCCGGCGTCGGTCGGCCGGACCACCGCGATCGGCGTACCGGCTCCGGGGGCCCGGGACCAGTCGTGCCGGTAGTTCTCCAGCACTGCGGGGTCCGTCGTCACGATCCCGTCCGGGAGCGCGTCGACCAGCTCGGCGATCCGCGTGTCGCTCATGTCCCGACCTTAGGCCCTGCTCTTCAGCGCGGCACTCCCGTGCCGCTCGGCGCGGCGGGCGCTGACGCGGGGCGGAGCCCTGACCGCCGTGCCGCGTGCCGGGAGAGTCAGGCTCCGGCCTCGGCCGCCTCCGCGGGCGCTCGGTGACGCGCCCCGGTGCGCTCCGCCCCGATGCCTGCAGCGACCACGCACGCGATCCCGACGAGGGGAAGCAGGCCGGGCACCTGGCCGAGTGCCACCAGGCCGATGATCGTCGCGAACGCGGGCTCGAGCGACATCAGCGTGCCGAAGGCGCCGGCGGTGAGCCTCCGAAGCGCGAGCAGCTCGAGCGTGAACGGGATGACCGGCAGCAGGACCGCGAGGCCCAGACCGGCGAGCACGACCTGCCAGGTCAGCAGCGGGGCGACCGTCGGACCGGCGACGGCGGTGGCGACGAGCCCCGCGACCGGCATCGAGACCGCAAGACCCTGGATGCCCGCGACCTGGTCGCCCACTCGCTGGGTGAGCAGGATGTACGCCGCCCAGCACACCGCCGCCGCCAGGGCGAACGCCACCCCGAGCGGGTCGGTCTCGCCGTGCCACGGCTCGGTCAGGAGCAGTACGCCGGCCGCCGCGACCGCCGCGAAGACCCGTCCCCGACCGTGGCTGCGCAGCACCGCCACGCTGAGCGGCCCGAGGAACTCCAGCGCACTGGCGGTGCCCATCGGCAGCCGCTCGACGGCCTCCATGAACAGCAGCGTCACCGCCGCCGTGACGACGCCGAGCGCGACGCTGGCCACGAACGCGCCACGGGTGAACGTGGAGGGCCGCGGGCGCAGCACCACCAGCATGATCACGCCTGCCCAGGCCAGACGCAGCCAGGCCGCACCGAGGGGACCGACCTCGTCGAAGAGCCCCACCGCGGCAGCGATCCCGAGCTGCACCGCCAGCATCGATGCCACCGCCATGGACACGCCCGCGCGCGCCCCGGTGCCGGCGGCGGCCGTGCGTGCTCCGGTGCCGGTGGTCGTGCTCGCCCCGGTGCCGGTGGTCGTGCTCGCCCCGATGCTGGTGGTGGCCTGTGCGCCGATCTCACATGCAGTGCCCATGCGTCCAGTACGCCACGACTCGATCGTTCGCGTCCACGTGAGAATCGTGGACAGATTGTCCACAGACCGTGGACAATCCTGTGGATGGAGACCCGACGCCTCGCCGTGCTGCTCGAGCTTTCTCGTCTCGGGTCGATGCGGGAAGTCGCCGACGAGATGGGAACGACCACCTCGACGGTGTCTCAGCAGATCGCGGCCCTCGCACGCGAGGCAGGGACGCCGCTCGTGGAGCCCGACGGCCGCCGGGTGCGCCTGACCCCGGCCGGGCGGCGGCTGGCAGAGCACGCGGTGACGATCCTCGCCGCGGTGGAGGCAGCACGGCTCGACCTCGACCCCCGTTCCGAGCCGGCGGGGACGGTCCGGGTCGCCGGCTTCGCCACCGCGGTGCGCTCGTCGTTGTTGCCGGTCCTCCACGAGATCTCGCAGGCGCACCCGGCGGTCCGGCTGCTGATCCGTGAGCACGAGCCGGGCGAGGCTTTCGCGCTGCTGCGGACCGACGGCGTCGACCTCGCGCTCACCTACGACTACGAACTGGCGCCGGCCGACTTCGACCTGACCCTGGAGTCCACGCCGCTGTGGACCACGCGCTGGGCACTCGGGGTGCCGGCGGAAGATGCCGGGGTCACGGGCGACGCCCGCGCGGTCTTCGCCCACTTCGCCGACCGTGACTGGATCGTCAACTCGCGCGACAGCACCGATGCGGAGGTCGTCCGGACCATCGCGTCGATGGCCGGCTTCGAGCCGCGGGTCACCCACCGCGTGGAGAGCCTCGAGCTGGTCCAGGACCTGGTCGCGGCCGGTCTCGGCGTGGGCCTTCTGCCCGCCGACCAGCCGACGCGGCGGGAAGTGACGACTCTGCCGCTCACCGACCCGGAGGTACGGCTTCGGACCTACGCGGTGGTGCGGCGCGGGCGCTCGTCCTGGCCGCCGCTGGCCCTGGTGCTCGCGCGGCTCCGGGCGACCCTCGGCAGCTGAGCCACCCGGCTGCGTCGTACGCGGCACGGATCCCCCCTCAGTGCCTGGCTAGTCTCGCCGCATGAGCCTTCTCGACACTCAGATCGCCCGCCTCGACGGGTCGCCCTCGACTCTCGCCGAGATCACCGGCGGCCGCCCCGCGCTCCTCGTCAACGTCGCCTCCAAGTGCGGGCTGACGCCCCAGTACACCGGCCTCGAGCAGCTCCACAAGGAGTACGCCGACCGCGGGTTCACGGTCGTGGGAGTCCCGTGCAACCAGTTCGGCGGGCAGGAGCCGGGTACGTCGGAGGAGATCCAGGAGTTCTGCTCGACGACGTACGGGGTCACGTTCCCGATGACCGAGAAGGTGGAGGTCAACGGGGACGGACGCCACCCGCTCTACGCAGAGCTCGTCGAGGTGGCCGACGAGCAGGGGCGCTCGGGCGACATCCAGTGGAACTTCGAGAAGTTCCTGGTGGACGGGTCCGGCTCGGTGGTGGCGCGCTTCAGCCCGGGCGTCGAGCCCGAGGACCCGCGCCTGGTGGAGGCCGTCGACAAGCTCGTCTGACCCACCCTCAACTGACCCACCCTCAGCTGGGCCGCCGGTCCCGGGATGTGAGTCACCGACGGTTCTGGTGCACGCGAACCGTCCGCCACTCACATCCGGACACCGGAGGTCGTAGCCCACGTCACACGTCGGCTGCGGAAAACCGCTAATGCGGACGCACCGGTATCGGTATCCTCTTCGGGTAGTTTCGGTCGGTTCGATCCGCCGGCCCCATCCCCTGCATGTAGTCGCCGGGCTCACCCGTGCCTGCAGAAACCCGAGGACCCGTGATGCCCGCAACCACGCCTGCCCCCGAGACGGACAAGCTCGACAAGGAAGTACTCCTCGTCGCAGGAGTAGTCGTGCTCTCCGCGATCATGTCGATCCTCGACGTGACCGTCGTGAGCGTCGCGCTGCCGACCTTCATGACCGAGTTCGAGGCGACGTACGCCGAGGTCGCCTGGGCGATGACCGGCTACACGCTAGCCCTGGCCACCGTCATCCCGCTCACGGGCTGGGCCGCCGACCGGTTCGGGACCAAGCGGCTGTTCATGCTCGCGCTGGCCCTGTTCACCGCCGGGTCGGTGCTGTGCAGCCTCGCCGGCGACGTCTCCACGCTGGTGCTCTTCCGCGTGCTGCAGGGGCTCGGCGGCGGCATGCTGATGCCGCTCGGCATGACGATCATGACCCGCGCCGCCGGCCCGCACCGGATCGGGCGCGTCATGGCCGTCCTGGGCATCCCGATGCTGCTCGGCCCGATCGGCGGACCGATCCTCGGTGGCTGGCTGATCGACAGCGCGAGCTGGCACTGGATCTTCCTGATCAACCTGCCCGTCGGCGTGGCCGCCTTCGTCTTCGCGGCTCTCGTCCTGCCCTCGGACTCCCCGGAGCCGTCGGAGTCCTTCGACTTCCTGGGCATGCTGCTGCTGTCGCCGGGCCTCGCCGCCTTCCTGTACGGCGTCTCCTCCACGCCTGAGACGGGCACGCTGTTGGCCGCGAAGGTGCTCGTGCCCGCGGCGATCGGCATCGTGCTGGTCGTGGCGTTCGTCTTCCACGCGTTCCGCACCGTGCACCCGCTGATCGACCTGCACCTGTTCAAGAACGGTCAGCTCACCATCGCGGTGATCACGATGAGCCTCTTCGCGGTCGCGTTCTTCGGCGCGAGCCTCCTGTTCCCGTCGTACTTCCTGCAGGTCCGCGGTGAGACCACGCTGGCGGCCGGGCTGCTGCTCGCCCCGCAGGGCCTCGGCGCGATGGTGAGCATGCCGATCGCCGGCAACCTGGCCGACCGCACCGGCGCGGGGCGCATCGTGCTCACCGGCATCACGCTGATCGTCCTGGGGATGGCGGTGTTCACCCAGGTCGGCGCCGACACGTCCTACACGCTCCTGCTCGGCGGCCTGTTCGTCATGGGCCTCGGCATGGGCGCCACGATGATGCCGATCATGACCGCGGCGCTGCAGACGCTGACCGACCACAACATCGCGCGCGGCTCGACGCTCATGAACATCGTGCAGCAGGTCGCAGGCTCCATCGGCACCGCGGTGTTCTCGGTGATCCTCACCAACTCGATCAAGAACAAGGAGCTCGCGGGAGCGGCGATCGCCTCCCAGCACGACCCCTCGATCGCCGAGAAGCTCCCCGCACCTGCGCTCGCCGAAGGGTTCGCGCAGGCCGCCGACTCGTTCGGGCTCGCGTTCCTGGTCGGTACGGCGCTCATCGCGCTGTGCCTCGTGCCGGCCACGATGCTGCCCAAGCGGCAGGTGGCGACGCCGGTCGAGGAGGGCGACCTCCCGCCGGTGATGCTGCACTGAGGCCGCGCCGGCGGTGCGACCCGTAAGTGCGCGGGCCACGCGCGGGTAGTTCGTGAACAGACTGCTGTTGCAGGCATCCCAGCAGGACGTTTTGCTCACGGACTACCCCCAGAGGCACCGTTCGGCACGGCTCCCGTCGACCAGCCGCTGACCGCGCAAGATGGGACCCGCCACGTCCTCGACCCTGGAACGGAACTGCTCCATGACACCTTTCGCCATCCGGTCGGCGAGGCCGGCCGACATCGGCGAGCTCCTCGACATCGAGCTCGAGGCGGGAGAGCTGTTCCACTCGGTGGCATGCCCGAGGTCGCCGCGGACGTGCCGGACAGAACTGCCCTGGACCCGGCGCTGCGCTGCGCCATGGTCAAGCCGCACTGAACGCGGTCCGGTCCGTTTGAAGCAAGTTGGCTCTTCAGGCGGTGCTCCGGGGTGCAACTTGCTTCGAAACCGGCGCGCCGCCCCGACCGTGCCGTCGCGCCGCCCCACGGTGACAGGCGCGACCGCGCGCAGCTCAGCGGGGCTTGACGATCTGGGCGAGCTCGAAGTGCATGGGGTCGGTGTAGTTCCAGTCGCCGCCCCAGGCGAAGCCCCACTTCTTGAAGATCGCGACCACGTCGCGGTCGATGTCACCGGCCACGCCGCGCTGGTTGCCGGGGACGTTGAGGTCGACGGCGATGCCCCAGGTGTGCAGGGAGAGGCCCTTGCTCGGGTCGTGCCCGATGAACCTCGGCACGTAGCAGCCCCCGAACTCCTCGGGGTGGATCTCGTCGGCCAGCCCGCGTGCGACCACCTCGCGCAGGGCGGCGCGCAGCTGCGGGAAGAGCACGCGGTGACCCGTCACGCTGCCGAGGATCGGCACGGTCTCGGTGCGGATGTTCGCGGCGACCCAGTCGGGGTCCGGCGCGACCGTGCCGTCGGCGAACCAGCGGTAGCTGAACGTGCCCACCGCCTCGGCGAGCGAGCCGCCCGTGGCCAGCGGCTGCCCCACGGCCTGACGTTTCGCGATCCGTTCGACGGCCTTGACCAGCCGCTCGATCTCCTTGATGTCGAGGTCCCGGCTCACGGCGTACTGCGGTCCGACGTCGACCTTCCGGTCGGGTGCGTCGCTGCCCGGCAGGGAGGTGGCGAAGCCGCCACCCTCGAGCTTCCTCGGCTGGTCGGGGTCCGTCCCCTCGGCGGCCTCGTGTCCAAGGGGACCAGCCGCGGCCTGGAGCGCGGCGAGCGCCGGGGTCTCGTGCGGGTCGGGAGCTGGGTCGGAGGGGGCAGCATCGGCCGACGCCGCGTCGTCCGGGGCGGGCGGGCTCGACGGGTCCTCGGTCACGGCGACCGGCCCGCCGGAGTCGGGGCGATGCTGGGGCGCGGCGCCCTCGGCGGTCCCACCGGCACAGCCGGCGAGGGACCCGAGCAGCAGGGGTACGGCGGCCAGGGCGGCGCCGCGGGCACGCGCAGACGTCGGCAGCGTCCGACGTACTCTCATCGCAACCCCCCTGTGCGCTGACGCTCGCGTGCACCGGAAGCGTCCAGTCTAGGTCGCCCGGCGGAACCACTCGGCGGTTCGGGTGGACCTGCCCGACTTCCCCAGCGGAATGGACGCTTCACAAGCGTTATGCCCCTTGTGAAGCGTCCCTAACCCCGCGTTACAGGGTGAAAACGCTGCTCACCAGATGCGGACGCGGTCCTCCGGGTCGAGCCACAGGCCGTCCCCCGGCTCGGTGCCGAAGGCCTCGTGGAACTCGTCGAGGTTGCGCACGATGTTCGCCCGGAACTCCGCGGGGCTGTGCGGGTCGACGGTGAGGAACTGCTGCGCCTGCTCCTTGCGACGCTTGGTGCGCCAGACGTGGGCCCAGTTCAAGAACACCCGCTGCGACCCGGTCAGCCCCTCGTGCTCGGGCACGGGCTGGTCGCCGAGGCTGATCAGGTACGCCTTGTGCGCGATGGTGAGCCCGCCGAGGTCGCCGATGTTCTCGCCCACGGTGAGGGCGCCGTTGACCCGCTCGCCGGGGAGGTCACGGGGCTCGTAGCCGTTGTACTGCTCGATGAGCTTGTCCGACTTCTCCTTGAACGCCGCGCGGTCGGCCTCGGTCCACCACTCGTTGAGGTTGCCGCGCCCGTCGTACTGCGACCCCTGGTCGTCGAAGCCGTGGCCGATCTCGTGCCCGATCACCGCGCCGATGCCGCCGTAGTTCTCGGCCGGGTCCGCCTCGGGGTCGAAGAACGGCTTCTGGAGGATGCCCGCGGGGAAGCAGATCTCGTTGGTGCCCGGGTTGTAGTAGGCGTTGACCGTCTGCGCCAGCATGAACCACTCGTCGCGGTCGACCGGCGAGCCGATCTTGTTCAGCTGGCGGTCGGTCTCGAAGGCCGCCGCCGCCTCGACGTTCATCATCAGGTCGTCGTGGCGGATCTCGAGGGCGGAGTAGTCGCGGAACTTCTTCGGGTAGCCGATCTTCGGGTTGAAGGTCTCGAGCTTCTCGTACGCGCGCTCCTTCGTCTCCTCGGTCATCCAGTCGAGCGCCGCGATGTTGCGCCGGTAGGCCTCGATGAGGTTCGCGACGAGCTCGTCCATCATCGCCTTGGAGCTCGGCGGGAAGTGCCGTGCGACGTACTCCTCGCCGACTGCCTCACCCAGCGCCCCCTCGACCAGCGCGACGCCGCGCTTCCAGCGGGCGCGCAGCTCGGGCGTGCCGTTGAGGGTCCGGCCGTAGAAGTCGAAGTTCTCCGCCACGAAGGCCGAGGAGAGGTACGGCGCCGCGCGCCGGACGACCCGGATCGCGAGCCAGTCGCGCCACTGCTCGATCGGGATCTCCTCGAGCGCCGTCGAGAGGTGTGTGAGGTAGCTGGGCTGGCGCACGATGCTCTCGGCGACCACCTCCTCGGAGGCGCGGAGGCCGTCGCGCCACGCCGTCCAGTCGAGGTTCGGCGCGAGCTCCTTCAGCTCCTCGATCGTGGTGAGGTTGTAGGTCTTGAGCACGTCGCGGGTCTCGGCGCGCTCCCAGTGACCCGAGGCGAGGCGGGTCTCGACGTCGAGGACGGTCCGCGCCGCCTGCTCGGCGTCGTCGCGGTCGACCAGCTCGAACATGCGGGTCACGTGGGCCACGTAGGCCTGGCGGATCTCGGCGAACTTCTCGTCGCGGTAGTACGACTCGTCCGGGAGGCCGAGGCCGCCCTGGACGATGTTGAGGAGGTACCGCTCGGAGTCGCGGTCGTCGGTGTCGACGTAGGACCCGAACAGCCCGCCCCCGCCGAGGCGCTCGAGCTCGCCCACGAAGTGGAGCAGCTCGCTCGTGTCGGCGACCTTGGCGACGTCGGTGAGCATGTCGGCGATCGGCGTGACGCCGAGCTCCTCGATGCGCTCCTCGTCCATGAAGCTGGCGTAGAGGTCGCCGATCTTCTTGCCGTTCTCGCCGCTGATCCTCCCGGCGGCGGCGTCCTCGATGATCTCGCGGACCCGCTCCTCCGACTGGTCGGCGAGCTTGACGAAGGGGCCCCAGGCGGAGCGGTCCGAGGGGATCTCCGCCGTGTCGAGCCA
Organism: uncultured Actinomycetota bacterium; assembly: GCA_963715375.1. Taxonomy (GTDB): domain Bacteria; phylum Actinomycetota; class Actinomycetes; order Propionibacteriales; family Nocardioidaceae; genus Nocardioides_C. Next base: position 649,108 of record CAVQSC010000005.1, on the reverse strand, counting down.
GGCGCCGTTCACGTGCCCGAAGAGGTCGTCCTGAGGCCGGATGTCGAGGTTCATGCCGTCTTTGGCATCGTCGAGGATCGTCACGGCGCCCACCCTAGCCCTGTGTCCCAGCCACGACCGGTGGTTCGCGTCGTGGCGCGTCCGGGCCGGCACAGGCCCGGCGGGCGGTGCGTCCTCCGCCCGCCGGACCGATGCTCGTCAGGCCATCTCGGGCGCGTCCAGGTGCGCCAGGGCCAGGTCGAACTCGCGGACGTCCAGGATCTCGGCACCGATCGCCTCGACCGCGCCCGCTCGGATGCTCGCCGCCTGCTCGCGACTCCCTTCGAGCGCCTCCTGGCTGTCGAACGTGATCGTGCCGACTGAACGACCCGAGGCGCGGTCGACCATCATGCTGGCGCTGCAGAACCCGGCCAGCGCCTCGGCCTTCGGCAGGACTACGAGCTTCCACATGTCGATCGCCCGGTCCGCCCCAGCAGGGTCGACCTTCGCCCACGTGACTCGGACACAGGCTCCCTCACCGGCGCGGTGGTCCCGGTGCATGACGGTGATCTCCCACTCGTCGACCTCGACAGCCTCCGCGCCGAGTACCGCGGCGGCACGGTCGCGGAGCGGCATGACCGTCGCCGCGCTGGTCGCCCGCGTCTCGGCCGAGGAGTAGTTCGCGGTGACGATGCAGAGGCCGGTCTCCCGGTCGACGATCAGGGAAGCCCCGACGAAACCGTCGATCTCCCGCAGGGCAGGCATGGTCTCGTCACGGAAGTACGCGATGCCGGCGTCGATGGAGCCCGGCTGAGCCTGGAGTGTGGTGGAACGTGCGTACACGGTCTACCCCCTTCGGATGGGGCAGCGCCCCGGTGGCGCCACCGGTCCTTGCCCACGCTTCTCCGCTCGGCTCGCGCCTGGCAATAGTCATCGGGGATGGGGCTAGGCCAGCACAGGGGACGAGGACATGCGGCGGGGCTGGCCACCCAGGCGCGTCCCACCGGGGTTTGGCGACCACCCCTGGGGTAGAACCGACATATGAGCCAGCTCTCTGAGGTGACCATCCAGGACAACCCGGGACTCGCGCGCTACGAGGCGTCGACCGAGTCCGGCGTCGTGGCGGGCTTCGCGGAGTACCGCGACCGTGACGGCGTCCGCGTCTTCGTCCACACCGAGGTCGACGACGCCTTCGAGGGCCAGGGCATCGGCTCCGCGCTCGCCCGCGGCGCGCTCGACGACGTCCGGGCGCGCGGCATGAGCATTCGCGTCAGGTGCCCCTTCATCAGGGCGTTCCTCGAGAAGCATCCCGAGTACGCCGACCTCCAGGCCTGAGCCGGTCCGCCGGCCCCGCGGGGAGGCCTATCGCAGGGCGAGCACGATCTTCCCGGTCGCGCGGCGCTCGGCCATGTCGGTCAGCGCCTGCCGGACCTCCTCGAGGGGGTAGGTACGGCCGATCGGCGGCTGGATCGCACCCGACTCCATCATCGGCACGAGCTCTTGCCACTGTTTCCGCATGAACCCCGGCCGCACCATGGCGTAGGCGCCCCAGCCGACGCCGCGCACGTCGATGTTGTTGAGCAGCAGCCGGTTGACCTTCACCTCGGGGATAGCGCCGGCGGTGAACCCGACGACCAGGACGCGACCGAGCGGGGCGAGCGCGCGCAGCGAGTCCGTCATGAGGTCTCCGCCGACGACGTCGACCACCACGTCGACCCCGCGGCCCCCGGTGAGCTCCTTGACCGAGGCGAGGAAGCCGTCGACCAGGACGGCCTCGTCCGCTCCGGCGTCCCGCGCGACCTGTGCCTTGCCCTCGGTCGAGACCACGCCGATCACCCGGGCGCCGTACCCCTTGGCCACCTGGATCGTCGCGGTGCCGACACCGCCCGCCGCGCCGTGCACCAGGACCGTCTCGCCCTCCTGGAGTCGGCCGCGGGTGGCGAGCGCGAACTGCGCGGTGAGGTAGTTCATCGGCAGCGCCGCGCCCTGCTCGAAGCTCATCGAGTCGGGGAGCGGGAAGACACTCTCGGGGTCGAGCGCCACGACGTCCGCCCCTCCGCCGTACGGCAGCACGCAGGCGACCCGGTCACCGGTGCTGAACCCGGAAGCCTCGGGGGCGGAGCGCACGACGCCAGCGAAGTCGACCCCGAGCTGGAACGGCGGCTGCGGCTTGAGCTGGTACTGCCCCGCGGAGAGCAGGAGGTCCGGGAAGCTGACACCCACGGCGTGCACGTCCACGAGGACCTGGCCCTCGGCGGCGGTGGGCTCGGGCGCCTCGACGACGTCGACGCCGGAGGGACCTTCGAGGCGGACTACCTGGACAGCGCGCATGGGAGCTCCTCAGCGGATCGGGTACCCCGAGTATGTCGGTCGGGCTCGACGACCGGCCGACGGGGTCAGCGGGGCCTGACCAGGGCGGCGAGCTCGAAGTGCATGGGGTCGGTGTAGGACCAGTCGCCGCCCCAGGCGAACCCCCACCGCTTGAAGATGTCCACGATCCGGCGGTCCATCTCGCCCGTCGTACCGCGCAGGTTGCTCTGCACGTTGAGGTCGACCGCGATCCCCCACGTGTGCAGGGAGAGACCCTGCGAGGGGTCGCTCGCGATGAACCTGGGCGCGTAGCAGCCGCCGTAGTCGCCGGGGTCGATCCGGTCGGCCAGGCCGCTGTCGACGACCTCCTGCAGGGCGCCCCGGAGCTGGGGCAGCATCACCCGGTGACACGTGACGTCGCCGAGGATCGGCACGCTCTCGGTGCGGAGGTTCGCGGCGACCCAGCCCGGGTCGGGCTCCACCGAGCCGTCCTGGAAGTACCGGTACTTGAACGACCCGACCGCCTCCGCGACGGAGCCTCCGGTGAGGAAGGCGGTCTGTGTGCCTTCGGTCGGCACGGCCTCGCCGAGCGGCGTCACGGTCACCTGCCGGCCCACCCGCCGACGCAGGCCGGCCTCCACGGACGACAGGTCGGTGCCGTCGGCCGAGACCAGGACCGCGTTGCGCGGGACCATGCCGAGCCGGCGGCCCCAGGCCTTGTTCACCACGGCGTCGACCTTGGGAGCCATCGAGGCCTGTGCGCCGACCCGGAGCGCGAGGGCACCCGCCTGGTCGCCGAGCCGGAGGTCGCCGCCCAGCGGCAGGTGGAGGTCACGCGCGAGCTCGGGGGTGGTAGCGATGTCGCCCTCCGCGACCCGCTGCCACACGGCGTCGGAGCGGGCGCTGACCTGCGGGGTGAAGCGCCGGTACGACGAGGGGTCGACCGCTCCCAGAGTGACCGTGCGGCCGTCGACAGGGGCGGCCGCGAGGGCGAGGGTCTCGGTCGCGTCGACGCCGGGAGTGCTCGCGACCCGCCGCCGCACCTGACGAGGAAGGGTGTCGCGGCCCACCACGAGGAAGTCCGCCGTCTGTGTCGGGCCGGTGAGCCGCCCCGGGGGTTCGACCGAGAAGGCGGGATCCGCCGTGGGGTTCTGCCGGCCGGCGAGCACGGGGACCTCCGCGCCGGCGGGCGCCACCTCGACCGGGCGCGCCCCGGGCATGGCGCACCCGGCGGCCGTCGTACCGAGCGCCAGGCCCAGCGCGACCGCAGCCAGTGACCTCCGCGCAGGTCGGCGCATGCGACTCCTTCGGCGGCTGGCGGCGTTTCCTCGGCGCCTGGGTCGCTCGGGACTCGTGCGGACGCCTTGCCCGGACAACGACGCACCCCGCGGACGGGTCACGCCGACCCAATCCCGCGAGTGTCCGGCCCCGAACCTGCGACATGGTCCAGACCCCGCCACCGACCCGGTCCGCCCCGCCCTCGCCCACGACGAGCCCGCCTCGACGAGGCCGACCGAAGCACCCGCCTCGGCGGCTCCTCGGCGGGGTCGCGGGGCTCCTCGCGGGTGCCGCCGGAGTGGCGGCGGCCGAGGCGATCGCCGCGTTCCAGGCCGATGTGACCCCTCCGCTCGTCGCCGTGGCGAACCGCGCTGTCGACACCGCCCCACGGCCGGTCAAGGAGTGGGCCGTCGAGACCTTCGGCACCGCCGACAAGCCTGTGCTCGTCGCCGGCGTGGTCGCGACCGTGGCCGGGTTGGCGTTCCTTGCCGGCATGGTCGGTGTGACCAGACCACGCCTGGCCGTGGGCGCCTTCCTGGTGCTCAGCGCGGTCGCGGCCACCGCCGTGGTCACCGACCGGGCCGCGAGCGCCGCCACCGCAGCGCGGCTGGTCCCGGTGGTCGCACTCGTCGTCACGGGACTGGCCTCGCTGCTCGTCCTCCTGCGGGCGCTCCGGACCGACCGCTCCCGCGAGAAACCCGTCGCCTCCGCGCCCAGGGAGGCCCAGGCGCCCCTGCCCGCGGTCGGCCGGGAGCATCCTCGACCTCGCCCGGAGACCATCGACCCGGAGACCCTCGGGGAGCACACCAAGCCCCGGTTGCTGCTGCCCCACCATGTGGCAGAGACGACCTCGTGGCGCCGTTCGACCGTCGCGCGTTCCTGAAGGCCGCGACAGCGGTCGGCGCCGTGGCCGTCGCCGGCGGTGTGGTCGGGCGCGTGTACGGAGGCCCTGAGGCCGCTGCGTCGCGGCTCGGGGTGGAGGTGCCGGTCCCCGGATCACCCGCCCCGGGTCTCCAACCGGGGATGACGCTCGACGTACCGGGCATCACTCCGTACCTGACCCCCAACCGGGAGTTCTACCGGGTGGACACCGCGATCCGGGTCCCCGACGTCCCGGTCGACACGTGGCGGCTGCGCGTCCACGGCATGGTCGACCGCGAGCTCGACCTCTCGTTCGAGGACCTGCTGTCCCGACGGCTCGTGGAGCGTCGCATCACGTTGACCTGCGTCTCCAACCCGGTCGGTGGTGAGTACGTCGGGAACGCGACCTGGATCGGGGTCCCCGTCCGGGACCTGCTCCGGGAGGCGGGCGTCCGAGGTGGCGCCGACGCGGTGAGGTCGACGAGCGCGGACGACTTCACGATCGGAACGCCGCTCGCCGCGCTGGTCGACGACGACCGGGACGCGATCCTCGCGGTCGCGATGAACGGAGAGCCACTGCCCCTCGAGCACGGCTTCCCCGTCCGCATGGTCGTCCCCGGCCTCTACGGCTACGTCTCCGCGACCAAGTGGCTGGTGGACCTCGAGGCGACTCGGTTCGCGGACTTCAAGGCCTACTGGACGACCAGGGGCTACGCCGCCGAGGCACCGATCAAGACGTCCTCGCGGATCGACGTACCTCGTTCCTTCGCCCGCGTGAAGGCAGGGCGCGTGCCGGTCGCCGGGGTCGCCTGGTCGCAGGACCGGGGCATCCGGTCCGTCGAGGTCCGCGTCGACGGAGGCAGCTGGCAGCGGGCCCGCCTCGCGACGGAGGACAACATCGACACCTGGCGGCAGTGGGTGTGGGACTGGGAGGCGACGCCGGGCAACCACCTGCTCGAGGTGCGCGCCACCGACGCCACCGGCTACACGCAGACCGCCGAGCGCGCCCCGATCGCCCCGGACGGTTCGACCGGCCGGCACAACGTGAACGTGACCGTCGAGGCGTGAACGAACGCCCCGGCGCCGGCCGCAGGCCAGGTGGAACTAACTGCCCGGCCCGACCAATCCATCGTCCACGAGGCGCCGAATGCCCAATGAAACAAGGCGGAACGCCGGCTCGCCTCCTCCAAGACAACGCTCGACCCAACCGAAAGGGAAGCACCATGCGCTCCATCAGAAAGGTCGCGATCGCCATCGCGGCAGTCTCCGCCCTGTCGATGACGGCCGCCTGTGGGGCCGAGGACGACACCTCCTCCGCCGCGGCTCAGTCGTCGGCCGAGGAGACTCCGATGGACGACCAGTCCGCAGAGGAGATGCAGGGCAGCAGCGACCCGGCGGCCAACCTGGTCGGACCCGGCTGCGCCGACTACGCGAAGGCGGTCCCCGACGGGGCCGGCTCGGTGGAGGGGATGGCCCAGGACCCCGTTGCCGTGGCCGCGAGCAACAACCCGCTGCTCACCACGCTCGTCTCCGCGGTGTCGGGTGAGCTGAACCCCGAGGTCGACCTCGTCGACACCCTGAACGGCGACGAGTTCACGGTCTTCGCGCCGGTCGACGACGCGTTCAAGAAGCTGCCGCAGGAGACCGTGGCCTCCCTGGCCAAGCCGAAGAACGCAGACACCCTGTCGTCGGTGCTGACCTACCACGTCGTCCCAGGTCAGATCGCTCCCTCGGACATCGTCGGTGAGCAGAAGACGGTCCAGGGCGACACCGTCGAGGTGTCCGGCTCCGGCGACAACCTGAAGGTCGACGACGCGAACGTGATCTGCGGCGGCGTCCAGACGGCCAACGCGACGGTGTACCTGATCGACTCGGTGCTGATGCCGAAGATGTGACGCTCGCACACGCGCACCCTGTGGCCCCCCGCTCCGGCTGGGGGCCACAGCGCTGCCACGGCACCGGCCCCGGCGGCGGGCCCGTGAGCCCGATCCAGCGGCCGGGCGTGGAGGCGGCTACCGCTGGGTACGGTGGGCCATGAGCGAATCGCAGAACGGCCCCGAGCCGGGGCAGCAGCCGCAGACCGACGCCGAGCGGGACATCGCGGAGCACGAGCGGCCACAGCCGGAGCGTCCCGAGCGCGAGCAACCCGACGTCGGCCTCATCTCGGACGAGGAGCTGCCCGAGGACCTGCAGCCGACCGACGACAACCCGCTTGCGAAGGACCCCGGCGACGAGGACGAGGGCGGCGACAGCGGCCCGGGCGGTCCCAAGGTCGACGGCATGCCCGACATGGGCGACCCCGGCGGTCCTGCCTGAGCCCGCCGGCACGAGGGCCGATCACCGGACCCGCCCCCTTTGCGCAGGTAAGGTTCCCGCCATGGGAGGTCACCGCGGTCCACGCCGGAGGATGCCGTGGTGGCAGGAGACCTTCCTCCTTCTCGCCCTCGCGCTTGGCGCGTCCATCCTGGTCAAGGCGTTCTTCCTGCAGATGTACTTCGTGCCCTCGGCGTCCATGCATCCCGAGCTCGTGGAGCAGGACCGGATCCTGGTCGAGAAGGTCTCGACGTGGGACGGCGAGCCGGACCGCGGCGACGTCGTCGTGTTCGAGGACCCGGGCGGGTGGCTCGGGGCCACCCCTGAGCCGACCGGCTTCCAGAAGTTCCTGTCCCTGCTCGGCCTATACCCCGAGGGCGGTCACCTCGTGAAGCGCGTGGTCGGCCTCCCGGGCGAGGAGGTCGCCTGCTGCGACAAGCAGGGCCGGGTCACGGTCGACGGCGAGCCGCTCGACGAGAGCGAGTACCTGCGCAAGGGCATGGAGCCCTCGGAGAAGCAGTTCGACGTCGTCGTACCGGACGACTCCATCTGGGTGATGGGCGACAACCGCTCGAACAGCCAGGACTCCCGGTACCACATGGGCGACGCCGGCCACGGCGCCGTACCTCTGGACGACGTGGTGGGCAAGGTGTGGGGCATCGTCTGGCCGCTCGACCGCTTCGAGATCCTGCAGAGCCCCGACACGCTGGCCTCCGACTAGCACCTCGCCGCGACCCCTGGTCCGGCTGTCCCCTCCCTACGCCACCTTCCGCGAGTAAAGAGCGGGCACGTAGGGTACGGGGCCGTCCAGACGTCTAGACCGGAGACCACCATGAGCTCAGCGCAACCGGCGCCGGCGACCACGGCGACCAAGAAGGACCGGACCCACTACCTCTACCTCGCGGTGATCGCGGCCGTCCTGCTCGGGATCGCGGTCGGCTTCGCCGTACCCGACTTCGCGGTGCGGCTGGAGCCCCTCGGCGAGGCCTTCGTCGCCTTGATCAAGATGATGATCCAGCCGGTCATCTTCTGCACGATCGTGCTCGGCGTCGGGTCCGTCCGCAGCGCGGCCAGGGTCGGCAAGGTCGGCGGCCTCGCCCTCGGCTACTTCCTCGTCATGTCGACGGTCGCGCTCGCGATCGGCCTCGTGGTGGGCAACCTCCTCCACCCGGGTTCCGGCCTGCACCTCAACGAGGAGCTGGCCGCAGCGGGCAAGGAGCAGGCCGGCGGTGGTGAGTCCACTGCCGACTTCCTGCTCGGGATCATCCCGACGTCGCTGTTCTCCTCGCTCACCTCGGGCGAGATCCTCCAGACGCTCCTTGTCGCCCTGCTCGTGGGCTTCGCCATCCAGCTGATGGGCAAGCAGGGCGAGCCGGTGCTTCGCGGCATCGAGCACCTCCAGCGGGTCGTGTTCCGGGTGCTCGCAATGGTCATGTGGGCCGCGCCGGTGGGGGCCTTCGGCGCGATCGCCGCGGTCGTCGGCGAGACCGGGCTCGATGCGCTCAAGAGCCTCGCGGTGATCATGCTCGGCTTCTACGCGACCTGCATCGTGTTCGTGTTCGTCGTGCTCGGGACCATCCTGAAGCTGGCCACCGGCATCAACATCTTCTCGCTCCTGAAGTACCTGGGCCGCGAGTTCCTGCTGATCCTGTCCACGTCCTCCTCGGAGTCCGCGCTCCCGCGCCTGATCGCGAAGATGGAGCACGCAGGTGTGGACAAGCCGACCGTCGGCGTCGTGGTGCCGACGGGGTACTCCTTCAACCTCGACGGCACGGCCATCTACCTGACCATGGCGTCGCTCTTCATCGCCTCCGCGCTCGGCGACCCGCTGAGCGTCCCGGAGCAGATCTCGCTGCTCCTGTTCATGGTGATCGCGTCCAAGGGCGCCGCGGGCGTCACCGGTGCCGGCCTCGCCACCCTGGCCGGCGGGCTCGCCACGCACCGCCCCGACCTCGTCGACGGCGTCGGCCTGATCGTGGGCATCGACCGGTTCATGTCCGAGGCTCGCGCGCTCACCAACTTCGCGGGCAACTCCGTCGCGACCGTGCTGGTGGGCTCGTGGACCGGCGGGCCTCGACCGTGACCGGATGAGCCGCGTCCTCGCCGGCGAGATCCCGTTCGACGAGACGACGATGATCGACGAACACGTGCCACAGGACGAGGCCGACGCGGAGATGCGGGAGTACGAGGAGGAGTTCTCCGACTCCCGTCGCCGCTGAGACTGCTTCGACGGCAACGGCCCGGGGCCCCGCTTCGACGGGGTCCGGGCCGTTCCGCGTCACTCGGGCTCGTTGTGCCCGTGGCCACCGACCATGAACGGCGTCTCGTAGCCGGCGTACATCAGGTGCGCCACCAGCCCCTCCGCCGCGTGCGGGAGGTTGTGGCAGTGGTCCATCCACACGCCGGGGTTGTCGGCGACGAACGCGATCTCGTACGTCTCCCCGTCGCGGACGTTGAGGGAGTCCATCCACCAGGGACTGCCGGTGGAGGGTTTGCCGTCGCGGCTGACCACCAGCGCGTGATGGCCGTGCAGGTGCATCGGATGGACCTCGCCGCTGTCGTTCTCGATGCGCATGGTGACCAGGTCGCCCTCGGCCACGGTGTACATCGGCACGTCCGGCCACATGTGCCCGTTGATCGTCCACCAGATCCCCGGCCGTCCGTCGTGGAAGCCGGGCCGGCGACCGATCACGTACTCGAACCTCCGGTCCGCGTCGGCCGGGTCGATCCCGGTCTCCGCCGGCTTGCCGTAGCCGAGCAGGTCGACGAACGAGGTCGGCGCCTTCTCGGGCTGGACCTGGGTTCCCCGGGGACCGAGCACGATCGCGTTGCCGGCGAGCTCGACGCGGGCTCCGCCGGGAGGTACGACGATCTCGAGGTCCGCGCGGCCTCCCGCGGTGACGACGAGGGCTTGGTCCGTGACCGGCTCGGGCTCGTTCAGGTCGTAGCCGTCCATGGCGAGGACCCGGTAGTCCGCGCCGCTGACCCAGGTGGTCATCGGGCCGTTGTCGGTGTTGATGACGCGCACCCGGGCGACCGTGCCGGGTGCGGCGGGAACGGCGATGTCACCGGCGTCCCCGTTGACGGTGCGCTGCGCGTCGTACTGGTGCACGAGCGCCGCGACGTCGACCTGCCCGCTGCTCGACCCCTGAGGCTGGTCGGCGGGCTCGATGACGACCGCCCCGAAGAGGCCGCGGCGGACCTGCTCGTGCGAGACCTGGTGTGAGTGGTACCAGTACGTTCCGGGCTGCTCGGCGACGAAGCGGTAGGTGAAGGTCTCGCCCTCCTGGACCGCGTCCTGCGTGACCCCGGCGACGCCGTCCATCGCGTTGGTCAGGTCGACTCCGTGCCAGTGGAGGGTGATCCCGTCAGGGATGTTGTCGTTGGTGAGGTGGACCTCGACGAGGTCGCCCTCGACCGCGTGAAGGGTGGGCCCGGGTGAGGAGCCGTTGACCGTGTAGCCGGTGACCTCGCGCCCGGAGGCGAGAGTGAAGGTCTCCTCGCGCGCGGTGAGGTCCAGCCGCACGTCCGGCTCGCCCTTGGCGTCCGCCACCAGCGTGGACGTGTCGACGTCCGCGCCGCCGTGCTCCATGCCGGCCCCGCCCCCGTGGCCTGATCCGGCCGCGAGAGCCGGGCCGCCGCCGTAGTCGGCGTACCCCATGTCCATCACGGAGTACTCGCCCGGCACCAGGCTCGACCACCAGAACCAGCCGAGCGGTACGACGAGCACGGCCGTCGCAAGGCAGGCCAGCAGCAGACGAAGACGGCTACTCATGAACCTGCCCTACGACGTCCGAGGTACTCAGACGAGCTCTCGCTCGCCCGCAGGCGCCGCTGCGCCCACCCGCTGCATGCGGTGCACCCGAACACCGGCCATCACCGCGAGCGAGAAGAGGATCAGCGCGTTGATCCCGTGCAGCATGCCCCAGAACGCGTTCTCGTGGCCGAAGAGGCCCAGCGTGATCTGGATCGCCACGGCGAGCAGCACGTACCCGGCCCAGGCGATCCCGCCGGGGATCTTGGCGAAGAACGACACGATCAGCAGGATCAGCGCCAGCGCGGGGATGATCATCATCCCGTTGATGCTGTGGATCATGAACCCGGCGACCCCGGTGAAGGTCACGTCCCCCTCGAAGATCGCCTCACCCGCCGCCTTGTCGAAGACGCCACCTTCCTTGTCCACCCAGTTGCCGAGCCCGGCGACCGCGTACACCATCGACGATGCCTGCACGACCACCCCGAGCGCGACCAGCCAGGCGAGAACCTTGTAGGTAGTCCTCACGTCACAAGCCCCCTCCGCTTGGAGGGGCGCACCATTACGCCCCAACCTGTCGAGGTTAGGGCTCCCTGATCGGGCGCTCCCAGCCATTTTGCCAGCGCGGCGGCCAAGATGACCCGGAGTGACCAGGCGAAATGTCCCGGTCGGGCCAGATGTCACGACCCTGTCCAGAACACCGACCGGCCGCCGGTGACGGCCGAGGAGCCGTGCGGGTGGGCAACCCGGACTAGGAGCCGACCCGGATGGAGCGCGACGACTGCTCGTGGGCGCGTTCGACGATGCCCCATCCGGTGGCCCCCAGGGTCACCACCGCGACCGGGAAGATCCCGAGGTTCTCCTTGTCGATGTGGTCGGTCAGCTCAGCGGCCACGCGGTCGAGTACGTCGACCGCGTCCGGCGCCTCCAGGTCGAGGTCCGCGACGGCCTGGTCGAGGGACACGTGCTCACCCTCGAGCGCCTCGACCTCGTCGACGTAGTCGCCCTGGGCCTTGAGTGCGGCGAAGACGCCGGCCTCCTCACGACCGGTGTGGCCGGCCAGCAGGTCGACGAGCTGTGCTCGCTTCACGGCGGCACGGGCACCGTCCTGCTCGGTCAGCGCGCGACGCAGGTCGCCCGCGATCTCGAGCAGCGACATGTGCTCATCCATCAGGTCGGCGATCGGCTCGACCTGTCTGCAACCGCAGTACTCACACAACTTCGACCAGCTCCCCAAGCACAGACGCAGCGAGGAGAGCCCAAACCTGATGCACGGACCATCAACCCCGACTGCGGATCTGCCGCTTCCGTGTTCGGCGGGTTCTCCTCGCTGACCTCATTCAAGCCCGTTGGGGGACATCGGGCGCAGTGTCCGAGGGCCTGTCGTATCAGGACGAAGGTCCCATCGCGTCGGCGGCTTATCAGGCGAGGAGCCTGCCGAGGAGGGAGTCGTCGAAGTGGTCGAGCAGATCGGCCGGGTCGTCGTACACCTCGACCGCACCGGCCTCACGAAGCTCGGCCTCGGAGATCCCACCGCAGGTCAGCGCGATGCACGGGAGGCCGGCCTGCTTCGCGGCCTTGACGTCCCACACCGTGTCGCCGAGCACGACCGAGCGGTCCGGGTCCAGGCGCTGCTGCTCCACCGCGGTGGTGAGCAGGTCGGGGGAGGGCTTGCCGTCCTCGACGTCGGACGACGTCGTGGCACCCGCGAAGCTGTCGCCGGCGCCGATGGCCGGGAGCATCCACTCCAGGTCCTCCTCCTTGCCGCTGGTGGCGAGGACCGGGACGTACCCCCGCTCAGCACACCGCTCGACGAGCTCGGCGGTCCGCGGGAAGGCGGTCACCATGTCGCGCAGCACCTCGTAGCGCTTCGAGTGCGCCTCGACCGCCTTCTCGTCGCCGTGGCCGAGGAGGTTCTCCACGAGGCCCTCGCTGGCGATCCCGATGGAACGGTGGATCGCCGCCATGGACACGTCCTCGTGGCCGGCGTCGTTCATGGCCTGCCACCAGGCGAGGACGTGGAGGTAGTTGGTGTCGAGCAGCGTGCCGTCGACGTCGAACAGGACTCCCGGGCGCAGGTCGGTCATGCCCGCAACAGTGCCCGAACATGGGCAGGTGTAACAGAGCAGCTGGGGGCTTCGGCGCTGAGACTCCCGGTTCAGCCGCGCGACACCTGGGCGACGTGCAGGGTCACCATCCGGCCCAGCACCGAGTCGCTGTCGAGGGTGTCCGGGTCCGAGGCCGCGTAGTCGCCGGAGACGGTGAAGGTGTACCTGCCGGGCCCCGACGCCAGCTTGCCCAGGCGGAGGAACGCCGTGGCCGTGCCCGAACCAGCCGTGGGCGACTCGGTCGTCGTGCCGATGACCTTGCCCTTGGCGTTGCGCACCGTGACGGTGTAGCTCGTGAGGTTCGCGCCCAGCGAGGCGAGTGAGGGGTGGGCCAGGCTGACCCGGAGCGCGTCGACTCCTCTCCCGACCCGGACGCGGTACGTGTGGCTGTCGGAGCCGCCGAGGGTCAGTCGCGGCGCGTCGTAGGTCCAGAAGTCCGCCCGTCGTACGACGAACCCGTCCGCCCGTCGTACCCGACGGTCCGCTGCCGCGGCCGCCTCGGCGAGGTCCTCGCGCCAGCCGGGACCGCGCACGAGGTCGACCGCGCGGTCGAGGTTCACGTAGCCGTAGCCGACCTGCCAGAAGGGAAGCGCCCGCGGGTGCTTGTCGTCGAGGGTCACCCGCGTCGCGGTTGCCTGGAGCGCGAGCCGGACCTGGTTCGGCGTGAGGGCGGGCTGGGCCTGCTCGAGCACCGCGGCCGCCCCGGCGACGTGGGGAGAGGCCATCGACGTACCCGAGGCGCTGGTGTTCTCACCGGGCGGGCACGGACCGACCACGGTCCCGGTCGTGTCGCAGGACGACGAGATCTCCACACCTGGAGCCGTGACGTCGGGGTGGACGAGGCCGATGCGGTCCCGCAGGAAGGTGGTGTGCCCGCCCGCGGCGATGCCGACAGGTCGCGAGTTGTCGTTCACGAGCCCGTTGGACGAGAAGTCGCCGCGGTGGCGGTCGACGGTGCCGGCGGCCACCGAGACCACCCAGGGCGACTGCGAGAACGGGTTGAGGCTCATCTGGGCGTTCTCGGACCCGGAGTTCCCCGCGGCGAACACGACCGTCACGCCCTGACTCGCCACCTCGCGGGTTGCCACGGCGACCGGGTCGCGGGGGTCGAACTGACGGTAGCTGTTGCCCCAGGAGTTGTTCACCACGTCGATGCCGAGAAGGTTCGGCTGGTCGAGCATGTAGTCGTACGCCGTGACCACCGCTGTGGTGAACAGAACCGCGCCGATGGCGAAGCAGGCGAGGTCGGCGTCCGGCGCGACCCCGAAGCGACTGCCGTCCTTCACGGAGGACGAGTCGGCGGCGATGATCCCGGCGACGTGGGTGCCGTGTCCGCTGCCGAGGTCGGTGTTGCTGTAGGGGCCCTTGTCCATGGGTACGACGAGGGTGGTCGACGAGTCGGCCGGCAGGTTGGCGTACTCACCGCTCACCAGCGACACGTTGTGCTTGACCCGCTCGGCGAGGTCGGGGTGGGTCGCGTCGCAGCCCGAGTCGACGACGCCGACCGTGACTCCCTTGCCTGTGAGACCTCTCGCCCGCAGGGCGGCCGACCCCATGGCGTTGCTGGACTCGGTGTCGAGGAGCTCGACCTTCTCGTCCGGGTAGACGTCGTCGGCGACGCCGTCCGTGACCGCTTCCTGCATCGCCGAGACAGGACCGGCGACGAGGGCGAGGGGGAGCCGCTTCATCGGCTGCACCTCGAGACCGAGGTCCTCCAGCGCGTCGACCTCGCCCGGCGAGGGCACGGCGTCGAAGGTCGCGATGGCCCGCCCGCTCGGCGTTCCCTCGGCGAGGAGGCGCGACAGGCCTGGTGGCGGCGTGAACGTGTCGGCCGCTGCGGCGGCGTTCGACAGACCGGTCAGCGCACCGGCGAACAGCGCGGCGCTGGTGAGCGCGGCGAGGACGGCGGGCTTGCCGTGAGCAGACATGAGCAGGTCCTTCGACGTCGGAGCGGTGATCGCTCAACGCCGAAGGACCTGCCTGGGTTACGCCGGACCTGTGTGAGGAGGTCGCGTCACGACTCATCCCCGGCCTTCAGCCTCCTCGCGACCTCCACGGCTCGCTCGGCCATGTGGTCGAGGGCGTCGAGCTGCGGGGAGCCGAGCTCCACGTCGCCGTCGGGCCCGGTCACGTGGCCGACGCCGTACGGGTTGCCGTCCTCGAACTTCACGGGGTCGGTGTACCCGGGCGACACGATGAGTCCGCCGAAGTGGTGGATCGTGTTGTAGAGCGCGAGCAGCGTCGACTCCTGACCTCCGTGCTCGGTCTTGGAGGACGTGAACCCGGCGTACACCTTGTCCGCCAGCAGCCCCTGGCCCCACTGTGGGCCGAGCATGTCGATGAACTGCTTGAGCTGGCTGGCGACGTTGCCGAAGCGGGTCGGCGATCCCAGGAGTACGACGTCGGCCCACACCACGTCGTCGGGAGTGGCCTGTGGGATGTCCTTGGTCGCCTCGCGGTGTTGAGCCCACTCGGGCATGGACGAGACGACCTCGTCGGGCGCGAGCTCGGCCACCTGGCGCAGGCGCACCTCGGCGCCGGCCTTCTCGGCGGACTGGCTGAGTCGCTCCGCCATGGCGTGGGTGGTGCCGGTCGACGAGTAGTAGATGACGGCGACGTTCACAGGGGTGGTCATGACTCTCCTTGGCTTGTGGCTTCTGGAGCGGACCGTGGGTGGTAACCGTCGGGCGGAAAGACAAACGTTCAACTACGGGTCCGCGACGAACCAGCTTTCGTCCACAGGCAGGCGCCTTCGGACCGCGCCCCCAGATTCTTGATCGCTTCTCCCGCCAGGCGTTGTCCGAACATATGTTCGACCCATGGATGGAACGGCCGGCGCGACCGAGGTGCGACGGGATCATGTGATCTCCCGGTTCACCGGCGCTGTCCTCGATGCGTTCGACCGCGTTGCCGACGCGCCTGCCTGGTCGATGAGCGCGGAGGAGCAGCGGCGCACCCTCGTCGAGCTGGACCGGCTCGGGACGATGGTCAGCGAGCTGGGCTTGCGCGTGCTGGCCGCTGCGGACGAGGCCAAGGTCGGTGACGACTCCGGCGCCTCCTCGACGGCGGCGTGGCTTGCCCACACCACCCGGCAGAACCGCAGCCACACCAGTGGCCAGGTCCGGCTGGCGCAGGCCCTCGACGCTCGGTTCGGGGCCACCCGCCTTGCGCTGTCGCAAGGCAGGCTCAACCTGGACCAGGCCAAGGTGATCATCAGCTGTGTCGACGACCTACCCGACGACGTCGGCCCGACCTGGCTGGAACGCGCCGAGAGCCATCTGATCGAGCAGGCGGCGCTGGTGGACGCCAAGACGCTGCGGATCTTGGGTCGACGCATCTTCGAGGTCCTCGATCCTGAAGCGGCTGACGAGCGCGAGGGCCGAAAGCTCGAGGAGGAGGAGCGCCGCGCCCGGGAGAAGACGCGGTTGTCCATGAGGGACAACGGCGACGGGACCCATTCCGGGACCTTCAAGCTCCCCGACCTGCATGCGGCGATCCTGAAGAAGGCGCTCCAGGCACTCGCCGCGCCCGGCCGGGTCGGCGAGGCCCGCCTCGACCCCGACACCGGCAAGAAGCGGCCCTACCACCAGCTGCTCGGCCAGGCGTTCTGCGAGCTGCTCGAGCGCTACCCGAGCAATCGGCTTCCCTCCCACGGAGGAATCAGCGCGGCCATCGTGGTCACCATCGACTACGAGTTCCTGCTGCGGGGCATCGGGGCTGCGACTCTGGACGATGGCACGAGAATCTCTGCGGGTGAGGCTCGCCGACTCGGCTGCGAGGCCGAGATCATCCCGATGGTCCTCGGCGGCGACTCGGTCCCTCTCGATGTCGGCAGGGGCCGCCGCCTCTACGACAATCACCAGAGGCTCGCGATGGGGAAGCGCGACAAGGGCTGCACTGCCGAGAACTGCGATCGACCGCCGGCCTGGTGTCACGCCCATCACGACTGGCCCTGGTCAGAGGGCGGACCCACCGACCTCGCGAACGGCCGTCTCGTCTGCGGGTTCCACCACACGCTCATCCACCACGAGGGCTACTCGAAGAAGCTCCTGCCCAACGGCCAGGTCCGGTTCACCCGACGTCAATAGGAGCAGCTCGCCGCGGCATGACCAGCACAGCGGCCAACATCACCACAGCAAGGATGGCCACGCCGATGAACACCTCGTGGGTTGCGGTGCTCAACGCGGTGCGGACGAAGTCGCGTACGGCGGGGCCGGCACCGGACTGGTGGTCGAGCACCATCGCCGCGTCGTCAGCCGTCGTGGGCAGTCGGCCGTCCACGGGGACCGACGGGTTGGCGAACTGCCGGGTGAGCGAAGCGTTGGCGATCGCACCGAAGACGGCCACACCTACCGCGCTGCCGACGGAGCGCGCGAACATGTTGGTCCCCGTGACGACGCCGCGGCGCTGCCAGTCGACCGCTGACTGGACAGCGACCAGGGTGGGGCTGGAGGTGTAGCCGAGCCCTATCCCCACGACGAACGTGTAGAGCGCGACCTGCCAGAGGCTGCTGCCCTCACCGATCGTCAGCAGGAGCAGACTGCCGAGCACGATGAACGCCACGCCGATGACAGAGGTGTCGCGGAAGCCGAGCCGCATGTAGATCCGGCCGGCTGTGGCGGCGGCGATCGGCCAGCCGATCGTCATGGCAGCCAGGGCGAACCCGGAGAGGAGCGCGCCGAAGCCGAGGACGCCCTGCGAGAAGGTGGGGACGTAAGAAGTGAGGCCGATCAGGACAGCCCCGACCAGCAGCGAGGCGGCGTTGGCTCCGACGAGCACCCGACGGCTGAACAGCCACAACGGGAGGATCGGCTCGGCGGCCCTTCGTTCCACGAACGGGAAGGCCACGAGCATGGCCACGCTGAGGACCAGCAGACCGATGCTCACGGCCGAGCCCCAGGCCCAGGCGTGTCCGCCCTCGAGCAGCGCGAGGATCAGCAGGGTGCAGCCCACCGTGAGGAGGCCGGCGCCTGCGTAGTCGATGCGGTGGCGTCTGCGCTCGACCTGCTCGTGGAACTGGCGGATCAGCATCCAGGCCGCCAAGGCGCCGACGGGGAGGTTGACGAAGAAGATCCACCGCCAGGAGACGTACTCGGAGAAGACCCCGCCGAGGGTGGGGCCGACGATGGAGGCCATTCCCCAGACGCTGGCGATGAAGCCCTGGACTCGGGCGCGCTCCTCGACTGTGTAGATGTCGCCGACGATGGTCATCGACATGGGCAGGATCGCGCCGGCGCCGAGCCCCTGGATCGCGCGCGCGGCGATCAGGAGGGGCATCGACCAGGCGAAGCCGCAGAGCACCGAGCCGACGAGGAAGACGGCGATGCCGACGACCATGACCGGCTTTCGCCCCAGGGAGTCGGCGAGCTTGCCGTAGATCGGCACCGACACGGCCTGCGCCAGCAGGTAGATCGAGAACAGCCACGGGAACTGGCTGAAGCCACCGAGGTCGGTGACGATCGAGGGTACGGCGGCCGCCAGGATCGTCGCGTCGATCGCCACGAGTGCCGTGCACAGCATGACCGCGAACAGCACGGGCCCGCGCTCGCTGCGGAGTCCCACCGCGGTCCGGGTTGTCTGGGTTGTCACAGGGGCGACAACCTCGTGGGGTGGACGTCGTATTCCGCGCCGCGCCCAGGATCCGGGTCAAGCCGCTCCCCGCCCGCGTCGTACCCATCCACGTCGTACCCCGCCCGAGCCGCGTCCTCCGCGAGGCGCCCGCCGCACATGGGGTCCGCCCCGGCCGCGTTTGGCGGCCGGGGCGGATGGGGGAGGGGGTTTCAGGTGCAGTGGGCTGCTGCCCTCCTGCTCATGCGGCGAGCGGGCGTCCCGGGCTGGTGGCAGCCTGCTCGGCCGCGGGCTCGGACTTCGACTTCGCGACCCAGACGAGGCCGAGGCCCACGAGGAGGACCGTGAGGCCGAGGCCGCCCAGGACTCCGGCGAGCGCCATTCCGAGCTGGAGTGCGGAGTGGGTGACGGTGCCGACGCCGAGCTCACCGATCAGGCCGTGGGCGGTTCCGCTCCACGCCTGCTCGCGTGCGATGCCCTCGATCGGGTGCTCGCGGTCGAAGTCGGTCCAGTAGCGGCCGTCGACGTCGAACTCGTAGGTACCGGCCGGGAACTTATCGCCGTTGTACTCAGCATCCTCGTCGAGGACCACGGTCTGGGTGCCGTGGAGGATGTGGTAGTTGATCGTCGCCATCTGGTACATGTACTCGGTCGCGGTGTTGACCAGTGGGTCGTTTGGGTCCAGGTCGGACTCGACCACCGGGTACTTCCAGTCGTCCTTGAGCAGGGCCATGATCGCCTGGGCCTCTGAGGTCTCACCGCGGTCGGTGAGCTGTCCGTTGTCGTCGTAGGTCAGCTCGACGTTCTGGGCAGCGCTGAAGGCCTGGAGGGAGTCGTAGCCGGCCTGGACCTTCCCGTAGGCGATCCCCGAGCCTGCGAGGAAGCCGAGACCGAGCACGGCGAGGACGATCCCAAGGATCTGAAGGCGTTTGTTCATCTGAAACACATCCTTAATCGGTTGAACCTTCGCTAAAAGGGTCGAACCGGATGCAGTGCTGACACAGGGGCCGAAAGTCACCAAGCGCAGGGCCTTGGGGCAGGAGTCCTTCGGGCCCAGCGACCGGACCGATAGGACCGTCGCGGGACCAGGCCCGCGCTCGGAGCGGTCGCCACTCCTTGGATGTCCGGGCCAGACTGGAGGGGTGACGCGTCGCGTTCGGTCGACCCTCCAGGCCATCCAGGCCACCCAGCCCTGGGGTGCCGTTGCCACCCCGCCGGCGGCGGCCGGCGACGCCCTGACGGTGGTCGGCACGCTCGCGGTGCTGAACGTCGTCCGGCACCTGGTGCCCGCGGCGAGCACGTGGGTGGGCGCCACGGCTTCCCTGGTGCTTGTCGCACATGCCCGTCGGCGCGGCCTGTCCTGGGCACAGCTCGGCATGAGCAGGGACCGGGTTCGTTCGGGCGGCCTGTGGGGCCTCGGCACGATCGCCGCGGTCGGCGCGGTCTACCTGGTCGGCGTCCTCGTCCCCAGGACTCGCCCCGCGTTCCTCGACTCGCGCCACGACGTGACCCTGCCCGAGGCTCTCTCGACGGCGTTCGTCGGCATCCCGCTGGGGACGGTCCTCCTCGAGGAGGTGGCCTTCCGGTCGGTGCTGCCCGGGATGCTCGCCCGACACACCGGCACCGCGAAGGCGCACGCGCTGTCGTCGGCGTTGTTCGGGCTCTGGCACGTGCTGCCTTCGCTGCACTTCGCCTCGGCTCGCGGCCTGAGCCCAGAACGCACTGCCGGGGGCCAGGGAGCGACGCCCACGGCGAGGACCACCGTGCCGGTCGTTCTGGGCACCGTGGCGTTCACCGCGGTCGGCGGCGCAGTCGCTGCCCAGCTGCGCCGGCGCAGCGACAGCGTGCTTGCGAGCGCCGGGATGCACTGGGCGACGAACGGTCTGGGCGTGCTGTTCGGCCTCGCCGCCCGGAGGCTGGCGGCTGGCGCCTCCCCGGAAAGCAAGAGGCCGACCACCTGATTTCTCGGTGATCGGCCGTCGCACCTCTCGCGGGGCGAACCTCGTGAGATTCGCAACGCGCCTGCGGTGCGCGAGGGGGGAGTTGAACCCCCACGCCCTTTCGGGCACACGGACCTGAACCGTGCGCGTCTGCCTATTCCGCCACTCGCGCTTGAAGCCCGGTAAGGGTATCCCACCGCGCCGACACCGCCCAAACCGGCCCGGGAGTCGGAGGCGGCGCCCGCTACGATGCCCGACAGTCGGATGTGTCACAGCGAGCAGGATCCTGCACAATTGCGGGTTCACGACTGCGGCAGGTGGGCATAACGACTCCGTGAGCCCATCGCAAGCACGGGTGTGCTCACTGCTGGTGTGTGCGCGCAACACTTGTCCTTGAGCGCACTCGTTCCGACGGCAAGAGAGGAGGTGGCATGGGAGTCCTTCAGCGGTTCGAGAACCGCCTGGAGCAGATGGTCTCCGGTGCCTTCGCTCGCGCCTTCAGGAGCGAGGTGCAGCCGGTCGAGGTCGCGGCGGCCCTGCAGCGCGAGGTCGACAACTCGGCTCAGATCCTCTCGCGCAACCGGCGACTGGTGCCCAACAACTTCCACGTCGAGCTCTCACCGGGCGACCACGACCGGCTCTCGCCGTACGGTGCCACGCTCGCCCAGGAGCTCACCGAGATGCTCCGCGAGCACGCCGACGAGCAGTCCTACGTCTTCACCGGGCCGATCTCGATCGCCTTCGACAAGGCCGACGACCTCGGGACCGGCATGTTCCGCGTCCGCAGCGCCGCGCTCGCCCGCGTCACGCCCGCCGACCAGGGCAGCGTGACGGAGACGGCGGTACGCCGGGCGAGCCTGGTGCTCGAGGTGAACGGGATGCGCCACCCCCTGGAGCCGCCCGGGATGGTCATCGGCCGGGGCGTGGACTCCGACCTGCGCATCGACGACCCGGGTGTGTCCCGCCGCCACGCGGAGATCCGTGTGATGCCCGGCGTCAACGCCCCCACGGTGACGATCCTCGACCTCGGCTCGACCAACGGCATGCTCGTCAACGGCCAGCGCGTCCAGCAGGCACAGCTCCAGGACGGCGCGGTCGTGAAGGTCGGCAACACATCCATGACGCTCCACGTCGTCGGTTCTCGGGAGGACGAATGGAATGTCTGAGCTGACCCTCATGCTGATCCGCTTCGCCTACTTGGCGATCTTGTGGATCTTCGTCCTCTCCGCGGTCTCGGTGATCCGCTCCGACATGTTCGGCGCGCGCATCGAGCAGACGCCCCGTGCCGAGCGCCGGGAGCAGCGCCGCGCGGCCAAGAGCCGTCCCAAGCCGGCCAAGCGCCCCCGGGGCGAGCCGACCCACGTCGCGATCGTCGAGGGCGCCAACGCCGGGGAGACGATCTCCCTCGACGAGGCACCGCTGCTCATCGGGCGCGGTAGCGACGCGGCGATCCGTCTCGACGACGACTACGTGTCGACCCGCCATGCGCGTATCGCCGCCTCGGGCGAGCAGTGGTTCGTCGAGGACCTCGGCTCCACCAACGGCACCTACATCGGCTCCCAGCGCCTCAGCCAGCCCACCACCCTCCAACTCGGCTCGCAGGTCCGGATCGGAAAGACCACTCTGGAACTGAGGAAGTAGCCCCCCGGTGACCTCCACGACAGAGCCAACGCTGCGCCTGCGCTACGCCGCCCTCTCCGACGTGGGGCGGGTGCGCAAGGACAACCAGGACTCCGGTTTCGCCGGGGAGAACCTCCTCGTCATCGCCGACGGGGTGGGCGGTGCCGCCCGCGGGGACGTCGCCTCCTCCACCGCCGTACAGATCCTGCGCCGACTCGACACCCCGCCCCCCGACGACCTGCTCGAGGCGCTCGCCGGCGCCATCCACCGTGCGCACGACCGGATCGCCGAGCTGGTCGACGAGGACCCGGAGCTCGAAGGCACGAGTACGACGGTCACCGCGGCGCTCTTCGACGGCCGCAGGGTCGGCATCGGCCACGTCGGCGACAGCCGCGGGTACCTCCTCCGCAACGGCGAGCTCTCCCAGCTGACCAAGGACCACACGTTCGTCCAGAGCCTGATCGACGAGGGCCGGATCACCGAGGAGGAGTCGCGGTCGCACCCGCACCGCAACCTCATCCTGCGGGCCGTCGACGGTGTCCACGAGACCGATCCCGACCTGTTCACGATCGAGCTCGTCCCCGGTGACCGGCTGCTGCTGTGCAGCGACGGCTGCTCCGGCGTGCTCGACAACGACCGGCTCGCGGACATCCTCGGCACCGGGACGGTCGACTTCGCCGCCGTGGAGCTGGTCCGGGCCTCGCTCGAGGCCGGCAGCTCCGACAACATCACCTGCGTCGTGGCCGACGTCGTGCCCGCGGACACCCCCGTCGACGGCGAGGCCGCCGCCACGGCCACCGGCCCCATGCTCGTCGGCGCCGCGGCAGAGCAACCCCGCAGGGCCGGGGCCGCCTCCAAGAGCTTCTTCCGCGGCCACCGCAGCGGCGACACCGGCGAGCTCGACCCGGTCCCGGGAGAGGAGCGTGCCCCTGTCGACCCCGAGGAGCTGCGCTACGCCCCTCGCCCACCCCGCCGTTTCGCCTGGGTCCGCCGGATCGCCGTGGTGCTCGGGCTGGCCGCCGTCATTGCGCTGGCCGCGACCGGCGCCTACTCCTGGAGCCAGGAGCAGTACTACGTCTCCAACGAGGGCGACCACGTCGCGATCTTCAAGGGCATCCAGGCCGACCTCCCCGGCATGACCCTCTCGAAGCTCCACACGACCTCCGAGATCACGCTCGCGGCGCTTCCCGCGTACCGCGCTGCCCAGGTCCGTGAGGGCATCAGCGCCGAGGACCTCGAGGACGCCGACCGGATCGTGGCGAACATCGGCGACCTGGCCCGGCCGTGCCCGACGCCGGAGCCGTCCCCGAGCGCCTCCCCGTCCGCGAAGCCGAGCTCCAAGCCCAGCGCGAAGGAGAGCCCGAGGACCGGCACCGCGAAGACCGCCGAGCGACCGCGGGCGTCTGCGACCTCCGAGCCGAGCCCCTCGGCGAGCCCCGTCGCCGACCCTCGCCCCGCCCGACTGTGTCGAGGTGAGCCCCTGATGGCCGGCAACCGCACCAACGGGTTCACCCATCGCCGCCGGCGGGGGGCCGAGCTCTTCCTCATCATCTTGAGCCTGACCGTGGGCATCGGGGCCTACGCCGCTGTCGGCCTCGGCGTCGAGGGGACGATCCCCGCCGACATCTTCGGCTACGGCGGCTGGCTCGTCCTGCTCATCGTCGCCTGCCACGTCGTCGTACGCTTCACCGCTCCGTACGCCGACCCGGTGCTGCTGCCCGTGGTCGCGGCGCTCAACGGCCTCGGGCTGGCGATGATCCACCGGATCGACCTCGCCGAGCTGGAGCAGAACCCCGACGCCAACACGTTCTCGGGCACGCAGCTGATCTGGATGACGCTCGGCGTCGTGCTCTTCACCGCGGTGCTCGTGCTGCTGCGCGACCACCGCCGGCTCCAGGCGTTCACCTACACCTCGGGCCTGGCGGCCATCGTGCTGCTGCTGATGCCGCTCATGCCCGTGCTGGGCACCGAGATCCACGGAGCTCGTATCTGGATCAACATCGGTCCGATGAGCTTCCAGCCCGGTGAGATCGCCAAGGTGCTGCTGGTCATCTTCTTCGCCGGCTACCTGGTGCTGCACCGTGACGCCCTGGCCCTGGCCGGCAGGCGGGTGGCGGGCATCGACCTCCCGCGCGGGCGTGACCTCGGCCCGATCCTCGTGATGTGGCTGGTCAGCCTCGGGATCCTGGTCTTCCAGCGGGACCTCGGCTCCTCGGTGCTCTTCTTCGGGCTCTTCCTGGTCATGCTCTACGTCGCCACCGAGCGGCCCGGCTGGCTGGTGGTCGGCGGCTCGCTCTTCGCCTTGGGCGCGTTCTTCGGCTACCTGATGTTCAGCCACGTGCAGGCGCGCGTCGGTGCCTGGCTGGACCCGTTCGGCAGCAAGTACGACAGCTACCAGATCGTCCAGGGGATGTACGGCCAGGCGTGGGGCGGGCTCGTCGGCCGAGGACTCGGCCAGGGGGACCCCACGCTGATCCCGTTCTCCTACTCCGACTTCATCGTCGCGGCGGTCGGCGAGGAGCTCGGGCTCACCGGCGTCATGGCCGTGATCCTGCTCTACGGCCTGATCGTCGAGCGCGGCCTCCGGACCGCACTGGTGTGCCGCGACGCGTTCGGCAAGCTGGTCGCCACCGGTCTCGCGGTGGTCTTCGCCCTCCAGGTGTTCGTCGTCGTCGGCGGCGTCACCAAGCTGATCCCGCTGACCGGTCTGACCACCCCCTTCCTCTCCTACGGAGGCTCCTCCCTCGTGGCCAACTGGGCCATCATCGCCCTGCTGCTCCGGATCTCCGACCAGGCACGTCGTCCGCTGCCCGAGCTCTCCGGGCCGACGGCCGACGACGCCACCCAGGTGGTGATGGTCCGGTGAACAAGCCGATCCGCACCCTGGCCATCGGATGCCTCGCCCTCTTCGTCGCCCTGCTGGTCAACTCGACCTACCTGCAGTACTTCAAGGCCGACGCGCTCAACTCCCGCAACGACAACAAGCGGGTCCGCGACGCGGAGTTCTCCCGCGAGCGCGGCGCGATCCTCGTCCGCGGGAACTCCGTCGCGCAGAGCGTTCCGGTCGACGACGAGTTCAAGTTCCAGCGGCGCTACCCGCAGGCGCAGAAGTACGCCCACCTGACCGGCTACTACTCCTACACCTACGGCCGCAACGCGGTCGAGCTGACGCAGAACGACATCCTCTCCGGCAGCGACCCGCGCCTCTTCGTCAACCGCGTCGTCGACATGTTCGGCAACAGCCAGCCGAAGGGCGGCGACGTCAGCCTGACCATCGACCCCCAGGCGCAGACCGCGGCGTACGACGGCCTTCGCGACCTCGGCGGTCCGGACATCAAGGGCAGCGTCGTGGCGCTCGACCCCTCCACCGGCGCGATCCTCGCGATGGTCTCCTCGCCGAGCTACAACCCCAACTCGCTCTCCTCGCACAACCTCTCGGAGATCTCCGACGCGTGGAAGAAGCTCGGCGAGGACCCGGAGCGGCCGATGCTCAACCGCGGCGTGCAGGAGGTCTACCCCCCGGGCTCGACCTTCAAGCTCGTGACGGCCGCGGCCGCGCTCTCGAGCGGCCAGTACACGCCCAGCTCCCCGGTCCCGGGCGGCGCCAGCCTCGACCTCCCGCTCACCGACACCAACCTGCCCAACGAGAACGGCATGAGCTGCGGCGGCGACAAGATCACGCTGACCCGGGCGCTCGAGGTCTCCTGCAACGTCGCCTTCGGCTGGCTCGGCATGCAGATCGGTGACGATGCCCTCCGCGAGCAGGCCCAGAAGTTCGGCTTCGGCGACAGGTACCTCGACGACCTCAACGACCAGGCCGAGAGCCGCTTCCCGGCCGACCCCGACGAGCCGCAGACCGCACTGTCGGCCATCGGCCAGTTCGACGTCGCGGCCACGCCGCTGCAGATGGCGATGGTCACGGCCGGGATCGCCAACGGCGGCACCGTGATGAAGCCCTACCTCGTCGACGAGGTGCGCTCGCCGAACCTCGACGTGCTCGACAAGGCCAACCCGGAGCCCTACCGCAGCGCGGTCAGCTCCTCCGTGGCCCGTGACCTCACCCAGATGATGATCTCGGTGGTCGACCAGGGCACCGGCACCACCGCTCAGATCCCGGGGATCAAGGTGGCCGGCAAGACCGGTACCGCCCAGAGCGCCGCTGACCGGAACCCCTACGCCTGGTTCGTCTCGTTCGCGCCGGCCGACGACCCCAAGGTCGCCGTCGCGGTGCTCGTCGAGGACGCCGGCGTGGAACGCGACGCGATCTCCGGCAGCGGGCTCGCCGCGCCGATCGCCAAGCGGGTGATGGAGGCGGTGATCAACCAGTGACGGCCAACGGCACTGAGGACCGCTACCGGCTGACCAGCCGGATCGCCACCGGGGGCATGGGCGAGGTCTGGCGCGCGGAGGACACCGTGCTGGACCGCGAGGTCGCGGTGAAGATCCTCAAGCACGAGTTCGCCGACGACCCGACCTTCCGCGCGCGGTTCGAGGCCGAGGCGCGCCACGCCGCCTCCCTGGTCCACCCGAACATCGCCTCCGTCTTCGACTTCGGCGAGCTCATCGAGGACGACGGGTCCGGCACGCGGCCGTTCCTGGTCATGGAGCTCGTGCCGGGTCAGCCGCTGTCCTCGCTGCTCCGCGGCGGGGAGCCGATGCCGCCGGACCGAGCCGCGGACATCGTCGCGCAGGCCGCCGACGCGATTGCCGCGGCGCACGCCGTCGGGATCGTGCACCGGGACGTGAAGCCGGCCAACCTGCTCGTCACCCCCGACGGCCAGGTGAAGATCACCGACTTCGGGATCGCACGCGCCGGCGACGGGGCGGCCATCACACAGACCGGTCAGATCGTCGGCACTCCCCACTACATCTCGCCCGAGCAGGCAGAGGGACGCTCTGCCAGCGAGGCCAGCGACATCTACGCCCTCGGCGTGGTCCTCTACGAGTGCCTGGCGGGTCGGCGACCGTTCGCGCGGGACACCCCGATCCAGGTCGCTCTGGCGCACATCCAGGAGCAGGTCCCGCCGCTCTCGGACGACGTCCCGGCGCGGATGCGCGCGATCGTGGACACGGCCCTGGCGAAGGATCCGGCCGACCGGTTCTCCAGCGCGGCCGACCTGTCGACCGCCCTTCGCGGTGGCGAGGTCGCGGGTCTGGGAGCAGCCGGTGTCGCAGGGGCCGCGACCGCGGCCATGGGCCTCGACGCCGGCGCCACCCAGATCCTCGAGCGGGTCCCTTACGACGGGGACGGGGCCGCGGACACTCCGATGGACGAGGAGGAGCCGCGGCGTCGGGTGCTCCCGGCCTGGTGGCCCTGGGCGGCCGCGGCTGCCGCCGTACTCCTGGTCGTGCTGGTCACGGCCGCCGTCGCCGGCAACGGTTCGCCGGAGCCCGCAGCAGCCAACTCCGGGGAAACCGCCTCGAACAGCCCGTCCCCCAGCCCGTCGAAGCAGCCGAAGAAGAAGGCCGACGACCGGATCCGGGTGCGTGAGGGCGACTACCTCGGCCGCGACAAGAAGGACGTGAAGCACGAGCTCGAGGGTCTCGGCTTCGGGGTGGAGGAGCAGAAGGCCGCCGCGACGTCGCCCGACCAGCGCAAGGACACGGTCGCGGCTGTGCGCCCCCACGGACTCGTCGAGCCCGGCACGACGATCACGCTCGTGATCTGGGACGAGTACGACCCTCCCGAGAACGACGATCAGGGGGACAGCGGCTGGAGCTACAGCAAGCCCGGCAAGGAACCCAAGGGCTGGGGCAATGGGAAAGGCCACGACCACTGATGAGCACCGGAGCACAACCCCACCGGATCGGTGACCGCTACGAGCTCGGCGAGATGCTTGGCCGCGGCGGCATGGCAGAGGTCCGCAAGGGCAACGACGTCCGTCTCGGCCGCATCGTCGCCGTGAAGCGCCTGCGCACCGACCTCGCGAGCGACCCCACCTTCCAGGCCCGGTTCCGCCGTGAGGCCCAGTCGGCCGCCTCCCTGAACCACCCCTCGATCGTCGCCGTCTACGACACGGGCGAGGAGATGTCCACCGACGGCACCGACGTGCCGCAGCCCTACATCGTGATGGAGTACGTCGCCGGGCGGACGCTGCGCGACATCGTCCGCGAGGGGCGCAAGATCCTGCCCGAGCGCGCGCTGGAGATCACCTCGGGCGTCCTCTCCGCCCTCGACTACAGCCACCGGGCCGGCATCGTGCACCGCGACATCAAGCCGGCCAACGTCATGCTCACCCCCTCGGGCGACGTGAAGGTGATGGACTTCGGCATCGCCCGTGCGGTGGCCGACTCCTCCTCGACGATGACGCAGACCGCTGCGGTCGTGGGCACGGCGCAGTACCTCTCGCCCGAGCAGGCCCGCGGTGAGACAGTGGACTCGCGTAGCGACGTGTACTCCACCGGCTGCCTGCTCTACGAGCTGCTCACCGGTCGGCCGCCGTTCGTGGGCGAGAGCCCGGTGTCGGTCGCCTACCAGCACGTCCGGGAGCCCGCGGCGCCCCCGTCGAGCATCGACCCCGACCTACCGCCCGAGATCGACGCCATCGTGATGAAGGCGCTCGCCAAGCCGGTCGAGGAGCGCTACCAGAGCGCCGCGGCCATGCGGGCCGACATCGAGCGGTTCCTCGCCGGCAAGCCGGTCGTGGCCCCCGCCGTGGCAGCCGCGGCTGCCGCGGGCGCCACGACGTTCCTGCCGCAGGACCAGGGCGACGAGGCAGGCACCTCGGTCTTCCGCGGCACCGGCACCGAGCTCCCCGAGGCAGAGGAGAAGCGCAAGCGCTGGCCGCTGGTGCTCCTCGCGATCGGCATCCTCGGTCTGCTCGTCGCGGCCGCGATCATCGGCCAGATGCTGTTCAGCTCCGCACCGTCCGAGAAGTCCGTCCCGAGCGTGCTCAACATGACCCGGGCGCAGGCGGAACAGGCACTCGCCGACAAGGGCTTCGAGCTCGGCGACGTCAAGCGGCAGGCCTCGACCGACGTCCCCAAGGGCCGGATCATCTCCCAGGACCCGACGGCGGGCGACTTCCTCGAGGACGGCGGCTCGGTCGACGTCACGCTCTCCACGGGCACCCCGGCGGTGGTCGTCCCCGACGTCCTCGGCCAGGACAAGGAGGACGCCCGGGCCACGCTCGAGGACGCGAAGCTGCGGGTCAAGCTCATCCGCCAGCAGTCCGACGCGGACGAGGGAGTCGTGGTCGACACCGACCCGCGTCCGGCCACCAAGGTCGCGATCGACACGCTGGTCAAGGTCTACTACTCGGCCGGCCCGAGCGAGGTGCCCACCGTGGTCGGCATGCCCGAGTCCCGTGCTCGTAGCACCCTCGAGGCGGCCGGGTTCAACGTGAGCGTCAACTACGACAGCAACACGCCCGCGGAGCGGGGCATCGTGCTCAACCAGAGCCCCTCCGGCGGCAGCACCGCATCGTCGGGCACCACCGTGACCATCACGGTCTCCGACTACCAGGAGCCGACGCCGACCCCCACGCCGACGCCGACCCCCACTCCGACCCCCACGCCGAGCCCGACGCCCAGCCCCACTCCGTCGGACTCGACGACCCCGCAGCTCGGACGTAGCGAGAGCACGACGGGCCCGTAGGGGCGCCGGCTCGGCCCCTTCGCGGGCAGGCCGCCGGTGTCCGCGTCAGGGGGCTCCGGCGGCCTCGCCACGGCCGACCGGCTTGGCGTAGTCCAGCTCGAGCGAGCCGTCGTACGCCGGCAGCCTGACCATGCTGTGCGGAGTCACGTTCCAGCCGAGCTGGTAGCGCGGGTCCTCGACGTAGTCGAGGTAGATGCCGATGTAGGGGCTCTCGTTGATCGCGGTGAGCATCGACGCCGGGTCGCCGACGGCCGTGATGACGTACGGCGGGGAGTACGGGATGCCGTGCAGCACCACCGTGTTGCCCACGCACTTGATGCCGGTCGTGGAGACCACCCGCTGGCCCTGGATGGCGATCCCCTCTGCACCGCCGGACCACATCGCGTTGACCACGGCCTGGATGTCCTGCTGGTGCACCACGAGATAGTTCGCGTCGACGTCGGCGGCGGCGATCTTCTCGGCCGGCGCGTCGTCGAGCTCGACGGTCAGACCGGGGCCGGTCATCGGGGCGAGCCCGGCGGGTGCCTCGAGCTGGTCCGCCCTTGCCTGCGCCCTGGCGACCCGCGTGTCGCGGAGGTTCGCACCGAGCTGGTCCACCTCCTGCGCCAGCTGGTTGCGCTCGGCCTTGAGGCCGTCGACCTCCTGCGTGGCCTGGGCCACGACGGTCGACAGGTCGCCGTACCGTCCCGCTCTCAGGTCCGTGCCGTCGGAGCTGACCGAGCTGGTGACGAAGAGGACACCGGCGACGACGAAGACCACAGGGGCGAGGACGCGCCACAGGAGGGCCCTGTTGCGGTACGTCCTCGACCGGACCCGCCGGGCGCTCGCGATCCGGGCTGCCCAGCTCTCCCGCGTCAGCAGCGCAGGTCGCCGCAGGCGTGGAGGTTCGGTCATCTCAGGCTCACCGGGGGTCAGGCGCTTCGAGTGCGCGCTCGTAGGGGAGAATCTTCGCGGGCTACGCTATCCGACGTCCAAAGCTTGCCCCCCGACCGTCGTACCAAGGAGTTCCGGTGTCCAACTCGAGCCGCAGCAAGGCCCGTTCCCGCAGAGGAGCGGGGAGCCCCGCCGCGCAGCGTCCGACCCAGGACCTGGGATCGGGGACCTCGATCGTGCGCACCGTCGTCGCCTCGCTGGTGACGCTGCTCGGCATCGCCTGGATCGTGATCTACCTGAACGTCGCCCAGGACGGGAAGCAGCTCACCTGGATGGGCGACCTCGGCCGGTGGAACTTCGTCATCGGCTTCGGGCTCCTCTTCGTGGGCCTTGCCCTCTTCGCCCACCCCAGCACGCCGCTCGGCCGCGGTCGCGGCGTCGTGGTCGGGATGCTCGGCTGCTTCCTGATCGGCCTGATCTGGATCGTCGTCTACTACATGGCCGGCCAGCCGTCGCCGATTCCGGTCTTCAGCGACCTCGAGGCCTACAACCTGCTTGTCGGCATCGGCTTCATGGCGGTGGGATTCGTCTACGCCACCCGCTGGGAGTAACCACTCGTCCACAGGTTTTCCACAGCCCCTGCGTCGGCCCCTCGAAGGCCGGCCAGGGGCTGTTCCGTGTGCTGACGCAGGTGTGATCTGGGCGGGACCGGGTGGGGGTCGGACGTGCACAGGCAGGGCACGACAAGGAATCACACCCGTGTTATTCATCCACAGGACTTATCCCCAGTGTGGACAAGTGACCCTGGCTACAGGCGTGCTTCGATCGCACCTACCCCTGCGGAGAAACGGTGAAACCTGCCGGAGCGACCGGTCTGTACCGGCAGGGCCTCCGAGCCCCGGCGGGGCCGTCATCGGAGCGGCTCTGGTGCGGTGCTGTGGACGCTTCCCACGTGGCATAACGCTTGTGGAGCGTCCATAACCCCGCGTTACAAGCGGAAGGGGGTCAGGACAGGAGGGTGAGAGTTCGGGCGACGACCGCGCCGAGGGTCCCCAGCGCGACCAGGCCGAGCCCGGTCGTCTGCCAGAGGGAGCGATGCCCGCGGGGGCTGTAGACGATCACGAGCGCGATCACGACACCGCCGACGAGCCCGCCGAGGTGGCCCTGCCAGGAGATGAGGCCGCGTCCGAAGATCGTGATGAGCGCGTTGAGCCCGATCCACAGCAGGATCTGGGTGTAGTCGAGGCGCATCTTGATCGCCACCACGAGCAGGGCGCCCATGAGGCCGAAGATCGCGCCGGAGGCGCCGACGGTGGGGGTGTACTCCGGGCTGAGCCAGTAGACGAAGGCGCTGCCGACCAAGCCGGAGAGCAGGTAGATCGCCAGGAACCGGGCCCGGCCCACCACGGCCTCGAGCTGAGGTCCGAGGAACCACAGCGCCAGCATGTTGAAGCCGATGTGCATGAGCGCCACGTGGGTGAACATCGACGTGGCCAGCTGCCACCAGGCCCCGTCGACCACGCCCTCGATCATCTGGATGCTGCCGTCGGGCATGCGCACAGGGCGGCCCACGGCGAGCAGGGCGAACCGTTCGACCCAGGGGCTCGCCCCGCCGCCGGTGGCGGTGATGAGCAGCCACACCGCGGCGTTGATCGCGATGAGCACCTTGGAGGTCAACGTGGGGTCGGCGGACGGCCGGCCGCCGTACGCCGCCGTCACCTGCCTGGTGCTACGCCGCCCCTCCTGCACGCACGCGGGGCACTGGAAGCCGACGGATGCCTGGTTCATGCAGTCCGGGCAGATCGGACGCCCACACCGCTGGCAGCTGATGTGGGTCTCGCGGTCGGGGTGCCGATAGCAGTACGGCGTGGTCTCGGTGCTCACGTGGCGGAGGGGCGGCGTCGGAGGGTCAGCGGCGTTCGATGTCTACGGTCTCGATCACGACCGGCTCGGCGGGCTTGTCGCCGGCGCCGGTCTTGGAGGTGGCGATCGCGTCGACGACCGCCTGGCTCTGGGAGTCCTCGACCTCGCCGAAGATCGTGTGGCGGTTGTCGAGCCACGGCGTCTCGCCCACGGTGATGAAGAACTGCGAGCCGTTGGTGCCCGGGCCGGCGTTGGCCATCGCGAGCAGGTAGGGCTTGTTGAAGGAGAGCTCGGGGTGGAACTCGTCCTTGAACGTGTAGCCGGGACCACCGGTGCCGGTGCCGAGCGGGCAGCCGCCCTGGATCATGAAGCCGTCGATCACCCGGTGGAACCCGAGGCCGTCGTAGAACCGGCCGGTGGACTTCTGGCCGGTCTTGGGGTCGGTGTACTCCTGGGTGCCCTCAGCGAGGCCGACGAAGTTGGCCACCGTCTTCGGTGCGTGGTTCGGGAAGAGGTGGATGACGATGTCGCCCTTGTTCGTCTTGAGGGTTGCCCACAGGTCCTCGGCCGCCATGGCGTCGCCTTTCAGGTTCGGGTACTCGAGTCACGTGCTCACCGATCCTCCCACGGTGCGCAAAGCCCCGTCGGCACGGGCCTTGGCGCGCGTCGGCGAGGGTTTGATTCACATCACGTTCACGGCATGATCGAGGCAGTAGCGGGCATGACCTTGGTTGACGGACCACGAAGAGAGGACACCTCGACGATGCTGAAGTCGAAGAAGTCGAAGTCGCAGAAGATGCGTGACCAGGCAAGCGAGGTCATTGACCGGCTCGCTCCCCACGTCGAGAACGCGCGGGAGAAGGCCGCCCCCGTCATCGCCGAGGCGAAGGAGAAGGCGCTCGAGGCCAAGGAGAAGGCCGGCCCGTACGTCGCCGAGGCCCGCCAGAAGGCTGCCCCCTACGTAGAGAGCGCCCGGGAGAAGGCGACGCCGGCCGTCGACCAGGCGCGGCAGAAGTTCACCACCGAGGTCCTCCCGGTCCTGACCGCGGCCGTCGCCGCTGCCTCCGAGGCCACCGAGGAGCTGCGCGAAGAGGCGTCGAAGCGTGGCGCCGCCACCGCGGCCGCCCTCAAGGGTGAGATCGAGGCCCCGAAGAAGACGCACAAGCTGCGCAACTTCCTGATCGTGATCGGGCTCGGCGGTATCGCAGCGATCGTGACCAAGCGCATGTCCGACCGCCAGGCGACCACCGCGTGGCAGTCGTCGTACACCCCGACCCCGTCGGGCATGGCGAGCACCACCTCTCCGGGCTACGCGTCTCCCGACGTCGACGACACGCCGATGGGTACGGCGGCCGCCGCTGCCGCGGCCCAGGCCCGCGACGAGGGCGCGGCCGGACCGGACGAGGCCGCCGCGGACGCCGCGGAGGAGCCGCACCAGGCCACCACCCCGGACAACCCGGCTGAAGAGGTCAAGCTCGACGAAGGCAAGAGCTGAGGCTCCTCGCAGAACCTCTCGACGTCCCGGTCACCCCTGGTGGCCGGGACGTTCTGCGTCCGGCTCCTTGGCGAGCGCCGCTCGAGCCGCGCGGCGGCGGCGCGGCAGGTCCACCGGCCGGTTCTCCCCGATCCAGCTGTCGATCTGCTCCCACCACGAGAACAGCCAGTCGATCCGCGCCTCCCGTCCGGCCGGGATCTCACCGCGCGGCACACGCCACCAGCGCATGATGATCTGCTTGTCCATCGGCAGCTCACGCCACACGTCGGTCACGGTGAGCATGTGGTCGAGGCCGGTGTGGGCGACCAGGACCACGTCCGCCTCCGGAGCCGCGTCGAGCGCCGCGAGGAAGCCGCCGGGACGCGGAGCCAGCACGTTGTGCATCCGTTCCGCGCGCTGAGCCATGCGCTCCAGGCCGAGGCCGCGGAGCTTGTCGATCGCCCGCTGGCGGCGCTCCGGCGTGAAGTTGCCGCCCTCCGGGAAGATCACGAACGCGTCGTTGTCGTCGAGCCCACGCGCTAGCTCGCCCACCTGGCGCTCGAGCCGGTCCGGTGGGTCGCCCTTCCTCGGCGGGGAGACGAACCGGCTCGGCACGCGGTTGAGCAGGACGCCGATGGCGGGGTCCCAGGCGAGGGTGTCCTTGAGCACGACTCGCGGCTCGCGGGCGTACCAGTGCATGAGGGCGTACATCAGCGTGAAGGAGTCGCCGGGTCCGGCGTGCCGGGAGCAGACCAGCAGCGGATGCCCCGGGAAGGCGTCGGGTGCCGGGCCCTCCGTGACGATCTTCAGTCGCAGCACCCGCCGGGCCTCGCGGAAGAAGATGACCAGGTAAGTCTGGGCGAGGTCGTAGTGGATCCGCTCGAAGTACGGCCGCCGGATGAACGCCCCGAAGCCCGAGGCGATCCACAGGCCGAACAGCTCGATCAGGATCAGGCTCTCGAGGACCAGGTGCAGCATCAGGACCCAGAGCAGTCGCAGCGGTCGGAGGCGGCCCGGGACGATCGGCGACAGGACCGCTGCGACGAAGACCCACACGGGGATCGTGGTCAGGAGTACGACGGTCAGCACGATCAGCGCCGGCGCCACGACGACTCGCTGGACCACCCCGGTCATCGCAGGTGCTCCTCGAGGTACCTCGCGGATGCCTCGTAGGCCGCGTCGATCCGCCTCACCACCGCCTTGAAGTCCCGGTAGGCGAGCAGCGAGTCGTCACGGGAGGAGCCCCCGCCCGTGGGGAGCACATGGGCGGTCACGCTCGTCGGGCAGCGCGGCCATCTCGCGCTGGAACCGATGGCGCCGGGCGATCTCGAAGGAGACCCGCGCGACCTCCCACGGCTTCCGCGGCACCTGCAGGGGGCGGTCCACCCGTCCCACCTGGAGGACGAAGATCCGGTCCGCGCCGACCTCGACGGCCCGGCCGACCGGGATCGAGTTCACGATGCCGCCGTCGAGGAAGTGCTCGTCGCCCACCCGGGCGGGGCGGAGCAGTCCCGGAACCGCTGCGGAGGCAACGACCGCGTCGACCACCCGGCCCTCGGTGAACCAGTGCTCGGCGGCCCGCTCGATGCAGGCGGCGCAGCACTGGAACGGGATGACGAGCTCGTCGAACGTCAGGTCGCCGAGCTCCTGCTCGAGCCGCGCCCGCAAGGGCTTCGCGGAGTGCAGGTGGGTCCCGGTGCGCATGGCGCGGGTGACCTGGCGGACCGCGCCGTCGCCGTAGACCTCCTTGCCGGCTGCGGCGCTCTCCCACAGGCCGACCAGCCGGTCGATCACCCCGGGGCCGGGGTCGGCGGCGACGAGAGCGCCGTTGAGGGCGCCGACGGAGGTGCCCAGGATGACGTCGGGCCTGATGTCGGCCTCCGCCAGGGCGCGGAGCATGCCGACCTCGACCGCGCCGAGCACGCCGCCGCCCCCGAGCACGAAGGCGGTGCGCGTCATGGGTCAGGCCTCGGCGGAGCCGGTCGAGTGCGCGCCGGAACCGGTCGAGTGCGCAGCGTCCTGAGACGAGCCCGTCGCTCCGACGCGGGCAGCAGTCTCCTCGGCGGCGATCCGGCTCCGCACGTCCGCGGTCGCCCGGTGCTCTGCCCAGAACGACAGGATCGGCACGGTCCCGGCGAGCAGCGTCACGGCGGTGAACCCGAGGTCCCACCGAGCACGGCGCGACAGCAGGAACGCCACGACGAGGAAGATCATGTAGAGCCAGCCGTGCGCGACTCCGAGGTACTGCGAGATGCCGTCACCGATGGACTCGGCGGTGCTGCCGTCGGGCGAGAGGTAGTGCAGCGGCAGGCCGATCAGGACGAGGATGATCAGCAGGACACCAACGACGTTGGCCATGACTCGGTACGGCGTGAGCAGGGATTTCACGGGTTCGACGGTACCTCAGGCCGTTCAACCGCCGGCGCGCCAGAGCCACGCCGGGACCGCTCGAGCTCGTCCTTGGCCCAGCGCCACCAGACGAAGAGGGCGAACCCGGCGAACACCCACCACTGGATCGCGTAGAGCAGGTTGCGCAGGCCGGTGAACGAGCCGGGCGACGGCAGCGACTCGGGGGTGACCGGCGTGAGGCCCTGAACCGCTTCGCCGGGGTCGGCTCGGTCCGCGATGAGGAAGGCGCCGTACAGGTCCTGGTCCACCCGCTGGATCGCGTCGGCGATGCGCACCTCGGGGAGGCGGTCGTCGCGCGGGTCCTGGTCGGGGACACCGCTGCCCTCGGGCGGCTGGAGCCAGCCGCGGAGGGTGACCGGGCCTCGCGGTGGGGCGGGCGCCGCTGCGGGGTCCGCGGTCCATCCGCGTACGACGAGCAGCGCGGGGCTCTCGGGACACGCGGCGGGCTGCTCGCACACCGCGACCGGGGTCACCGCCCAGGACCCGGACCGCCCGTCGAGCTCGCGGCCTGTGACGTAGAACGTCGAGTCGGGCAGCCACGCTCCGCTCAGCGTCACGGGTCGGCCGACACCGGACGAGGGGAACGGGTCGTCGGCGCCGAGCACCTTCTGCAGCGGCACGGGCGCCAGGGAGGTGAGGTCCCGGGCCTCGGCGTCGCGGTGGGCCTGCCAGGCGTTCAGCTGCCAGACGCCTAGGAGCACGGCCGCGACCGTGGCCACGACGCCGAGCAGGTGGAGGGGGATGAGTCGAGGGGCCAGCAGCACACCGAGGTCCCTTCGCACGGCGTCCAGCGTACGTCCCGCCCCAGCCACCCCTCCTCACGCGGGCTGTAACGCGGGGTTATGGACTCTGCACAAGCGGCATACCGCTTGGGATGCGTCCAAAGCACGTGGGAAGTCGCGAGGCCTCGGAACCGCGCTGCCCACTCCAGAGCCGCGTCCACATACTGGTCTGACCACTTGACCACCTGACGTGACCCGAGCCACCTTGGTCGGCATGGCACTCAAGCCCGTGGCCCGCCGCCTCGTCCCCGACGAGGTCTTCGACCAGATCCTGTCCGACGTCGTGGACGGCGAGCTCGCCCCCGGCGAGAGCCTCCCGAGCGAGCGGCGGCTCGCCGAGGTGCTCGGGGTGTCCCGGCCCGCCGTGCGCGAGGCGCTGCAGCGCATGGCGCAGGCCAGGCTCGTCGAGGTACGCCACGGGGGCGCGACCACCGTCCGTGAGTTCCGGCGCTCCGCGGGCCTCGACCTGCTGCCCCGGCTGCTCGTGCGCAACGACGAGCTCGACGTCTCGGTCGCCCGGAGCATCCTCGAGGCCCGGATCGCGATCGCGCCCGAGGTCGCCGCGCTGGCGGCCGAGCGGGGAAGCAGGGCGCTGCACGACGCGCTCGACGAGGCGATCGCGGCGCTCGAGGCCGACGAGGACCCGGTGGCGCGCCAGCGCGCAGCGCTGACCTTCTGGGACCACGTGGTCGACGGCGCCGACTCCGTGGTGTTCCGGCTGATGTTCAACAGCCTCCGCGCCGCGTACGAGCCGGCCATCGACGCCCTCGCGGTCCTCATGGAGGCCGAGGTAAGCCAGATCGACGCCTACCGCGACGTGCGCGAGGCCGTCGCGGCCCACGACCCCGCCGCGGCCCGCGCCGCCACCGAACGCCTGTTGCACCCAGCGACGACCAGCCTGATCTCCGCGATCCACGACCTGGAGGAAGCATGACCCGTCCCTCGCCCGAGATCGAGAAGCTCGCACACGAGCGGCTCGCCGCCGACGAACGCCGGATCACCGGCGCCCGGCGTACCTCTGTGTCACTGGGGGACGCCTGGCGGGCGTTCCTCCGCCACCCCTCGCCGTGGATGATCGGCGGGCTCCTCACCTTCGGCGTGGTCGCGCGGGTGGTGGCAGGCGACTACCGCTGGACCGACGCGGCCCTCCCGCTGGCCCTCGTGGCGGCGTTCCCGTTCATCGAGTGGGCGATCCACGTGTGCATCCTGCACTGGCGGCCCCGCAGGCTCGGGCCGGTCGAGCTCGACACCCTCCTCGCCCGCAAGCACCGCGCGCACCACGCCGACCCCAGGGACATCCCGCTGGTGTTCATCCCGTGGCAGGTCCTCGCCTGGCTGCTCCCGACGTACGTCCTGGTGGCCTTCTTCGTGTTCCCGCGCGACGGGCTCGGGCTGACCTTCCTGGTCTCGGTGGCCGGGCTCGGGTTCTTCTACGAGTGGACGCACTACCTCGTGCACAGCGACTACCGGCCGCGGTCGAAGGCGTTCCGCGCGGTGTGGCGCAACCACCGGCTGCACCACTACAAGAACGAGCACTACTGGTTCACGGTGACCACGGCCGGTACGGCGGACCGGGTGCTCGGGACCTACCCGGAGCCCAACGAGGTCGAGACCTCGCCGACCGTCCGTGCGCTGCACGCCGCAGAGGGGGCCTGATCCCGTGGGAGTGCACCACCTCAGCTGCGCCACCATGTGCCCCGCGGCAGCACGGCTGCCCGGGCTCATGCCCCCTCGGCTCGTCGCGCACTGCCTGCTCGTCGAGGGCGAGGACGGCCTGACCCTGGTCGACACCGGGTTCGGCACCGGCGATGTCGCCGACCCGCGCCGGCTCGGCCGACCGTTCACCGCCGTGATCGGAGCGCGCTTCGACCCGGCCGAGACCGCGCTCGCCCAGGTGCAGGCGCTCGGCTTCAGCGCCTCCGACGTACGCCGGATCGTCGTGACCCACCTCGACCTCGACCACGCCGGAGGGCTCGGGGACTTCCCGGACGCTCAGGTCCACGTGCACGCCGACGAGCTGGCGGCGGCGCGACGGCCGACGGCGAGGGAGCGGGCGCGCTACATCGCGGCGCAGTGGGCGCACGGCCCCTCGTGGGTCGAGCACCGTGCCGACCAAGGGGAGTCGTGGTTCGGCTTCGAGTCGGTCAGCGTTATCGACGACGGGCTCGTGCTGGTGCCGCTGAAGGGCCACACCCGCGGTCACTCGGGCGTCGGGGTACGCCGGCCGAACGGCGACTGGCTCCTCCACGCCGGCGACGCGTACTTCTTCCACGGCGAGAAGGAGCAGCCGCCCTCCTGTCCTCCCGGGCTCCGTGCCTTCCAGCGGCTCGTCGAGATCGACCACCGGTCGCGGGTCGAGAACCAGGAGCGGCTTCGCCGGCTGCACGCAGATCACTCGGACGAGGTCACGGTCTTCTCCGCCCACGACGAGACCGAATTCCTGGCGCTCCGGGGCGCGACGTCGGCGCAGCTCTGAGGTCCCCTCGGCGCTCAGGGGCGCGGCCCCCGGGAGCCCGGCCTCCCCGGGAGCACGGCTCTCCCCGGGAGCACGGCTCTCCCCCGGTCGTCACGGCGGTTTCCCGTGAAACCGACCGCGGCATCGGACCGTGTCTGTCGGCGCGCCGCCCTATGCTCTAGGTGGCTCATGAGAGCAGCGCCAAGCCCTCCGGCTCGCTGCTCGGCTTCCTGCTCCCGCGCAAGGTGCCCCCGGAGGAAGAGCCGGCGCGTCGCAACAGCGGCGGGCAAGAGCGGGCACCTCCCACGCCACGGCCTGGAGGTCCCACGACCTTCAGGGAGAAGTCACATGACCGACGACCGCCGTACCTGCCACGACCTCGGCCGCGGCTGCGCGTCCTACGCACCGGGCCACCACATGCACCCCATCCACGCACGCAAGCTGGGGGAGTCGCCCTGGGGCTGGCGAGACGGGGTGGTGAGCTCGGTCGCCGACCGCGAGGTCGAGGTCGACTACGTCACCGTCGACGGGCAGGCCGTGCTCTGGCACCACAACGACCTCGAGAGCCTACTCTCGCCGGGCACCCTCGTCCGCGTCCACGAGAAGCTGCACGCGCTCGGCGGCACCTTCGGGTGGCTCAACGTCGCCGTTGTCGAGGGTGTGGGCCCGGTCCCGACGCCCGACGACACGTCCGCGTGGCGGGCAGAGATGCGGATCGCGATCACGGACGTCCGAAGCGGGCGCGCCGTCGCCGTCGACCACCTCGGAAGTCCTGGCCCGGACGCCCCGGCACGCTGATCCGGCCGCCGCGTGACTTGCACCTGCTCCGGCTGTCTCGTTCCCGGCCTCCCGGCTGGCTAGGCCGGTTCCTCAGCCGGCATCCGGTCTTGCCAGCGGGCGTAGCCTGGGTTGATGCGGACGTACGAGGAGCGCCCGGTCGACTGGAACGGTCACCTCGTGCTCGTGCACGACAGCGAGCGGCAGCGCCGCATCGGCCTCGCGGAGTGGGCCCGTCAGGGTCTCGAGCTCGGGGCCAAGGTCATCTACATCGAGCCTGCGCACCAGCCCGGCGACCGCTCCCTGCTCGGACTCCTGGAGGAGCACGGAGTCGAGGTCGACGTGGCGCTCGTGCGCGGGCAGCTGCAGGTCTTCCCAGCGAGCGAGCAGACCTACTCGCCCGCCTGGCAGGACGACAAGGTGGACGAGGCGCTCGAGGACGGCTACCCGATGGTGTGGTGGTCCGGTGAGGCCACGACCGCCTGGAGCGTGATGAGCCCGACCGAGCACGCCGACGTCGAGTGGGCGACCGACGAGATGTGCAGCTCGCGTCCGGTCTCGGTCCTTTGCCAGTACGGCGCGCACCTGCCGCAGGCGACCC
Organism: uncultured Actinomycetota bacterium; assembly: GCA_963715375.1. GTDB lineage: Bacteria > Actinomycetota > Actinomycetes > Propionibacteriales > Nocardioidaceae > Nocardioides_C. Next base: position 608,546 of record CAVQSC010000005.1, on the reverse strand, counting down.
TGCAGACGGTGTGCGCGATGCACGGGGGCGGTGTCCGGGGGTCGCAGCTCCGGACGTCGCCCGTCCCGGGAGGTGTCGCGATCGCAGGGTCGGTGGACGCCTCCAACGAGAAGGTCCTCCGCTCCGCCCTGGTGGCAGCCGCGGCGACCTCGGCCGGGGCCGGCACCTTCACCGTCGAGCTGAGCGGCCTCGAGTTCCTCGACGTCGCCGGGGCACGGGCGTTCGTGACCGGGACGGCACCGCACCGCCTCGAGGGCGGCAAGGTCTCCCTCAGAGCACCACAACAGCCGGTGGACTCGCTGCTTCGACTGCTCCGCGTGCACGAGGCCGACGGGTTCGAGGTGGAGGGGACGTCGTGACAGACCCCGCGACCATCACCGCCGGCAGCTACAGCCACGACCTGCTCCTCCACGAGAGCGACGAGGAGCTCGTCGAAGGCACCCGCTCGTTCGTGGACGCAGGGCCTGGCCGCCGGAGGCAACGTCCTCGTGCACAGCTCGAAGCCCCGTGTCGAGCTGCTGCGCGATGCTCTCGGCTCCCATCCCCGGCTGGAGTACGGCCTGGACGAGGAGCTCTACCTGACCCCGACCACCACCCTCTTCGCCTACCAGCGGAAGCTCGAGGAGGAGCCCCTGCCCGTCGACCTGTGGGTCACCGGGACCGTCCCACTCGCCGAAGACGGCCAGGGACATGCCGCCTGGTCCCGTTACGAGTCGCTCGTGAACGAGGTCCTGGGGCCCTACGCCTTCCACGCCCTGTGCACCTACGACCTCGAGAGGCTTCCCGAGTCGACCATCGCCGCGGCGAAGGCCACCCACCAGCATGTCGGCACGGGTGCACGCCGCGCCGCCAGCGTCGAGTACCAGGACCCCGCCGACTTCCTCGTCGATTCGCTGGCCGCCGTACCTGCACCGCCGGAGGCGCGCCCCGTCGTCACGATGACGCTGAACGGCCTGCAGCACCTCGCCGCCGCCCGGCTGCTCATCCATCGGGCGGCGCGGTCGAGCACCCTCGCCGACGAGGCGGTCGACGGCTTCGTCGCGGCGGTCAACGAGGTCCTCGTCAACGGCCTCGTGCACGGAGGGGCGCCCATCAAGATGCTGTTGTGGGTCGAGGGCGCGAGGCTGACCTGCCTCGTCGAGGACGACGGCCCCGGGAATGCGGACCGGCTGGCCGGCTACCGCTACCCGGAACGCCACGGACCCACGGGCCTGTGGGCGGCGCGGCAGCTGTGCCAAGACATCTTCATCAGCAACGTGCCCGGAGGCGGCTGCCGCGTCCTCGTCGTCACCGACTGACGAGCGGCGAGGCGCGGGACTGGGCGGCGCGAGTGGTCGGATCCGGCGCCGGCCAGGGTCATCGCCCGAAGCAGATGGTCCTTCCTGTCCTGACCTGGTTCCTCGTGTAGGTCACCTGGTCGATGGACTCTCCGCTCGAGCTCAGGAGTACGACGGAGTCGCCACCGTTGCCGAGCTGGACAGGACCGTCCACCTCGATCTGGGTCACAGCGCCACCGGCGATGGTTCCCGCAAGGACCTTCCGCCCACCCGCGGCGTCGACGAGGCCCCATCCGGTCAGGTCGATGGGAACCGCCGTGGTGTTGAGGAGCGTGACCAGCTCGTGTCCCCGGTCCGGCCCTTCGGGGTCGGGCAGTGCCGCGACGACGACCACGTCCCCCGCGGCAAAGTGGTGGGGCGCAGTGGTGGCTCCCGGGGGAGCGGGGTCCGGGCTGATGATGAACTCTTCAGGCCACGTGAGGAGCTCGATCTGCTGGCCTTGGCAGCGAACGACGTCGTGCATGTTGCCTCGCTCGAGCCTGTCGAGCAGGAACAGCTCGTCGTCGCGGTTGACCGGGTCGGCGCGCAGCCACGAGTCGAACCCGTCGAGATCGCTGAATCCCGCCGCGAAGTAGGACACCAACCTCCGGAAGAGCTTGGGCCAGGTGACCAGCTCCTCGAGGGCGGCGAGGTCTGGCACCGTGGCGGGTCCGTCGGGGTCGGCGGTCGAACGCGGCCAGATGCCGAGAGGCGGCTGGGCGCTGCGTGCGGCCCGCGACAGCTTGGCCAGATGGCTGCGGAGATCCGCCGGTAACGTGGCATAGAAGGCGGGGTAGACCTGTCCGCTTTCGAGCAGGGCTGCGTTCACCGAGAGGCTGACGAGCGTCTCGTCTACGAAGACGGCCGACCCGTCCGGGCCGGGGTGGTCCCCTGCATAGACGAACGCGATCAACCGCCCGTTGGCGTCGACGCCGTTGCACAGGATGTGCCCTCGAAGGGAGTCCTGGTCGGCGGACTGCACCCGGTTGGGCTGGTCGGGGAAGAACCGCACATCGGTGAAGCCGAGATGGGCCAGCATCGCGTCACGGGCGGCGTTCGCTCCGACCAGCTCCTGGTGCGTGTCACCGAAGTGCGTCTCCAACGCGTCGATCGCCTCGAACCGCACCGAGATCCCGCGCGCGGTGATGTCCGGCGGCCGCCCGGACCGACGCGGCAGCGCCTCGACCAGGCCGGGTGTGTCGGGCAGGAACTTGACTGTGTCGCCATCGGGCTCCGGACCCTGTCGCGGTAGGTCCGGGTAGCGGATGACGAACCGGCCTCGTAGCAGCGTGTAACTCATGGCTTCCCCCGTCCTTCAGGACTGCGACCTCTGGTGCGCAGTCGTCTCCCTCGAGAGTCGCGCCGGGATCGCGGGGACCGCAATGCGCCGCCCGGGTCATCTACGGGACAGGACGGACGTCGGGCGGGGAAGCAGCCGCTGCGGCACAAGCACCCGGCTGGCGCGGGTCAGTCGTCTGGATGGCCCGTCGAGACCAGCAGCACGACCTCGCCGGTTCGGGTGCTCTCCCCGGGCGCCGGATAGGTCGTGATGACACTGTCCTTGGGGGCCGCGGAGTCGACCGACACCTTCTCGACCTCGATGCCGTCCTGCCTGAGGGCGTCCTCCACGTCGTGCACGTGCGCCCCGGTGGACTCCGTGGGTACGACGTACGCCGGGCTGTCCTCGGCGGACTTGCCGTTGCTGTTGAGCAACACGATGGTCTGTCCAGGACTGACCGGGGTGCCCGGCGCGGGCAGGCTCGCGACCACGGACTCCTTGGGCTGGGCGGACTCGACGTCGACGGTCTTGACGTCGTAGCCACTGCTCTTGAGCGCCTCCTCGGCGGACTTCTTGTCCTGGCCGACGAGGTTCTCAGGTACGACCGGCCCGGACGGCTGCGTGGCCTGCGGCGTGGGCGTGGGCGTCGGCTCGGCGCTCTTGGACCGGGCGGGCTTGGTGGGAGTCCGGCTGGGCTCGGAGGACAGGCTGGGCGAGGGGTTCGGCTGCGCCGTGGTCTCCTCCCCGTCGCGCGTGACGGCGAACAAGATGGCCACGGCGGCGGCCAGTGCCACCGCAGCCAGGATCCAAGGCAGGCGACGGCGTCCGTCGGGGGAGGGTGCCCCCGACGGCACTTCGCGGTGAGGCGCCGCCGCGGGCAGCGGTGCGGTGTGCTCCGGTGCGGTGTGCTCCGGTGCTAACAGCGCCTTGTCGAGCGCCACCGCCATCTCGTCGGCGTCCGAGAAGCGGTGCTCGGGGTCCTTCTCCGTGGCGCGTGCGACAACCTGGTCGACGCCGATGGGCAGGCCCGGCACGACGCTGCTCGGTGCGGGGATCTCGTCGTTCAGGTGACGCAGGGCGACTGCCACAGCCGACTCGCCCGTGAAGGGCACCGTCCCCGTGAGCAACTGGAAGAGAACGACACCGACGGCGTAGAGATCCGAGGCGGGGCCGGCCGGTTCGCCGCGAGCCTGCTCCGGCGACATGTACTGCGCTGTGCCCAGCACCGAGCCGACGTTGGTCAACGTGCTGTCGCCCAGCGTTCGAGCGATCCCGAAGTCGGTGACCTTCACGTCGCCGTTGTGGGTCACGATCACGTTGGCGGGCTTGATGTCGCGATGCACGATCCCGGCGCGGTGGGCGACGGACAGTGCACGACAGACCTGCGCGGCGATCCTCAGCGCGTCCTCGGCCGGGAGCCGACCCTTCTCCCTGAGCAGGCGCGCGAGGTCGGTGCCCTCCACGAGCTCCATGACGATGAAGTGCTGTCGGCCGTCCTGGCCGTAGTCGTACACCTGGGCGATGTTCTGGTGGCTAAGGCCGGCCGCGGCGCTTGCCTCCCGGCGGAACCGCTCGACGAAGTCGGGTTCCGAGGCGAGCTCTTCCTTCATGATCTTCACCGCCACTCGGCGGCCGAGCCGTTCGTCGGTGGCGACATGAACGGCGCCCATGCCGCCGGCCGCGAGCGGTCCTTCGAGTCGATAGCGTCCAGCAAGCATCAGGTTCGTCCCACTTCGGCGATAACCGGCATGGGCAGACAGGCTAGGGGACGAGGATGCGGCGCGATTTGAGCGTCCGCATGCCTGTACGTCGCCGCGGTCACCCACCGACTGCACAGGTCCAGCGCGATGACCGGGGCGTGACGACAAAGCCCCTCTTCCGGACCGGAAAAGGGGCTCTGACCTGGGGTGGAGCCAAGGGGACTCGAACCCCTAACCCCCTGCTTGCAAAGCAGGTGCGCTACCAATTGCGCCATGGCCCCCGGAGGAGGAGAAGGTCAGGCCTTCTTCACGCTGTCAGTGGCCTCGGCCCACAGCGCCTGCTCCTGCTGGCTGGCCTTGACCTTCTTGCTCGCGACGGCTGCCGCAACGGCGGCAAGGGCGACGAGAACGAGCTTCTTCATGGTGTTCCCTTCAGATCGCGAGTGCGAGCGATGTGGTGGTGGGCCTAAGAGGACTTGAACCTCTGACCTCTTCCTTATCAGGGAAGCGCTCTAACCGTCTGAGCTATAGGCCCGTGCGCGATGTCCGTGTGGCATCGCCGGGGAAGATTACCCCATCCGGGAGGCCCGCCCCAAACCGAGGGCCAGGGTCAGCGCTCCTCCTCGGTCAGGGTCACCTCGATGCCACCGAGGAGAGTCGCGGCCAGGTTGTAGAGGAAGGCCCCGAGGGTCGCGATCGCCGTGATCAGGACCACGTCGACGACCGCGACGATCATCGTGAAGCCGAGCACCCGGCTCGCGCCGACGTAGTCCTCGACGTCGAACGCCGACCCGTCGGTGCCGCCGATGACCTCCTGGACGGTCTGGTTGATCGAGTCCCAGACGCCGGCGGCGCCGAGAACGGACCAGACCATCGCGACCGCGATGACCGTGACGATGCCCATGGCGATCGACAGCAGGAAGGCCGTCTTCATCACCGACCACGGGTCGACGTGGGTCATCCGGAGGCGCGCCTTGCGAGTGCGTGGCTTGGAGCCCCCAGGACGGGAGGCCGCGGCCGGCGTACCGGGCCTGCCCGGCCTGCGCTCCTCGGCCTTGCGTGGCTCCGTGGCCTTGCGCACCGTCTCGGTGGCCGCGGTCACCGCCCCGGACACTCGCTCGGTCACCCGGTCCGCGATCGGCTTACGAGAAGTCTCGCTCGCGATCGGCTTGCCCTGTGCTGGGCTGGTGCTCGGGCTGGTGCTCGGGCTGGTGCTCGGGCTCGGGGCCGGCCCGCTGGCCGGCTTGCCGGGGGCCGAGCTGGCTGGCTGAGCTCGGTGGCTGAGCTGGTGGCCGAGCTGGTGGGCGGCTGGTTGTTGGTCGGCTTGCCGGAAGTCTGGTTCGTGCTCGTGTTCCGGGGGGACTCGTTGGTCGTGGTCCCGGCAGACTTCCCCTGGCCGGATCCCGTCAGGGGTCGGCGAGGCGCCAGTGGTTGGTCGTCGGTACGACGGTCGGCCATCAGGACTCCTCGGTCTCCGAGTCGGCATCGGTCTCGTCATTCGACGGTACAGCGGCACCGTCGCCCCCGATTGTCGCACTGTCCTGGTCATCGGCTTCCGTTGCGCCCTCGGCAACCGCCTGCTCTGTGGCCTGGACCTCGGCCTCGGCAGCCGACTCGGCCTCCGCCTCGGCAGCGGCCTCGTCGATCTCCGACGCCCGCTCGACGCTTCGCGCCACGACCGACACGGTGTCGCTGTTCTTGAGCTTGACGAAGGTGACACCCATCGTCGAGCGTCCCTTCGGCCGGAACTCCTCGTCGATCGGGCTGCGCACCACCTGACCGGAGGAGGTGACCGAGAGAACCTCGTCACCCTCCTCGACGATGAACGCGCCGACCAGGTTGCCGCGGTCGCCGTTGAGCTGCATCGCCTTGATGCCCAGGCCGCCGCGCGACTGGGACCGGTACTCGGAGATCCGGGTGCGCTTGGCGTAGCCGCCGTCGGTCATCGTGAAGACGTACTGCTCCTTGACCTCCGGAGAAGCCTCGGCACTGCCTGCCTCGGCCTCGGCGGCCTCCTCGGCCGCGACCTGCTCCGCCCGGATCACCGACATGGAGAGCAGCTCGTCGCCCGCGCGGAACTTCATCCCCGTCACACCCGAGGTGGCGCGACCCATCGGCCGCAGCTGGCTGTCGTCGGCCCGGAAGCGGATCGCCTGACCCTTGCGGGAGACGAGGAGGATGTCATCCTCGGAGCTGACCAGCTCGGCGCCGATCAGCTCGTCGTCGTCCTCGCGGAAGTTGATCGCGATGACGCCGGCCTGGCGCGGGCTGTTGTAGTCGGGCAGCGGCGTCTTCTTGACCAGGCCGTTCCGGGTGGCGAGCACGAGGTACGGCGCCTGGTCGTAGTCACGGACCGCGAGCACCTGGGCGATCTTCTCGTCCGGCTGGAACGACAGCAGGCCGGCCACGTGGCCACCCTTCGCGTCACGGCTGGCCTCGGGAAGGTTGTAGGCCTTCGTCCGGTAGACCCGTCCTGCGGTGGTGAAGAACAGCAGCCAGTTGTGGTTGCTGGTCGCCATGAAGTGCTCGACGACGTCGTCGCCCTTGAGCGCCGCGCCGCGCACTCCCTTGCCGCCGCGCTTCTGGGTGCGGTAGAGGTCGGCCCGGGTCCGCTTGGCATAGCCACCGCGTGTGATCGTCACGACGAGGTCCTCGTCGGGGATCAGGTCCTCCATCGACAGGTCGCCGTCGGCAGGGATGATCTGGCTGCGGCGCTCGTTGCCGAACCGCTCGACGATCGCGGTGAGCTCGTCCGACACGATCTGCCGCTGACGGGACTCGCTGGCGAGGATGTCCTCGAGGTCGGCGATGATCCGCTCGAGCTCGGCGAGGCGGTCCATGATCGCCTGGCGCTCGAGGGCGGCGAGCTTGCGCAGCTGCATGTCGAGGATCGCGCGAGCCTGGACCTCGTCGATGTCGAGCAGGTCGATCAGCCCTGCCCGGGCGTCCTCGACAGTGGCAGACGCGCGGATGAGGGCGATGACCTCGTCGAGCATGTCGAGGGCCTTCACGAGGCCGCGGTAGATGTGCGCGTCCTCCTCGGCCTTGCGGAGGCGGTAACGCGTCCGGCGCTGGATGACCTCGATCTGGTGGGTGACCCAGTGCGAGATGAACTGGTCGAGGGTCAGCGTCCGCGGCACGCCGTCGACCAGCGCGAGCATGTTCGCGCCGAAGTTGGTCTGCAGCTCGGTGTGCTTGAAGAGGTTGTTGAGTACGACGCGGGCGACCGCATCGCGCTTGAGCACGACCACGAGGCGCTGGCCGGTACGCGAGGAGGAGTCGTCGCGGACGTCGGCGATTCCCTGGATCTTGCCGGAGTCGGCGAGCTCGGCGATCTTGAGCGCGAGGTTGTCGGGGTTGACCTGGTAGGGCAGCTCGGTGATCGAGAGCATCGTGCGGCCCTTGGCGTCCTCGTCGATGTCGACGACGGCGCGCATCGTGACCGAGCCACGCCCCGTGCGGTACATCTGCTCGATGCCCTGCGTGCCGACGATCAGCGCACCCATGGGGAAGTCCGGGCCCTTGATGCGCTGCATGAGCGCCTCGAGCAGCTCCTCCCGGGTGGCCTCGGGGTGCTGGAGCGCCCACTGCACGCCCTCGTTGATCTCCCGCAGGTTGTGCGGCGGGATGTTGGTCGCCATGCCGACCGCGATGCCGGCCGAGCCGTTGACCAGCAGGTTCGGGAACCTGGCCGGCAGGATCACCGGCTCCTGGGAGCGGCCGTCGTAGTTGGGCGTGAAGTCGACGGTGTCCTCGTCGATGTCACGGACCATCTCCATGGCGAGCGGAGCCATCTTGCACTCGGTGTACCGCATGGCGGCGGCGGGGTCGTTGCCCGGAGAGCCGAAGTTGCCCTGGCTGTCGACGAGCGGCGCCCGCATGACCCACGGCTGCGCGAGGCGGACGAGGGTGTCGTAGATCGCGGAGTCACCGTGAGGGTGGTACTGACCCATGACCTCACCGACGACGCGGGCACACTTCGAGAAGCCCCGGTCGGGTCGGTAGCCGCCGTCGTACATGGCGTAGAGGACTCGGCGGTGCACCGGCTTGAGGCCGTCGCGGACGTCCGGCAGCGCGCGACCCACGATGACGGTCATCGCGTAGTCGATGTAGGAGCGCTGCATCTCGACCTGCAGCTCGACCGGCTCGATCCGGCCGCCGGGCCCCGGGCCCTCGATCGTGTTGTCAGTCACTGGTGATCACTTTCGTCGTACGACAGCGAGGTCAGTTGGTCGTGGGCAGGTGAGGCCGCGGCGGCCGGCACGAGGCGGCCGGACGACCGTCGTACCGCGGGCGCATCAAGGGGCTTGGCCGCGGCGGCGAAGCCGACGCGCCGCCCCAGCGCCAGGGGTACGCCGGTCGGGAGGCGCAGCGGAGCGGCAAGCCGCCGGCCACGAGGACCTCAGATGTCAAGGAACCGCACGTCCTTGGCGTTCCGCTGGATGAACGATCGCCTCTGCTCGACGTCCTCACCCATGAGGATCGAGAACATCTCATCGGCCTGGGCGGCGTCCTCGAGCGTCACCTGGAGCAGCAACCGGTTGTCCGGGTCGAGGGTGGTGTCCCACAGCTCGTCCGGGTTCATCTCACCGAGACCCTTGTAGCGCTGGATCGCGTTGTCCTTCGGGAGCTTCTTGCCCTCTTCGATGCCCGAGGCCATCAGGGCGTCACGCTCGGCGTCGGAGTAGACGAACTCGTGGGCGTGCGGCTTGTTCCACTTGAGGCGGTACAGCGGGGGCTGCGCGAGGTAGACGTACCCGTGCTCGATCAGCGGCTTCATGAACCGGAACAGCAGCGTGAGCAGCAGCGTGCGGATGTGGTGACCGTCGACGTCGGCGTCGGCCATCATCACGATCTTGTGGTACCGCAGCTTGTCGATGTCGAACTCTTCGTGGATGCCGGTGCCGAGCGCGGAGATGATCGCCTGGACCTCGTTGTTGGCGAGCACCTTGTCCAGGCGCGCCTTCTCGACGTTCAGGATCTTGCCCCGGATCGGGAGGATCGCCTGGGTGCGCGGGTCGCGGCCACCCTTGGCGGAGCCGCCCGCGGAGTCACCCTCGACGACGAAGATCTCGCACTCGGCCGGGTTCGTGGACTGGCAGTCGGCGAGCTTGCCGGGCAGGCCACCCCCGCCGAGCAGACCCTTGCGGTTGCGGGCGAGGTCGCGTGCCTTGCGGGCGGCGATGCGGGCCGAGGCCGCGGCCTGGGCCTTGCGGACGATGTCCTTGCCCTCGGCCGGGTTCTTCTCGAGCCACTCGCCGAACTGCTCGTTGACGACCTTCTGCACGAAGCCCTTGGCCTCGGTGTTGCCGAGCTTGGTCTTGGTCTGGCCCTCGAACTGCGGCTCGCCGAGCTTGATGGAGATGATCGCGGTCAGGCCCTCGCGCACGTCGTCGCCGGAGACCCGGTCCTCAGGCTTCTTGATCAGGCCCCAGTCCTCGCCCGACCGGTTGACCAGCGAGGTGAGCGCCGCACGGAAGCCCTCCTCGTGGGTGCCGCCCTCGTGGGTGTTGATGGTGTTGGCGAAGGTGTGGACCGACTCGTTGAACGTGGTGTTCCACTGCATGGCGATCTCGACGCTCATGCCGTCGCCGTTCATCTCGGCCTCGAAGTCGATGACGCTCGGGTGCGCGGCCTCCTTGCGGCGGTTGAGGTGCTCGACGTAGTCGACGAGGCCGCGGTGGTAGAGGAAGCGCTGCTCGAGCACGCCGCCCTCGACCGCGTGGATCGCGCCGCTGCCGCTCTGGTCGACCGACGCGTCGATGGTGCCGTCCGCGACCGCCTCGGCGATCGCCTCGGACTGGGGACGCTCGTCGCGTACGACGATCTCGAGCCCCTTGTTCAGGAAGGCCATCTCGCGGATGCGGGTGGTGATGGTCTCCAGGGAGTACGTCGTCGTCTCGAAGATGTCCGAGCTCGCCCAGAAGGTGACCGTCGTCCCGGTCTCGTCGGTCGCCTCGAGCTGCTCGAGCGGGCCGTCGGGAACACCGAGGCTGAACGTCTGTCGCCAGTGGTAGCCGCGGTTGCGCACGTCGACCTGCAGCTTGCTGCTCAGCGCGTTTACGACGGAGACGCCCACGCCGTGCAGACCACCGGAGACCTTGTAGCCGCCACCGCCGAACTTGCCGCCGGCGTGAAGCATCGTGAGCGCCATCGTGACAGCCGGCATCTCCTGGCCCGGCGCGGTGTCGGTGGGGATGCCTCGACCGTTGTCCTCGACCCGGACCCCGCCGTCGGCGAGCAGCGTGACCACGATCCGGTCGCAGTGACCGGCGAGAGCCTCGTCGACGGAGTTGTCCACGATCTCCCACACCAGGTGGTGCAGACCCCGCTCGCCCGTGGAGCCGATGTACATGCCGGGGCGCTTGCGCACGGCCTCGAGCCCCTCGAGGACCTGGATGGCGGAGGCGTCGTACTTGCCCTCCTCGACCGCGTGCCCCTCTCCCTTGGGAGCAAGAGCTGCGGCGGTCTCGGCCACCTCTTCGGGAGAAGGCGACGTGCTGTCTTCTGGAGCCACGAAGTTCGACCTCTTCGATCCTCAGGCCGCATGGCCGCACCTCACCTGCTGCGGTGAGTCGCGAACGGCGGATGACATGGCGAAGGCCGGCCCCGGAGCGGGCGTCGACCCGATGTCCAGTGTACCCCGCCACGGGCTGATTTCCGTGTGACAACCCACAGGGGGAGGGGGTTGCGCTCGCCAGGGGGGCCGATTCAAGGCCCGGAAGTGCCTCTGAGAGCGCCTGGCAGGGGAGGCGCAGAGTCCCTATACGCGGTCGGGGCCTCCCAGAGCGTCCTGAAGGCGGTCATCCGTACGTGTCTCGAGGACCCCTGCCGTCCCGCACCGAACGAGGTCCTCTGCGCCAGGTCGGGCCGTGCGGACCCTGTACGTCGATCACGGTGACGGTGCCGTCGCCGAGCTCCTCGTTCAGCCTCCGGACGACGGTCGGGGCGAGCAGCCGCATCTGCGTGGCCCAGGCGGTTGAGTCGGTGCGCACGACGAGCTTGCCGTCGGCGTACGACTCCGGTCGGCAGTGCTGCGCGACGTCGCGGCCGACCAGGCTGTCCCATCGCGAGAACACCCCGTGGACGCGTACGTCGGTGCCCCAGCCCTGCTCCGCGATGAGCCGGCCGATCGTCGAGTCGAGCAGCTGCGGGTCCCGCTCGTCGGGGTGCGCGCCCGAGGCCTTCGGGTCTCCGCGGCGTGGTCTGGACCCTGGCCGAGGGGGAGTACGACGGGAAGAGCGGCGCTTGGAGCCGGCCAGCGAGCGGGCGATGCTCCGGGCCAGGTCAAGGCCGGTGTCCTCGTGTTCCTCCCCGCTCTCTCCTGGGTCCGAGGACGTCTCGGGTGCCTGGTCGTCGCCGGGACCGGGATGCGGCTCGGGTCGCGGGCCGTTGTCATGGGGGCTGGATGCGCTCGGCGAGAGGCGCTCTTCGGGGTCGTCTGGTTCATCCGGCATGGGTGACCACCCCCTCCGCCACGCTGATGCGAACGCCGGCCAGCTTCTCGGGCACGTCGGCGGGGACCGCCGCGGTGACGAGGACCTGCTCGGCGTCGGCGACCATCTCGGCGAGCCGCTGCCGGCGCTCGGTGTCGAGCTCGGCGAACACGTCGTCCAGGATCAGGATCGGGTCGTCGCCGCCCGCACGCAGGAGGTCGTAGGACGCCAGCCGCAACGCGAGGGCGAACGACCACGACTCACCGTGACTGGCGTAGCCCTTCACGGGCAACGGCCCGAGGGTCAAGGTGAGCTCGTCCCGGTGGGGCCCCACCAGCGAGATGCCGCGCTCGAGCTCGTCGCTTCGCCGCCGCTCGACCTCCGCCGTGATCGCCTCGGCGAGCTGGACGCGGTCGGGCAGACCCCCGTCGTACCCTTCCGGCGGTGTGGGCAGCTCGAACGAGGACCGGTAGGCGATCGTCGCGTCGGAGCGGGATGCCCCGCGCGCGACCGCCTCGTACGCCTTGCCGACCAGGGGCTTGAGCTCCTCGACCAGCGCGAGGCGGGCTGCGAGCAGCTCGGCCCCGGTGCGCGCGAGGTGGGAGTCCCAGACACTGAGGGTGGACAGCGCCGACTCCGCACGGCTGCTCGCCGACCCGCTGCGCCGCGCGGCGCCGGCCGTCTTGAGCAGGGAGTTGCGCTGGCGGAGGACGCGGTCGTAGTCGGAGCGGACCCCGGCGTACCTGGGCGCCCGGAGGACGAGCAGGTCGTCGAGGAAGCGGCGCCGGTCCGAGGGGTCACCCTTGACGAGCGCGAGGTCCTCGGGCGAGAAGAGCACGGTGCGCACCATGCCGATCAGCTCGCGGGCGCGGGGGAGCGGCGACTTGTTGATCCGGGCTCGGTTGGAACGGCCGGGGTTGAGCTCGACCTCGAGCAGCGCCTGCCGCTCGTCGCGGACCACCAGCGCGCGGACGACGGCCTGGTCGGTGCCGTGGCGCACCAGCGGTGCGTCGCTCGCGACGCGGTGCGAGGTGAGGCGCGCCAGGTAGTCGATCGCCTCGACGAGGTTGGTCTTGCCCTGGCCGTTGCGCCCGATGAAGGCGGTGACGCCCGGTCCGAGGGTGACGTCGACGTCGGCGTACGAACGGAAGTTGTGCAGGGACAGGTGTGCGACGTGCACCGGGGACTTAGCTCTCCGTCGGCTCGGCCCCCGAGCCGGATCCTGCCGACTCGGCTGCCTGCGACTGTTCCGGGCCGCCTGCTCCGGTGTCCGCCGTGGTGGGCGGGCTCCCGGCGGCCTCGCTCGACGTTGCCGGGGCGCTCGTGCGCGTGGCGTGCCCGCCGAACTGGTTGCGCATGGCGGCGACCGCCTTCATGGCCGGGCTGTCGTCCTGGCGTGAGGAGAAGCGGGCGAAGAGGGACGCGGCGATGGCCGGCATCGGCACGGCGTTCTCGATCGCCGCCTCGACGGTCCACCGGCCCTCGCCAGAGTCCTCGGCGTACCCGCGGATGCCGGTCAGGTCGGTGTCGTCGTCCAGCGCGGCGACGAGCAGGTCGAGGAGCCAGGACCGGATCACCGTGCCCTCCCGCCAGGAGCGGAAGACCTCGGTGACGTTGTCGACCATGTCGACCTTGTTCAGCAGCTCCCAGCCCTCGGCGTAGGACTGCATCAGGGCGTACTCGATGCCGTTGTGGACCATCTTCGAGAAGTGTCCGGCGCCGACCTTGCCCGCGTGGACCCAGCCGAACTCGCCCTCGGGCTTGAGCGCGTCGAAGGCGGGCTGGACCTTCGCGATGTCGGCGGCGTCGCCACCGGCCATCAGGGCGTAGCCGTTCTCGAGACCCCAGACACCGCCGGAGACGCCGCAGTCGACGAAGCCGATCCCCTTCTCGGCGAGCAGCTCGCCGTGCACCAGGTCGTCGGTCCACCGGGAGTTGCCGCCGTCGACGACGACGTCGCCCTCGGCGAGGAGCCCCGCGAGCTCGCGCACGGTCTCCCGCGTCGGGTCGCCCGCCGGGACCATCACCCACACGACCTTGGGGGAGGGAAGTGCGTCCACCAGCGCCTTGACGCTGTCGACGTCGCGCACCTCGGGGTTGCGGTCGTAGCCGACCACCGTGTGCCCGGCCCGGCGCATGCGCTCGCGCATGTTGCCGCCCATCCTGCCGAGACCGATGAGTCCGAGCTCCATGTGTGCGTCCTCCAGACGTGGCTGCTGGTCCGTCCCGGCCAGGCTACCCAGGGTTCCCGGGCGGGATCTTGCTCGGTCGCCGTGCGTCAGGAGAGCAGGCGGCGAGGCATCAGCAGGTAGCGGAAGTCGAGGTCGGCCTCGCCGTCCGGCGTGGGCACACCCGCCATCACGGCAGGCTTGGACGCCTGGGTGAAGGCCAGCTCGACCACCGGCTCCTCGATCGCGGTCAGCCCGTCGAGGAGGAACTGCGGGTTGAAGCCCGTGGTGATGTCGTCGCCCTCCACGGAGGCCTCGATCGACTCCGACGCCTGCGCCTCGTCACCGCTTCCGGCGTCGAGGGTGAGGACCCCGTCGCTGAACGCGAGCTGGACGGCCGTGTTGCGCTCGGCCACCAGAGACACGCGCTTGACCGACTCGATCAGCGAGGCCTTGTCGACGCGGGCGATGGTGAGGTGCTCGTTCGGGAACAGCGTGCGGACCTTGGGGAACTCTCCGTCGAGCAGTCGTGTGGTCGTACGACGGACGCCACCGCCGGCGGACCCCTCGAAGCCGATGATCCCTTCGCCCGATCCGGTGCTGGCGAGGGCGATCGTGACCTGGCGCCCTGCGGTCAGCGACTTCGCCGTGTCGGCGAGCACCTTGGCCGGCACGAGGGCTGCGGCCGAGGCATCGGTCGCCGCGGGCTCCCAGCCCAGCTCGCGGTGGGACAGCCGGAACCGGTCGGTTGCGAGCAGCGAAATGGTCTCGCCCTCGATCTCGATCCGCACACCGGTGAGGACCGGGAGCATGTCGTCGCGGCCGGCGGCGACCACGGCCTGGCTCACGGCGGCGGCGAAGCGGTCGCTCGCGACGGTGCCGGCGGCCGCGGGCATCTCCGGGAGAGTCGGGTACTCCTCCACGGGCATGGTCTGGAGGCTGAACCGGGCCGAACCGCAGGTGAGGGACACCTTGGCGCCGTCGATGGTCATCTCGACCGGCTTGTTCGGGAGGCTGCGGCAGATGTCGGCGAGCAGGCGACCGGAGACGAGCGCCCTGCCCTCGTCCGAGACGTCGGCCGGGATCGTCGCGCGAGCCGACGTCTCGTAGTCGAAGGTGGAGAGCACGAGGCCGTCGCCCTCGGCGCTGGTCTCGATGAGCAGGCCCGCGAGCACCGGGACGCTGGGACGGACCGGAAGGCTACGAGCGGCCCAGGCGACGGCGTCGGCCAGCACGTCGCGCTCGACGCGGAACTTCACAGGTGTTCGCCTCCATGGGGTCCGGTGGGTGAGATCGGGCGTGTGCGGGAGTGAATCCTGCCATGAGGAACCCCTACTCGGCAGGTGTAGTTCGTTATCTCATCAGCGATCACCGACAACTCTCTCACCGGGGGTGCGTTCTGTTCACGTCCGGACGCGGTCGGTTTCGAGCTTTCGAATGACAGGTTTCGGGTGGTTGTCCCCAGGGAGCCGGCCGGGAGAGTTTCCCGAGCGAGAGAGTTGTAATTGGTCTCATCGTCTTCATAGCAACCGTGGAAACTGTGGAGAAGTGGCATCTGCGCAGGTCAGGTCGCGATTTTTCGTCCGCAGGGGCTGTGGATCGGCTTGGGAGAACTACAAGAACATTGTGAACGACAAGTTGTAGTTCACCGACGAACCACAACTTCTCCACACGCTGTCCCCGGCAGGTGCCGTCCGGTCCACACGTCGCTCCCCAGGCTGAGGAGGTCCATCAGGACCGATGAAACAGCGCGAAGGAGTGTGTCCGGCGTCGCCCCCGCGGGGTGGAAGCGGCTGGAGCGACGAAGGAGTCGCGAGCGGACGGTGCGGACACGCGTCGAGCCGGGCGGAAACGACGTCGCCCAGACATCTCAGCGAGATGCCTGGGCGACGGGGTGAGGAAGATCAGGGCTGGCGGGCCTGCTGCTTGATCCGGTTCGTGAGCTCGGTGACCTGGTTGTACACGCTGCGACGCTCGGCGAGCAGCTGACGGATCTTCTTGTCGGCGTGCATGACCGTCGTGTGGTCACGCCCGCCGAACTGCTGCCCGATCTTGGGCAGTGAAAGGTCAGTGAGCTCGCGGCACAGGTACATCGCGATCTGACGCGCCGTCACCAGGACGCGGCTGCGGCTCGATCCGCACAGGTCGTCGATCGACAGCCCGAAGTACGCCGCGGTCTGGGCGATGATCAGCGCGGCCGTGATCTCCGGCTCGCCCCCTTCGGGGATGAGGTCCTTGAGGACGATCTCGGCAAGAGTGAGGTCGACCGGCTGCCGGTTCAGGCTCGCGAAGGCGGTGACCCTGATGAGCGCACCCTCGAGCTCGCGGATGTTGGTCTGGATCTTGCTCGCGATGAACTCGAGGACGTCCGGCGGCGCGGTCATCCTCTCCAGCGCGGCCTTCTTGCGGAGGATCGCGATCCGGGTCTCGAGGTCCGGGGGCTGGACGTCGGTGATGAGGCCCCACTCGAACCGGTTGCGGAGCCGGTCCTCGAGTGCGACGAGACGCTTGGGTGCCCGGTCGGAGGTGATGACGATCTGCTTGTTCGCGTTGTGGAGGGTGTTGAAGGTGTGGAAGAACTCCTCCTGCGTCTGGATCTTCCCCTCCAAGAACTGGATGTCGTCGATGAGGAGGACGTCGACGTCGCGGTAGCGGCGCTGGAACGTGGCCGCCTTGTCGTCGCGGATCGCGTTGATGAACTCGTTCGTGAACTCCTCGGTCGACACGTAGCGCACGCGCGCGCCGTTGAAGAGGCTGCGCACGTAGTGGCCGATCGCGTGGAGCAGGTGGGTCTTCCCCAGCCCGGAGTCGCCGTAGATGAGGAGCGGGTTGTAGGCCTTGCCCGGCGCCTCGGCCACGGCGACGGCCGCCGCGTGGGCGAACCGGTTCGAGGAGCCGATGACGAAGCTCTCGAAGATGTACTTCGGGTTCAGCCGGGTTTCGAGGACGTTGCCTGACGAGGCGGAGGCTGTCGAGCGACCCGCGCCCGGCGGCAGCGGCGTCGGCACATCCAGAGGATTTGTCGACAAATCGATTTGTGGATTGATCGATGTGTCGACAAGTTGCTCTGTCGATGTGGGTTCGGCCTCACGGCTGTACCCGGGTGTGGGCTGGGCTTCCCGCTCGAACGGCGGTGCGTAGTGCTGGTTCGAGTGACCGTCGGGCTCGTAGGTCTGCGGATAGCCGGGCTGGCCGTAGCCCTGCTGGGGGGCTCGCTCCGGCGTACGGCCGCCGTCGTCGCGACGGTGACGTGGCAGCGGGTTGTGGTCGAGCTCCGGGTCGACGGTGACCGCGATCCGGACGTGCTGGCCGAGCGAGTCGGTCAGCGAGTCCTCCAGGCGGGTACGCAGCCGGCCCTCGAGCTGGTTCCGCGTGAAGTCGTCGGCGACCGCGATGATCGCGGTGTTCTCGTGGATGGTGACCGGCCGACTGGCCGCGAGCCACGCGCGCTGGTTCGGCGGCAGGTCCTCGATGAGCATCGCCCACACCGTTGCGAGGTCTTGGGCGCCGCCGCTCTCTCCCCCGTTGGCTCCGGTGGCTGTGCCTCCGTGATGCTCGGCGCTCCGGCCCATGTCGTCGTCCACAGGAACTCCCACTCCAATCGCAGTCTCACAGCAACCCGCAAGGCCCCCCGTAGGCACTCGACCGAAGCGGTCTGTGAGCCAGGAGCCAGATCATGCACTTGTCACGGACCCCAGACAGTGGACGGTTGCCCGCCCCAGTCCGGAGTCCACACCTTTGTCCACAGGGTGTGCATGTGCAACACGGTGGTGGCCGAAGGTGGATGAACCGGTCCGCTGCGAGCCGACCCGTTCCTGTTTTCGCAGGTCAGAGCCGGTTTCCGGAACTTCCACCGGAAGGCGGAGGCACCGGGGACTGTCTCGGGGAAGCTGACCGCAGGGAGTCGCGAACGCCATCGACGCTAACAAGTACGACACCTGTGGATCAACCGGTTGTCCACAGGGATACTAGGGTGTCACGAGGGCCGGTGTGGGCGGTTCCTAGGGTTCGGTGGTACGACTCGGTTTGACCCTGTCGTCTGGTCCCGCGTACCGTTGGGCGGTCGAACCGGAGTCGACCGGTGCCGCATGTCCACGGATCCTCGAGTTCCACCTTCAGGGGTGGCAACCGAGCAGGCCGCGGGCGGGCGGTGCCAGCCGAAGAGGCACGCACAGCACCTGCCGTCAGACCCGGTTCGAGATCGATGTCTCGTTCCACCCCCGACACCGGAGAGCAAACCCGTGAGCAAGCGTACGTTCCAGCCGAACAACCGCCGCCGTCACAAGACGCACGGTTTCCGTCTGCGGATGCGTACCCGCGCCGGCCGCGCCATCTTGGCGTCGCGCCGTCGTAAGGGCCGCACCCGTCTGGCCGCCTGAGCGTTTCCTTCGTGCGTTGACCCGTCGGCCGTTCGGCGCGGGTGTCCCGTGCTGACCCGGGCGAACCGGCTCACCTCGAGCCGGACCTTCTCCCGGACTGTGCGTCATGGACGCCGCGCCGGCACGCGAACCCTGGTGCTCCACCTAGACGTGGAGGCCGGGGTCGAACGTCCACTGATCGGGTTCGTGGTCAGCAAGGCCGTGGGACCCGCCGTGACGCGGAACCTCGTCAAACGCCGCCTCAGGCACCTGTCCCGGGAGCGAGTTCACTCTCTCCCGGGCTCTGGCGTTCTCGTGGTCCGAGCACTTCCTGCGTCGGCACACGCGTCGTACGTCGACCTCGCAGGCGACTTCGACTACGCACTCGACAGGCTTCTTCGCCGCTCCCCATCCGAGGAGCGCGACGTCTCGAACCGTAGCCAGCGGACCGCTGGGGGTGTGAGCTCGTGAAGTACGTGCTGATCGGACTCCTCCGGCTCTACCGGTTCCTCATCAGTCCTCTGTACGGCCAGGTCTGCCGCTACCACCCGTCGTGCTCGGCGTACGCCCTCGAGGCTGTGACCGTGCACGGCAGCATCCGCGGCAGCTGGTACGCCGTACGCCGGCTCGGCCGGTGCCACCCCTGGGCGGCCGGGGGGTACGACCCGGTCCCGGGCACGGGCAAGGATCTCTCCGAATCGCCTACCAACCAGACTCTAGGAGCCTGAGTGTTCGACTTCCTCGGTGCTATCGGCAGCTTCATCATGGCGCCGCTGTACTGGATCACCTCTCTGATTCTCTCCGGGTTCCACACGCTGTTCGGTGGCATCTTCGGTCCGGAGTCCGGGTGGGCATGGGCGTTCTCGATCGTGGGCCTGACCCTGGTGATTCGTGCCGCCCTGATCCCGCTCTTCGTCAAGCAGATCAAGTCCAGCCGGAACATGCAGCTCCTCCAGCCCAAGGTGAAGGAGCTGCAGAAGAAGTACGGACATGACAGGGAGCGCCTGGCCCAGGAGACCATGGCCCTCTACAAGGAGACGGGCACCAACCCGTTCGCCTCGTGCCTGCCGATCCTGCTCCAGATGCCGATCTTCCTGGCGCTGTTCCGGCTGCTGTCGAACGCCGCCCACGAGATCCCCAAGGGCGTCCTGACCGAGAAGCAAGCCACGCAGTTCGGTGAGGCGACGCTGCTCGGCGCACGTCTCGCGGACACCTTTGTGTCTACCGGCGACCTGAGCGTGCGCGTGCTCGCCCTCTTCCTGGTCATCGCCATGACCGCGACCACGTTCTTGACCCAGCGTCAGCTGATGAGCAAGAACATGCCGGCTGACGCCATGTCTGGCCCCTACGCGCAGCAGCAGAAGATGCTGCTCTACGTCCTGCCTATCGTCTTCGCGGTCGGTGGCATCGCGTTCCCGATCGGTGTGCTGATGTACTGGACGACCTCGAACCTGTGGACGATGGGCCAGCAGTTCTACGTGATCCGCAACAACCCTGCGCCGGGCACTCCGGCCGCGAAGGCAAAGGCGGAGCGAGACGCGCACAAGGCGGCACGCCACGGGCACCCCGCCGACGGCGCTTCTGCGGGCGGGACAGCTACGGCCGTGGAGCCGGAGGCGGAGCCCAAGCCCGTTCAGCGTCAGCAGCCGAAGAAGCAGCCCCGGAGCAAGCGCAAGGGGGGGAGTGCTGCCAAGAAGTCACCCGGGCAGGGCAGTCCCCCACAGAAGCGCCCTGATGATGAGAACTGAGCCGGCTCCCGGCCACTAGCAATCTGACTTTGGCATCAGGAACAAGGAGTACCCCGTGAGCGACGAGACGCCGACGACCGACAACACCGAGAACACCGAGAGCACAGCGAGCCCGGAGGAGCTCGACACCGCTGCCGGTGAGCGCAAGAACACGAAGAGCAAGTTCGAGTTGTTGGAGCAAGAGGGCGAGATCGCCGCCGACTACCTCGAGGAGCTGCTCGACATCGCAGACCTGGATGGTGACCTCGACATGGATGTCGAGGGTGACCGGGCCGCCGTCTCGATCGTCGGTGCCGACCTGAGCCAGCTGGTGGGCCGCGACGGGGAGGTGCTGGAGGCGCTCCAGGAGCTCACCCGCCTCGCCGTCTACCGCGAGACCGGAGAGCGCACGCGTCTGATGCTGGACATCAGCGGTTTCCGTGAGAAGAAGCGCGCAGAGCTCGAGAAGCTCGCCGCCGAGACGGTCGCTGATGTGAAGGAGTCGGGCGACGCGGTCGAGCTCGACCCGATGACCCCCTTCGAGCGGAAGGTCATCCACGACGCGGTGGCCGCCGCGGGTCTCAAGTCTGAGTCGGAGGGTGTGGAGCCTCGCCGCTACGTTGTAGTGCTTCCGGCATGACTATTGCTATGAGGGAGAGCTTGTTCGAGTGAGCGAGCCTGTTTCACGTGAAACACCCCTAGCGCCCGAGGCGGCGGTAGGGGTGTTTTCACATACTCTGCCGACGGCGAAGCGATACGCAGAGATGCTCACCAGAGAAGGTGTGCTCCGTGGGCTCATCGGCCCTCGTGAGGTCCCGCGGCTCTGGGAGCGCCATCTGGTCAACTGCGCCCTTCTAGGCAGAGCTATCGGTCCGGGGGTCGATGTGTGCGATGTCGGCTCCGGTGCCGGCCTCCCGGGCCTGGTGCTTGCGATCGCCCGGCCCGACCTGAAAGTCGCCCTGGTAGAGCCGCTGCTTCGACGGACGACCTTCTTGGAGGAGGCCGTGACCGAGCTCGGGCTGCAGAATGTCGAGGTGGTCCGGGCCCGCGCCGAGGAGCTGCACGGCGTCAGGGAGTTCGCGGTGGTCACATCACGGGCGGTGGCTCCGCTCGACCGGCTGCTCGGTTGGTGCATGCCTCTGGTCCGTCAAGGAGGCGAGCTCGTAGCCATGAAGGGCTCGTCGGTTCACGAGGAGATCGAGAAAGCGGAGCGCGCCCTGCGAAAGTACGGCGCAGGGGAAGTTGTCGTCGAGGAATACGGCGACGACCTCGTCGAGCGACCGACCACTGTCCTGCGTGTGGTGGCGACTAGACCTTCCCAGTTAGTTTTGTCCGGACAAGTTGGCTCTACCGGCAGCAAGCGGAAGAATCGGAAATCGCGCGCGCGGCAGAGAAGGGATCGGTGAACGGTGCACCCCGACGAGCCTGTTGGTGACAGTGCTGGCGAAAACGCCAGTGAGGCGAGGCGACCCGGCCTGGGTTGGCCCGAGCCTCTGCAGGAGACCGTGGACAACGGGCTTGGGTGGCCAGACAGCGACGTCGTCCGACGTGCCGTCTCCCCGGCCCCCAAGGAGGACGACGCCGGTGCCTCGGTGGACAACTCCCCGCGTGAATCCGAGAGATACCCACAGAATCCACAGATTCATCCACACCCCGGCGGTGCTACCGACTTTGGGGCCGTTTCACGTGAAACGATGGCGCGGCTAGCGGAGCGCGAGGGGGATGTGATGCAGGACGAAATGCCGCCCGTTTCACGTGAAACAGAAGGCGGTCCCCCCACCCAGTCAGACTTCAAGGAGAGTGTCGTGAACGACCAGCCGATGGACGGTTCGAGCTTCGGGCCTTATCCCGCGACAGGGACCTCGGGTGTTCGTACCGCGGCTGAGGTGGCGACTGGGGCCCTGGCGCTGGCCGACGAGAGCACGCCCATGGCGCGCTCCGTTGCGCACCAGTTGTTGGTGAACGAGGGCCGGCGGCTCCAGGAGCCCCTCCCGCGTCCGGACAAGCCGCGGATCATGGTGGTGGCCAACCAGAAGGGTGGCGTAGGGAAGACGACGTCCACCGTGAACATCGCCGCCGCGTTGGCTCAGCATGGCCTTCGCGTCCTGGTCATCGACCTCGATCCCCAGGGCAATGCATCGACAGCCCTCTCGATCGACCACCGCCGCGGGACACCTTCCACCTACGACGCTCTGGTCGACGACGTGCCGCTCGAGGAGATCGTGCAGGAGAATCCCGAGATCGAAGGCCTCTTCGTGATCCCGGCGACCATCGACCTCGCCGGTGCGGAGATCGACCTCGTGTCGATGGTCGCTCGGGAGAGTCGCCTCCGGAAGTCCATCCACGCCTACCCCCCGGTCGTGTCCGAGGGTGAGGACCGGATCGACTACGTGCTCATCGACTGCCCGCCATCGCTCGGGTTGCTCACGCTGAACGCACTCGTTGCCGGTGACGAGATGATGATCCCGATCCAGGCCGAGTACTACGCCCTCGAGGGGCTCGGTCAGCTGATCGAGACGGTCGAGATGGTGAAGGCGCACCTGAACCCCAGATTGAACGTCTCCACCATCTTGCTGACGATGTACGACGCCCGGACCCGACTTGCCGCGGGGGTGGCTGAGGAGGTTCGGAGCCACTTCGGGGACCAGGTTCTGCGCACGGCGATCCCGCGATCGGTCCGGGTCTCGGAGGCGCCGAGCTACGGGCAGACGGTGATGACCTACGACCCGGGCTCGCCAGGAGCCCTCAGTTACTTCGAAGCAGCTCGCGAAATGGCACTCAAAGGAGCCCAGGCATGAGTCAACAACGTCAAGGACAGCGTCGCGGTCTCGGACGCGGCCTGGGTTCTCTGATCCCGACGGCCCCGCCCGCGCCGGCCGTGGCGACCGATGCCGGACCGGCGGACTCCCCTGAGACCTCCGCGGACGGCGCTGGGGGCGTGGCCACGGCCACCCTGACCGAGTCCGACAAGGCAGGCCAGGAGAGCGCCTTCGCCGGTGGCTCCGGGGATCAGGTGGGCTCGACCTCTCCGGACGAGACCGAGCGAGTAGTGCCAGAGGGTCTCGAGCCCGTGGAAGGCGCCTACTTCGCGGAGGTCGACGTCACGTCGATCTCCCCGAACCCGCGGCAGCCCCGCCAAGTCTTCGACGAGGAAGCGCTCGCCGAGCTGGTGCACTCGGTGAAGGAGGTCGGGCTTCTCCAGCCGGTGGTGGTACGCCGAACGGGGGAGGACCGCTACGAGCTGATCATGGGCGAGCGTCGGTGGCGCGCGACCCAGGAGGCCGGGCTCAGCACCATCCCCGCGATCGTCCGTGAGACGAGCGACGACGCGATGCTTCGTGACGCGCTGCTGGAGAACCTGCACAGGTCACAGCTGAACCCGCTCGAAGAGGCGGCGGCGTACCAGCAGCTGCTCGACGACTTCGGATGTACCCACGAGGAGCTCGCCAGCCGCATCGGGCGCAGCCGTCCGCAGATCAGCAACACGCTGCGACTGCTCCGGCTCTCGCCCGCGGTTCAGCGCCGAGTCGCCGCAGGGGTCCTCTCGGCGGGACACGCCAGGGCGCTCCTCGCCGTCGACAATCCCGAGACGCAGGACCGGCTCGCAGCGCGGGTGATCTCCGAGGGCATCTCGGTCCGAGGGCTCGAGGAGATCGTCGCCGTCGGGGACCTCGGATCGGAGAACAAGCCGCGACCGCGGCCGCGGAAGCCGCACGCCCCGGGGCTGGATGACCTCGCCGGGCGGCTGTCGGACCGGCTCGAGACCAGGGTCAAGGTTGCGCTCGGCAAGACCAAGGGCAGGATCACTGTCGAGTTCGCCTCCATCCCGGACCTCGAGCGGATCGTGGACCTCCTGGATCCGAAGAACGACCGCCCGCTGTAGGCGCGACGCACGCTCAGCTACTACGGGCCGATTACGCCGAACCCCGCACAGGCAGCTGTGCGGGGTTCGTTCGTCTCGGGGCTGTGATGATCGGGCGGCAGGTCGTCGCGCGGGTGGCAGCGAGGAACGGGTCGTGCGGAAGAACCGGACGCGCGGAAGAACCGGACGCGCGGAAGAACCGGACGCGCGGAAGAACCGGACGCGCGGAAGAACCGGACGCGCGGAAGAACCGGACGCGCGGAAGAACGAGCGACCGCCCGTCGACCTAACCGGTCGCCAAAGACATCTAACGCCAAACCGACAAGTCCATTTATCGACAAAGCGACTAAGCGGCATGGCGACATGCAGACCCTTCGACAGGATGAATCCCGGGCGAGACCTCCTGGCGTCGGCAGAGCCACGCGGGCGATCAGGTCCACTGCGACTGCGTACCTAGCGACCGTGCCACCGACGGAGGAGCTCGGCCTCCCGCTCGAGGCTGAGTCCCGCCTTGCGGGGTCGGTCGAGTCCGCACTCTGTCTCCCAGCGCAACGCGTCCGCCACGGAGTCCCGGAGCGGCCGCGTGACGAGACCCGCGTCCCGGGCTTCTTGGCCCGAGCGACGGGCGTGTCCGTCGTACCCGGCCGGGAGCCACAGCGGCAGCGACTCGGGGCCGGCCCAGGGCTCCACCCCGGCGGACTGCAACCACACCTCACTCGGGTCGACGAGCGCGGGACGGGTACCCGTGACTGCGCCACAGGTGTCGGCTACGTCGGCGAAGGTACCGGACTGCCCGACGGCGTCGAACGTCCCAGCGGTCTGCCGCTCGGCGGAGTCCAGGAGCCAGGTGGCCAGGTCCACGACATCGATCACCTGGACCGCAGCATCCGGCGGGGGCGCCAGTATCTCCGCGCCGTCCACCGCGCGAGCGAACCGGGCCGGCCAGTACCCGAAGCGGTCGCTCCGGTCGCCGTACCCGACGATCAACCCGGCCCGGGCCACCAGCAGACGCTCCGCGTCCATGGCCGTGCGGCACGACGTTTCACATGAAACCTTCGCACCCCCGTACGACTCCAGGCCCACCTCGCCGGATCCCGACCAGGGGTCGACCACCGTGGCCGACTCGTCGGCGCCGGGTATGGCGTGGTCGGCGTACACCGAGATCGACGACACGTAGACCCAGTGTCGGGTCCGCTTCGCGAGGGCGTCGAGGGCGGACCGGACGAGGTCCGGTTGCCAGCTCACGTCGACCACGGCGTCCCAGTCACGATCGGCCACCTCGTCGTACGCCCCAGGAGCCCAACGGTCGGAGCGGAAGTGGGAGGCACCGACCGGAACCGTGCCGGACTCGCCGCGAGCAAGGCAGGTGACCCGGTGACCGCGTTCGACGGCCAGGGAGGCGACGGCGCCGCCGAGCCAGGAGGTCCCCCCGAGCACGAGGACGCGAAATCGCTCCGTCATGTGCTCAGCAGATCACCCGAACCGGACTAACCGCTACAGCGTTCGCTCAAGGCGGAGTGATCGCCCCCGCCGGTGATCTGCACCCGGCGGCCCTCGCGAGTCAGTCCTCGGTCGACGACTCGCGCGCAGCCCGCTCGGCAGCCCGCTCGGCCTTGCGACGGGCACGGCGCCGCTTCTCCTCGCGGTCGAGCTCGGCCGCCCGCTCAGGCGTGGGAGCGGTGCCGCCGTA
This sequence comes from uncultured Actinomycetota bacterium, assembly GCA_963715375.1. Classification (GTDB taxonomy): domain Bacteria; phylum Actinomycetota; class Actinomycetes; order Propionibacteriales; family Nocardioidaceae; genus Nocardioides_C. The sequence continues at coordinate 583,010 of CAVQSC010000005.1, read as the reverse complement.
CGACGCGGGAAGCCACCAGGAGCCTGGCGGCTGCTCATCAGCTGGGTAGTCGCGAATGGTGCGGTCGAGCAGCTCGGTCATCGCCGCGCGCAGTTCGGCGGTCTCCGCCACGGGATCGGTCCCGACCGGATGCAGCGGCTCACCGACAGAGATGGCGATCGTCTTCCCGCGGGAGAAGTCCTTCGGGTGGTCCTTGGTCATCATCCGCTGCGTGCCCCAGAGCACCACCGGGATCAACGGCACGTCCGCCTCCGCGGCGAGCCGGACAGCGCCGGTCTTGAGCTCCTTGATCTCCATGCTGCGCGAGATGGTGGCCTCGGGGAAGATTCCCACGACCTCTCCCATGCGGAGGTAGCGAAGGCCCTCCTGGTACGACCCGAGACCCTCGCCGCGGTCCACCTCGATGTGGTGCAGCGACCGCATCAGGGGCCCGCCGAGACGGTGGTCGAAGATCTCCCTCTTCGCCATGAAACGGACAAGCCGCTTGGACGGCTGGGCGGCCAGCCCGCCGAAGATGAAGTCGACGTACGAGACGTGGTTCACGGCGATGAGCGCCGGGCCGGTGCGCGGGATGTGCTCGGTCCCGCTCATCCGGAACTTCAGTCCGAGCACCTTGAACGCGGCCTTCGCCGTCCAGATGATCGGCGGGTAGGTGATGTCGAGCATCGGGGGCCTTTCGTTCAGCTCTGGTCGGAGCGGGCGACTGCTGCACGTACGAGGCTCTCGACGAGCTCCCCGAGGTCCAGCCCGGCGGCCTGCACCGACAGCGGGACGGTCGAGGTCTCGGTGAGACCCGGGGCGACGTTCACCTCGAGGAACCACACCAGGCCGTCGTCGTCGACCATCAGGTCCGACCTCGACAGGTCGCGCAGACCGAGCGTCTCGTGCGCGAGCAGGGCGACCCGTGCGCACTCCGCGGCCAGCTCCTCGCTCAGCTTCGCCGGGACCACGAACTCGGTGCTGCCGGCGGTGTACCGAGCGGTGTAGTCGTAGACGCCGCCGTCGGGGCTGATGGAGACGACCGGGAGAGCCCGGGGACCCTCGCCGGTGTCGACGACCGGTACGGCGACCTCCTGACCCTCGATCAGGCGCTCCACAAGGGCGGTGTCTCCGTACGCGAAGGCGTTGACCATCGCGCCCGGCAGGTCGGCCGAGTCACGGACGACCGTGCAGCCGAGGGCCGAGCCGCCCTTCGCCGGCTTCACGATCAGCGGCAGCCCGATCGCGGCGACGATCGCGTCCATCACCGCGACCGCGCCGAGCTCCCGGAACGTCTCGTGCGGCAACGCCACGCTGGCCGGCGTGTGGATGCCCCGCGAGGCGACAGCCGCCTTCGCCACCGGCTTGTCGAAGGCTGCACGACAGGACGCAGGACCCGAGCCGACGTACGGGATCCCCACGAGCTCGAGCACCTCGCGTACCGCGCCGTCCTCACCGGTCTCCCCGTGGAGGAGCGGGATGACGCAGGCCGGCGGGTCGTTGCGCAGCGCAGGAAGGAGGGTGGCGTCCACGTCGCGCTCGTCGACCTCGACCCCGGCGTCACGAAGGGCCTCGGCGACCCGTCGGCCTGAGCGGAGCGAGACGTCCCGCTCGTGGGAGAGCCCCCCGGCGAGCACCACGATTCGACCGTCGACTGCATCCATGGTGTGGGCTCCTAGGTGAGGTCGGTGTTGGGGGCTTCGTACCCGCGGCGCAGGGTGGGATGGACACCGGCGCCGAAGGTGGCGCGGAGCTCCATCTCCTCCTCGATCACACCGACCAGGCGGCGTACCCCCTCACGGATCCGCTCAGGGGTGGGGTAGCAGTAGGACAGCCGCATGCTCTGGGCGCCGAAGCCATCGGCGAAGAACGCCGTGCCGGGGACGTAGGCGACCCGCGCGGTGACTGCTCGGGGAAGCATCGCCTTGGCGTCGAGGCCCTCCGGCAGGGTGAGCCAGACGTAGAAGCCCCCGTCGGGGACGTTCCAGCGGGCCGAGGCGGGCATCAGGTCGTCCAGGGCCTCGATCATCGCGTCGCGGCGCTCCCGGTACATCTCCCGGAAGTCCTTGACCTGGCCCTGCCAGTCGTGGTTGGAGAGGTACGCCGAGACCGCCAGCTGCGAGAACGACGGCGGGCACAGGGTCGCGGACTCCTGTGCGAGGACGAGCTTCTCGCGTACGGCGTGGGGGGCGAGCGCCCAGCCGACCCGGAAGCCCGGGGCGAAGGTCTTGGAGAACGACCCGAGGTAGATCACGCCCTCCGCCTCGTCGGCCCGCAGCGCTCGGTAGGGCTCGTCGTCGAAGCCGAGGAGACCGTACGGGTTGTCCTCGAGGATCAAGATGTCCGCGTCCCGGCAGATCTCGAGGATCTCGGGCCGACGCTCGGGGGAGAGCGAGACGCCCGCAGGGTTGTGGTAGTTCGGGATCGTGTAGAGGAACTTGATCGTCTTCCCGGCGGCCCGGGTCGCCTTGATCGCCTGTCGCAGCGCCTCGGGCACGAGGCCGTGCGCGTCCATCTCGGCGTGCACGACGTCGCACTGGTAGGACTTGAACACGCCGAGGGCCCCGACGTACGACGGCGCCTCGCAGATCACCACGTCGCCCGGGTCGCAGAAGATCCGGGTCACCAGGTCGACCGCCTGCTGCGAGCCGACCGTGACCACGACGTCGTCGGGGTGCGCCTCGATGCCCTCCAGCCGCATCACGTCGGTGATCTGCTCGCGCAGCGCCGGATCGCCCTGGCCGGAGCCGTACTGCATCGCGACCGCTCCGTTGTCCCGGACCAGGTCGTTGATCGCGTTGCCCACCACGTCGAGCGGGAGGCCCGAGATGTTCGGCATGCCACCGGCGAGTGACACCACCTCGGGGCGGCTGGCCACCGAGAACAGGGCACGGATCTCCGAGGCGGTCATCCCCTGCGTGCGTGCGGCGTAACGGTCGACGTAGCTGTCGAGCCGTGTGGCGCTGCGACGTACTTCTCCGGCCATCACTGCTCCTGTCGGTGAACTACTAGGATGAATCATCGGGGCAGTCACCTCAGCACGGGGGTCACGACATGGGATCGAGCGGACGCAGGATCGCCCGCCTGACGCTCGACAACCTCGACGACCTGCCCTCGACGTGCCGTTCGTGCGTGTTCTGGGAGCTCGACCCGGTTCGTCGTGAGCGCGCCTCCGATGCTGCGGAGTCGGCGTGCGAGAAGGAGTCGTGGGTCTCGCGCGTCCTGCTCGAGTGGGGATCGTGCGGCAGGCTCCTGTACGTCGACGACGAGCCGGCCGGCTACGCGCTCTACGCGCCGCCGAGCTTCGTCCCCGGCGCCGACGCGTTCCCGACCTCGCCGGTCAGCGAGGATGCCGTCCTCCTTGCAACCTTGATGGTCCGCCCTGAGTACGCCGGAGGTGGGCTCGGCCGGGTCCTGGTCCAGTCCGTCGTGAAGGACGTGCTCCGCCACCGCGGCATCCGTGCCATCGAGGCCTTCGGGGACCGCGACCCGCCGGGGGACGGGAGGCAGCCCGGCTGTGTCGTCCCCGCCGACTTCTGGCTCCGGGTGGGGTTCAAGACCCACCGCAACCACCTGCGCTATCCACGGCTGCGCATGGACATGCGGTCGGTGCTGAGCTGGCGCGAGGAGGTCGAGCAGGCCGTCGAGAAGCTGATCCATGCCGTCCGGCCGCGACCCGTGCCGATGCCGGGGCACCGGGCGGTCGAGAGGCGGTCCGACGGCTGGCCCACCCGCTGACGGGTCGCCGCGACGGCACGGCGCCTCATCTTGGGGACGACGAGCCCTTCAGGCCACTCAGGACGCTCAGGTCGGGGGACCCTGCCGGATCGCCTTTCGCAGCTCGGAGAGGCGCAGCAACCCGGTCTTGGAGTCCGCCTCCGGGGAGAGGTAGACGCGCTGGATGGCCACGACCACCGCCTCCGCCACGACGTCGCGGAAGGCGGGGTCGGCTAGGCGGGCCGCGTCGCCGGGGTTGGTGATGTAGCCGACGTCGATGCGCACCGCCGGCATCCGGGTACGTCGGAGCAGGTCCCACGTCTTGGGGTGCGAGCGGAGGTCGACCAGGTCGGTGCGTGCGACGATCTCGCGCTGGACGAGGCTCGCGAACCGCTCTCCCGCGGTGGACCGGACGCCGTGGGCGTCGAGCCCGTAGAAGTAGGTCGCCACCCCGCACGCGCCGGGGTTGTCGGCGGCGTCGACGTGGAGCGAGACGCAGATGTCCGCACCGGTACGGTTCGCGAACTCCGCCCGCGCCGCCTCGGTCGGGGTGGTTGCGCCGGACGGGTCGGCAGGGTGGGTCAGGTACGCCTGCACCCCGGTCGCGCTCAGTCGCCCGACCACCCGGCTGGCGAGGTCCTGCGTGACCTCGGCGGCCTCGGACGCGAGGGCAGGCTCGGCGACCCTGGTGTCGGCGGCGTCGACGACGACCACCTTGCCCGAGAGCTGAGGGCCTGCCCGGCGGATCTGCTCCTCCGCGCGCATGGCGTTCGGGCGACCACCCTGGACCCGCGGTGCGAGGCGGCCGAGCGACTTGAGGGTCGAAGGTCCGCAGGTGCCGTCGGCCGGCACGCCGATGTTGCGCTGGAAGTCGCGGACCGCCATCTCGGTCTGGTGCCCGTAGAGCCCGTCCGCCCGACCGACCCGGAAGCCGAGGTCGAGGAGGCGCTGCTGGAGGGTGACCACGTCGTCCCCGGACATGAGATTGCCGGGGATGTGCGTGAGGAGGCGGTCGCCGAGCTTCCATCGCGCCTCGTCGAGGACCCGGTAGGTCTGGGGACCGACGATGCCGTCGACGGTCAGGCCGCGTTGTTGCTGGAAGGCCCGCACCGCCCGGTCGGTCTCGCCGTCGAAGGCGGTCTCGGCCTCCGACGTACCACCGCTCCTGGGCAGCAGGCCGAGGGTGGCCAGTAGCGCGCGGATGTCTGCCACCGCCTCACCGGTGTCGCCGAGGCGGAACAGCCGCTGGTGTCGCGGCTGGGTCATGCGTTCCCTCCCTGGTTGGGGACAGCGACCATTCGGGCAGCGAAAGGGGGCCGGCCCTTGGGAGGACGACCGGCCCCCTTCCAGTCTGGGGTCACGCTCAGGCGATGAACTCGCTCAGCTCGTTGAGCAGCGCGGCCTTCGGCTTGGCGCCGACGATCTGCTTCACGACCTCGCCGTTCTGGTACACGTTCAGCGTAGGGATCCCGGTCACCCGGTAGGTAGCAGGGGTGACAGGGTTCTCGTCGACGTTCATCTTCTTGACCGTGAGCTTGTCGCTGTGCTCTTTGTGGATCTCCTCGAGGATCGGGGAGACCTGACGGCACGGGCCACACCACTCGGCCCAGAAGTCGACGAGCACGGGCTTGTCCGCCTTGAGGACCTCGGTCTCGAAGTCGGCGTCAGTCACGGCAACGATGTCAGCCACGCGTGGGTTCCTCACTTATCGATTGGGGTTCAGTGTGCAGTAAACAGGGGACCACCGACAATGCCCGGATTGGGGGAGGACGCCCTGTAGGCGCCTTCTTGCCGGAGGCCGTGGGACATGGGTCAGGCGCCCGCGGTCTGGACCTGCTCGGTCAGCATCTCGGCCGCGACGTCGGACGACTGCGTCTTCGCGGCGTGCTCGAGGTCGGCGAGGTACCGCTCGGCGTCGAGAGCCGCCGCACAGCCGGTGCCGGCCGCGGTGATCGCCTGACGGTAGGTGTGGTCGACGAGGTCACCACAGGCGAAGACCCCGGGGAGGTTGGTCCTGGTCGAGGGCTGCTCCACCAGGACGTAGCCCTCCTCGTCGAGCCTGACCTGGTCGTGGAGCAGCTCCGAGCGCGGGTCGTGGCCGATCGCGATGAACAGGCCGGTCACGTCGAGCTCACGCTTCTCCCCGGTCACGGTGTCGACCAGGGTCACGCCCGTCAGCTTGTCCTCGCCGTGAATCGTCTCCACGGAGGAGTTCCACGCGAACTCGATCTTCGGGTCCGCGAACGCGCGGTCCTGCATGATCTTCGAGGCGCGCAGCTCGTCGCGGCGGTGGATGAGAGTCACCTTCCTCGCGAAGCGGGAGAGGAAGGTCGCCTCCTCGACGGCGGAGTCGCCGCCGCCGACCACGGCGATGTGCTGGTCGCGGAAGAAGAAGCCGTCACAGGTCGCACACCACGAGACACCGTGGCCGGAGAGACGGTCCTCGTGCTCGACGCCGAGCTTGCGGTAGCCCGAGCCCATGGCGAGGACCACCGCGTGCGCCCGGTGCTGGTTGCCCGCGGAGTCGGTGACCACCTTCACGGCGCCGGTGAGGTCCACGGCGGTCACGTCGTCGGCGACGAGCTCGGCGCCGAACCGCTCCGCCTGGGCGCGCATGTTGTCCATCAGCTCAGGTCCCATGATCCCGTCGCGGAATCCCGGGAAGTTCTCCACCTCGGTGGTGTTCATGAGTGCGCCACCGGCGGTCACCGACCCCTCGAAGACGAGCGGTGAGAGGTTCGCGCGCGCAGCGTAGACGGCCGCGGTGTAACCGGCCGGTCCCGATCCGACGATGATGACGTTGCGTACGTCCTGGTCCGCCATGTGGCTCAAGCTCCTGTAGTTCTCGTGGACTAGGTCCTTCGCGGGGCACAACCGATCCTAGGGGCGGGACATTCCCGACGCCGCCCTGGGCGAGCGTGGCGTGGCGGCTACCGGGCGTCGACGGTTGTCGACGCGGCCGGAGTGCGAGCGTCGTCACAGGTGAAGACGTCGGCGGTACGACGGCCGCCGGCCGGTGCCCTGAGCACGAGCACGGCGGGCTCCCCGTCGAGACGAACCGGGATCCACTCGTCTCCCGAAGCGGTCCGGGGCTGTTCACAGGACCGCCACCCACTCTGAACCCCGCTCACCGGCACAGGCACCGAGGAGTCCGCGACGCGCTGCACGTCCTGGGTCAGCGAGCCGCTCCGCAGACGTGGCGGGCGGGAGCCGTCCGCGAGGGCCAGGGAGTCGCCGTCCCGCTGCGTCTCGGGCGCGGTCTTCTCGGCGGAGTCGAGGGGGCTGCCCGGCTTGTCCTCGCTCGCCCGGCTTCCGCCCACTGCCGATCCGTCCTGCGCCGCCCCCGACGTCGCCCGCTCGCTCTGCGCCGAGAACCGCGCCTTCTTCGAGCACGGTGCCGACGCCGAGCCCGATCACCGACACGGCTGCCGCGGCGACGAGCAGCTGGGACCAGCGCTTCCTCCGCCGCGACGCGAGCTGCGTCACGCCCACGACCTCGTCGGCTGGCACGGGGCCGGCCGCAGGGGTGTCGTCGCTCCGTCCGGCGCCCGCCGAGGTCTTGCCCTCCGAGGCGGTGCGCTCCGAGGCCGGGCGTTCCGACACCAGGCCGGCCAGGACGTCGTCGAGCCGCTGAGCGACGTGGTCGGGCATCTCGGACACCTCTGGGCCCGAGGAGGCTGCCGCGAGCAGGCGGCGCACGTCGTCCTGTTCCTGGTCGTGCTCCTCGCTCATGCCCGCTCACCTCCTTCCACGGCTCCTGTGCTTGGACGTCCCGCGGCGCTGCCGGGTTCCCGGTCGGCGAGCCGCTGGACGGACGCCTCGGAGCGTCCCCTCGAGGGTCTGAGCTCGGCCAGCAGCGGCGCCAGGCGAGCGCGACCCCGTGAGCACCGGCTCTTCACCGTCCCGGTCGCGCAGCCGAGGATCTCCGCCGCCTCCTCGATCGAGTATCCCTGCATGTCCACGAGCACGAGCGCGGCCTTCTGCTCGGGCGCGAGCTCGTCCAGCGCCCGCAGGACCAGCGCCTTCTGCTCCTCGTCGAGCACCACGTCGGCCGGGTCGGCGGTCTCGCGCGAGGTCTCGTTCCGCTTCGTGCTCGTAGCGAGCGCGCCCTGGCCGGCGTACTCCTCGAGGTCGTCGGGAAGCGCGTCGGCGGCGCGCACCTTGCGGCGACGGAGCCGGTCGAGGCAGGCGTTGACGACGATCCGGTGGAGCCAGGTCGTGACCGCGGCGTCACCGCGGTAGGACTCCGCACGCCGGAAGGCCGAGACCAGCGCATCCTGCAGCGCGTCCGCGGCCTCCTCGGGGTCGCCCAGGGTGCGCAGCGCGACTGCCCAGAGCCGGTCGCGGTGGCGGTGGAAGAGGAGCCCGAACGCCTCCGCGTCACCGGCCACGTGGGCGGCGAGCAGCGACCGGTCGTCGCGCTCGTCCGGGACCCCTGCCGGCCGGTGCGGCGCGTCCCCCGACGCCCCTGCCAAGCTCTCAGCGCCTCACGACGATCTCGGAGACGCGGCCCTGGTACCCGCCCGCCGCAGGCGGAAGGGAGGTGAGCCACACCACCAGGTACTGCGTCGACGCCGGCTTGTCGAAGGTCAGGTCGGTGGCTCCGTTCGCACCGTTCGAGGCGGCCACGCGGCGGAGGCCCTGGACCGTCGTGGGCGGGCCGCTCCCCTCAGGTGCGGCGTACACCTCCACGCCGGTGGGGCCACCCTGCACCGTGACCTGCGCGGAGGAGACCTCCTGCTGCCGGCCGAGGTTCACCACGAGTCCGACCCCGTCCTTGAGCAGGCCGAACTTCGGGTTGCCGTAGTAGGTCATCGTCTGCCAGGCCGTGCCCGGGTTGCCGTCGGCCGAGAGCCCGGTGAGCTCTGCGTTCTCCTCGCCGTTGCCGCTCGGCGGCGGGTCGAGGTCGGTCACGCCGGCGATGTTCACGGGCCCGGAGGGGGTCTGGGACTCCTCGGCGTTCTGCGTGGGCTCCGCGGAGGGGTTGTCGTCGGAACCACGCCCGAGGTTGAACGAGACGATGACCGCCACGACGAGCAGCGCGAGGACCCCGATGGCCGCTGCGAGCTTGAGCCAGTCGCGGCCGCTGTCGCGCTGCTGCCAGTCCTCGTCGTCGGCCTCGGGAGCGTCCGGGCCCCACACCGGTGGCAGCGAGCCGGTGCCGTGCGTGGAGTGGAAGCCACGGACCGGCCCGGAAGGCTCGTCGGCCCCGGCGTCGTGGCGCTGCGCGGCGGCCCGAGGAGGACCCGGGGCGAAGAGCGGCTTGGCCTCCGGCTCGGGGAGCGGCGGGGGTGGTGGCGGCGAGACCCTCCGGGTCCGCTCCACGTCGCCGTCGGGGAACATCGGCGGTGCGGCCTGGGTGGCCTCGGGGTCGGTGGTCGCGCGCGCGGACTGAGCGGCGGAGGCGGCGGGCGCGGCGGGCGCGGCGGCGGAGCGGAGGGCCCCGGGGGACGATGCCTGGGTCGCCTCGAGGTCCGCGCCCGTGTCGATGAGGGAGGTCGGGTCGTGGTCGACCGGCGGGGCCGCCGCCAGGTCGCCGATGAAGTCGCTCAGGGCGGCGCTGATCTCGTGGGCGGTCTCGAGCGTGCCGTGGGGCGAGCCGGGGTTGAGCACCCGGTCGCAGACGGCGTCGAGGTCCCGGGGCACTCCGGCGCGCACCTGGCGCGGCCGCAGCGTCCGCTCGTGGTCACGCGGCGCGACGGGCAGGGCGCTGTGCTGGGTGCCTGGCCACTTTCCGACGAGCGCGGCGTAGAGCAGACCCGCGAGGTTGTGTACGTCGGACTCGTGGTCGCTGAGGATGCGGCCGTCCGCCATCGCGGGCTGGCGGCGTCCGTGCAGCACCGCGTCCACGACGAAGCCGATGAGCTTCACCGAGCCGGTGTCGGTGACCATGACGTTCTCGGGCACGAGCCGGCCGTGGGCGATCCCGTGGCTGTGGGCGAAGGTGATGGCGTCGGCCACTTCCTTGACCAGCCACGCCGCACGCCGGGGCGGCAGCGGGCCTTCGGCGAGCATCTTGTCCAGGGACATGCCGCTGCCCCACTCGTGGACGACGTACACGACGCCGTCCTCCTTGGCGGCGTCGAGCACCCGCAGGAAGTGGCCCTCGGTGATGGTGGCGGAGGTCCTGGCCGCGACGAGCAGCGCGTCGGCGCGGGGGTCGCTGGTCTCGATCACGTTGACCGCGACGTTCCGGGCGAGGGTCTGGTCGATGGCGCGCCAGAACCTGGCGCCGTCGGTGTCCTGGACCAGGTCCTCGAGGCGGAATCGTCCGGCGAGGACAGTCCCATGCCCGATCGGCTTGTCGGTCACGACCCTCCTCGCTCCATGGTCCAGCGGCTTCCCCTAGGCAAACTACATGCTAGGCCGCGCGGCCCCGACCCAGCCTCGAGGTGACCAGCTGCAAGACGCCGGTGACCTCTTTGATCCGCAGCGCCTTGGCGATCACCAGGAAGATCGTCGCGTCCACCGCTGTGACCAGGACCAGCAGGGTCAGGGCACGCACCTTCCCCCCGGAGGGCCAGGCGGCCGTGACGCCGTACCTCACCGCCCACGCCACCGCGGACGCGACACCGGCTGCCACGAGCAGGCGGGCGAGGAACCGGAGGAGGGTGCCCGTCTCCAGGCCGCCGAGCAGGTGGCTCAGCAGGGCGTAGGAGAGGACTGCCCCGACGGCGTACGCGCCGATGTAGGCGACGACGAGGCCGGCAGCGACGTCGTCGGCGGTGACGGCGCGGGTGATCGCGATGGCCAGCACGATGTTCGTGACGGCGATCACACACTGCACCCAGAAGACGGTGCGGGTGCGCTCGAGGGAGTAGTAGCCCCGGAGCATGAGGAAGTGCACCGTGAAGAAGACGATGCCGATGCCGAACAGCGCCAGCGGCGGCGCGTAGTCGGGGTACGCCTCCGAGGCGGCGAGCCACCCGTAGACGATGTTTGCGAGGTCGAGCGCGATCAGCGGGAGGAGCAGCGCGAACGGGACGATCAGCGCCAGGGCGGTGCGCAGCGTCGAGGCCACCCCGCGACCCACCGCGGCCAGGTCGTTCTCGGCGGCATGCGCCGAGAGCCGGGGGAGCATGGCTGTGGCCAACGACACGGTGATCACCGAGTGCGGCACCATCACGAGCAGGAACGCCTGCGAGTAGATGGTGTAACCGGTGCCCTCCTCCGCAGCACCACCGGAGGCCAGCCGGACCACGACGGTGTAGGCGACCTGGTTGACCACCACGAAGAGCACGGTCCAGATGCCCAGACGCAGGGTGTGGCCCAGGCCGGAGCCGCGGAAGTCGAAGCGAGGCTGGTAGCTGAAGCCGGCCTTCCTCAGGTACGGCAGGAGCACGAGGAACTGCACCGCGATGCCCAGGGTCGAACCGAGTCCGAGCAGCAGCTCCTGCTCCGTCGTGAAACCGCCGTAGAGGTCCTCCGCGGGGCCGAAGACGAAGAGGTAGACGACGAGCACGATGACGGAGATCACGTTGTTCGCGATCGGCGCCCACATCATCGGCCCGAACCGGCCGCGTGCGTTGAGGACCTGCCCGACGAGGACGAACATCCCGTAGAAGAACACCTGGGGGAGGCAGTAGCGCGCGAAGTCGACGACCGACTCGAGCTGCTCGCTGCGCTCCGGGGTGAACCAGTTCGGCGAGAGGAAGAGCTCCATCAGCCACGGCGCCGCCGCGACCATCAGCGCGGTGACCACGAGCAGGAAGAGGCCCGCGAGCGTGATGATCCGGTTCGTGTAGGCGTCGCCGCCGTCGGGGTCGTTCTTCATCGCCCGCACGAGCTGCGGGACGAGCACCGCGTTGAAGACGCCACCGGCGAGCAGGATGTAGAGCATGTTCGGGATGGTGTTCGCGATGTTGAACACGTCCGCGTGCAGGAACGCGCCCAGCGAGGCCGCGAGCAGCGCGCCCCTGACGAAGCCGCTGGCGCGCGAGACCACCGTCCCCGCGGCCATGACGGCGCTCGAGGACAGGATGCTGCGGCTCTCGCGCTCGGGGTCCGGGTCGGACGGCGCCGTGGGTCCGGTCGGTCCGGTGGGCTCGCTCACGAGGTGACTTCCTCCAGCTCGGGTTCGTCCGCCTTCTGCCTCTTCGCGCGCACCCTGCGCACGATCCGGGCGCCGATGGCCGCGAAGAACACGGCGGCGCCGGTGCCCATGATCAGCCAGATCACGAGCCCGACCTGGCTGCTGCGCACCTTGACCTGTGTCGAGCGGCCGAGCGGGCGGCCGTCGCGGGTGGTCGGGGTGATCAGCACCGAGTGCACGCCGGTGCCGGTCGAGGTGACGGCCAGGCGCACCGATGCCCTCTGGCCGGCGCCGAGAGAGACCATGTCGGGGGCCCGGATCTGGAGATCGTTGCTCCCGGTCTCGGCGTCGATGCCGACCGTGACCGGCTCGTCGAGGCCGTTGACGACCGTGACCTGGAAGTTGCCGGACTTGCTCGACATGGTGACCAGCGGCGTCCCCTCGACGTACACGCTGGCGAGCCGGCGGTGGACTTCCTCGGTGATGCGGCGGGTCGTCACCAGGCGGCGGTGTGCGTGCGGGCGCGCGTTGGTCGACGAGCCGAGCATCGCCGCCCGGCTCACCTGGTCGTCGATGGTGTCGTTGCGGGTGAGCAGCTCGGCGAGGAGGGAGCCGGAGACGTCGAGCTCCTGTGTCGCGAGCACGTTCTCGACCGGGATCTCGTGGCGACGTGCGTTGCGCGGGTAGGCGAGCCGGCCCTCGTAGTCCTGTGCCCGGGCGTTCGCCTGTGCAGTCGGGAGGTCCACGCCGCGGATCCACGGCACGTCGAGGCCGGTGAGGAAGGCAGCGTTCTCCCACATGCTCCCGGGGTCCCAGAGGTCGGGGGTGGCGACCACGAGCGGCTGAGCCTCCTGGCCGCTGAGCCCGTGCACGGCCGCCTCGGCGAGGATGCGCTGCCGGATGGCGAGGGCGTCGGAACGCCGCGTAGGTGCAGGCCCGCCGATGCGGGCGACGTCGCTGGTGAGGACCGCTTCCGAACCCTGACGCAGGCGGACGGTCGTGGCGTCGGAGTCGACGGCGTCACGGGAGAGCAGGATGGTGCGTCCCGGGTCGAGGTTCGACAGGCCGGAGTTGGGCAGGAGGCCGTTCGACGGCGCGAGGACAGGGGTCCCGTCGAGGCCGAGGTCGGACATCAGCTTGTCGCTCAGCTCGTTGGCCCGCTCGAGGACACTGCTGAAGTTGCCCCGGTGCAGGGTCGAGACGTCGACGTCGCCGTAGGGCAGGGTGAGCACGGTCTGCCTCGACGCCGAGTCGATGAAGGCGTCGAGCCAGCTCTGTGCCTGGTCCGCCTCGGCGGCCACCTCGGCGAGCTCGTCGGCCGGGTCGGCGTCCTCTGGGGAGTCCGGCTCGGTGGGCCCAGGTGTCTCGCTCGTCTCGTCCCCGGGACTCGGTGACTCACTCGGCTCGGCCTCGGTGTCGGTAGGCGAGTAGTCGAAGCCGGGGTTTCCCGCCGCCAGCGACTCCGTGGCATCGAGGACCGCGGGGTCCACCAGCCACGTGACGGGTATCGCCGACGAGGGGGTGGCGGTGAGGTCGAGAAGGCGCCCGAGACGCCCGTCGTCGGCGAGAGCGCGGTTCCACGCCCGGACGTTGCCGATCCGGCCGTCCGGCGTACGCCTGACCACGCCTCGGAGCGGGACCACCAGGGAGAGCGTGGTCCGTGGCCCCTCGGCCGGCATCGACGCTATGAACGTGCGGGCGCGGCCGTCGGCTCCGTCGAGGCGGCCGTCCTCGTTGGTGCCGAGGACGTGTACGCCGAGCCAGTAAACGCCTGGGCCGGCGACCGGGAGCTCGTCGGCCGGCACCGAGAGGGTGTACGAGGTGCTCTCACCGGGCGCGAGGGCACCGACCTCGTCGTACAGCCCGGACGTCGTGATCCGTTCGCCGACCTCGGTCTCCACCGGCGTCGCGGTGGCCTCCTCGAGCTCCTCCGACGTGGTCATCGGGCTCGACGACATGAGCATGTAGACGCGCAGGTCGGTCCACCTGCTGTCCGAGCGGTTGGTGATCTCCCCGGTGAGCGTGACGTCACCGCGCGCGGGAAGGGTCGAGGGGGTGATCGACTCGATCGAGACCCCGAGCGGCGCGTCGCTCGGGCGCGCCGTGGCCGCCGGGACGCCCAGGACCGAGGAGAGGAGGACCGCTGCGAGAGCCACGGCCGCTGCTCTGGTGAGACCTGCCGACAAGCGCATGGGGATGCGTGGTTCGGCAGAGGGGATCACGCGTCGATGCTAACGGTCGGGCCTCCTGCGCTCGAACCGTGCAACTAGAGTGGTCTCCCGTGCCCGACGAGCCCCAGACCCCCCTGCGCATGAGCGAGGTCCAGCAGACCGTGGAGCGCGAGCTGACCCGCATCGCGCCCGTGATCGACGAGCTCGGGGCCCGCTTCGCCGAGGCCGGTGAGGAGATCGCCCTGGTCGGCGGACCGGTGCGCGACGCCATGCTCGGCCGGCTCCAGAACGACCTCGACTTCACCACCTCGGCGCGCCCCGAGGTGACCGAGCGGCTGCTCAAGGGCTGGGCGGACGCGATCTGGGACATGGGTCGTGCATTCGGCACGATCGGCTGCCGCCGCGGGGAGTGGCAGGTGGAGATCACGACGTACCGGGCGGAGAAGTACGAGCCGGACTCCCGCAAGCCCGGGGTCGTCTACGGGGACACCCTCGGCGGCGACCTCGGCCGCCGCGACTTCACGGTGAACGCCATGGCCGTGACGCTGCCGGGCCGGGAGTTCGAGGACCCGTACGGCGGCCTCGTCGACCTCGCACACAAGGTGCTCCGCACCCCCGGCCGGCCGGAGGACTCCTTCTCCGACGACCCGCTGCGGATGATGCGGGCGGCACGGTTCGCGGCCCAGCTCGGGTTCTCGGTTGCGCCGGAGGTGGTCGAGGCGATGACCGCGATGGCCGGGCGTATCGAGATCGTCTCGGCGGAGCGGGTCCGCGACGAGCTCGTGAAGCTCGTGTGCGCGCCGTACCCCCGCCTCGGCCTCACGCTCATGGTGGAGACCGGCCTCGCCGACCACGTGCTGCCCGAGCTTCCCGCCCTCGCGCTGGAGCGGGACGAGCACCACAGCCACAAGGACGTCTACGAGCACACGCTCACCGTGCTCGAGCAGGCCATCGACCTCGAGTCCCGTCTCGGGGAGGGTCCCGACTTCGTGTCGCGGTTCGCCGCCCTGATGCACGACGTCGGCAAGCCTCGCACCCGCCGCTTCCTCGGCGACGGGACGGTGACCTTCCACCACCACGACGTGGTCGGCGCGAAGATCACCCGGAAGCGGATGAAGGCACTGCGCTTCTCCAACGACGACATCGACGCGGTCGCCAAGCTCGTCGAGCTGCACCTGCGCTTCCACGGCTACGGGTCGGGCGAGTGGACCGACTCCGCCGTACGTCGCTACGTCCGGGACGCCGGGGACCAGCTCGAGCGGTTGCACATCCTGACCCGGGCCGACTCCACCACCCGCAACCGGCGGAAGGCCGAGCGGCTGCGCCGGGCCTACGACCATCTCGAGGAGCGGATCGCACGGCTCGCCGAGCAGGAGGAGCTCGACTCCCTCCGGCCGGACCTCGACGGGAACCAGATCATGGAGATCCTCGGCATCGGCCCCGGTCCCGAGGTCGGCCAGGCCTACAAGTTCCTGATGGAGCTGCGCATGGACCAGGGCCCGCTGCCGGAGGACGAGGCGAAGAAGGCCCTCCTCGACTGGTGGGCCTCGCGCCAAGGGTGATCGGGGGCTGCCAATTACCAGGGTATGCAGGCAAACTGTCGCCTCCCATGGCGAACTTCCCATGGGAGGCGACAGTTCTCCATGGGAAGTACGACGGCCAGCGGACGCCGTACATCGCTAGGGTCTGATCATGAAGTCTGAGCTCTTCTCCGAGTCGAACCTCGAGGTGCAGGGTCAGCGGTTCGCCCTCCAGAACTCCCAGCTGCTGCGGGTCGCGCTCGGCCCCGACGTGCTCGCGGTCAAGGGCGCGATGGTGGCCTACCAGGGACAGGTGGCCTTCCAGCACGAGAAGTCCGGAAGCATGGGCAAGCTGCTCAAGAAGGTGCTGACCAGCGAGGACATGCCGCTGATGCGGGTCACCGGCCAGGGCGAGGTGTTCTTCGCCAACGACGCCGGCTACGTCTACCTGATCGAGCTCGACGGCGACGGGATCAGCGTCAACGGCCGGAACCTCCTCGCCTTCGACGCCGCGCTGTCGTGGGACATCAACCGGGTCAAGGGCGCCGGGATGATGGCCGGTGGGCTCTTCAACACGACGGTCAGCGGCCACGGCACCGCCGCGCTCTGCACGGTCGGGCAGCCCGTCGTACTCGACTGCTCCGCCCAGCCGACCTACGTCGACGTGCAGGCGGCGGTCGCCTGGTCGGCGAACCTCGTGCCTCAGGTCGTCTCCAGCATGAACATGAAGTCGATGCTGCGCGGCGGATCGGGCGAGGCCTTCCAGTACGCCTTCAACGGCCCCGGCTTCGTCGTCGTCCAGCCGAACGAGTGGGTCGCCCCGGCCACGAACGCCGGCAAGTCAGGTGGCGGCGCCGGCGGGGTCATCGGTGACCTGTTCGGCGGCTGAGGCGGCCGGCAGGCCCAGGGCGTTCAGGCAGTGGCGCGCAGCTCGTCGCCCGTGAGCAGGGCCCGGTAGCGGGCGCCGTACGACTCGAGGGCTGTGTCGTCGATGCCGTGCACCCCGTGCACGACGAACGGCTCCGCCATCGTCATGCCGCACAGGTGCGCGGTCGCGTCCAGAGGGCGCATCAGGTCGGTCATCGTGAAGCGGTTGTAGCCACCGGCCCGGTAGGACTCACCTGGCCCGCCGGTGCTTGTGACGACCCGGAGGACCTTGCCGTGCAGCTTGGTCCCCTTGCTGCCGTAGGCGAAGCCGTAGAGGAGGACCTGGTCCATCCACTCCTTGAGCAGGCCGGGGACCGAGTACCAGTACCACGGGAACTGGAGCACGACCGTGTCGTGCTCGACGAGGAGGCGCTGCTCCTCGCCGACGTCGAAGCCGTGCTCGCCGCGGACCTCGGCGAGGTCACGCACGGTGACGCCCTCGAGGTCGCGGACGGATCGGGCCAGCGCCCGGTTGACCCGGGAGCCGTCGAGGTCGGGGTGGGCGAGCAGGACGAGGGTGCGGTGCGACATGGGTGCGTTTCCGTTTCCGAGACTGGTGAAGCGGTGAGAGGGTGCGATGCGCTGGGGTCAGATCTGGTGGAGCCGGGGTACGACGTGCTCGCCGAGAGCGCGGACGAAGTCGACCGGATCGCCCTGCAGCGGCATGACGTGGACCTCCTGGATGCCGACGTCGGCCAGCGCACGCATCTCCTCGACGAAGGCGGCACCTCCGGCGGCGTCCGGGGCGATCAGCCCGTTGTAGAGGACGGTGCGGCGGATCTCGTCGTACTCCCGGCCTTCCCGCTCGCACCATTCGCGCAGGACGCCGAGCTTGTGCGCGACCTGGTCTGTCCCGGCGCCTCGCCCGGCGAAGACGTTGCACGCGTCGGCGTACTTCGCGACGAGGCGCAGCGTCTTCCGCTCACCGCCGCCCCCGATCATGATCGGCGGGCGCGGCCTCCGAAGCGGCTGCGGTGAGTTGATCGTCTCGGCGAGCTGGTAGTGCTTGCCGTCGTACGGGCCGTCGTCGTCGCTCCACATCTGGCGCACGATCTGGAGGGTCTCCTCGAGCCGCTCGAAGCGCTCGGCGAGTGGCGGGAAGGGCACACCGAGGGCCAGGTGCTCGCGCTCGTACCAAGCGGCACCGATCCCGAGTGCGGCGCGTCCGCCCGAGAGCACATCCAGCGTCGACACGATCTTGGCGAGCAGGCCGGGATGACGGTAGGTCACGCCGGTCATCAGCATCTGGAGCTCGACGCTCTGCGTGTGGCCGGCGAGGAACCCGAGCGTGGTGTAGCCCTCGAGCATGGGCTGGCTCGCGTCCCCCATCATGTCCAGGTTCAGGTAGTGGTCCATGACCGAGAGGTTGTCCAGGCCGGCCTCCTCCGCCGCCCTCCCTGCTGCCGCGAGGGTGGGGCCGATCGACTCCGGCCCGCCGGGAAGGGTGAAGTTCACCAGGTGCACGCCCAGTCTCATGCCTGCTCCTCCGCGTTCGTGTCGAGGTTCCTGTTGTGCTCCATGCCGACGAGCTCGGCACTGGCCTCCCAGAGCCTGCGGGCCAGGTCGGGGTCGTAGCTGGCCTTCGACGACCGCTTCGGACGGCTGTTCGCGAAGTACGCACCCGTGACCCCGGCGACCTCGGGTGAGCTGGCCAGGTAGACCGGGGTGCGCGCGCCCTGCTCGGGGGTCTTCATGAACGGACGCACCGCCGGCAGCATGAGCCGCATCCACCGGCCGCTGTCCTCCTGGCCGAAGGAGGTCCGAACCACGCCGGGGTGGAGGACCGTGGCGGTCACGCCGGTGCCCTCGATCCGGCGGGAGAGCTCGTAGGTGAACAGCACGTTCGCGAGCTTGGACTGGTTGTAGGCGCGCTGGCCGTTGTAGCGACGTGCGCCTTGGAGGTCGTCGAAGTCGATGCGTCCCATGGACTGGGCCCCGGACGACACGTTGACCACTCGGCTGGAACCGCTGGTCGTCAGCCGCTCGAGCAACAGGTTGGTGAGCAGGAACGGCGCGAGGTGGTTCAGCGCGAAGGTGTGCTCTAGGCCGTCGGCGCTGATGTGCCGGTGGGCCCAGTAGCCGCCCACGTTGTTGACGAGCACGTCCAGCCGCGGGTACGTCGAGAGCACGTCTTCGGCAAGGTGGCGCACCTCGGTCTGCGCCGAGAGGTCGGCGACGAACACGTCGACCGGGCCGGCGCCTGTCCTCTCGCGGATCTCGTCGGCGGCGTGCTCGGCGCGGGTGCGGTCCCGGCCGACGATGCCGACCCGGGCCCCGAGCCGGGCGAGCCCCTCGGCGGTTGCACGTCCGATCCCGCCGGTGCCGCCGGTCACCAGCACGGTCTTTCCCTGCATCAGGTCCCGGGTCGTCATGTCAGCGGACGATCTTGAAGTTGAAGGCCGGCGTGCCGAGGGCGCCCCACAGGCGCAGCCAGACCGGGAGCAGCATCTCGGTGCCCCTGGCGGTGCTGATGTCGCCGAGGTCGATCACGTCGGTGTGGCCCATGCTCTCGAGCAGCTCGGTCACGGTCTCCTTGGCTGCGGCGTCGTCGCCGGAGACGAACACGGAGTGGTCACCGTCGGCGAGCTGCTTGGGCTCTGCCATCAGGTAGGCGTTCATCGTGTTGAGGGTCTTGACGACCTTGGTCGCGGGGAACGCGCGCTGGATCTGCTCGCCGAGGGAGTCGGTGTCCTTCACGAAGAGGGTCGGCGGCATGCCCTGCGAGAAGTCGAGCGGGTTGGCGATGTCGATCAGCACCTTGCCGGCCAGGTTGTCGCGCCCTGCGGCCTCGAGCACGTCGAGGGACACGCCACCGTTGGTCGCGTTGACCACGAGCTCTGCCGATCCTACGGCGTCCTCGAACGTGCTGACTGTGACAGCGGGGTGCTCTGCGGCCCAGGTGCCGAAGCCGGCGTTGCCCATCCCGTCGGGCTCGGTGCGGGCCAGCGTGGCTTCGGGACTCCTTGTGCCGATGGTGACGTCGTGACCGAGGTCGTCGAGCCGGGCGGCGATGGTCTGCCCGACCATCCCGGTGCCGAGGACGGCGATGCGCATATCTACTCCTTGAAGATTCGGTGGGTAGACAGATCTGTCTACCGATGTCGAGACGCTAGCAGACAGACCTGTCTACCCACAAGATGGAGCCAGACAGATCTGTCTGCTTCAATGAGTTCCATGACCACGACGCCCATGACCTCGACGCAGAGCGTGCGGGTGAGCCAGGCGCGGGAGCGCATCCTCGACACCGCGTTCCGGCTGTTCTACGCCCGGGGGATTCGGGCCGTGGGTGTCGACACGATCATCGCCGAGTCCGGCGTCGCCAAGGCGACCTTCTACAAGCACTTCCCGGCGAAGGATGACCTGGTCCTCGCCTATCTCGACAAGGTCGATGCGGTGTGGACCGGCCAGCTGCGGAGTGCCGCCGAGGCTGCGGGTGACGATCCTGCCGACCAGCTGGTCGGCCTCTTCGACGCGCTCTCCACGGCGTGCCGGCGGGACGGATACCGAGGATGCGCGTTCATCAACGCCGCCGCCGAGGCTGTCCCCGGCACGCCGGTGCACGAGCGCACGGTGGCGCACAAGCAAGCGGTGCTGGCCTGGGTGCGCGAGCTTTCCGCCCGGGCGGGAGCCGCCGACCCGGACGCCCTGGCCCGCTCGCTGACCCTGCTCCTCGACGGCGGCCTCTCGGACGGCGCGCTGGCCGCGGACCCGGCGTCGGCTCTCGCGGCGAAGGAGACCGCCCGACAGCTCGTCGGCGCGGCGGTGGCCCAGGCGGGCTAGCGTCCGGACAAGCGAAAGGTCATTAACTGACAGAATTTGAAATCTGTCAGTCCAAGGTTCATGATGGTGCCATGACAACTGACACCTTCACCGCCCCCTCCCGCCGCCTCGGCGCCGGAGGCCCGAGCGTGGCCGCACTCGGTCTCGGCCTGATGGGCATGTCCGACCTCTACGGCCCCGCCGACGAGGCGGAGAGCATCGCGACCGTCCACGCCGCGCTCGACGCCGGCGTCACCCTGCTCGACACCGGTGACTTCTACGGCATGGGCCACAACGAGATGCTCCTGCGCGACGCGCTGCGCGGGCGCGACCGCGAGAACGCGGTGATCAGCGTGAAGTTCGGCGCGCTGCGCGGCCCCGACAGCTCCTGGGGCGGCGTCGACATCCGCCCTGCCGCGATCAAGAACTTCCTCGGCTACTCGCTCAAGCGGCTCGGCACCGACTACATCGACATCTACCGCCCGGCGCGGTTCGACCCGAGCGTCCCGATCGAGGAGACGGTCGGCGCCATGGCCGAGCTGGTCGAGGCCGGCTGGATCCGGCACATCGGCCTCTCCGAGGTGGGCGCCGAGACCCTGCGACGGGCGGCGGCAGTGCACCCCATCGCCGACCTTCAGATCGAGTACTCCCTGATCTCGCGCGGCATCGAGTCCGAGATCCTGCCCACCGCCCGGGAGCTCGGCGTCGGCGTCACGGCGTACGGCGTGCTCTCCCGCGGCCTGCTCTCGGGTCACTGGACCGCCGACCGCGACGTCCGCGACTTCCGCGCCCACCTGCCACGCTTCACCGGTGAGAACCTGCAGGCCAACCTGCGCCTGGTCGAGGCCCTTCGTGCGGTGGCCGAGGGTCGTGGCGCGACAGTGGCGCAGGTCGCGGTCGCGTGGGTGGCCTCCCGGGGCGAGGACATCGTGCCGCTGGTAGGCGCCCGCACCCGGAACCGTCTGGAGGAGTCGCTCGGTGCGCTGAGCCTCGAGCTCTCCGCCGACGACCTGGCTGCCATCGAGACCGCGGTGCCGGTCGGCTCCGCTGCCGGCACCCGGTACGACGCGATGCAGATGTCGTTCCTCGACAGCGAGAAGTAGCCTGACGCCCGTGACCGAGCCCCTGACCGCCGAGAGCATCCTGGACACCGCCGAGGAGGTGCTGCGACGCTACGGACCGGCCAAGACGACGGTCGTCGACGTGGCAAGGGCACTCGACGTCAGTCACGGCTCGGTCTACCGCCACTTCCCGAGCAAGGTCGCGCTGCGCGACGCCGTGACCGAGCGGTGGCTGGAGCGCATCTCCGCGCCGCTCGATGAGGTCGCCGGCAGCCGGCAGGCCCCTCCGCGCCGGCTCCGCGCCTGGGTGCGGCTGCTGGCCGCGACCAAGCAGGGCATCGCGCGCGAGGACCCCGAGCTGTTCGCGACCTTCCAGCGGCTCACCACCGAGTCACGGGAGGTCGTGGCCGGGCACGTGGACCACCTCGTGGGTCAGCTGTCCACGATCGTGGCCGCAGGGGTCGAGGCGGGCGACTTCGCCCCGGTCGACCCGGAGCGCGCCGGGCGGGCGGTGCTGCAGGCGACCGCGTTGTTCCACCACCCGGCCCATGCCGATGAGTGGCAGGACCCGCGCCTCGACGAGCACCTCGAGACGGTGCTCGACCTCGTGCTGCAGGGGCTCGTGACCCGGGACCGACCGGGCAGCGGCACCTAGCGCGGGTGCGGGTGCAGGTGCCGCTTCGAGACCCGGGCGTAGACGAGCGCGGTGGCGACGTACCCGAGCGCGATCGTGACGAGGACGCCGTACGAGCGGCCCGAGACCGGGAGCAGGACCGCAGCGACCGCCGCGGCGGCGACGAAGGCGACGTTGAAGATCACGTCGTACAGGGAGAAGATCCGACCGCGGAAGGCGTCGTCGACCGACGCCTGGACGAGGGTGTCGACGCAGATCTTGATGCCCTGCGCGGCGAAGCCGAGGAAGTACGACGAGACGAGCAGCGCCGTCTCGGTGAAGAACGCTCCTGGCATCAGCTGGGTGAACGCCGCCGTGCCGAGCAGGACGAGGATCCACGCGCGCAGGGTGATCCGGTCCGTGACGAACGGGGTGACGAACGCCGCGCTCATGAACCCGGCACCGCTGACCAGGATCGCGAGCGCGAGCCCGTTGAAGGCGGCGTCGACCTGGTCGGGCGCGTTGAAGTAGTTCCGGTAGAGCAGGATCAGCATGACCGTCGACATGCCGAAGAAGAACCGCTGGGAGCCCACGGCGGCCAGCGAGTCGGCCGCGGCCCGTCGGTGCCCCAGGTGGACCAGTCCGTCGACCAGGCCTCGAGCGACGTGTCGCGCCGCCTCTCGTACGGCGGGCCGGCTCGGGTCGTAGGTCGGGCCGAGGAGCGGTCGGGGGATCCGGAGCGCCAGGAGTGCCGCGACGCCGTACACCACGGCCGCGGTGAGCAGCACCGCGACGTCGGCGTCGACGTTGTCCATGCGCTCGACGAGGAGCCGGTCGGCGGAGCCCAGCGCGAATCCGCCGAGTGCGGCCAGCGTGCCGCTCGTCGGGGTGACGGCGTTGGCCATGATGAGGTCGGGCGGGTCCACGACGTGGGGCAGCGAGGCCGAGAGGCCGGCGAGCAGGAACCGGTTCACCGAGAGGGCAGCCAGGATCAGCACGTAGAGCGGCGCCCCGGTCAGGTCGGAGGCCACCCCGAGGGCGATCAGCGCGACGAGGACGACCCGTACCCCGTTCGAGAGGGCGAGGATCTGACGGCGTGACCACCGGTCGAGGAAGACCCCGACGAAGGGTCCGAGGACGCTGAACGGCAGCAGCACCACCGCGAGCGTGCCCGCGATCGCCGCGGGCGAGGGCTGCCGCTCGGGGGAGAAGATGACGTACGACGCCAGCGCGACCTGGAAGATGCCGTCGGCGAACTGGCTGGTGACGCGAACGGCGAAGAGCCTGCGGAACCACCTTCCGCGCAGGAGGTGCACCAGATGCCGCCAGGTCTCCACGCTGTGCGGCTCCCTTCCAGAAGGCTTCCACGGTGTTGTGGACGCATCCCCCGCGGCATACCCCTCACGGAGCGTGCATAACCTCGCGTCAGAAAAGAACGGGGGCCCAGGGTAGCCCCGGGCCCCCGCCGACGATCTCAGTCGGACCGGTTCAACGCGGCCGGGTCAGCGCTCGACCTCGCCGCGGATGAACGCCTCCACGCTGGCGCGGCCCTCGTCGTCGGGGCGCTGCACCGGCGGGGACTTCATCAGGTACGACGACGCGGACAGGATCGGGCCGCCCACACCCCGGTCCAGAGCGATCTTGGCGGCGCGGATCGCGTCGATGATGATCCCGGCGCTGTTCGGGGAGTCCCACACCTCGAGCTTGTACTCGAGGTTCAGGGGGACGTCGCCGAAGGCGCGACCCTCGAGGCGGACGTAGGCCCACTTGCGGTCGTCGAGCCACTGCACGTAGTCCGAGGGGCCGATGTGGACGTTGCGCGCGCCGAGGTCGTGGCCGATGTTGGAGGTCACGGCCTGGGTCTTGGAGATCTTCTTCGACTCGAGGCGCTCTCGCTCGAGCATGTTCTTGAAGTCCATGTTGCCGCCGACGTTGAGCTGGTAGGTGCGGTCGAGCACCACGCCCCGGTCCTCGAACAGCTTCGCCAGCACGCGGTGGGTGATGGTCGCGCCGACCTGGGACTTGATGTCGTCTCCGATGATCGGCACGCCGGCGTCCTCGAACCTCTTGGCCCACTCCGGGTCGGAGGCGATGAACACCGGGAGCGCGTTGACGAAGGCCACGCCGGCGTCGATCGCGCACTGGGCGTAGAACTTCGCCGCCTGCTCGGAGCCGACCGGCAGGTAGCAGACCAGGACGTCGGCCTTGGTCTCCTTGAGGACGGCGACCACGTCGACCGGGTCCCCGTCGGCCTCGTCGATGGTCTCCCGGTAGTACTTGCCGAGCCCGTCGAGGGTGTGGCCGCGCTGCACCGTCACGCCGGTGGGCGGCACGTCGGTGATCTTGATGGTGTTGTTCTCGGAGTTGTTGATCGCGTCGGAGAGGTCGAAGCCGACCTTCTTGGCGTCGACGTCGAAGGCGGCGACGAACTCGACGTCCGAGACGTGGTAGTCCCCGAACTTGACGTGCATGAGGCCTGGCACGGAGCCCGACGGGTCAGCGTTCTTGTAGTACTCCACGCCTTGGATCAGGGAGGTCGCGCAGTTGCCGACCCCCACGATTGCTACACGTACCGAACCCATCGGGCTCTCCTCACTGCCTATGCGTTTTCTGTCGGTTGGTTGTCCAGGGGTTCTTGCTGTTCGGCCGTGCGTTCGGCCGCGATGAGGTCCGAGAGCCAACGGACCTCGCGCTCGACCGACTCCACGCCGTGGCGCTGGAGCTCCATGGCGTAACGGTCCATCTGCTTCTGCGTGCGGGTGAGCTGGGCCTGGACCCGCTCGAGCCGCTCCTCGAGGCGAGTACGACGCCCCTCGAGGATGCGCAGCCGGATCTCCATGTCGGTGCGGCTGAAGAACGCGAACCGCACGTCGAAGTTGTCGTCCTCCCACGCTGCCGGGCCGGCCTGGCCCATCAGGTGCTTGAACCTCGCCTCACCGGCGCTGGTGAGCTCGTAGACGATCCGCTGCCTCCGGCTCACCCCCACCGACCCGCTGCCCGTCGTCCCCGGCGTGGCCGGGTGCTGCTCGGCGATCCATCCGGCCTTGAGCATCCGCTTCAACGCGGGATACAGCGAGCCGTAGGAGAGGACCCGACCCCAGCCGAGGACGGCGTTCAGCTGCTTTCGGAGCTCGTAGCCGTGCATGGGTGACTCGTGCAGCAGCCCGAGGACTGCGAGCTCGAGGGTGTCTCCACGCCGTGCCACGTGTTTCGCCTTCTTCCGACCTGGGAACGATCAACTAGCGGAAGAACCTATCGTATCGATATATCGAAGGTGCGTCAGCCGCGTCATGTCCCCATGCAGCCGGTCTGGACTCCTGTCGCGGGCATCTGACCCTTTTCGCGCCCTTACGTGCGCACCCGTACCCTGCTTTACAGCAGTTTTTCCCCGCCCCCTGTCCCGGAGACGAACTCTTGAGTGCACAGCGCAAGGCCGGCACGCCCACAGGGCACCGACGACCGCCCGCCGGCAAGAAGGCCCCGAGGCGTCAGGGTCTCGGTAGGCGAATCCTGAAGTGGTTGTTCATCGCAGGCTTCGCCGGCCTGGTGATCGGCGCCCTCGGGTTCGCCTACGTGTACGCCGCCACGGACATCCCCGACCCGAACGAGGACTTCGAGGCGCAGACGACGTTCGTCTACTACGACAACGGCAAGAAGGAGCTCGGCCAGTTCGCGACCCAGAACCGGCAGAACGTCCCGCTCTCCGAGGTGCCGCAGCACGTTCAGGACGCGATGATCGCGGCGGAGGACCGCACGTTCTGGGAGAACAAGGGGATCGACCCCAAGGGCATCCTCCGCGCGGCCTTCAGCAACGCCACCAGCTCGTCGACCCAGGGCGCGTCGACCATCACGCAGCAGTACGTCAAGGTGCTCTACCTGTCGCAGGAGCGCACCATGACCCGTAAGTTCAAAGAGGCCTTCCTCTCGTTGAAGCTGCACAACCAGCGGTCGAAGGAGGAGATCCTCCAGGGCTACCTGAACACCATCTACTTCGGTCGCGGCGCCTACGGCGTCCAGGCGGCGGCGCAGGCGTACTTCCACAAGGACGTCAAGGACCTGTCCGTCCGTGAAGGCGCCGTGCTCGCGTCGGTCCTGAACGCCCCCGGGTACTTCGACCCCGCGGAGGGGAAGGACGCCAAGGAGCGGCTGTTCGGCCGCTACCAGTACGTCCTCAAGGGCATGGCGGACATGCACGCGCTCAACGCGGCGGACGCCGAGAAGGCCGCCGCCAAGCTCCCGAAGTTCCCGAAGGTCTCGGTCCAGGACAGCCTCGGCGGGCCGAAGGGCTACCTGCTCGCACTGGTCAAGGACAAGCTGCGCGAGCTCGACTTCAGCGACGCCGAGATCGAGGGCGGCGGCCTCCGGGTCACCACCACGTTCTCCCCGAAGATGCAGCGCGCCGCCGTGCAGGCGGTCAAGGAGGAGCGTCCGACCGAGAACGCCAAGGGCGTGAACATCGGGCTGGCCGCGGTCGAGCCCGGCACGGGTGCGCTCAAGGCCATGTACGGCGGTCGCGACTACGTCAAGAGCCAGCGCAACTGGGCCACGACGGGCCGCCAGCCGGGTTCGACGTTCAAGCCGTTCGCCCTGGCCGCGGGGCTGATGAACGACTTCAGCCTCTTCGACACCTTCGAGGGCGATGTCTACAAGTTCCCCGACGGCCGTGAGGTGCACAACGAGGGCGGCCACAAGTTCGGCCGGCCGGTCAACCTCCTCGAGGCGACCGAGGAGTCGGTCAACACGGCCTACGTCGACCTCACCGCGAGCATCGAGAACGGCCCGCAGGAGGTCATCGACGCGGCCGTCGCCGCCGGGATCCCCCGCAAGGCCCCTGGCCTGACCCCGGACCCGACCATCACGCTCGGCACCGCGGACATCAAGCCGGTGGACCTGGCTTCGGCGTACGCGACGTTCGCCAACGAGGGCAAGCGTGACGACTGGTTCGTCATCAAGAAGGTCACCGGCCCCAACGGCGAGAACCTCTACAGCCACAAGTCGAAGGAGACCCGCGCCTTCCCCGAGGACGTCAACTCCAACGTGGTCTACGCCCAGGAGCAGGTGGTGAAGTCGGGCACCGGCGTGGCGGCGCAGGAGCTCGGGTGCCCCGCGGCCGGCAAGACGGGTACGGCGAACCTCCACCCCGAGACGCCGGCGGTGACGTCGGCCTGGTTCGCGGGGTACACCCCGAAGCTCTCGGCTTCGGTGATGTACGTCCGGGGCGACGCCGGCACCGGTAACCTCGACGGCGTGGGCGGCATGACCGACTTCTTCGGCGCCTCCTACCCGGCGCGGACGTGGACCGCCTTCATGTCCAAGGCGCTCGAAGGTCAGGAGTGCGAGGACTTCCCGGAGGTCGACTACGTGAACGGTTCGCCGACCCCGACGTACACCCCCAGCCCGACGCCGACGGAGACCCCGTCGGAGAGCCCGACCCCGACGCCGACCCCGACGCCGACGGAGAAGGTCAAGCCGACGCCTCCGGGTCAACAGAGCCCGACCCCGACGCCGACCCCCACCGACACCACGTCGCCGATCCTCCCGCCGCCGCAGGAGAGCAGCTCGCCGCCGGGGAACGGCAACGGCAACGGATGGGGAAACGGCTAGCGTGACCGAGCCCGCGCGGCCCTCGCTCGACGACCCCGTGGTCACCGCGGCGAGCGAGGTGATCGGCGGGCCGGTCGGCGAACACGCCGCGCCGCACCCGTGGTGGACGCCAGTGCGCGTGATCCTCGCGGTCACGGCGCTCGCGTTCGCCTTGGGCATGGTGCAGAAGACCCCGTGCGTGAGCACCAACTGGGCGGACACCGACGTCCGCTACGCGTCCATGTGCTACTCCGACGTGCCCTACCTCTACCTGGGCCGGGGCTTCGCCGAGGGGACCCTGCCGTTCGGTGACACCGACGGGCGCTACCAGGTGATGGAGTACCCGGTGGTGATCGGCTACTTCGCGTACGGCGCCGCGGTGCTGACCCAGGCAGTGGTCGGCGAGGCCGACCTCGACGCCAGGCATGCGATCCCGGTGGAGCAGGTCTACCTCGCACCCGGCGTCGAGCGCGAGACCGGGATGTACTTCATGGTGACCGCGGTCCTCCTCGGGGCGGTGCTGCTGGTGGCCGCCTGGCTCATGGCGGGCGCCCAGCGTGGCCGGCCCTGGGACGCGATGCTCTTCGCAGCCTCGCCGGCGCTCGTGCTCGCCGGCCTCATCAACTGGGACATCCTCGCCGTCGCCATGGTCGCCGGCGCGTTCTGGGCCTGGGCTCGTGGGCGGACGGTCCTCACCGGCGTGATGATCGGGCTCGGCACCGCCACGAAGCTCTACCCGCTGTTCCTGCTCGGCGCGGTGTTCGTGGTGTGCCTGCGCAGCCGGCGGCTCCGTGAGTTCGCGGTCGTGGCAGGGGCGGCCGCAGCGGCATGGCTCGCCGTCAACCTGCCGGTGATGCTCACCGCCTACGAGCAGTGGCGGGTCTTCTGGTCCTTCAACGCGGACCGCGGCCCGGACCTCGGCTCCCTGTGGCTGGTGTGGCAGCAGGCGGGCCACGAGGTCACGGCGGACACGGTGAACATCGTCTCCTGGTTGTTCTTCGGGCTCGTCTGCGCCGGAGTCCTGGTGCTCGGGCTGGTCGCTCCGCGTACGCCGCGGGTGGCGCAGCTCGCCTTCCTTGTGGTGGCCGGCTTCCTGCTCGTGAACAAGGTCTACTCGCCGCAGTACGTCCTCTGGCTCCTGCCGCTCGCGGTGCTCGCGCGTCCGCGGTGGCGCGACCTCCTCATCTGGCAGGCGGGGGAGCTGTTCTACTTCGCCGCGATCTGGCTCTACCTCGGCGAGTTCACCGCCTCGAGCATCTCCGGTACGCCGGACAAGCTCTACTGGTACGCCATCTTCGTCCGGGTGGCTGCCGAGCTCTACCTCGTCGTGATGGTCGTCCGCGACATCCTGCAGCCCTGGCGCGACCCGGTCCCCGTCGAGCCCCGCGTCGTGAGGGCCGGAGCCGGGCACCGTGCCGAGCGGAGGATCGGGCACGCGTCAGCGGGCTGAGGCGCCGGTCCTCGTCGTCAGCTGACGACGGTGCGGTCGAACGCCGTGGTCGTGAAGCGCACGCGTACGTCGACCTCCGCGCCGACCTCCGGAACCGGTGCGCCGTGCGGCAGGAAGAGCATCGAGGCCTGCATGTGCGGGGGCTCCGCGAAGAGGCGCCGCTTTCCGCCGATCGTGAAAGGCGACTGCGCGAAGCCCGCGGCCTCCAGGCCGCCCCTCGCCAGGGACGCCGCCCGCTGCCGGAGGCTGTCCGCAGCATGCGGCGCCTCCAGGCCGATGCCGTGGGCCGTGCCGCCGGAGACGACCAGGATCGTGCCGGGCTTGGGGGCGCTGCGACCGCGGTAGCCGAAGACGTCGCCCCGGTCGACCGGGTGCGCGTCGAGAACGGCGGCCTTCACCGACAGGGCGCCGCGGTCGCCGAGCCACAGCCGGGTCCCGATGCGCGGGCGGAACTCGTAGTCGGGGTAGGACGTGGCCAGCGTGCTCATCTCCGCATCGGTGAGATGGGAGACGAACACCGTGTGCGTGGGGAGGCCGGCTGCGACCACGTCGGTCATCAGCCGCTCCATCTCGGGCAGGTGGCTGCCGTGGGCCATCGGCATGTGCAGTGCCGCGCCCTCGACGCGCACCGCCCGGGTCAGCCGCTCCCCGGCCTCCCGGAGCCCCTTCGCGGAGAACCCGTGGCGGCGCATCGAGGTCATCCGCTCGAGGACCACCCGCGGACGGTCCTCGCGCGCCGCGAGCGCCTCCAGGTCCTCCAGGCGGCCGACCGTGTGGACGACGCGGTCGTCGTACACCACCCGCTGCTCGAACGGGCGCCACGGCGTCAGCACGAGGATGGTCCCGTCGAAGCGCGTGCGGACGTCCTCGACCTCGTCGTAGGTGCCGACCGCGACGGTGTCCTGGCCGAGCCAGCCGGCCTTGCGTGCCAGGCGGGCCCTGCCGAGGCCGTAGCCGTTGCCCTTGATCACGGGGACCAGGCCCGGATGGGTCTCCACGACACTGCGCATGTGGCCGCGCCAGCGGTCGCCGTCGACGTACAGGCTCAAAGACATGGTGGCCTCCTCAGCCCCGGCGCTTCATGTACAGGTCGAACGCCTTGTAGAGCAGGGGGCTCAGCGGGAGGTCCCACTCGCCGGCGTACTCCACGGCCTCCCCTCCGGTGCCGACCTTGAACTGGATCAGGCCGACGTGCGGGTCGTCGGCGTCCAGCGTGTCGGTGATGCCGCGCAGGTCGTAGACGTCGGCGCCGGCCGCGAGCGAGTCCTGGATCATCGCCCACTGTGCGGCGTTGGAGCCGCGGACGTCGCGCTTCTCGGTCGAGGACGGCGCCGTAGGAGTACCAGGTGTGGCCGCCCACCCGGACCCAGATGGTCGCGGCGACCAGGTCGCCCTCGTGGCGGGCGAGGTAGAGCCGGATCCGGTCGGACTCCTCGGCGAGCAGCGCGCGGAACATGGTCTGGAAGTACGACAGCGGACGCGGCGTGAAGTGGTCGCGCTCCGCTGTGTGCCTGTACAGCTCGTGGAACTCGGGGAGGGCCTGGTCGAGGTCGGCCTCGTCGACGCGTGACCTCCACTCCTGCCTTGGCGGCCTTCTTGATGTTGCGCCGCCACAGCTGGTTCATGCCCTTGAGGACCTCGTCCTCGGTGCGACCCGTGAGCGGGATCTGGAAGTTGTACTGCGGCTGGCCGGCGGCGAACCCGCCCTCGACGGCCTGGAGCCGCCAGCCGAGCTCGCGCAGCTGTGACACCACCCGGGCTCCCGACTGCGAGCGATCCCTGGGGGCGATCTCGCCGAGCCGAGCGATGCTCTCGTCGGCCACGCCCTTCTTGACGTCCTCGGCCGCCCAGCGTCGGGTGATCACGGGCGGGCCCATCCGCACCCCGAAGGCGCCCTTCTTCGCCAGGTGAAGCGTCATCGGCGCGAGCCAGCGGTCCAGGTCGCCGTTGTCCCAGTCGATGACCGGGCCCTCGGGGATGTAGGCCAGGTACCGCTTGACCTTCGGCAGCTGCCGGTAGAGGACGAGAGCGACCCCGACCAGCTCGGCGGCGGCCCCTGAGCCTGTCGAAGGCTCGAACCAGCCGAGCGACTCTGACTGCCACTCGCTCTTGACCGCTGCCCAGGCCGGAGTCTGCAGGAAGCTCGCGGACCGCTGCTTGCGGATGAAGTCGAGATGCTCTTCTGGCGTGATGGTCCGGACGGTCAGGCTGGGGGAAGTCACCCGCCCGAGCCTAATGGGTGGCGAACGGTGCCACCCCGCCCCGGCGGGAGCCGCCTCGGCAGAGGGTCAGAGCCGCTCGCGCAGCCAGTCGAAGTCGGCCTTGTGCTCCTCCGCGCCCCCGGGCGTCTCGCACACGACCGGCGCCCCGGCATCGCGGATGACGCCGACCAGCTCGTCGGGGTCGATCTCGCCCTTACCGAAGTTGGCGTGCCGGTCGGCGCCGGAGTCGAACGCGTCGCGGCTGTCGTTGGCGTGGACGAGGTCGATGCGCCCCGTGATCGCCCGGACCTTGTCCACGATGGTGCTGAGGTCGTTCCCGCCGGCATGGGCGTGGCAGGTGTCGAGGCAGAAGCCGACCCGGTCACCGCCCTCGGCGCCCGCGATGGCATCCCACACCCTGCCGATCCGGTCGAGGTAGCGGGTCATGGCGTTGGTGCCGCCCGCTGTGTTCTCGATCAGGAGCGGGATCTTGATGTCGGTCGCCTCGATCGCCTTGCGCCAGTTGTCGAAGCCCTTCTCCGGGTCGTCGTCCTTGTTGACGTGGCCGCCGTGGACGATCAGCCCCTTCGCCCCGATCGAGGCGGCGGCATCCACGTGCTGTTGCAGCAGCTTTCGGCTCGGGATCCTGATCCGGTTGTTCGTGGTGGCGACGTTGACGATGTACGGCGCGTGCACGTAGAGGTCGAGCCCGTGCTCCTCCGCCGCCGTCCGGAGCGCCTCCGCACCTCCGTCGTACCTGAACTCAGGGCCTTTGTAGCCCTGCGGGTCGCCGAGGAAGAACTGGCTGAGAGTCGCTCCACGCGCCAGGGCCTCACCGATCGGGTCCTCCTGGTCGACGTGTGCGCCGATGCGGAGGGTGGCCGCCGTCGTGGGGGTCGTCTGCTGAGCGTCCGGTGCGGTGTTCTCGGGCATGGAGCCAGCCTATGTGCCGCCGCTGACACTGTGTCCGGAGCCTGTGGACGACGATTTCTACGGCGGCGCGGCACGCTGGTACCCTGAGGCGTCGATCGGCTCGACCCCAAGACATGAGTGGGCGTCGGGCCGTCGGTACGTCGCAGCCGCCTCTGCCCGGTTCACGGACACGGGTCGGTACGACGTGACGCAAGCCCTCCTGTCACGGAGACGCCGTGGCCGCCTGAGTCCGAAGGAGGTGGAGACCGCTTTGCGTGCCTATGAAGTGATGGTCATCCTCGACCCCGACCTCGAAGAGCGCACCGTTGCGCCTTCGCTGGAGCAGTACCTCAACAACGTCGTCGTCAAGGACGGCGGCAAGGTCGAGAAGCTCGACGTCTGGGGACGTCGCCGCCTGGCCTACGAGGTCAACAAGAACGCCGAAGGCATCTACGCCGTCATCGAGCTGCAGGCCGAGCCGGCCACGGTGAAGGAGCTCGACCGTCAGCTTTCGCTGAATGAGTCGGTGCTGCGCACTAAGGTCATTCGTCCCGACGTTCGCTGACCCCCACGTCGTCCCGGATCCTCTGTGGTTCTCCACAGTCACCGGGGCGTCTTGATCAGAACATCGCGTCACCCGACCGATTCCCCCGGTCGCTCTCGTCGGACAACAACGACAGATCTCGAGACTGGAGGCCTGACATGGCAGGCGAAACACCCATCACCGTCGTCGGCAACCTGACCGCCGACCCGGAGCTGCGCTTCACCCCGTCGGGTGCGGCCGTCGCGA
Source organism: uncultured Actinomycetota bacterium (assembly GCA_963715375.1). Classification (GTDB taxonomy): domain Bacteria; phylum Actinomycetota; class Actinomycetes; order Propionibacteriales; family Nocardioidaceae; genus Nocardioides_C. Next base: position 550,295 of record CAVQSC010000005.1, on the reverse strand, counting down.
ACTTCACGGTCGCGTCGACCCCGCGCACCTTCGACAAGCAGAGCAACGAGTGGAAGGACGGCGAAGCCCTCTTCCTCAACTGCTCCGTGTGGCGACAGGCCGCCGAGAACGCAGCCGAGTCGCTTCAGCGCGGCATGAGGGTGATCGTCTCCGGCCGGCTCAAGGCGCGCTCCTACGAGACCCGCGAGGGTGAGAAGCGCACCGTCTTCGAGATCGACGTCGAGGAGGTCGGCCCGAGCCTGAAGTACGCCACGGCCAAGGTCACCAAGACCACCCGTCAGGGCGGTGGTGGCGGCGGCTTCGGCGGTGGCGACGACCCGTGGGCCTCCGGTGGCGGCCAGGGTGGCCAGGGCGGCCAGGGCGGCCAGGGCGGCCAGCAGGGTGGCGGCTCCGGCGGTGGCTGGGGCGGCCAGCAGGGTGGCGGCAGCAGCGACCCCTGGGCGACCCCCGGCGTGAGCGGCTCGAACGAAGAGCCGCCGTTCTGATCGCAGGTCCCGCCGGCGGCTGACCGGCGGACCGAAAAGTCCAACATCAACTGACCATTCCGGCGAGAGCCGGGCTCTACGAAAGGGAGCACCACAATGGCCAAGCCAGTACTCCGCAAGCCGAAGAAGAAGGTTTGCCAGTTCTGCAAGGAGAAGGTGTCCTACGTCGACTACAAGGACACCACCCTGCTTCGCAAGTTCATCTCCGACCGTGGCAAGATCCGTGCGCGTCGGGTGACCGGCAACTGCGTCCAGCACCAGCGGGACGTGGCGACCGCGGTCAAGAACGCCCGCGAGGTGGCTCTCCTTCCCTACACGTCCACGGCTCGCTGAGAGGGGTTTGCACGATGAAGCTCATCCTGACTCAGGAGGTCGACGGCCTCGGTTCCGCCGGCGACGTGGTCGAGGTTCGTGACGGCTACGGCCGCAACTTCCTCGTCCCGCGCGGGCTCGGCATCCGCTGGACCCGTGGCGGCGAGAAGCAGATCGAGTCGATCCGGGCCGCTCGCGCCAGCCGCGAGGTCCGCGACCTCGACCACGCCAAGCAGATCAAGGCCAAGCTCGAGGGCGCGACCGTCAACCTCTCGGTCCGCGCCGGCGAGGGCGGGCGCCTGTTCGGTGCGGTCACCGTCAGCGACATCGCCGGTGCCATCGCGCAGACCCTCGGCGAGGGCACGGTCGACAAGCGCAAGATCATGGTCGGCAACCCGATCAAGTCGCTCGGTTCGCACCAGGTGCAGGTGAAGGTCCACGACGAGGTCGACGCAGTCGTCAACCTCAACGTGATCCCCGCCTGACCGAGGCGTCCAGCAGGACAACGACAGCAGGGCCGGCCCTTCGGGAGCGGCCCTGCTGTCGCGTTCGCGGTATCCGTCGGCCGGTTCAGGATCCGCTTCGGTCGCCGGGCCCGCCGTCGGCGTCGTCGTCCCGGCGCAGCCGGATCTGCGGCCCGTGCACCTCGGTCGAGGCCCGGAACAGCAGGTACACCAGGTAGACCCCCGCCGCCACGGCCACCAGGGCCAGGGGCACGAGGAGGGCGTCGACACCTCCGCCGTACAGGAGCACCGGCCCGACCGCCACCACGCCGAAGCCCCAGCGCAGCCCGCGGAAGCGCCGGGCGAGAGCCTCGCTCACGAGCCCGGCGACCTCACCGCAGAGGATCAGGGAGAAGACGATCTGGGGAAGGCTGAGGAGCCAGCCACTGCTCGCGGGCAGACCCTCCAGCAGGCCGGGGGTGAAGTCGGTGAGGGAGACGATGGCCGCGAGCCCGGCCAGCGGCATCAGGATCGAGAGGCTGATCCGGTCACGGAGAGCCCGCAGGCCGAGGGCGACCAGCACCCAGCCGAGCACGTCCGGAACCAGGTCGTAGCCGTTCACCCTGGCGTCGACGAGCGTGAGCACCAGGCCCATGGCGATCTTCTGCAGCGCGGTCATCGGCTTCCGTGGACGCAGGCGGCGGTGGGCACTGCGGAACCCTATGTGATGGTCAGTGGACGGTTGCGCCGGTGGTCATCCATCTCCTCCCGCGCGCCCGCTGGAGAAGTACGACGCCCCGGCTGCCCATGAACGCCACACCGAACGCGGCCCACAGCCACACGAGCCCGAGCTCGGCGTCGTGGGCGACGGTCGACACCACCAGCGCGACGGGAGCGAAGACGGCGAGGACCACGACGCCGGCCCAGGCGAGGTAGCGGCCGTCGCCCGCTCCGATGAGCACTCCGTCGAGCACGAACACCAGCCCCGCGACCGGCTGGAACAGAGCCGCCACCAGGAGCACGGGCCAGAGCATCTCCCGCACCGCGTCGTCAGCGGTGAAGAGCGGGCCGAGAAGCGGCGCGGTGAGGGCGAGCCCTGCTCCGGTCGCCACGCCTGAGACCAGGCCCCACCGGACCATCCGCCGGGTCACGGCTCGTGTGCCGTCGAGGTCGCCGGCCCCGAGGTAGCGTCCCGTGATGGCCTGGGCGGCGATGGCGATCGCGTCGAGCGCGAAGGCGAGGAACGTCCAGATCGTCGAGGCGAGCTGGTGGGTCGCCATCGAGGTGGCGCCGAGGGCGGCCGCGCAGTACGTCATCACGAGCAGCGAGGCGCGCAGGGTCAAGGTCCGGATGACCAGCGCGACCCCGGCGTGGGCAGCCCGGCCGACGCCGGGAAGATCGGGGCGCAGCGGCGCTCCTTGTCGCAGAGCCGCGCGGACGACGACCGTGAGGAGTACGCCGGCCATGGCCAGCTGTGCCAGGTCGGTGCCGACCGCGGATCCGGCGATCCCGAGGTCGAGCCCGTAGACCAGGAAGACGTTCAGGGCCACGTTGAGGACGTTGCCGCCGACCGCGGCGTACAAAGGGGTGCGCGTGTCCTGCAGTCCACGCAGGACACCGGTGGCGGCAAGTACGACGAGCAGCGGGGTCACGCCGAGCCAGGCCCAGCGCAGGTAGGTCGTGGCCTGTTCGGCGACCTCGGGCCCGCTCCCGAACAGCTGCACGAGCGGCCCGGTCGCCATGACTCCCGCGGCCGTGGTCACGACGCCGATCAGCACCGCGAGCCAGATCCCGTCGATGCCCTGGGCCAGCGCACCACGGGTGTCCCCGGCGCCGATTCGCCGGGCGACGGAGGCGGTCGTGCCGTAGGCGAGGAAGATGCAGAGCCCGACCGCGGTCTGGATGACAGCGCCCGCGATCCCCAGGCCGGCCAGCTCGGGGGTGCCGAGGTGCCCGACGATCGCCGCGTCGGCGAGGAGGAACAACGGTTCGGCGACCAGCGCCAGGAATGCCGGACCGGCGAGCCGGAGGATCTCGCGGTCACGGCTGCGCTCCTCCGTCCCACTGCGAGGACTAGGGCGCCTGGGGAGAATCACACCAAAAGCCTAGTCGAGTAGGGGACAGAAATGCCCTGTGTCCATTACATGACTAGAGCCCAGGGGGCTGTGTGTAACTAGCCCTCTCCTGTGGGAATCTCCGCTAACCGTCCAAATGTCGACAAGGACACAGGCATGGACAGATCCGGACATTCAGGTGAACAAGAAGTTTTCAAGATTTCTCTTCCCCACAGGCCGTGGAGGACGTTTCCGCAGGTCAGAGGGGTAGTGGTGGTCTAGTCTCCACAGTTATCCACAGAGTGTTGAACAGTCTGTGCACAGTATCTCCGGCGCGTTCCACACGCATCCACGGGTTATCCCCAAGGTCTGTGGACAACGGGCTGTCGCAAGGGGTCTTCGAGCGCGTACCGTCATGCCTCGCGCGGGCGTGTGACCACGGGCCGCCTCCCCCTTCGGAGGGGTGTCTCGACAGGTTTCGGGGGTGCTGCCTCGTACGGTCGCGATGCGGGTCGAATCGGGCGACAAGGTACGAGGAGAAGATCTCAGCCGTGAGCATTGCAGAGTTCCCGAGCGGGGCGGGGTCGGCTCTCGACGGTGGCTGGACCGTCACCGATCACGGTGCCGAGTACGGCGGAGGTGGCGGCGGCGACCGCACCCCGCCCCAGGACAACGACGCCGAGCAGAGCGTCATCGGCTCGATGCTGCTGTCCAAGGACGCGATCGCCGACGTGATCGAGGCGGTCCGCGGCACGGACTTCTACCGGCCCGCCCACGAGGCGATCTTCGAGGTCATCGTCGACCTCTACGGACGTGGTGAGCCGGCGGACCCCGTGACGGTCGCCGCGGAGCTCCAGAAGAGGGGCGAGCTCGGCAGGGTGGGCGGCGCGCCGTACCTCCACACCCTCTCCGCCAGCGTGCCGATCGCGGCCAACGCCGGCTACTACGCCGAGATCGTCCGCGAGAAGGCGATCCTCCGCAGGCTCGTCGGCGCGGGCACGCGCATCGTCCAGTGGGGCTACTCCGGTGAGGGCGAGGTCGACGACCTCGTCGACCGGGCCCAGGCCGAGGTCTACGCCGTCACCGACAAGCGCACGGCGGAGGACTACGCGCCGCTCAGCGAGATCATGGAGTCGACGCTCGACGAGATCGAGGCGATCTCGAACCGCGACGGACAGATGGTCGGTGTGCCGACCGGCTTCGCCGACCTCGACGAGCTCACCAACGGCCTCCACGGCGGCCAGATGATCATCGTCGCCGCGCGTCCCGCCATGGGCAAGGCCCTCGCGCTCGACACCCCGCTTCCGACGCCGCAGGGCTGGACCACGATGGGGGAGGTCCAGGTCGGTGACGAGCTGTACGACGCCCAAGGACGGCCCACCAAGGTTGTCGCCGCGACAGAGGTGATGGAAGGGCGTCCCTGCTACGAGGTCGAGTTCTCCGACGGCTCGGTCATCGTCGCCGACGGCGAGCACCAGTGGGCAGTCTCATCGCCGGGGAGTGTGGGGGTTCGTATCCGCACCACCTCGGAGATCGCTGCATCGACCGACCAGACCTACGCGATCGAGATGCCTGACGGGGATCTCGTCAAGATCACGGACATGCGTGCCGTTCCTAGCGTTCCGGTGCGATGCGTGCAGGTGGACAACCAGCAGCAGCTCTACCTGGCCGGGCCCACGAAGATCCCGACGCACAACTCGACGCTGGCACTCGACTTCTGCCGCTCTGCGTCCATCCACCACAACCTGGCAAGCGTCATCTTCTCGCTCGAGATGACGCGCAACGAGATCACGATGCGTCTGCTGTCGGCGGAGGGCAAGATCCCGCTGAACCACATGCGCAACGGCCACATGGGCGACGACGACTGGGCGAAGCTGGCCCGCAAGATGGGCGAGGTGTCGTCGGCGCCGCTGTTCATCGACGACTCGCCCAACATGACGATGATGGAGATCCGCGCCAAGGCCCGGAGGCTCAAGCAGCGTCACGACCTCCGGTTGATCGTCATCGACTACCTCCAGCTGATGAGCTCGGGCAAGAAGGTCGAGTCGCGCCAGCTCGAGGTCTCCGAGTTCTCGCGTCAGATCAAGCTCCTCGCCAAGGAGCTAGACGTCCCGATCATCGCGCTCTCGCAGCTGAACCGTGGTCCGGAGCAGCGCGCCGACAAGCGGCCGATGATGAGCGACCTTCGCGAATCAGGCTGCGTCACCGCCGACACCCGGATCATGCGCGCTGACACCAACGCCGAGATCACTATCGGCGAGCTCATGGAGTCCGGTGCCAAGGACATTCCTGTCTGGGCGTTGGACGATCGGCTCAAGCTGGTGCCTCGCACCATGACGCACGCGTTCCCGAGCGGCGTGAAGGACGTCTATCGAGTCCGCCTCACGTCGGGACGGGAGATCAAGGCGACGGCGAACCACCCGTTCCTGACCCTCGATGGCTGGAAGCCACTCGCGGAGCTTGCCGAGGGCAGTCGGATCGGCTCGATCCGCCACGTCCCGCCGCCGTTGAACATCGGGGAGCGAAACGACGAGGAGATCGCGCTGCTCGCTCACCTGATCGGCGACGGCTCGTTCGTCCGGCGTCAGCCGATCCGCTACGCGAGCATCGACGAGGCCAACCTGATGACGGTGGCGACAGCCGCGCGCAAGCTCTTCGGGATCACGGCGATCAGGGATGAGTACGCCGCGGCCCGCGTCACGACGATGCGCCTACCGGCTCCCTACCGACTCACTCACGGCAAGCGGAACCCGATCGCTGCGTGGCTCGACGAGATGGGTCTGTTCGGGCTGCGCAGCCACGAGAAGTTCGTGCCGGACTGGGTGTTCTCGCTACCCAAGGAGCAGGTCGGGCTCTTCCTTCGTAACCTGTGGGCGACGGACGGCAGCGTGTACATGGGTGAGGGTGGTGCGAGTCGCGTCTACTACGCGTCCACGAGTCGTCGGCTCGTAGATGACATTGCGCGACTGCTGCTTCGATTCAACGTGTTTGCGCGAATCAAGCGCACCCGCAAGGACGGCTACAGGGACTGCTACCAGCTCGACATCATGGGAGCAGAGAATCAGCTCCGCTTCCTCGAGGATGTCGGTGTTCACGGTGCCCGTGGGGTCACGGCGACGCGACTGGTGGAGCACCTCCGAGGGGTCAAGGCGAACCCGAACCTGGACACGGTGCCTGTGGAGATCTGGGACAGGGTCAAGCAGATTCTCGCGGACAAGAGGTTGTCACACCGGCAGTTCACCACAGCCATGGGCGCATCCTTCGGTGGGTCGACGACATGGAAGCATGCGCCGAGCCGGCAGCGGTTGGCCAAGGTAGCGACGGTTCTTGGAGACGCTGACCTGGAGGTGGTGGCGACCAACGATGTCTTCTGGGATGAGGTCGCGGAGATCGAGTTCGTCGGCACTCAAGAGGTCTATGACGCGACGGTCATGGGTGTCCACAACTTCGTTGCGAATGGTCTCCCTATCCACAATTCGATCGAACAAGATGCCGACATGGTGATCCTGCTTCACCGCGAAGACGCTTACGAGAGGGAGTCGACGCGTCCTGGCGAGGCCGACCTGATCGTGGCGAAGCACCGTAACGGTCCGACCCGCGACGTCGTCGTCGCGTTCCAGGGCCACTACTCGCGCTTCGTCGACATGGCCCACGGCTGAGAGTGCGGCGTAGTCCGGTGGCACTCACGCCAGACTCGGATCTGGGAGCCCCGAGGTTCACAAGCCGTCGCCGCTCGGCGGGCGTCGTAGTGTCGAGCCTCGGCGGAGCTCTTCTTCTCCTCGGGCTTGCCACGTCGTTCATGCCGAACTCGGTTCATGTGGACACGGAGTACAGCGAGGACGTCTTCTTCGACTGCGGACTCTCGCTCTTTCCCGGGACTCGTCCCTACGAGGAGCCAGGGATCTCGGCGTGCCGGGACTACACCGAGGGCATGAGGGACGCGGCCCTGTCCTTCTTCACGGGAGGAACCCTGGTGCTGGGCTCGGGTGGCGCGCTGCTCTATCTCTCGAGGCGCCGACCGTCAGGCACCTCCACGTGAGTGCGTGCGCGTCGGCGCGTGGCAGCGCCGCCTCTGAGCTCACCGTCGGTCGCGAGCTTCTGACTTCTCCGACAAGCGCTCGCCCACAGACAAGCCACGAGCAGGTCGGTGCTTACCGGGTCCGGCCTTGCGCCACTTGGATGCCCCGGGCGATGGCGCCGACCAGGAGCAGGTAGGCCGCGAACGCCACGGAGAGCAGGGCGGCCGTGCCGAAGACGGCGGGCTCCTCGTTGATGTTGGCCACGAGCACGCCACCGAGGATGAACAGGGGCACACTGCCGAAGAGGTACCCGGAACCTGCGGAGGGCACGTAGTCGTCCTGATTGTCCATGCGCCCCAGTGTGAGGCACGAGAGGGGACAGATCGGGTGTTCCGTCGGCGTCCAACGTCCATGACGATCGGACAGGGCGTGCTCGGCGCAGCAGCAGCCGTGGTTTTTCTCGTGTCCTGCGCTGCCGGGCAGAACGCAGCGCCAAGGGCAGACATGACCCGAACCAGCACCGACGAGGGAGCGCCGTCGTCGCCGGGGAAGGCGGTCTGTGAGCGTCCGCTTCAGCCGGTGAAGGCTCGCGCCAGGAAGCGCAGCTGGGCCGGCGCCATGCGACGCCAGTACCCGATGTCGTGGTCGCCGAGCTGGAAACCGCCTGCCGGTGGAGTGGCGAAGCCGTCGACGTACTCCTTGGTGGCCGCATAGAACGGGTCGCCCTCACCGCAGTCGATCCGGACGGGGATTCCGGCCAGGGTGTCCTGCCGGCCGAAGGCCGTGGCCTCGGCGAAGTCGGTCGGCCCGTCGAAAGCACCGGGTGCCGTGTCCTCGTAGTCCTGCCACAACGCCGGGCTCTCGGCCGCCACACCCGCCACCCGGTCGGGTCCGAGCTTGCCGGCGAGGGTGAGTGCGCCGTACCCGCCCATCGACCAGCCCAGGAATCCGACGCGCGCGACGTCGAGGCCGTGGTCGGCGAGGAGCGGCAGGAACTCCTCGAGCACCATGGCGCCGGCGTCCTCGCCGCTGTCGCGCGCGTGCCAGTAGCTGTCGCCGCCGTCCACGCTTGCGAGAGCGAACGGCGGCGCACCCTGGTTCACGGCCGCGGCAAGGAAGCGGTCGAGGGCCAGGAAGTCCCGGCTGAACGCGGAGGTGTGGTCGTTGCCGCGACCGTGCAGGACCACGGCGACAGGCAGGCCGTCCGAATGGCCCGGAGGGAGTGCGATGGTCCAGCCGCAGCGAAGGCCGAGCCGGGCCTCGGAGGCGAAGCTTCCGCTGATCGTCCGTCCCGGCGTGACCCGAGGGACGACACCGTCCTCGCCGTCGAGCCCCAGGTTCCGGAACAGCCAGGAGCGCCCGGGAATCACGCCTTCGTTGACACCGACACCTCCGGCGCCGACCCCCAACGCGAGCAGCCCCGCTCCGGCCAGCATCCCTCGGCGGGAGAGACGTGGCGCGCCTGAGGCGTCGGAGGGAGGCGTCACCTCGACAGTGTGCCGGTGGCACCAACGCGGGGATAGGAGGCGCCCCGCGAGCCGGGCGGAGTCATCCGTACCTCGACGCCGGCAGACGCCGTCGAAAGACAGCGCCCTCCCCGTCCGGTCCCACCGCTCCAACCCCGACCTGTTTGTAGCGCTACGTTTGCTACAACGTCGCCAGAGAGTGGGAGTGCGCAATGAGCGATGCCGCGCGGCCGAACATCGTCGTCGACACGAAGTCGGCCGTCCCACCGTTCGAGCAGCTGCGCGTCCAGCTCGCGGCCCAGGTCACGAACGGGGAGCTCCCCGCCGGCACGAAGCTGGCGACCGTACGCCAGCTGGCCGCGGACCTCGGTCTCGCCGCGAACACCGTCGCCAGGGCCTACCGAGAGCTGGAGGCGGACGGGGTGATCAGCACCCACGGCAGGCGCGGCACGTTCGTCCGGTCAGAGGCCATGACCTCCACGCCGAGTGCCATGACGGACGCGGCGCGGACCTACGCGGCCAGTGCGCGCAAGGCCGGCCTGACGTGCGCCGAGGCGACCAGGCTCGTGGAGGAGGCCTGGTCGCGGGGTGGCGAGGAGGTCAGCGGCGCAGGGCCAACGAAGCCAGGGCGCCGTTGACGATCGAGCCGGACGAGAGGTCGTGCATCTCGTAAAGGTCCGCGACCGTCCCCGACTGGCCGAACGAGTCGACGCCGAGGCTCACCGTCGGCACGCCCAGCGCTGATCCGAGCCACGCCATCGTGTGCGACGAGGCGTCGTGCACCGTCACGAGCGGGGCGCTCAGGTCGAAGGCAGCGCGGAGCGCACCCGGGATCGAGGGCGTGGTCGCCGTGCGGATGCCCTGCCGCAGCGTCCGCTGCCACGCGGAGTAGAGGCGGTCCAACGACGTCACGTCCACGACGTGGGCGGCGACTCCCTCCTCCTCGAGCTCGGCCGCTGCGGCGAGCGCCTCCGGCAACACGGCACCCGAGGCCGCGATCTGTACGACGGGGGCGTCCTCGTCGAGCCCGGCGTCCACGAGGCGGTAGGCCCCGGCGAGCACCTGGCGGCGCAGCGTCGCGTCCCCGACCCGCTCGCGCGCGGCCTCGAAAGGGCTCTGGTCCAGCGGCCGCGTGGTCAGCCGGAAGTAGTACGACCCGTCCTCGACCGTGCCGAGTGCGTCGCCCTTGCCGGGGTCGGCGACCTGGCCGAGAGCGGCGCAGAGCAGCCAGTCCAAGGCGGCGGCGTACGCCGGCTCGAGGAGCGTCACGTTGGGCAGCTCCAGCCCCACCGAGGGCGTGATCGTCGACTGGTGCGCGCCGCCCTCGGGGGCCAGCGTGACGCCCGAGGGCGTTCCGGCCACGACGAAGCGCGAGCCGGAGTAAACCGCGTGCACGAACGCGTCGAGGCCGCGCAGGACGAACGGGTCGTAGAGCGTCCCGACGGGGAGCAGCGGCTGGTCGGAGAGGTCCCAGGACAGTCCGAGCTGCCCGAGCAGGAGGAAGAGGTTCATCTCGCTGATGCCGAGCTCGATGTGCTGCCCCTTGGGCCCCTCGACCCACTTCAGCGCGCCGTCGTCGCTCCACACGGGCCGCTCCGTCGGGCTGAACACCCCGGTGCGGTTGATGAAGCCGGCCAGGTTCGTCGACGTCGCCACGTCCGGCGCGGTGGTCACGAGGAGCCGCCCGACCTGCTCGTCGCGGGAGAGGTTCACCAGGATCCGCCCGAACGCCTCCTGCGTGGAGATCGGCTTGCGGGAGCGAAGGTCCGTGCTGGTCGGGACGGTGCACGGCGTACGCGGCGACGACCGGCACCCGGACCAGGTGCTCCGCACGCACGCCGGCCCACTGGCCCGCGGGCGTGGTGGGGTCGATCCGGTCCCACTCCGACTCGGGAGTCAGGCCCGTCCTCGCGCGCAGATCGTCGATCTGCGCACCGGTCAGGAGGGCCGAGTGGTTGCGCGGGTTGCCGGCGATGGGCAGGCCCCAGCCCTTGATCGTGTAGGCGAAGACCACGCTGGGCCGGTCGGTCACCTCGTCGCACTGCCGGTAGGCGTCGAGCATCGCCCCGAAGTCGTGCCCGCCGAGGTCGGTGACCAGGGCGGCGAGCTCCTCGTCGTCGTACGCCTCGCAGAACTCGTGCACCGCGGCGGACGCGCCGTCGAGGAAGCGCTCCCGCAGGGCGGCCGGCTCCATGCCGAACAGCGACTGGTACCGCTCGTTGGGCATCTCGTCGATCCACGCCTCGAGCCGGTGCCCGTCGGGCTTCGCGTAGGCCTGCCGGAGCCGGGGTCCGTACTTGACCTCCACCACGTGCCAGCCCGCCGCCGGAACTGCTGGCTCCACTGCTGGATGCGGATCCCCGGCACGACCCGGTCGAGTGACTGCCGGTTGAAGTCGACGATCCACATGACGTTGCCGAGGCCCTGGGTCGCGGGGTCGGCGATGGCCTCCCACACGTTGCCCTCGTCGAGCTCCGCGTCACCGAGCAGAGCGACGAAGCGGCTCGCCGGACGGGGGCCGAAGTGCGCGTCGACGTACCTCCGGGCGACCGCGGCGAACAGCGGGGCCGCGGCGCCGAGGCCCACCGAGCCGGTGGAGAAGTCGACCGGATCGGGGTCCTTCGTGCGCGACGGGTAGGACTGGAGGCCGCCGGCCTGCCGGAGCCGGGTCAGGTAGGACCGGTCGAGGTTGCCGAGCAGGTACTGGATCGCGTGGAAGACCGGTGAGGCGTGCGGCTTCACGCTGACCCGGTCCGGTGCGTCGAGGTGCGCGAACCACAGCGCCGTCATCGCCGTGACCAGGCTCGCGCTCGACGCCTGGTGGCCACCCACCTTCACTCCGTCGGCGGTCTCCCGCTCACGGTTGGCGGCGTCGACGATCCGGGTGGAGAGCCACAGCACCCGCTGGGCGATCTCCTCCAGGACCTCGAGGTCCACGCCCACGGTCCCACCGTCTCCGGTGGGCTCGCTGGCTGGACCAGGGGCCGGCGGGGCGGCGCCTGTGGCGGCGCGTGCGGTCGAGACCACGTTGTCTCCTTCAAGGGGTGCGTTGCCACGAGTCTGCCTCACGGGGAGCCGTCCGGGCAGCGGGACGGGCCAGGTCCCTGGGCACGAGATCGCCTCCGCGGGGTACACGTGGCTACTGTCGTGTGCACCGCTTTCCTCGGAGGAGAACACCTAGATGCAGATCTGGCCCGGCCGCTCGTACCCGCTCGGCGCGACCTACGACGGCTCCGGCGTGAACTTCGCCCTGTTCAGCGAGGTCGCCGAGCGCGTCGAGCTGTGCCTGATCGGGGACGACGGCGCCGAGACCCGGATCGACATGCCCGAGACGGACGGGTTCGTCCACCACGTGTACCTCCCCGGCGTACACCCCGGCCAGCGCTACGGCTACCGCGTCCACGGGCCCTACGACCCGGCCTACGGGCATCGCTGCAACCCGGCGAAGCTGCTGCTCGACCCCTACGCGAAAGCCGTCGAGGGCCAGATCGACGGCGACGAGTCGCTCTTCTCCTACCGGTTCGACGACCCCGGCGAGTTCAACGACGCGGACAGCCTGGGCCACACGATGTTGTCGGTGGTGATCAACCCGTTCTTCGACTGGGGCAACGACCGCCAGCCCGACCGGGAGTACCACGAGTCCGTGATCTACGAGGCGCACGTCAAGGGCCTCACGCAGACGCACCCCGGCATCCCCGAGTCGATCCGGGGCACGTACGCCGGGATCGCGCACCCCGCGATGATCGAGCACCTCACGTCGCTGGGCGTGACCGCGATCGAGCTGATGCCGGTGCACCAGTACGTCCAGGACGCCCACCTGCTCGAGAAGGGCCTGTCGAACTACTGGGGCTACAACACCATCGGCTTCTTCGCCCCGCACAACGCCTACTCCTCCAGCGGGCAGCGCGGCCAGCAGGTCCAGGAGTTCAAGGCGATGGTGAAGGCGCTCCACGCCGCGGACATCGAGGTGATCCTCGACGTGGTCTACAACCACACCGCCGAGGGCAACCACCAGGGCCCGACGCTCTGCTTCCGCGGCATCGACAACGGCTCGTACTACCGCCTCGTCGACGAGGACAAGGCGCACTACTTCGACACCACCGGCACGGGCAACAGCCTCCTGATGCGTCACCCGCACGTGCTGCAGCTGATCATGGACTCGCTGCGCTACTGGGTGACCGAGATGCACGTCGACGGGTTCCGCTTCGACCTCGCCTCGTCGCTGGCCCGCCAGTTCCACGAGGTCGACCGGCTCTCGGCGTTCTTCGACCTCGTCCAGCAGGACCCGGTCGTCAGCCAGGTCAAGCTCATCGCGGAGCCGTGGGACGTCGGGGACGGCGGCTACCAGGTCGGCAACTTCCCGCCGCTGTGGACGGAGTGGAACGGCAAGTACCGCGACACCGTCCGCGACTTCTGGCGGGGCGAGCCGGCGACGCTCGGCGAGTTCGCGTCCCGCCTCACCGGTTCGGCCGACCTCTACGAGCACTCGGGCCGCAAGCCGATCGCCTCGATCAACTTCATCACCGCCCACGACGGCTTCACGCTGCGCGACCTCGTCTCCTACAACGAGAAGCACAACGAGGCCAACGGCGAGGGCGGCGCCGACGGGGAGAGCCACAACCGCTCGTGGAACTGCGGCGTCGAGGGCGACACCGACGACGCCGAGGTGCTCGCGCTCCGCGCCCGGCAGCAGCGCAACTTCCTGACCACGCTCCTGCTGTCCCAGGGCGTGCCGATGATCGCCCACGGCGACGAGCTCGGCCGAGGCCAGCAGGGCAACAACAACGTGTACTGCCAGGACAACGAGCTCTCCTGGGTCGACTGGAAGCTCGAGGACTGGCAGGACGAGCTGCTCGCATTCAGCAGGCGGGTCGTGGCGCTGCGACACGAGCACCCCGTCTTCCGGCGCCGCCGTTTCGCCACCCAAGCCGTCGACGAGAGCGGACGGCCCGAGATCGGCTGGTACAAGCACACCGGTCAGCCGATGACCCAGACCGACTGGAACGAGAGCCACGCGCTCTCGATGATGGTCTTCCTCAACGGCGAGGCGATCCCCGAGCTCGACCCGCGCGGCGAGCGCGTGGTGGGGGACTCGTTCCTCGTGGTGTTCAACGCCTACCACGAGTCGATCCCGTTCCGGATCCCCGAGGGCCTGTACGACGACGGGTGGATCGTCGCCCTCGACACCAGCGACGACCAGATCGGCAGCGTCTCGCTCTGGGACGACGCACCACTGCTCGTGCCCGGTGTGGAGTTCCCGGTCACTGGCCGGTCGGTCGTGCTGCTGCGACGTGCCGCCGGCGGGGCGAGCGCCGGCTAGGCACGGTTCGTGAGCAGGGCGTCGCGAACGTCTGGTCGCGACAACCTTCTGCTCACGAACTTCCGGCGCCGGCTGGGGATCCTCGAACGGGCCGCCACGCCCGCCCCGGTAACCTTGCGGGATGCCTTCCCCAGACGCCGTGGCCGACTCAGGCGAGCTCGAAGAGACGCCGACCTTCGCCGACCTCGGCATCGACAAGCGAGTCCTCCGCGCCCTGAACGACGTCGGCTACGAGTCGCCGTCGCCGATCCAGGCCGCCACGATCCCCGCGCTCCTCGAGGGCCGGCACGTGGTCGGTCTCGCCCAGACCGGCACCGGCAAGACGGCGGCGTTCGCGGTGCCGATCCTGTCGCAGATCGACCTCAAGCAGAAGGCGCCCCAGGCCCTCGTCCTCGCGCCCACGCGCGAGCTGGCCCTCCAGGTCTCCGAGGCGTTCGAGCGGTACGCCGCCCACCTGCCGGGGCTGCACGTCCTTCCCGTCTACGGCGGCCAGGCCTACGGCATCCAGCTCTCGGCACTTCGCCGAGGGGTGCACGTCATCGTCGGCACGCCCGGCCGGATCATGGACCACCTCGAGAAGGGCACCCTCGACCTCTCCGAGCTGCGCTTCCTGGTCCTCGACGAGGCCGACGAGATGCTCAAGATGGGCTTCCAGGAGGACGTCGAGACGATCCTCGCCGAGACCCCCGAGGACAAGCACGTCGCGCTGTTCTCGGCGACCATGCCGCCGCAGATCCGCCGGATCTCCAAGAAGTACCTCACCGACGCCGCCGAGATCACGGTCAAGAACAAGACCACGACGGCCGCGAACATCGCCCAGCGCTACCTCCAGGTCGCGCACCAGCAGAAGCTCGACGCTCTCACCCGGATCCTCGAGGTGGAGAACTTCGAGGCGATGATCATCTTCGTCCGCACGAAGCAGGCCACCGAGGTGCTCGCCGAGCGGCTGCGGGCCCGTGGCTTCTCGGCCGCGGCGATCAACGGCGACATCGCCCAGGCGCAGCGCGAGCGGACCATCAACCAGCTGCGCGACGGCCGGCTCGACATCCTGGTCGCCACCGACGTGGCGGCCCGGGGGCTCGACGTGGAACGGATCAGCCACGTCGTGAACTACGACATCCCCACCGACACCGAGTCCTACGTGCACCGGATCGGACGCACCGGCCGCGCGGGACGCACGGGCGACGCGCTCTCCTTCGTGACCCCGCGCGAGCGGCACCTGCTGAAGGCGATCGAGCGCGCGACCCGCCAGCCCCTGACCCAGATGCCGCTCCCGACCGTCGAGGACGTCAACGTCACCCGGGTCGCGCGGTTCACCGACTCGATCACCGAGGCGCTGGCCTCCGACAAGACCGCCTTCTTCCGCGACCTGATCACGGAGTACGAGCAGGAGCACGACGTCCCGGCCGCCGACATCGCCGCGGCCCTCGCCGTGATGGCGCAGGACGGCCAGCCCCTGCTGATGGAGCCCGAGCCGGAGCCGGAGTCCAAGCGGGTCTTCGACGGCAAGCGCGACGACAAGCGCGGCGCGTGGGACCACGAGAAGGGGCGGCGCCGTGACGCCGACGAGGGCGGCCGGCCCCGCCGCGAGCCCAGGTCGCCGCGTCGCAGCGGCGTGGGCTACGCGACCTACCGGATCTCGGTCGGCAAGCGCCACAAGGTCGAGCCGCGCCAGATCGTCGGGGCGATCGCCAACGAGGGCGGCCTCGGGCGAGACGACTTCGGCCACATCGACATCCGCGGTGACCACTCGCTCGTCGAGCTGCCGGCCGACCTGCCGCCCGAGACGTTCGCGGCCCTCGAGCGGACCCGGATCTCCGGCAAGCTCATCGAGCTCACGCCGGACGGCGCGGAGGCCGGGACCCGGCGGCCGTCGTACGAGAAGAAGAAGTCGTTCGACAAGGGCGGCGCGAAGTCCTTCGAGAAGCCGGGCAAGAAGAAGCCGCGCACGAAGAAGCCGCGGCCCTGAGTCACCTGGGGCCGCGACTTCCTACGCGATGTGGACGCATCCCGAGCGTCATGCCGCTTGTGGAGCGTCCATAACCCCGCGTTACAAGGGGGTCAGCCGACCCGGAAGACGGTCGTCCCGCCGGCGAAGTTGTCGTGCCAGCCGTGGCGCGCCACCCGGTCGTTGCTGATCGTCACGGCGATGGTGATCACTGCCACCAGGCTCAGCAGGCTGCCCACGAAGCCGAGGAACGGGATCGCGCCGAGGATGCCGATCGCGACCCACGCGTTGCGCTTGAGCGCTTCCTCCATCGTCGGTCTCCCGCCACCGGCACCACGGGTCTCGAGCCTCATCACCATCTTGCCGATCGTCTTGCCGAGCTTGGCCTCCATGAGGGCGAAGTAGGTCAGCGCGATCACGGCCCCGATGATCGAGGACACCGCGTTCGCGGCGTAGTTCGCTCCGCTGCCGAGGCCCCAGCCGGTCAGGGCGGCGGTGTCCGAGCCCGCGACGATCGCGGCCACGATGATGCTGGCGACGATGGCCTCGGTGAAGCCGAGCAGGACGAAGTCGATGAGCCTGGCCACGAACCGGGGCAGGAGGTCGGCCGGCTGACCGATCCCTCCGGTGGCACGCGGAGGCGGCATCGGTCCGGGCTGCTGCCACCCGCCCGGCGGCGGAGGCGTCGTGCCGTAGGACCCCTGGCCAGGCGGCGGTCCGCCGTAGCTGCCCTGGCCGGGAGGCGGCGGAGGAGTCGTGCCGTAGCTGCCCGGACCAGGCTGCTGCTCGGGCGGTGGCGTGGGCTGGCCCGGCGGCGTCGGCGGCTGGTTCCCGGCCTGGTCCGGAGGTTGGTTCTGGCTGGGGTCGCTCATCGGGGAACCTCTCTCATGCGGTGGCGCCGCTGGCGCATCTGCTCCCGACGTTAGTCATCCCGAGGGTCGATGTCGCGCATTGAGCACCGTCTTCCGACGCGTTGTGGACGCATCCCACGCGGTATGCCGCTTGTGCGCGGTCCATGACCCCGCGCCACAAGGGGTGGGTGGGTCATGATGGGGAGATGACGGCATCTGACCTGACCGCGATCGAGGCCGAGCGAGAGCGCCTACGGGCTGCCCATCTCAAGCCGGCGGGCGAGCGACCTGCGTCGAGCGCTCGCGGCCTGCACCACACGGCGCTGATCAGCAGCGACGTCGAGCGCACCATCGCCTTCTACCAGGGCGTGCTCGGCTTCCCGCTCACCGAGCTGATCGAGAACCGCGACTACTCCGGTTCGTCGCACTTCTTCTTCGACATCGGCAACCAGAACCTGCTCGCGTTCTTCGACTTCCCCGGGCTCGAGCTAGGCCCGTACGCCGAGGTGCTCGGCGGCCTGCACCACGTCGCGATCTCGATGGAGCCGGAGCACTGGCGCGAGGCCGTCGCCCGCCTCGACGAGGCGGGTGTGGAGTACGTCATCCACAGCAAGGTCTCGGTCTACTTCAGGGACCCCGACGGGGCGCGCATCGAGCTGATCGCCGACCCCCTCGGACAGATGTACGGCGACCAGGTGCTGTGACCGGGAAGGTGTGACGGGCGGCTCGCCTCGTGCGCGGCGATCGCTCGCCCGCGGCACCACGGCACAGGGAGGCGCTAGACGTCGCGGGAGTTCTCCAGCCAGCGCATGACGGGTGTGGCGGCGATGCCGTGGACCAGGACCGAGAGGGCGATCGTGAACGCCACCGTCGACCACAGCAGCTCCTGGTCGGCGAACCCGGCCTGACCGGTGGCGTAGGCGAGGTAGTACAGCGAGCCGACGCCGCGGACGCCGAAGAACGCGACGGTGAGCCGTTCGGGCCTGGTGAGAACGTGGTCGCCGACGTGGCTGCGCCAGTGCCGGAAGCCGAGCCCGAGCAGGCCCGCGAGCGGCCGGATGACGAAGACGAGCAGCGCGGCGAGAAGGACCGCTCCCCACGACAGCTCGTGGAGCAGCCCGTTGGTCATCGAGATGCCGAGCAGCAGGAGTACGACGAGGGTCAGCAGCCGCTCGAGCCGCTCGATGATCTCGTGCATGTGCGCGTGGTACTCGTGGCCGCGCTCGGCCGAGCGGAGCGTCATGGCGCAGGCGAAGACCGCGAGGAAGCCGTAGCCCCCCACGACCTCGGTCACGCCGTAGGAGAGCAGCACCGCCGCGAGCGCGAGCAGGGGTTCGCCGGTCTCCGCGAGGCGGAGGGACGGCGCGGGCGCCCGGAACGCCACCTTCGCGAGCACCCAGCCGGCCAGGACCCCGAGGGCCACACCGAGGACGACCTTGCCGACGAGCTCCCACCCCACCCACCGCAGGCCCCACTCCGCCACGGGCCCGACCGAGGCGAGGAAGATCGCGGCGTACACGAACGGGAACGCCATGCCGTCGTTGAGCCCGGCCTCCGAGGTGAGGGCGAAGCGCACCTCGTCGCTCTCGTCGATCTCGTCGTGCGACCCCTCGTCGGCGGGCGTCGGTCCCTCGACCTGTACGTCGGAGGCGAGCACCGGGTCGGTCGGGGCGAGCACGGCACCGAGCAGCAACGCTCCCGCCGGTGCGAGCCCCACCACCCACCAGCCGAGGAACGCCACCCCGGCGATGGTCAACGGCATCGCGATCCCGAGCAGGCGCCAGGCGGCGCTCCACTTGCGCCAGCTCGAGAACCGCCGGAGGTCGAGGGGACGGTCGAGCGCGAGGCCGACACCCATGAGGGCGATGATCACGGTGAACTCGGCGAGGTGCTCGACGAAGGCCCGGTTGCCGATCGGGGTGAGGTCGGTGCCCTCGGGCAGCGGCAGCAGACCCATGAGCGCACCCACGACGAGCAGGACGATCGGCGCCGAGACCGCCGCGCGGCGCAACGCCGCCGGCAGGATCACGGCGAGCAGGAGCGCGGCGCCGGCGAACAGGTAGACGGGGTCCGCGCTCATGCGGGCCCGGCCTGTGGTCGGTGCAACGTCTCTCCTCGGGGTCGAAGGTGGTTCTCGTCCGTGGGTCTGCGGGCAGGCCGACTCGCCCTGCGACCTGTCCGCGGGACCAGCACCGTCGTACCCCCTCCCGTCGTACGCAACCTGTGACGGGTCCGGCAGCCGCCCTCTGTTACCGAAGTGTGGAGGTCGCGTGGAGCTCGTGTTGCTCGAGCGTGGCGAGTGGAGTCCTAGCGTTGTACGCACAAGCTCCGGGGGGAGATGGAAGTCCAGCAGGGCCGCATGGGGCGGGAGGCGGCCCTGCTGGAAGAAGGAATCTCGTAGGTGCCTGACATGAACTCGACCGGACGCCCCGTGCCCGCCTCCCAAGGGCACGGGACGAAGTGCCACGACGGCTCGCCCTCGTGGGACGTCCGGCAGGAGTCACCGAGCTCCGCCTCTGCGGCCGTCACGGCCCGGAGCCTCCGGTGACCACCGCCGGGTTCGTGTCAGGCACCCGGGACGAGACCACGCCGACCCACCTCTCTCGTGTCGCAGCCGCCTCGTCCCTGCTCCTCGGCCTCGTCCTCGTCGCGGTGCTCCCGGTCGTCGCGGGCGTCGCCTCCTACGTCGGCGTCCTCGCCGCGGCCTCGGCCGCCCTCGCCATCGTGGCCGGCTACTTCCTGTGGTCCAGGGCGACCGTCGTCGTCCGCGCCGTCGCGGCGTTCGCCGCGGGAGCCACCCTCGCCGTCGAGCTGCTCCAGGTCTTCGAGCGCCTTCCCGGCGCCCGCGAGCTGGGACAACTCACCCTGCCCCAGAGCCTGGCCGCCGGCGGCCTCGCCACCATCGTCCTGGTCCTACTTCTCGTCGACGCACGGCGTCGTCGCCCGGAGCAGGCGCCTGACCACCCTTATGCTCTGTGACCATGGCCACCGTGCTCGTCGTCGAGGACGACGAAGGAATCGCGATGCCGCTGGTGCGCACTCTCGGGCGTGAGGGGTACGACGTCGAGCGGGTCAGTGAAGGGTCGACCGCTGTGTCGAGGGCGCTCGACGGCAGCGTCGACCTGATGATCCTCGACCTCGGCCTCCCAGACATCGACGGGCTCGAGGTGTGTCGCCAGGTGCGTGCCGGCGGGTACGACGGCGGCGTCCTCATCCTCACCGCCCGCGGCGGCGAGCTCGACCGGGTGGTCGGCCTCGACGTCGGTGCGGACGACTACATGTCCAAGCCCTTCGGCCTCGCCGAGCTGCTGGCGCGCACGCGGGCGCTGCTGCGGCGCAGCGGCACCGGGCACCAGGGCGCCGACCCGAGCCCGTGCGTCGACTCGGGGCTCCGTATCGACACGCATGCCCGCCGGGTGTGGGCCGGTGACAACGAGGTCGCCCTCACCACGAAGGAGTTCGACGTGCTCGCGCTCCTGTGCGAGGACCGCGGGGCCGTCGTCACGCGCGACCGCCTGATGGACGAGGTCTGGGACAGCAACTGGTACGGCTCCACGAAGACGCTCGACGTCACGGTCGGCCGGCTGCGGCAGAAGCTGGAGGAGAGCGACGCGCCCGCGAGGGTGGTGACGGTCCGGGGTGTCGGCTTCCGCCTGGAGGACGGCGCCAACCATGCGTGACCGCCTGCTCCTCGCCTTCGCCTCCCTGACCCTGGCAGTGATCGCGGTCTTCATGGTCCTGCGCGGACACGCCACCTCCGAGATGGTCCACGCGCAGGAGCAGCGCAAGGTCGAGCGCTCCGCCGAGACCATGGCCGGCCTCATCGGGGTGGCTGGCGCCGAGGTGACCGGCGAGCGGCTCGCGAAGGTGCTGCACGAAGGTGAGCAGGTCGTGTACGTCGACGGGGCCGGGCGCCGGGTCGAGGCGTCGGCCTCCGGCGGGGAGGTCGTGGATCCCGACTCGGCGGACCTCACCGTCACCCGCCCGGTTCCAGGCGGCGGCACGCTGACGCTCACCAGGGACGCCGAGGTCGTCGACGCGCGGGTCGCGAACGCGCTCCTTCCTCTTGTGCTGCTGGCACTGGCTCTCGCCGTGGCGGCCGCCGCCGTGGCCGTGTGGCTCTCCCGTCGGATGTCGCGCCCGTTCAGGGAGCTCGCCGGCGTCGCCGAGCGGATCGGGCGGGGGGACTTCGGCGTCCCGGTCCCGCGCTACCGGGTGCCCGAGGCCGACGCGGTCGCCCGTGTGCTGCGGGCCGGCGCGGCCGACCTCGACAGGCTCACCCGCCGTGAACGCGACTTCGCCGCGCACGCCTCCCACGAGCTGCGCACGCCGATCACCGCGACCCGCCTCGAGCTCGAGGACCTCGTGCTCTCCCCGAACACACCGCCGGACGTCGTCTCCCGGCTCTCCGACGCCCTCGAGCAGCTCGACCGTCTCAGCGCCACGGTCGCCGGCATGCTCGACGCCACGCGCGAGAGCCGGATCGGGGACAGCTTCGACATCGACCTCGCCGCCCTCGTCCGCGACGCCGCGAACCGCTGGCGCGACGCCGCCCGTGGCCGGAGCATCGCGGTCGCCTGCCAGAAGGTCGTCGCGGTACGCCTCCCCGCCGGCTCGCTCATCCAGGTCATGGACGTGCTGCTCAACAACGCGGTCGGTCACGGCAAGGGCACCATCACGGTGACGGTCACGGAGGCGCCGGAGTACGCCGAGGTGAGGGTGGCCGACGAGGGCACCCACGACCGGGCCGTCGAAGGCGTGAAGAGCGCGCTCACCGCCGATTCCGGAGGCCTCGCCACGGCGACCGAGATCGTCGAGTCCCTCGGCGGGCAGCTGCGGCTCACCGACGACGCGCGCACGACGTTCAGCCTGGTGCTGCCTCGGGCGAGGCGTGAGACCGTGGCCCCATGAGCGAGGAGCAGGGGCCACTGGAGCCGGCCGACGAGTCCGAGCCGGCCGACGAGTCCGAGCCGGTCGAGGAGCCGGAGCTGAACGTCCTCGGCGGCCCGCTCGAGCCCTGCGGCACCGACCCGGTGACCGGGTTCTACCGCGACGGCCGGTGCAGCTCCGGCCCGGAGGACATCGGGAGCCACACGGTCTGCGCGGTGGTGACGCGAGAGTTCCTCGCCCACCAGGCCTCGGTGGGCAACGACCTGGTGACGCCCCGTCCGGAGTGGCGCTTCCCGGGCCTGAACCCCGGTGACCGGTGGTGCGTCGTGGCGGCGCGGTGGCTCCAGGCCTACCACGACGGGGTCGCCGCCCCCGTCGTACTCGCCTCCACGCACGAGCGTGCCCTCGACGTCGTGCCCGCCGCCTACCTGCGTGAGCACGCGGTCGACGTACCCCCGGACCCGGGGTCCCTCGCCTGACCGGAGGCGCCGCTTCCGGTCGAAAGAGCGCGTAGGCAGGTACAACGGCCCTTACCGTGCGGTAACGGCGGCGAGACGATCTCCCTGGAGGCCGAGCCTGTCCACTCGGCCGGGAGGTTGTCATGACGACTTCGTTGACACCCCGCAAGGTGCCCCGGAAGGTGCCCGACCGCAGGGTCCTTCCCGTGATCACGGCCCTGGAGCAGCACGGTCTGCTCGAGCCGTCCCGCCACGACGAGGCGGTCGAGGTGGTGGACCAGGCCCTCGGTGGGCAGACCGTCGAGGCGACCAACCTTCGCCGTCGGCTGGCCGAGGTGGCCGGGTACGTCGGAGGCGCGCTGGTCGTCGCGGCGGGCGCGCTCTACCTCTCCGACCAGTGGGAGAGCCTGTCCCTCGCCGTCCAGGTCGGGCTGCCCATGGCCGTCGGCGTGCTGCTCTTCGTCGCGGGCGTGACCGTCGGTGTGACGGGCGGCGGACTCGTCGTCCTGCGCGACGGGACCCAGCCGGTCCGTCAGCGGCTGGCCAGCGTCCTCTTCACCGCCGGCGCCGCCGCCGAGGCCGCGGCGGTCAGCATCTGGCTGGTCGACGTGATCGAGCGTCGCGGCACCGAGATGGAGCAGGGCTCCCTGATCGGCCTGGGCGGCAGCTTCACTCTCATCGTGCTGGCGGCGGTCGGCTACTCGCTGGCGCCCACGCTGCTCGGACAGCTGGCGGTCGCTGCCGGATCCGCCTACGCGATCCCGTTCACTCTCGACTCGCTCACGACCGGCGACATGCCGCAGATCCCGCTGGGGCTCGCCTTCCTGGGCCTCGGGCTGGTGTGGCTGCTTCTGACCGAACGAGGCATCTGGCAGGAGCTCCTCGCCGGGCGGGTCGTCGGGTCGCTCTTTGCCGTCGTGGGCGCGCAGATCCCGGTCGGCTCCGACCAGGAGTGGGTCGGGTACCTGCTCACCCTCCTGGTGGCGGTGGCGGGCTTCGCCATGTACGTCCGGATGCGGGCCTGGCCCTACCTGGCCGTCGGCGTGGTGGGCGTGACCCTGGCGGTGCCCGAGGCGCTGCTCGACTGGACAGAGGGGTCCCTCGGGACGGCCGGCGTCCTGCTGGTCGCGGGCGTGACCCTCCTCGGCGCGTCGCTGGTCGGCCTGCGCCTGCGCAAGGAGGTCACCGAGCACCACGACGGGTGAACGCCGGCGAGAACGAGAAGGGGTGGCCCCGGAGAACCGGGACCACCCCTTCTGCTGTGTTCGAGCCGTTGGTCAGCCCTCGTCCTACTTGGGGGTCCCCTTGACGACCTCGACCGTCGTGGTGGCCGAGCTCCCGGCGACGTGGTCGTCACCGAGGTAGCGGACGACGATCGACTTGCTGCCGACCGAGCTGAACGGACCCACCTCCAAGGTGGCCCTCCCGTCGGAGAGGGTGGTGGTACCGAGCAGCGTGTCACCGAGGTAGGCCACCACGGTTCCGGTCGGCGCGACCCCGGATGCCCCGACCGAGATGGTCACCGTCGAGGTCCCCTTCTTGACCTTCACGGTCGTCGGAGAGGCAGTGGCACTGGTGACCGAGCTCGCCTTGCCGACCGTCAGCGAGAGCGTCACCGACGAGGGCTGGTGGGACGAGTCCCCGGAGTAGCGGACCTGGAGCTGGTAGGTCCCCGGCTCCAGGGCGGTGCCCGGGACGGTGACCTTCGCGGCGCCGTCGGAGAGCGTGGCGCTGCCGAGCTCCGTCCCACCCTCGAGGACGGACACGGTTCCGGTCGCGTCAGCCGGCGTGACCGAGACGTCGACGGTGCCGTCGGTGCCGTAGGACATCGGCCCGGCGGTCGCCGAGAGGGTAGTGACCACGGACGCCACCTTCACGGTCACCGGGACCGAGGTGCCAGTGGTGACGCCCGTGACGGTGAGAACCGCCTTGCCCGCCTGCGTGCCCGCGGGAACGGTCACCTTCACCGACGCCTTGCCGTACTCGTCGAAGACGGCGGTGCCGATGGTGTTGTCCACCGGGAAGGTGCCCAGCTCCGTGTTACCGAGCGACACCTTCACCTCTGCGTCCTTCAGGTCCGCAGCGGTGGAGTAGGCCAGCGACGAGACGTCGAAGGCGACCTCACTGCCGGGGAGGTACTCCGCCGGAGCGCCGGCCGGGAAGGAGACCCCGACGGCGTGCTGCTGGTAGTCGACCGGCAGCGGCGTGTTCTTGGCGAACTCGGCCATGTAGTCGACCATGCCCTGCAGGTCGGTCTTGCCCGTGTCCTTCTTCTGGGTGCCCTGGCTGAACACCCCGAAGTTGTCACCACCGGAGGCGAGGAACGAGTTCGCCGTCACCGAGTAGCTGGTCGCCGGGTCGATCGCCACACCGTCGAGCCACATGCCGGTGATCCGCGAACCAGCCGCGGCCGCCGGGTCGTAGGTGTAGGTGAAGCCCTTCGACGTACCCAGCTTCAGGAAGGGGCGGGACGAGCCGGCGGGCTGCCACTGCTGCTCCAGGACGCTCTTGATCTGAGCGCCGGTGAGCCGCATGTTGACCAGCGTGTTGGCGAACGGCTGGACCTCGGCTGCCTGCTTGTAGGTCAGCGTCTTCGGGTACTCGGTGCCGGTGCCCACCATGTCCGCGCGGAGGCCGCCCGGGTTCATGAAGGCGATCTGGGCCGAACCCGTGGTTGCCGACTCGGTTGCCCAGCGCTGCGCCTCGGCGACCAGGTTGCCGAGGGTGGACTCACCTCCGCGGTTCTCGGTGGACCCGTTCGCCAGCTTCGCCCGGTTGAACGGTCCTGCGATCTGCCCGAGCGAGACGGCGCCGAGCTCGTTGGCCTTCGCCACCGCGGCGTCGACGATCGACTTGGTCGCTGCGTCCACGGGGTAGTTCGCGGTCTGGCCGGTCTTGAGCGCCAGGATCTTCTGCGTCTTGGCAACGACCTCCCCGGTGTCCGAGTCGACCGTGAACACCAGCTGGTTCAGGTTGCTGCCGTACTGGCCGGCCGACACGACCGGGCGGGTGGTGACCTCGCGGTTCTCGTCGATCCACGCCTTCACCGGCACCTCGTGGTTGTAGGCGAGGTGCGTGTGGCCCGACACGATGGCGTCGACGTCCTCGTCGACACCGGTGACGATCTCGCCGAAGTCGGACGTGGGGTCGGTCGCCGAGTCGTACGACGTCGTGGCCGCGCCCTCGTGCACCAGCAGGACGACCACGTCGACGCCGGCTGCCTTGAGCTTGTCCGCCTCGCGGTTCGTCGCGGTGACGATGTCCTCGATCTCCACGCCCTGCATGCCGGCCGGGGAGACGAGCTCGTCGAGGTGCTCGGTCACCGCGCCGATGAACCCGACCTCGACGTCGCCGAAGTCCTTGACGTACGTCGGGTCGAGCAGCTCGGACTCGGGAGCCCCGGGCTTGTGCACGTTGGCGCCGATGTACTCCCACGCGGCTCCGCCGTACGGGTTCGTCTCGGCGTCGTAGGGCGCCATCACGCGCTTGAGCAGGTCGTCATAGCCCTGGTCGAACTCGTGGTTGCCCACCGCCGAGACCTGCAGACCGGCCTCGTTGAGGGCGTCGATCGTCGGCTTGTCCTTCGCGATGAACGAGTCGAACGTCGAGGCGCCGATCAGGTCGCCCGCCGCAGCGAACACGGTGTTCGGGTTCTCGCTGCGCAGCTGCTTGACGGCACCCGCCATGACCGCTGCGCCCGCCTCGGTTCCCGACGGGTTGTTCACCAGGCGGCCGTGGAAGTCGTTCGTCCCGAGGACCTGGATCTCCTCGAGGCCGATCTGGCCGGCGTTGATCCCGACGATCTCGGGGTCGTGGTCCGACGCCCTGAAGGGGTTGGCCTCGTAGAGGTCGGTCGCGTTGTTGTTGTAGCGGCTGTACTCGAAGCCCACCGACTCACCCGAGTTGATGTTCCAGATGTCGGCGCCGGACACGAGAGCGAACGCGGCGTCGTTGGCGAGCACGTGGTCGAGCGAGCCGGAGAGACCGGAGAAGCTGTAGGTCTCCTCGCCTGCCTGGTCCGACTCGACGGCGGTGTAGCCGTCCCCGTAGAGGACCTGCATCGGGTCCTCCATCGAGTAGGAGTTGAAGTCACCGGTCAGGAAGACGGCGTCGGTGCCCCGCTCGGTGGCGAAGGAGTCCGCGAAGGCGGAGAGTGCCTCGGCCTGGCCGATGCGGTCGGGGTTGGCATTGCCCTGGCCGGTCCCGTCGTCGGTGCCGGAGCCCTTGGACTTGAAGTGGTTCACGACGACCGTGAACGCCTTGCTGTCCGCGGCGCCCTTCGCCTTGAAGGCCTGGGCCAGCGGCTCGCGGGCGTTGTCGAAGTTCACCTCGTCGACGAGGATCTTCGAGGCGCCGACCAGCTCGACGTCAGCCGGCTTGTAGATGAAGCCCGTCCGGATGACGTCCTCCTGGGCCGGCGTCGGCATGTCGGCCGGTGCCGGGGAGGGCGCGAAGGCCCAGGTTCCGCCGCCGGCGGCTGCGTTCAGCGCGTCGACGAGCTTGCCGATCGCGAAGTCGCGGCTCTTGCCGAACTGGACGGAGTTCTCGATCTCCTCCAGGGAGACGATGCTCGCGTCGAGCTTGTTGATCGCGGCGACGATCTTGGCCTGCTGGCGCTGGAGGTTCTCGTCGTTCGCGGCGCCGCGCGGGCCGTTGTTGGTGCAGGAGTTCACCGTGATCGGGTTGCCGGCGCGGTCGGTGTAGTACGTGCAGGTCCCGAGGCTGCTGCTGACGAACTCCGCACCAGTGGTCGGGAAGTAGTTGAGCACGTTGAAGGTCGCGAGACGGATGTCGCCGCCGACGCTCTGCGGAGCGTTGGTGCGGGTGTTCTCGAAGGTCGCGGTGGAGCTGCCGTCGCCGGTGATCTGGCTGGTCGGCTGGAACTTCCACAGGCTGTTGCGGTACTCGAGGATCACCGGCCCGGTGAACGTCGCGCGCGCGTCGACCCGGATCGGGTTGGTCTTCGAGAGCCACGGCATCGGGGTGTTCTTGGCGCCGCCGGTGTAGTTGGCGCTCGCGCCGTCGTCCAGGGTGATCGCGCGAGCAGCGTTCTCGGCTGCAACTCGCTCGTCGTCGGTGCCTTGGGCGTCGGCCACCTCGGTCGGCGCGATCAGCGGCGTGGTGCCCGCGGCCAGGCCGATCTCCGCGAACGAGTTCGTGGTGAAGGTGTTGGTCACCGTGAACGGTCCGGACGGAGCGAGCAGCTCGCCCTCGTGCGCCTCGCGGGCAGCCTCCGTGGCCGGGAGCTCGGTGGCGAGGGGCGTCGGAGCGGTCGCGGACTCGGGGAGCACCGTGACGTCGCTTGCGGCGTCCGTCTCGATCTCGGTCGTCCCGGCGAACTCCTTGACCGGACCCGTGACCTCGACGTGGTCGCCGACCTTCACCTGGGCGGTGGCTGCGGAGCCGTAGACGAAGACGGCGTCCGAGGCGCCTGGCGTGGCGTCGGTGGCCCCACCGGTGCCGGGAGTCTGGATGTAGAAGCCGTTGTAGCCACCGGTCGGGTACGCCGCGGTCACCACGCCGCGGGTGGTGGCGATGTCGCCCTCGTGCGGGGAGGCCGCGGCGTCGGCGCCCTGGATCTCGGCGATCGAGCCGCTGAACTCCTCCGGCGGCGCGACGTCACCCGAGTTCTGCGGCGCGGGCGCGACTTCGCTGAAGTCGTTCGCGTTGTGGTCGCTGTCGGCGCCGGTGGCGCTACGAGTCGCGGCGGTGGTGTTGGTGAGGGCGACCCCGGTGTTTGCCGTCTCGAACGAGGTTGGCGTGGTGCCGAAGCCGACCATGTCGACCAGGCCCGCGTTGCCCGCGAGGTTGCCCGTCGCCGTGAACGGAGTGGTGCTCGGGACCAGCAGCACGACGCCGTTGCTGCCCGACATCGAGATCGTGCCGGTCGCGTCGGGAGCCGGCAGCGGCTTGTCGGTGACCGTGGTGCCGGCCGCCTCCTGGACGAGGTAGTGGCCCTTGGCGGGCACCGATCCGCTCAGCGCGGTGACCTGCGCCGTGGTGCCGGTCGCGCTGCGGTACTGCACCGACATCCCCGAGACGCTGATCGCAGCGTTCGTGGGGTTGTACAGCTCCACGAAGTCGTTCGTGAACTGGGCGCCGGAGTTGCCACCGCCGCCGTACACCTCGCTGATGACGAGGCCGGTCCCCGCGGGGTTGGCCGAAGCGGCGGGCATCATCGCGAGCGGGCTCACGACGAGGCCGAAGCCCGTTGCCGCGATCACCGCCCTCGCGCGCCGCCGAGTGAATGGGCTGGACAAACGGATCTCCTGGTGATGCTGGCAGCCGAGCTCCGTGCGCAGGCAGGGACCGGCCGCGGGTGGATGGGCTCTGCAGGAGGTGCTCCCCAGGCGTTCACGAGCTGCGGCATTCCGAGCCATCCGCTGACGTGCGTCCCCCGAGACAGAGATTTCTCGGACCCTAACCTCGCGATCTGCAAGAAATCAGCCGATTCGGTAAATCAGCGATGAATCGTTAGCGATCTACCCTGGGCGGATGGATCTGCCCAGCCTCGGAACCCTCCAGTCCCTGCCTGCCCTGGATCGGCCCGACCTGCTCGCGGAGCGGGTCGTCGCGGCGTTGCGGTCGTGGACCCGGGCCGACGCCGTCGCCGTCACCGAGATCGACCCGGACCTCGCCGACACCGCGGCGCTGACGGAGGCCTACGACCTCCCGCTCTCCGCGAGCGCCAACTGCGTCGTGGTGTCCGGGCGTCGTGGCGGCGAGGAGCGCGTCGCGGCCTGCGTGGTCCGTGCCGACACACGGGCGGACGTGAACAACCTCGTGAAGCGCACCCTCGACGTGCGCAAGGCGTCGTTCCTCTCGATGGAGCGTGCGGTCGAGGAGACGGGGATGGAGTACGGCGGCATCACCCCGGTCGGCCTCCCCGCCGGCTGGCGGCTGCTCGTCGACGCCTCGGTGCTCGACATCGAGGTCGCCGTGATCGGCAGCGGGGTGCGCCGTTCCAAGCTGCTCCTGGCCGGCCGGGACCTCGCCGAGCTGCCGGGCGCGGAGGTCCTGGAGGACCTCGGCGTCTGACCCTGGACCGTGCGGACCGCCGTGTTTGGCTCCGGCATCGGCGGTTACCACCTCCGAGTACAAGAGACTTGGAGGTAGCGCATGAAGGCAGTCACCTGGCACGGCAAGCGCGACGTACGCGTCGAGGAGGTACCCGACCCGGTCATCTCGGAGCCCACGGACGCCATCGTCCGGATCACGTCGAGCGGGCTCTGCGGCTCCGACCTGCACCTGTACGAGACGCTCGGCCCGTTCATGGGCGAGGGTGACGTCCTCGGGCACGAGCCGATGGGCATCGTGGAGGAGGTCGGCTCGGCCACCGGTGACCTGAAGGTCGGGGACCGGGTCGTGATGCCGTTCCAGATCTGCTGCGGCAGCTGCTGGATGTGCGACCAGGGCCTCTACACCCAGTGCGAGACGACCCAGGTCCGCGAGCAGGGCATGGGGGCCGCCCTCTTCGGCTTCAGCAAGCTCTACGGCGAGGTGCCGGGAGCGCAGGCCGAGTACCTCCGCGTGCCGCAGGCGCAGTTCATGCCGATCAAGGTGCCGGAGGGGCCTGCCGACGAGCGTTTCCTGTTCCTCTCCGACGTCCTTCCCACGGCGTGGCAGTCGGTCGTCTACGCGGACGTTCCCAAGGACGGGACGCTGCTGGTGCTCGGGCTCGGCCCGATCGGTGACATGGCCACCCGGATCGCGGTGCACCGGGGCTTCCGCGTGATCGCGGTCGACCTCGTGCCCGAGCGCCTCGAGCGGGCACGAGCCCGTGGCGCCGAGGTGATCGACCTGAGCGCCGTCGACGACGTGGCCGAGGAGGTCCGCTCCCGGACCAACGGCCGCGGCGCCGACTCGGTGATCGACGCGGTGGGCATGGAGGCGCACGGCTCCCCGGTCGCGGAGATCGGGCAGAAGATCTTCAACGCCCTGCCGAAGAAGCTCGTCTCGCCGGTGATGAGCAAGATGGGCGTGGACCGGATGTCGGCGATCTACACGGCCATCGACGCGGTACGTCGGGGCGGCACGATCTCGCTGATCGGCGTGTACGGCGGCCAGACCGACCCGATGCCGATCATGACGATGTTCGACAAGCAGCTCCAGCTGCGGATGGGGCAGGCGAACGTGAAGCGATGGGTGGACGACATCATGCCGCTGCTCCTCGACGATGCCGACCCGCTCGGTGTGGAGCAGTTCGCGACTCATCAGGTCCCGCTGAGCGAGGCGCCGTCGGCGTACGAGAACTTCCAGAAGAAGGCCGACGGCACGGTGAAGGTGGTCTTCAAGCCCTGAGGCAGGCCCGCGGGAGCACTTCCCGTCGCAGAACGTCACTTCCCGTCGGTATGCCCGACGGGAAGTGACGTTTTCCCAAGGGACCTAGGGAAACCGACCCGCAGCGATCTCCACGAGGAGCATCCGGGGATATCGGCGGAAACTTCCGGGACCTTCGACCCAGGCGCGTCGCGCCATGGCCAAGGGAGGGTACGTGCGATAGACAAGGGACAGGCCGGTGGCTTGTCATCGGACGTTCTTCGGGGAGATCTGCATGAGCAGCAGCACTGGTACAGGCCCGCACGGCGCGGAGGCGCCGACGAAGGGCGGACGCGGCCTGATGCTGGCGATGGCCACGATCGGGTTCGCGATCAACTTCTGGGCGTGGGCCCTGCTGAGCCCGCTCGGGCCGCTGTTCCGTGAGGAGGGCACGCTCGGTGAGCTGAGCGAGTTCCAGGTGTCGCTATTGGTCGCCGTGCCGGTGATCGTCGGCTCCCTCGGCCGGATCCCGGTCGGCGCCCTCACCGACAAGTACGGCGGCCGGATCATGTTCCCGCTGATCTCGGGGCTCACCATCATCCCGATCCTGTTCATCGCGTTCTTCGCGCAGTCGTCGTACGCGCTGATCCTCTTCGGCGGCTTCTTCCTCGGCATCGCCGGCACCGCGTTCGCCGTCGGCGTCCCGTTCGTCAACGCCTGGTTCCCGCCCGAGCGCCGCGGCCTGGCGGTGGGCATCTTCGGGGCGGGCATGGGTGGCACGGCGATCAGCGCGCTGACCACGGTCAAGCTCTACACGAACGTCGGCGAAAAGGCGCCCTTCCTCATCACCGCCGGGGTGCTCGCGGTGTACGCCGTCGCTGCGTGGCTGGTCATGCGCGACGCTCCCGGACGCTCCGTGCCGACGACGCCGCTGATGACCCGACTGGTGGCCAACGCGAAGCTGCCCATCACCTGGCAGGCCTGCATCCTCTACGCGGTCGCCTTCGGTGGCTACGTCGCGTTCTCGGTCTACCTCCCGGCCTACCTGAAGACCGCCTACGACCTCACCCCCGCCGACGCCGCCAACCGGATGGCCGGCTTCGTCGTCGTCGCCGTGGTGATGCGCCCGGTCGGCGGCTGGCTGTCGGACAAGCTCGGCCCGATCCCCGTGCTCGCCGGCGGGTACGCCGTCGTGGTGGTCGGCGCGGCTGTCGCCTCGACCACCCCGATCCTCGAGCACGTCGGCACCATCGCCTTCCTCACCATGGCGGCCGCGCTCGGCTCCGGCGCCGGTGCCACGTTCGCCCTGGTCGCCAAGGTCACCGACCCCTCGCGCGTCGGTGGCGTCACCGGTCTCGTCGGCGCGGCCGGCGGCCTCGGCGGCTTCGTCCCGCCGCTGATCATGGGCTACGTCTACGGGCGTACCGACTCCTACGCCATCGGCCTGGTGATGCTCTCGGTCACCGCCGCGCTCACGCTCCTCCTGACCGTCACCGTGGTCCGACGGACCGAGATCCGTCACGACGAGGAGGTGGCTGCCTCAGCCACTGCCTGAACCGGGACGGGCGTCCGCCCCTCTCTCGAACCCCCCGTACCGAACGTCGAGCCAGGAGAATACGTGAGCACTGAGGCACAACCCGAGGGAAAGCGCGAGCAGCACGAAGTGGGGATGGACGGGGGTCTCAGTGAGGCGCTCGTGCGCTCGCGCCGGTTCTTCACCAAGGCGGAGGTGTCGGGGGACCTGCGCAGCCTGCACCGCAAGGGCGGACGTGGCGCGGACGACTTCTACCGGGACCGGTGGAGCCACGACAAGGTGGTGCGGTCGACGCACGGCGTGAACTGCACCGGGTCGTGCTCGTGGAAGGTGTACGTCAAGGACGGCATCATCACCTGGGAGACGCAGCAGACCGACTACCCGTCGGTGGGACCGGACAAGCCCGAGTACGAGCCCCGCGGCTGTCCTCGAGGCGCGGCGTTCTCCTGGTACACCTACTCGCCCACGCGGGTCCGCTACCCCTACGTCCGCGGCGTCCTCCTGCAGATGTACCGCGAGGGCAAGTCCCAGCACGGTGACCCGGTCGCCGCCTGGGCGCACGTCGTGGACAACCCCCAGCGCGCCCGCCGCTACAAGTCGGCCCGCGGCAAGGGCGGTCTCGTCCGCGCCTCGTGGGAGGAGGTGACCGAGATGGTCGCCGCCGCCTACGTGCACACGATCAAGAAGTGGGGCCCCGACCGGGTCGCCGGCTTCTCGCCGATCCCGGCGATGTCGATGGTCTCGCACGCCTCGGGCGCTCGGTTCACGTCGATGATCGGCGGGTCGATGCTCTCGTTCTACGACTGGTACGCCGACCTGCCGGTGGCCTCGCCGCAGGTCTTCGGCGACCAGACCGACGTCCCGGAGTCCGGGGACTGGTGGGACGCCGGGTACCTCGTCATGTGGGGCTCCAACGTCCCGGTGACCCGCACGCCCGACGCGCACTGGATGACCGAGGCGCGCTACCGCGGCCAGAAGGTCGTCGTGGTCGCGCCGGACTACGCAGACAACGTGAAGTTCGCCGACGAGTGGCTGGCCCCCGTCCCCGGCACGGACGGAGCCCTGGCCCTGTCGATGGGGCACGTGATCCTCAAGGAGTTCTTCGTCGAGCGGCAGACGCCGTACTTCACCGACTACACCAAGAAGTACACCGACCTGCCCTACCTCGTGGTCCTCGACGAGACGGCCGACGGCGGTCACCGGCCGGGGAAGTTCCTGACCGCGGCCGACCTCCCGGCCCACGAGCACGTCGAGAACGCCCACTTCAAGACGGTCGTCCTCGACTCCCGCACCGACGAGCCGGTCGTGCCGAACGGCGCGCTCGGCCACCGGTTCGGCGACACCGGCGCGGGCCGGTGGAACCTCGACCTCGAGGGCGTCGACCCCAAGCTCTCGCTGATCGACACGACCCACGACAGCGCGCTCGTCGAGCTGCCGCGCTTCGACAACGTCGACGGTGAGCCGGGCTCGCTGCGACGTGGCGTCCCGGTGCGCCGGATCGGCGGGCACCTCGTGACGACCGTGTACGACCTGATGCTCGCGCAGTACGGCGTCGGCCGGGAGGGCCTCCCGGGCTCGTGGGCCTCGTCCTACGACGACGCCGAGGCGCCGTACACCCCGGCGTGGCAGGAGCGGATCACCGGTGTCCCGGCGGCCGCCGCGGCCCGGATCGGCCGGGAGTTCGCGCGCAACGCCGAGGAGTCCAAGGGCCGCTCGATGATCCTCATGGGTGCGGGCACCAACCACTGGTTCCACTCGGACACGATCTATCGCAGCTTCCTCGCGCTCACGACGCTCACCGGTTGCCAGGGCGTCAACGGCGGCGGCTGGGCCCACTACGTCGGCCAGGAGAAGTGCCGGCCCGTCACAGGCTGGGCGCAGCTCGCGTTCGGCCTGGACTGGACAGCGCCCGCCGAGGCAGATGATCCACACGGCGTACTGGTACCTCCACACCAACCAGTTCCGCTACGACCACTTCTCCGCCGACGTGCTCGCGGCGAAGACCGGCAACGGCGCGTTCGACGGGATGAGCACCGCCGACGTGATCGCCAAGAGCGCGCGGATGGGCTGGATGCCGTCGTACCCGACCTTCGACCGCAACCCCCTCGACCTCGCCGACGAGGCAGCGGCCGAGGGGCGCCCGGTCGGCGAGTACGTCGTCGACAAGCTCAAGTCCGGCGACCTGCGCTTCGCCGCGGAGGACCCCGACGCACCCGAGAACTTCCCGCGGGTGCTCGCGATCTGGCGGGCGAACCTGATCGGCTCGTCGGGCAAGGGCAACGAGTACTTCCTCAAGCACCTGCTCGGCACCGACAACTCGCTGCGCGCCGTGGAGGCGGCCGAGGGGCAGCGTCCGCGGGAGGTGGAGTGGCGGGAGGACGCTCCCGAGGGGAAGCTCGACCTGCTGCTCACGCTCGACTTCCGGCAGACCAGCACGACGATCTTCTCCGACGTCGTGCTCCCCGCGGCGACCTGGTACGAGAAGCACGACCTCAACACCACGGACATGCACCCGTTCGTGCACTCGTTCAACCCAGCGATCGCGCCGCCGTGGCAGACCCGCACCGACTGGGACGCCTTCCAGACGATCGCGACCAAGTTCAGCGAGCTCGCGAAGGGTCACCTCGACACCCGCAAGGACGTCGTCGCGGTGCCGCTGCTGCACGACACCCCCGACGCGATGGCGAACCCGCACGGCGTCGTGAAGGACTGGAAGCACGGCGAGTGCGAGCCGGTCCCGGGCGTGACGATGCCCAAGCTCGTCGAGGTCGAGCGCGACTTCACGGCGGTCGGTGCGCAGATGCAGGCGCTCGGCCCGCTCCTCGACAAGCTCGGTACGACGACCAAGGGCGTCACCTACGACGTGACCGCCTCGATCGACTACCTCAAGCACAAGAACGGTGCCGTGCGTGGCGGCCCGGCCGACGGGCGTCCCTCGTTGAAGCGGGACGTCCACGCCGCCGAGGCGATCCTCGGCTCTCTCGGGCACCACCAACGGACACCTCGCCACCCAGGGCTTCAAGACCCTGGAGAAGCGCACCGGCCGGAAGCTGTGCACGACCTCGCGGCCGAGCACGAGGGCAAGCAGATCACCTTCGCCGACACGCAGGCCGCGCCGGTGCCGGTGATCACCTCGCCCGAGTGGTCGGGGTCGGAGACCGGCGGGCGTCGCTACTCCCCGTTCACGATCAACGTCGAGCGCCTCAAGCCCTGGCACACCCTGACCGGGCGGCAGCACTTCTACCTCGACCACGACTGGATGACCGAGCTCGGCGAGCAGCTGCCGGTCTACCGCCCGCCGCTCAACATGGGCGCGCTCTTCAGCGAGCCGGCGCCGGGCGACATCGGGGAGCTCGGCGTCACGGTCCGCTACCTGACCCCGCACAACAAGTGGTCGATCCACTCGGAGTACCAGGACAACCTGTTCATGCTCTCGCTGTCACGGGGCGGGCAGACGATCTGGATGAGCGACAAGGACGCCGCGAAGGTCGGGGTCGAGGACAACGACTGGATCGAGGCGGTCAACCGCAACGGCGTGGTCGTGGCCCGCGCGATCGTGTCCCACCGGATGCCCGAGGGCACGGTCTACATGCACCACGCTCAGGACCGGCTGATCGACGTACCCATCGCGGAGACGTCCGGCAAGCGGGGCGGCATCCACAACTCGCTGACCAGGATCCTCGTGAAGCCCAGCCACGTGATCGGCGGCTACGCCCAGCTCGCCTTCGCCTTCAACTACCTAGGCCCCACCGGAAACCAGAGAGACGAAGTGACTGTCATCCGCAAGCGCAGCCAAGAGGTGACCTACTGATGCCCCGGAACGGAGTGACCCGATGAGGCCGATGGCACAGATGGCGATGGTGATGAACCTCGACAAGTGCATCGGCTGCCACACCTGCTCGGTCACCTGCAAGCAGGCGTGGACCAACCGCAGCGGCACGGAGTACGTCTGGTTCAACAACGTCGAGACGCGACCCGGACAGGGCTACCCGCGCACCTACGAGGACCAGGAGGAGTGGAAAGGCGGCTGGACGCTCAACAAGCGCGGCCGGCTCAAGCTCAAGGCCGGTGGCCGGTTCAAGAAGCTCGCCACGATCTTCTCCAACCCGAAGATGCCCTCGATCAACGACTACTACGAGCCGTGGACCTACGACTACGCCACGCTCACCGACGCCCCGGCGCAGGAGCACACGCCCGTCGCCCGGCCGAAGTCCCTGCTCACGGGCAAGGACATGAAGATCGAGTGGTCCTCGAACTGGGACGACAACCTCGGCGGATCCGCGGCCACCGAGAAGCACGACCCGATGCTGCAGAAGATCGCGGACAAGGTGAAGTTCGAGTTCGAGCAGACCTTCATGTTCTACCTGCCGCGGATCTGCGAGCACTGCCTCAACCCGTCGTGCGCCGCGTCGTGCCCGAGTGGTGCGATCTACAAGCGCTCCGAGGACGGCATCGTGCTCGTCGACCAGGACCGCTGCCGCGGCTGGCGCATGTGCGTCTCCGGCTGCCCCTACAAGAAGGTCTACTTCAACCACCGCACCGGCAAGGCCGAGAAGTGCACGTTCTGCTTCCCGCGCATCGAGGTCGGCCTGCCGACGGTCTGCTCCGAGACCTGCGTCGGCCGGCTGCGCTACATCGGCCTGATGCTGTACGACGCGGACAAGGTGCTCGAGGCCGCGTCGACCTCAGACGAGCACGGGCTGTACGAGGCGCAGCGCGAGGTCTTCCTCGACCCGAACGACCCTGCGGTCATCGCGGCCGCGGAGCGGGCGGGGATCCCGCGCGACTGGGTCGAGGCCGCGCAGCGCTCTCCGATCTACGCGCTCATCAACCGGTTCAAGGTGGCGCTGCCGCTCCACCCGGAGTACCGCACGATGCCGATGGTCTGGTACATCCCGCCGCTGTCGCCCGTCGTCGACGTGGTCCGCGAGACGGGCGAGGACGCGGAGGACAAGGGCAACCTGTTCGCCGCCATCGACGCCCTTCGGATCCCGATCGAGTACCTCGCGGAGCTGTTCACCGCGGGTGACGTCGCGCCGGTCGACCGGGTCCTCAAGAAGCTCGCGGCGATGCGCTCCTACATGCGCGACATCAACATGGGCCGCGAGCCCAACGGCGCGATCCCCGAGTCGGTCGGCATGACCGAGGAGGAGATGTACGACATGTACCGCCTCCTCGCGATCGCCAAGTACGACGAGCGCTACGTCATCCCGCCGGCCCACGCCGAGCAGGCGCACTCCCTCGAGGAGCTCGCCACCGAGTGCTCGCTCGACTACGAGGGCGGACCGGGCATGGGTGGCTCCGGCCCCTTCGGCGAGGGCTCGGGCGCGCCGACGCCGATCGCGGTCGAGAACTTCGCGATGCTGCAGAACCGGCAGACCGCCGACACCCTGGCGGGCCCCGAGTCGAAGTCGTCGAGGGTCAACCTCCTCAACTGGGACGGCAAGGGCACGCCTAGCGGGCTCTTCCCGCCCAAGGACGAGGACGGCCCGAAGTGAGCCGCAAGCACCCCCGCCCCTCGCTCGCCCCGCAGCAGCTCGCCGTCGCCTGGCAGTGCGCCTCGTTGCTGCTCGGCTACCCCGACGAACGGCTGCTCGGGCAGCTCGACATGATCCGTGGCGGCGTCCCACGACCTCCCCGCAGTCGCTCGGCGAGCCGATCCGCGCGGTCGTCGTACACCTGGAGTCGACGCCGCTCACCGACTCGCAGGCGGCCTACGTCGAGACCTTCGACACCAGGCGGCGCAACAGCCTGTTCCTGACGTACTTCGCGCACGGCGACACGCGAAAGCGCGGGGTGGCGCTGCTGCGGTTCAAGCAGGCCTACCTGCGGTCCGGGTTCGTCCTGGACGACACCGAGCTGCCCGACCACCTCTGCGTGGTGCTCGAGTACGCCGCGACCATCGACCAGGAGCTCGGCTGGGGCCTCCTGCTCGACCACCGGGCCGGACTCGAGCTGCTCCGCATGTCGCTCCGCGACTCCGGCTCGCCCTGGGCCGGTGCGGTGGAGGCGGTCTCGGCGACGATGCCCCCGCTCCGGGGCGACGAGCGGGACGCCGTACGCCGTCTCGCCGCCGAGGGCCCGCCGGAGGAGGAGGTCGGCCTCACGCCGTACGCCACACCGGGCTTCGACCCCGGCCCTGCGGTGCCGACCGGTCCAGAGTCCCTTCCGATGCCGAGCTTCCCAGGAGCCCGTTGATGACCACGTTTCTGTGGGTGATCTTCCCCTACATCTGCCTGACGATCTTCGTGGTCGGCCACTACTGGCGGTACCGCTACGACAAGTTCGGCTGGACCACCCGCAGCTCCCAGCTCTATGAGGACCGGCTGCTGCGCTGGGGGAGCCCGCTGTTCCACTTCGGCATCCTCTTCGTCTTCCTCGGCCACGTCATGGGGCTCGGCGTCCCGAAGTCGTGGACGGAGGCAGTCGGGATCTCCGAGGGCATGTACCACTTCATGGCGGTGTCCATCGGCGGCATCGCCGGCTTCTGCACCCTGGCCGGCCTCACGATCCTGATCTACCGCCGGCGCACGGTCGGCCCTGTGTTCTCGGCGACGACGAAGATGGACAAGGTCATGTACCTCTTCCTCGCCGTGGTGATCCTGCTGGGGCTGTGGAACACCGTCGCGTCGAACATCTTCGGCCACTTCGACTATCGCGAGTCGGTGTCGGTGTGGTTCCGCGGGATCTTCCGGTTCGACCTGCACCCCGACCTGATGGCCGAGGCGCCGCTGGGCTTCCAGCTGCACGGCCTCGTGGCGATGTCGCTGTTCGCCCTGTGGCCGTTCACGCGTCTGGTGCACGTCTTCAGCGCCCCGCTGGGGTACGTCACCCGGCCCTACATCGTCTACCGCAGCCGGGACGACGTGCAGCTCGGCAGCCATTCACCCCGACGAGGATGGGAGCGAGTCAAGTGAGCGACGACATCGAGCACGGGCACGACCAGCACAGTGGGCGGCCGCACGGTCACGAGTCGCACGAGGCGCTCGAGATGGTGATGCTCCCCGAGCTCGCCGAGGCGTTGCTCGCCGACCTGCCCAACCATCCGGCCGGCCGCGCCGCCAAGACGGTCCTGTCCGGGACGGTCATGCGTGCGGTGGTGGTCGCCCTCAAGGAGGGGGTGGAGATGAGCGAGCACGACTCGCCGCCGGCCGCGACGCTGTACCTCATCAAGGGACGGGTGACCCTGCGGAGCGGGGAGCGGGAGTGGCCGGTCGCCCCGGGGCAGCTCCTGCCGATCCCGCCGCAGCGGCACGCGGTGCAGGCCCACGCCGACTCCGCCTTCTTGCTGACCGTCGCCCTCCGCTGACCCGGGCTTCTGCCCAATTACCAAGGGATGCCGGGAAACTGTCGCCTCCCATGGTGATCTTGCCGTGGGAAGAGACAGAAGGCCGTGGGAAGAACGCACCGTCGAAGCAGGCCGCCTCGCCGCGGACCATCACGGCGAGGCGGCCGGGGGCGCGCTCGACACAATCGGGCCTGTGGCACATCCCGGCCGCACGAGCGGCAGCCCCGGTGTCAGGATCGTCACGAGAACTCAGACTCCGCCGATCACCACCATGCCGGGGCTGCCTGCCTCGGGACGTTCCGTCCCACCTACAACGCTCGTCCTTCGCCTCGACCTCGACAACCGCGACAGGTCCTGTTCGCAACGCCGATGGTCCCGGACCTCGCGTTGTGGACCGGGACCGCCATGCAAGATGCCGCGGGGTGCCTCAGGAGGGCGGGATTAGGCTCACAAGGTCCCGAAACCCTCCGACGACCCAAGGAGACCGCGATGGCGTACCGCCTCGAGACCCCGGCGGCGAGCAAGTAGCCCCGTGGCCCTCCTGGACGCCGCCGCATCCTCGGTCGGCCGTACGACGACCGAACGGGTTCTCCTCTACACGGAGGAGGACCCTCTCGTCCTGGCCAGCGGCCGAGAGCTCGGCCCGGTCGAGGTCGCCTACGAGACCTACGGCAGGCTCTCGCCGGGGCGCGACAACGTCGTGTTCGTCTGCCACGCCCTGACCGGCGACGCCCACGCGGCGGGGTACCGCGACGACGCCGCGAAGCCCGGCTGGTGGGACAACCTGATCGGGCCGGGGAAGCCCCTCGACACCGACCGCTTCTTCGTCATCTGCCCCAACCTCCTCGGCGGGTGCCAGGGCACGACCGGGCCCCTGTCCACGAACCCGGCCACCGGCAAGCCCTACGGCCTCGACTTCCCGCTGCTGCAGATGACCGACTTCGTCACGGTGCACCGGCGGCTGCTCGAGCACCTCGGCATCGAGCGGCTGCACGCGGCGGTCGGCGGCTCCCTGGGCGGGATGCAGGTCCTCCAGTGGACCCTCGACGCGCCCACCCAGATCGACAACGCCGTGATCGTCGCCGCGTCGTCGCGGCTGACCGCTCAGAACATCGCCTTCTCCGCCGTCGCGCGCGAGGCGATCATGCGCGACCCCGACTTCCAGTCCGGGGAGTACGTCGGGACCGACCGGGCGCCCCACCTCGGCCTGTCGATCGCGCGGATGATGGCCCACATCACCTACCTGTCCGAGGAGGCGATGTCGGAGAAGTTCGGCCGACGGCTCCAGGGCGACGAGCCACCGGGGAGCCGGATGGGCCTGGGGGTGGACTTCCAGGTGGAGAGCTACCTCAACCACCAGGGTGCGGTCTTCCTCGACAGGTTCGACGCGCTCTCGTACCTCTACCTCACCCGGTCGATGGACTACTTCGACCCGTTCGCCGACCCGGGAGCGCCAGCCCGGATCGCCAGCGGTGGCACCCGGTTCCTCGTGGTCTCCTTCGACACCGACTGGCGCTTCGACACCTCCCACTCGCGCCGGATCGTGCGCACCCTCGAGCACGCCGGCGCCTCGGTGACGTTCCGGGAGATCCGCTCCGCCTGGGGACACGACTCGTTCCTGCTCGTGGTGCCGGGCTACCACGAGACGGTCAGCGCCTTCCTGAACGCCGACGGGCGACACCTCGGCGCAGGGGAGCGCGTGCACGTCCCGGGGCGTCCGGACCTCGAGGTGGTCGCCGGCCTGATCCCCGACGACTCGCGGGTGCTCGACATCGGCTGCGGCGACGGCGACCTGCTCGCCCATCTCGTGCACGAGCACGGCTGCTCCGGCACCGGTGTCGAGATCGACCACGACGCCGTACTCACCGCCATCCGTCGCGGCGTCCCGGTGATCGAGGTGGACCTCGACGAGCAGCTCGACGAGTTCGCGGACAACGCGTACGACGTGGTCGTCATGTCCCAGACGCTGCAGGCCACGCGGCGGCCCGCGGACGTCCTGCGCGAGATCAGCCGGGTCGGCCGCCGGTGCATCGTCTCGGTCCCGAACTTCGGGTTGTGGCGGCACCGGTTCGGGCTGCTGCTCCGTGGTCGGATGCCGGTCTCCCGGGAGCTGCCGCACCCCTGGCACGAGACCCCGAACATCCACCTCTCCACGCTCGCCGACCTCGAGGCGCTGTTCGAGCACCTCGGGCTCGTGGTCGAGCAGCGGATCCTGCTCGACGAGGGCGCTGCGCCGATGCGGTCCTCCCGCGCCGCGAACCTCCGCGCCGGCGCCGCGGTTTACGTCCTCACCCGCTGACTCTTCGGTGCCCTGCCCCAATGGGCGCGTTCAGGTCGTTTCCGAGGTTTCCCGGCGCGATTTCCTCGGAAATGGCCTGAACGAGCCGGCGGTGCGGTGGTTGCGCTCGCCCAGGCGCCGCGAGGTCAGGCGGGGAGGGCGGTGCCGGCGAGGTGGAGCACCTCGCGGGCGGCGGGCTCGGCGAGCGCGCGGTCGGCGGGCACCAGCCCGATGCGGGTACGACGGTCGAGCAGGTCGTCCACGTCGAGGGCGCCCTCGTGGGTCACGCCCCAGAGCATCTCGGCGACCGTGAAAGGGGACCCCGGGGCGACGGGCCGCATCGGGTCGTCGCACAGGGGCGCGGCGGTGGCGAGCACCTCCGGGGCCTCCGTGCCGTAGCGACGAACCAGCCGCGCCGGCGCCTCGACCGAGGCGAGCACGTCACGCGGCGCGGCTCCCACGAGAGGGAGGTGCTTCGTGCGGCAGGGGCCGGCGAGCAGACCACCTTGCGCGACGGCGGCGTCGACGGTGTCCTGCGCCATCCGCCGGTACGTGGTGAGCTTCCCGCCCACGACGGTCACCACCCCGCTCGCCGAGGTGAGGACGGCGTGCTTGCGGGACAGGTCGGCGGTGCGTCCCTCGGAGTGGAGCAGGGGGCGGAGGCCGGCGTAGGCGCCCACCACGTCGCCCCGGTGCAACGGTCGTTCGAACACGGCGCCGACCACGTCGAGGAGGAAGCCGATCTCGCTCTCGCTGGGAACGGGTACGTCCGGGACGGGTCCGTCGACGGGCTCGTCGGTGAGTCCGACGTACACGAGGCCGTCGGGCTGGGGGAGCACGATGACGAAGCGGTTGCTCTCCCCGGGAACCGGGGCGACGACCTCGCAGGTCAGCCCGGAGAGCGCCTCGCCGCGGAGCACGATGTGCGTGCCGCGCGAGGGCCGCAGCGTCACCTCGGGCACGAGGTCGCCCGCCCACACGCCGGCCGCGTTGACCACGGCCCGCGCCTTGATGGTGGACACGCGCCCGGTCAGCTCGTCGCGGACCTCCGCGCCGTCGCCCCGGAGGGAGAGGACGCGGGTGCGGGTGAGGACGCGGGCGCCATGTCCTGCGGCGGTGCGCGCGATGGCGACGACCAGGCGCGCGTCGTCCTCGAGCTGGCCGTCCCAGGACAGCAGCCCGCCCCTCAGCCCGGGACTGCGCAGGGCGGGCGCCATTGACAGGGTCTCGGTGGTGGAGAGCCGCCTCGCCCGAGGGAGGACCTCGTGCGAGGTGCCCGCGGAGGCGCGGAGGAGGTCGCCGGCGTGGAGCGCGCTCGCGACGAGCCGGTCCTGGAGCCGGGAGACCATCGGCACCAGCGGCATCAGGACCGGCAGCGCACGCGTGAGGTGCGGCGCGGTCCGGGTCATCAGGATGCCGCGCTCGACGGCGCTCTCGTGGGCGACGCCGACCTGGCCCTTGGCGAGGTACCGCAGGCCGCCGTGCACCAGCTTCGAGCTCCAGCGGGAGGTCCCGAAGGCGACGTCGTGCGCGTCGACGGCCACCACGTCGAGGCCACGGGAGGCCGCGTCGAGCGCGACCCCCGCACCCGTGACACCGAGGCCCACCACCAGCAGGTCGACGGTGCGGCCGTCGGTGCTCTCGGCGAGCTCACGGGTACGACGGGCGGCGGTGAGGGCGGTGCCGCGGATCGACGCGGGGCCGAGGTCGGTGCTGGTCATGGCGCGAGGTACCTCTCGAGCAGGACCCGCAGCTCCTCGTCGTACGCCTCGAGGTCGCGGGTCTGGTCGGTCATCGTCTCGGCGGAGAGCGTGAAGCCGTGGGCGGCGAGGAGCATGCTGCGGGCGAGCAGCACCGGGTCGCCGGACCGGACGCTGCCGTCGGCCTGTCCTTCGGCGATCAGCGCCTCGGTGAGGTCGAGGATGTTGTCCTGCGAACGTCCGCGGCGCTGGAGCAGGTAGGGGAGCAGCAGCTCCGGGTCGACCTCCACGATCTTGCGGAGCAGGTCGTTGGAGCGCAGCGCCGTCACGGTGCGGCTGACCCCCCGGCTCAGCCGCTCGAGAGATGCGGTGCCCGAAGCCGCCGCGGCGACCTCGGCGACCACGCCGCCCCACTCCCGCGTCATCAGGTCGGCGAGCAGGGTCTGCATGTCCGGCCACGTGCGGTAGATCGTCATCCGTGACACCCCCGCGCGACGGGCGACGTCGGTGAGCGTCGTGCGCTTCCACCCGGTGGCGAGGATGCACTCCCGGGCGGCGTCGAGGTACCGGTCCTCGGAACGCTCGGTGTTACGAATAGACGTCATGTGTAACACTGTAACGCATGACGACTCCCATGCACTGGTCTCGGTGGGGCGACCCCGACCACGCGGCTCCTCTTCCGGAGAGCGCAGCGGCTCTCATCGAGGCGGTGTTCGGGCTCGACGAGCAGGCCGCGGTCGAGCTGGCCGACGTCCGGCTTCCCGAACCAGGACTCGACCCGGGAGCGCTCGACCAGCTGCGGGGCCTCCTGGGAGAGGAGCACGTCCGTACCGACCA
The DNA here is from genome assembly GCA_963715375.1 of uncultured Actinomycetota bacterium. Taxonomy (GTDB): domain Bacteria; phylum Actinomycetota; class Actinomycetes; order Propionibacteriales; family Nocardioidaceae; genus Nocardioides_C. Next base: position 506,153 of record CAVQSC010000005.1, on the reverse strand, counting down.
CGAGAGCCGGGTGCGCCACACCCGCGGCAAGTCGACCCCCGACCTGCTCAAGATCCGCCACGGTGACGGGTCGGACGCTCCCGACGCGGTCCTCCTGCCCGCCGACCACGACGAGGCGCAGGCGGTGGTGTACGTGGTGCGGCGAGCACAACGTGGCGCTGGTGCCGTTCGGTGGCGGTACGTCGGTGGTGGGCGGCCTCGCGGCCCGTCGGGACGGCTTCGCGGGCGTCGTCGCGCTCGACCTCTCGCGCCTGAAGCGGCTCGTCACGGTGGACGAGGTGTCCCGCACCGCCGAGCTGGAGGCAGGTCTGCTCGGCCCCGAGGCGGAGGCACTCCTCGCCGAGCACGGCCTGACGCTGGGTCACTTCCCGCAGTCCTTCGAGTACGCCAGCATCGGCGGGTTCGCCGCCACCCGCTCCAGCGGCCAGGCGTCTTCTGGCTTCGGGCGCTTCGACAGCCTCGTCGTGGGACTCCGCGTCGCTACCCCGCTCGGAACCCTCGACCTCGGCAGCTCGCCGGCCAACGCGGCCGGGCCCGACCTGCGCCAGCTCGTGCTCGGGTCCGAGGGCGCCTTCGGCGTGATCACCTCAGTGACCGTTCGGGTGCGCCCGGTGCCGGCTGTGAAGGTGTACGAGACCTGGCGCTTCGAGACCTTCGCCGACGGCGCCGCCGCGCTGCGCACGCTGACCCAGGAGCGGATCGCGCCGACCGTGCTGCGGCTCTCCGACGAGGCCGAGACCTCGATCAACCTCGCCAGGCCGAGCGAGGTCGGGGGCGAGAGCTCCGGAGGCTGCCTCATGGTGACCGGCTTCGAGGGCACTCAGGAGTACGTCGACCGCAGCCGCGCCCTGGTCGCCGAGCGGCTCGGCGACCTGGGTGGCCAGAGCCTCGGCGTCGAGGGTGGCGAGGCCTGGGCGCAGGGGCGCTACCACGGCCCCTACCTGCGCGACTCGCTCCTCGACGTCGGGGTGCTGGTCGAGACGCTCGAGACGGCGGCGTTCTGGTCGAGGCTGCCGGCGCTCTACGAAGGCGTGAAGGGGGCACTCGAGAGCTCGCTCGGCGACCAGGGCAGCCCAGCGATCGTGCTCTGCCACATCTCCCACGTCTACGAGACCGGGGCCTCGCTGTACTTCACGGTCGCCGCCAAGCAGCTCGGCGACGGGCTCGAGCAGTGGGCCGCGGCGAAGGCGGCCGCCTCGGACGCGATGATCGCGGCCGGCGCGACGATCACCCACCACCACGCCGTCGGCCGCGACCACTTGCCCTGGTACGCCCAGGAGATCGGGCCGGTCGGCGTCGAGATGGTCCGGGCGGTCAAGGAGCGGATCGACCCCGCCGGGGTGCTCAACCCAGGGGTCCTCGTCCCGTGACGCGCTCCTTCTCCTTCCTCGTGAACCCCTCCTCCGGCGGTGGGGCGGCTCCTGCGGCCGTCGTACCGGTGGCGCGGGCGTTGCGCGATGCCGGCTGCTCCGTGGACGTGACCTACAGCCCCGGGCCGGTCGCCTGTCGTGGGCTCGTGGCTGACGCCGTGGAGCGCGGTGACGTCGTGGTGGCCGTGGGCGGCGACGGCATGGTCTCCTCCCTCGCCGGTGCCGTGGTCGAGTCAGGGGGCGTGCTGGGGCTCGTGCCCTGCGGCCGGGGCAACGACTTCGCGCGCCAGCTCGGCGTCGGGGACACCCCCGACGAGGTCGCGGCGACGCTGCTCAAGGCCGAGCCGCGGCGGGTGGACGTGATCGACGTCGGCGGCCGGGTCGTGGTGGGGAGCGTGTACGCCGGAGTGGACTCCCTGGCGTCGGAGCTCGTGGACCGGGCGCACCACCTCCCACGGGGGCTCCAGTACCCCTACGCGGCGGTGCGCTCCATCGTGCAGTTCCGCCCCTCGTCGTACGACGTGGTCGTGGACGGCGACGCGCACCGGTTCGACGCGTACACCGTGGTCGTCGCGAACTCCGGCTACTACGGCTCCGGCATGCACATCGCGCCCGACGCGGCGCTCGACGACGGCGTACTCGAGGTGGTGGTGATCCGCGCGGCCTCGAAGCTCCGGCTGATCCGCGCCATGCCCAAGCTGTACGCCGGGACGCACGTCGAGCTCGAGGAGGTCGTGGTCCTCCGCGGACGGGAGGTCTCGGTCGCCGCCGCCGACCCGATCCTCGCCTACGGCGACGGGGAGCGCCTCGGGCCGCTGCCGATCACGGCCACGGTCCGCCCCTCGTCGCTCCAGGTCCTCGCGGTCTGAGGACGGCTCAGGCGGCCGGGCCCCTGTTGCGCACGTCGGCGACGTGGGACATGGCCTCTCGCAGCTCGGTGAGCCAGCTGTCCGCATGCTGCTCCACGAGACGCACGCACCAGGCGAGCGCCTCGGAACGGGAGCGGGCCACCCCGGCCTCGATCAGGGTGTCGAGGACCTGACGCTGGGGCTGCTTGAGCCGGGTCATGACCGGCACCGCGATGTGGGTGAACAGCCTCTCGTGGTCACCGATGACAACGCCCCAGGAGACCTTCCGGTCGAACCGGTGCTGTGCCTGGCGGGCGATGCCGATCCGGGCGTCACGGGTCTCCTCGCGGAAGCCGCCCGCCCTGCCCGCCCGTGCCTCCGCCACGGCGGCCTCGCTCGCGTCCTCGCCGAGGTCGACGTCGGGGAGGTTCAGCATCACCGTGATCTCCTCGCGGTCGACGGTGATGCGTGGCGCGGAGTGCTGCCACTCCTCCGGAAGCCGGCCCGCGAACCAGCCGCGGATCCGGTCCAGCTCTTCGCTCGTAATCATGTAATCATCATTACTCGCTATCACCCTCACCGGTAGCAAGGTCTAGACGGCCGTCGGCGACACCGGTCCTCCGAAGCGGGAGCGCCCTTCTCGCCAGGTGGTCCCACGCGACGCGGCGCCGCTCAGTCCCAGGCGCCGTACACCTGGACGTGGAGCCGCCTCGTCGACGTGAGCCTCCAGAGCTGGCGGGCGTCCTCGGTCCAGAAGTTCACGCAGCCGTGGCTGTGACCGACGAAGGGGTCCATCATCAGCCGCGACCCGTGCAGCGCCTGGCCGCCGTTGAAGAACTGCGAGTAGGGCATCGGGGCGTTGTCGAAGGTGCTGCTGACGTGGTCGACGTCGCGGTAGTACACGACGAAGCTCCCCGTTCGCGTCGGCGTGCTGTAGGCGCCGCCGCGCACGAGCCACGAGTTGAGCAGGGTGCCGTCGTGGTAGAGGTTCACCTGGTGCCGCGAGCGGTCGTAGCAGGCGTGCCACCCGTCGCTCTTGCACACGCGGGGGACGGCCCGCTTGCCGCGGATCGTCTTCCTGATCAGCGGCCGCCACGTCGCCTGGTCGACCACTCCGGTCACGGGCAGGCCGTTGCGCCTCTGGAAGCCCTTCACGGCGCGCTTGGTGATCGGGCCGAAGAGACCGGTGGGTGTCGCGTCGAAGAGGCCGACCCACTTGAGCCGGTGCTGCAGCTCGTAGACGTGCTCGATGTGGTACGGGTCGACGTCGTGGTCCCCGGGACGGACCGTCTCGCGGCCGAAACGATCCTTCGGGCTCGAGACCGCTGCGCGCACCTGCGTGCTCGCCGCCGCTGTGACGGCGCTTGCCGGCGAGACCGCGGCGACGGAGGAGGGGCCCGGCGTCCCGCCGCTCACCACGAGTGCGGCGGCCAGCGCGGCGAGAGCCGAGCTCGCGGTCCTGCGACCCAGGAGCCGGCCTCGCCGCCTGCCCTCCCCGTTCCTTGGCCGGGCCGCCGCGTCGATCCTGGCTGCCATGCCTCCGCCCCCCTTCGTCGCATGGGCCCCAGTGGCCGTCTTTCAGTGTCCATCGGTGCTGATGGGTCGATGAAGAGGCCAAGGGCCCGATGTCGCTCACTCCGCCCAGGGCCGTTGGACCTTCGGACGCGGGCCGCGGGACCAGTGGCACTACGCCGGCGGACTCCCCGCGGGCGAGCATGAGGCTATGAGCACACGTGCAGGTGAGATCGTCGTCGGCTTCGACGGCTCAGGTGACAGTGAGCTCGCCCTCGACTGGGCCGACGAGCTCGCCGGCGAGCAGGGTCGGCCACTGCGCGTCCTCATCTCGGAGGTGGACGCGACCCAGGTCCTCGAGGCGACCAGCGACTGGCACGCGGTCAAGGTCGCCCAGCTCGAGGCGGACGCACGCGACCGGCTCGGCGCTGCGCGCGCCGTCGACAAGGAGATCGAGATCGCCTCGGTCCCGCCGACCCAGGCCCTGATCGACGCCTCGGCCCGCGCGGCCGTGGTCGTGGTGGGAGCACGCGGGCACAGCCTGCTCTCGGGTGTGGTGCTCGGCTCGGTGAGCCAGCACGTCACCCGGCACGCGTCCTGCCCGGTCATCGTCGCCCGGGCCCCGTACCACCCTGACACCGACCGGATCGTGGTCGGCGTGGACGGCTCCAGCGGCAGCCGCAAGGCGCTCCAGTTCGCCTTCGACCACGCCAGCCGCAAAGCCGCGCCGATCACCGCGATCCATGCGTGGCGCAACGTCGGCCGCGGCACCGGCGGCGAGGGGCTCGTCGAGGAGATCCGGGCCGCCGAGCGGATCCTCTCCGAGGCGTTGGCCGGCTTCTCCGACCAGTTCCCGGACGTGAAGGTCACCACCGAGGCGATCCCGGTCGCCCCGCAGCGCGTCCTCGCCGACGCGTCGCAGTCCGCGGCCCTCGTCGTGGTCGGCTCCCGTGGGCTCGGTGCGTTCGCCGGCCTGCTGCTCGGCTCGGTGAGCCAGTCGGTCCTGCATCACGCGCAGTGCACCGTCGCCGTCGTACGGTGAGGAGCATGCGGGTATGGGAGACCTCGGGCGAGGGCACCTTGCGTCGCGCCGAGCGGCCCGTGCCCGCCCCCGGGCCCGGTGAGGTCCTCGTCGCGGTGTCGGTCTGCGGCGTCTGCCGTACCGACCTGCACGTCCGCGACGGCGACCTCCCGCAGCACCGCTCTCCCGTCGTACCCGGGCACGAGGTGGTGGGCACAGTCGCTGCCGTGGGCCAGGGCGTGGCCCGGTTCGCCGAGGGCGACCGGGTGGGGATCGCGTGGCTGCGGCACACCTGCGGCGAGTGCGCCTGGTGCCGCCGCGGCGAGGAGAACCTGTGCCCCGCCTCGCGCTACACGGGGTGGGACGAGGACGGCGGCTACGCGGAGTACGCCGTCGTGCCGGCCGGTTTCGCGTACGACGTACCGGGAGACCTGCCCGACGAGCAGGCGGCGCCGCTGCTGTGCGCCGGCATCATCGGCTACCGGGCGCTGCGCCGGGCGAGCCTTCCCGCCGGTGGCCGGCTCGGGATCTACGGCTTCGGCGCGAGCGCCCACATCACCGCCCAGATCGCGATCGCGCAGGGCGCCGAGGTGCACGTGCTCACCCGCGACGCGGCGGCACGCGAGCTCGCGACCTCGCTCGGTGCCGCGAGTGCCGCCGGGGCGTACGACGCTCCGCCGGCGCCTCTCGACGCGGCGATCGTGTTCGCGCCGGTCGGCGACATCGTGCTCCCCGCGCTCGAGGCGCTCGACCGTGGCGGGACGCTGGCGGTCGCCGGCATCCACCTGTCCGACATCCCCCGGCTCGACTACCAGCGCCACCTCTTCCGCGAGCGGACGCTGACCAGCGTCACCTCGAACACACGCGCCGACGGGGAGGAGCTGCTCCGGCTCGCCCCGCGGCTCGGCGTGACCGCGACAGTCACGCCGTACCCGTTCGACAAGGCCGACGTCGCCCTCGACGACCTCGCGGCCGACCGGGTGCATGGCGCGGCCGTGCTCCGGATCGGGGACCTTCGCCCCTGACGGCCTCGCGGCCCCCGTGTCGCAATGGAAGACATGAACAGCACGAAGACCTGGCATGTCGACATCTACCTCGGTGAGCACGAGGGGGAGACGCACGCGGAGGCCCGGCTCCGCCCGGCCGAGGACGTCACCCTCACGGGCACCGGGACCGCCCGGCTGAACCCGATCGACCGCGACGTTCCCGAGATCGGTGACGAGCTGGCCACCGCGCGTGCGCTCTCCGACCTCGCGCACCGCCTGCTCCACGCCGCGGCCGAGGACATCGAGGCCATCACGCACGAGCGCGCGCGCTTGCACAGCTGACCCGAAGCGGGCCGACGCGGCGGCCAGGATCCCCTGCCGGCTGCCGCGCGGCCACCTGTTCCCTGATGGGGGGCGACCCGCACGACTGTCGGCGGTCGTGCGGGTTCGCGCGCCCGGACCCGGCTGACCGGAGCTGCCTGGACCTGGCTGCCCGGCGCGCCTGACCGGCCTAACGACGGCCTCGCCGCCAGCGCTTGTGCCCGGCGTCCACCAGGACGAGCAGTACGGCGGAGGCGACGGCCATCAGCCAGCCCACCGGCGGCGGCCAGCTCCCACCGAGCAGGTCGGCCAGCCAGGGAAGCCCGACGAACACCACGAGCAGCACGCCCTCGGCGGCCACCGCGACGAGCACGAGCCGGTTGGTGCCGAGCGGGATGTGCCAGGCCGGAACCGTCTCGCTCCGGCAGGCGAACGCGTTGCCCATCTGGCAGACCGCGATCACGGCGAAGGTCGTGCCCGAGGCGGTCGCGAGCAGCCCCGCACCAGGTGTCTCCCCCCAGGACCAGCCACCCATCGTGAGCACCACGACGAAGGCGACGAGGGACAGGGTCGCCTCGAACGCACCGAGCACCATGAAGGCGCGACGCAGGAGGTCGCCGGTCACCAGCGAGCCGGTCCGGGAGGGCCCCTGCATGACCCGCTTGCTGGGCGGCTCCGCCCCGAGGCCGACCGCCGGGAGCATGTCGGTGCCGATGTCGAGGGCGAGGACCTGGAGCACCCCGATCGCCAGGGGCAGCTGCCCGCCGGTGAGGGCCCAGGCCGCGAACGGTGCGAGCTCGGAGACGTTGTCCGTGAGGTGGTAGGTGAGGAACCTCCGCACGTTCGCGAAGGTCGAGCGGCCCAGCTCGACCGCGGCGACGATCGTGGCGAAGTGGTCGTCGAGCAGCACCAGGTCCGCGGCCTCCCGCGCCACGTCGCTGCCGCTGGCTCCCATGGCGACGCCGACGTCGGCCTCACGGAGGGCGGGGGCGTCGTTGACCCCGTCGCCGGTCATCGCGACGACATGGCCCCGACCCCGCAACGCTCGCGCGATGCGGAGCTTGTCCGCCGGGGTCACCCTCGCGACGACCGCCCCTTCTGGGGTGTCGAGGAGCTCGCCGAGCTCGGCGTCGTCTGCGGGGAGGTTGCCGCCGTCGACCACGACACCACCGGGAAGGAGCACGCCGACCTCGCGGGCGATGGCCGCCGCTGTCGCAGGGTGGTCGCCGGTCACCATCGCGACCCGGATGGCGGCTTCGCGACAGGCCGCCAGCGCACCCGCTACGTCAGGCCGCGGCGGGTCCTCGAGCCCGACCAGGGCGGCTAGGACGAGGTCGGCCTCGGCGTCCGCGGGTGGCCGGCCGGGTTCCCACCTGCCCCGGGCCACAGCGAGCACCCGCTGACCCCGGGTGGCCATGTCGTCGAGGGCCTCGGTGGTTCCACGTGGAACCGAGCCGCAGCGGCCCAGCACCGACTCGGGGGCGCCGAGGACGTGGGAGACCCCGTCCACGACGACCGAGCTCAGCAGTCGGTCGGACGTGAACGGTCGGCGGAGCATGATCTGACCTGCAGCGGGACCCGACCCGGTCGTGAACGGGTCGACGCCGTCGGAGGGCGGTGGTGCGGTCGGGCTGGGTGTGGTCGGGTCCTCTGGATCGGCCAGGTCGGGTGGTGCGGCCGGGCTGGGGGTGGTCGCGGGAGCGCCGGCCGTCGTGGTGACGCGGGTGGCCGCCGTCGCGGGCGTCACGACAGCCGGAGCGGTCGTCGTACCAGAGGAGAGCGGAATCCCGACGCGGTGGAGGCCCAGCGCCCAGCAGTGCAGCGCAGCCTCCATCGGGTCGCCGACCGCCACCCAGGTGTCGCCGTGCCGGACCACGCGTCCGGCGACGCAATGCACGGCGCTCTCCGCCGCGGCTCCCATCGCCGCGACCGCGGAGGGCTCGCCGCGGTGGTGTCCGGCCGGCGTGTAGCCCTCTGGTTCGAGCGTGACCGTCCCCCCGGGCGTCCACACCTCGACGACGGCCATCCGGTTCTGGGTGAGGGTCCCGGTCTTGTCGGTGCACACGTACGTGGTCGCGCCGAGCGTCTCGACGGCGTCCAGCCGGCGTACCAGGGCCTTGCGGTCAGCCATGAGCTGGGCTCCCCGGGCCAGCGAGAGCGTCACCGTCGGCAGGAGGCCTTCGGGCACGAGCGCCACGGCCACGCCGACTCCGAAGAGGAAGGCGGACGTCTTGCTGAGCCCGAGGAGGATCCCGGCCACGGCGAGGAGGACGCCGGTGGTGATCGCGATGACGGCGATGGTGCGGACGACGCGGTTGAGCTGGACGGTCAGCGGGCTCGGTGGCCGACGGGCCTGGCGGGTCATCGCCGAGATGCCCGCGATGACGGTGTCGGCCCCGATCTCGGCGACCTCGGCGACGCCCTCGCCCTGCACCACGAAGGTCCCCGCGAGGACCTTGCTGCCCACGCCGCGGGAGACCGGCCGGCTCTCGCCCGTGACGAGCGACTCGTCGAGGCTCAGGTCGTGAGCGGTCAGCAGGGTCAGGTCCGCCGCGAGCCGGTCCCCGGCGGCGAGGACGACCACGTCGCCGCGCACCAGGTCGACAACGTCGATCCGGTGGAGGTTCCCGTCCCGGCGCACGAGGACCCGGGTGGGCAGCATCGCGTCGAGCCGCTCGGCCGAGCGGTCGGCCCGGTACTCCTGCGCGAACGCGAAGGCGGCGTTGAGCAAGACGACCACCACGATCGCGATCGACAGCTCCGGCATGCCCGCGAGGAGCGCGAACCCGGCCGCGACCCACAGCAGGACCGCGAGGAGGTGGGTGAGCTGGTGGAGCAGCTGGACGAGGAGCGACGGCCGCGGAGGCTTGGGCAGGCGGTTGGGGCCCTGCGCAGCCGACCGCCGCGCGGCTTCCTCTGTGCTGAGGCCGGCGGCGGTCGTGCTCATGGCGGACTCCGGTCAGCCGGAGTGCTCCGGATGTTCGGCTCCTCCCGCGTGGTGGATCGATGCGTCGGGGCCAGGGAAGACGAGTGCCTCGTGGCCGGTGTCGAACCAGCGCACTACGTACGGCGGGGTGCCGTTCTCGCCCCGGACCTCGAGGATCTCCCCGTCCCGCTCGTGGTCGTTCACATGTGTGCCGCTCACGTGGATCCGGTCACCGACTGTGGCTTGCACGGCTGCTCCTCACTCGGCGCGTTGGATTGGGATCTTGACGGTCGGCGGCTCTTCGGTCGCCATCGGGACGCGCACCTCGAGCACACCGTCGCTGTACGACGCGGTGATCTTGTCCGGGTCGGCGCCCCTCGGCAGGGCCAGGGTCCTGCGGAACGACCCGTAGTGGAACTCGCGCCGGTTCTTCTCCTTGGTCTCCTCGCGCCGTTCTCCGCGGATGTTGAGCATGTCGTTCTCCACGCTGACCTCGACGTCCGTCTCGGGGTCGATCCCGGGCAGCTCGGCACGGAGGACGTAGCTGCCCTCCTCGAGGTAGTCCTCGACCCGTACGTACGGAGCCAGGCCTACGCCGTGGAGGTTGAGCGGTGAGTTCGACTCCAGCCAGTCGAGCATCTCGGCCATCGGACTCGAGCTCCGCTTGGCGATGGTTGCCATGTGGTCTCTCCTTTCGGGCACGGTCGTCGTACTTCCAGACTCGCCCCGCGGGGGGCGCCGCTGAAGGGACGAAGGTCCCCAGACCGGGCCGCTTCCGGGTGCGGGGGACAGGGCCGGGGTTGGTCTGTACCGAATGGGGGAAACATGTGTTTGCACTTCCCCCGCGAGGGCACCTGACCGTTGTCCGCCGTACTACTTGTCGAGAGTTCTCCGCGCCGATGTCCGACTCGCACCTGTGCCAGAGCATGTGGGGCTACCAGCAGCAGTTCCGCATCTCGCTCGACGGTGCCGCCGACCGAGCGTTGGACCAGATCGGCGCGATCCTCTGGCCAGAGGCCTACCTCGTCGGCTTCGCAACCGGCGGTGAGGACACCAGCGAGGTCTGCCTCGAGACGAGGGAGGGGCTCGACCCGGAGTTCACGACGGAGGACTTCGGCGGGGTCGTGCTCGACGCCAAGCGGCGCTACGAGGAGTCGCCGGTCCACGACATGCAGTTCCCGACCGAGGAGATGCGTCGGGCCCGGCACGAGGCCCACCGCGACGCGGCCCGGGCAGCGGCTGTGGAGGCTGCGATGGAGCGCGCGCCGGCCGGAGCCGGCCGGACGTTCTTCGTGGGCCAGTCGGCCCCGGTCGGTGACCACGAGGTGCACCCGGTCATCTCGGTGGACACGGACGCGCTCGACGCGCTGCCCCGGCTCGAGACCACCGAGGTCGACGGCGTGAAGCTCACCGTGTCGCTGTCCCACGGCATCATCAGCGAGCTGCTTCGGACCGCGACCCATGCGCTGCTCGCCGCCAAGCCGCCGCGCACGATCTCCCCGATCGAGGACGACGTCCCGACCGACGCGGTCCGGCGCTCCGCGAACCACCTCGTGTTCTCGACCGCGGTGATCGCAGGCGAGACCCTGGCGAAGGGGCTGTACGACTCGTTCGAGGCGCTGGCGTCCACGGCCTACGAAGGTCGAGCCGGGTCCGGCACCGTGATCCTCGCGGCCGAGGGGCACCCCCACGTGGACGTAGCCATCCGGCTGCGCTCTCCGATCTCCGTGCGCGAGCGGCTGCAGTTCCGCAAGCTGCTCGAGATCAGCGACCACCAGCTCGGCCTGCTGATCGACGGGACCACGATCTACGGCCTCGGCGCCATCTCGGAGCAGTACGACGGGGGCTCGGAGGACCTCTTCCGCTTCTCGATCGTCGAGCAGGGCGTGTGGATGATGTCCCACCACAACGCTCCGCTGCTGCGGGTGGCGAACGGACACCCGCAGCTCCCGCGCCCCCGGATGTCGCCCTCGTTGTTCGTGGACTCGATGCGCCGGGTGTTCGCCGACATCGACGACGGGGACATCCGGGCCATCTGGCGGCTCGCCCAGACCGCGGTGAGCCAGGGCAAGGGCACCATGCTCGTGGTCACGACCGCAGCCGCCCAGGAGGCTCAGCGACTCGCGCCCCAGGCGATCGCGATCGACCCGCAGCTGATCGGCAGCCGGATGCTGCGCTCGCTGACCCGCATCGACGGCGCGGTCCTCCTCACCCCGGACGGGACCTGCCATGCCGTGGGCGTGATCCTCGACGGGATCGCCACGGGTGTGGGTGACCCGGGTCGGGGGGCGCGCTACAACTCCGCGGTCCGCTACACCGCGGCGTCCTCGGCGCCGTGCCTGATCGTGATCGTGAGCGACGACGGCATGATCGACGTACATCCCGAGCTGGCCCCCCGGGTGCGGCCCGAGGACGTCGAGCAGGCGCTGTTCGACCTCGAGACGATCGGGGGCAGCGAGAACGTGAACCTCGAGAGCTTCTACGCCGCACGCGAGCGGCTGCGGCTCTTCGCCTTCTACCTCTCCGACAGCCAGTGCGCTCGTGCGAACGAGGTGGTGGCCCGGGTCGAGCAGCAGCGCTTCGCCGAGACGGGCATGAGGCTGGCCGTCGTACCGTTCGCCCCCGACCCGCGGATGAACGACTCCTTCTTCTCCTCCTGATGCGGATCAATTACCAAGGTATGCAGGCAATTGGTCTCTGCCCATGGTGATTTCACCAAGGGAAGGAACGAATTGCCATGGGAAGTCGCCGGGGGGTACGGCGGTCAGCGGATCGTCGCGTGCATCTCCCACACGAGGATCTCCGCACCCTCGCCGGTCGCCGTGACGCGGTTGCCGCCGGTCGCGGTGAACCGGACCGCGTCCCCCTCGTCGAGCGCGCCCGCGCCCTCGAGGTCCACGGTGCCGCGAGGCACGAACAGGTGGAGGTACGGCGCATCGGGCAGCATGACGCTTCGGCCGGGCTCGAGCCGTGCGGCGTAGAGGGCGGCGTACCGGTTCTTGATCCGGATCGCCGCTTCGCCTTCGTGAGCGGGCAGGCCTGACGCGACCGGCACGAGCCCGCCGCGCATGAGCTCGTCGTCGATCTCGAGCTGCTCGTAGCCCGGGCACGATCCCGGGCTCGTCGGGGACCACCCACATCTGCACGAAGTGCACCGGCTCGTCGTGCTCCCTCTGCTCCGGAGCGATCCGCCACGAGTCGTTCTTCTCCGAGTGCAGGATGCCGGTGCCGGCGCTCATCCGCTGGGCCAGGCCCGGGTAGATGATCCCCGCGTGCCCGGTCGAGTCCTGGTGGACGAGGCTGCCACGCATCACCCAGGTCACGATCTCCATGTCGCGGTGGGGATGGGTCTCGAACCCACTCCCCGGGCGGACGACGTCGTCGTTGTTCACCAGGAGCAGGCCGTGGCCGACGTTGTCCGGGTCGTAGTGGTGCCCGAACGAGAACGAGTGTTTCGAGTCGAGCCAGTCGACCTTTGTCTTGAAGCGTTCCGCCGACCGTCGTACGTCGATCGTCGGCTCGGGCATCCGCAGACTGCTCATAGGGGACGCAACGGCTCAGGACCGGGAGTTGTTCCGTCCGTAGCGGAGCGGCTTGATCAGCTGCCCGGCCTCGCAGTCCTCGACGAGCTGGGCCATCCGGCGGTCGCGGGTCTCCTGCTTCTTGGCCGACATCACCCAGCGCTTGACCGTGCGGCGGTACGACGGGGACTGCGACTCGAAGAACGCCGCCGCCGAGGGTGACGCGGCGAGCCGGGCGACGTACTCCTGAGCGAGCTCGACCTCCTCGCTGTTCTCGTACGAGTACAGGCCCCGCGGATCCGCCTTGCCGGCCTCGTGAGCGGCCCGGCCCGCCTCTGTCAGCAACCCCCGCCGTTCGAGCTCGGCCACCTTCTCGACGTTGACGCGGCTCCAGTTGCTCCCCGGCTTGCGGGGCGTGAACCGGATGCGGTGCCTGTCCTGGTCGATCCGGTTGAGCACCCCGTCGATCCAGCCGAAGCAGAGCGCCTGCTCCACCGCCGTCCTCGTACGTCAGCCCGTCATGGCCCGTGTGCTTCTTCCAGAACCCGAGCCAGAGCTCGGACTCCGAGGCGTGATGCTGCTCGAGCCAGGCGCGCCAGGCGCCCGGGCTGTCGAAGAAGGTCGCCGGTCGCTCCTCGCCCATGGCACCGAACCTGCATCACCGGCGACGGGCCGGTCAAGCAGCATCGAGCAGTCCCATGCAGTCTCACGCACCCTCCGGGACAGCTGCTCTGCGAGAGGTACCGCCGCGTCGACCCGCGAGGTGCTTTCGGCAGCAAAGCAACGGGCAGGAGTGCCACGCTGAGGCCATGGCAGACACCAGAGACCCCACCAGGGACTACCCGCACCTGCCCGAGGGGTTCGTGTTCGGCGCGAGCACGGCGTCGTACCAGATCGAGGGCGCCGTCGACGAGGACGGACGTGGCCGCAGCGTCTGGGACACGTTCTGCGACGAGCCGGGCAGGATCGTCGACGGCAGCAGCGGCGCCGTGGCGTGCGACCACTACCACCGGCACGCCGAGGACGTGGCGCTCATGAAGGGTCTCGGCCTCGACGGCTACCGGTTCTCGATCGCCTGGCCGCGGATCCAGCCGGACGGCTCCGGCCCGGCCAACGAGAAGGGCCTCGGCTTCTACGACCGGCTCGTCGACGAGCTGCTGGCGGCGGGCATCGCTCCCATGGCGACGCTGTTCCACTGGGACCTTCCGCAGACGCTCGAGGACGCCGGCGGGTGGCTCGTCAGAGACACGGCGGAGAGGTTCGCGGAGTACACCGCGATCGTGGCCGACCGCCTCGGCGACCGCGTCGCCCACTGGATCCCGGTGAACGAGCCGAACGTAGTGACCATGCTCGGCTACGCCCTGGGCATGCACGCGCCGGGCAGGCGGATGCTGTTCGACGCGCTCCCCGCGGCGCACCACCTCCTGCTCGGACACGGCCTCGCCGTCCGGGCTCTCCGCGCGGCCGGCGCGAGCAGCATCGGGACCGCCACCAACCACACCCCGGTGTGGGCGGCCACTGACAGCGACGAGGACAAGCAGGCCGCGAGCACCTATGCCACCTTGTGGAACCGGCTCTTCTCCGACCCGGTCCTCCGTGGCAGCTATCCGGAGGGCTTCGCCGCGCTGATGCCCGGTCCGGTCGAGGAGGACCTCGGCGTCATCGGGAGCCCGATCGACTTCTACGGCGTGAACTACTACAACCCCACGCGCGTCGCCGGGCCGAGCACGCCCGCGCCTGAGGAGAGCCCGATCCGCGGGGACGGGTTGCCGTTCGTGATGCTGCCGGTCGAGGGCTACCCGGTCACCGACTTCGACTGGCCAGTCGTCCCCGACGGCCTCCGGGACCTGCTGGTGACGATGGCAGACGAGTACGGCGACGCGCTCCCGCCGGTCTTCGTCACCGAGAACGGCTGTGCCTACAACGACGCTCCCGACGCCGGGGGGCGTGTGCGCGACCAGATGCGCATCGACTACCTCGACGCGCACCTACGGGCCGTAGGGCAGGCGATCACGGCCGGGGTCGACGTGCGCGGGTACTTCACCTGGAGCCTCGTCGACAACTTCGAGTGGGCCGAGGGGTACTCCAAGCGCTTCGGCCTCGTGTACGTCGACTACGAGACGCAGGCCCGGATCCCGAAGGACTCCTACCGATGGTTCGCGCGGATGATCACCGAGAACCGGAGGTGACCGCCCTCCCGCCGACGGGGTCGGTGCCCGAGGCACTCGATGCGCTGGCCGAGCCCGTCACCCCGGTACGTCGTACGTGGGTCGCGCGCATCACGCTCGCCTCCATCGGGCTCTGGGCGGGGTTCTTCGGACCGATCCAGGTCCTGCTCGCGCAGCAGGCAGCCGAGGTCTCGCCGGGACACAAGGAGTTCGTGTTCGGCCTCGTCACGGGTGTCGGCGCCGCCGTCTCGGTGGTGTCGAACCCGCTCTTCGGGGCCCTCTCCGACCGCACCACCTCCCGCTTCGGCCGGCGGCTGCCGTGGGTCGTGATCGGCGCCCTGACCGGGGCCGCGGCACTGATCGTGCTCGCGATCGCCGACGGGCTGCTCCTCATGCTGGTCGGCTGGTGCCTGGCGCAGGCCGGCCTCAACGCGATGCTCGCCGCCATCACGGCGACCGTGCCCGACCAGGTGCCCGTCGACCAGCGGGGTGTCGTCGGCGGGTGGGTCGCGATCGCGCAGACGCTCGGCGTCGTGGGTGGAGTCGGCATCGCGACGGTCACAGGCGGGGTGTCCGCGGGCTTCGTCGCGACAGCCGCCGCGGTCGTCGTACTCGCCGTGCCGTTCGTGCTCCGCAGCGGGGACGTGCCGCTCAGGAGGGACCGGGTCGCGCCGTTCCGCCTGAAGGCGTTCGCGGCCGGGTTCTGGGTGGACCCACGGAGGCACCCCGACTTCGGCTGGGCCTGGATCACGCGGTTCCTCGTGAACCTCGGCAACGCGCTCGGGACGCTCTACCTGTTCTTCTACCTCCAGGACGCGGTCGGCTACGACGACCCGGAGGCGGGAGTGTTCGTGCTCACCGGCATCTACGCAGCCTGCTTGGTGGCGACGACCGTCGTGGGCGGGATCTGGTCGGACCGGGTCGGCCGCCGGCGCGTGTTCGTCGCGGTCTCCGGCCTCGTGGCGGCGACGGCCTCGGTGATCCTCGCCGTGACCCAGACCTGGCCGGGAGCTCTCGTCGCCGCGGTCGTCCTGGGCACGGGTTACGGCGTCTACACCGCTGTCGACTTCGCGCTGATCACGCAGGTGCTCCCGGCGGCCGAGGCCCGGGCCAAGGACCTCGGCGTCATCAACATCGCCAACGCGCTGCCCCAGGTCTTCGCACCGTTCATGGCGACGGTGCTCGTGACCGTCCTCGGCGGGTACCTCTCGCTCTACCTGTTCTCCGCCGGGGTGTGCGTCCTCGGGAGCGTGCTCGTCTACCGGATCAAGACGGTGCGTTGAGCGCCACAATGGCGTGGTGGACAGCAGCGCGGCCGAGGCGTACCTGCGACGGATCGGGGCCGACCGACCCCGGTCCCCGGACCTCGACGCCCTGGCGACGCTTCAGGAGCGGCACCTCGACACCGTGCCGTTCGAGAACCTCAGCATCCACCTCGGCGAGCCGATCGTGCTCGAGGAGGACGCCCTCGTCGACAAGATCGTGGGCCGTCGCAGAGGCGGCTTCTGCTACGAGCTGAACGGCGCGTTCGGGGCGCTGCTCCAGGCGCTGGGGTTCACCGTGACCCTGATGGCGGCGAGGGTCCACGGCGACGGCGGCAGCCTCGGTCCGCCGTACGACCATCTCGTCCTGCGCGTCGACCTCGACGAGGCGTTCCTGGTCGACGTGGGCTTCGGCGCCTTCTCCCGGCGGCCGCTGCGGCTCGACTGCCGGGACACGCAGGTGGACCCGGCCGGCGCGTTCCGGATCGTCGAGACGGAGTCCGGAGACCTCGACGTGCTGATGGACGGCAAGCCGGTGTACCGGATCGAGTCGCGCCCCCGCGCGCTGGCGGACTTCGAGGCGACCTGCTGGTGGCAGCAGACCTCGCCGTCGTCGCACTTCGCCCGGTCGCTCACCTGCTCGCTGCCCACGCCGGCAGGACGGGTGACTCTCAGTGGCGACCGTCTCATCCGGACCGAGGGCAGTGAGCGCAGCGAGACACGGCTCGAGTCCGAGGGTGAGGTGCTCGAGGCCTACGAGCACTGGTTCGGGATCAGACTGGACCGACTCCCGGTGGACCCGGCGGGAGGGCGCCCGAGACCGCCCGGGTGAGGCAGCCCACGGCGGGTTCGCGAAATATGACCGGGACCGCTCCTTGTTGCGACCTTCGGTTGACCGCGCAACCCGCGGGTCAACCCTTCTGACCCGTCCGGACCGACCGAAGGACCCTCGCTCTTGACGTTCACCGCGTCCGCCCACAGCACCACCCCCAACCGCCCCGCCTCACGGCACCACGTGGCGTTGGCGACCCTGGCCCTCGCCATGGGCGGCTTCGCGATCGGGACGACCGAGTTCGTGACGATGGGCCTCCTGCCCGACTTCGCGGGCGACCTGGCCGTCTCCATCCCGACCGCGGGCCACGTGATCTCCGCCTACGCGCTCGGAGTGGTCGTCGGCGCGCCTGCCATCGCGATCTTCGGAGCGCGACTGCCGCGCCGGGCCCTCCTGCTCATCCTCATGGCGGCCTTCGCCCTGGGCAACGCCGCCAGCGCGTTGGCGCTCAGCTACGAGGCGCTCGCGGCAGCACGCTTCTTCGCCGGCCTGCCTCATGGGGCGTTCTTCGGGGTGGCCTCGCTCGTCGCGGCCGCAATGGTGGAGCCCGCCCGGCGAGGGCGTGCCGTAAGCCTGGTGATGCTCGGACTGCCCGTCGCCAACGTCATCGGCGTGCCTGCTGCCACCTGGATGGGCCAGCACCTCGGGTGGCGCTCGGCGTACTGGACCGTCGCGGTGCTCGGCGCCCTCACCATCGCCCTGGTCACGCTGCTCGTGCCTGCCACTCCGGCTGACCCGGGGGCGACGGGCAGGCGTGAGCTCCGGGCATTCACGACGCCGCAGGTCTGGCTCACACTGCTGGTCGGCGCGATCGGCTTCGGCGGCATGTTCGCCATGTACAGCTACATCGCCCCCACCGTGACGGAGGTGGCCGGACTCTCGAAGTCGGCCGTCCCGCTCTACCTGCTCGCCTTCGGGGTGGGCGGCGTGGTCGGCACCGTGCTGGGAGGTCGGCTGGCGGACTGGTCGATCTTCCGGTCCCTGATCGGCAGCTCGGTCGCCATGGGGGTGTCGCTGGCGCTGTTCACGCTCACCGCGTACCACCCCGTGGCGGGAACGCTGACCGTGTTCGCAGTGGCTATGGTCGGGTCCGTCCTGGTCGTGAACCTCCAGCTGCGGCTCATGCAGGTCGCGGGTGACGCCCAGACCCTGGGGGCCGCGATGAACCACGCGTCCCTCAATGCCGCGAACGCCCTGGGTGCTTGGCTCGGTGGCCTCGTGATCGCGGTCGGCTGGGGCTACACCGCCCCGAGCTGGGTGGGCGCGGGGTTGTCGGGGGCCGGGCTGGCCGTGCTCGCCGCATCCGCGGTTCTGCACAGGCGCGAGGCCCGGGGCCCCCACGACATCTCCCGGCCCCGAGCGGAGTGCGGCTCGAGCTGCTCGTGACGTCGCCGCAGCGGCTTGAGGTTGGCCGACTCGGGCACTCTGGACCCAGGGACGGGCCGGGGGTGGCCCGCGTGGACGCCAAGCGAGGTACCCATGGGTCTGACCGTGCTCGTCACCGGAGCAACCGGCTTCGTCGGGTCGCACCTGGCCCGTGCGCTGGTCGAGGAGGGCCACCAGGTACGCGCGATGACGCGCAGGCCCGACGACTACGAGGGAGCGGGCGACCCGGTCGGGGGCGACGTCTTCGAACCGAAGACGATCGCGAAGGCGATGCGCGGCGTCGACGTGGCCTACTACCTCGTGCACTCGCTCGACGACAAGGACTTCGAGCGCAAGGACGCCGAGGCCGCGACCGCGTTCGGCGAGGCCGCGGCGAAGGCCGGTGTCCGTCAGATCATCTACCTCGGCGGGCTGGGGGAGGACGGGGGCAGGCTCTCACCGCACCTGCGCTCCCGGCGCCAGGTCGAGTCGCTCCTCGGCGAGGGCGGCGTGCCGGTGACCGTGCTGCGCGCGGCGATCGTGGTCGGCCACGGCGGCATCTCGTGGGAGATCACCCGGCAGCTCGTGAAGAACCTCCCCGCGATGGTCGCTCCGCAGTGGGTGGGCACGAAGACCCAGCCGATATCGCTGCGGGACGTGGTCCGGTACCTCGTCGGTGTCCTCGACAACGAGGAGGCGATGGGGCGCGTGTTCGAGATCGGCGGGTCGGAGGTGCTGACCTACCGCGACATGCTGCGCCGGGCCTCGAAGATCCAGAACGGCCGCGACGTGCCGATCGTCGTCGTACCCGTCCTCACCCCGCAGCTGTCGTCGCTGTGGCTGTCACTGGTCACCGACGTCGACGCCACGACCGGTCGCACGCTCATCGAGTCGATGGACAACGAGGTGGTGGTCACCGACGACTCGATCCGCGAGGTCGTGCCGTTCGAGACCATGGCGTACGACGACATGGTGCGCGAGGCCCTCGCGGACCGGCTCCGCGAAAAAGGCAAGTTGTGAGCTGGTTCAGCCGCTTCGTCGACGCCACCCTCGTCTCACCGATCGAGCGCAACCATCGACAGTCGGACCACATGTTCCGGCGCCGGCGGGTCGTCGCGGTCGTCACGCTCGTGGTGGGCGCGACGCTGCTCGGGTTCTCGCTGGCCACCACACCGGGTGACCCGGCGTTCTACGCGTTCACGTTCGCGCTGGCCGCCACGTGGGCGGTCGGATCGTTCCTCTCCGGGCCGCTTCACCTGGGCAGGATCCGGGGTGGGTCAGGTCTGCGGAGGCCAGTCGTCGAGCCGGTCCTGATCGGCCTGGCCGCGGTCGCGGTGTTCACCTTGGGCGCGCTGGTCGTCGCGCGGATCCCGCCGCTCGAGTCGAGCGTGGACGACGTGCTCGACCACGCCCGCTACGGGTCGCTGCCGTTGATCGCCGTCATCACGGTCGTGAACGGGATCACCGAGGAGCTGTTCTTCCGCGGTGCCCTGTACGCCGCGATCGGGGTGTGGCACCCGGTGCTGATCTCGACCTTCGTCTACGCCCTCGTCACCGTCGCGACCGGCAACGTGATGCTGGTCTTCGCGGCCACCGTGCTCGGCGTCCTCGTCGGCCTCCAGCGCCGGGTCAGCGGCGGCGTGCTGGCGCCGATGCTGACCCACGTCACGTGGTCGCTCGGGATGCTGTTCATCCTTCCTCCGCTGATGGCCGCGCTCGCCTGAACCCGCGAGCCTCACGGCACTTCGCGCAGGACGGTCACCTCGAAGTTCCCCTTGTTGTCGCGGTAGTCGAGGTCGAAGACGCTCACCCGGATCGGGCCGCTCTTGGCCGGCGTGAAGGTGGTCGTGTACCGGTACTCCTCGGAGCAGCCGCCGGTCGGACCGAGCGCCCGCCACGCGACCGGCTGGTCGTCGACCCACACGTTGAGCGGGTCCTGGCCGAGCACGTCCG
Organism: uncultured Actinomycetota bacterium; assembly: GCA_963715375.1. GTDB lineage: Bacteria > Actinomycetota > Actinomycetes > Propionibacteriales > Nocardioidaceae > Nocardioides_C. The sequence goes on along the minus strand of CAVQSC010000005.1, from coordinate 486,068 downwards.
GGTCGGCCTGCTCCCAACCCGCCGTGAGCTTCACGCAGGAGGCGTCGGCCTGGCGCCCACCCGTGGTGAACCGGCCCCGGATGACGATCTGGGCGGGCACCCCCTTGCGCAGCTTGATCGACGACAGGGTGCCGTCACGGTCCTTCGGGTCCACCTCGAACCAGTCGCGCGAACGCTGCCACTCGGTACGCCGCACCCGGGGACGCTCGCCCGGAGGCGCGGTCGGGGTGGCGATCGGGGTCACGCGCTGCACCTTCACCTGCAGCTCGCCGCTGTTGTCGCTGCGGTCGAGCGGGTCCCACAGGTCCAGGCGCAGCCTGCCGCGAGCGTCGGGGGTGAAGTCCTCGGTGTGGCTGTTCGTGCTGCAGCCGTCGGAGCTCGCCGCGCGGCCGCTGAACGGCACGCCGTTGACGTAGAGGTTCCCGTGGTCCGCGTCGGGCACCCGCCGGTCGATCGAGGCGCTGCGGTACCAGGTGCCGCCCATCGAGACGCACTGGCCGTTGGACAGCACGCCGCCGCCCAGGCGGACCACGCCGCTGACGGTGAGGCGGTACGTCGCGGCCGGGCTCAGGCTCCCGATCGTGTAGGTGCCGTCGGTCGCGGAGGCCGGCACGGTGACCGTCTCCGCGAGGAGGCCGAAGCCCTTCGGCGCCTTGCTGGCCGGCGCCGGAGCCGGGGCGAGCGTGGGGTACGTCGGAAGCGCGTCGGACACCCTGGCCCGCTTGCGGCCGACGACCACGGTCAGCCGGCCACTCGACGAGGGGTGCCGACCCACCACGGTCAGCCGGAGCGGCCGGTCCCGCGTGGGCGTGATCTCCGTGCGGTAGGTGTGCGACCCGCGGCAGCTCCCGCCGAAGGGCATGGAGCCGTCCACGAAGAGGGCGAGGCGGCCGTACTTGCGCTTGACGCGGCGCGACGGCTTGGGCACCCAGGCGTCCTCCTTCTTGGACCACGTGCACACCGCGTCGCCCACCTGGTTCGGGCTGCCGAAGGTGTAGAGGCCCGCGGCGGTGAGCGAGTAGGTCCAGCCTTCGTGCAGCTTGAACTTCGTCTCGACCGTCTCGCCGTCTGCGGGCACGCGGATCGTGGTGTACGCCCTCTCGCGCAGGTCGAGCACGCCGTCTGGGAGCTTCGGCTGCCTCGGACGGCTGGTCGGCTCGTCGCGGTCCGGCGCCGGGGCAGGCGCAGGCGCAGGCGCGGGGGCGGGTGCTGGGGCCGGGGCGGGCTTGGGAGCGCCGCGGCGGACGTACCAGCTCGTCTTGGCGCGGGCTCCCGCCCAGGTCAGCGAGATGTGCATGTGGTCGCGGTGGCGCAGCGTCGTGGAGCAGGTGCTGACCTTCTTGCAGGCAGAGTGCAGGTAGTCCCGCTTGCGGTAGCCCTTGGAGGCCGACCAGATGTGGTCGTTCCAGATGATGTACATGATGCCCATGCGGCGGGCCAGGGCCCTCTTGTTGCCCGCCTTGTCGGTGGCGAAGATGCGGCTCAGGAAGTCGCGGGCGTAGCCCCGGTCGCGCTTGGAGGTCGCGTCGAGCCGCCAGTCGAAGGCGCGGCCCTCCTTGTGCTCGGACACCCCGGAGGCGGAGCACGAGCGGGAGATCCCCGACGAGCCGGAGCCCTTGTACTTCTTGAGCAGGTACTCCTCGAGCATCACCGTGCCCGGCTTGGGGCGCGGGCTGCACTTGCTCTGCGGCTGGTAGGTCGGGTAGCCCTCGATCGGCATCGCGCCGACAGGGCTCGCTCCGTTGAGGCCTGTGAGCGTGAACGCGAGGATCACGGTGACGACCAGGGCGCGGATGCCGCGCGGGACCGGGAGAGGCATGGCAGGAGTTCCAGACGGTTGGCTCGTCGCGTCGTGTGCGACCACTGATGGGATCTAGCCGACGAGCCGGCCTCCCGGTACGGAAGGGGGGCATTCCGGGCCGTCGCGAAGGAGCGTAGGGCGGCCCTCGGCGTGTTGTTCACGCTTTTCCCAAATTCATCTGGTATCGCAGCGGCACCACGAATCCCTATGCTTCACAGGAGAAACAGGGCATTTGCACCCATATCGTTGCCCCGGAGGCGGGGTGGGTCAGGCGGCGCTCGTGCCGAACGTGAAGGTGGCGAGCGACCGGACACCATCGCCTTCGCGCCACCACAGCGCCGCCTCGCGAGCCAGCGTCTCCACGGGGAGCCAGGGGTCGAGCTCGGCCTGCAGCTGCTCGAGGTCCTCGCCCGCGCCGCCCGCCACGTCGAGGTGCGGGCTCACGTCGAACAGTGCCCCGCCGCCGGGGCAGCTCCGGGAAGAGCCGGAGCAGGCCCTGGGTCAGGTGACGGAACGGGGCAGCGGGGTCCGGGACGAGGTACGCCGACCCTCCGGGGAACTGCGTGACCTCCGTGAACCGCACCCGGAACGGCACGACGTCGGCGAAGTAGGAGCGGACCTCCCCGAGCACGCCCTGGTCGAGGTGCGACAGGTCCGTGAACGGTTCGACCAGCGGCACGTGCGGGACGGTCGGGCCCCGGCCCAGCGGGGGTACGACGGACGCCAGTCCCGGCAGCGGCACCACCAGCAGGGAGAGTCCTGTCACGCGCATCAAGGTAGCGCCTCGGGGCCCTGGGACGTGTCTCCGCTCATCGACGGCGTGGATGCCGGCAGGGGATCCGCGCGACGAGCCGGTGCGCTCGCGTCTAGGGTGATGGACCATGGGCGTCGGTCACAGCCACGGCGGGCACCAGGCACGGCCATGCCGCCGGGCGCGAGGCCGACCGCTCCCGGCTGAGGCTGGTCCTCCTCGTCACCGTCGCGGTGATCGCGCTCGAGGTCGTGGGCGCCCTGCTGAGCGACTCGCTGGCCCTCCTGGCCGATGCCGGACACATGCTCACCGACGCGGCCGCGGTGACTCTCGCGCTCTCCGCCTCCTACATGGCGACCCGCCCGGCGACACCGCGTCGGACCTTCGGGCTGCACCGCGCCGAGATCCTCGCCGCTCTCGTGAACGCCGTGGTCCTGCTCGTGGTGTGCACCTACCTGGTGTGGTCGGGCATCCGCAGGCTGGTCGACCCGGTGCCGGTCGAGGCAGACCTCATGGCGGTCTTCGGCGCCGTCGGTCTCGTCGCCAACGCGGTCTCCCTCGGCATCCTGGCGGGGCGCAGGGGGTCGTCGCTGAACATGCGGGGGGCGTACCTCGAGGTGCTCAGCGACCTGCTCGGCTCCGTCGCGGTGGTGGTCACGGCGCTGGTGGTGCTGGCCACCGGGTTCGACCGCGCCGACCCGATCGCCTCCCTGCTCATCGCGGCGCTCATCCTGCCTCGCTCGTTCACCCTGCTCAGGGAGGCGGTCGACGTACTCCTGGAGGCGAGCCCTCGTCACGTCGACCTCGACGAGGTCCGCTCCCACCTCCTGGAGGTGCCCGGCGTGGTGGACGTGCACGACCTGCACGCCTGGACGATCACGAGCGGGATGCCCGTGCTGTCGGTGCACGTGACGGTCACCGACGCCTGCCTCGCCGAGCGAGGGGTGGGCTCGCTGCTCGACGAGTTCAGCGCCTGCGTCGCGGACCACTTCGACGTCGACCACGCGACCTTCCAGATCGAGCCGGAGTCGCACCGGGCCCACGAGGACCTCGGTGCCGTGAGTCACGACTAGGGTCTCGCCCCCCTGCGGCGCTGGGTCTCGCGGCGTACGCGTGCGACCTTCTGTCCCACGGCATCGACCTGCGCCGCGAGGTTCGCGTGATCGTCGACGAGGTGCTCGTGCATGTCCGCCAGTGGCGCGATGAGCTCGCTGGGGTCGTCTTCGGTCAGCGAGCCGGTGAGTGTCCTGGCCTGTCGCCGACCGGCCGTGCTCAGACCGGTCGCGGCGCTCACCTGACCGGCTATCTGCCGGAGCTCGGAGGCGTTCTCGCGTGCCCACTCGGCGACGGCCCTGTCACCGGCTCGCTCGTCGCGGGTGGCCCGGACCCGCTGCTCGCGGGTGAGGCGGTCGTCCTGGCCCGGCCGGAGCCTCAGGTAGCGCCGCTCTGCCGCCTGCCTGCTCGTGACTCCGAGGGCCGGCGCGAGGCGAGCCCACGAGACCCCGCTCTCGCGCGCGGCCTCGATCAGCACCGGCTCCCAGGCCAGCAGCTGTTCGCGGAGGTCGTGGAGCGCGGCCAGTCCCTCCAGAGCGCTCGTCGCCGCCTCGTCGTCGCTCCCGCCGCCAGTCGGACCGATGCGCGACGACTCACCGCGTGTACGTCGGACCGCCGCGACGACCAGGTCGAGGGCTTCGTGGACGTCTCTCACGCAAGTCATCGTCACATTGACGCAAGGGCTTGTCAACGAAATGACGACGTGCTAGAAGAGAAGTGTGCATTGGCATGAAGGCACGAACCAGGAGGTGGAAAGAGATGTTGATGCGCACCGACCCGTTCCGTGAGCTCGACCGGCTGGCTCAGTCGCTGGTGGGCGCCAGCACCCCCGGCACGTGGTCACGCCCGAGCGCGATGCCGATCGACGCGTACCGTGCAGGCGACGAGTTCGTCGTGATGTTCGACCTCCCCGGCGTCACTCCCGACGCCATCGAGGTGGACGTCGAGCGCAACGTGCTCACCGTCAAGGCAGAGCGCCGGCCCACCGTCCACGAGGGCGACGTGGAGATGCAGGTCTCCGAGCGGCCCCTGGGCGTCTTCTCCCGGCAGCTCTTCCTGGGCGACACCCTGGACACCGACAGCATCCACGCCGAGTACGAAGCAGGCGTCCTGACCCTGCGCATCCCGGTCGCCGAGAAGGCCAAGCCACGCAAGATCGAGGTTCGCCGCGCAGGTGAGGACCGCAAGGAGATCAAGGCCTGATCCCGTCCCGGGAGTGAGCTCAGTGAGTCCCTTCCTGCCCACGGAGGCCGGGGCCGACCTGCTGCCGGCCCCGGCCGACCTCCCCGAGCAGCTCGTCGAGCGCGAGATCGACGAGGAGCTCGTCGACCTGCTCTGCGACGACGCGGCATGGCTCGACGAGACCTTCCAGGAGATCGTGGCGACCAGCTGGGCCGATCCCCCACGCGGTGGAGAGGTCGCGGCCGGCTGCCCGTCCGAGGCGCTACGGGGCTCCCGGACGTCGGGCATCACGTCACGACGGCAGCCGCCGGTCGCAGTGGTGCCCGCGCCCGCACCGTCGGCAGCGGTCGCCGCCCCGGAGCACCTGACCACCTCCGGTCGTGGGGTCCTGCGGGCACGTTCCCGTGGGCCCCACGACCCTGCTGGCCGTGTGCCGGCCTCACAGGGCGGCGGCGACCTCCGTGCCCTGACGGATGGCGCGCTTGGCGTCGAGCTCCGCAGCGACATCGGCCCCGCCGACGAGGTGGGCGTCGACCCCGGCGGCCCGGAGCTCGTCGTACAGGCTCCGCTCCGACTCCTGACCCGTGCACACCACGACGTGGTCCACGTCGAGCACCCGCGGTTCGCCCGGCGACTCGTCCGTCGCGCCGACGCGGATGTGCAGCCCGTCGTCGTCGACCCGGTCGTAGGTCACGCCCGGCAGCAGCTGCACGCCGGAGTCCTTCAGCACCGCGCGGTGCGCCCATCCCGAGGTCTTGCCCAGCCCCTTGCCGATCGTGGACGACTTCCGCTGCAGCAGCCAGACCTCACGAGCGGGTGTGCGGGGCTTCTTCTCGGTCAGGCCGCCGGGGTGCAACGCCGGGTCGGCCACGCCCCAGTGGGCGAGCCAGGCGTCGAGGTCCTCGTCGAGGTCGTGGGTGAGGAAGTGGCTCACGTCGACGCCGATACCGCCCGCACCCATCACCGCGACCCGCCGACCGGGAACCACCGAGCCGTCGAGCACCTCTGCGTAGGACGCGACCTTCGGGTGGCGCCTGCCCGAACCGGTCGAGGGATCGATGCCCTCGATCGCGGGGACGCGGGGCACCACGCCGCTGGCGACCACCACCTCGTCGAAGTCGCGCAGCGCCTCGACCGTGGCGCGGGTGGAGAGGCGTACGTCGACCCCGAGCACCTCCAGGCGACGCGAGTAGTAGCGCAGCGTCTCGGCGAACTCCTCCTTCCCCGGGACGGCCATGGCGAGGCGGAACTGCCCACCCACCTGCGAAGACGCCTCGAAGAGGGTCACGTCGTGGCCGCGCTCCGCCGCGGAGACGGCGGCGGCGAGGCCCGCGGGACCGGCACCGACGACCGCGACCTTCCGCGCCCGCTGCTTCGGGACCGGGAGCAGCACGAGCTTCGTCTCGCGGGCCGCGCGAGGGTTCACCAGGCAGGAGGCGGGCTTGTTCTCGAAGGCGTGGTCGAGGCAGGCCTGGTTGCAGGCGATGCACGTGTTGATCTCGTCGGCGCGACCCGCGGCGGCCTTGGCGACGAAGTCGGGGTCGGCCAGCAGCGGACGAGCCATCGAGACCAGGTCCGCCGCGCCGTCGGCGAGGATCCGCTCGGCGACCTCGGGGGTGTTGACCCGGTTCGAGGCGCAGACCGGGATGCCGACCTCCGGCCTGAGCCGCTGGGTCGTCCAGGTCCAGGCGCCCCGGGGGACCTGCGTGAGGATCGTCGGCACGCGCGCCTCGTGCCAGCCGATGCCGGTGTTGAGGACGGAGGCGCCGGCCTGCTCGAGCGCCTTGGCCAGAGCCACGACCTCGTCCCACGTCTGACCGTTCTCGACGAGGTCGAGCAGCGAGATCCGGTACATGACCAGGAAGTCGTCCCCGAGCGTCTCCCGGATCCGGCGGACGACCTCCACGGGGAAGCGCATCCGCTTCTCCGCCGTGCCTCCCCACGCGTCGGTGCGCTGGTTGGTGCGTGCCGCGAGGAACTGGTTGATCAGGTAGCCCTCGGACCCCATCACCTCGACGCCGTCGTAGCCGGCCCGCCTGGCGAGCTTCGCGGCGCGGACGAAGTGGTCGACCGTCCGCTCGACGCCCCTGGTGCTCAGGGCGCTCGGCTTGAACGGCGTGATCGGGGACTTGAGGGCGGAGGCGGACACGCTGAAGGGCGTGTAGCCGTAGCGGCCGGCGTGCAGGATCTGGAGCGCGATCGCGCCGCCCTCGGCGTGGACGGCGTCGGTGACCCGGCGGTGCCGGTCGGCCTGACGTGCGCGGGTCATCATCGAGCCGAACGGGAGCAGCCAGCCCCGCACGTCCGGGGCGTAGCCGCCCGTGACGATGAGCCCGACCCCGCCTCGGGCCCGCTCGGCGAGGTACTCGGTGAGCTCGGGCAGGTGCTTGGCCCGGTCCTCGAGCCCCGTGTGCATCGACCCCATGACGACGCGGTTGCGCAGGGTGGTGCCGCCGACGGTGATCGGCTCGAGCAGGTGGGGGTAGCTGGTCATCGGGGCTGTCCTTCGGGGGTACGGCGGGCAGGGCTGGTGCTGGAGGGCGCTTCGTGCGCCTCGAGGTACTCGGTGAGCCAGTCGACCCAGAACTGCTCGAGGCGGATGCCGCCCCGCAGCACGAGGTAGACGTCGAGCTCCTGGCCGGTGAGGCCGGCGGGGTCCGGGAAGTCGCGAGCGGCCAGCTGCTCGTAGTGGGCCAGGCGGGTGGCGTGGTCGGCTCGCTGGTGGCGGACCGTGTCGAGGACGGCCGTCCGGTCGCCGTACGACGCCCCGCGCAGCCGGACCGCGAGCTCGCTGCGGAACTTCTCCGCCGGCATCGGCGAGGCGAGCCAGGCGGCGAGCTCCCCGCGCCCCCGGGTCGTGACCTCGTAGACCTTCTTGTCGGGCCGACCGTGCTGCTCGACGGCGGCCGAGCGCACCCAGCCGTCGGACTCCATCCGCCCGAGCACCCGGTAGATCTGCTGGTGGGTGGAGCTCCAGAAGAAGCCGATCGACCGGTCGAACCGCCGGGCGAGCTCCAGTCCCGAGGCCGGGCGCTCCCGCAGCGACACGAGGATCGCGTGCTCGAGGGCCATGCCTGCTCCAAGGACTCGGGGACCTTTCGGCCGGGCCCGGGTGCCGAGCCGCGGTGATGTCGAGCATGGCTGCTCGCGTGGGTGCTATGCAACTAGTTGCAGACGTGGTCTTGCCCACAGGCAGCCCCGGATCTCCGGGTGAGGTCGGCGGTCCGTAGGACTCGTTCAGTACCAAACCCAGGTTTTCCGCCTCAGGAACCTCGGTCCTGAACTGAACGAGAGTCCGGACGTCGAGCCAGGAGCGGAATAGCATCAGTTCATGTATGGACACCGACGGCTGGCCCTGCTCGCCGTACCCCTGCTCGTCGTCGCAGCCGCCTGCGCTCCCGAGGACGGTGGCACCGACACCGGGGCCGCCGGCACCCCGAGCGAGTCCCCGGAGAGCTGCGCCACCGACACGCTCCCGCTCAAGACCAAGGGTCAGCTGACGATCGGCACCGACTCCCCGGCCTACGAGCCATGGTTCGTCGACAACGACCCGAGCAACGGCAAGGGGTACGAGTCCGCCGTCGCCTACGCGGTCGCCGAGGAGCTCGGGTTCACGAAGGACCAGGTCACCTGGGTGAAGGTGCCGTTCAACACCTCGTACGCCCCGGGTGAGAAGAAGTTCGACTTCGACATCAACCAGATCTCGATCACCCCGGCGCGGGAGAAGGCCGTCGACTTCTCCGACGGCTACTACTCCGCCGCGCAGGCCGTGATCGCGCCGAAGGGCTCCGACGCCGCCGACGCGACCTCCGTCGCCGACCTGAAGGACATCCGGCTCGGAGCGCAGACCGGCACCACCTCGCTGACCGCGGTGCGGGACGTGATCCAGCCGACGCAGCAGCCGCTGGTGTTCGAGGACACCAACGCCGCCAAGCAGGCGCTGGCCAACGACCAGGTGGACGCGATCGTCGCCGACCTGCCGACCGCCTTCTACATCACCGCCGTCGAGATCCCGAACGCCACGATCGTCGGCCAGTTCCAGCCGACCACGGGGGAGACCGAGCAGTTCGGCATGCTGTTCGAGCAGGGCAGCGGGCTCGTGCCCTGCGTCGACCAGGCCCTGGCCTCCCTGAAGGAGTCCGGTGCGCTCCAGGACATCGAGCAGCGGTGGCTCTCGGACGTGGTCGACGTCCCGGTCCTCGACTGACCGGCCGGTGGACGACTGGTCACCCAGCCCGCGGCAGCTCGAGCGCGTGGCGGTCCGCCGCAGGATGGCCTTGCGGTCCTCGGCGATCGCGGCGGCCGCGACGGTGGTCCTGCTCGTCGTCGCGGTGGTCGTCATCGTCGCCTCACCGGGCTGGGACACCGTCCGCCAGACCTTCTTCTCCTGGGAGCACGCCAAGGCCTCCTTCCCTGCCATCGCCGAGGGGTTCTGGCTCAACGTCAAGCTCTTCCTGCTCGCGGAGCCGCTGATCCTGCTGGTCGGGGTCCTGGTCGCCGTGGTGCGGAACACGACCGCCCCGGCGCTCTTCCCGCTGCGCGGCCTGGCGGTCTTCTACACAGACCTGTTCCGGGGTCTGCCCACGCTGCTGGTGGTCTTCCTCATCTGCTTCGGCGTCCCGGCCCTGCGACTCCAGGGGGTCACCAACGACCTCTTCTGGCTTGCGCTCGTCGCGCTCGTCCTGTCCTACGGCGCGTACGTCGCCGAGGTGTTCCGAGCCGGCATCGAGTCCATCCACCCCTCACAGCTCGCGAGCGCGGAGTCGCTCGGGCTCTCCCACGCGAAGACGATGCGCTTCGTCGTCCTGCCCCAGGCGGTGCGGCGCGTCGTACCCCCGCTGTTGAACGACTTCGTGTCACTGCAGAAGGACACGGCCCTCGTGGCCTCGGTCGCGCTGTTCGACGCGCTGTTCGCCGCTCGCGACTACGCCAACTACAACTTCAACTACACGCCGTACCTCGTGGCCGCCGCGTTCTTCGTCGCGCTCACCATCCCGATGGCGAGGTTCACCGACTGGCTCGGGCGCCGGGTCGCCCGTCGTGAGGGTGGTGCCCGGTGAGCGAGCTGCTGCGGGTCGAGGGGCTGCGCAAGGCGTACGGCGACAAGGTCGTCCTGCGCGACGTGGACCTCCTCGTCGAGCCGCACGACGTGGTGTGCCTCATCGGGTCGTCCGGTAGCGGCAAGTCGACGCTCCTGCGCTGCGTGAACCTCCTCGAGCCGGTCGACGACGGCACGATCTGGTTCGAGGGTCGGGAGGTCACCGACCCCCGGGTCGACGCCCGTGCCGTACGGCGGCGGATGGGCATGGTCTTCCAGGCCTACAACCTGTTCCCGCACATGACCGTCCTCGACAACATCACGCTCGCGCCCCGACGTGCGCACGGTCTCTCCCGCGGCGACGCCGAGGCCCGTGCCCGCGACCTGCTCGGACGGTTCGGGCTCGCGGACAAGGCGGCGAGTCACCCGGACCGGCTCTCGGGTGGACAGCAGCAGCGTGCCGCGATCGTCCGGGCGTTGGCGACGAACCCGTCGCTCGTGCTCCTCGACGAGGTCACCTCGGCGCTCGACCCCGAGCTCGTGGGCGAGGTCCTGGACATCATCCGGGACATGGCGGCGGCCGGTACGACGCTGGTACTCGCCACCCACGAGATGGCGTTCGCCCGGGACGTGGCCACGAAGGTCTGCTTCCTCGACGAGGGCACCATCCTCGAGCAGGGCCGCCGGAGAAGATGTTCACCAGCCCCTCGAGGGAGCGGACCCGGCAGTTCCTGCGGCGGGTGCTTCCTGCCTGACGGTCTGGAGGCCTGCCGGAAACCTCTTGCCAGTGGATACCTGAGCAGGTGGCCGGGTGACCTTCGCCCCTGCCGTGCCGGGGCCGGCCGGACATAGCGTCGTGAGTAAGTCACCTAGGGGAGGTCGCCATGACCACCGTTGCCCCGAAGACGAGGAAGCCGCCTTCGCGCGCGGCGCGGCGAACCGGTTACGTCTTCTCGATCCTGATCAACGCCGCGATGCTGTTCGGCATCAACGTCTGGCCCGGCTGGGACGTCCTGCCGTTCCTGAGCGACGACTTCACGCAAGTCCTCGGGCTGGTCAACCTGTCGCTCTGGGTGAGCCTCGCGGTGCAGGTGGTGTACCTCTTCCGCGACGCGAAGCCCGTCAAGCCGCTCGGCGATGTGGTGACCCTCGCCGTGAACATCCTGGTGGGAGTCAGGATGTGGCAGGTCTTCCCGTTCGACTTCGGCGACCAGACGTTCGACTGGGAGCTGCTGTTCCGGATCCTGCTCGTCGTCGGCATCGTCGGCATGGCGATCGCCGTCGTCGTGAGCCTCGTGTCCCTCGTGACGGGCAGGCCCTCGCAATCCTGACAGTCGTGCTGTCAGAATCGCGGGCATGACTGACGCGTACGCACTCGGACAGGGAACCGGCCCGCTCAAGGGCATCAAGGTCGTGGAGCTCGCCGGGATCGGACCCGGGCCGCACGCGGCGATGCTGCTCGCCGACCTGGGGGCGGACGTGGTGCGGGTCGAGAAGCCCGGTGGCGCGGCCAGCGCCGGGGCCAGGGAGACCGACCTCCTGACCCGCGGGCGCCCCAGCATCGCGATGGACCTCAAGGACCCCGCGGCCGTCGCCACCGTGCTCGACCTGGTCGAGCGGGCGGACGTCTTCATCGAGGGCATGCGCCCCGGCGCGGCCGAGCGGCTCGGCCTCGGCCCGGGGGACTGCCTCGGGCGGAACCCGAAGCTGGTCTACGGCCGGATGACCGGGTGGGGCCAGGAAGGGCCCCTGGCGCAGACCGCCGGCCACGACATGAACTACATCGGCCTCTCCGGCTCCCTCCACGGCCTCGGCCAGACGCCGTCGAAGCCGCAGTTCCCCTCCAACCTGCTCGGTGACTTCGGGGGCGGATCGACGTACCTGGTCATCGGCATCCTGGCCGCGCTGCTCGAGTCGCGGGTCAGCGGCGAGGGCCAGGTCGTGGACGCTGCGATCGTGGACGGGTCCGCGCACCTGAACGCGATGCTCGCGAGCATGATCGCCGGCGGCGGCTGGCGTGAGGAGCGCGCGGTGAACCTGCTCGACGGGGGCATGCCCTTCTACGACGTGTACGAGACCGCCGACGGCAGGCACATGGCGGTCGGGTCGCTCGAGCCCAAGTTCTACGACGAGCTGGTCAAGGGGCTCGGGCTGACGGGCGAGGTGCCCGACCGCTACGACTTCGCGCGTCACGACGAGCTGCGCGAGGTGATCGCGGCGCGCTTCCGCGAGCGCACCCAGGCGGAGTGGGCAGAGGTCTTCGACGGGACGGACGCCTGCTGTACGCCGATCCTGCCGCTCACCGAGGCAGCGGAGCATCCGCACCTGAAGGCACGGGGGACGTACGTGACCCGCGACGGCATCCTCCAGCCCTCCCCGGCGCCTCGGTTCTCCCGCACCGCGCCGTCGCTCACCACGGGGCCGAGCGTGCCTGGCGGTCGGAGCCGCGCCGCCCTCGAGGCCTGGGGGATCGAGAACGTCGACGCCCTCATCGAGTCCGGCGCCGTCATCCAGGCCTGACCGCGGTCGCACTTCCCCATCGAGAGCGGCACTTCCCTCGTGGAATTCCACACGGGATGTGCGGCTTTCCCAAGGGACCTTGCGAAAGCAGGCCCACCCGGGCACCCGTAGGGGCGACGGCTAGCGGCTGCGACGGGCGACAGTCTCGCGCTTGGTCTCGTCGACCGCGCTCTCGTAGGCGGTGACCAGCGCGGCGATCGAGACCGGCTTGAACTTCTCCACCATCGCCCGCAGCTGCTCCGGCGAGACCCCCTGCTCCTTGTAGGCGGGCCACACCTCCTTCTTGAACAGCTCCGTGAGCTCCTCGGCGATCGCCCGGCCGTGCGCTGTGAAGATGTCCTGGGCCGCGATCGCCGCCTCGGGAGGCATGCCGAGGTCGAGCAGCGCGACCGCGACGGACAGGTGTGCGGCGGCGACCTGGAACTTGCCCTGCTTGGTGGGGTAGACGATCCCGAGCGCGTTGAGCGTGGCGAGCTCGTCCTCGCTCAACGGCCGGCCGGCCCGCCGATGGAGCTCCTTCAGCGAGATGGTCTCGGGCATGTCCGCCATCCAGGGCGCCAGCAGCGTCCGGTGGAGGGCGATCGTCTCGGGAGTGGCGTTGGCCGGGATCCGCGATATGTACCCCTCGATCGCCGAGAGCGTGAAGCCATGGGCCTGGAGCTCGCGGAGGAGCTCGAGGCGGGCCACGTGGTCGGCGGAGTAGTAGCCGGAGCGGCCACGCCGGATCGGGGGTGGCACAAGCCCCTTCGTGGTGTAGAACCGGACGTTCCGGACGCTCATCCCCACGCGCTGGGTGAGCTCGTCCAGGGTCATGAGGTCTGTGACGATCTCAGTGCTGTTCGTCATCGGGTGCGGTCCTCGGGGTTTCGGGTCGGGGCCTTCGGGAGCGACGCAGATCACATGCTGGGCCCGGTTGGACGCTAACAGTATGAGTGTCAGAATCAGGTGAATCCACCGGCCCGTGTCTCGAGGGGCCGGTCTCCCGGTCACCGAGAAGTTGGGACTCCCACATGAGCCAGGCTCACGTGCCACAAGCATTCGTGTACGACGCCCTCCGCACGCCGCGAGGCAAGGGCAAGAAGAACGGCTCCCTCCACGAGGTGAAGCCCATCGACCTCGTCGTGGGCCTGCTCGACGCCGTGAAGGAGCGCAACCCCGGCCTCGACCCCGCGCGCGTCGACGACGTGGTGCTCGGCGTCGTCAGCCCGATCGGTGACCAGGGCTCGGACATCGCGAAGACCGCGGCGCTGGAGGCCGGGTACCCGGACACCGTCGCGGGCGTCCAGCTGAACCGCTTCTGCGCCTCCGGCCTCGAGGCCGTCAACCAGGCCGCCGCGCGGGTCCGCTCGGGCTTCGAGGACCTGATCCTCGCCGGCGGCGTCGAGTCGATGTCCCGCGTGCCGATGGGCTCCGACGGCGGCGCCTGGGCCTCCGACCCGGCCACCGACGTTCGACACGGCCTTCGTCCCCCAGGGCATCGGCGCGGACCTGATCGCGACCCTCGAGGGCTTCTCGCGCGAGGACGTCGACGCGTTCGCCGCGGAGTCGCAGGCCCGGGCGGCCAAGGCGCAGGCCAACGGCGACTTCGACAGCTCGGTCGTCCCGGTGAGGGACCTCAACGGGCATGACCGTCCTCGAGCAGGACGAGTTCATCCGCCCGGGCACCACGGTCGAGTCGCTGCGCGGGTCTCAAGCCGTCGTTCGCCGACATCGGCGAGCAGGGCGGCTTCGACGCGGTGGCGCTCGCAGAAGTACCACTGGGTCGAGCAGATCAACCACGTCCACCACGCCGGCAACTCCTCCGGCATCGTCGACGGCGCCTCGCTCATGGCGATCGGCTCCGAGCAGGTCGGCGAGGACCTCGGGCTCACGCCGCGCGCCCGCATCGTCGCGACCGCCGTGTCCGGGCGCCGACCCGACGATCATGCTGACCGGCCCCGCACCGGCCTCCCGCAAGGCCCTGGCGAAGGCCGGCCTGAGCCCTGAGGACATCGACCTGTTCGAGATCAACGAGGCGTTCGCGGCGGTGGCGCTGCGCTTCATGCGCGACCTCGACATCGCCGGCCGACAAGGTCAACGTCAACGGCGGCGCGATCGCGATGGGCCACCCGCTCGGCGCGACCGGCGCGATGATCCTCGGCACGCTGATCGACGAGCTCGAGCGTCGCGACGCCCGCTACGGCCTCGCCACGCTCTGCGTCGGCGGCGGCATGGGCATCGCGACCGTCGTCGAGCGCCTCTGACCACCCCCCACGGGACGTCATGCGGCGCGGTCGTCACAGCGACCGGAGCGTATGAGGTCCGGCGAAGCCCAACGGACGACACAGACCTCACCTAGGACAAGACCGATGACTGAAACCGCCCAGCAGAGCGCCGTCCGGTACGACAGGGACGGCGACGGGATCGTCGTCCTCACCCTCGACGACCCGACCCAGAGCGCCAACACGATGAACGAGCGTCTACATCGAGTCGATGGCCGCCGCCGTCGACCGGCTCGAGCAGGAGAAGGACGAGATCGCCGGCGTGGTGATCACCAGCGCGAAGAAGACCTTCTTCGCCGGCGGCGACCTCAAGCGCATGGTCCAGGCCACGCCCGAGGACGCGCCGCAGATCTTCGAGATGGCCGAGTCCATCAAGGCCGGGCTGCGCCGGATCGAGCTGCTCGGCAAGCCGGTCGTCGCGGCGATCAACGGCGCCGCGCTCGGCGGCGGCCTCGAGATCGCCCTCGCCTGCCACCACCGGATCGCGGTCGACGGCCGGCTCACGAGCTCGGCCTCCCCGAGGTCTCGCTCGGCCTGCTGCCCGGCGGCGGCGGCGTCACCCGTACGGTCGCGGATGCTCGGCGTGTACCGACGCTGCTCAAGGTGCTCCTGCTCAGGGCACCAAGCTGAAGCCCGCCCAGGCGATGGAGACAGGGCCTCGTGCGACGAGGTCGTCGCGACCCAGGAGGAGCTGCTCCCGGCCGCGAAGGCGTGGATCCTGGCGAACGACAACCCCGAGGCCGCCACCCAGCCGTGGGACCGCCTGGGCTACCGGATCCCCGGCGGCGCCCCGTCCAACCCGAAGTTCGCGGCGGTCCTGCCCGGCGTTCCCGGCCAACCTGCGCAAGCAGCCCAAGGGCGCCGACTACCCGGCGCCCGAAGGCGATCCTGTCCGCCGCCGTCGAGGGCGCGCAGGTCGACTTCGACACGGCGCTCGCGGATCGAGTCGCCGCTACTTCGACCAAGCTGGTCACCGGGCAGACCGTCGCAAGAACATGATCCAGGCGTTCTTCTTCGACCTGCAGGCGATCAACTCCGGCGCGCTTCGCGCCCGAGGGCGTCGAGAAGTTCACCGCCACGCAAGGTCGCCGTGCTCGGCGCCGGGATGATGGGCGCGGGCATCGCGTACTCCTGCGCCCGCCGGGCATCGAGGTCGTGCTCAAGGACGTCAGCGCCGAGACCGCCGAGAAGGGCAAGGCCTACTCGGTCAGAGCTCCTCGACAAGGCCGTCGAGCGCGGGAAGATGACCCGCGAGAAGGCCGACGAGGTGCTCGCCCGGATCACCCCGACCGCCGACGCCGGCGACGTCGAGGGCTGCGACCTCGTCATCGAGGCGGTCTTCGAGGACCCGTCGCTGAAGAACAAGGTCTTCGCCGAGATCCTCGACGTGGTGACCCGGACGCGCTGCTGTGCTCCAACACCTGCACGCTGCCGATCACCGACGCTCGCCGAGGGCGTCGACCGGCCCGAGGACTTCATCGGCCTGCACTTCTTCTCGCCGGTCGACAAGATGCCGCTCGTCGAGATCATCCGGGGCAAGAAGACCTCCGACAAGGCGCTGGCCCAGGCGATCGACGTCGTGCAGCAGATCAGGAAGACCCCGATCGTGGTCAACGACAGCCGCGGGCTTCTTCACCTCGCGCGTCATCGGCACCCACATCAACGAGGGCGTGGCGCATGCTCGGCGAGGGCGTCCGGCCGATGACCGTCGAGCGCGCCGCGACCCAGGCCGGCTACCCGGTCGGGCCGCTGCAGATCTCCGACGAGCTCAACATGGAGCTGATGGTCAAGATCCGCAACGCCACGAAGGCGGCCGTCGAGCGCGAGGGCGGCGCCTACCAGGCGCACCCGGCCGAGGCGGTCATCGAGAAGATGATCGAGATCGGCCGCCCCGAGCAAGCTCAAGGGCGCGGGCTTCTACGAGTACGACGAGTCGGGCAGGCGTCACGGGCTGTGGAAGGGGCTCGCCGAGACCTTCCCCGTGGCGGACGAGCAGCCCGACCTCGCCGACCTCAAGGACCGGTTCCTGTTCATCGAGGCGATCGAGACCGCCAGGTGCTTCGCCGAAGGCGTGATCGAGTCCGCGGCCGCGGCGAACATCGGGTCGATCATGGGCATCGGCTACCCGCCCAACACGGGTGGCGCGGTGCAGTTCATGCAGGGCTACGAGGGCGGTCTCTCCGGCTTCGTGACCCGGGCGCGCGAGCTCGCGGCCGCCTACGGCGAGAGGTTCGAGCCTCCGACGTACCTCGTGGAGCTGGCGGAGAAGGGCGACCGCTTCCCGGCCTGAGGCTGCTGATTACCAAGGTATGCAGGCAAATGGTCTCTTCCCACGGTGATATCGCCGTGGGAAGAGACCGATTGCCGTGGGAAGTCGATGGCGGCCGACCGACCCGATCCACCGCCCACACCGAGTGGCCGACCACGCCCGACTGAGCGACTGACCAGCCGGCGCACCGACCTACTCGTACGACGGTCAGCCGGACGTGCGACCCGAGGGGACCGGCTCCTCGCCCCGCTCGTAGGCCGCCGCGAGCTCCATGACCCGCACGCCCGAGTCGGTCCAGCCACGCACCCGCTCACTCCGCAGCAGCTGCCCGCGGTGCGTCGCCTCGACGGTCCATGGCGTCCCGAACACGAGCCGGACCAGCGCTGCGACGGGAAGCAGGAGGAGCAGCAGGAAGATCTCGCCGAGGAAGAGCACCAGGACCACGACGAACGGCATCAGCACCGCGGCGACGATCGCGAGCAGGCAGCTGACCGGGTCGTCGGCGCCGTCGACGTAGGTGCTGTCCGCGGTGGACGGGTCGATGTCCCAGGACCGACGCCGCCAGGGCAGCCACCGTCGGCCCACCCGGATCGTGCGACCCTCCGGGTCGACCACCGTCATGGCGACTCCTCCCGTTCGGCGCCGGGAGAACTCTACGGACCTGCGACGACGGCGCTCAGCCGAACTCGCGGCGCGTGTGGCCGGAGATCGGCGAGCCCTCCTCGAGCACGTCGAGGGCCGCTCGCATCGAGGCGACCCGACGTTCGAGCACGCTGACCGCCGCCTGCGGCGACCCGTCGCCCTCGGCGATGTTCTGGTTCAGCTCCTGCACCGACTCCTCGACGAGGGTCAGCCGCTCGCGCAGCTCACCCAGTACGTCGACCGCACGGCTCGAGTCCTCGAGCTGCCGCCGCAGGAAGGTCGCCTGGGTCGCGAGGCGGCGCCCGGCCACCCACAGGTCGACGAAGACCTGCACCTTGGCGCGGAGCACCCAGGGGTCGAAGGGCTTCGTGATGTAGTCCGCGCCACCGGACGCGTAGCCGCGGTAGGCGTTGTGCTCCTCGGTGTCGACCGCGGTCAGGAAGATGATCGGGATGTCCTTGGTCCGCGTCCGGGCCTTGATCTGGGCTGCGGTCTCGAAGCCGTCCATTCCCGGCATCTGGACGTCGAGCAGGATCAGGGCGTACTCGTCCTTGAGCAGCGCACGCAGCGCCTCCTCACCCGAGGAGGCGCGCACCAGGGTCTGGTTGAGCGAGCTCAGGATCGCCTCGAGAGCCAGCAGGTTCTCGGGGCGGTCGTCGACGAGGAGGATCCGTGCTCGGTCGGTCACTCCCACCACGTCCGGAATCGGGCGAGGAGGTCGTCCACGTCGACCGGCTTGGTCACGTAGTCCGACGCCCCCGCGGCGAGGCTGTTGTCACGGTCGCCCGGCATGGCCTTCGCGGTCAGGGCGATGACCGGGAGCTCCCGGAAGGCCGGGATCTTCCGGATCTCCCGCATCGCGGTGTAGCCGTCCATGCCAGGCATCATGACGTCCATCAGCACGAGGTCGATGTCCGGGTCCTGCTCGAGGGCTCGGATCCCGGCCTCGCCGTTGTCGGCGTACGTCACGTCGATGCCGTGTCCCTCGAGCGCGCTGGCCAGCGCGAACACGTTGCGGGCGTCGTCGTCGACGATGAGGATCCGCCTGCCCTCGAAGAGCGCAGAGCCGTTCGGGTGGCGGTCGACGCTCGTGGTGGGCTGGTCCGGGATCTCGACGTCCGAACGGTGCAGGAAGAGCGCTACCTCGTCGATCAGGCGGCCTACGGACGTGGGGTACTTGACCACCATCGACTGGGCGTACTGACGCAGCCGGGCCTCGTCGCGTGCGGGCAGCTCCTGGCCCACGCTCACCACGACGGGCACGGGGCGCAGCGCCCTGCGGGCGCGCATCCGCTTGATCACGTCGAAGCCGCTGCCGCCCGCGATCTTCAGGTCGACCACCACGCAGTCGAACCGTCTGGAGTCCAGCGCCGACAGCGCGTCCTCGACGGTGCCCACGAGGTAGAGGTCGACGTCCGGGACCGCGCCGAACAGCGCCACCACCGCGGAGGTCTCCTCCACCGCCTCGCTCGAGGCGACCAGCAGCGACCGGGTCTTCCGGTCGATGTAGGCGCCGAGGTCGTCCAGGGCGGGCTGGAGGCTCTCCGGCGCCACCGGCTCCTCGACGATCTGCAGGGCGCCGGCGTGCCTGCCGACGTGGACGTCGTCGGCCGCGCGCTCGGAGTGCACGGCGACGGTCGGGACGTGCCGCGTCTCCGGGTCCGCCTTGAACGCCCGGAGCAGCGAGGTCCCGTCGTCCGCGGTGAGGTCCATGCCCACGACGATGCCGGCGGGCCGGTGCCGCCGCGCCGCCAGCAGGGCGTCGGAGGCCCGGTCGGCAACGACCACCTTGAACCCGCGGGCACGTCCGAGCTCGACCGCCGCACGGCGCAGCTGGAGCCGCGACAGCGCGACGAGGAGGACCCGGTCGTCCGGGGCCAGGGCCCCGGAGTCGTCCTCGACCTCGCGCGGCGCCGCTGCATCGGACCTTGCCGGCTCCAGCGCGGCCGGGGTGGTGACCGCACTCAGCGCCTGCTGCCCACCGGGCTCGCCGATGGAGCGGTACCCCTGGTCGCCGATGTACCTCAGCGGGAGGTACAGCGTGAAGGTGCTGCCGCGGCCGGGCTCGCTCTCGGCGTGGATCTCGCCGCCGAGGAGGCGGGCGATCTCACGGCTGATCGAGAGCCCGAGACCGGTGCCGCCGAACTTCCGGCTGATCGTGCCGTCCGCCTGCTGGAAGGCCTCGAAGATCACCCGCAGGTGGTCCGGCGGGATGCCGATGCCGGTGTCGGACACCGCGAAGGCCAGGACCTGGTCCGCGTCGGTGAGCGTCGAGGTCGTGAACCGCTCGTCCGGCGCGGTCCGGATCTCCAGGCTGACCTGCCCGGCCGAGGTGAACTTCACGGCGTTGGAGAGCAGGTTGCGCAGCACCTGCTGGAGCCGGTGCTGGTCGGAGAAGAGCGTGCGAGGTACGTCGGGAGCCACGGAGACCGCGAACCCGAGGTCCTTCTCGGTCGTCAGCGGCCGGAACGTCGCCTCGACGTACTCCACGACACCCGAGACCGCGACGTCCGAGGGGTGGACGTCCATCTTGCCGGCCTCCACCTTGGACAGGTCGAGGATGTCGTTGATCAGCTGCAGCAGGTCGGTGCCGGCGCTGTGGATCGTGCGCGAGAACTCCACCTGACGCGGGTTGAGGTTGCCCTCCGCGTTCTCGGCGAGGAGCTTGGCCAGGATGAGCAAGGAGTTCAGCGGCGTACGCAGCTCGTGCGACATGTTCGCCAGGAACTCCGACTTGTAGCGCGAGGAGAGCGCGAGCTGCTCGGCTCGCTCCTCGAGCCCTCGCCGGGCGTCCTCGATCTCGAGGTTCTTGATCTCGATCGCCCGGTTCTGCGCGGCGAGCAGCCGGGCCTTCTCCTCCAGCTCGGCGTTGGTCTGCTGCAGCTCGCTCTGCTGCGTCTGGAGCTCCTCGGACTTGTTCTGGAGCTCCGACGCCAGCCGCTGCGACTCCACGAGCAGCTCCTGGGTGCGGGAGCTCGCGATGATCGCGTTGAGCGACACGCCGATGATCTCCATCAGCTGCTCGAGGAACTGCATGTGGACCTGGCTGAACGGCGAGAAGGAGGCCAGCTCGACGACGCCGAGCACCTGGTCCTCGAACACCACCGGGAGGATGATGATCGTCACCGGCGCCGCCTCGCCGAGGCCCGAGGTGATCTTGATGTAGTCGGTGGGCGCGTCGGTCACCAGGATCGGCGCCTTCTCCACGGCGGCCTGGCCGACGAGTCCCTCGCCGAACTGGAACCGGTCGGGGATCCGCCTGTGGTGGCGGTAGCCGTAGGACGCGATGCGGCGCAGCGACCCGCGCTCTCCGGCCCTGCTCTCGTTGAGGAAGAACGAGCCCTGGGTCGCGCCCACCAGCGGCGTGAGCTCGCTGACGATCAGCCGCGTGACGTCGAGCAGGTCGCGGCCGCCCTGCATGTGACCGGTGAAGCGGGCCAGGTTGGTCTTGAGCCAGTCCTGCTCCTGGTTGGCCCGCGTGGTCTCACGCAGGTTGTTGATCATCTGGTTGATGTTGTCCTTGAGCTCACCGACCTCGCCCATGGCCTCGACGGTGATCTCCTGGCTCAGGTCGCCCTGGGTCACCGCCGTCGACACCTCGGCGATCGCACGGAGCTGGGTGGTCAGCGTGCCGGCGAGCTGGTTGACGTTCTCGGTCAGCTTCCGCCAGGTGCCGGAGACGTCGGCGACCTCGGCCTGGCCGCCGAGCTTGCCCTCGGTGCCCACCTCGCGGGCCACGCGGGTGACTTCGTCGGCGAACGACGAGAGCTGGTCCACCATCCGGTTGACCGTGGTCTTCAGCTCGAGGATCTCGCCGCGCGCATCGACGTACGTCTTCTGCGTCAGGTCGCCGTGGGCGACCGCGGTGGTGACCAGCGCGATGCTCCGCACCTGGCTGGTGAGGTTCCCCGCCATGGAGTTCACCGAGTCGGTGAGGTCCTTCCACGTGCCGGCGACGCCGCGGACGTGGGCCTGGCCGCCGAGGATGCCCTCGGTGCCCACCTCGCGGGCGACGCGGGTGACCTCGTCGGCGAACGCACGGAGCGTGTCGACCATCGCGTTGATGGTGCCGGCGAGCGCCGCGACCTCGCCGCGGGCCTCGATGGAGATCTTCTGGCTGAGGTCGCCGCGGGCCACAGCGGTGGAGACCGCGGCGATGCTGCGCACCTGGTTGGTCAGGTTGCTCGCCATGGAGTTCACCGAGTCGGTGAGGTCGCGCCAGGTGCCGGCGACGCCGGGCACACGCGCCTGGCCGCCGAGGATGCCCTCGGTGCCCACTTCGCGGGCGACGCGGGTGACCTCGTCGGCGAACGAGGAGAGCTGGTCGACCATCGTGTTGACGGTGCTCTTGAGCTCGAGGATCTCGCCGCGCGCGTCGACGGTGATCTTGCGGCTCAGGTCGCCGCTCGCCACCGCCGTGGTGACCTGGGCGATGTTGCGCACCTGTGCGGTCAGGTTGCTCGCCATCATGTTGACGTTCTCGGTGAGGTCCTTCCAGGTGCCCGAGACGTCGTGGACGTCGGCCTGGCCGCCGAGGCGTCCCTCGGTGCCCACCTCGCGGGCCACCCTGGTCACCTCGTCCGCGAACGCGGAGAGCTGGTCGACCATGGTGTTCACAGTGCTCTTCAGCTCGAGGATCTCGCCGCGGGCCTCGACGGTGATGGTGCGGGTCAGGTCGCCGCGGGCCACCGCGGTGGTGACCTCGGCGATGTTGCGGACCTGGGCGGTCAGCGTGCCCGCCATGAAGTTCACGGAGTCGGTGAGGTCGCGCCAGGTGCCGGAGACGCCGGGTACGGCGGCCTGGCCGCCCAGCCTTCCCTCGCCGCCCACCTCGCGGGCCACACGAGTGACCTCGTCGGCGAAGGCGGAGAGCTGGTCGACCATCGTGTTCACGGTCATCTTCAGCTCGGCGAGCTCGCCTCGCACGTCGACGGTGATCTTCTGGCTCAGGTCGCCGCGAGCCACGGCGGTGGTGACCTGGGCGATGTTGCGCACCTGGTTGGTCAGGTTGCTCGCCATGGAGTTCACCGAGTCGGTGAGGTCCTTCCACGTGCCCGCGACCCCGGGCACGTCGGCCTGGCCGCCGAGGATGCCGTCGCTGCCGACCTCGCGGGCGACTCGGGTGACCTGTGCGGCGAAGGCGGAGAGCTGGTCGACCATCACGTTGACGGTGCTCTTCAGCTCGGCGAGCTCGCCCTTGACGTCGACGGTGATCTTCTGGCTCAGGTCGCCGCGGGCCACCGCTGTGGTGACCTGGGCGATGTCGCGGACCTGCGCGGTCAGGTTGTCGGCCATCGAGTTCACCGACTCGGTCAGGTCCTTCCAGCGGCCGGCCACGCCGGGCACGTCGGCCTGGCCGCCGAGGATGCCCTCGGTGCCGACCTCGCGGGCGACGCGGGTGACCTCGTCGGCGAACGTCTGGAGCGTCGCCGTCATCGAGTTGAGCGTCTCGGCGAGCTCGGCGACCTCGCCTCGCGCGGTCACGGTGATCTGCTGGCTGAGGTCGCCGCGGGCCACCGCTTGCGCGACCGAGGAGATGCCTCGCACCTGGCTGGTCAGGTTGGAGGCCATGATGTTCACCGAGTCGGTGAGGTCCTTCCAGGTGCCCTTCACGCCGCGCACGTCGGCCTGGCCGCCCAGGCGCCCCTCGGTGCCCACCTCGCGGGCCACCCTGGTCACCTCGACCGCGAACGACGAGAGCTGGTCGACCATCCGGTCCACCGTCGACTTCAGCTGGGCCATCTCGCCGGACACCTCGACGGTGACGGTGCGGGACAGGTCGCCGTTGGCCACCGCCGTCGTCACCAGGGCGATGTCTCGCACCTGCGCCGTCAGCCGGGACGACATGCTGTTGACCGCGTCCATGAGGTCGCGCCAGCTGCCCTCGGCGTTGCGCACCCGCGCCTGGCCGCCGAGCTTGCCCTCGGTGCCGACCTCGCGGGTGACCCGGGTGATCTCGTCGGCGATCGAGGAGAGCTGGTCGACTAGACCGTTGACGCTGCGGGCGAGCTTCAACGGCTCCCCACGCAGCTGCTGCCCGTCGACCTGGACTTCCATCCGCTGGGTTAGGTCGCCCTCCGAGACCGCGGTCACGACCCGCGCGAACTCGCCGGTAGGGCGAACCAGGTCGGTCACCAGGCCGTTGGCGGCGTCGATCGCCTTCGCCCAGGAGCCGTCGCCGAGGCTGGAGGCCAGCCGCTCGGAGTGGCGGCCCTCGCGGCCGGCCACGCGGTGGACGCGGCTCAGCTCGGAGGTCAGGTGCTGCTGGCGCTCGGCGATCTCGTTGTAGACGGCAGCCAGCTCGCCGAGCAGGTCGTCGCCCACGACGGTCAGGCGTTTGCGGAAGTTTCCGTCGCGCATGGCGACCATCGCGTCGAGGAGACGTCTCAGCTGGGGGTCGCCGGCCTGCCCGTTGGGGGCTGCCCGACGTTGTGATGGTGGGGTCTTGGTGGTCTTGGTGGTCTTGCGTCGTGCATCAGAAGTGGGGGCCGTCCTGCTCCCAGCCATGCCCGGTCTCCTCCGGTCGTGAACCCCCCGCGAGCACAGTCTGTCACCATGATCGTTAGGGGCAACAGAAATCCGGATGGAAGGTGCTCCCCGCCGCCATGCACACGCAGCGCACGTTCGCGCCCGACGGGCAGTCGGTGGCCCTCGCGCGCCGGTTCGTGCGGCAGACCCTCGCGGAGTGCGGCGCCGACGACCTGACCGACGAGGCCGTGCTGGCGACGAGCGAGCTGGTCACCAACGCGGTGGTCCACGCCGGGACTCCGGTCCGGGTCGCCCTGGACGTCGACGCCCAGGGCCTGCGGCTCGAGGTCCAGGACCTCCACCCGCACCGTGCGCTCCCCCTGGGAGTCGAGGCGCCCTCCGACGACTCCGAGCACGGCCGCGGCCTGGTCATCGCCTCGGCGCTGGCCGGGGCCTGGGGGGTGGACTACTCCGCCGGGGCCAAGCGCATCTGGCTGAGGATGGAGCGGGGTGAGGCCCCGGCATCGAACCACACCCTGCCCACGACCACCCGGCCGGCGAAGCTCGAGGACGCCGGCGTGGCCGTCGTGGATCTGTCCCCCGACGGAGCGATCCGCTCCTGGGACGACAACGCCGTGCGGATGTTCGGCTGGAGCGCCGAGGAGGTGGTCGGCCGACCGTGGCGTGAGCTCGCTGAGCCCCTCGACACGGGAGCCATGGCAGACGGCCGCTCCGGCGTACCCGTCTGGGCGGGGCAGCGGTGGCAGGGAGTCTGCACGGTGCACCCGAAGACCGGCGCGCCCGTCCAGATGTTCGTCTCCCGGGTCTCCAGCGCGCCGGGCGAGGGGTCGGTGACGCTGATGGTCCCGGTCGCGAGGCGGACCCTGCTGGAGTGGCCGGCGCCCCAGGCCAGGAGCACCCCTGCGGAGCACGATCCGCTGGGGCTGCGTGAGGACGCCCTGAACCGCCTGGGCCTCCAGGCCTACCTGGACCTCGCGGTGGAACGGTCGCGGGACCTGCTTTCCGCTCGGGCGGCGTACCTGCTCCTCGTCCGCGGCCTCGAGTCGGACTTCGAGGTCACCACGGTCAGCGGCCTGGACGGCAGCCTCCGCGGGACCCGGCTCGAGCCGGGCTCTGCCGGCGCGCCGGACGCGCGCAACCCCCAGCTGCCGGTCGTCATGTCGGACTTGTCCGAGCCCGACGTCCCCTGGCTGGCCGGGAACGACCTGCGGTCGCTGCTGGTGGCTCCCGTCGTCATGGAGGGCCGCGTGATCGGCGCCCTCGGGGTGGCGTCGGAGCGCATCGCGGGGTTCAACGACGAGGAGGCGGTGCTGCTCCAGCGCATCGGCAACGCCGTGGCGCCCGCGGCCGACCGGGCCCGGCTCAGGGTGTCCGAGCGTGAGCGGCGGGGCTGGCTGACCTTCCTCGCGGAGGCCGGCGACCTGCTCGCCGGATCCCTTGACCAGGACATGACGATGGCGATCCTCGGTCAGATCGTGGTGCCGCGGATCGCCAACTGGTGCGGGGTCTACCTCGACGACACCAGGGGGGCTTCCGTGCTGCAGCAGGTGTGGCACCGCGACGAGCGGCGGGCGGCGGCGCTGCGGGCCGCACTGGAGCAGACCCCGCCGGAGGGCGTCGGCGAGTCCAGGGACGAGCAGCTCCGCGGCGCCGTCCTGACGATCCCCCTGGTGGCACGCGGCCGCCGCATCGGCGCACTGACCCTGGGACGCGCGACCGGCGACGCCCTCCACGGCGAGGCGCTCGTGGTCGCGGAGTCGGTGGCCCGCCGCGCCGCGCTGGCGATCGACAACGCCCGTGTGCACGGGGAGCTCCAGTCGGTCGGGGAGGCGCTGCAGCGCGGGCTGCTCCCGGTGAAGATCCCGGCCTCGCCGAGCTTCGACGTCGGCGTCGTGTACGAGGCCGCCGGAGAGCGCAGCGTCGCGGGCGGTGACTTCTACGACGTCTTCCCGGTCGGCGGCGGGCGCTGGTGCTTCGCGGTCGGGGACGTGTGCGGCAGCGGCCCGGAGGCGGCCGCCGTCACCGGCCTGGCCCGGCACACCATCCGGGCGCTCACGATGGCGGGCTTCCCGGTCGCGCCCACGCTCGAACGGCTCAACTCCGCGATCATCGACGAGGGGGAGAGGTCCCGGTTCCTCACCCTCGTGTGCGGCCTGCTCGAGCCGGACACCGGCGGCCGGCTGCGGATCAGCATGGTCAGCGCGGGACATCCGCTTCCCTTCGTCGTACGCCAGAGCGGCGAGATCGGCCAGCTCGGCCACCCGCAGTCGCTCCTCGGGGTGGTCGAGAAGGTGGAGTTCGTGGCCGACGAGTACGTCCTGGAGCGCGGCGACCTCCTCGTGGCGGTCACCGACGGCGTGCTCGAGCGCCGCGAGGGCCACCGGATGCTGGAGGAGGACGGCCTGAGGGCCGATCTCGTCCACGCCCGAGGGCTCCCCGCCCAGGCCGTCGCGGAGCGGATCCGCCGCCTCGTCGGCGACTTCGCCCCTGGTCCGCAGGCCGACGACATGGCGGTCCTGGCGATCCGGGTCCCCCCAAGCGGGGCGATTTCCACGGATTCCTCGCACGCATCCAGGTGAAGCGGGAAGAATCGGGCGGGTGACCACCCACCTTGTCGATGTGTCAGCCCTCTGGGTGCGTTTCGGGCTCGTCGACGCGGTACGCGGGATCGACCTCCGGGTCGCCGCAGGCGGTGCCACGGCCCTGCTCGGCCGCAACGGCGCGGGCAAGTCGACGACGATGCGCGTCCTGGCCGGCGTCGTACCGCCAACCGCGGGCATCGTCGAGGTCGCCGGGCACGACGTCCGGCGGAAGCCGCTCCACGCCAAGCAGGCCACCGGGTACTGCCCCGATGTCGGCGGGCTCGTCCCTCGCGCGACTCCCTGGGAGCACCTTCAGCTCGCCGCCCGGCTGCGCCGGATGCCCGCGGGCTGGGAGGACCGGGCGCGAGAGCTCCTCGAGCGGTTCGAGCTCGGCGCCGCCGCGCACCGGGTCACCGCCGCGTTCAGCCACGGCATGGGCCGCCGCATGTCGGTCGTGCTCGCCGCCTTCCACCAGCCGAGCGTCCTCCTGCTCGACGAGCCCTTCGACGGCGTGGACCCGCTCGGTGTCGAGGCGACCCTGGACGTCATCGCCGACGCCCGCGCACGCGGTGCGGCGGTCATCGTCTCGACGCACCTGCGCGAGCTCGCCGTCCAGGCCTGCGAGCACGCGGTGGTGCTCCGGGGCGGTTCGGCCGTGGCCGCGGTGCCCGCCCACGAGATGGCGGGCGAGGAGGGTGCCGGTGTCTACCGCGCACTCCTCGACTGAGGCCCACGGTCTCGCCGCCTGCAACCGGAGGCGTTGGAACGACGGCCTCCTCGCCCTCCAGGACGTCGGCCCGCTCATCGCCTTCCGCGCCTCGGCGGTTCGGGGTCGGCGGCGCATCGTGGCCGCTGTCGCGCTGGCCCTGATCGTCGTACTGACCGTCCTCTTCGCCTGGCTGCCGGCCTACCTGCCCGGAGCGGCCGGCACGCCCGCCGGGCACACCGGGTTCGAGTCCTCCGAGGCGATCCTGCTTCTCCCGACCGCGTACATCGGCGTCCTCGTCATCGCGGTTGTCTCGGCCGCCTCAGCCGGAGGCGGGCGCGAGCTGATGCCGCGGGACCAGGGCGTCGCGTTCCCGGTCAGCCCCACCACCGACCACCTCGGCGCGCTGGTCATGGCGCCGCTGAACATCGCCTGGCTGCTGCAGAGCTGGGTGGTGCTCGCCGCCACGGCGTTCGTGATGGGGCCGCACAACCTGTTCTGGGCGCAGGTGCCGGTGCTCATGTGGCTCGCCGTCGCCACGACCGTCGCGCAGCTCGTCGCCTGGGTCGTGGAATGGGTACGCCGCGCGCGCTGGGGCGCCTGGATCATGCGCGGCGTCGTGGCCGCGTTCGTCGCGGTCGCGGCCACGCTCATCGTGACCGACAACCTCGTGCCTCTGCTCGACCGGTCCCCGACGATCCAGGTCCTGTTCGCCGCGCTCCACGGCTCGCAGGGCAACTGGTGGCCGTGGCTGGGCCGGGTGCTGCTCCTGCTCTTCATGGCCCTGCTCGCCGTCGTCACCGGCGCCTTCGTCGCGCACGACCTCCTGCGGACGCCGGCGCGTGACGAGATGCGGGCGGAGGGGTCGCGACACCTGCCCCGGCCCAACCCGGCCACGGACCTCGCCGCGATGCTGCGGGCGGACCGTGCGGGCGTCTGGCGGTCGGTCCCGCTGCGTCGGGGTTTCGCGTTCCTCGCGCTCCTGCCCGGCCTGGTCGCGGTCGCGAGCGCCCTCGAGTGGTACATGCTCAACGTCCTCCCCGGCCTGGTCGCCTCGGGCGGCGCGCTCCTGTTCGGCGTGAACGTCTGGTGCCTCGACGGTCGTGGGTCGTTGTGGCGCGACAGCCTTCCGGTCTCGCCCCGGCTCGCCTTCCTCTCGCGCGTCATCGTGCTCGCGGAGGTGCTGCTGATCGCGACCGGCATCGCGCTCGTGCTCGCGTCGCTGCGCGCGGGCGCCCCCACCTTCGAACAGGTGGTCGCGGTGCTGTGCGCGGCCCTCGTGGTCACGATGCAGGTCGTCTCCGGGTCCATGCGGTGGTCGGTACGACGTCCCTACGCGACCGACATGCGCAGCGCCCGGGCGACGCCGGCCCCACCCCTCACCATGGTCGGCTACTCCACCCGGCTGGCGCTGGCCACGACCTTCACCGGCATGCTCTTCGTGGGCACCTCCCGTGCTTCGTCGTGGCACTGGTCGGTCCTCGTGGCCGTGCCGTTCGTGCTGCTCTCGCTCTACCGGCTGGTCCGGACGGCGGACGCCTGGCAGGACCCCGAGATCCGTTCGCGCGTGGTCACCACCGTCGCGAGCTGACCTGCCGGGGCGAGCGCGCGAGGTCCTGTGGACAACTGCGCCTGTCGCCAGTCGCTTGTCCGTGCCCGCTGCAAGGGTCCCTCAGGACGACGACCCCGACCGGAAGGACTCGCATGAACCACTCGCCTGTGAAGGACCGCCCGAGCGACGCCGTGCTCGCCAAGGTCCGCAAGATCCTGGCCAAGGCCGAGGACCCGGCCACGACGCCGGAGGAGGCGGAGACGTACACCGCGAAGGCCGCCGAGCTGATCGCGACCTACGGCATCGACCGCGCCCTGCTCGCCGAGAGCGCTCCGGGCTCCGACGTGGTCGGTGACCGGGTCGTGGTGCTCGACGCGCCGTACGCGCTGGACAAGGCGAACCTGCTCAGCGGCGTCGCGACCGCGCTGCGCTGCCGGGCGGTCCAGCGCACGAGGTACGACGCCGACGGGAAGCAGCTCTCCATGCACCTCTTCGGCTACGAGTCCGACCTCGGCCGGGCGGAGGTGCTGTACACCAGCCTCCTGCTCCAGGCGACCTCGATGGTCAGACGCTCCTACGCGCCGCCCGGGGAGAACGTCGCGGCCTACCGCAGGTCGTGGCTCGCGGGCTTCACCTCAGCGGTGATTCGCCGCCTCCAGGAGTCCGAGGAGCGCGCCGCCCGGTCCGCTCAGAGCGCGCAGGCAGACGGTGCCGCTGCGGGAGGACGCTCTGTGTCCTTGGTGCTCGCCGACCGTTCGGTGGCCGTGCGCAGCGCGGTGGAGAGGGAGTACCCCCATCTCCGCAAGGCGCAGGCACGCAGCCTCTCCGGCAGCGGCGGACGCTCCGGGTTCCTCGCCGGGCAGCGAGCCGACCTCGGAGGCAGTCGGGTCGGCCGTGGCGTCCGAGGTCAGATCGGGGCGAGGTGAGGTGAGACGGGGCCAGAGGTGAGACGTGTGCTCGGCTCAGCGCGGGGAGCGGGCGTGGTGCTCCGCGAGGTAGGCCAGGCGGCGAAGCGCCTCCTTGTTGCGCGGATGCAGCATCAGGTCCTGGGCGGGTTTCGGGAGGAGCGCGGCGGGTCCAGAGACCGCCTGCTCCTCCATGACCACCTCGGTCTGCCCGTTGCCGACGGGCTTGGCGGTGAGCGTGACCCGGCCTTCGCCGGTCGGCCAGGCCTTGACCCGCAGCTCCAGCAGGCGGGGGGCGTCGATCCGCTCGACCTCGCTCTCGTCGCTGAGCAGGACCGGCCAGGCCCCGACGGAGTGGTGGATCTTCGAGCCGACCTCGGGCCACGTGTCGTCGACCTCGCGGATCCGGGCCGCGCCGACGACCCACATGCCGTAGACCCATCCGTCCGCGAGGACCGCGAAGACGTCCTCCGGGGTGCACTGCATGACTCTGGTCGTCCGGCTCATGGAACGGTGCTACCCGGTCGCCCCTGGTCCCATGCAGCCCACCGCTCGCGCGTCACCCGCGCAGCGCCCGGATCCGCTCGTGCTCCGCGATCGCCACCCGGCACACGTCGGCCAGATCCTTGACCGCTGCCCGGACCGGGTCCGGAGCCTCGGCCCAGGACCTGCGGGCCGTCGCAGCCGCTTCCGGCGCGTCGCCGGCGACAGCCGCACCGCCGAGGGCGCGCAGCCGGCGGGCCCGGCGCCGCACCAGCCGCTCCATGCCCTCGAGCGCGGTGGTCGCGGCGTCGAGCAGGTCGGGCCGGTCCGGCGGCTCGAGCGAACCTGCGAACGTGTCGGAGGAGGCCGTGACCGGGAGGTCGCCCAGGTCCCCCACGACGTGGGCGCCTGATGCCTCGAGGGCCCCGCGCGTGCTGCGGTTCCAGGCCAGCGCGAACTCGTGGGTGCGGGCGTCGAGCCGGGCGCGAGGCTCAGTCCCGGCACGCTCGGCGAGGACCTGCTCGGCGAGGTTGTGCTTGAGCGTGGGGTTGTACTCCTGGCGCGGCAGCCGGCCGAGCTCCGCGTTGAGTCGTCGCATCAGGTCGGCCGAGGGGTAGCCGAGCGAGGGGTTGTGGGTCCTGGCCGGGTTGGTCGCGACGGCCGGATCGACGCCCACGGCGCTCGCGAACCGCTCCCACAGCAGCTCGCGTGGCGACCCGGGCGGCGGCACCGTGACCACGTGCAGCCGCTCCGGGGGTACGACGGCCGCCCAGCTGTCGAGCATCCTCGGGATGTCGAGCGCGCGCCGGAAGAGCCGCGCCCCCTGTCCCAGCACCGGCGCGACCGCCCCGGCACGGGCGCCCGCCCGCGCACTCCTCGCGAAGGCCGCCCAGGAGGCCGTGCCGCCGTTGGCGCAGTGCGTCTGCCACAGGCCGGGAAGCACCTCACACGTGTCGCGCACGGACAGCACGACGTGTACCTCGGCTGCGGACAGGTCGGACACGATCCGCCGCGCCGCGGCAGGGGAGGCGAAGCTCAGGAACTCGACCGAGAAGACCGACGCCCTTCCGTCGTACTCGAGCATCTCGCGCGCCGCGCCCTGCCAGGCGCCGGCCGCCCGCGCGCGGACCCCGCGCTCACGGTGGTGTCCCACGGCGTCGTGAGCGGCCCGGACCTGGTCGGCCCAGGTCGCGCCCGGGAAGAGGTACCCGTGCGAGCCGAGGGCTTCCTTGTTCTGGGTCAGGATCTGCTGGAGGTAGGTGGTGCCGGACTTCATCGCGCCGATGTGCAGGAAGACCGGAGGGGAGGGCCGGGTCACGTGACGGCGCTCCGTGGCGAACCCGGCCAGAGTCGGCGAACCCGATGGTGCGCGAGGGCCGCACGCGCGGCGTTCGAGCCGCAGGCACCGTGCACCCCGCCGCCGGGATGGGCCGAGGCGGAGCCGAGGTAGAGCCCCTTGATCGGAGTCTCGGCGCGTCCGAGCCCCGGAACCGGACGGAACACGAGCTGCTGGTGGAGGGAGGAGGTGCCCCCGTTGAGCGCGCCGTTGACGAGGTTCTCGTCGATCGCCTCCATGTCGCGCGGCCCGAGCACGCGGCGCGCGAGCGATCCGGTCGGCGAAGCCAGGGGCGTGCTCCTCGATCCTCGCCTGCATGCGGTCGGCGACGCGCTCCGCATGGTCCGCCGTCCAGGCGCCGGTGACTCCGTCAGGGCCGGCGTCGCGGCGGGCCTCCTGGGGCACGTGGGTGTACGCCCAGGCGGACTCCTGCCCGGCGGGGGCGCGGGTGGGGTCGGCGGCGGCCATCTGTCCCATCAGCACGAAGGGGCGGTCGGGCACGGTGTGGGAGGCGATGTGGGCGCCCGCCGTGACCAGGTCGTCGACGTCGTCGGCGATGTGGACCGTCCCGGGCGCCTTGTCGGGAGCGTTCTTCCACGGGACCGGGCCGTCGAGGGCCCAGTCCACCTTGACCGTGCCCGGGTCCCACTCGAAGCGCTCCATCTTCCGGCGAAGCCGCGCTGGCAGGTGCTCCCACGAGACGAGGTCCCCGTAGAGGCTGGGCGCGGAGACGTCCGCGACCACGGCATGGCGCGCCTCGACGACGTCGCCGTGCTCGGTGCGCACACCCGTCGCGCGGCCGTCACGCACCAGGACCTCGGTCGCCCGGGTGTCCCGTGCGGACCGTGCCCCCGACGGACTCGAAGCGACGGGCCATCGCGGCGGAGAGCATGCCGGCACCGCCCTTCGGGACCGGGTAGCCGAGGTGCTGGCCCACCATGGCGAGCAGCCAGCCCATGACCCCTGAGCCCGGGGCGTCCATCGGGATGTCCGAGTGGGCGGCGTTGCCGGCGATCAGCATCTTCGCCGCCGGCCCCCGGAACCGGCGTTCGACGAGGGAGCGGGCGGGGGAGAGCATCATCTGCACGAACGAGAGCCCGCCCACACCGGGGAGCTTCGCGAGCGCGCCGAGCCCGCTGCGCACCGGCGGGAACGGCGAGAGCAGGGCCCCCACGACCTGGTCGCCGATCCGCTGCCACCCCTCGCACAGCTCGAGCCAGGCCTGCCCGTCGCCGGGTGTCAGCTCGTCGAGGGCGGCAGCGGTCTCCTCGGGTGTGCGGTGCTGCAATGCCCAGGTGCCGTCCCGGAACGGCGTGCCCGCCACGGCGGGGGCGTGAGACCACTCGAGGCCGAAGCGATCGAGCTCGAGGGCCTTGATCGTGGGGGACACGGCGGCCAGCGGGTAGAACGAGCTGAACGTGTCGTGCACGAATCCCTCGTGGACGGCGCTGTCGCTGCGGACCGCGCCGCCCACCGACTCCTGGGTCTCCAGGACGACCACGTCCCACCCTGCGTCGGCGAGGAGGTTCGCGGCGACGAGCCCGTTGGGGCCGCTGCCGATGACGACGGCGTCGTAGGTGGTCATGCCCGTGGTTCTACCCGGTCCGGATCGGCGGATGCAGGAGCGCTGCCTCGGCCATGAGTCAGTTCGACGGGAGGCCGGAGGCGCCCGTGGCGCACTTCATGAGGGGGCCCATGAGCTCCTGACCGGCCTTCTGCTGGTCACCGGCGAAGGTGGCCTCGAGCATGCCGCGCACGGCGCCCTCGGTCAGCTCCTTGTCGAAGCACTCCTTGACCTCCGCTGGCTGGTCGCCCATGGACTTCGCCAGCTCGGCCTTCATCGTCGCCATGACGTCGGTGCAGTCGAACATCGAGTTCACCATCGTCTTGGAGTCCTCGGCCGACATCTTCGGCGTCTTGGCGTCCTTGTTGACCGAGCCGTCCTCGTTCAGGAAGCCGTACTCCTTCAGCTTGTCGACGCCGATCCCGTCCACCATGCCGTCGGAGATGCAGTCCGCCTCCTTCTCCTTCAGCTGGATCATCTGCCGGTTGGCCTGCTGCTTCATGAGGTAGTCGGAGATGGCCGTCTTCGCCTCCTCGTCCTCGCTGGAGCCACAGCCGCTGAGGACCAGGACCGAGGCCAGGAGGGCGGACAGGATCGAGCGCTTCATGAGAGGGAGCTCCCGGAGGTGGAGGTCAGAACTCCTGCGAGCATAACGGCCGGGGGCGACCGCGAGATGGGCAGCCGGAAGGCGCGGACCCCGCCGCGGCTATGGTCTCGCCATGGACCTCAGCCCTGTGCCCGGTGCCGGCGAGGTGCGGCGGGAGGACGCCTTCGACGTACCGGCGGTGGCCTCCTGGCTGCGCAAGCAGGACCTCGAAGCCGCCCTGGCCGCCGAGCTCGAGGGCGACCCCGAGGTGCGGCAGTTCTCCGGAGGGGCGTCGAACCTCACCTACCTGCTGCGCTTCCCCGGCCGCGACCTGATCCTGCGCCGGCCGCCGGCGGGGCAGAAGGCGCGTGGCGCCCACGACATGCGCCGCGAGTTCACGATCCAGTCGCGGCTGCGGCCGGTGTACCCGTACGTCCCCCGGATGGTCGCCTTCTGCGACGACGAGAGCGTGGTCGGCTCCGACTTCTACGTGATGGAGCGCGTCGAGGGCACGATCCTCGGCCGCGACCTCCCGCCCGGCCTGGACCTCTCCGAGCAGCAGGTCGCGCCGACTGTGCACCAGCGTCCTCGACCGGCTCGTCGAGCTGCACTCGGTGGACGCCGAGAAGGCCGGGCCTCGGTGACCTCGGCAGGGGACAGGGGTACGTCGGACGCCAGGTCCTCGGCTGGTCCGAGCGGTTCCGCCGGGCCAGGACCGACGACGTCGGGGACTTCGAGGACGTCATGGCCTGGCTCGACGCGCACCGGCCCGACGACGTCGCATCGTGCGTGATCCACAACGACTACCGCTTCGACAACGTCGTCCTCGACGAGGACCTCGAGGTCGTGGCCGTGCTCGACTGGGAGATGGCGACCCTCGGCGACCCGCTCATGGACCTCGGGGGCGCGCTGGCCTACTGGGTGCAGGCCGACGACGACGAGGTCTTCGCGCAGTTCCGGCGCCAGCCGACCCACCTCCCCGGGATGCTGACCCGGGCCGAGGTCGTCGACTACTACACCGCCCGGATGGGGCTCTCCGTCACACCGGAGCAGTGGACGTTCTACGAGGTGTTCGGGCTGTTCCGGCTCGCCGTGATCGCCCAGCAGATCTACTACCGCTTCCACCACGGCCAGACCACGAACGAGGCTTTCGCGATGTTCCTCCCCGCGGTGCAGTACCTCGAGCAGCGGTGCAAGGAGAGGATCCGATGAGCCAGATCCTGCTCGTCCGCCACGGCCAGGCGTCGTGGGGCAGCGACGACTACGACGTGCTCTCCCCGCTCGGCGAGAAGCAGTCCTACGTGCTGGGGGAGGCGCTCGCGACCCGCGGCGTCGTCCCCGACGTGA
This sequence comes from uncultured Actinomycetota bacterium, assembly GCA_963715375.1. GTDB lineage: Bacteria > Actinomycetota > Actinomycetes > Propionibacteriales > Nocardioidaceae > Nocardioides_C. The sequence goes on along the minus strand of CAVQSC010000005.1, from coordinate 451,001 downwards.
TCGTCCGCGGCGCGATGAGACGCCACCGGCAGACCGCCGAGCAGGCCGCCGCCGGCGCCGGGTGGTCGGCCGAGATCGTGGAGGACGACGGCTGGAACGAGTTCGACCACGTGCAGATGCTCTCCATGCACCCCGCCGCGTACGGCGAGGGTGAGGAGCTGTCGCGCGCGGAGTTCCAGAAGTGGTTCGAGGAGGCCATGCTCCGGTGGACGGGGGGCGACTACGACGAGGACTACGACGAGTCGTTCGCCGCCTTCGGCGCCAGGGTCGATGCCGCCCTCCGTCGTACTGTCGAACGCCTCGAGCCCGACCAGACCGCTGTCGTGTTCACCTCCGGCGGGCCGATCTCGTGGACCGCGACCTCGCTCCTGGGAGGGGCCACGGAGATCTGGACCCAGCTGAACCCGGTCACCGTGAACTCCTCGGTGAGCAAGGTCGTGGTCGGCCGCCGGGGCGCGACGATGGTCTCCTTCAACGAGCACAGCCACCTCGAGGCCGCGGGCGACGGCTTCATCACCTACAGGTAAGGACGGACGAGGAACACCATGTCGACAGCTCCCCGAAAGACGGTTCTCATCACCGGCGCCAGCTCCGGGCTCGGCGAGGAGATGGCTCGCCAGCTCGCCGACCGCGGCCACGACCTCGCCCTGTGCGCCCGCCGCATCGACCGGCTGAAGGACCTCAAGGCCGAGCTCGAGGCCAAGCACCCCGGCCAGCGCTTCGAGATCCGCGCGCTCGACGTGCTCGACGACGACGCTGTGTTCGAGGTCTTCCGCGCGTTCAAGGCCGACTTCGGCTCCATCGACCGGATCGTGGTCAACGCCGGCCTCGGCAAGGGCGCTCCCCTGGGCAGCGGCCGCTTCGACGTCAACAAGCAGACCGCGATGACCAACTTCATCGCGGCGCTGGCGCAGTCGGAGGCCGCGATGGAGATCTTCCGTGAGCAGAACGCCGGCCACTTCGTGATGATCTCGTCGATGTCGTCGCTGCGCGGCATGCCGAAGGCGGCGACCACGTACGCCGCCACGAAGGCGGGTGTCGCGCACCTTGCCGAGGGGCTGCGGTCTGAGCTCATGGGGTCGCCGATCAAGGTCACGGTGATCTACCCCGGCTACATCCGCTCGGAGATGAACGAGAAGGTGAAGAACGCCCCGTTCATGGTCTCCACGGAGAAGGGCGTGCACGCCATCGTCGACGCGATCGAGAAGGAGAAGGCCAACGCCTACGTCCCGGCCTGGCCGTGGGTCCCGATCGGCGCCGCGATGAAGACCCTCCCGCTCTCCGTCGTGCGCCGGCTCATGGGCTGAAGGCCGACGTCCGGCGGCGGCCGCGTCTCCTCAGCTGCCGACCTCTCCACCGTGCTTCCACCGCTGGTAGCCGCCGACGAGGTCGGTGGCCCGGGACAGGCCGAGGTCGCGGAGGCTGCGCGCGGCGAGGCTGGAGCTGTACCCCTCGTTGCACACGACCACCACCCGGCGGTCGGCGTCGGCCTCGGGGAGGCAGTGAGGAGAGGTGGGGTCGAGCCGCCACTCGAGCACGTTGCGGTCGATCACCAGCGCTCCGGGCAGCTCACCGTCGCGACTCCGCTGCTCGACCGGCCGGATGTCGACGACCAGGGCGCCGGCCTCCATCTCCCGGGCGAGCTCGGCCGGGTCCACACGGTCGAGCCCGGTCCGCGCGGCGGCGACCATGCGGTCGACGGCCGGGGTCCGTGTCATGGCACCCACCTCTCGTACGGCCCGTTCGTGCTCTGGTGACCACCCCCACCCGCTGCGAGCATGCCATGAGAGCGAGGTGCACGGGGCGCCTCGGGCGACGGCTTTCGAAAGGTTGGACGCGATGAGCGGACGAGTGGTGCACTTCGAGATCCCGTACGCCGACGGGGACCGGGCTCGGGCGTTCTACCGGGCGGCGTTCGGGTGGGACATGCAGGGCTGGGGCGAGGGGGAGTACACCCTCGTGACCACCGGTCCGACCGGCGAGTCGGGGGCCACCGAGCCGGGGTACATCAACGGCGGCATGATGCAGCGTGAGGGCGTCTTCGGGTCGCCGGTGATCACGATCGCGGTCGACGACATCGACGAGACGCTGGCCACGGTCGCACGGCTGGGCGGCAAGACCGTCCAGGAGAAGATGGCGATCGGGGACATGGGCTTCTCGGCGTACTTCGAGGACCCCGAGGGCAACCTCATGGGCCTGTTCCAGAACGCCTGACCCAGCACGGGTGGCGGCTGACGCTGTCTCGAGTGACGCCGTGGACGGCCCCGTCGCGTCTGGGCCGCTGGGCGCTGGAGACGCGGCGGGGCCGCCGGCGGTGAGCAGCGAGGACCTCGCAACCGCTGCCGCACCGGGGACAAGCCCCGTCTCGGCACCAGACTCCTCTTATCCACCCACTCCGGGCAGGGCCCAAGGACTCTCCCCGCATGACCATGCCGGGGCATCCTTCTCTGCTTCGGGCACGGCCGCCGGGTGCTTCGTGTGGCCGATGCTCCAGCGTATGACGACCGCGACGAAGCCGACGGTTCAGGTTTCTGCATCGCACAAACCTGAAGCCGGATCGCGTCGCGCCGTCGTTGTCCCGCTTTGGACCGATGCCTAGGGTGTCGCCCCAAGCGCCCGACTCGAGGCGCTGCTGTGGCGGTCACGAGCCGCTTCGGAACCTGAGGAGAACCATGAGTCCCACTCCCCGCGCCTCGTCGCGCCGTTGGCTTCGCGCCGGCGTCGCACTCGGCACCACCGCCCTCGTCTCGCTCGGCGCGCTTCCGGCGGACGCAGGTGCCGACCACACGAACAACACCTCGAGCAAGCTGCGTGCGGCCGTGACCCCGGAGGGCATCGCGCAGCACCTGGAGGCCCTCGACGCGATTGCCGAGGCGAACGGTGGAACTCGCGCATCAGGCACACCGGGGTTCGCCGCGTCGCGCGACTACGTGGTCGGCGAGCTGGAGAAGGCCGGCTACCACCCGCAGGTCCAAGAGTTCGAGTTCCCGTTCTTCCGGGAGCTCGCCCCGGCACAGCTCTCCCAGCTGTCGCCTGAGGCGAAGACCTACGCGAACCCGGCCGACTTCAGCGGCATGACCTACTCCGGGTCAGGTACGGCGGAGGGCCAGGTCGTCCCCGTCGACACCGACCTCACGCCGGTCACGACGACTCCCTCGACCAGCGGCTGTGAGGCCGCCGACTTCAACGGCTTCCCGGCAGGGGCCATCGCGCTGATCCAGCGAGGCAGCTGCACCTTCGGCACGAAGGCGCTCAACGCCGAGCAGCACGGGGCGGCCGGCGTGGTCATCTTCAACAGCGGAGCACCGGGGGCCACGGCGGCGTTCTCGGGCACGCTCGGCGCCCCCGACGTGACTGTCCCGGTGGTCGGCGCGAGCTTCGCGATGGGCCCTGAGCTGGCCGGGACCACGGCGCGCCTGGTGACGAGCACCGAGTCGCAGTACCGCACCACCTTCAACGTCATCGCGGAGACCGCCAAGGGCGACCCGGAGAACGTCGTGATGGCCGGAGCTCACCTCGACAGCGTCGTGCCGGGACCCGGCGTCAACGACAACGGCAGCGGCTCGGCCACGATCCTCGAGGTCGCCAAGCAGATGGCCAAGACCGCCCCGGTCAACAAGGTGCGGTTCGCCTGGTGGGGTGCCGAGGAGCTCGGCCTGCTCGGGTCTGAGCACTACGTCGGCTCCCTGGCGGCGGACGACCTGCAGGCCCTCGCGCTGTACCTGAACTTCGACATGATCGGGTCGCCGAACTACGTGCGCTTCGTCTACGACGGGAACAACTCGCGCTACCCGGTCGGTCCGGGCGCCGCGGAGGGACCGGCGGGCTCGGGCGCCATCGAGCAGCTCTTCCACGACTACTTCGCCTCCCAGTCACTGGACTCGGAGGAGACCCCGTTCAGCGGGCGCAGCGACTATGGCCCGTTCATCGCCGAGGGCGTGCCGGCAGGCGGGCTCTTCACCGGCGCGGAAGGCGTCAAGACCCAGGCGCAGGCCCTCACCTACGGCGGCCAGGCCGGAGTCGCGTACGACGCCTGCTACCACCAGGCCTGCGACGACCTCGGCAACGTCAACATGAAGGCGGTCGACGAGATGTCCGACGCGGTCGCCCACGCCATCCTCACCTACGCCATGAGCACCCAGACGGTGAACGGCGGGCAGCAAGGGCCACCCGGTCTCCGTTCCTGCTCAGGACGAGACCGGCGTGCCGACCGGCTCGGGAACCCAGAGCGGTGGCGGGCTCCACGACGACCACGACGAGCCGCTGGCCCGCTGAGTCCCAGCACAGGCGTCCACACGGGGCCGGCCTCTCGGGAGGCCGGCCCCCGCGTCGAGGCCCCTTACGCTTCGGAGATCAGGTCGAGCGCCAGTTGGCGGCGCCGACCACGATCATCCGCAGCTGCTTCTCCGCGGTGCGGACGATCTCCCGCTCGACCCCCGGCCTCTCGGGCGGGGCGTCGAGGATGTCCTCCGCGGTGGAGACCATCGAGTTCACGATCAGGTTGGCCATCACGCGGAGGTCCTCGGCGGTCCAGGTCTCGAGGTTCGGCAACCGGGCCAGGTCGGTGGCGAGCTCCCGCTCGAAGAGCTCTAGCTCGTGCCGGATCGCCTGGCGCACGACGGGCACGCCGCCGAAACGCTCACGGGCGATGAACCGGAAGTACGTGCGATCGGTGTGCACGTGCTGGGTGAGGATCGCCACGGAGTTGCGGATGACCCCGCTGAGCTCGGGGTTTCCCCGACGGACCTCGCGGATCACCTGCCGCAGGCTCGCGAAGGACCGGTCGACCAGGGCGAGGCCGAGGTCGTCGATCGACGCGAAGTGGCGGTAGAACGCCGTGGGCACGATCCCGACCGTGCGGGTCAGCTGCCGCAGGGACAGAGCAGCGAGCCCCTCCTCGGCGACGAGGTCGAGCGCTGCGTCGAGGATCGCCTGCCTCGTGCGCTCCTTGCGCGCCTGTCGTGTCTCCGCCGCGCCGCTCACGACACCCATGTTACGGGGCGCTCCCGTTTCGGTGAACACCTGGTAACTCTAACTTCCCTGACGACACGCCTTCCGGTTGATGAAGAGGCCGCTTCGCATGACGCCACGTCGGTCGATAGTGGGTCAGGTCACCCTTTCCGTCGTTGACGCGAGCGGGGCATTTGCGTCAGAGTTTTCGGTGTACGGATGTTCACTGAAAGGCGGTGAGAGCATGAGCCTCTCCCTGAGCATCTCCTCCCGCACCAGGGGGGACACCCGAACTCCCGGCCCCGGCGCGCTCGCCACCCGGCTGCTCCGCTCCCGCGCGGTGGCGGCGCTTGCCTCGCCGCACCCGGTCGACCGTTACCTCGAGCTGGTCAACCCCATGTGGGCCGTCGAGGAGGTCCGCGCCCGTGTCGTCCACGTCCAGCACGAGACCGAGGGCGCACACGACGGCGCCGAGCCGGTCACCACGCTCACTCTTCGCCCCACCAGCACATGGCGGGGCTTCCGTGCGGGACAGTTCGTCCAGGTCGGCGTGGAGATCGACGGCGCCCGTCGTACCCGCTGCTTCTCGATCAGCACGTCCGAGGCCGAGAGCCACGAGACGTTCAGCATCACGGTGCGCGCCCACACCGAGGGTCTCGTCTCGAAGTACCTCGCGACCCGCGCCCGCCCCGGGCTGGTGCTGCACCTCTCGCAGGCGCAGGGCGACTTCACGCTGCCCGACGAGCTCCCCGACCGGCTGCTGATGATCTCCGGCGGATCCGGAATCACGCCGGTCATGTCGATGCTGCGGACCCTGGTCGACCGGGGCTACGACGGCTCGATCACCTTCCTGCACTACAGCCGGACGCCGGAGACCACGATCTTCCGCGAGGAGCTCGAGTTCCTCGCCCGGCGCGAGAACGTCGAGCTGACCGTCGTACACACCCGTGACGGCGGCTCACGGTTCACGCCCGAGGCGCTCGCCGAGATCGCGCCCGACCACCTCGGCACCGCCACGTTCGCGTGTGGTCCGGCCGGGCTCGTCGAGAGCGTCCGTGAGGCGTACGGCGAGAGCGACCTGTTGAAGGTGGAGTACTTCAAGACCTCCACCATCGCGGCCGACCCCGAGCAGGCCGAGGGGTCGGTGAGCTTCGCCCGTGCCGGCAGGAGCGCCGCGAACACCGGCGCGACCCTGCTCGAGCAGGCCGAGGCCCTCGGGCTCACCCCGGAGTACGGATGCCGGATGGGCATCTGCTTCTCCTGCACCGCACGCAAGACCGAAGGAGCCGTCCGCAACGTCGTCACCGGGGCCACCTCGAGCCTCCCCGACGAGGACATCCAGGTCTGCGTCAGCCAACCCGTCGGCGACTGCGTCGTCGACCTCTGACCGAAGGGACATCCACATGTCCGAGCACAAGACCCTGACCCCCGAACAGCTCGAGGCGTTCGGCGCCGAGATGGACGCCATCCGCCAGCGCGTCATCGCCGAACTCGGCGAGGAGGACGCGACGTACATCCGCGACGTCGTCAAGGCCCAGCGCGCGCTCGAGGTGACGGGACGCGCCCTGTTCTACCTCCCGCCGGCCTGGCCGCTCGCGGTCGCCGCCCTGAGCGTGTCGAAGATCCTCGACAACATGGAGATCGGCCACAACGTCATGCACGGCCAGTACGACTGGATGGGCGACCCCGGCCTGAACTCCAGGATGTACGAGTGGGACACCGTCTGCCCGAGCGAGCAGTGGAAGTACTCCCACAACTACATCCACCACACCTTCACCAACATCCTCGGCAAGGACCGGGACATCGGCTACGGCATCCTGCGCATGGACGAGGACCAGAAGTGGCGCCCCTACTACCTCGGCAACCCCGTCTACGCGACCCTGCTGATGCTCTTCTTCGAGTGGGGCGTGCTCCTGCACGACCTCGAGTTCGAGCGGATCGTCGCGGGCGAGCGCACCTGGGCCGACACGAAGCACCTGCACAAGGGGATGATCCGCAAGGTCCGTAACCAGACCCTCAAGGACTACGTGCTCTTCCCGGCCCTGACCGGGCCGCTGTTCGTGCCGACCCTCGTGGGTAATGCGACGGCCAACCTGGTCCGCAACATCTGGACCTTCGGGATCATCTTCTGCGGCCACTTCCCGGCCGGTGTCGCGACGTTCTCGGAGGAGGAGACCGAGGACGAGACCCGCGGCCACTGGTACTTCCGCCAGCTGCTCGGCTCGGCGAACATCACGGGCAGCAAGCTCTTCCACATCCTGACCGGGAACCTCTCGCACCAGATCGAGCACCACCTCTTCCCGGACGTCCCGGCCCGGCGGTACCCGCAGATCGCCGAGGAGGTCCGGGAGATCTGCGAGCGGTACGGCCTCGACTACAACACCGGGCCGCTCGGCAGGCAGCTCGGGAGCGTGGCCCGCAAGATCTGCCGCCTCGCCCTTCCGGACCGCGTCTGGCGGCGGCTGCCCACCCCGCCTGCGCTCCGGCTGCCCTTCGTGGGCAGGTCTCAGGATGCGTCCCCGGTGGCGGCCGAAGCAGACGCTGCCTGACACTTGGACCCATGAGCCCCAGGGACCACATCAGCAAGGCCGAGATCCGCAAGGACGCCCTGCAGGACTCGGTCGAGGCCACGGCGAACGCGGTGGGCGCGGTCACCACGATCGTCACCACCGCGGTGCGCGACATCGCCCGGACCGTCGGCGGGTTCGCCACCGAGGTCTTCGAGATCCGCGAGTCCGCCCGCCGCGCCGCCGCTGACGCCGAGCCGTCCGAGCAGCCCCCCTCCGAGTAGACAGCCAGCACCCCCGCCATACGGGTGCCTCTGCTTGCCGGCACCGCAGATCAGTTCGGAACCGAGGTTTTTCGCGCGAAGAACCTCGGTTCTGAACTGATCCAGGCGTACGGCGGGCGCAGGCCTACCGAGATGTCCGAGGACGCGGACCGGCGGCCGCGGGCGGCGTCTTGGTCAGCGCCTCGCGCAGCAGGTACAGGTGGCCGGTCAGGAACAGGACGCCCGCCACCACCAGGTTCGGGAGGACCGCGCCGGGGGAGTCGTGCCAGAGCGCGATCAGGACGTTGAAGGCGAAGTAGCCCGCGGCCACGAAGTACAAGACCGCCTTGATCATGCTCCAGCGCCGCGGTGGCCCCTGCCTCACGGTGGCCGGATCGGAGAGCACCTGCCAGTTGGTCTGCTCGTCCATCGTTCCCGACTCCTCTCAGTCCCTTGCGCGCACGAACGGAAGTGTCACGGCGGTCAGGCGCCGAAGGTCATCCGGAAGTCACCGAGGCGGAACGAGGCCACCGGCCGGCGACCGTGCAGCCACGCGAGGGGCCCGTCGGACCCGAAGTCCCAGCGCCCTCGCACCGGCATGTTGCACGACGTCCCGGACACGGGAGTGACCACACGTGACCCACCACGTGACCCGTCCTCCCGCTCCTGGCTCACGGTGAACCGAAACGGCGTCCGGAGGGGGCGCACGCGTGCGCCCATGAAGCGGGCGGCCGCGACGGGCGAGCCGTTGATGTTCGCGTCACCGGCGGCGTGCAACGCGGGCCCGGCGCCGCGCTCGTTCACGTGCAGGTCGGCGAGGTCCTTGGGGAGCGCCCAGAACGACCGGCCCCCGTCGCGGGACTGCTCGGAGTCGACCCAGATGTCGGTGACGTGGACCCGAGGGATCGCGCCGTCCCTGACCAGACGGGCCAGGAGAAGCTCCCGGTAGGTCAGCACGCTCCCCTCGACGTAGTCCACGAAGGCGGCGCCGTACAGGCCGGCGGGGCGCTCCGACGTACCGGTGCGGACGGGAAAGAGCGAGAGCCACATGTGGCCCTGCATCGACCAGGGCGGCGAGGGGAAGGGCACCTGAGAACCATAGTCGGCGCCGCGAGACCGGTGTGGCACTCTTTTAGACCTCATCGCGGAAGGCCATCGACATGAGTGCACGGGTCTGCATCATCGGTGCTGGTTCGTCGGGGATCGCTGCTGCGCAGGTGCTCCACGCGCGTGGCATCGACTTCGACTGCTTCGAGCTCGGGAGCGAGGTCGGCGGCAACTGGCGCTACCAGAACGACAACGGCATGTCGTCGGCCTACAAGTCGCTGCACATCAACACGTCGCGGCAGCTGATGGAGTACCGCACGTACCCGATGCCGGAGGACCTGCCGGACTACCCGAACCACTGGCAGATCGCGAAGTACTTCGACGACTACGTCGACCACTTCGGCTTCCGCGACAAGATCTCCTTCCGCACCGAGGTCGTGAAGGTCGAGCCGCTGACCGCGGCGAGCGCCGCGGGTGGGCCGGCCGAGGCGCACGGACGGTACGCCGTCACGATCCGGGCCCGCAACGTGGACGGGCACCCGGGCGAGCCGGAGCTCCGCCACTACGAGCACGTGATCGTCGCCAACGGCCATCACTGGGACCCGCGGTGGCCCGAGCCCTCCTTCCCGGGCGCCGAGACGTTCCCGGGCGAGCAGATCCACGCGCACTACTACAAGACGCCGGAGGTCTTCCAGGGCAAGCGCGTGCTGGTCCTCGGCATCGGCAACTCTGCCTGCGACATCGCGGTCGAGTCCTCACGCGTCGCCGAGGAGACCTACCTCGCGATGCGCCGCGGAGCGCACGTCGTGCCCAAGTTCATCTTCGGCGTCCCGACCGACCACCTGACCGACTCGGTGGTCGCGCGGATGCCGTTGAAGGTCCAGCAGGTCTCGATGGCCGCGATGCTGCGGCTCGCCCAGGGCAAGGTCACCGACTACGGGCTGCCCAAGCCCGACCACGCCGTCCTCCACGCGCACCCCACCGTCAGCGACGACCTCCTCAGCCGGCTCGGCCACGGCGACATCAACGTGAAGCCGAACATCGACCGGTTCGAGGGGTCGAAGGTCTTCTTCGAGGACGGCTCGGCGGTCGAGGTCGACGTCGTCGTCTACTGCACCGGCTACAAGGTCACCTTCCCGTTCTTCGACGAGAAGGTGGTCAGGGCCGAGGACAACCACATCGACCTCTACCGCCGGGTGGTGGACCCTGAGCACCCCGGCCTCTTCTTCGTCGGCCTCATCCAGCCGCTCGGCGCGATCATGCCGCTCGCCGAGGCGCAGGCCGAGTGGGTCGGAGACCTCGTCGGCGGGGTCGGCGAGCTGCCGTCGTACGACGAGATGCGGGGCCAGATCGAGGAGTACGACGCGGCGCTCCGCCGGCGCTACGTCGCGTCCAAGCGGCACACGATCCAGGTGGACTTCCACAAGTACCTCGAGGAGGTCGAGCGCGAGCGGCGCGTCTGCAAGGCCCGCGCCCAGGGGCGTCCGACGTCGAGGGTCGAGCAGGTGCGTCAGGGAGTCCGCGGGCTGGTCGAGGCCGCCCGCGACCGCCGCGGCTGAACCGTCCCCGAGACCTCAGCGCTCGGACTGGACGAGCAGGCGGGTGTACCGCATCTCCGTCGGGTGCGGCGGCCAGGGCGTCTGCTGGGTGTCGGCGGTCTCCCGCCAGCCGAGGTAGGAGTACAGCCGGCGCGCGCGGTGGTTCTCCTGGAGCACCCACAGCGACGCGATCGTCGTCCCGCGCATGTCCATCGCCTGCACCGCCGTCTCGATCGCGGCGGTGGCGAGGCCCTCGCCCCAGTGGCGCGGGTGCACCGCGAGGTGGCGGATGCTGCAGTCGTCGTAGGCGGCGTACGCAGCCAGGCCTTGCCTTTCGCCCTCGTCGTGGACGAGTACGACGGCGGCCGGGTCGTCGAGGACCAGCCGCCACCGGGCCAGGACGTCGTCGAAGGGGAACGGATGCTGCTCCGGCCGGAAGACGTGGCCGAGTGCCGCGAGGTTCGCGTCGCGCTCCAGCTCGGCCAGGTTGACCAGGTCGTCCTCGGTTGCCTCGCGGAACATGCAACCATTGTCACCACACGCGTCCGGCCGCTCGAAAGGCACGCCGACCGTCAGAAAAAGTCAGGCTTGACTGTTTGTTGGGCGGCCCTCACGATGGTGGGCATGTCGACCACCGTGCCCCGTGTGCCTCAGGAGGAGCGCACGAGAGCGATGCGGCTGCGGCTGCTCGAAGCCACGGTGGAGCTGCTCGTGGAGCGGGGCTGGAGCGGTACGTCGACCACCCTGGTGTCCCAGCGCGCCGGCGTCTCCCGCGGAGCGCAGCTGCACCACTTCCCGACGAAGAACGACCTGGTCCTCGCCGCCGTCGAGCACCTCAGCGAGGTCCGCGGCCGTGAGCTCGCCGAGGCGGCCACCAACCTGCCGAGCGGCCGGCGCCGCACCCGCGCCGTCCTCGAGATGCTCGCCGACCACTTCACGAGCCCGGTGTTCACCGCGGCGCTCGAGCTGTGGGTCGCCGCCCGGACCGACCCGACCCTGCTCGCCGCCGTGGCGCCCCTCGAGCAGCGGATCGGCCGGGAGATCCACCGCCGCACGGTGGAGCTCCTCGCGGTCGACGAGAAGCAGCCCGGCGTGCGCGAGCTCGTCCAGGCCACGCTCGACCTCGTCCGTGGTCTCGGGCTGGCGAACACGATCAGCGACGACACCACCCGCCGCAAGCGCATCCTCGACGAGTGGGCACGCACCCTCGACGCGCGGATCCGTGACAGCTCCGAGCCCGAGGAGGCCCGATGACCGAGGACCCCAAGCGCAGGGAGCAGCTGCTCCAGGTCGTCGCCGACCTCGGCGCGGAGGGGGACGCGCTCGACGGCCTGGTCGCAGCCCTCGACGACCAGGGCTGGCGCACGCCGACGCCTGCGGCGGGCTGGGACATCGCCCACCAGGTCGCGCACCTCGCCTGGACCGACGAGGTCGCGGTCAAGGCCGCGACCGACAAGGAGGCCTGGGACGCGGTCGTGCTCCAGGCGATCGAGGACCCCGAGGGATTCGTCGACACCGAGGCCACTCGGCTCGCTGCGTCCGAACCCGCCGAGCTCCTCGCCCGGTGGCGCCGTGCGCGAGCCGCCCTCGCCGAGACCCTCCTCGCCGTCCCCGAGGGCACGAAGCTGCCGTGGTTCGGCCCGCCGATGAGCCCCACGTCGATGGCCACCGCCCGCTACATGGAGACGTGGGCCCACGGGCTCGACGTCGCGGAGGCCCTCGGCGTGACACCGGCGCCCACCGACCGGATCCGCCACCTGGTCCACCTCGGGGTGCGCACCCGGAACTTCGCGTTCTCGGTCCACCAGCTCGACGCCCCGGCCGAGGAGTTCCGGGTCGAGCTGACCTCCCCGGGCGGCGAGACGTGGGCGTACGGCCCCGAGGGCGCGAGCCAGTCGGTCCGCGGTTCGGCGTACGACTTCTGCCTGCTGGTCACGCAGCGACGCCACCGTGACGACCTCGACCTCGTGGCCACCGGGCCCGACGCGGACCGGTGGCTCGACATCGCGCAGGCCTTCGCCGGGCCTCCGGGTGCCGGGCGAGAGCCCGAGTCGGGACCGGCTCGACCGGCGGAGACCGCATGAGCGCCACCGCCGACGTGCTGCGGATCGGCAACTGCAGTGGCTTCTACGGCGACCGGCTCTCGGCGATGCGAGAGATGCTCGAGGACGGTGAGCTCGACGTGCTCACCGGTGACTACCTCGCCGAGCTGACCATGCTGATCCTCGGCCGCGACAAGATGAAGGACCCCAACCTCGGCTACGCCCGCACGTTCGTGAAGCAGGCGGAGCAGTGCATGGGGCTCGCCCTCGAGCGCGGCGTCAAGATCGTCTCGAACGCCGGTGGCCTCAACCCCGCCGGCCTCGCCGACCGGCTGCGCGAGATCGCGAAGGCACAGGGGCTCGAGCCGAGGATCGCCTACGTGCAGGGTGACGACCTCATGCCCCGGGTCGCCGAGCTCGGCATCGAGAACGCCCTCACAGCCAACGCCTACCTCGGTGCCTTCGGCATCGCCGCCGCCCTCGACCGCGGCGCCGACATCGTGGTCACCGGCCGGGTCACCGACGCCTCCGTCGTCATCGGTCCGGCGGCGTCGCACTTCGGCTGGTCGCCCACGCAGTACGACGAGCTGGCAGGTGCCATGGTCGCGGGCCACATCATCGAGTGCGGCACCCAGGCGACGGGCGGGAACTTCTCCGGCTTCCGCTCCTTCAAGCCCGACACCAGGCCGCTCGGGTTCCCGATCGCCGAGGTCGCCGCCGACGGCAGCTCCGTGATCACCAAGCACCCCGGAACTGGTGGCGTGGTCACCAAGGACACGGTCACCGCTCAGCTGATGTACGAGATCGGTGAGCCGACCTACCTCGGCCCCGACGTCTCCGCCCGCCTCGACACCATCGAGCTCGCCGACGACGGGGAGGACCGGGTCCGCGTCTCCGGTGTTCGTGGCGAGGCGCCTCCCGAGACGTTGAAGGTCTGCGTCAACGAGCTCGGCGGCTTCCGCAACTCCATGGAGTTCGTGCTCGTCGGGCTCGAGATCGACGCCAAGGCCGACTGGGTGCGGGTGCAGATGGAGGCGGCGCTCACGAAGAACCCTCCGGCCAGCGTCGAGTGGACGCTCGCACGCACCGACCGCGACGACGCCTCGACGGAGGAGGCGGCGAGCTGTCGGCTGCGCTGCTCGGTGAAGGACCCGGACCCGAACGTGGTGGGCAAGCAGTTCACCGCGGCTGCGGTCGAGCTCGGCCTCGCGTCGTACCCCGGCTTCACGCTCACCGCCCCGCCCGCGCCGGCCTCGCCGTACGGCGTCTACCGAGCCGAGTACGTCGACCGCACGGAGGTTCAGCACACCGTCGTGCACGCCGACGGTCGGGCGGAGGTGATCCCGCCAGGCGCTCCTGCCGCTGCCGCCTCGGCCGGTTCGTCAGCCTGGCTGCGAGAGGAGGCCGGCCCGCCCATCGCCGAGCAGGCGCCGGCGGACACCGTCACGAGGCGGCTGCCGCTGGGGACGTTCGTGCACGCGCGCTCTGGCGACAAGGGCGGCGATGCGAACATCGGGCTCTGGGTGGACCAGAGCGAGCATGCTGAGGAGCGCATCGGGTGGCTCACCAAGCTCGTGACGCCCGACCGGGTCCGCGAGCTCGTTCCCGAGGCAGCGGACCTGCCGGTGGACGTGTACCCGCTGCCGAACCTCGGTGGGGTCAACGTCGTGATCCGCGGCCTGCTCGGCCAGGGTGTTGCCGCCTCGACGCGGTTCGACCCGCAGGCCAAGGCGCTGGGTGAGTGGGTCCGGTCGCGGCACGTGAGCATCACCGAGGACCTGCTGTAGGCGTCGGTCGCCCGGTGTTGGTCGACGAGGGCGACGCTCAACCCGAGCGTCTTGTCCGGTTCAGTAACAGTCAGCCTTGACTGTTTGTTGCCCGCGCCCCGACGATGGTCGGCATGGTGGTCACGCGATGACGGCGCACGAGGGCTTCTGGACCGACGAGCAGCGAGCGCTGCGTGAGAGCGCGAGGGCGTTCGTGCGCAAGGAGGTCCTGCCCCACCTGCAGGAGTGGGAGGACGCCGGCGAGGTGCCGCGCGAGCTCCACCGATCGGCTGCCAAGCAGGGCTTCCTCGGCCTCGGCGTGCCGGAGGAGAAGGGTGGCAGCGGGGGCAGCTTCCTCGACGCGGTCGCGCTGACCGAGGCGATGGCGGAGGCGGGGGCGAGCTCCGGCCTGCTGGCCGCGCTGTTCACTTCGGGCATCGCGCTCCCGCACATCGTGGCTGCCGGCAGCGACGACCTCGTCGACCGGTTCGTGCGTCCCACGCTGGCCGGCGAGGCGATCGGGTCGCTCGCGATCACCGAGCCCGGAGGAGGGTCGGACGTCGCGAACATCCGCACCACCGCCGTACGCGACCCTTCGACGGGCTCAGGGCGGGGCGGCGACTTCATCGTCAACGGGGCCAAGACGTTCATCACCTCCGGCGTGCGCGCGGACTTCGTGACGACCGCGGTCCGCACCGGCGGGCCGGGGTACGGCGGGGTCAGCCTGCTGGTGATCGAGAAGGGCGCCCCCGGCTTCGAGGTCACCCGCTCGCTGTCGAAGATGGGCTGGCACTGCTCCGACACCGCCGAGCTGTCGTTCACCGACGTCCGCGTCCCGGCGGCCAACCTCGTGGGCGACGAGAACGCGGGCTTCGTCCTGATCGCCCAGCAGTTCGTGACCGAGCGGCTGGCGCTCGCGGTGCACGGCTACGGCATCGCGGCCCGCGCGCTCGACCTCACCGTCGAGTACGCCAAGCAGCGGGAGACCTTCGGCAAGCCGCTGATCGCGCGTCAGGTGGTGCAGCACAAGCTGGTCGAGATGCACCGCAAGATCGAGGTCGCGCGCACGTACACGCGCGAGGTCGCCCGCCGCTTCGTCGCCGGGGAGAACCCGCTGGCGGAGGCTCTGCAGGCCAAGGCGGCAGCCGTCGACGCGTGCGGCTTCGTCGTCGACCAGGCCGTCCAGATCCACGGCGGCACCGGCTACATGCACGGGACGGAGGTGGAGCGGGCCTACCGCGACGCCCGGATCCTCGGCATCGGCGGGGGTGCCACGGAGGTGCTCAACGACCTGACCGCCCGTCTGCTCGGCTACGGCGCGTCAACAAGCTGACCCGGGCCTGGGGCCCGCACTTCCCACGGCAATTGGTTGCTTACCTCGGCAAGATCACCGTGGTAAGCAACCAATTGCCTGCATACCTTGGTAATCGATACATCCCAGGCGGCGCAGAAAAAGTCAGGCTTGACTGTTTGTTGTGGCTCGCCCACGATGGTCGCATGACACGTGAGCCTCGGGCGGCTACCGCATGAGCAGCCGTCGCACCGCCATGCTGGAGAAGCTCGCCGCGCTCGAGGAGGAGCACGCCAAGGCCGTCGCCGGCGGCGGCGAGAAGTACGTCGAGCGCCATCGCAAGCGGGGCAAGCTGCTCGCGCGCGAGCGGATCGAGCTGCTCGTCGACGAGGGGTCGGCCTTCCTCGAGCTGAGCCCGCTCGCCGGCTGGGGCTCGGACTACAAGGTCGGCGCGAGCGTCGTGACCGGTATCGGCGTCATCGAGGGCGTCGAGTGCATGATCATCGCCAACGACCCGACCGTCCGCGGCGGCGCGAGCAACCCCTGGACGGTGAAGAAGGTCTTCCGAGCGGCCCAGATCGCGCGCGAGAACCGCCTGCCGAGCGTCAACCTCGTCGAGTCCGGAGGGGCGGACCTCCCGTCCCAGAAGGAGATCTTCATCCCCGGAGGCGACCTGTTCCGGGGGCTGACCAAGGCCAGCGCCGAGAAGACCCCCACGATCGCCCTGGTGTTCGGCAACTCCACGGCCGGCGGGGCCTACGTGCCCGGCATGAGCGACTACGTCGTGATGGTGAAGGAGGGCGCGAAGGTGTTCCTCGGCGGCCCGCCGCTGGTCAAGATGGCCACCGGTGAGGAGTCCGACGACGAGTCTCTGGGCGGCGCCGAGATGCACGCGCGTACGTCGGGGCTCGCGGACTACCTCGCCGTCGACGAGTACGACGCGATCCGCCTCGGCCGCCGCATCGTGGCCCGGCTGAACTGGCGCAAGGCACGAGCGGAGCGCGCCGGCGCCTACGCAGAGCCGGCGAAGGACCCCGAGGAGCTCCTCGACCTGATCCCCGAGGACCTGAAGGAGCCCTTCGACCCCCGCGACGTCATCGAGCGGATCTGCGACGGCGTCAGCGAGGACAACGAGGTCGTCTTCGACGAGTTCAAGCCCCTCTACGGGCCGTCCCTCGTCACGGGCTGGGCCAAGGTGCACGGCCACCCGGTCGGCATCCTCGCCAACGCCCAGGGCGTGCTGTTCAGCGAGGAGTCCCAGAAGGCCGCGCAGTTCATCCAGCTGGCCAACCAGATCGACGTACCCCTGCTGTTCCTGCACAACACGACCGGCTACATGGTCGGCAAGGAGTACGAGCAGCGCGGCATCATCAAGCACGGCGCGATGATGATCAACGCGGTCAGCAACTCGACCGTCCCGCACATCTCGATCATGATGGGCGCCTCGTACGGCGCCGGGAACTACGGCATGTGCGGCCGGGCGTACGACCCGCGCTTCCTCTTCACCTGGCCCTCCGCCAAGTCCGCCGTCATGGGGCCCCAGCAGCTCGCCGGCGTCCTGTCGATCGTGGCCAGGGCCGCCGCGGAGGCGAAGGGCGAGGTGTACGACGAGGAGGCCGACGCGGGCCTGCGCAAGTACGTCGAGGACCAGGTCGAGTCCGAGTCCCTGCCGTTCTTCCTGTCGGGCCGGCTGTACGACGACGGCGTGATCGACCCGCGCGACACCCGCACCGTGCTGGGCATCGCGCTGTCCGTGATCGACAACGCCCCCTACGAGGGCACCGACCGCTTCGGCGTCTTCCGGATGTGAAACATGAGCCTTCGAGTGCAAGCAGTGAGGATGTTCTTCCGGTGAGGACCCCTATCACGAGAATGTTGGTCGCGAACCGGGGCGAGATCGCGCGCCGGGTGTTCCGCACCTGCCGCACCCTCGGCATCGAGACCGTCGCGGTGTTCTCGGACACCGACGCGGACCTGCCGTTCGTCCGCGAGGCCGACTTCGCGGTGCGGCTGCCCGGGAGCACCCCCGCCGAGACGTACCTGCGCGGGGACCTCGTCGTGGAGGCGGCTCGCATGTCGGGTGCCGACGCCGTCCACCCGGGCTACGGCTTCCTGTCGGAGAACGCCGCCTTCGCCCGACAGGTGGTCGACGCGGGCCTCACCTGGGTCGGCCCGCGACCCGACTCGATCGACGCGATGGGCTCGAAGGTCGAGGCCAAGAAGCTCATGGAGAAGGCCGGGGTCCCGGTGCTCGGGGAGATCGACCCCGCATCGGTGACCGAGGACGACCTGCCCCTCCTCGTGAAGGCGTCCGCCGGTGGTGGTGGCCGCGGCATGCGAGTGGTGCGCTTCCTCGAGCACGTCTCGTCGCAGGTCGACCTCGCGGCCAACGAGGCGGCCTCGGCCTTCGGCGACCCGACGGTGTTCTGCGAGCCGTACGTCGAGCACGGCCGCCACGTCGAGGTGCAGGTCGTCGGTGACACCCACGGCAACGTGCTTGTCCTCGGTGAGCGCGACTGCTCGATCCAGCGCCGCCACCAGAAGGTGGTGGAGGAGACCCCCGCGCCGGGCCTGTCCTCGGAGACCCGGGCCGCGCTGCACGAGGCGGCTCGCAACGCCGCGGCCGCGATCGACTACGTCGGCGCGGGCACGGTCGAGTTCCTGGTCTCGGGCGACCGGTTCTGGTTCCTGGAGATGAACACCCGGCTCCAGGTGGAGCACCCCGTCACCGAGCTGGTCACCGGCACGGACCTCGT
This sequence comes from uncultured Actinomycetota bacterium, assembly GCA_963715375.1. Taxonomy (GTDB): domain Bacteria; phylum Actinomycetota; class Actinomycetes; order Propionibacteriales; family Nocardioidaceae; genus Nocardioides_C. Next base: position 432,841 of record CAVQSC010000005.1, on the reverse strand, counting down.
CGCGATGCAGGTCGCCGTGGCCGAGGGCGAGGCGCTCGACACCGGCCTCGACGCCTCCCTCTCGGCGCCGAAGGGCCACGCCGTGGAGGTGCGGCTCTACGCCGAGGACCCCGGCGCCGACTGGCAGCCCCAGAGCGGCAGGCTCGCGCGCTTCGACATCCCCGGTGTCGTGGCTCACTTCGAGAACCCCGCGTCCTACGGCCTCCGGCTGGACGCGGGCTTCGAGTCCGGCAACGACGTCAGCACCCACTACGACGCGATGCTCGCCAAGGTGATCGCCTGGGCGCCCACCCGGGCCGAGGCTTCGCGACGTCTCGCGGCCGCGCTGCGTCGCGCGCGACTGCACGGGATCAAGACCAACCGCGACCTGCTGGCGGAGGTGCTCGCCAGCCCGGCGTTCCTCGACGGCGACGTGAGCACGGACTTCTTCGAGCGCCACGAGCTGCGGTCGCTCGGCGGCGGGGGGTACGACCGGGGTGAGGTGGTCCCCGCGGAGGTCAGCTCCTACGCGGCCGCTCTCGCGTTGGCCGAGCACGACGCCTCCCGCCGGAAGGTGCAGGCTCGCATCCCGGTCGCGTGGCGCAACGTCCCGTCGCAGCCCCAGACCGTGTCGTTCGTGCAGGGGCATCAGGCCGGGCCGCGCACGCCGGGCGAGGACGAGATCGTCTACGAGGTCGGGTGGTACGCCGGACGATCCGGGTACCGCTTCGCCCACGAGGAGTCGCCCGCCCTCGACGCGACGAGCATCCGGGCCGGCCGGGCCACGACGGACCGCGTGGTCCTCAGGGTCAACGGCGTGGAGACCGCCTTCGAGGTGAGCGTGCGCGGTGACCTGGTCGACGTCGACTCGGTGCACGGACACGTCGCTCTGACCAGGCTGCCTCGGTTCGTAGACCCGGCCGACCAGGTCGCCACCGGGTCGCTGCTCGCCCCGATGCCCGGGGTCGTCATCGGCATCCCCGTCGGGAAGGGTGACGAGGTGAGCGCCGGCCAGACCGTGCTGGTGCTCGAGGCGATGAAGATGCAGCACACCGTGTCAGCGCCCCAGGACGGTGTGGTCGTCGACCTCCCCGTGGCACCGGGCGACCAGGTGGCCGCGGGGGCCGTGCTGGCCGTCGTACAGGAGAAACCCGACCCGCTGCAGGAAGCCCCAGTGGACGGCAGAGCAGAAGGAGAGAGCAATGACTGAGATCGCGTTCACCGAGTCCGAGGAGCGGCAGACCCTGCGCAGGGAGGTCGCCAAGCTGGCCTCCGGCTACGGCCGCGAGTACTTCACGGCGCAGGCCCGCAGCGGCGGCAAGACCACCGACCTCTGGCTCGCGATCGGGAAGAACGGCTACCTCGGGATCAACATCCCCGAGGAGTACGGCGGCGGTGGCGGCGGCATCGGGGACATCGCCGCGGTCTGCGAGGAGCTCGCCGCCCAGGGCTGCCCGCTGCTGATGATGGTCGTCTCGCCGGCGATCTGCGGCACCGTGATCTCGCGCTTCGGCACCGAGGAGCAGAAGCGGCGCTGGCTCCCCGGCATCTGCGACGGCACCCAGACGATGGCGTTCGCGATCACCGAGCCGGACGCGGGCACGAACTCCCACAACATCTCGACCACAGGCCGCCGCGACGGCGACGGGTGGGTGCTCAACGGTCGCAAGATCTACATCTCCGGTGTCGACGAGGCGGCGAACGTCCTCGTCGTCGCGCGCACCGAGGACGCCAAGACCGGCAAGCTCAAGCCCTGCCTGTTCGTCGTGCCCACGGACGCACCCGGCTTCGAGTACAAGCCGATCCCGATGGAGATCGTCAGCCCCGAGCAGCAGTTCGGCGTCTTCATCGACGACGTGCGGCTGCCGGCCGACGCCCTGGTCGGTGACGAGGACGCGGGTCTCGTCCAGCTCTTCGCGGGGCTCAACCCGGAGCGGATCATGGCGGCGTCGTTCTCGACCGGCCTTGCACGCTACGCCCTCGACAAGGCGGTCGCCTACGTCAAGGAGCGTGAGGTGTTCGGGGCGCCGATCGGGTCTCACCAGGGCCTCGCGCACCCGCTCGCCCAGTCGAAGATCGAGATAGAGCTGGCCCGGCTGATGACCCAGAAGGCCGCCGCTCTCTACGACGCCGGCGACGACATGGGCGCCGGGGAGGCGGCCAACATGGCGAAGTACGCCGCGGCGGAGGCAGCCTGCGACGCGGCCGACCGCGCGGTCCAGGCCCACGGCGGCAACGGCATCACCCAGGAGTACGGCGTCGCGGGCCTGCTGGTCGCGGCCCGGGCCGGTCGCATCGCGCCGGTGTCCCGCGAGATGATCCTGAACTTCGTGGGCATGCACTCGCTGGGCCTGCCCAAGTCCTACTGACCCGCCACCCACCAGCTGTAACGCGGGGTTATGGACGGTCCACAAGCGGCATACCGCTTGGGAACCGTCCATGACGCTTGGGAAGATGCCACCGCAACCGAGAGAGATGAGAAGGCTTTGACCGACGAGCTCGTCCACTACGACGTCGCCGACGGGGTCGCGACGCTGACCCTCGACTCCCAGCACAACCGGAACGCGCTCTCCCGCCAGCTCGTCGGTGAGCTCTTCGAGCGGCTCGAGCGTGCCGAGGGGGACGAGTCGGTGAAGGTCGTCGTGGTCCGCGCCGAGGGGAGGACCTTCTGCTCGGGCGCGGACCTGTCGGAGGCCAGCGACGAGGGGATGGAGAAGGCGGCCGGGGTGCTCGTCGACCTCCAGCGCCGGATCGCCACGCTCTCCAAGCCGGTCGTGACGCGGCTCCACGGCAACGTCCGCGCGGGCGGCATCGGGATCGTGGCGGCCTCGGACATCGCGCTCAGCGCCGACGACGCCACGTACGCGTTCACCGAGGTCCGCCTCGGCCTCACCCCCGCTGCGATCTCGCTGAGTGTGCTGCCCCGGATGACGGACCGGTCGGCGGCGCTGACCTTCCTGACCGGCGAGGTCTTCGACGGTACGACGGCCGCGGCGATGGGCCTGGTGACCAAGGCGGTGCCCGAGGACGAGCTCGACACCGAGGTGCGCCAGGTCTGCGTCGCGCTTACCAAGGGCAACCCGCAGGGCCTGCGCGAGACCAAGCGCCTCCTGGGGCAGCCGCTCATCGAGCGGATCGACCGTCACGGGGACGAGCTGTCGAAGCTCTCGGCGCGCCTGTTCGGGTCGGAGGAGGCCAAGAACGCGATGCTCGCCTTCCTGTCCCGCAAGAAGTAGCTGCCCTTCCCGTCCGAGCGGGCGGGCAGGCTCTGGCCTGGGACACTGGCCGTTCCCGCTCGAGGCCTACCCGAACACCTACAACGGCCAGCCGCTCGGCATCGCCGCGCTCGCGAGCCAGAAGAACCACATGGCGCTCTACCTGATGGGCCTGTACTCCTCCGAGCCGGAGCTCGAGTGGTTCAAGCAGCAGTACGCCGACCGCGGGCTGAAGCTCGACCTGGGCAAGTCCTGCCTGCGCTTCAGGCGCCTGGAGGACGTGCCCCTCGATGTCATCGGCGAGGCGATCGCCCGGGTCCCGCCCGCCTTGTACATCGAGAGGTACGAAGCGGCGCGGGCCCGGACGAGTCGCGGCAGGTGAGGGGTCAGCCCCGGCGGATGCGGCCGGAGAGCTTCACGTTGTTCTGGTTGATGTGCCCGGAGATCTGGGCGTCGTCGCCGTAGTACCGGTTCGTGGCAGTCTCGATCCGCATGGAGCCGAAGCCCAGGCGCACCCAGCGCGGGTCGCTGACGCAGCTGCGCGGGAAGCTGACGGTGAGGACGTCGGTGTCGTACGCGATCTTGTGGTCGACGTCGCAGGTGACCTCCTGGCCGCTCGGGCGGGCCATCGTGGCCTGGCCGCCCCACATGTTCGCGCCGGCGAAGATCGTCACGTCGCGCTTGACGCCCTCGTTGGTCACGATGCGGACGACGTAGCCGGTCATGTCGCCCTTGCGAGCGAGGTCGGCGAACTTGCCCCGGACCGAGATGCGCCGGTCGTTGTGACGGAAGACGGTGCGCGTGATGTCGCCGTTCTTGACCGCGGGGGCCGCGGACGGCTCGTCGGTGCTCATGTCGAAGGCCTGGACGTCGCCGCGCGCGTCATTGACGGTCAGCTCTGCCGCGGCGGCCGTGCCCGCGGTGCCGAGTGCGAGTCCGGCCGCGACGGCCAGGGTGGAGACGGTTCGCCCGAGCGAGATTGTCATCGATGCCCCTTGTGTGGGTGAGAGGTGAAAAGAGGTGCGTGACAGCGTAAGGTCCGCCACCCCCATTTGGATCTTTCCGGTCCAGAAGAGTCCGAAATGTGACTAACAGGTCCGGTCCGGCACCCGGGCGAACCGGGCCCTGGGGTTGCTACCGCCCGAAAACCGCACAGGCAGCGCGCCTGCTCGGGGTAGAGTTGACGACTTGGTTTTTCCCAGCGACGCGAAAGCGCACCAGACGTCGAGGAGCGGTGGATCCACCTTGTCCGCAGAGATCGCTGAGCAGGAGATCGCGCACGAGCAGGAGTTCGTGGACCGCGTCTACCTCCAGCTCGAGCAGTCGGCGAAGAACGCCCAGGCGCTCGCGAAAGAGGGCTACGGCCGAGGCCGCCTCGGCCACGAGGGCGGTCTCGTCGAGCGCGACGCGATGGTCTTCCAGGCCGCCAAGCGCCTCGCGACGCTCAACGCCGCCCACGAGGGGCTGGTCTTCGGCCGGATCGACCTGGACGACGCCGAGGAGGCCCCGCGCTACATCGGCCGGATCGGTCTGCGTGACGAGAACCGCGACTCGCTCCTGATCGACTGGCGCGCTCCGGCGGCCGCCGTCTTCTACCAGGCGACCGCCGCGGAGCCGCGGGGAGTCGTACGCCGCCGCGTGCTGCGCTGTGCCGGGCAGCAGGTCGTCGCCATCGAGGACGACCTCCTCGACGCCGAGAGCCCCGCGGCCGACGCCCTGCCCATCGTCGGCGAGGGTGCGCTGATGGCCCAGCTGTCCCGGGCCCGCGACCGCTCGATGCACTCGATCGTGGCGACCATCCAGGCCGAGCAGGACGAGGCGATCCGGGCTCCGGGCAAGGGCGTCGTCCTGATCACCGGAGGTCCCGGCACGGGCAAGACCGTCGTCGCGCTGCACCGCGCGGCGTACCTGCTCTACAGCGACCGGCGTCGCTACGAGAGCGGAGGCGTGCTGGTGGTCGGCCCGTCCGGTGTCTTCATGCGCTACATCGAGCGCGTGCTGCCCTCGCTCGGCGAGACCGCCGTCGCCCTCCGCTCGCTCGGCGAGGTCGTCGACGGCATCAAGGCGGTACGCCACGACGACCCGGCCGTCGCCGACGTGAAGGGGTCGGCCCGGATGGCCGAGCTCATGCGGCGCACCGCTCGCCAGGCCGTCCCGGGAGCGCCGAGGGAGTTCCGCGTCTTCTACCGTGACGAGAACATCCAGCTCTCCCACCGCGACCTCGCGCACCTGCGCCGCCAGCTCCTGGGGCAGGGCAAGCGCAACCGCCAGCTCACCCGGGTCGCCCACGCGCTGCTCGACGTCATGTGGCGGCAGGTCCGCGGCGAGCGCGGCCGCGAGCGCGGTCGCGAGCAGTTCGTCGACGAGATGCTCGGCAACGCCGCCTTCGTCGACTTCGTGCGGGCCTGGTGGCCGCCTCTCGACGCGACGCACGTCCTCGGCTGGCTGGCGGACGCCGAGTTCCTGGCCCGCGTCGGCGAGGGCGTGCTGTCGCAGGAGGACCGGGCGCTGCTGACGAAGTCCTGGTCGTACGACGGTCAGCACGACGGTCGCGGGGGGACGGACTGGTCCGTCGAGGACGTGCCGCTGCTCGACGAGCTGCGCTACCAGCTCGGCGACGTCCCGGAGGTCCACGACGAGGAGGAGGACCCGCTCGCGTTCCTGGTCGACGAGAACACCCGCGAGGTGACCACGATCGCCGACCGCGACTACGCCACCGGTCCGCGGACCTCGAGCCGCACCGAGGACGACGGGTACGCCCACGTCCTCGTCGACGAGGCCCAGGACCTCACCCCGATGCAGTGGCGGATGGTCGGCAGGCGCGGCCGCACCGCGAGCTGGACGGTGGTCGGCGATCCCGCCCAGTCGTCGTGGCCGGTCCCCGCGGAGGCTGCGCGGGCGCGTGACGAGGCGTTCGGTGACAAGCCGCGTCACGAGTTCCACCTGTCGACGAACTACCGGAACAGCAAGGAGATCTACGACTTCGCGGCGGACTACGCGGCCCGGGTCGGGCTCGACGCCGACCTGCCCAACGCGGTGCGTTCGACCGGGATCGCGCCGGAGGAGCGCCGCGTCGAGGACCTCGAGGCGGGGGTGCGCGCGGCGGTCGCCGAGCTGGCGGGTGCGGTGGAGGGCACGGTCGGGATCGTCGTCGCCGCTGCCCGTCGTACCTCTGCGCAGGCGTGGCTCGACTCCTGGGAAGAGCTCGGCGAGGACCGGTTCGGCGGCGCGGAAGCGCGCATCGCCGTGCTCACCGGCCTCGACACCAAGGGCCTCGAGTTCGACGGCATCGTCGTGGTGGAGCCGGCCGAGATCGAGTCGGAGTCCCAGACCGGGCGGGCGACGCTCTACGTCGTGCTGACCCGCGCCACGCAGCGGATGGTCACCGTCTCGGCCGACTGAGGCCGAGACGCGGTTAGCTCGTACACGGTCGGATGACCGGCGTCTGCGTGACAGACTCCGCCCATGCGAGTCCTCGAGTGCAAGAACGGGCACCGCGTGTCCGACCCGGACGCCCTTCGTTGCCCTCAGTGCGGAGAGCACGTGAGCACACGCGTCATCGGCGAGTCCTCCATGGCCGTCTCGAGCATGAATGTGTCGGAGCCGACGGCAATGATGCTCGGGGGTGTCGTCCTGGCGGCTGTCGCCGTCGCCGTCTTCATACTGGCTGCCGGGAACAGCGGGTTCGGAGTGTTCCTGTCCTGCCTGATGGGCTTCGCCGCATCGACCATGTGGCTCATTGGATGCGTCGCCATCGGTGTTCGCATGGGCCTGGCGCAGGACTGAGCGCCGCCGGGTGGTCCGGAGGGGGAGATCGGCGCTCTCGCCGTGCCCGCTGCGAGGTAGCGTTGCCGCACCATGAGCACTCCCATCCCACTCTCGGCAGCACAGGCGCTCGACGCATTGGTGCAGCACGAGGCGTGGGCTGCCATCAGGCTCCGCGACGCCGGGACGGTGACCCTGGTCGGTGGGAGGCGCAGCGAGGTGGAGAGCCTCATGGACGTCCCGCTCGAGCAGGGTCCTGCCCCCGAGGGCAGGCGGTTCGACCGGCTGCTCGCCATCCCGTTCCGGCAGGTGGCCGAGCGTGGCTTCGAGGTCCACGACGACGGCGCGCCGCTGACCGTCGTACGACTGGACTCCGAGGTCGAGGTCCCGGTCGCCGAGCTGCTCGACGCCCTGCCGGACGAGCCGGTCGAGTTCGAGGACCGCGGCGGCTTCGAGACCAGCGACAGCGAGTACGCCGCCGTGGTGGACCGGATCATCGAGGACGAGATCGGCAACGGCGAGGGCGCGAACCTCGTGGTCGGCCGCCACTACCGCGCCCGACTGGAGGACTGGGGCGCGCGCAAGGCGCTGACCGTCTTCCGCCGCCTGCTCGAGAAGGAGCGCGGCGCGTACTGGACCTACTGCTTCTTCACCGGCGACCGGTTCCTGATCGGGGCGAGCCCCGAGCGACACGTGAGCGTCCACGGCGGCGACGTGCGGATGAACCCGATCAGCGGCACCTTCCGCCTGAAGGGGCTCCACGACCCCGAGGAGCGCAAGGCGAGGCTGCTGGACTTCCTCGCCGACGAGAAGGAGATCTACGAGCTCTTCATGGTCGTCGACGAGGAGCTGAAGATGATGTGCGACGTCTGCAACGAGGGCGGCCAGGTGCTCGGGCCCTTCCTCAAGCCGATGACGCATCTCGTGCACACCGAGTACCTCCTCGCCGGGCGCACCAGCCGCGACGTGCGCGAGGTCCTGCGCGACACCATGTACGCCGCCACCGTCACCGGCTCGCCCGTCGAGAACGCCTGCCGGCTGATCAAGCAGTACGAGACGGAGGGGCGCGGCTACTACGGCGCAGCCCTCGCCCTCCTCGGTCGCGACGGTGACGGGCGTCCCACCGCCGACTCGCCGATCGTGATCCGCACCGCGGACGTCTCCCCGGACGGCCACCTCAAGGTCACCGCGGGGGCGACCCTCGTCCGTGACTCGGTCGCGGACTACGAGGTCGCCGAGACCCACGCCAAGGCAGGCGGGATCCTGACCGCCTTCGGGCTGGTGCCCGGACCCGGCGCGGCGCCCGACGGGGTGTCGGAGCTGACCCAGGACGAGGACGTCCTCATCGCGCTCAACTCCCGCAACCAGAGGCTGAGCAAGTTCTGGCTGACCGACCAGGGCGGCTCGCCGCCGGCGCCCGAGCTCAAGGGCAAGACCGCCGTCATCCTCGACGGCGAGGACGACTTCGTGAACATGCTCCGTCACGTCCTCGCGGTGATGGGCATGACCTCGACGGTGGTCCGTCACGAGGACTACCAGCCCGGCGCTCTCGACGGGTACGACCTCGTCATCGTCGGCCCCGGACCCGGTGACCCGCGCGAGACGGACCACCCGAAGATCTCCGCGTTCACCACGGCCGTGGAGGACCTGCGGGCGTCCCGTCAGCCGTTCCTCGCCGTCTGCCTCGGGCACCAGGTGCTGTGCAAGAGCCTTGGGATCCCGCTCACCTACAAGGACATCGTCTTCCAGGGCACCCAGTCGCGGGTCTCGCTCGATGGCCGCGAGGAGAACGTCGGCTTCTACAACACCTTCGTCGGCAGGCTCGGTCCCGATGGTGCGCCGGAGGACGTGGAGGTCACCTCTGACCCGGCGACCGGTGACATCCACATGGTCGCCGGACCGCACTTCCGGGGGGTCCAGTTCCACGCCGAGTCGATCCTGACCGAGCACGGCTACGAGCTGATCCACGACCTCGTGCTCGACCTCCTGACATGAGCCCTCGGGTTGTGGTGGTGGACCACCACGACTCCTACACCTACAACCTCGTGCACCTCGTGGCCGCGGTCACCGGGCGGCTGCCCGAGGTCGTCGAGCACGACGAGGTCGCCGCGGACACGTTGCTGGCGGGAGCGTTCAGCCACGTCGTGCTCTCGCCCGGCCCCGGCAACCCCGACGAGGAACGGGACTTCTCGGTGGGCCGGGCGGTCCTGCTCGAGGCACGGGTGCCGGTCCTCGGCGTCTGCCTGGGCATGCAGGGCCTGGTCAGCGTGTACGGCGGAAGGGTGCGCCAGATCGAGCCCGCGCACGGCGAGGTGGCTGTCGTGACCCACGACGGGAGCGGGATCTTCGAGGGCGTGCCGAGCCCGTTCAAGGCGGTCCGCTACCACTCCCTCGCGGCGGTCGCCCTGCCCGACGTACTCGTCGCGAACGCGTGGTGCGACGACGAGCGAGGCCCGGTCGTCATGGGCGTGCGGCATCGGGAGCGGCCCTTGTGGGGTGTGCAGTTCCATCCCGAGTCGATCCTCACCGAGCACGGGGAGACGATGATCCGGAACTTCCTGGAGCTCGGATGACCTGGGCGGACCCGGTCGCGGCGTTCCGCGAGCTCGCGCGGAAGCACGACCGGATGTTCTGGCTCGACGGCGGCGGCTCGCGGGAGTGGTCGGGCCGCCGCTCGATCCTCGGCTGGCTCGAGGAGGACGACGTCTCGCTCACCTACGACGCCGCCCGGCGCGAGGTCTGGGAGGTCCGGGGCGGCGAGCGGCGGCTGGTCGGCGACGACATCTTCACGGTGCTGGGCGAGGAGCTGGCTCGCGACGGCGGCGACCCGCAGGTCAGCTGGGTCGGCTGGTTCGGGTACGCCTGCCGCCCCGACCTGCCTGCGCACAAGGGTGGCGGCGTTCCCGACGCGGTCTGGATGCGCTCCCCGCGACGGCTCGTCTTCGACCACGACCCGGGACCGTCCGAGACCGTCCCGGCCGACGAGGTCTCAGGACCCGGGCGGCCTGCCCGCGGGCCGCTGGACACCGCGACCCAAGGCAACGTTCGAACAGGCCCTCCCAGCAGATCCCTCTATGCCGGCTGGTTCGCCCGCGTGCAGGAGCAGCTGCGTCTCGGCAACACCTACGAGGTGAACCTGACCTACCGGGAAACCGTCGACGCCGAGGTCGACCCCGTCGACGCCTACCTCCGTCTCAGGGAGGTGAACCCCGCGCCGTACGCCGCCTACCTCCAGCACGAGGGGGTGAGCGTGCTGAGCTCGAGCCCGGAACGGTTCGCGACCATCGACCGGAACCGCTGGGTGGAGACCAAGCCGATCAAGGGCACGACGCCACGGGGCGCGACGCCCGAGGAGGACCGGGCTCACCGCGAGGCCCTGGGCGGCGACCCGCGCTACCGCGCAGAGAACCTCATGATCGTGGACCTGCTGCGCAACGACCTGTCGATGGTGTGCGAGCCCGGAACCGTCACCGTGCCGGTGCTGATGGACGTCGAGTCCTACGCGAACGTGCACCAGCTCGTCTCGACGGTCCGCGGCCACCTGCGCGAGGGGGTCACGACGGTCGAGGCGCTGCGAGCGCTCTTCCCGGCCGGGTCGATGACCGGCGCGCCGAAGCTCCGCACGATGGAGGTGATCGCCGACGTCGAGACGACCCCGCGCGGGGTGTACTCAGGGGCGCTCGGCTGGATCAGCGGCGACGGCCGCGCCGACCTCGGTGTCGTGATCCGCACCCTGGTCGCCCATGACGGCCGGTACACGCTCGGCACAGGCGGCGGGATCACGGTCCGCTCCGACGTCGAGAGCGAGTACGACGAGACCCGCTGGAAGGCCGCCCGGCTGCTCCGCGCGCTGGAGTGAGGAGTCCATGGCCCACCGCGCCGGCCCTTGGCGGTTGAAGGCAACGGCGGGCCGGCGCGGTGGTGGAGGAGGAACTGCCCCGGCCCGTGGCAGTGGGGGTTGGACGGCACGGGCCGGGGCAGCGGGTCCGGGTCAGGACGCGGGGGCTCCCTTGTCACTGTCGAGGGTCGCCTTGACCTGGATCTGGTCACCGCCGCGTACGACGGTCAGGTTCACGGTGTCTCCGGGCCGGTGCCCGCGGATCGTGGCCACCAGGGACGAGGAGTCCTGCACGGGCTGGTCGTCGACCTTGACGACGATGTCGCCGCGCTTGAGGCCGGCCTGCTGCCCCGCCGAGCCGGCCGAGATGTCGGCGATCCCGGCGCCGGTGAGGAGTCCGTCCCTCGTGGCGGCGTCGGTCACGGAGACTCCGAGCCGGGCGTGGGTCGGGGTCTCGCCGGCGCGGAGCTGCTCGACGATCGGCATCGCCTGGTCGAGCGGGATCGCGAAGCCGAGACCGATGGAACCGCCCTGCCCCCCCATGGAGTCCGACGAGGACCGGATGGAGGAGTTGATGCCGACGACCTGGCCCTGCATGTTCACGAGCGGGCCGCCGGAGTTGCCGGGGTTGATCGCGGCGTCGGTCTGGATCGCAGGGTAGGCCGTGTCGACCGAGCCCTGTCCGCCGACGGAGACCGGCCGGTGCAGGGCGGAGACGATGCCGCTGGTGACCGTGGCCTCGAGGCCGAACGGCGAACCGATCGCGACGACCTGCTCCCCGACGTCGAGGTTCTTGGACTGGCCCAGCGTCGCGGGCTTGAGGCCGGAGACGCCCTCCGCCTTGATGATCGCCAGGTCGGTCAACGGGTCGGTCCCGACGACGTTGGCCGGCACGGTCTTGCCGTCGTTGAACGCGACGGAGACCGCGCCGCCGCCCTGCGCGAGCTCCACCACGTGGTCGTTCGTGAGGATCTCGCCGTCGCCGCTGATGATCACGCCCGAGCCCGAGCCTGCTTCCTGGGCGCCGCGGACGTTGATCTTCACGACCGAGGGCAGGACGGAGTTCGCCACCGCTTCGACCGATCCCGCCTGCGCCGGTGTGTCCTTGGTCTGGACGACGGGCGAGGCGTTCTCCGTGCCCGAGTCACCGTTGACCAGGTCGTAGCCGGCGGCTCCGACCAGTCCCGCGGCGCCGCCCACGACGAGTGCCGCTGCCAGGATGCCGGCCACCAGGCCGCCGCCGACCGAGGATCGGCCGGGCCGGCCCGCAGTTGGGGAGGCCTGCGGACCGGGCCCGCCGAAGTACGGAGGTGCGCCCTGGTGTCCCGGTGCCGAGCCCCAGGCGCGGGTGTCGTAGGCCGCGGTGTGCTCGCGACCCGCTCCGGCGTCGCCGTAGCGGTGCGTCTGCCCCTGCGGACCCGGCTGGTTCTGGGGACCCGGCTGGTTCTGGGGACCCGGCTGGTTCTGGGGACCCGGGTACGACTGGCCGGCGGGCGCGCCGACGGGAACGGGCTGTGTGTTGTCCTGCTCGCGCATGGGGTCGTGCTCGGTCATGAACCCAGGATGCTTCCGCTGCCTGAGACGAGTCTGAGAGGCCGCTACGACACAGTTGTGAGGTCGGCCTCGAGGGCCTCGCCGCGGCGTTCGGGCATCCCCCAGGTCGCGAGAGCCGCCACCACGAAGAACCCGGCGAAGACCGCGAACAGCAGGCCGGTGCCGTCCCCTGCGTCCAGCAGCACCGGCACGGACAGGGGTGCGAGGACCGACGCGATCCGTCCGAAGCCCGCCGCCCAGCCCGTTCCCGTGCCCCGCAAGGAGGTCGGGTAGACCTCGGGGCTCAGGGCGTACAGCGCTCCCCAGGCGCCGAGGTTGAAGAACGACAGGGCCAGGCCCGAGGCGACGGTCACCGTCACGGAGTCGGCGGTGCCGAAGAGCAGCGCGGACCCGGCCGAGCCGACCAGGAACAGCGACAGCGTGGGTCGGCGGCCCCAGAGCTCGACGAGCATCGCCGCTACGGCGTACCCGGGCAGCTGCGCGATGGTGATGACCAGCGTGTAGGCGAACGAACGGACGAGGTCCATGCCGGAGGCCACGAGCAGGGTGGGGATCCAGATGAACGCGCCGTAGTAGGAGAAGTTGACGCCGAACCAGACCGCCCACAGCGACGCCGTGCGCCGACGCAGTCCGGGCGCCCACAGCGCGCCGGGCCCCGGGACGTCGGGGGCAGGGCCCGTGCCTTCCTCGGCCGGTGCCGCCGGCGGCTCCACCCCGGCGGAGTCCTCGAACCGTCGTACGACGTCCTCCGCCTCGGCGTACCGGCCGCGCCTCTCGAGGAAGCGCACCGACTCGGGCAGGCCGTAGCGCACCACGACCGCGTACGCCGCCGGGACCGCGCCGAGGGCCAGCGCCCACCGCCAGCCGTCGTCGGACTGCGGCACGACGAAGTAGCCGATCAGCGCGGCGACCAGCCACCCCACCGCCCAGAACGACTCGAGCAGGACGACGACCCGGCCGCGGATCCGTGCGGGGGCGAACTCGCTGACCAGGGTCGACGCGACCGGGAGCTCGGCGCCGAGGCCGAGGCCGATCAGGAACCTGAAGGCCAGCAGCGCGCCGACCGACCAGGACAGCGCCGCCGCGCCGGTCGCGACCCCGTAGATCAGCAGGGTGATGGCGAACACCTGCCGTCTCCCGACACGGTCCGCGAGAAGACCCGCCGACGCTCGCGCCGACCGCCATGCCGATGAAGCCGATCGAGGCGATCCAGGAGAGCGTGGTCGTGCCGAGGTCCCACTGCTGCGCGAGCGCCGCCATCACGAAGCTGATCAGGCCGACGTCCATCGCGTCGAGCGCCCAGCCCGTCCCCGAACCGATCAGCAGCCGACGGTGCTCCCGGGTGAACGGCAGCCGGTCGAGGCGCTCGCTCCGGGTCAGCGCCGCCCGGTTCGTGGCACCGGCGGCGGCGCGGTCGGTGGCACGGCCGGATGCATCGCCTCGGGCCTCGCGGGAGTCCATGCGGACCTTTCTACACGTTCCGGTTCGGGCGAGCCCGGGACGGTGAACCAGAACGCGGCGCCGCTCTTCGGGGAGCCTCCTGCGCGCACGCTTCCGCCGTGTCTCTCCGCGACCTGCCTGACGATCGCGAGCCCGAGTCCCGAGCCGGGCATCCCACGCGACTCGCGGGACCGGTAGAAGCGGTCGAACACGTGCGGCAGGTCCTCCTCGGCGATGCCCTGGCCCTCGTCCGCGACGAGGAGCGTGCCGCCGTCGAGGCGCACCGTGACCACCCCGAGCGGCGGGCTCCACTTCGCGGCGTTGTCGAGCAGGTTCGTGACCGCCCGCTCGAGAGCGGAGGAGTCGCCGGTGACCCACCACGGCGAGGTGCGTACGTCGAACTCCAGGTTCGAGGCCCGGCGCCGGACGCGCTCGACGGCGCGGTCGACGACCTCGGACAGGTCGACCTCTTCGACGGTGACCGGGAGTCCCTCGTCGCGGGCGAGCTCGACGAGGTCGCCGATGAGCGTGGTCAGCTCCTCGATCTGGAAGCCCACGTCCGCGAGCAGCTCGGCCCGGGCCTCGTCGGTGAGGCCGCCGCTGCGGTCGGCCTGCACGAGCAGGTCCAGGTTCGTGCGCAGGGAGGTGAGCGGGGTGCGCAGCTCATGACCGGCGTCGGCGACGAGCTGGCGCTGCCGGTCGCGCGAGGCCGAGAGCGCGGCGAGCATCGCGTTGAACGCCGAGGCGAGGCGGGCGATCTCGTCGTTGCCCTCGACCTCGATGGGGTCGAGGTTCTCGGTCCGGGCGATCTCCTCGGCGGCGCTGGTGAGCCGGCGGACCGGACGCAGCCCGTTCCGGGCGACCGCCCAGCCGGCGAAGGTGGCGCCGAGGACGCCGGCCAGGCCGAAGATGGTCAGCACCAACCCCAGACGTTCGAGAGTCTCCTCTGTGGGGTGCAGCGACTGCGCCAGGACCAGCGCAGCGCCGCCGCCCCTCGTGGGAACGGCGACCACCCGGAAGCGACCCTCCGCGGTCGAGACGGTGCGGATCGAGGACGCACGCTGGCCGCGTGCCACCTCGAGCTCCGGTTGCTGAAGCTCGATGCTGGCCTTGCCGTCAGAGCTCGTTTCAGGGACGAAGCCGTTGGCGTAGATGAATCCGATGCGTACGTCGGCCGCTCCGAGGGCCCAGGAGGGCACCTTCTGTCTCGTCAGCTCGCTCAACGCTGGGCTCTGGGCTGCTTTGGTGGCCCGGACGAGGAGTGACTTGTCGAGCGTGGAGTACATCTGCATGCGCACAGTGGCGAACCCGGCGAGGGCCACGACCGCGACGGCGAGACCCACGGCCATTCCGGCCAGCAGGGTGACCCGGCTGGCCAGGGACCGGCGGTAGTGCAGTGGGCCCATCAGGCCTCCCGCAGCACGTACCCGACGCCGCGGACGGTGTGGATCAGGCGGGGCTCGCCCTCCGCCTCGGTCTTGCGGCGGAGGTACCCGACGTAGACCTCCAGCGAGTTGGCCGTGGTGGGGAAGTCGTAGCCCCAGACCTCCTCGAGGATGAACGACCGGTCGAGGACCCGGCGCGGCCGGCGCAGGAACATCTCCAGCAGGCTGAACTCGGTCCGGGTCAGGTCGATCGGCCGCTCGCCCCGTCGTACCTCTCGCGTGGCCGGGTTGAGGCTGAGGTCGGCGAAGGTGAGCGTCTCGGCCTCGGTGTCGTCCTCCGCCTCGGCACTGGGCTGAACCCGCCTCAGCAGCGCGCGCAGCCGGGCGAGGAGCTCCTCGAGGGCGAACGGCTTGGTCAGGTAGTCGTCAGCGCCTGCGTCGAGGCCCTCGACCCGCTCACCGACCGAGTCACGGGCGGTGAGCACGAGGATCGGCAGGTCGTTGCCGGCGGAGCGGAGCGCACGGGTGGTCTCGAGCCCGTCGAGACGGGGCATCATCACGTCGATGACCAGGGCATCGGGCGAGCTCTGCCCGATCGAGGCGAGGGCCTGGGCCCCGTCCTGGGCGAGCGTGACGGCGTACCCGTTGAACTCCAGCGAACGCCGCAACGAGTCCCGCACGGCCTGGTCGTCGTCGACGACGAGAACCCGGGGCTGCGACGTCTTCGGATCTGCGCTGGACACGCCCCAAGCCTGCCACCTCGACCTGAGACAGTCCTGAAGATGCCGTTGTGCGGGTTTCGAGCCGGCACTTCCCAATGCGAACCGGCACTTCCCAATGCGAACCGTCACTTCCCGGTGGGAATGCACGACGGGAAGTGACGCTTCCCCAAGGGACCTTGGGAAAGCGCGCGCCGGGCCGAGCAGCAGCGCGTCAGAGCAGCGAGCGGGCGGCCTCGCCGGCGCGGGCGCCGTAGCCGCCTCCGAACAGGCAGGCGTGGACGAGGAGCGGGAACAGCTGGTGCAGTCCCACTCGCTCCTGCCAGCCCTCGGCGAGTGGCATCTGCTCGTCGTACGCGTCGAGAACCCGCTGCAGCTGGGGCAGCCCGAACAGTGCGAGCATCGCCAGGTCGGTCTCGCGGTGCCCGCCGTGGGCGGCCGGGTCGACCAGCCAGGTCAGTCCCTCCTGGCCCCACACGACGTTGCCCGACCAGAGGTCGCCGTGCAGGCGGGCCGGCGGCTCCTCGGGTCCGGCGAGCTCGGTGATCCGTCCGACGACGGCCTCCACGTCGGCGGCGTCGGACGTGGAGATCGCATCCCGGTCACGGGCCACCTTGAGGTAGGGCAGGATGCGCCGGGTCGCGTAGAACTCCGGCCAGGCCGGGGCGGGCCGGTTGGGGAGCGGCAGGATGCCGATGTAGCCGTCCTGCTCGGCGCCGAAGGCGGGCGCCCCTGACCCATGCGTGACGGCCAGACCCCGGCCGAGCTGTTCCGCCGCCTCGGGGGTGGGGCGCCCGGCCTCGACCCAGGCCAGGATCAGGCAGTCGGTCTCCGCGGCGAGCACCTCGGGCACGCCGACGCCCTCGGCCGCGCCCAGCCACTCGAGGCCCCGAGCCTCCGCGGCGAAGAAGTCGGCGGGGGCGTTGGGCCGGGTCTTGACGAGCACCGACCGGCCACCCGAGAGCCGCAGCCTCGTGGAGGTGCAGATGTCGCCGCCGGCGACCGGTGTGGTGGCCACGACCGTCGTGCCGAGCAGTGCCTCCACCCGGTTCGCGATCGTGCCCATCCGTGCCACCTCAGACTCCGCCCAGCTCTCGCTCGAGGGCCGCGACGATCGCGTCGCTGGTGCGTTCCACGGTGGCGAGCACGTAGGCGAAACCGTCGTCGCCGCCGTAGTAGGGGTCCGGTACGTCGCGGTCCCCGCCCGCCGCGCGGGGGTCGAAGTCCCGGAACATCCGCAGCCGCTCGGTGGCGCCGTCCGCGGTGAGCTCGGTGAGGTCGGTGTGATTGCTCCCGTCCATCGCGAGGACCAGGTCGTACTCGTCGTGCCAGTGCGCCTCGAACTGCGCGGCACGGTGCGCCGAGCCGTCGTACCCCGATGCCGCCAGGACGGTGGCGGCCCGTCGGTCCATCGGCTCCCCGATGTGCCAGCCGCCGGTGCCGGCGCTCGCGACCTCGACCCGGTCGTCGAGGCCGGCGCGGGCGATCTTCTCCGACAGCACGACCTCACCGATCGGTGAGCGGCAGATGTTGCCCAGGCAGACCACGACGATGCGGTACGGCGAACCGTCCGCCTGACGCTTCGGCGGCAGCAGGTCCTGGGTGTGGGAGGTGGTCACGGCGGGTTGGCTCCTCAGTCCCCGCTCGGGAGCACGGCCTCGAGGATCCAGGTGGCGATCGTGATCACGAAGGCGCCGAGCACCGCGGTCCAGAAGCCGTCGACCACGAACCGGTGACCGAGCTCCCCGGAGATCCAGCTGGTCAGGAGCAGCATCGCCGCGTTGATCACGATCAGGAAGAGACCGAGGGTCAAGATGATGAACGGCAGTGACAGCAGCTTCACGATCGGCTCGACGATGGCGTTGACGACGCCGAAGATGAGCGCGACCACGAGGAGGGTCAACGCCTGCTGCTCGGTGGTGCCTCCGGTCACCCGGATGCCGTCGATGAGCCACGCCGCCGCGGCGAGTGCGAGCGCGTTGACGACGACCCAGATCACGAACCTCACTCGGCCGATACTGCCAGAAAGGGCCGAACCGGGTCAGCCCGGCAGCGTCTCCCCGGCGCCGGACAGGTGCAGGGCACCCAGCATCGAGGTCTCGGCGTGCGCGAGGTGGTGCTCGAGCTCGCGGGCGGCGGTCTCCACGTCCCCGCGCTCGAGCAGGGTCAGGAGCGTGCGGTGCGAGGCGACCTGGTCGGGGGCGTTCCGGCGGATCCGGTCCACCTTCGCGAGGCCCAGCCGGATCTCCGCGTAGAGCGCGTCCGCGAGCGCGACCAGCCGCGGTGACTCGGTGAGCGCCGCCAGGGAGCGGTGGATCGCGAGGTGGGCGGCGGTGAGCTCGCTCGGTGTCGCCTGGGTGGAGGCGGCCGTCTGGAAGTCCACGAGGGCCTGACGCACGGCCTCCCGTGCCTCCTCGCCGGCCTCCGTCCATCGTCGTACCCCGGCGACCTCGAGCACGGTGCGGGCGCGGGCCACGTCCTGCACCGCCTCGGGGTCGAGCTCGGTGACGAAGACGCCGCGGTTGGGCTCGCGGGTGGCCAGGCCCTCCGCGACGAGGACTCCGAGAGCCTCGCGGATCGTGGACCGCGACACCCCCATCGCCTCCGCGAGGGCGATCTCGCGCAGCGGGGTGCCTGGCTCGAGCTCCCCGTCGAACAGCGCCCGTCGCAGCTCGTCGGCGACCCGGTCGACGGTGGAGGAGTGCTCCAGGCTCAGGCCCGCGAAAGGGCTCGCCGCGGCCGCGGTGCTCGGCCCGCCGGCGCCGGTGCGGTCGGTCATACCTGGCCCCCTCGAAACGTCCTCGATGCGCGTGCGGCACGCGCTCACAACATTGTCGGACAAAACTTGACCGAGCAAGGACAGAGCCTCACACTTGGGATCGCCTGATTGTCAGACAATCAGGCATTCCTATGAAGACCGACTCGGCAAGGGAGGCGAGAGATGGGAAAGCAGCTTGAGTGGGGTCGCCGCTACCTGATGGTGGAGCCCAACCACTTCCGCGTGGACTACGCGATCAACCCGTACATGGACGTCCACCACCAGCCCGACCACGTGCGCGCACGTGAGCAGTGGCTCGACCTGATCGACGCCATCCGCGCCGCCGGTGGCGAGGTCGAGGTGCTCGAGCAGCGCCCCGACGCGCCGGACATGGTCTACGCGATGAACCTCGGGCTCGTGGTGAACACCCCCGAGCGGCAGCGCGTGATGCTCTCCCACATGCGGTACGCCGAGCGCCGGATGGAGACGCTCACCGCGGCCCCCTGGTTCGAGCAGGCGGGCTTCGCGACGTCGTACGTCGGACGCGACGGGGTCGGCGCGCACTTCGAGGCCGGTGACGCCTTCGCGTGGCGGGACGCGCTCGTCGTGGGCTACGGCCCCCGCACCGAGCACCTCGGCCTGAAGCACCTCGCGGTCGGCCTCGACGTCCGGGTGCGCGGGCTGCGCATCACCCACCCCGGGATGTACCACCTCGACCTGGCGTTCTGCCCGCTCGACGAGACCCGGGCGATGGTCTGCCCGGCCGCGTTCGACGACGCCTCGGCCGAGGCGGCGCTCGCCATGGTCCCCGAGCCGCTCGTGCTCACCGAGGAGGAGGCGCTCACCTTCTGCGCGAACTCCATCGTCGTCGGCCGGACGATCATCATGCCCACGTGCCCGGACCGCGTGCGTGCGCAGCTCGAGGAGTGGGGCTTCGAGATCGTTCTCGTGGACGTGACGGAGTTCCACAAGGGCGGCGGCTCCGTCCGCTGCATGACCAACCCGCTCGACGTCGTCGCAGGGCGTGACCTGCCCGAGGTCCGCGGCGGTGCGGTGGTCCTGCCCGCGTAGTCCACCCGACAAAAGCAACGGCCCGCGCCGGAGATCTCTCCGGCGCGGGCCGCCTGCTCTCTGGCCGGCTCTCGTGGGAGGAAGCCCCGAGGCTGACGATCGCCGACCCGGCTTGCGTGAGGGCGTGTCCGGCCCCGGCAGAGCTGCTGCTCCGTCGGGGCCGGCACGGTGGTCCCCCCACCTTCGGCCCCCAGGCGGTCCAGGAGAGACTCCCGGCCGAGACGAGTTCGTTGACCCCCAACA
Organism: uncultured Actinomycetota bacterium; assembly: GCA_963715375.1. Classification (GTDB taxonomy): domain Bacteria; phylum Actinomycetota; class Actinomycetes; order Propionibacteriales; family Nocardioidaceae; genus Nocardioides_C. Next base: position 412,874 of record CAVQSC010000005.1, on the reverse strand, counting down.
GGTTGCCGGCTCGAAACCGCCTTGGTGCTGAGCGGTCCGGTCCAAGACCCCCCCGGAGCCGGTCCGCTTGCATCCATCTTGGCCCCGTTCGCAACCGAATGCGAAGGGGAACGGGGCATTTGATCGCGGATGCGTTCGTGAATGACGTCGCAGCGCCCCGAGGTCGTGACCCATGTGGACTACTGGGGTGGACCCGTTGGAGCGGCTCTGCGGAACATGTCCGGATAGTGCCCTTATGTACTGGTCTAGACCGGACTGTCAGGAGTGTGGGGCCGTGACGCTGATGACGTCGCGACGAGCACAGGTCAGGTGACCAGAGGCGGCTCGACCTGGACCGGCACGCGACGGGCGGTCTGGGCGAGCACGATGCCGGACACGACCGCGACGCCGCCCACGACGGCCACCGCGTCGAGACTCTCCCCGAACCAGACCCAGCCGAGCACGCTCACGCCGACCGGCTCGAGCATCGCGACCATCGTGACTGTCGTGGCCCGAAGGTGGCGCAGCGCGGCGAGCTCGACCCCGAACGGCACCACCGTGCCGAGCACGACGATCCACACGAGCAGCAGCCACACGGGTGCGTCGTACTCGCTGAGAGCGCCGAGGAGCGACACGCTCTCGGAGAGCAGCGTGGTGTCGAAGTCGGTGATCGGCGAGACCAGGTTGAGTGCCACCGACGCGGTCAGGAACGACCAGACGATCACCCGGAGCGGGTCGAGAGCGCCGACCCCGTGCTCACCGATCAGGAAGTACGCCGCGAAGCAGACGGCGGCTCCCAGGCCGGCGGCGATGCCGAGCGGGTCGAAGACGGTGCCCTTCCAGATGCCGGTGGCCGCGGCCAGTCCCGTCATGGCGAGGGCGAGGCCGACCCACATGCGCGGGCCGGACCCGCCTCCTTCTGCACGACCCTCGCCCACACCGCGACCAGGATCGGAGCCTGGTACTCGAGGAGCAGCGCCATCCCCACCGGAAGTCGGTCGATCGCGACGAAGTAGGTCCACTGCAGCGCGGCCACGCCGATGAGGCCGTGCGCGACGATGAGGAGGCCGATCCGTCCTCTGGGCGGGCGGAGCGCGCCGCGGTGGAAGACGGCGGCGACGAGCAGCAGCACGACGAAGGTGCCGGTGACCCGGATGGTGGTGAGGGTGACCGGGTCCACCCCTGCTCGCAGGGCGACCCGGGAGACGCCTGCGTTGACGATGAACAGCGTCGCGCCGAGGACGACCAGGCTGAGGCCGAGGGCGGGGTTTCGGGGCGGCACCGGACGAGTGTAAGGGGCGAAGAGGTTGCTTGCCCCTGTCTTACCTCGGGCCGGGATCTGGCTAGGCTGAGCCGCATGACGCACTCCGCCCAGGGGCCGAAGATCCGTCCGGCCATCGCCGACATCCCCGCCTACGTGCCCGGCAAGCCGCCCGCGCCGCGTGACGGCGTGCGCACCTACAAGCTGTCGTCGAACGAGAACCCGAACCCGCCGCTCCCCGGAGTGGTCGAGGCGGTGTCGGAGGCGGTCCAGGCGATGAACCGCTACCCGGACATGGGTTGCACGGCGCTCTACGCGGCGCTGAGCGAGCGTCTGGGCGTGCCGACCGAGCACCTCGCGGCGGGCACCGGGTCGGTGGCCGTGCTCTACCACCTCCTCCAGGCCTTCTGCGAGGCCGGCGACGAGGTCGTCTACGCGTGGCGGTCGTTCGAGGCCTACCCCATCGCGGTCGCGGTCACGGGCGCCACGTCGGTGAAGGTCCCCCTGGGCCCGGGCGCGCGCCACGACCTGCACGCGATGCTCGAGGCGATCACCGAGCGGACCAAGGTCGTCATCGTCTGCACGCCGAACAACCCGACCGGTCCCGCGGTCTCCCACGCTGAGCTCGAGGCGTTCATCGAGAAGGTGCCGCCCCACGTCGTGGTCGTCGTGGACGAGGCCTACCGCGAGTTCGTGCGGAGCGAGGACCCGGTCGACGGGCTGCGCCTCTACCGGGAGCGGTCCAACGTGGTCGTCATGCGCACCTTCGCCAAGGCCTACGGGCTCGCCGGCTTCCGGGTCGGCTACGTCGTCGCGCCCGCGGAGATCGCGTCCGCCGTCCGCGCGTGTGCCCTCCCGTTCGGTGTCTCCTCCGTCGCGCAGGCGGCCGCGGTCGCGTCGTTGGAGGCCGAGGCGGAGCTGCTCCAGCGGGTCGACGCGATCGTCGCTGAGCGGGAGCGGGTCATCGCCGAGCTGCGCCTGCAGGGGTGGGACGTCCCCGACGCCCAGGGCAACTTCGTGTGGCTCCCCCTCGGGGACCGCACCGAGGAGTTCGCGACGGTGGCAGAGGTGGCCGGGATCATGGTGCGGCCGTTCGCCGGCGAAGGGGTGCGGGTCAGCTTCGGGGAGCCGGAGGGGAACGACGTCTTCCTCTCGATCGCCGCGAAGATGGTCGAAGGCGCCTGAGCCGCTGCCGCCCCTCCGGCCGTACGGGTGGCCGCAATGGCGCGTTCGGGCCACCCGAACCGACCCCTCCGAGCCGTTCGGCATGGGCAGGTCGAGCCCCTTCTGACCGGTTGAGTCCCCCGAAGCGGTATTTCGGGTGCATTGCCCGGACAGACCGGACAACATGAACGAGCGGCCCCGGTCAGGGTGGGGACTTTCGACCGGGTCGCGGCGAAGCAGGCTGGACGACGGCTCAGGCGTCGAGACCACGCGCCGGGGAACCAGCGTCGTCCAGCGAAACCGACCTTCGTCTGGTTTGCCACCTTGGGGGGCCTTGGTGGGTGGACGAACATCTCGGCGACGTCAGTGCACCCGGTGTACCGACGTCGATCTGTGGCATCACCTTTAGCTCCTTTTCCAGGTGGCTGACCGGACCGGTTCCGTGGGGGGATCATGGCCAGCCAGCTCGACAGACGTCTCGGTTCCAGAGCATCGCTATGGGGGCGATGGGCTCTCCTGCGCGTGGCGCTGGCCTTTGCGCTGAGCCTCCTGACGCTCCCGTTCGTGGGCGCCGGCACGGCGTCCGCCGGCGAGCCAGGGGTCTGCGACACGAACAGGGGCACCGGCAAGGTCGACTCCTTCATGCAGAACACCGAGGCGGACGGCTCCGGTGAGTGGGCGAACGGCAACATGAACGACGCCAAGGCCGACCTGGCCGAGGGGTCCGTCGTGCCCCAGCGCGTGGTGATGACCCAACTGCAGCCGGGCGAGAACGAGCTGGCGTTCACCTACGACGTCTACGTGATGGACAAGGACGTCAAGAAGTGGGCCTACGACTACATCACCGGCCAGCGCATGGAGGGTGGGGCGCAGATCACCCGGTGGTACGTCGAGAGTCCGGACGGCCCGGTCGCCACGGTCCACGTCACCTTCGACGTACCGGCAACAACGACGACGGCGACGCTGTACTACGACCTCCACATCGCCTCCGAGCTCGACCACGGCGCCGGCACCGGAGCGGGCAGCATCAAGGGCTCGCCGTACCACGGCGGGCTGGTCAACCTGAACTGCGCGTCGAGCGGCGCGAACGCCAACCAGATCATGGCCAGCGCCATCGACGCCGGCGAGCTGACCGTCGTGAAGGACGCCACCCCCGCCGACGGGACCGACTTCCACTTCGGCATCACGCCGGGCGGCGACGCCTCGACGTTCTCCCTCGACGACGACGCCGACGCCACCCTGCCCGACCGGCTCACCTACCGGGTCGCGCCCGGCACCTACACGGTGGAGGAGCTCGACCTCCCGGCCGGCTGGAACCTGGCCGGCATCGCGTGCAGCAAGGCGCTGGCCGGCCAGACGGCGACCTCGCGGACCGTCACCATCGCCGACGACGAGAAGGTCACCTGCACCTTCACCAACAGCAAGATCACTCGCAAGGACCTGACGGTCACCACGACCGCCGACCCGTCGTACGACCGCGACTACGACTGGAGCGTCGAGAAGTCGGTCGTCGGTGCGGAGAACAGGAAGATCGCGGAGGGTGAGAGCGCCACAGTCGAGTACGACGTGGTGGTGACCCCCACTTCGCCGGAGGACTCGAACTTCAAGGTGTCCGGCCGGATCAGCGTCGGCAACCCGAACGACGTGGCGATCGACGGGGTCACGGTCAGCGACTCCATCCCGGGCGCCTCCTGCACCGTCCTCGACGGCGGGAGCGCGGTAGCCGGCCCGGTCACCATCCCGGTCGGTGGCAAGGACTTCACCTACACCTGCACACTCGGCGCCGGAACCACGGCAGGCAGCACGGGCACCAACACCGCGAGCCTCTCGTGGTCGGCGGATGCGTACTACGGCACCAGCGGGACGGCCGGCGGCACAGCGGCCTTCGACTTCGCGGCCGCGACACCCACGGTCACCGACGGCTCGGTGACCGTGACCGACAGCGAGCTCGACCTCGGAAGCCTGCCGACCAGCAACGTCGTGAAGGCGACCGATGGGGCGAGGACCTTCACGTACTCCCTCACCTGGCCCGGGGACCCGGGGGTCTGCAGGATCTACGGCAACACCGCCAGGATCACCGAGCCGGACGGAGGCACCCGGGCCGACGGCGCGAGCGTGGAGGTCTGTGAGGGCAAGGACCTCGTCGTCGAGAAGACAGTCGTGCACGGGTACGAGCGCACCTACCACTGGTCGCTCGACAAGGAGGTCGTGGACGAGAGCACGACCAGATATGTCGACGGCACGGGCGCTGCCACCTTCGGGTATCGGGTCACCGCGACCGCGGGCGCCCCCACCGACCTGAGGTGGGCGATGTCCGGCGCCATCACGGTCACGAACCCCAACGCCTGGGCGGTGACCCTCTCCGACGTCACCGACGAGGTGAACATCGGCGGCGGGGCCTCCTGCGCCGTCGACAAGGGCAACGACCTGGTCGTCCCCGCGAACGGCGAGCGCGAGTTCGCCTACACCTGCACCATCAGAAGCCGGCCGTCGTACGACGGGACGAACATCGCCACGGCCACCTGGACCCCGGCCCAGCTCGTGTCGCCGCACACCTCCGCCACGGGTACGGCGGCGGTCGTGTCGGCGAACTGGGCCGCGACGCCGGTCGACAAGACGGTGACGATCGTCGACGACAAGACCGACCCGGAGAACCCCACCGTGCTGGGCACGGCGACGTGGGCCGGTGAGGGCACGACCGAGGTCTTCCCCTACGAGCTCACGCTGCCGGGCGAGCAGGGCGCGTGCCTGGACTACACCAACAATGCCTGGATCAGGGAGCTGCCGGCGGAGAAGGACTCAGCCACGGTCAGGGTGTGCTGGCCCACCGACATCACCGTCGGCAACGAGGTGACCGCGACCTACGACACGACCTACCACTGGGACATCACCAAGGAGGTCGACGACGAGGACCGGTACGCCGAGGTGGCCCGCGGCGCCACCGCGCCGTTCACCTACACCGTGGTGGCGAAGCCGGACGGCTCGCACGACTCGGGCTGGCTCATGTCCGGCACGATCACGGTGACGAACCCGAACACCTTCAAGGCGGTGACGGTCGCGCTCGCCGACAGCTACGACGGCGGCGGTTCGTGCACGCCGGAGTCGTCGACCGTCGAGGTTGCCGCAGGCGCCACCGTCAAGGTGCCCTACACGTGCACCTTTTCAAGCAGCCCTGCCTCCTACTCGGGCACGAACACGGTGACGGTGTCGTGGGACGGCCAGGAGCAGCAGGCCACCGCACCGGTGGCCTTCGAACAGGCCGAGAAGACCGACTACGAGGTCGACGTCTACGACGACCTGGCCGACCCGCAGGGCACCCCGCAGCTGCTGGGCACCGTGCGCTGGGACGACCCGCTCGAGGAGCGGACCTTCCGCAACACCCTCGACCTGGGGGCCGCCCCCGGTCAGTGCGTGGACCACACCAACACCGCCTGGGTGGAGGTGGACGCGGGGACCATCGGGGTGCTCACGAGCCAGTGGACGATCGTCGTCGACCCGTTCGCGCAGCAGACGGTCACGGTCTGCGAGAGCGGCCGGGTGGGCGTCTCCAAGGACGTGACAGCGACCTACGAGACGACGTACCTGTGGGACATCTCCAAGGACGTCGACGAGACCGAGGCCGAGGCCGGGCCAGGCGGCACCGCGCCGTTCACCTACACGGTGGTGGCGACCCCGCGAGGCTCCGTCGACTCGCGCTGGGCGATGTCCGGCACGATCACGGTCACGAACCCGAACACCTACGAGGCGGCGTCGGTGACGCTGTCGGACGAGTACGACGGCGGTGGCGTCTGCACCCCCGAGCTGACGACCGTGGTGGTGCCGCCGGCGACCAAGGACGGCGACATCATCAAGCCCGGCACGGCCGAGGTGCCGTACACCTGCCGCTTCACGGAGCAGCCGTCGTACACCGGCACCAACACGGTGACGGCGTCGTGGGACGGCAAGCAGACCCAGGCCAAGGCGTCCGTCATCTTCGAGCAGGTACGCCGCGTCGACCACGAGGTCGAGGTGTACGACGACCGGACGGACCCGGCGTCGACGACTGAGCCCCTGGGCACGGCGACGTGGAACGACGAGGGCGAAGGCACGACCTTCACCTACGACCTCGCGCTGGGGGCGGCACCGGGCCGATGCGTGGACCACACCAACACCGCCTGGGTGGAGCTCGCCTCGGGCGACGTCGGTGTCCTCGCGTCGCAGTGGATGCTCGACGGCGTCGACCCGTCGGCGCAGCAGACCGTGACGGTGTGCGAGAACGCGCCGGTCACCGTTGGCAAGACAGTCGTGGCGACCTACGACACCGCCTACCGGTGGGACATCAGCAAGAGCGTCGACCAGCAGGGCGCCCAGGTCGGCCGCGGCGGCACGGCTCCGTTCACCTACACGGTGGTGGCGAAGCCGAACGGCTCGGTGGACTCGAACTGGGCGATGTCGGGGACCATCACGGTGACGAACCCGAACGCGTTCAAGCCGGTGACCGTCGCGCTGAAGGACTCCTACGACGGCGGCGGCGTGTGTACGCCGGAGTCGTCGTCGGTGGAGGTGCCGGCGAGCGGCTCGGCGGAGGTGCCGTACGACTGCGAGTTCGCGACCAAGCCGGTGTACTCGGGGACGAACACGGTGACGGTCTCGTGGGACGGTCAGAAGGTCACCGCGGAGGCACCGGTCTCGTTCGAGCGGGTCGGGCGGACCGACTACGAGGTCGAGGTGTACGACGACCTCACGGATCCCCAGGGCGAGCCGAAGCGGCTGGGGACCGTCCGCTGGGACGACCCCGTGGAGGAGCGGACGTTCACGAACACGCTCGAGCTCGGTGCCACACCGGGTGAGTGTGTCGACCACACCAACACCGCCTGGGTTGCGACCGCCGGCGATGACCCGTCTGCCCAGCAGACAGTCCGGGTGTGCGAGAACGCCATGCTCGTCGTGGCCAAGACCGCGGCTGCGACCTACGACACGGCGTACTCCTGGGACGTGACGAAGTCCGTCGACTCGGCGTACGCCGAGGTCGCCCCCGGCGGGAAGGCGCCCTTCCGCTACAACGTCGTCGCCGAGCCGAAGGAGGCGCGGGACTCGGGCTGGAAGATGTCGGGGACGATCACGGTGGCGAACCCGAACGCCTACAAGCCGGTGACGGTGGCGCTGTCGGACTCCTACGACGGTGGCGGTGTGTGTACGCCGGAGTCGTCGTCGGTCGACGTACCGGCGGGTGGCTCGGTCGAGGTCGCCTACGGCTGTGAGTTCACCACGAAGCCGGCGTACTCGGGGACGAACACGGTGACGGCGTCGTGGGACGGGCAGCAGGTCACGGCCACGGTTCCGGTGTCGTTCGAGCGGGTCGGGGAGACCGACTACGAGGTGGAGGTCTACGACGACCTGACCGACCCTCAGGGTGAGCCGAAGCGGCTCGGCACGGTCCGCTTCGACGACCCGGTCGAGGAGCGGACGTTCACGAACACGCTCGAGCTGGGGGCGGCGCCGGGTGAGTGTGTGGACCACACCAACACGGCATGGGTCGCAGTCGAGGGCGACGACCCGACCGCGCACGAGACCGTCGAGGTGTGCGAGGAGAAGGGCCTCGAGATCAGCAAGACGGTGCAGGCGTCCTCGGGCCGCAGCTACCACTGGCTCATCGACAAGTCGGTCGACAAGACCCGGGTCGAGAGTCACGGGGGGGACGCGACGTTCCACTACACGGTGAAGGCGACCCCGAACGGCTACACCGACTCCGGCTACGCGATGAGCGGCACCATCACGGTGACCAACCCGAACACCTACGAGGGTGGCGCGATCACCGCGACGGTGACCGACCTCCCGTCGGTCGGCGGCGGGGGGACCTGCGCCGTCGACGGTGGCCGGAGCGTGACCCTGGAACCGCTCGCGTGGAGGACACTGCACTACTCGTGCTCGTTCACGGGACAGCCCAGCGCCGGGACCAACACCGCCACGGCGACGTGGACCGGGCCGGACCAGCAGCAGCGCAGCTCCTCGACCGGGCCCGTCCCGGTGTCCTTCCAGTCGACGGGCCAGTCGAACGAGACCGTGACGGTGACCGACAGCCTGACGAAGCCGTCGGTGCTGGGCACGGCGAGGTGGAACAGTGCGGGCAAGCCGACCGAGTTCACCTACTCACTGACCCACAGGGGAGTGGCGGGCTCGTGCGTGGACTACACGAACACCGCGACGATCACCGAGACCGGCCAGTCGGACTCGGAGAAGGTGACGGTCTGCGACGAGGGTGGCCTCGTCGTGACGAAGACGGCCGAGGCGTCGTTCGACCGGGTCTACGAGTGGGACATCACGAAGGTGGCGGACCGGTCGAGGCTGGAGACCGGGAAGGGGAAGCCGGGCACGGTGGGCTACACCGTGGGGGTGACCCCGACCGGGTTCGTGGACTCGGGCTGGGAGCTGTCGGGCGAGGTGTCGGTGACGAACCCGAACGGCTACAAGGCTGTGACGGTCGCGCTGACCGATGTCCCGGAGGTCGGTGAGGGCGTGAGCTGTGCCTTCGCCGAGGTCGAGGACTTCGTGGTCGAGCCGGGGGAGACCCGGGTGTTCGGCTACTCCTGCGACTTCGAAGGCAAGCCGGCCTACGAGGGCAGCAACACCGTGGTCGCGGACTGGGGCACCGGCTCTGTGGAGGCGAGCACGGACGTGGTGTTCGAGGTCGACGAGGAGACGAACAAGACGGTGTCGGTGACCGACGACAAGGTGGGGGACCTGGGTGAGGTCACCTGGGCCGAGAACGGTGGGACGACCGAGTTCGAGTACGACCTGGAGCTGGAGGGGAAGGTCGATGCGTGTGCGACGGTGACCAACACCGCCACGATCGTGGAGACCGGGCAGTCCGCGCAGGCCGACGTCGAGGTCTGTGGCCCCGAGATCTCGCCCACCGAGGAGGAAGGCCCGCCGCCGGTCAAGCCGCATCACCCCGCGAAGCCTGAGCCGCCGATCAAGCCGGAAGCGCCGGTCAAGGCACGGCCGCCGGCCGACCTGCCGGCGACGGGCGCCCCGTCGGGTGGCGGAGCGTTGACGATGCTCGGTGGCCTGATGATGGCCATGGGGGCACTGCTTCTCATGCGGCGACGGAGGGACGCGTCGTAGCCAGCGGCGCGAAACGTCCCCATGAGAACAGTCACTCCCCGCGGTGTGGTGCCACCGCGGGGAGTGGCGTTCGTCCGCGCAATAGCCAGTCTGGGCCACTTCATCCCCGGGCCGTTCGACCCGTTTTGCTCGCCGAGGGTCGCAAAGCCTGGATTTTGGATGCATTCCACCGCCGAGGGCGACAAGATGGTCTTGACCCGGTCGAGGTGGGGACTTTGGACCGGGCCCGCGAAGAGACTCGATGACGGCTTCGGCGTCAGCAGTGTGCTCATGGGGGAGCACCGGCACCGTCTAGTGACCGAATCGCACCCGGCCCGCCGGGCGCGACGAGAACAGACTTTCGTTTGGAATGCCACCTTGGGGGGCCTAGGTGGGGGGAATCAGCAGCATCTCGGCAGCGTCGGTGCGCCCTGCGCACGGACGTCCGTCTGCGTGTCACCAGCTCAACGAACAGGTGGCTGACCAGACCTGATCCTTGGGGGGATCATGGCCAGCCAGCTCAGGCGCTCCGGATGGGCGCTGCTTCACGTCGCGCTCGCACTCGCGATCGCTCTCCTGACCTTGCCGGTGTTCGGGTCAGGCGCCTCCGCGGAGGAGGTGGCGCCGGTGGTGGAGACCACCGCGCAGAACACCACCACGCAGGACACCGGCACGTCGGGTGAACAGACCGACCCCGCACCCGCTGCGGAGGAGGCGGCGCCTGCTTTCGATGAGCCTGCTCCCGCAGCAGAGGCGCCGGCGCCGGAGGTCGCGACGACCGTCGAGGACCCCGCCCCCGAGCCCGAGGGTGTCGAGGTCGTCGGCAGCACGGCGCAGAAACCCTCGGCCGTCGAGAGGCGAACGCCCCCGGACAGCCAGACCGCCGTCGTGGACGCGGCCCCGGTCCAGACCGAAGGCGTCGCCGGCGTCTGCGACACGAACAGAAGTACCGGCAAGGTCGACGCCTTCCTGCAGAACACCTCGCCGGACCGGTCCGGTGAATGGGCCAACGGCAACATGAACGAGGTCAAGGCCGATCTTGCCGAAGGAGAGGTGGTCCCTCAGCGAGTGGACCTCATCAACCTCCAGCCCGGCGAGAACGAGCTCGTCTTCACCTACGACGTCTACCTGACGGACAAGGACGTGAAGAAGTGGGCCTACGACTACGTCGGGAACTACAGCATGACCAACGACGTCGCCGTGACCGGCTGGGTCGTCAAGAACGGTGACGGACCGGTCGCCACGGTCGAGGTCACGTTCGACGTACCCGCGGGCGCGACCTCGTCGATGCTGTACTTCGACGCCCACATCGCCTCCGAGCTCGACCATGGCCCGGGCAGCGGTGCCGGAAGCATCAACGGGTCGCCGTACCACGTCTCGCTCAGCTCCTTGAACTGCGCCTCGAGCGGCGCCCAGGACAACCAGATCATGGCGAGCGCGATCGACGCGGGTGAGCTGACCGTCATCAAGGACGCGATCCCCGCTGACGGGACCGACTTCCGCTTCGGCATCACTCCCGGCGGCGACTCCTCGACGTTCTACCTGGACGACGACGGTGACGCCGCCTTGCCGGACCGCGTGACCTACCGGGTTCCTCCAGGGAGCTACACGGTCACCGAGACGGACCTCCCGGCCGGGTGGAACCTCACCGGCGTCGTGTGCAGCAAGGTGCCGTCGGGCTCGACCGCGACGTCGAGGACGGTGGCCGTCGTCCGACGACGAGAAGGTCAGCTGCACCTTCACCAACGCGAAGACCGTCTACAAGGACCTGACCGTCACGAAGACCGCCACCCCGTCGTACGACCGTGACTTCGACTGGACCGTCGCGAAGTCCGTCGTGGGCCCGTCGAGCAAGAAGATCGCCGACGGCCAGAGCGCGACGTTCGACTACTCGGTCGAGGTCACCCCGTCGGCGCCGAAGGACTCCGGCTTCGAGGTCTCCGGCACGATCAGCGTGGCCAACCCGAACACCGTGCCGATCACAGGGGTGACGGTCGGTGACTCCATCCCTGGGGCCACGTGCATCGTCTCCGACGGCGGCACACCGGTGACGGGCCCGGTCACGATTCCCGCGGGAGGCAAGCAGTTCGCCTACACCTGCGCGATGGGCGCCGGAACCGACGCGGACACCACGGGGACCAACACGGTCGACGTGACCTGGTCGGCGAATGCTTACTACGGGACCACCGGAGCGGCGACGGCGACGAAGGCGTTCGACTTCGCCGAGGCGACCCAGACCGTCACAGACGGCTTCGTGACGGTCAGCGACGACCGTTACGACCTCTCGAAGTACCCCGGCGGGAACATCGTCCAGGCCTCGGGCGGGGCCAAGACCTTCACGTACCCGCTCAACTGGCCGGGCGAGCCGGGCGTGTGCAAGACCTACGACAACACCGCGACGATCACCGAGCTCGACAACGGGACGCAGTCCGACGGTGCACGCGTGGAGGTCTGTGAGGGCAAGGACCTCGCTGTCACCAAGACGGTGGTCCACAGCTACTACCGGACCTACGACTGGTCCCTGAGCAAGGCGGTGGTCGGCGACGCGACGAAGTACGTCGACGGAACGGGCGGGGCGACCTTCGACTACAAGGTCACCGCGACCGCCGGCAGCGCCACCGACTCCAAGTGGGCCATGTCCGGGAACATCAAGGTGTCCAACGCCAACGCCTGGGCGGTCACGCTGACCGACGTCACGGACTCGGTCGACCTCGGCGGCGGTGCCTCCTGCACCGTGGTCAAGGCCGACCTCGTGGTCCCCGCCAACGGGTGGCGCACCTTCCCGTACACGTGCACGTTCGCAAGCCTGCCGAAGTACGACGGCACGAACACCGCGACCGCGACGTGGAGCGGGACCGACCACGTGTCGCCCGGCACCTCGGCCACCGGCACAGCAGCCGTCGAGGCGAAGAGCTGGGCCGAGACGTCGATCGACAAGACGGTCACGATCGTGGACGACAAGACCGACCCCGCACACCCCGTGACGCTCGGGACCGCCACGTGGACGGAGGAAGGCGCCACGAAGGTCTTCACCTACACCGGCCCGGCCCTCGCCGGGAGGAAGGGTGAGTGCCTCGACTACACCAACAACGCCTGGATCGAGGAGCTCCCGGCCAAGAAGGCGTCGGCGAAGGTCACGGTCTGCTGGCCCGCGGACATCACCGTCGCCAAGGACGTGGACGCGACGTACGACACGACGTACTTCTGGGACATCTCCAAGAAGGCCGACAAGGCGTACGCCGAGGTCGGGCCGGACGGCACGGCGAGGTTCGACTACACGGTCGTGGCCGAGCCGAAGGGCTCGAGCGACTCGGGCTGGAAGATGTCCGGGACGATCACGCTGACCAACCCCAACACCTACAAGGCCGTGACGGTGACACTGTCCGACGCCTACAACGGCGGTGGCACCTGCACGCCCGACAAGGCGACGGTGGAGCTGCCGAGGTCCGGCACGGTCAAGGTCGGGTACTCCTGCACCTTCACGAGCAAGCCGGCCTACTCCGGGACCAACACCGTGACCGCCTCCTGGGACAACCAGCAGGTCAAGGCGACGGCTCCCGTGTCCTTCAGGCAGGTTGGCAGGGAGGACTTCGAGGTCCCGGTGTACGACGACCTGACCGACCCCGAGGGGACGCCGAAGCTGCTGGGTCGGGCGTCCTGGGACGACCCGCTCACGGACCGGACGTTCGAGAGCTCGCTCGACCTCGGGGCAGCCCCTGGGCAGTGCGTGGACCACACGAACACGGCCTGGATCGACCTCACCGCGAACGACCTGGTCCTGGTCCCGCCGGTCACGGCAGAGGGCCTGAACCCGTTCGCGCAGCAGACGGTCACCGTCTGTGAAGAGGCGCCGCTCTCGGTGGCGAAGACGGCCGAGGCGTCGTTCGACCGGGTCTACGAGTGGGACATCACGAAGGTGGCGGACCGGTCGAGGCTGGAGACCGGGAAGGGGAAGCCGGGCACGGTGGGCTACACCGTGGGGGTGACCCCGACCGGGTTCGTGGACTCGGGCTGGGAGCTGTCGGGCGAGGTGTCGGTGACGAACCCGAACGGCTACAAGGCTGTGACGGTCGCGCTGACCGATGTCCCGGAGGTCGGTGAGGGCGTGAGCTGTGCCTTCGCCGAGGACGAGGACTTCGTGGCTCGAGCCGGGAGAGACCCGGGTGTTCGGCTACTCCTGCGACTTCGAAGGCAAGCCGGCCTACGAGGGCAGCAACACCGTGGTCGCGGACTGGGGCACCAGCTCTGTGGAGGCGAGCACCGACGTGGTGTTCGAGGTCGACGAGGAGACGAACAAGACGGTGTCGGTGACCGACGACAAGGTCGGGGACCTGGGTGAGGTCACCTGGGCCGAGAACGGTGGGACGACCGAGTTCGAGTACGACCTGGAGCTGGAGGGGAAGGTCGATGCGTGTGCGACGGTGACCAACACCGCCACGATCGTGGAGACCGGGCAGTCCGCGCAGGCCGACGTCGAGGTGTGCGGCCCCGAGCTCCTTCCCACCGAGGAGGAGCAGCCTCCGCCGGCCAAGCCGAGGCCACCGGCAGCGATCCTGCCCGAGATGGGCGCGCCCGCGAGCATCGCGCTCTGGACCACCCTCGGCGGCCTGCTGGTCGCCATCGGCGGTGCGCTGATGTGCTGCGGCGGAGGAGGAACGAGCAGTGACCTGACGGGTCGGCGCCTCCGGCGTACCGCTGCGTCCGGCGTACTTCCCGAAGAAGAGCGTCACTCCCCGTTGGGTATTCCCTGCGGGGAGTGTCGCTTTCCCAAGGGACCTTGGGAAAGCGCCGCCGCCCCAAGCGCGGGCGCCAAGAAAAGCGGTTGGGACTGTCAGGAGCAAGGAGTAATCTGCGCCTTACACCACCCCGACGCAACGACGAGCGCCCACGAGTCGCTCGATGCTGCCCGGGCACACCGCCAAGGGGGCCCGCCACACGATGTCGTCCGCCGCACCAACCCCGTCCAGTGATGCCCGCACGATCACGAAGCCCACGGAGCATCCACCCGCGGGGGTGCACTCGCTGTGGCGGCTCAAGGGCTACCTCCGTCCACACCTCGCCGCCCTGGTGGTCATGCTCGTCACCGCGCTCGTCGGCGTGGGGGTGAGCCTGGCGATCCCGTTGACCACCAAGGCGATGATCGACGGCCCCATCGCCCACGGCGAGATCGGCCCGGTGCTCCCGCTCGGCCTGCTCGCGCTCGCGCTGGGCATCGTCGAGGCTGTCCTCATCTTCTGGCGGCGGTGGGTGCAGTCCAATGCCGTGCTCGGTCTCGAGACCCAGGTCCGGCACGACCTCTACGAACGGCTCCAGCAGCTGCCGATGGCCTTCCACGGCTACTGGCAGTCCGGGCAGCTGCTGTCCCGGGTCACCACCGACCTGTCGAGCATCCGCCGGTTCTCCGGATTCGGCCTGATCTTCCTGATCATCAATGTCACCCAGCTCACCGTGGTGACCGGCGTGCTGCTCCACATGTACTTGCCCCTGGGCCTCGTGGTCGCGACCGCCGCGGTCCCGATCGTCTACCTGTCGATGCGGTTCGAGAAGGCGTACGTCGTCGTCTCCCGCCGGGTCCAGGACGAGCAAGGCGACCTGGCGACCCGGGCCGAGGAGGGTGCGGTCGGCATCCGGGTGATCAAGTCGTTCGGTCGCTCCCAGCACGTGTCGGACCAGTACGACGCGGCCGCCCGCCAGCTCTACGAGACCTCGATGGACAAGGTCCGTCTCTCCGCGAAGTTCTGGTCGTTCCTCGAGGTCATCCCGAACCTCGCCGTGGTCGTCGTGCTCCTCATCGGGGCCCTCGGCGTGGGCCGCGGAGACCTGAGCTCGGGCACCCTCGTGGCTTTCATCCTCCTGCTGCTCTCCCTGGTGTGGCCGGTGGCCGCCCTCGGGGTGATCCTGGCGATGGCGCAGGAGGCGATGACGGCGGCCGCGCGCGTGCTGGAGATCTTCGACACCGTTCCGGCGATCGTCTCCGGGCCACGCACCCTCGAGGCCCCCAAGGGTCACCTCCGCTTCGAGCACGTCGACTTCGCGTTCCCGGACGCCGACGACCCCGACCGGCCCGGCGAGCTCCTACTGCGCGACGTGAACCTCGACGTCGCCCCCGGCGAGACCGTCGCAATCGTCGGCGCCACCGGCTCCGGCAAGACCACGCTCACCGCCCTGGTCCCGAGGCTGTACGACGTCACCGGCGGACGCGTGACGATCGACGGGGTCGACGTACGCGACCTCACGCTGCCCAACCTGCGGCAGGTCGTGGCCACAGCCTTCGAGGAGCCCACGCTGTTCTCGATGAGCGCGCGGGAGAACATCACCCTCGGCCGCTCCGACGCGACCGAGGAGGAGATCCACGACGCCGTCGAGGTGGCGCAGGCGGGCTTCGTCCACGACCTGCCCTGGGGCCTCGACACCCGCATCGGCGAGCAGGGCATGTCGCTCTCCGGCGGACAGCGCCAGCGCCTCGCGCTCGCCCGCGCCGTGCTCGCCCGCCCGAGGATCCTCGTGCTCGACGACACCCTCTCGGCCCTCGACGTGCACACCGAGAAGCTCGTCGAGGCCGCGCTCAGACGGGTCCTCGCCGATGCCACCGGCATCGTGGTGGCGCACCGGGCCTCCACCGTGCTCCTCGCCGACAAGGTCGCCCTGCTCCAGGACGGCACGATCACCCACGTCGGTGACCACAGCGAGCTGCTGGCCACCGTCCCCGCCTACCGCGAGCTGCTCGCGGCCGACGCGAACGAGGAGGTGTCGGCATGAGCAGCCCCACGCCCGGACCGGGCAACGAGCCGCTCGAGGACGAGGCCCGCATCGTCGCCGAGAACGAGGACCACGAGCTGAGCTGGCGTGGCGTCGCCGCGGACGGCCGTGGCGAGGACGAGCTCGGCGAGCACGTCACCGGCATGCTCCGCAGCCGCTCCCGCAGCCTCCTCGGCGAGCTGCTCCGGCCCCATCGGAAGTGGCTGTGGATCGTCGTCGGCATCGTGCTCGCCGAGAACGCCGCCCGGCTGTCGATCCCGTACCTCGTCAAGGTGGGCATCGACGACGGCATCCCGCCGATCCGGGAGAGCGGTGACACGAGCCTGCTGTTCACGATCGTCGGCGTCGTGCTGCTCGCGATCGTCGTGCAGGCGGTGACCCGGCAGACCTTCCTCGTGCTCTCGGGCCGGATCGGCCAGGACATGCTCTTCGAGGTGCGGCGCCGGGTGTTCCGCCACTTCCAGAAGCTCAGTCCGGCCTTCCACGACGAGTACACCTCCGGCCGGGTGATCTCGCGGCAGACCTCGGACATGGACGCGATCTACGAGATGCTCGAGAGCGGCTTCGACGGTCTGGTGACCGCCGTACTCACCCTCTTCGGCACCGCGGTCCTGCTGCTCGTGCTCGACGTGAAGCTCGCCCTCGTTGCACTGCTCTGCTTCCCGTTCCTGTTGCTGCTCACCAACTGGTTCCGCAAGGAGTCGGCGAAGACCTACCGCGTCACCCGCGAGAAGGTCGCGCTGGTGATCGTGCACTTCGTCGAGTCGATGGGCGGGATCCGGGCGGTCCAGGCCTTCCGCCGTGAGGACCGCAACCAGGAGATCTTCGACGACGTCAACGACCAGTACCGGGTCGCGAACCTGCGCGCCTTTCGTCTCGTCGCCTGGTTCATGCCCGGCATCAAGCTGATCGGCAACATCACGATCGCGGTCACCCTGCTCTACGGCGCCTACCTCGCCTTCGACGGTGAGGTCACCGTCGGCGTGCTGGCGGCGTTCCTGCTCTACCTGCGCCAGTTCTTCGAGCCGATGCAGGAGATCTCGCAGTTCTACAACACCTTCCAGTCCGCCTCGGCCGCGCTCGAGAAGCTGTCCGGGCGTGCTCGAGGAGGAGCCCGGCGTCCCCGAGCCCACGAGGCCGTTCCCCCTCGAGGACGTCCGCGGCGAGGTGCGCTTCGACCACGTGCGTTTCGAGTACGTCGACGGGGCCCCCGTGCTTCCGGACCTGAACCTCACCGTGCCGGCGGGACAGACCCTCGCCCTGGTCGGTACGACGGGGGCCGGGAAGACCACGATCGCCAAGCTGCTCTCACGTTTCTACGACCCCGTGGGCGGGAGGGTCCTCCTCGACGGGGTCGACCTGCGCGACCTCGACGAGCAGACCCTCCGCGGCTCCGTCGTCATGGTCACGCAGGAGAACTACATGTTCGGCGGCACGGTCGCGGACAACATCCGCTTCGGCCGGCCCGAGGCGTCGATGGCGGAGGTCGTGGCGGCGGCGAAGGCGATCGGCGCGCACGAGTTCATCACCGCCCTCCCCGACGGCTACGACACGGACGTGGCGAACAAGGGCGGTCGCCTCTCCGCCGGCCAGCGCCAGCTCGTGGCGTTCGCCCGGGCGTTCCTGGCCGACCCTGACGTGCTGATCCTGGACGAGGCGACCTCGTCCCTCGACGTGCCGTCGGAGCGCCTGGTGCAACGGGCCCTTCAGACGATCCTCGCCGAGCGGACCGCGGTGATCATCGCCCACCGGCTGTCGACGGTGGAGATCGCCGACCGGGTCCTCGTGCTCGAGCACGGCCGGATCATCGAGGACGGCGCCCCCCGCCACCTGATCGAGGGCGGCGAGGGGCGGTTCTCCGACCTCCACGACGCCTGGCTGGCGTCGCTGGCCTGAGGGTCAGCCGACCCTCAGGGCGCGGTACATCCCCATGAAGGCGTGGGGCATGCCGCCCATGTCGGCGTCCGGCCAGAAGCAGACCAGGACGTAGTTGCCGGCCGGGATCCGGTAGTCGAAGCTCATGCTCGTGCCGGGGGCGATCACCCCGCTGGCCGTCCCGACGTTCTCGTCACGGGCGGAGGGGCCTCGTTGCCCTTCTTCGCCTGGTTGACCCAGCGGCGGAAGTCCCTGATCGTCTTGCCCTTCTTGAGCTTGACGATGTCGATGAAGTGGTTCTCGGTAGCGCGGTTCTGGAACCAGATCGTGCCCTTACGGGTGATGCGTGGCGTGACCTTGCCCCACTTGACCTCGTCGACGGCGCGGATGACCTGGCCCGACAACGACCCGCCGACCGACTCGCCGGCGACGGTCAGCGTCTTGACGTTGCGGGCGCGCAGCCGCCTCGGCGCCACGTCCGCCACCCAGTAGGTACCTGCCTGGAGGTCGACGGCCATGGTCCCCGGCTTGCCGGGCTCGCTGTTGACGCCGCCTCGAAGGACTGTCCCGGCCTCGAGGCTGCGCAGTGGCCGGACGCTCGAGCCGAAGAGCCGGTTGGCGTCGTGGACGAACTTCCGCTTCGTGTAGCCCGACTTCGGCTCGAAGATCTGCAGGGAAGCCTCGCGGCGGGAGGTGATGGTGAGACCGGTGACTCCTGGCTGGATCGTCTCCGGCAAGACGATGCTGTGGTCGCCCTTGATGCGGACCTCGATGGTCTGGCCGCCGGCTGCGTTGGTCGAGGCGGCGCCTTCCGTGGCGGCACTGCCGGTGGTGGCGCCGGAGACGAGGCCGGCGGTGAGGACCCCCAGGGTCGTGAAGGCAGCCGCGAGGCGGCGGTGGACGGACATGTTGTGACCCCCTGTGGTCAGGCGCGCCCGGGTCGGCGCTCCTGAGACCACGGTCCGCGCCGGGCCTTCGGGGGTCGATCCCTCGCAGGCAAAACCGCCCCTTCGGGCCAGACCAGTGACCCATCCGCACACCACGACAGCCGCGACGAGCTCGGGAGCTCGTCGCGGCTGTCCGCCGTCCTCGTGGGTGCTGCGGCCCCGGTCAGCCGACCTTCAGGCCGCGGTACATCCCCATGAACGCGTGCGGCATGCCATCCATGTCGGCGTCCGGCCACCAGCACAGCAGCACGTAGTTGCCCGGACGCAGCTTGTAGTCGAAGCTCATGCTCGTGCCGGGGCTGATCACGCCGGTGTCGATGCTGCCGCGGAGCACCACGGGCGGGCGGGTCTCCTTGCCCTGCTTGGCCGCCTTGATCCAGGCGCGGAAGTCGTTCATGGTCTTGCCGTCCGCGAGCCTGACGATCTCGAGGAAGTGGTTGTCCTCGCTGGCGTTCTCGAACAGGATCGTCCCGCTCGGGGTGATGCGCGGGCTGATCTTGCCCCAGTCCACCTCGTTGACCGCGCGGATCACCTGCCCCGAGAGCTCGCCGTGCGCCTTGTCGCCCGTGACCTTGAAGGTCAGGATCTTCGACGGCGGAAGCGTCGCGGGCATGGTGTCGAGGGCCCAGTAGGTCCCCTCGTCGAGGTCGACTCTCAGCGTCGCCGGCTTCTTCGGCGAGCTCGGCATCCCGCCGTACAGCGTGATGTTCTTCTCGAAGCGCTTGAACGCCTTCATGTCGTTCTTCGAGAAGGACAGGCCGATGTCGCGCATCGCCTCACGCTTGGTGTAGCCCTTCGCTGCCTGGACGATCTGGAAGCCGGCGGCGCGGGCCGAGGTGATCTCGAAGGTGGTCAGTCCCGGACTGATCGTGGTGAGCATCCGGACGGTGTGGTCACGCTTGACGAAGACCTCGACGGTCTGGGCTCCCCCCGCCGAGGCGGCGTCGGCACTTCCGACGGTGGCGCCCGAGACGAGGCCGGCGGCGACGGTGCCGAGCGTGGTGGCGACCACCGCGAGGCGACGGCTCATGGACATGGATCCCCCCTGAATCTCTCGCGTCCGTGCGACGCGTGGACAGCACCGTCCACCCGGGAGCGGAGGCGCGTCGAGACACTCGGCGGAAAATGCCCTGAATTGGGTAGGGGGATCGGGATGGATTCCTGCACGTGTCGTTCTTTACAAACCATCCATCCGGTTTTGCCGGGGTTAGCCTGTGCCCATGCTGCCCTGTGACCTGGACCACATCATCACGGTCGGCTCTCCCGCCCTCTCACCTGACGGGCGGAACGTCGCCTTCGTGGTGACCCGGGTGGACGCCGAGGCGAACGAGTACCGCAGCCAGATCTGGCTGGCCGACGTCGACGGAGCCGGGGCGCCCTACCCGTTCACCTCCGGGGAGCACAAGGACAGCAGTCCGGCCTGGTCCCCGGACGGTGCCCGGCTCGCCTTCACCTCCAGCCGTGGCAAGGGTGAGCGGACGAAGGCCTCGCTCCACGTCGCGCCGGTCCGCGCCGGCGGCGAGGTCGTGACCCTGGCGAAGCTGCAGGAGGGCATCGACACGCCTCGGTGGTCGCCGGACGGGTCGACCCTCGCGTTCACCTCGCGCACCCCGGACGAGCGCTACTCCGAGCAGGACGAGGGCAGGCGTCCGCCGCGCCGGATCACCCGCCTGTTCTCCCGGCGCGACAGTGTCGGGGCGACCTCGGACCGTCCCCGGCACGTGTACGTCGTCGCGTCCGACGGCTCCGGGCAGCTGCGCAACCTCACCCCCGGTGAGTACGAGTTCAGCGGACCGAGCTGGACGCCCGACTCGACTGCGGTGGTGGTCGCGGGAGCCGCGCACGACACCTGGGACCTCGACCAGAGGTCGGACCTCCACGCGATCGACGTCGCCTCGGGAGAGCGGTGGAGGCTGACCGGGACCACCGGGGTCTACGACAGCCCGAGCGTCTCGCCGTGCGGGAACCGCGTCGCCTTCGTCGGCACCGACGACTCGGAGACCTACCCCCGCAACCACCACGTCGCGGTGAAGCGGATCGGGGAGGACCAGCACACATGGGTCTCCCGCCGCCTCGACCGCACGTTCTCGCCCTACCCCGACGCCCAGGCGCCGATCTGGCTCGACGACGACACGCTCCTCGCGAGTGTCGAGAGCCGCGGCGACGTGCACCTCTACGCCCTCGCGGCGGACGGTGACCTGCCGCCCCAGCCGTTGTGGGACGGCGCGGGCTGCGTCACGGGCTTCGACGCGGCCGCCGGGACGGTCGTGTTCACGCTGTCGACCGACACACAGCCCGGCGAGCTCTACGTCCTCGAGCACCACAAGCCGCGTCGGCTGACCGACGTGACCGTCGGGTTCGCCCGCGGGTCGCGGTTGCAGGAGCCCGAGCACTTCACCGTGCCCTCCACCGACGGCACCGTCGAGGTCGACGCGTGGCTGCTCCGCCCCGCCGACTTCGAGCCCGACGGGTCCTACCCCCTGCTGCTCAACGTGCACGGCGGGCCCTTCACGCAGTACGCCAACCGCTTCTTCGACGAGGTGCAGATCCAGGCTCGCGCCGGGTACGCCGTGCTCTGGTGCAACCCGCGGGGGAGCTCGGGACGCGAGGAGGCCTTCGGTCGCGCCATCGCGGGTCCGCCGCTGGGCGGCACCGGATGGGGGAGCGTCGACTTCGAGGACCTGATGGCGGTGCTCGACCACGCCCTCGAGCGCTACCGGTTCGTCGACCCGGAGCGACTCGGCATCCTCGGCGGGAGCTACGGCGGCTACCTGACCACCTGGGCGGTCAGCCACACCGACCGCTTCCGCGCGGCGTGCAGCGAGCGCGCGGTCAACAACCTGCTCACGCTCGAGTGCGCCAGCGACGGGGCGGGCGCCTTCCGCAGGATGTTCGGTGTCAGCCACCTCTACAACCCCGAGAGGTACCTGGCGCAGTCGCCGATCACCTACGTGCGCGACATCAAGACGCCCCTGCTGATCGTCCACGCCGAGGGTGACCTCCGCTGCCCGGTCGAGCAGGCCGACCAGCTCTTCGTCTCCATGCGCCTTCTGGGCAAGGAGGTGGAGATGGTGCGGTTCACCGGTGAGAGCCATGAGCTGTCCCGCTCCGGCACGCCGGCCCATCGCCGTCAGCGGGCGGAGATCATCCTCGAGTACTTCGACAGGCACCTGAAGGCGCCGGCCGGAGCGGAGACCTAGCGGGCTGCCGCCGTGTCTGCCTCCGCGGCGGCCTTGAGGCGCTCGAGGGTCTGCTCGATCCCGCGGCGGTTGCGCTCGGGGAAGCCGGTCACCTCGATGAACCTGGCCCAGAAGCCCTTGTAGCGGGAGTAGTCGAAGGTCTCCTTGACCGTCGTGCCCCCGTCGTCGGTCGGCTCGAGCTCGTAGCGCCAGCGATGGCCGCCGAAGTGCCGCCACGCGATTCGTCGGTCGGTCTCGAGCTCGACCACCCGGTTCTTGATCTTGTAGGGCAGCCCGGACATCTTCATGTGCACGCTGAACGTGTCGCCCTTGGCCGTGAGGCGGTCGGGCGCCTCGATCACCGCCCCGACCGAGCCGGACCCGTCGATGCGGGAGTGCTGGCGGGGGTCGGTGAGGATCGCGAACACCGTGGCCGGTGGCGCGTCGATCGTGGTCGACGCCGAGATCGTCTGGTGGTTCATGCTGGAACGGTAGTGGCGTGACGCCTGGGGGCCGTGAGGCGTCCGGGGGTCAGGACGGCGGCCGCGGGATGTGTACGCCGGGGGGCGGCTCGCCGTGCCGCCCGGTGTACTCGTCGACGTAGGCGGCCACGGCGGTCGGCAGGGTCAGGAAGATCCGGTCCTCGCCGACCTTGTCGATGAAGCCCGCTGCCGCGAGGGGTTCGCGGAGGTCCGTCTTGACCCGGGCCATCGCGAAGACGATGTCGCGGCCGGCCAGCGTCCGGCGTACCTCCTCCAGCGCGTCCACGGCGGTGAGGTCGACGTCGATGTTGGCCTCCGCGTTGAGGAGGAACCACTCGACCGGCGTCTCGCTCTCGTCGACGGCGGCCAGGGCACGTCGCCGGAAGTCCTCGGCGTTGGCGAAGAAGATCGGGGAGTCGTAGCGGTAGACCACCAGGCCCGGGACCTGCCTCGCCTCGGGGTAGTCGTCGACGTCGTGCATGCCCGGCACGTCCGGGGCGTAGCCGAGGATCCCGTCGTGGGGCCGCGCTACCCGGCGCAGCAGGTCGAGGATCGACAGTCCGATCGCGACGCCGATGCCGGGGAGCACGCCCAGGAGGAGCACGGCGGCGGTCGTGGCGAGGGCGAGCACGAGCTCGCTGCGCCGGAACAGCGCGAAGCGGCGCAGCTCGTCGACGTCGATGAGGCGGATGGCGGCGAACACCACGACACCGCCGAGCGCGGCCATCGGGAACGCCGCGAGCACGGGGCTGAGGAAGAACATCGTCAGCAGCACCATGCCGAGCGTCACCAGCGAGTAGAGCTGGCTGCGACTCCCGACCGCGTCGCCGATCGCGGTGCGGCTGCCGCTGCTGCTCACCGGGAAGGCCTGGAACAGTCCCGAGGTGATGTTCGCGGCGCCCAGTCCTAGGAGCTCCTGGTTGGCGTCGATGCGCTGGTTGTGGCGGCTCGCGAACGCGCGCCCCTCGAGCACGTTGTCGGAGTAGCCGACGACCGCGACGCCGATCGCGGGAACCAGCAGCTGGAGCAGCGCCTCCGGGTCGATGTCGGGCAGGCCCGGGGTCGGCAGGCCGGCGGGGATCTCGCCGACGACCTCGATGCCGTAGGCCTGCAGGTCGAGGAGCGCGACCGCGGCGGCGGCCAGCAGCATCACGAACAGGGGGTTCGGCCAGCGGGGCCGGTAGTGCTGACCGACGAGCAGCAGCACCAGGACCGCGGCGGCGAGCGTGACGGTCCGAAGCTGCACGTCGTCGAGGTGGGTGAGGGCGTACCAGGTCTCCTCCAGCGGGGTGTCGCCCGCGACCTCCATGCCGGTGAGCTTCCCGAGCTGGCTGGCGATCATCAGGACCGCGACCCCGGCCATGTACCCGACGAGCACGGGACGCGACAGCAGGTCGGCGAGGAAGCCGAGCCTTCCGACGTACCCGAGCAGGCAGACCGCGCCGACGGCGATGGCGAGCGCCGCTGCCAGGGCGGCGTAGCGATCGGGGTCGCCCGCGCCCATGGCGCCGATCGCCGCGGCCGTCATCAGCGCGGTCGTGGACTCCGGGCCCACGGACAGCTGGCGCGAGGACCCCAGGAACGCGTAGAGGAGCAGCGGCCCGACGCACGCCCAGAGGCCGACCACGGCGGGGAGCCCGGCGACCTCGGCGTACGCCATCACCTGCGGGACGAGGTAGGCCGCGACCGTGACGCCGGCGACCAGGTCGCCGCGGAGCCAGCCGCGGTCGTAGCGCAGCAGGGTCGAGAGACCCGGCGCGAACGCGGCGACCCGGTCAGTCGGCGTCGACGCGCCCTGCTTCGCCATGAGGCGAAACTACTGCGTCGACCGTCTCCGGCGCCGGGGTCTCCGGAAGTGGCTCGCGGCGGGGCCGCTCGGCCGTGATCACGATCGCGACGGCGAGGACCACGACCCCACCGCCGATCACGATCGGGGCCGTCA
Source organism: uncultured Actinomycetota bacterium (assembly GCA_963715375.1). Taxonomy (GTDB): domain Bacteria; phylum Actinomycetota; class Actinomycetes; order Propionibacteriales; family Nocardioidaceae; genus Nocardioides_C. The sequence continues at coordinate 388,203 of CAVQSC010000005.1, read as the reverse complement.
CCGACTCGTCGAGGATCAGCCAGCCGAGGAACACCGCGACGACGGGGTTGACGTACGCGTAGGTCGCGACGAGGGAGATCGGCGCGTTGGCGAGCAGCCACACGTACGCCGTGAAAGCGAGCATCGACCCGAACACGACGAGATAGGAGAGAGCGAGCCACGTCGTGGAGCCGTAGTCGGCGGTGAACCGCTCGCCCGACACCAGCCCGACGGTGATCATGATCAGGCCGCCGCAGGCCATCTCGTACACCGTGGTCACGAAGACGTCCTGGGGCAGCAGCAGCCGGGGCTGGATGAAGGAGCCGAAGCCCCAGCACGTGGCCGCGAACAAGATGATGAGCGCCGGCCCGAGCGGCAGGTCACCTCCGCTGCCGCTCCCCGCGAGCACCAGGTAGGCGAGCCCCGCGAAGCCCAGGAGCACGCCGAAGACCGACAGCGGCTTGGGGACGTCCCCGCTCAGCCCGCGGAACACCACGATGAGGATCGGCGCGATGGCGATCAGCAGCGCGGTCGCGCCGGAGGGCGCGCCCAGGTTCTCCCCGACCGAGACCAGGCCGTTGCCGAGCATCGGGAGCATCAGCCCGAGCAGGGCGGCACCGGCGATCTCGCGCGGGCGGACCGCCAGCCGGCGCGGGCCGCCCTTGAAGGACAGCACGACCCCGAGCAGGACGCCCGCGGTGAGGAACCGGAGCCCCATCGCGGTGAGCGGCGGCGCCTCCTCCACCACGATCCGGATGCCGAGGTAGGTCGAGCCCCACACGACGTAGACGACGCCGAGTGCGGCGACGACCAGGCCGATGGCCGGGGCCGCCTTCGGGGGAGCGTTGCGCGCGAGCGCCTTTGTCATGAGCGTCTGGTCCTTTCACCCATGACAAGGGTAGGTGCGGCGAGCCCCCTCGGTCGCGCGGTTTTCGGACACGCAACGACGAGATGCCGCCATCATGAGCGAGCGGCTCGATTAGGACAGTCGCGCCAAAGGTAGGTACCTTATGAACCACTGAAACCGGTGTGTCGCCGGTCACAGTCCCCCGAGCGCAACACCCTCGCGCGCGGTCGTGAACTCGAGAGCCGACGGCGGTGACCCCGCTCGTCGTCAACTCCTAGGAGTGCAGGTGACAGACAACGCAGTATCCAAGGCCGACTTCGGCCCCGACCTCGGCGAGGTCTTCGGCCCGAACCAGGCCGACGGCGGTCCCGAGCTGGTGCAGCTGCTGACGCCCGAGGGCGAGCGGATCGAGCACCCCGAATTCTCCTTCGACCTCGACGACGAGGCGATCAAGGGCTTCTACCGCGACATGGTCCTGACCCGGCGCATCGACGTCGAGGCCACGGCCCTGCAGCGCCACGGTGAGCTCGGCATCTGGGCCCAGCTCCTCGGCCAGGAGGCCGCGCAGATCGGCTCCGGCCGCGCGCTGGCCCCGCAGGACTTCGTCTTCCCGACCTACCGCGAGCACGGCGTCGCCTGGTGCCGCGACCTCGACCCGCTGCGCCTGCTCGGCCTGTTCCGCGGCGTCGACCAGGGTGGCTGGGACCCGAACGCCAACAACTTCGGCCTCTACACCATCGTCATCGGCGCGCAGACCCTGCACGCGGTCGGCTACGCGATGGGCATGCAGCGCGACGGCGTCGTCGGCACCGGTGACGCCGAGCGCGACTCCGCGGTGGTCGCCTACTTCGGCGACGGCGCGAGCAGCCAGGGCGACGTGAACGAGTCGTTCATCTTCGCGGCCTCCTACAACGCGCCCGTGGTGTTCTTCTGCCAGAACAACCAGTGGGCGATCTCCGAGCCGATCGAGCGCCAGACCCGGATCCCGCTCTACCAGCGCGCGCTGGGCTTCGGCTTCCCGGGCGTCCGCGTCGACGGCAACGACGTCCTGGCCTGCTACGCGGTCACCAAGGCCGCGCTCGAGCGGGCGCACGAGGGCAGCGGCCCGACCTTCATCGAGGCCTACACCTACCGGATGGGTGCGCACACCACCACCGACGACCCGACCCGGTACCGCCTCTCCTCCGACGTCGAGGCGTGGAAGCTCAAGGACCCGATCGAGCGCGTGAAGGCCTACCTCACCCGCAACGGCCTGGTCGACCAGGACTTCTTCGACAGCCTCGAGGACGAGGCCGAGCAGCTCGGTCACCACCTGCGCGAGGGCTGCAAGGCCCTCCCCGAGCCCGACCCGCTCAGCGTCTTCGACAACGTGTACGTCGACCAGACCCCTGAGCTCGCAGCACAGAAGGAGGCCTTCGCGGCCTACCTCGCGTCTTTCGAGGGAGCCCACTGATGGCCAAGATCACTCTTGCGAAGGGCCTCAACGCAGGCCTCCGCGCCGCGATGGAGAAGGACCCCAAGGTCGTCGTCATGGGCGAGGACGTCGGCAAGCTCGGCGGCGTCTTCCGGATCACCGACGGCCTGCAGAAGGACTTCGGCGAGGACCGGGTCATCGACACCCCGCTCGCCGAGTCCGGCATCCTCGGCACCGCCGTGGGCCTCGCGATGCGCGGCTACCGGCCCGTGTGCGAGATCCAGTTCGACGGCTTCGTCTACCCGGCCTACGACCAGATCGTCAGCCAGGTCGCCAAGATCCACTTCCGCAGCCAGGGCAAGGTCAAGATGCCCATGGTCATCCGGATCCCGTTCGGCGGCGGCATCGGCGCGGTGGAGCACCACAGCGAGAGCCCCGAGGCGCAGTTCGCGCACACGCCGGGCCTGAAGGTCGTCGCCTGCTCGAACCCGGTCGACGGGTACTTCATGATCCAGCAGGCCATCGCCTGCGACGACCCGGTCGTCTTCCTCGAGCCGAAGCGGCAGTACCACGCCGACAAGGCCGAGCTCGACGAGTCGTTGACGCTCGCCGACGCGGACCCGCTGTTCAGCTCCCGCGTCGTGCGCGAGGGCACGGACCTCACCCTGCTGGCCTACGGCCCGATGGTGAAGACCTGCATGCAGAGCGCCGAGGCGGCAGCCGGCGAGGGCAAGAGCATCGAGGTCATCGACCTGCGCACGCTCTCCCCGCTCGACATGGAGCCGGTGCTCGCCTCGGTCCGCAAGACCGGGCGGGCCGTGGTCGCCCACGAGGCGCACGTGAACCTCGGCATGGGCTCGGAGCTCGCCGCGAGGATCGCCGAGGAGGCCTTCTACAGCCTCGAGGCTCCGGTGCTGCGCGTGGGTGGGTTCGACACGCCCTACCCGCCGAGCCGGATCGAGGAGGAGTGGCTCCCCGACCTCGACCGGGTGCTCGACGCCGTCGACCGTTCCCTCGCCTTCTGATCCCGGAGTTCGCAGATGCCTGAGTACAAGCTTCCCGACCCGGGTGAGGGTCTGACCGAGGCCGAGATCGTCGCCTGGAAGGTCAAGGTCGGAGACACCATCAAGATCAACGACGTGGTCGTCGAGATCGAGACCGCCAAGTCGCTCGTCGAGCTGCCCTCGCCGTTCGCCGGCACCGTGACGGCGATCCTCGTCGAGGAGGGCCAGACGGTCGAGGTGGGCACCCCGATCATCGCGATCGGCGACGCCGCTGAGGCGAGCCCGGCCGCCCCGGTCGAGGCCCCGGCCGGCAAGCACGCCGCCGAGACTGCCGAGGGCGAGGGCGAGGGTGACGAGCCCCCGATGAAGACGCTGGTCGGCTACGGCCCCCGGACCGTCGAGGCTCGCCGCCGCCCCCGCAAGGGCAGCGTGACCCCGGCGACCGAGGCGGGTGCCGCGACCCAGATGCAGGTGCAGGGTTCGTTCGCTCCCGGTGGCGCACAGTCGGAGGCGGTCGTCGAGGCCGACGAGCCGGCCGTCCCGGCGGTGTCTGCGCGCACCGGCTCCGACGGCGACTCCGCGAGCGTGCAGGTCCTGGCGAAGCCGCCGGTGCGCAAGCTCGCCAAGGACCTCGGGATCGACCTGCGCTCGGTGACCCCGACCGGCCCGAACGGCACGGTCACCCGCGCGGACGTCGAGAACCACGTCGGGACCACCGAGGCCGCTCCTGCTCCGGTCGAGCCCGTCGCGACCGGCCCGGTCCCCGTCCGCTCCGGCGAGCGCGAGACCCGCGAGCCGATCAAGGGCGTGCGCAAGATGATGGCGCAGGCCATGGTCGAGTCGGCCTTCACCTCGCCCCACGTGACCGAGTGGATCACCGTCGACGTCACGAAGACGATGAAGTACGTCGAGAAGCTGCGGGCGCACCGCGACTTCCGCGACGTGAAGGTGTCGCCGCTCCTGGTCGTGGCCCGCGCCGTGTGCCTCGCCGCCCGTCGTACGCCGGAGGTCAACGCGACCTGGGACGACGCCGCCGGGGAGGTCGTGTTCAAGAACTACGTGAACCTCGGCATCGCCGCGGCCACCCCGCGCGGGCTGATCGTGCCGAACGTCAAGGACGCCGACGCGATGTCGATGGTCGACCTCGCCAAGGCGATCAACGGCCTGGTCGCCACCGCCCGCGAGGGCAGGACGCAGCCGGCCGAGATGAGCGGCGGCTCGTTCACGATCACGAACGTGGGCGTGTTCGGGGTCGACGCCGGCACGCCGATCATCAACCCGGGCGAGTCCGCCATCCTGTGCTTCGGCGCGGTGCGGAAGCAGCCGTGGGTCCACAAGGGCAAGGTGAAGCCGCGAGACATCACCACGCTCGCGCTCTCCTTCGACCACCGGCTCGTCGACGGCGAGAAGGGCTCGCGCTTCCTCGCCGACGTCGCGGCGATCCTCGAGGACCCCGCGAACTCCCTGATGTTCTAGCGCCTGCGCAGGGCCTGGACCTTGGTGGCGACGCCCGCCACCTTCTGGGCCACGCTCATCGCGATCGCCGGGACGTTCATCCCCTCGGGCTTCAGGGGATGCATGATCGCGTCGGTGCCGCCGTCGACGAAGACGGTGGCACCGACGATCAGGCTCGACTGCTCCGAGAGCAGGAAGCCGATCGTGGCGGCGACCTCCTCGGGTCGTCCGGGTCGGCCGATCGCGTCCGGGTAGGCGTCGGCGAACACCCCGAGCTCGGGGTCCTTGCGCAGCTGGTCGGTCATCGCGGTCGCGATGAACCCCGGGGCGACCGCGTTGGCGCGGATGCCGGCGCCGATCCAGGCCGCCTTGATGCCCTCGCGCCGGACCCACCACGCCAGCGCCGCCTTCGTCGCGGGGTAGACGTTGACCGCCTGGGCGTTCGCCGCGAGCCGCCGCGCCTTCTCCTCGTCGTGCTCGACGCACGCGCCTGCCACGTCGGAGGCCCAGCCGGGCTGGCACGTGACGGAGTTGGAGGAGATCAGGACCACCGCGGGGTGCTCGCCCTGCTCGGCGGCGCGGGCGAGCAGCGGCCGGAGACCCGTGAGCACGTCGACGGCCCCGAAGTAGTTCACGGAGACGACGAGCTGGGGGTCCACGCCGGTGAGGCCGGCGACACCGGCGCAGGGGACGTACCCGGCGATCCCGTCGGGGGCGAGCTCGCCGACCCGGCGTACCACCTCGGCACGACCTTCGACGGTCGACAGGTCGGCGGTGATGTCGGAGGGCGAGCGGTCCACCCCGATCACCCGGTGGCCCTGCTCGCGAAGCAGGGTCGCGGTGGCGGCGCCGATGCCGGACTCGGCCCCGGTGACGACGTAGGTGCTCATCTGTTCTCCTTGTCGGCCAGGCGTACGACCCCCGCGACCGTCGCGACGTAGGCGGTCCCGTCGGGGCCGAGGTAGATCGCGGCGTAGTGATTGTTCCAGTGCGGCCCCTTGCCGGTGAGCCGGCGCCAGACGGTGCGCCCGTCGTCGACGTCGATCGCGGTGAAGTACCAGGGGTCGGCGGGGTCGCCGGCCGGCTTCGTGTAGGCGTAGAGGAGCCCGTTCGCGAGCGAGGCCTTCGGGACCGAGGTGGGTGCGGTCTCGCGGGAGGTCCAGCGCACCGAGCAGCCGTCGCGCCGGATGTCCACGCGGGCGATCCCCGGCGTTGTGCTGGCGCCGTTCATCGTGGAGGCAGGGCCGGTGTAGCCGTAGTTGTTCTCGACCAGCACGGACCGCCCGACCGCGACGAGGCTGTTCTCGGTGGCGCTCCGCCCTCTCCGCAGCACCGGCTCTGCGCACACCCGGCGGTGTCGGCGGGGCTCGGCGGTCCGCTTGTAGGCGACCACCCGCATCCGCGGGTCGGCGTTGTCGGTGACCACGACGAGGTCCCGGCCGACCAGGGTCGGCGTGGTGCCGGAGCCCTGCGACAGCTGCCCCGGCTTCTGCACCGACCCCCGGTCGTAGCGCTCGCGCCAGGTCACCCGTGGCCGCCCACGACGACCGCTGTCGAAGCGGTACAGCGCGTGGTCGCTGACGATGAAGACGCCCCCGGTCTCGTCGGTGGCGAACGAGTTGACGATCCGCTCTCCCCGGAGGCGCAGGCTCCGGACCTCTCCGGTGCGTCGGTCGACGGTGCCGACGCCGCCCTCCTGGGTCACGAACCAGATCCGCCCCTCCCAGTCCGGCAGCATCGCCACGAGGCAGTCGCCGTCCGGGACGTGGGCGGCGAGGTCGTAGCGCCGCTGGAGCTCGAAGCCGGTGCCGACCGGGGTCTGCGTCTGGCCGACCACCCACAGCTGCGCGTTCGTGGTGGCGATGACGGCGCGGTCGCGGTGGTCGAGGTAGAAGTAGGCGCCCGCGCAGATGTCCTGGAGCGGGCTCACCGCCGGGTTCACCTTGCGCGGCGGGAGCGGGTGGGCGGCGAGCACTCCGAGGGTCTCGGGGTCGAGCAGCATCATCCGGGACCCCTCGGCGCCGCCGCAGAGGGCCTCGATCCGCCCGGCCCGGTCGAAGGCCATCGTCGCGCACTCCTCGACGCCGTAGGTCGCACTGGTGACCTCGAGGTCGCGCCCGAGCGGCCCGGCTCCGGCGTAGGCGTCGGAGGCGTACGCGTCGTTGTGCATGCTGTTTCGGTCGTTGGCCGCCAGGAACGGGTTCTGGGGGACCGGTCTGGTGTGGACCGGGTCCGGTTCGACAGGCACGGCGCCCGCGGCCGCCCCGCCCAGGGCGGTCCCGAGTGCGAGCAGGGCGATCGGGACGAGGAGCAGGCGGCGTCGCCGGCGCGTGGTCGTCATGCCGCTCCAACGACGGGGTAAACACTTGGTCACGGCTGTTCGAGAGTTCCTGCGGCCGAAGAAGCGGCCTCTTTACCATGGGGACCACCATGCGTTCCTCCGCCCGACCCCCGCGGCCCAACGCGGCGCAGCGTGCCTACGACTTCGCCAAGTGGGCGATCCTCAACGCCGTCTACCCCGCGGGCGAGCTGGTGACCATCAGCTCCCTGGCCGACGAGCTGGGGATGAGCCGCAGTCCCGCCCGGGAGGCGCTGCTGCGGCTGGAGGCCGAGGGGCTGGTCCAGGTCGAGCCCGGGCGCGGAGCGGTGGTCGCGACCTTCAGCCAGACCGAGATCGAGGACGTGCTCGAGGCCCGCATCCTCGTGGAGAACTACACCGCGGCCAGGTCCTTCGAGAACCGCGCGAAGTTCCTCCCGGACCTGATCGAGGTGCACGAGGAGACCAAGCGGCGCCGCCGCGAGCGCGACACGGCGGGCTTCACGGGGGCGGACCGGGTCTTCCACGAGATCATCGTCGACGGCGCCGGGAACACCGTGCTGTCCGAGATGTACCGGTCACTGCGCGAGCGCCAGACCCTCTTCACCTCGGCAATGGTGCGCGGGCGCGTCGACCGGATGGAGGCCGCGATCGCCGAGCACGACGGCATCATCGACGCGCTCCAGGGCGACGACGAGGACGAGTTCATCCAGGTCGTGAACAGCCACCTCCAGTGGTCGATCGCGCTGGCCCGCTCGTCGTCCTGACCGGCCAGACGTCGACCGGTTACCGGACCCGGCCGATCGCCTCGTAGCGGGCGGTGCGCTGCTCCACCAGGGTGCGCCGGTCGCGCTGCCACAGCTCGGCGAGCTCGTAGCGCAGCACGTCACCGAGGCGTGCGCAGAACTCCTCGGGCTCCTCGGCGGCGTCCGGCTTCTCCACCACGATCCGGTCGACGATGCCGGCCGCGCGCATGTCCAGTGAGCGGACCCCCTGGGCGCGGGCCATCTCGGGGGCGTGCTCGAGGTCGCGGTGCACGATCGCGCTCGCGCCCTCCGGCGGGAGCGGTGAGAGCCAGGCGTGCTGGGCGGCGACGACCCGGTCGGCCGGCAGCAGCGCGAGCGCGCCGCCACCCGTGCCCTCCCCGAGCAGCAGGGTCAGCGTCGGGGCGTCCAGCGTCACGAGGTCCGCGAGGCACCGGGCGATCTCGCCCGCGAGGCCGCCCTCCTCCGCCTCGACCGACAGCGCTGCGCCGGGGGTGTCGATGACGGTCATCAGCGGGAGCCCGAGCTCGGCGGCCAGGCGCATGCCGCGACGGGCCTCGCGCAGCGCTCCGGGCCCGAGCGGGTGGGACTCGGTCTGCCCACGGCGGTCCTGGCCGAGGAAGACACAGGGAGAGCCCCCGAACCGGGCGAGCGCGATCAGCAGGCCCGGGTCCCACTCGCCCTGGCCGGTGCCGTTCAGCGGGATCACGTCGGTGGCGGCGTACCGGAGCAGGCGGCGGACACCGGGCCGCTCCGGCCTCCGCGATCGCGTGACCGACTCCCACGTGTCCACGTCGGGCACGTCCTCGTCCACCGGGTTGGGGATGTCCTCGAGGCGGGTCTGCGGGGTCAGCAGCACGGTCAGCGCGCGGTCGAGGATGTCCGCGATCTCGGTCGGGGGTACGACGGCGTCGATCAGGCCGTGGGCGTACAGGTTCTCCGAGGTCTGCACGCCCTCGGGGAACGGCTTGTCGTACAGCGCCTCGTAGACCCGGGGGCCGAGAAAGCCCACGAGCGCCCCGGGCTCGGCGACCGTCACGTGTCCGAGCGAGCCCCACGAGGCCATCACGCCACCGGTCGTGGGGTTGCGGAGGTAGACGAGGTACGGGAGCCCTGCGGACTTGTGGGCGGCGATGGCGGCGGAGATCTTCACCATCTGCATGAAGGCGACCGTGCCCTCCTGCATCCGGGTCCCGCCGGACACGGGAGCGGCCAGCAGCGGGAGCTCCTCGGCGGTGGCCCGGCGGATCGCGGCGACGAGGCGCTCCGCGGAGGCGACCCCGATCGAGCCGGCGAGGAACCGGAACTCACACGCCACCACGGCGACCCGCCGGCCGCGCATCAGGCCTTCGCCGGTGACGACCGACTCGTCGAGCCCGGTCTTCTCCTCGGCCGCGCGCAGCTCGGCGGCGTACTCCTCCGAGATCGGACCACGCTCAGGAGGGGTGTCCCACGAGCTCCACGACCCCTCGTCCAGGACCAGGTCGATGAGTTCGGTGGCGGAGAGTCGCGCGCTCATTCGCCACATTCTGCCGTGCGAGGACGAGGGGTAGGCCGCGCTGTCCGCGTCCCCCGTTTGACATCCCCGGATGATCCACCTCGCATGGGACTCGAGGAGTCGGGTATGTGACCGAGGACACATGTCAGGGCACCGAACCACTCCACGGGGGAGAAGACATGACGAACAAGACGCTTGTCGGCGAGATGTGTGCGGAGTTCGCCGGAACGATGATCCTGATCCTCTTCGGTTGCGGCGTCGTGGCCCAGGTCGTCACGACCGCGGGCACCGACGCTCCGGCGGGCGGACATGATGCCATCGCGTGGGCGTGGGGTATCGGCGTCACGCTCGGCGTCTACGTCGCTGCGAGGTTGAGCGGCGGCCACCTCAACCCCGCCGTCACGATCGCCTTGGCCGCCTTCGCGGGCTTCTCCTGGGCGAAGGTGATTCCCTTCTGCGTCGCCCAGACCGCCGGCGCGTTCGCAGGAGCTCTGGTCGTGAGGTTCACCTACGCCGACCTCATCCGGACGGTAGACCCTGACCACACGCTGGACACCCAGGGCATCTTCTCGACCCTGCCAGGCAACGGCGTCTACGACGTGAGCATCGGGACGGCGTTCGCGGACCAGGTCGTCGGCACCGCCATCCTGGTCTTCGTCGTCCTTGCCCTCACCACGGCCACGAACAACCCGCCGCTGGCGAACCTGGGTCCGGTGGTCGTCGGTCTGCTCGTGGTGGCGATCGGCATGGCATGGGGGGCCAACGCCGGCTACGCCATCAACCCCGCGCGAGACCTCGGCCCGCGCCTGGCCTCGTTGTTCACCGGCTACGAGACGGCCTTGCAGGACCAGAACGGCCAGCTGTACTTCTGGCTGCCCATCGTCGCGCCCATCCTGGGCGGACTCGTCGGAGGTCTCCTCTTCAAGATCCTGATCAACAGCCACCTGTCCGAGGAGGAAGCCGAGGTCGAGGAGGTCGAGGTCCAGACAGCGGAGGGCGCCGAGGCGCCGCCGGTGTCCGAGCCGATCGCCGAGCACGCCGGCAGCGGTGCTCGCCGCTGACCGACCACGAGGTCACAAGCAGAGAAGGAGACAACCATGGCGGACTTCGTCGGCGCAGTCGACCAGGGCACCACCAGCACCCGTTTCATGATCTTCGACCACGGCGGGAACGAGGTCGCCCGCCACCAGCTCGAGCACGAGCAGATCCTGCCGCAGGCCGGCTGGGTCGAGCACAACCCGGTGGAGATCTGGGAGCGCACCGCGTCGGTCATCCAGACCGGGCTGGGGAAAGCCAAGCTCCAGGCCGACGACCTCGCCGCGCTCGGCATCACCAACCAGCGCGAGACCACGGTCGTCTGGGACAAGAAGACCGGCCGCCCCTACTACAACGCGATCGTGTGGCAGGACACCCGCACCGACAAGATCGCCTCGGAGCTCGAACGGGACGGGCGCGGCGACGTGATCCGGCACAAGGCCGGCCTGCCGCCGGCGACGTACTTCTCCGGCGGCAAGATCCAGTGGATCCTGGAGAACGTCGACGGCGTGCGTGAGGCCGCCGAACGCGGCGACGCGATCTTCGGCAACACCGACACCTGGTTGCTGTGGAACCTGACCGGCGGAGCCCGCGGCGGCGTGCACGTCACCGACGTGACCAACGCCAGCCGCACCATGCTGATGAACCTCGAGACCCTGGACTGGGACGACGAGCTGCTCTCGTTCTTCGACATCCCCCGGTCGATGCTGCCGGAGATCAAGCCCTCGTCTGCGCCCGATCCGTACGGGCTGACCCTCGAGAACGGCCCCCTCGGCGGCGAGGTCCCGCTCACGGGAGATCTGGGCGACCAGCAGGCGGCCACGGTCGGGCAGGTCTGCTTCGCGCCGGGCGAGGCGAAGAACACCTACGGCACCGGCAACTTCATGCTGCTCAACACCGGCACCGAGATGGTGCGCTCGGAGTCCGGCCTGCTGACCACGGTCTGCTACCAGTTCGGCGACGAGGACACCGTCTACTGCCTCGAGGGCTCGATCGCGGTCACCGGGTCCGCGGTGCAGTGGCTGCGCGACCAGCTCGGCATCATCAGCGGTGCCGCGCAGACCGAGGCGCTGGCCCGGCAGGTCGAGGACAACGGCGGCATGTACTTCGTGCCCGCCTTCTCCGGGCTGTTCGCGCCGTACTGGCGCTCCGACGCCCGCGGCGCGATCGTCGGCCTGTCCCGCTTCAACACCAACGCGCACCTGGCGCGCGCGACCCTGGAGGCGATCTGCTACCAGAGTCGCGACGTCGTCGAGGCGATGGAGAAGGACTCCGGGCGTGCAGCTGGAGGTGCTCAAGGTCGACGGCGGCGTGACCGCCAACGAGCTGTGCATGCAGATCCAGGCCGACGTCCTCGGCGTCCCGGTGAGCCGGCCGGTGGTCGCCGAGACGACGGCGCTCGGTGCCGCGTACGCGGCCGGCCTGGCCGTCGGCTTCTGGAAGGACACCGACGAGCTGCGTGAGAACTGGCACGAGGACCGGCGCTGGGAGCCCAGCTGGGACGATGACCAGCGGGAGGCCGGCTACGCCCAGTGGAAGAAGGCGGTCGCAAGGACGCTGGACTGGGTCGACGTCGACTAGATCGCAGGAGGAACGGATGCAGTCAGCCCAGCTCTCACCCGGCCAGCGTCAGGCTGCGCTCTCCGCGATGGCGCGCTCGGACCTCGACGTGCTCGTCGTCGGTGGTGGGGTCGTCGGTGCCGGGTGTGCGCTCGACGCGGCCACCCGCGGCCTGGAGGTGGGCCTGGTCGAGGCACGTGACTTCGCCTCGGGAACGTCGAGCCGGTCGAGCAAGCTGATCCACGGTGGCCTGCGCTACCTGGAGATGCTCGACTTCGGGCTGGTCGCGGAGGCGCTGCAGGAGCGGGCCCTGCTCATCCAGCGCCTGGCCCCGCACCTGGTGCGTCCGGTGCCGTTCATCTACCCGCTGCGCAGACGGGTCTGGGAGAGGGTGTACGTCGGAGCGGGGGTCGCGCTCTACGACACGCTCGGCTCGTTGTCGGGGCGGTCGCGGGGGCTGCCCCGCCATCGACACCTGAGCCGCCGCCACGCGCTGCGGGTCGCTCCCGCGCTTCGCCGTGATGCGTTGATCGGTGCGCTGCAGTACTACGACGCACAGGTCGACGACGCCCGGCACACCCTGTTCCTGGCCCGCACAGCTGCCTCCTACGGAGCGCACGTCGCCAGTCGGGCCAGGGTCGTGCAGTTCCTCCGTGAGGGCCAGCGGGTGTGCGGGGCCGTGATCCGGGACCTCGAGACCGGCGAGACCATCGAGGTCCGGGCGCGCCAGGTGGTGAACGCGACCGGGGTCTGGACCGACGAGACGCAGTCCCTTGTCGACGAACGAGGCCAGTTCCACGTCCGCTCGAGCAAGGGCATCCACCTGGTCGTGCCGCGCGACCGCGTCCGCTCCGACTCCGGGTTGATCCTGCGGACCGAGAAGTCGGTGCTCTTCGTGATCCCCTGGGGCCGGCACTGGATCATCGGCACGACGGACACCGACTGGGAGCTCGACAAGGCTCATCCGGCCGCGAGCGCCAGCGACATCGACTACCTCCTCGAGCGCGTGAACGCGGTGCTCGAGCAGTCCTTTGACGCGCTCGGACGTCGAAGGCGTCTACGCCGGGCTCCGGCCGCTGCTCCACGGCGAGTCCGAGGCGACGTCGACGCTCTCCCGGGAGCACGCCGTCGCTCACGCCGTCCCGGGGCTGGTCGTGGTCGCGGGCGGCAAGTACACCACCTACCGGGTGATGGCCAGGGACGCCGTCGACGAGGCGGTCCGGGGGCTCGAGAACCTGGAGGCAAGGCGGGTGCCCGCCTCCTGTACCGAGGACGTCCCACTGCTCGGTGCTCAGGGGTACGAAGCCGTGTGGAACATGCGGCATCGGCTCGCTGAACGTCACGGAGTGCACGTTGCGCGCGTCGAGCACCTGCTCCAGCGGTACGGAACCCTGACCGAGGAGGTCCTGGCGCTCGTCGCGGAGGACCCCTCGCTCGGCGAGCCGCTCAGCGGGACGGCGGACTACCTGCGCGCCGAGGTCGTCTACGCGGTCACGCACGAAGGGGCGAGGCACCTCGACGACGTGCTGACCCGGCGAACCCGGATCTCGATCGAGACCTTCCACCGCGGTGTCCAGTCCTGCGAGGAGGCCGCTGCGTTGATGGCCGGTCCTCTCGGCTGGAGCGAGGAGCAGGTCCGGCTGGAGATCGAGCACTATCGGCAGCGGGTCGCCGCCGAGCGGGAGAGCCAGCAGATGCCCGACGACCTGACGGCCGACGCGGCACGGCTCGGCGCGTCCGACGTGGTGCCGGTGAGCTGAGCCGTGGACCATGCTCGGAGGTGAGTCCCATGAGTGGGACTCGCCCCGCCGGTGGGCATGGTCCGGCCACCGGCGGGACGAGGCATGTGTACTTTTCCCCGTCAACGAGCCGGGACTCACCCAGGTCACGTGATTTTTGCCTACGCGCTAGACCACCGGGCGTCGCGAGTCGAGCCACCGGTCGAAGATCGGCTTCAGCGTCTGGCCGCTCTTCGTCTCCCACCAGGCGACCAGCTGGTCCCGCGTCACGTTGCGGTCCGGATGCGTCTGCGGCCAGGTCCGCACCAGCCGGTCGAAGGTCTCGTCGCCCAGCTTGCGGCGCAGGTGCTCCCACATCAGCGCGGCCGACCAGTAGACGTTTCCGGAGGCGAACTCGTCCCGCTCGTAGGCGCCCGGTGGGCCGTAGACGTCTCGGTACCACTGGTCCGAGGCGGTCCACTCGCGCACCACCCAGCGCCAAGTGGTCTCCGGCGAGTCGGAGTGGTCGTCCTCCCACCGTGAGTGCAGGTAGCTCGCCATGCCCTCGCTCATCCAGAGGTCACGCCACTGCGTCGGCGTGACGGAGTCGCCCCACCAGTGGTGGGCCAGCTCGTGCACGATCACCGACCTCACGTGGAACCGACCGAGCCCGTAGTTGCGCTGCCCGAGGGTCACCAGGGTCTGGGTCTCCATGGCCGAACCCGCCGGCGTGAGCACGATCCCGAACCGGTCGAAGGGGTAGCGGCCGAGGCGGCGCTCGAGCCAGCGGAGCGCGGCCGGGGTGCGGAGCAGCGGCCCCAGCAGGTCGGCCCGGCCGCGCGGGACCCAGTAGGTCATCGGCAGGTCGTGGGGTCCGCTCTGGTGGCGGGCCCGGTAGGGACCCACGGCGAGGGTGACCAGGTACGACGGCATCGGGTGCTGGTTCGTCCAGCGGGTCACGGTCCGCGCGCCCGTCGTACGACGGCCGGTCAGCTCGCCGTTCGAGACGCCGACCCACCTGCCCGGGGCGCTGACCCGCACGTCGTACATCGCCTTGTCGGAGGGGTGGTCGTTGACGGGGTACCAGGTGAAGGCCCCGAAGGGCTGCTGCATCGTCCACAGCTGCCCGTCCGAGGTCACCCGCATGCCGACCCTCGCGATGTCGTGGCGGCTCGCAGGTCCACGTGCCGTGCCGGGGGTGCCCCGGTAGGCGACCCGGACCCGGTGGACCTCGCCCCTGTCGACGGGCTCGGCGACGACGAGGTGGTTGTCGCGGTGGGCGAACACGGTCGGCACCCCGTCGACGAGCACCGTCTCGACGTCGAGGCGGTGCGAGAGGTCAAGGGTCAGCGAGTCGTCTGCTCGGGTGGTGCGCAGGTAGATCGTGGTGACGCCACGTAGCTCTCGCGACCGCCTGAGCCAGGTCAGGTCGAGGTCGTAGTGGAGGGCGTCGACGGTCGGGTCGCCCTTGTCCGGGTAGTAGGCGTCCTCGACCGGAGTGGACTCGCCCCGCCAGTAGGGCAGGGCGGTCGCCGTCGCGGTGGCACCGGTCACGGACAGCGCGAGGCCGGTGGTCAGGGCTGCGGCGAGCGCGGTGAGCGAGCGGGACACGAGGCTGCCTTCTCGGAGACAAAGGGTCTTCGAGTCTAGGTTCGCCCCGGACGTATCGGGGCGGATTGCGCGCTCCGGCCTATCCGTGCCTGGCCGCGACCGCGGCCGCCATCTCCTCCAGTGTCTCGGCGGCGGTGTGCTGCGGACTGCCAGCCGAGGAGTGCCTTGGCCCGGGTGGTGTCCATGAGCACCGGGGTGCGCGCGACGTGGATCCACTCGGCGAGCGAGGGGACCCAGGGCAGCTTCGCCACCACCT
This sequence comes from uncultured Actinomycetota bacterium, assembly GCA_963715375.1. Classification (GTDB taxonomy): domain Bacteria; phylum Actinomycetota; class Actinomycetes; order Propionibacteriales; family Nocardioidaceae; genus Nocardioides_C. The sequence goes on along the minus strand of CAVQSC010000005.1, from coordinate 372,745 downwards.
CCGAGGCCAGGGTCGCCGCCCAGTGCGGCACCGGCACGGGACGCGCCCCCAGCGTTGCGACGACCTCGCCGAAGGTCACGGTCTCGTCCCCGGCGATGTTGTAGGCGCCGGGCTCGCCACGGCCCACGGTCGCCAGGGCGATCGCGTCGGCCATGTCGTCCTGGTGGACGAGCTGGAGCGGGCTGCCGGGGTCGGGCACGACCAGACGCAGCCCCGGCACCCGCGCGAGCGCCCGTCGCGCGGTCGAGGGGAGCCGGGCGGTGACCTGGCGCCACGGCATGGCGTCGGCCAGGGCGGTCGCCTGTGGCCCCGCGACGATGCACGGGCGGAGGACGTACACCTCGAGGTCCGCGCCCGCGGTGGTCTCGAGCAGCAGCGTCTCGCACTCTGCCTTCTGCTGGGAGTAGTAGTGCTCCTTCGAGCCCCGGGCCGGCACGTCCTCGGTGAGGGGCTGCGGGTTGTCGGGGTGGTAGCCGTAGGCCGCGACCGAGGACGTGTAGACCAGCCGCCTCGGCCGGTCGGCGGCCACGGTGGACTCGAAGACGTTGCGGGTGCCGTCGAGGTTGACCAGGTGGCTCGCGGCGCGGGAGCCCATGATCAGGTACGCCAGGTGCACGACCACGTCGGCCTCCGCGACGAGCTTCTCCACGGCGCCGCGGTCGAGGATGTCGCCCTGGCGGTACTCAGTCTTGACCCAGCCGTACGACGCGGGGTCGAAGGGCCGGCGCGCCATGCCGATGATCCGTTCGACCTCCGGCTCGCGCTCGAGCGCGTCGACGGCCGGAAGGCCGATCTCGCCGGTCGGGCCGGTGACCGCCACGGTCAGTCCCATGAGGGTTCCTCCTCGTAGAGCACGCCCCGGATCTCCTTGCTCCTGCCCACGAACTCCGCGACCATGCCGCCGCCGTTGCGGACGACGACGTCGTACACCCCGTCGCGGCCCTCCCGGCAGCGCTCCACCGCGGTGGCGGTGAGCACGTCGCCGAGCCGGGTCGGGGCGAGGTAGGTGATCTGGCAGCTGTGCGCGACGGTACGCCGGTTGTAGCTGTTGCACGCGAACGCGAAGGCCGAGTCGGCGAGGGAGAAGGTGAACCCGCCGTGGCCGATACCGTGCCCGTTGACCATGTCGTCGCGAACGGTCATCTCGAGCGTCGCGACGCCCGGCCCGACGTCGACGATGCGCATCCCGAGGGCCTGGCTGGCGGCGTCGCCGGCCCACATGGCATCGGCGCTCCGGCGTGCGGTCTCCTCTGGGGTGCTCACGACAGTCGCTTCTCCATCAGGGAGACGAGGTGTGCCTCGTCGCCGAGCCGGCCGACCTCGACGTACCCGCGGCGGTCGTGGAAGGCGAGCGACACGTGGTTGCGAGGCACGAGGTTGACCTCGAGGGCGAGCCGGCCGTACGCACGGGCGACCCGCTCGATCTCGTCGTACACGAACGTGCCGAGCCCGCGTCGCCGGTGCGAGTCGGCGAGGACGATCCGGTCGAGGTAGTAGAAGTTGCGGTCGTGGCGCTCGGCGAACCAGCGGTAGTTCTCCGAGTCGTAAGCCGTCCCCGGGCCGAACGTGACCACGAAGCCGCCGAACTTCCCGTCCAGGTCGATCACGTCGAACCGGTCCGCGAGCTTGTCGAGCTCGAGGAGCCGGTCCTCGTCCATGGGCGCGAGGGCCTCGACGTTGGCCTCGTTCAGGGCGAGCACCTGTGCGTGGTCGGCGGGTTCGATGCGGCGGAGCTTCGGCACGGGAACAGACTGCCACGCCCGCAGGCCGGGCTCATGCAGGGACCTCGAGCCGCACCTCGGTGCCGCGGCCCTCCTGCCGGCCGATGGTGAGCCGGCCGCCGACGAGCGCGGCTCGCTCGCGCATGCCGGGGATCCCGGAACGCTCCCGGTAGTGCCCGAGGCCCACGCCGTCGTCGCGCACCCGGAGCACGACCCAGTCGCCCTCGCGGGCCAGCGAGAGCTCCACGAGCTGGCCCTTGGCGTGCCGGCCGGCGTTCTCGAGCGCCTCCTCGGCGACGCGGTAGACGACCAGCTCCGCGCTGTCGGACAGGCCGCGGAAGGGGCCCTCGAGGTGTCGGCGGACGCGGACTCCCGGGTGGCGGGCGGCGAAGTCCGTGGCCAGGATCGAGAGGGCGCCGTGCAGGCCGAGGTCCTCGAGCATCTCGGGGAGGAGCCGGCGGCCGATCTTCCGCACCTCGACGAGGCCGAGACGGGCATGGTCCTGCACCGTCCGGAGCTCGTTCGCCAGCTCGGGCGGGGCGTGGTCGATCGCCTTCTTCAGGCCGACCAGCGCCGCGTTGAGGTTGTTCCCGACGTTGTCGTGGAGCTGTGCGGCCATCCGCTGCCCGTAGTACTCCCTGGTGGCAAGGGACCGGGCCGTCTGCTCCCGTCGCTCGCCCTCCCACCGGCTGCGCAGGGTGCCCATGGTGGTGACCAGCGGGGCGAGGAGGTGGCGCAGGTGCCGGGTGTTGACCGCGACGACCAGGGTCAGGCCGACGGCGAGGACGGCGAGGGCGCCCACGCCGCGGTGGCTGCTCGGCATCAGCGACATGGCGAGGACGCCGAAGGCGAAGACGAGGCCGTTGGCGAGGACGAGGCGCAGGTGCAGCGGCACGTCCTTGGGTGACCTCACGGGTCACACCCTAGAGATCTTCGGCACTGTGACGCGCGTCTCCCACTCCCGATTGTGATGTGACACACTTGCGCCTGATCAGCCGACAACTGTCACAACGGGGGATCCCCGGGACGAGGAATCCGCATGAGCCACGAACTCTTCGACCGTCACCGCGACATGCTCGAGAAGGCCGTGGCCGCGACGCGGTCACGCGAGTTCTTCTCGGCGTTCGACGAGAGCCCGTCCCCGCGTGTGTACGGCGAGGACGCCGCTGCCTCGGGGAAGGCGGCGTTCGAAGGCTTGCTCGGGTCGACCTTCCCGCTGACGACGCCCGGGGCTTCCGGCACCGTGTCGACGGAGAAGTCGCCTTTCGGGTTCGACCTCGGCGTCGCCTACCCGCGCGTGACCGAGCAGGGCGTCGACGAGCTGCTCTCGGCTGCGCGGGCGGGGATGAAGGCGTGGCGGGACGCCGGCCCCCTGACCCGGGTCGGTGTGTGCCTGGAGATCCTCCATCGGCTGCACGGGCGGATCTTCGAGCTCGCCAACGCGGTGCAGCACACCTCGGGACAGGCCTTCGTGATGGCCTTCCAGGCAGGCGGCGCGCACGCGCTGGACCGGGCGCTGGAGTCGATCGCGTACGCCTACGAGGAGATGACGCGCGTCCCCGAGAAGGCCGTTTGGGAGAAGCCCGCCAAGGGTGAGCCGCTGCGGATGGAGAAGACGTTCACGGTCGTCCCGCGCGGCGTGGCGCTCGTGATCGGCTGCAACACCTTCCCGACCTGGAACTCCTGGCCCGGGCTCTTCGCGTCCCTGGTCTGCGGCAACCCGGTCGTCGTGAAGCCGCACCCCGGCGCCGTGCTCCCGCTCGCGCTCACCGTGCAGGTCGCCCAGGAGGTGCTGTCCGAGGCCGGCTTCGACGCCGAACCTCGTGACGCTCGCCGCCGAGGACCCCGCTGACCGGCTCGCCGCGGTGCTCGCGGTCCGCCCCGAGGTGAGGCTGATCGACTTCACCGGGTCGAACGCCTTCGGCGACTGGCTCGAGGCGAACGCCCGCCAGGCCGTCGTGTTCACCGAGAAGGCCGGCGTGAACACCGTCGTGATCGACTCGACGGACACCTTCCGCGGCCTGTGCATGAACCTGGCGTTCTCGTTCTCCCTCTACACCGGGCAGATGTGCACGGCGCCCCAGAACATCTACCTCCCCGACGCCGGCATCGAGACCGACGAGGGCCACAAGTCGGTCGCGGAGGTGGCCGCGGGCGTCGAGGCCGCGCTCGGCAAGCTGCTCGGCGACGACGCCCGGGCGGTCGAGCTGCTCGGCGGCGTGGTGAACGAGGGGGTGCTCACCCGGCTGTCCTCGGTGGGGTCGCAGGGCGAGGTGCTGATCCCCTCCCGCGAGGTGAAGCACCCGGCTTTCGAGGGTGCGGTGGTGCGTACGCCGACCATGGTCGGTCTGACCTCGAAGGACGCGGACGTCTACGAGACCGAGTGCTTCGGCCCGGTGTCGTACCTCATCAGGACCTCCGGCACCGACGAGTCGATCGACCTCTTCCGGCGTACCGTCATGGAGCACGGCGCGATGACCGCCTCGGTCTACAGCACGTCGTCCGAGGTGGTCGAGCAGATGCGTGACGCCGCGCTCGACGCGGGGGTGGCGCTGTCGGAGAACCTCACCGGCCAGGTCTTCGTGAACCAGTCCGCGGCGTTCTCGGACTTCCACGGCACCGGTGCCAACCCGGCGGCGAACGCCTCCTACACCGACACCGCGTACGTCGCCTCCCGGTTCCGGATCATCCAGTCGCGTCGGCACATCTAGGGTCGCTCGACCCTGGCCGTATGGGCCCTTCGGGTGCTGGCATCGGAGCATGGTGACCATGACTCCGGCGGGCCGCGAGGGCCTCGTCGCGGAAGGACAGGGGGTGATGCTTCGCTGCACGGACCTCCGGAAGAGCTACGGCTCGCTCCTGGCCGTGGACGGGGTCTCCTTCGAGATCCGGACGGGTGAGACGTACGGGCTGCTCGGTCCCAACGGAGCCGGCAAGACCACGGTGATCTCGATCATCGCGGGGGTGCTCGAGAGCGACGGCGGCGAGGTGACCCTCGACGGCCTGCCGGATGGACCCGTCCGCGCTCGACGCCAAGAGGCTGATCGGCTACGTGCCCCAGGACGTGGCGCTGTACCCGGACCTGACCGCACGGGAGAACCTGCGCTTCTTCGCGTCGCTCTATCGTCTCGACCGCCGCCGGGCGAAGGAGCGTGTGGCAGAGGTGCTCGAGGTCGTGGGGCTCACCGAGCGCGCCGACGACCAGGTGAAGAAGTACTCCGGCGGGATGAAGCGGCGGCTCAACATCGCGGTGGGGCTGCTTCACCGGCCCCGGCTCCTGATCCTCGACGAGCCGACGGTCGGGGTGGACCCGCAGAGCCGCAACGCGATCCTCGACAGCATCGAGGCGCTGAGCTCGGAGGGCATGGCGGTCCTCTACACGACCCACTACATGGAGGAGGCCGAGCGGCTCTGCGACCGGGTGGGGATCGTCGACCTCGGGCGGCTCATCACCGAGGGGCCACCGCGAGCCCTGACCGCTGAGCTCGGTCAGGCTGAGCGGATCACGATGGAGGTCGACGGGGACCTCACCCGCGCGGTCACGGCGGTCGACGCACTGCAGGTGACCGGGCGTACGACGGGTGAGCAGGGGCGGCTCGACGTCCTGGTCACCGAGGCGGAGTCCGCGCTGCCCCAGGTGATGCAGGCGGCGCTCGGCGCGGGGGCGTCGATCCGGTCGGTGACGGTGCAGGAGCCCGACCTCGAGGACGTCTTCCTGCACCTGACCGGGAAACGGCTGCGTGACTGAGGTGTCCGCGAGCCTCCTGATCGCCTGGAAGGACCTTCGGCAGCGGGTCCGTGACCGGTCCGCGATCATGCTGGCCATCGTCGTACCGCTCGGCCTCGCAGCGATCTTCAGCCTGATCTTCGGCCCGGCCGCGACCCCGAGTGCCTTCGCGTACGCCCTCGTCGACGAGGACCGCAGCGCGATCAGCCGCTCCTTCGGCACCGAGGTGCTCGGGAGCATGGAGGACCAGGGCATCGCGACGGTGAAGGAGATGGACGAGGACGCTGCGCGCGCTGCGGTGCGCAAGGGCGACCTCGACGCGGCCTTCGTCCTGCCCGTCGGCTTCGCGGACCGGGTGCAGAGCCAGGAACCGGCGCAGGTCGACGTGGTCGGCAGCGTGGACTCGGCGACCGCGACGGACGTGGCGCGCTCGGTCGCCTCGTCGTACGTCCAGGGGCTCGACGCGGTCCGGGTCGCGGTCGCGGCTGTGGCGCACGAGAGCGGCGGGCTCACCCCGGCGCAGCTGCAGCAGGTGGCGGAGCAGACTCTCGCCGGTGCCGCTCCGGTCACGCTCGAGGACACCTCGGCGGCGGCGCACGTGCTCGACACCAAGACGTACTTCGCCGCAGGGATGGCCGTCTTCTTCCTGCTCTTCACGGTGCAGTTCGGGGTTTCGTCGCTCATCGAGGAGCGCTCCGAGGGGACCCTGTCGCGGCTTCTGGCAGCGCCGGTACGTCGCACCGCGATCCTCGTGGGCAAGCTGTTGACCTCCGGTCGTACTCGGCATCGTCAGCCTCACGGTCCTGGTGGTCGCCACCTCGATCCTGCTGGGTGCGTCATGGGGGAGCCCGGTCGGCGTGGCGATGCTGATCCTCGCCGGCGTGCTCGCCGCCACGGGGATCACCTCGGTGGTGGCCTCGCTCGCGAAGACGTCGGAGCAGGCGGGGAGCTGGCAGGCGGTCGTCGCCGTGAGCCTGGGACTGCTCGGCGGTGCGTTCTTCCCGATCCAGCAGTCCGGCTCGTTCATGGCGACGGTCAGCCTGGTCACGCCGCATGCGTGGTTCATCCGCGGTCTCGGCAGCCTCGCCGGCGGGCGGCGGCGCCCTGACGTGCTTCCGGCGGTCGGCGCGTCTGCTGCTCATCGCCGCGGTCACCGGCGCCGTGGCCTCGCTCAGGATCGGCCGGGTGGTGGCGCCATGACTCCGCTTCGTCATCGCGGGCGTGAACCTCCGCCGGACGTTGCGCGACCGCACGAACGCCTTCTTCGTCGTGCTCTTCCCGTTGCTGATGGTGACTGGTGCTCGGCCTCGCCTTCGGCGGTGACTACACGCCTCGCGTCGCCGTGGTCGTGGGGCAGCGCGGCCCTCTGGCGAACGCGATGGTCGACGAGCTGGAAGCCACCGGCGCCTTCGACGTGAAGCAGGTGGCCGAACGGGACGAGGCAGTGGCCGCGGTCGAGACCGGACGTATGGAGTCCGCAATCGTCATCCCTGCGAACTACGACCGCGCCCTGGCCGAGGGCGAGACCGTGTCGATCGAGTACATCTCCCGCGCGGACCGCTCTGCCCAGCAGGTCGGCATGGTCGTGCGCGCGGCGGTGGACGCGCAGGCGTCGCGGGTGAAGGTCGCGCGAGTGCTCGAGCAGCGTCTCGGGGCGGACCTCCCGACGAACCTGGCTCGAACCGATCGCACGGCCGACTCGGTGGCCGACGTCAGTGTCCGGACCACGACCACGGGCACCGCGGTCTTCCCGGCGGACCTCGGCCGGTTCGACCTGGGCGCGAGCAGCCTGCTCCTGCTGTTCATCTTCGTCACGTCGATGACCACTGCGACAGCGCTGATCGAGACCCGGCGCATCGGGGTGTCTCGGCGCATGCTGTCCACGCCGACCCGGGTGTCGAGCATCGTTGCGGGGGAGGCGCTCGGTCGGGTCGGCATCGCCGTCGTCCAGGGCATCGTGATCATGGCCGGGTCGGCGCTGCTCTTCGGGGTGTCCTGGGGCAGCTCGCTGGGGGCGATCGCGTCTGATGGTGCTCTTCGCCACGGTCGCCGGTGGCGCCGGCCTCCTGCTCGGAGGGATCTCTACGAACCCTCAGCAGGCCATCGGTGCGGGACTCCTGGTGGGCCTGGGGCTCTCGGCCCTGGGCGGCTCGATGATGCCGCTCGAGTTCTACTCGCCCACGATGCTGGTCGTGGCGCACTTCACGCCGCACGCCTGGGCCGCGGACGGATTCGCGACCCTTGTCCGGCGCGACGGCTCGGTCCTGGACATCCTGGGCGAGCTCGGTGTGCTCCTCGCATACGCGGCGGTGCTCTTCGCCCTCGGGTCATGGGTCCTGCGGAGGCGCATCCTTCGCGGTGACTGAGGCGCTCCTCGAGCTGACTACTCGTCCTGGCGGGGTGTCTTGCCCTGTGGGTGGGTGCCGGTGTCGTCGACGAGGTAGCGGTAGCCGTGGGGTGAGGTCCACTCGTAGACGCCGGGTCGGGGCTGGCGCAGCCGCCAGCGGCCGTGGGTCTTGAGCCGGTGCGGGAACCGCCCGAGCCGGGCGAGGTTGTGCATCCCGGTCTGCCCGGGCGGCCCGCCCCGCTCGGGGGGCAGGTAGGGGATCACGTGGTCGTTGTCCTTGCGGCGGCCGGTGTGGGTGGCCCACGGGGAGACGCAGGCGGGGTTGCGCAGGTGCAGCGCCTCGGCCATCTTGTCCGGCACGACGTAGCCGTCGACCGGGTCGATGTCGGCGGGGTCGATCACCGCCACCGGGCGGACGTTGGTGTGGCCGAGGAACTCGATCACCTGGTCCCGGACCAGCGGCCCGACCCCCTCCATCGTCGCGATCCCGGGCCCCTTGCCGGTCAGCATCGCCGCCGGCAGGTGGATGTAGAGGGTCGCGTCCGGCCGCAGCCGCCGTGGGTCGATGCGGTCCAGCAGCGGCCTGGCGAAGGCCGCCGGGTCGCCGGTGACCTGCCCGGCGCCCGCGCAGGCCGGGCACGCCCGCGGCTCGGGGGCCGGGTCGTCGGCGTCGTTCTGCGACGGGTGCACATCTGCCTCGGTCACCACCTCCGGGTCCTCCCCGTCGGCGCCGGGGTCCTCGGCTTCGGGGTCGCCGGTGCCCTCCTCTCCGTCGTCGCCGGTTTCGCCGTCCGGGTCGGCGGGGCCGGTGATCTGGGTGGCGGAGTGCAGCAGCGCCAGCGCCCGGGCGGGATCGGCCAGGATCCCGATCGCCTTGGACCGGCGCACGTCCACCGGGTCGGCGTCGCCGTGCAGCGCGAGGACCTGCGCGATCCGGTCGACCATCGCGACGAAGAAGATCACCTCCCCCGCCCTCGCCCGCGCGACCAGCGTCTTCAGCCCGTGCTCGCTGGACTGCCCGGTGGCCACGAACCGGCGCAGCGCCGCCGCCCGCGCCCGCTCCGCGGCGGCGGCCGGGTCGGCCTCGGCGATCTTGGCGACCACCAGCGCCTCGAACCGGCCCCACGGCAACGCACCCAGGTACTCGGTGGTCTGCTCATCGACCCAGCCGGCCTGCTCCAGCGTCAGCTCCGCGGCCGCGCACAGCTGGGCGACCTTCCGGGCCCTGCCACACCCGCCCCACCCCGGCATCCAGCGCCGCCCACAACCGCGGGTGCCGGTCCCGGACGTTGACCGCGTCCCGGATCAGGTGGTCCCCCGCGACGTGCCCCATCCCCTGCAACGCGCCCAGCTCGGCGGCCGCGAACTCCGCCACCCGCGGCGTGCCGTGCGCCCCGGCCCGCTTCGCCGCTCCATCCCCGGCCGCACCCGGACCCCCCGCCGCGCCCGCTCCCGATCCAGCGCGTCACCGCAGTGCAGGTCCGCCCAGTGCGCGGCCAACGCGAACAGCTCGAACTCGGCCCGCACCCGCTCCGCGTGCAGCCGCTCCACCGCCGCACACGCGCCCTCGGCGTCCAGGTCGCTGATCCACTCCCCATCGGGCATGGCTCGAACATATCTTCGAACACCGACACTTTACGCGACCCGGACGAAGCTGTGGAGAACCGGATTCAACCCGGCGCGACGCGCCAGAGGTGACTCGAGTCGGTTCGTCGCGGCTCGCCTCACCGCCGGGGCGCGCTAGCCCGCTGAGCATCGAACAGTCGCGCCTGTTTCATCAGCCCGCCAAGGCCGTTGATGCGGTCAGGGGACGGAAACGGGCGCGGGGAAGTGCACCCTGGTGGCCTCCTCGGAGACATCCCAGAGCTCGCCGGCGAGCGCCTTGTTGCGCGCGGCCCGCGACGGAGTGACGAGGGTCGGCATGCCGCGCATCTCCCCGGGCCCGCGAGGTCCGACATAGCTACCGCCCGGCAGCCCTGGCAGCGTCGCAGCCATGAGCGAGGGCAACGCCCCCATCGCCGCCGGCTGGCCGAGCAACCGGCTTGCGCCGACCACGATGGCGCCATCGGCCCTCGCCCTGCCCAGGTTCATCCCGGTGAAGAGGTTGGTCGCGGCGTACCCGGGATGCGCCGCCATCGAGGAGACCCTCGTGCCCGCCGCACGCGCTCGCCGCTCGAGCTCGAACGCGAACAGCAGGTTGGCCAGCTTCGACTCCGCGTACGCGGGCCACTTGCGGTAGCGCCTCTGGTCGTGGCGCGGGTCGGTCAGGGGCACGCTCCGCACCAGGCGGTGCGCCTGCGAGGAGACGGTCACGACCCGAGCCGCCTCCGCCTCGGCGAGCTGGGGGAAGAGCAGTCCGGTCAGGGCGAAGTGGCCGAGGTGGTTCGTGCCGAACTGCAGCTCGAACCCGTCGACGGTACGACGGTGCGGGGTCGCCATCACGCCCGCGTTGTTGATCAGGATGTCGATCGGGCCGAAGTCGCGTGCCTCCTTCGCGGCACGACGTATTGAACCGAGGTCGGCCAGGTCCACGATCAGCGGCACCAGCTCGGCGCTGGGCAGGGCGCGCTGGATGTCGTTCATCGTGGCGAGGAGCTTGTGTTCGGCGCGCGCCGCCAACACGACCCGCGCTCCGTTACGGGCGAGCTCGAGGACCGTCTTCTCCCCGAGGCCGCTGGTGACACCCGTGACGAAGGCCTGCTTGCCCTTCAGGTCGGGGATGTCGTCGAGGGTCCAGTCGTACTTCTTGATCACGGGGTCACCGCCAACGCCTCGAGGATCCGGTGACCGAGCGCTTCGTCCCCCTCGACCTCGACGGAGAGATCAGCGGCGGGCCGCCGACCCCCGGCGAGGATGACGAACGTCTCCACGTCCATCCGCAGCGACACCGTCGCTTCGGGCGGGTCGGTCGGGACAGGTACGGCGCGCCCGGACTCGTCGACCTCCACCGCGAGGTGCACCGGGCTGACTCCCGTCACGTCGAGCACGACCGTCGTACCGGCAGGGGGCGCAACCCGCTTGCCCACCGCGTACGGGAAGCTGCGGGTGAACGTCGCGATCGTGTGCGCCGCACCGGAGGTGTTCATGTCGCCGGGCCGGCCGACCGCGCGACGGATGTCCTGGTCGTGCATCCAGACGTCGACGACCCGGTTGCTCAGCAGGGTCTCCCAGTTCCACCCGATCTTCCCGGGTGTGCGCGGCGGGTCGGCCTTGCCGTCAGTGGGCGGGTCGGCGAGCAGCTGCTCGTGCCGGGAACGCGCGCACTCCTCGAGCTCGTCGGTGATCTCGGCGCCGGACATGTCCTCACGTGCGACGAGCCCGAGCTCGGTGTACATCGACGTGGGGGCGGTGTAGTGATCGCGCTCGGGCAGCTCGACCCGCTTCTGCTTCACCCCTGCGAGCTCGGACTCCAGGTGCGCCAGGTGGGCGGCGACGCCTTTGACGTCCCACCCCGGGAGATCCGTGGGTCTTGACCAGTCGGACTCGTCGAGACTCCGTAGAAGGGCGACGACGTCGTCCACGGCGCTGCGCCAGGACTCGACGTACTCCTTGAGACGTTCCTGGTCCGAAGTCATGGCCCGAAGCGTAGGGCAGGCGGTGGAGAGCGCCTTCGGCCCTCCCGGACTGTGGTCAAATCACACGCTCAGGAGGAAAGGAGACGAAGGTGACGGCGTACTGGATCAACACCTTCCGATCGATTCGCGACGAGGAGAAGCTCGCCGCCTACATCGAGCTGGCCGGGCCGGCGATGCGCGCAGCGGGTGGGAAGTTCCTTGCGCGGGGCCTGCCGGCTCACGCGTTCGAGTCCGGCATCGTGGAGCGGACGACGCTCATCGAGTTCGACAGCGTCGACGCGGCTGTGGCGGCTTATCACAGCCCTGCCTACCAGGAGGCGCTGCAGGTGCTCGGCGACGGGGCTGAACGCGACCTGCGCATCATCGAAGCCGCGTCCTGACCGCCGCGACCTCGCGGATCCGCGGCTGCACTCGAGCGACGAGAAACAGCCCCGGCTCAGGTCATAACTGTCGGTGCTTGATGCGAGGCTCGATAGAGATCGAGGTGCGCAGGGAAGGAGCTCGGGATGTGTAGTGCGACCCTGGCAGACGGCCCGCTGAGCTGCGTGCGACCCGAGGGCCACGCCGGCGGGCACGAGTTCCACTCTCAGGAGGGTTCGTGGATCGACGACGGCCACGGCGAAGGCGGCCACGGCTGAGCGACGGCGCAAACGAGCGCCGGTCCTGTGGTCGAGGATCTTCCTGAACATGTGCGGAACTGCCGACGATTCCCTCAATCTGGGCATGCGGGTGACGTTCCTCCGGTCACACGCTTTGTACAACCATTCAACACGGCGGCTACGGGGGCTGAGCGCTGACAACTTCCAGCTCGTTCGAAGGGCGCAGGGCCGTTCCGCCAGACCGGAGGAAATGCCATGCAGAGAACAGCAATCCGCTTAGGGGGCGTGCTCGCGGGGGTGGCTCTCAGCGTGCTCTCGATGCCCGCTGCGAACGCGGCGCCGGGCAATGACGGCACGATCAAGCTCGACAGCCTTGCGTTCGACGACGCCCCGAACAACGAACCCCACGTCACCTGCCCCTTCCAGCTCGACTTCTACGGGTACGACGAGGGTGACCTCTCGGCCACGGTCACGTTCACGATCCACCCTCCGACGGGTGGGGGCGAAGTGCTCCTGACCGACGAGGTCTTCATCGGTGAGGACCCGGCCGGCGGTGGCACAGACCTCGACGCCTCGGTGACGTACGACCTCAGCGACGCGTTGGCCGGGTACACCGCCCACCCGCAGCAGGGGTACCACGTCAAGGTCAAGGTGGAGGCCGAAGGATCGATCGGTGCCGACACGAAGTACAAGGTCTTCTGGGTGACTGACTGCGAGAAGAACGACTGCCCGAAGTACTGACCCTCGGGGTGAGACCGGAAAGCCCTCTCTGCCGCGTACGGCAGAGAGGGCCTCTGGCCACGAGTCAGGTCACGGGTTGCAGGGCCGCCCCTGTGACGAGGGCGGGTTGCAGGCCTGGCTGTCCGTGAGGTCCTGCGGCTCCGGGCTCTTGTTGGTCGTGTTGCCCTGAGTCTCGGTCGTTGTCGTGGTGCCGACGCCGGCCTGGTTGTTCCCGGGGCCTTCGAACGTCGTACAGGTGACCTCGCCCTGAACCTTCTGGCAGTTGTCGGGCAAGGGCGCGGCGTTCGCCGTGGTCGACATGCCGCCGAGAACGAGAACTGCACTTGCGGCAAGGCTGTAGATGACGCGGCGCATGAATCCCCCTAAAAGGACGTGTCTGAACTCTGCTTGCTTGATCGGGCGGACCCGAAGGTCGATCCGCTACTTGCTGTGGCCTGGAACGAGATTGCCCGCGCTGTTGAACGTGCCGCCCTGCTGGCCAGTGCCTGAGCTCTCGCACTGCGCGGTCTGCTGCTCCTGGAAGTTGTCCGGCGAGGTCGGACACTCCTTGTACTTCGCGGCCGAGGCCGGTCCGGCCATGCCACTGACCACGACCGTTGCGAGTGCTGCTGCGCTGAGTGCGGCACCGACTTTCCGTCTCACTGTCATGGAGCTTCCCCCTTGGTGAGGATGAGGATTTGAAGGTCTCGCCGCGGCGACGGCTCCCACACAACGCCGCGTCGGGAGGGGGGTCAAGGGGTCCGAGGCGAAGGTTCGAGACCGGCGAAAGGTGCCTGTTGGGCGGTTCGCGACTCCTGCCGGAAAGGGCTGCAGATCCTTCCGGTAACGGGCCAACCTCCCAACGCTCGATTCACTGGAGGAAGGGTCCGGCGAGATCGGAGGCACGACCCCTTTTGTAGTAGAAGTCGTTCTTTCGGACTTCTCGGTTCCGCATGGGCCGTGGCCGTCAGGCAGCCGTGATGAGAGCCATGACGGAAGTCCGGCTGTCCCCCGTCAGTGGGGCAGCCACGGGACCTGCGGCGCCGCTCAGCCGCTGGTAGCCGGCTTCCGCGCCTTGCCTTCGGCAGGCTTGCGCTGCCCGGGAACAGCCTTCGACTTCCTCGCCTCGGCCTCGATCCTGGCCTTCGCCTTGGGCATGTACGACGCGTTCGCCCTCGACGACACCATGTCCGCGACGTTGCGCAGCGGCGGCAGCCGCCAGAACGACCTCGACTCGTGTTCCATGGTGAGCGTGGTGAAAACGGTCTCGACGGGGGCCTCGATGTAGATGCTCTGCTTCATCTCGCCACCTCCTCAGCGGCTGGCGGCCGTCTTGCGTGGTCGGCTCGGGGCGGGCTTGGGCTTCCTCGTCGCGGACTCCTCGATCGCCTTGATGAACCGCGGCATGACCGCCTTGCTCACCCGCGGGAAGGCGAACCCCATTAGCCTGTCGAGCGGCGGGAACCGCCAGAACGACTGCGGGTGGACCGTCATGGTCAGCCTCGTCCCGCTGCCTTCCGGCGCGAAGTCGTACTCCCACAGGCCCGCCAGGGACACGGAGGATCGCTCCGTGATGTGCTTGTTGGGCACCACCTCGGTGAGCACCTCGAGCCCCTCGAACCGGAGGCCGGCGACCTTGAAGCTCCAGGTGTAGTTGGTCCCGACGCCTTCCTTGGTCACCTTCACGTCGTGAAGGTCGAACAGCACGGCGTCGCGCTGCTGGTTCGGATCCTTGAAGTAGTCGAACACCGTCTCGACCGGTGCCCACGCTAGGGAGGCACGTCTCACCGGGGCAGAGGCCAACGGCCCAGGACCAGACACCTGAACGGGCTCGCCCAGGGAAGGCGACTCCTCGGTCGTTGCCTCCCGGAGAGAGACTTGACCCCATGAACCGTCGCCCCCGCGTCCGCGCACCTGAGCTTCGAGGCCGTGGCTGGCTCAACACCGGCGGCCGCGACCTGCGGCTCTCGGACTTCCGCGGACGCTGGCTCTTGCTCGACTTCTGGACTTTCTGCTGCGTGAACTGCCTGCACGTTCTCGACGAGCTGCGCCCGTTGGAGAAGAAGTACGACGGTGAGCTCGTCGTCGTGGGGGTGCACTCCCCGAAGTTCGTGCACGAGGCGGACCCGGACGCGCTCGCGGCCGCCGTCGAACGCTACGAGGTCGCGCACCCCGTGCTCGACGACCCGGACCTCGAGACCTGGCAGGCGTACACCGCCCGGGCCTGGCCCACCCTCGTCCTGGTCGACCCCGAGGGCTACGTCGTGGCCCAGTACGCCGGCGAAGGCCATGAGCACGCGATCGACGCGCTCGTCGCCGAGCTCCGCGAGGAGCACCTCGCCAAGGGCACTCTCCAGCCGGGCGACTCGCCCTACGTGCCGCCCACCCCCGAGCCCCGAGACCTCCGTTTCCCGGCCAAGGCGATCCGCCTGGCGCACGGCGGCTTCCTGGTCGCCAGACGCGGGACATCACCAGCTCGTGGAGCTCGGCGACGACGCGGAGACCGTCGTACGCCGGATCGGGTCGGGGTCGCGGGGGCGGGCCGACGGAGCGCCCGACGAAGCGAGCTTCAACGAGCCCAACGGCCTGGTCGCCCTCCCGCCCGAGGTCGCGGCGCAGGTCGGGTACGACGTCGTCGTGGCCGACACCGTGAACCACCTCCTGCGCGGGGTGGACCTGTCCACCGGCGACGTCAGGACCGTTGCCGGCGACGGGAGGCAGTGGATGCAGGGCGACGGCACCACCAGCCTGTCGAGCCCGTGGGACGTCACCTGGTGGCAGGACCGGTTGTGGATCGCGATGGCGGGGATCCACCAGCTCTGGACCTTCGACCCGCTCACCGGCGAGGTCGCGGTCGCGGCCGGGACCACCAACGAGGGGCTGGTCGACGGCCCGCTCCCGGACGCGTGGTTCGCGCAGACCTCGGGCTTCGCCGTCGACGGAGAGCGCCTGTGGGTCGCCGACTCCGAGACGTCCTCGCTGCGCTACCTCGAGGACGACGTCGTGCGCACGGCAGTCGGGAAGGGGCTCTTCGACTTCGGCTTCCAGGACGGCCCGGCCGCTGAGGCGCTGCTCCAGCACCCCCTCGGCGTCACCGCGCTGCCGGACGGGTCGGTCGCGGTCTGCGACACGTACAACGGGGCGGTCCGCCGCTACGACCCGGAGACCGACACGCTGTCGACCATCGCGACGGACCTCGCGGAGCCGAGCGGCGCGCTGGTCGACGGGGGGAACCTGGTCGTCGTGGAGTCGGCGGGCCACCGGCTGGTCCGAGTGCCGCTCGGGCAGGCCGCGAAGGCAGGTGGGTTCGCCCACACGACCCAGCGGCCGATCACGGAGATCGCCGGCGAGGAGCTCGAGCTCGTCGTGTCGTTCGAGCCGCCTCCCGGCCAGAAGGTCGACAACCGGTTCGGGCCCTCCAGCCAGCTGCTCGTGTCCGCGACACCGCCCGCGCTGCTCAAGGACGGGGAGGGGCGCGGCACGGACCTCACCCGGACCCTCGTCATCGACCCCGCGGTCGGCGACGGCGTCCTCCACATCGCAGCCCGCGCCGCCTCCTGCGACGCCGCGGGCGGGGAAGGGGCCGCGTGCCACATGCACCAGCAGGACTGGGGCGTCCCGGTGCGCGTGAGCGCTGAAGGTGTCCGACGTCTCGTCCTTCCGCTCTCCGGGAGGTCGGAGGCGTGACGCGACCCTGTTAGACTGAAGACAGCCAGGCCGCGGTTTCACAGCCATCGTCGCTGCTGATCCGTGGCCTTTTCTGTGCCCGGTGTGGGTGCGCGGAGCAGAGCAACACTGCCGCGCGAGACCTCGTGATCGGGCGCCTTGCGTCTCGCAGGCTCGCCGGACCACGCCGTGGTATCCGGGCTAGGACGCCCCGACCATTTCTGGAGCTACACCCACCCATGACTGTCGTTCAGTCCACCCTGCCGACCCCTGCCCTCAACACGGGGCCGACCTTCGACACCCTCGACCTTCCGGGCGCGCTCGTCGGCGCGCTCGCCCGTCAGGGCATCACCGCACCCACGCCGGTCCAGGCGGCCGTCGTACCCGACGCCCTCGCCGGTCACGACGTCCTGGGCCGCGCCCAGACCGGATCGGGCAAGACGCTCGCGTTCGGCCTGCCCGTGCTCGCCCGCCTGGCCGGCGAGCGTAGCCGGCCCAAGCACCCGCGCGCCCTCATCGTCGTGCCCACGCGCGAGCTCGCGACCCAGGTACGACGGTCGCTGGAGCCGCTCGCGGACGCGATGCGCCTCAAGCTGGTCACCGTGTACGGCGGAACGCCCTACGACCGTCAGGTCAGGGGCCTCCGCAACGGCGCCGACGTCGTCGTGGCCACACCCGGCCGCCTCAACGACCTCATCGACCGCGGTGCGTGCCGTCTCGACGACATCGCGATCACCGTCCTCGACGAGGCCGACCACCTGTGCGACCTCGGGTTCTACCCGGTCGTGGACGCGATCCTCGGGCAGACCCCCGAGGGTGGCCAGCGGCTGCTGCTCTCGGCGACGCTCGACGGTGACGTCGACCGCCTCGTCCGCAAGCACCTGCGCAGCCCCCGGCTGCACGAGCTCGACGCGAACGAGGGCTCGGTCACCACGATGGACCACCACGTGATGGTCGTCGGCGGCTTCCGCGACAAGGCCACGGCCGTGACCCGCCTGGTGGACGCGAACGACCGCTCGATCGTGTTCACCCGGACGCGAGAGGGAGCCACCGAGCTCGCCGCCGCCATGACCGAGGCCGGCATCGAGGCGGTCGACCTGCACGGGAACCTCTCGCAGCGGGTCCGCGAGCGCAACCTGCGCAAGTTCTCGTCCGGGAAGGCTCGGGTCGTCGTGGCCACCGACGTCGCGGCGCGTGGTATCCACGTCGACGGTGTGGGGCTCGTCGTCCACTACGACACCCCCACCGACCCCAAGGCGTACCTCCACAGGTCCGGCCGCACGGCCCGCGCCGGTCAGTCCGGTGCGGTCGTCACGATCACGACCCCCCGTCAGCTCGACGAGGTGGTCCGCCTCCAGAAGCGCGCCGGTGTGGAGCCGCGCCACCACGACATCCGCACGGCCCCCGAGCCGATGACCGCGGCGGCACTGGCCACCTCCGGCGAGGCCGCCCCCGCACCGCGTCGAGGCAGCGGAGCCGCTCCTCGGCGTGCCGCCGGCGGGTACCGCGGGGACCGCGGCAGCCGAGGTGCCCGCACGGGCGGAGGCCGCCCGGACCGTTCCGGGGCGGAGCGGAGCTCGACCACGACCAAGCGCAGCAAGGTCCGCTGGTAGTCAGACAACGAAAAACGCCCCGGTGCTCCTCTCGGAGCGCCGGGGCGTTCGCCGCTGCTGTTCGCGGGTCAGACCACCTGCGTCAGCGGGTAGGACCGTTGTAGCGGTGCTCCTCGACGTGCCTGGTCTCGGAGCGCTGCTTGTTCATCACGAGCGCAAGGGCGATCGCCAGGATGCCGACGATCAGGAAGATCCACCCGAGCGCCGCGTCGTCGACGAAGCTGATGTCGAACTCCACGACTCCAAGAGCCAGGATGAGGCCGAGTACCAGAAGTACGACGCCAAAACCGATGCCCATCTTCACTCCTCTTTCTTTCATGCGGCAGCCTTTGCTGCCCGCGACGCCGGCGTGTTCGGTCGGCGCCCGTCCTTGAAGCAATACCCCTCGAGGCGCCGCATCAATCACCGGCAGCGTAAAGGGTGACCGGAAGCACGAGGGCCGCCCCACCGGTCGGTGAGACGGCCCTCGATGTCAGCTGGTCGTGCTGGGCGAGACCTCAGAGGATCAGAAGGCGTCCTCGGTCAGGTCCATCAGCGCGAGGTCGGTCGCCTCGGCGATGTGGCGCTCGGCGGTGACCTTCGGGAGCACGTTGCGGGCGAAGAACTGCGCCGCCGCGACCTTGCCCTCGTAGAAGGACTTGTCCTTCTCGCTCACGTCGCCCGCGAGCTTCTCGAGAGCGACCTCGGCCTGACGCAGCAGCAGCCACGAGCAGACGATGTCGCCGAGCACCATCAGCAGGCGGCTGGTGTTCAGCCCGACCTTGTAGATGTTGCGCAGGTCGCCGCCCTCGGCGTTCGGGTCGGAGGACATCAGCTGGTTGATCAGCGTGCCCACGATCGCCTGACCGTCCTCGAGGCCCTTGGCGAGCAGGTCGCGCTCGATCTTGAGGCGGCCACCGGAGTCGGAGGAGTCGGCCTCTCCGCTCTGGATGAACTTCTCGATCTCGCCGGCGATGTGGCCGAGCGCCTGGGCCTGGTCCTTCACGATCTTGCGGAAGAACAGGTCCTGGCCCTGGATCGCGGTCGTGCCCTCGTAGAGGGTGTCGATCTTCGCGTCGCGGACGTACTGCTCGATCGGGTACTCCTGGAGGAAGCCCGAGCCACCGAAGGTCTGAAGGGACTCGGTGCCGAGCAGAACCCAAGACCGCTCGGAGCCGTAACCCTTGACGATCGGCAGCAGGAGGTCGTTGACGCGCTCCGCGAGCTCGTCGCGCTCGCCGCTGAACTCCGCCATCTGGACCTTGTCCTGCCAGGTCGCGGTGTAGATGACCAGGGCACGCAGCGCCTCGGCGTACGACTTCTGGGTCATCAGCGACCGCCGCACGTCGGGGTGGTGGGTGATGGTGACGCGAGGCGCGGTCTTGTTCGCGGCCTCGGTCAGGTCGGCGCCCTGGACGCGGCTCTTGGCGTACTCGAGCGCGTTGAGGTAGCCGGTCGACAAGGTGGCGATCGCCTTCGTGCCGACGAGCATGCGGGCGTTCTCGATGACCTGGAACATCTGCGCGATGCCGTCGTGGACCTCGCCGAGCAGCCAGCCCTTGGCGGGCTCCTTCTCGCCGAAGGTCACCTCGCAGGTCGTGGAGACCTTGATGCCCATCTTCTTCTCGACGCCGGTGACGTAGGCGCCGTTGCGCTCGCCGGTGAGCTCACCGGTCTCGAAGTCGAAGTGGTACTTCGGGACGATGAACAGCGAGAGGCCCTTGGTGCCGGGGCCGCCCGCGCCCTCGACGCCCACGGGCCGCGCGAGCACGAGGTGGATGATGTTCTCGCTCATGTCGTGCTCACCGGAGGTGATGAAGCGCTTGACGCCCTCGATGTTCCAGGAGCCGTCCTCGTTGAGCGTCGCCTTCGTGCGACCGGCACCCACATCGGAACCCGCGTCGGGCTCGGTGAGGACCATGGTGGCGCCCCACTGCTTGTCCACCATGAACTGCGCGATCTTCTTGTCGCGGTCGTTGCCGTTGCGGTACACCACGTTGCCGAAGTTCGGGCCCGCGGCGTACATCCACACCGGCGGGTTCGCGCCGAGGACGAGCTCGGCCATCGACCAGATAAGGGAGGCCGGGGCGGGCTGGCCGCCGAGCTCGGCCGGGAGCTGGAGGCGGAACCACTCGGCGTCCATGAACGCCTGGTAGCTCTTGGCGAAGTTCTCGTTCATCTTGACCGTGTTGGTCTCGGGGTCGAAGACCGGCGGGTTGCGGTCGCCGTCCTCGAACGATGCAGCGATGTCCTCGCGCGCCAGGCGGTCGACCTCGGACAGGATCGACTTCGCGGTCTCGAGGTCGACCTCCTCGAAGAGGCCGTTACCGAGAATCTGGTCCCGGCCGAACACCTCGAACAGGTTGAACTCGATGTCGCGGATGTTGCTCTTGTAGTGGCTCACAGCTCCACCTTCGGATTTTCGGGGTACCGGCGCAGTCGCGGTCCGGTCCGGACATGCCCTGGGCAGGGGAATCGCCCCGGGGTACTCGTCAGTAACATAATTATCGTACCCACGGGTAATAAAGACAAGCCCCTGCTGAACCGGCACCCTCGGTGACGCCCGTCTCACCTTTCTGGGCGATCTGACCGGTACTTCCCTGTCGCAAGACGTCGCATCGGAGCAGAATCCGGTCATGACCGGAGCTCGCCTGGATCGGCGCGCCCTCGCCGCCGCGGCGCTGGCGCTGGTCATGGCCGCTGCCTACGTGTCGGCGATGCGCCAGCAGTCGGACCGCCCCGTGGCGTGGTTCCTGGCACTGCTGCTGCTCGGTGCTGCTGGCGCGTCGTACGGCGCTCGCGTCGAATCGCAGCACCACAGGAGCGCGCTCCTCTCAGCGGGTGCCCTGCTCGCGACGCTGGGAGTGCTCGCGATCTTCACCATCGGCGCCCCGGTCCTCGCGGCCGGCCTGCTCTGCCTCTCCGCCGCAGGTTCGTCGGAGCCCGGGCTCGTTCCGACAGGGCGTGATCGGCCCAAGTCGGGACTTTCGCCCCACTGACTGGCGCGATCTCCTCATGCACAGTGGACGACATGGCCCAGATGCCCTGGTTCCGTGACCGGCCGAGATGGACGATCGGCGTCGCCGCCGTGCTGTTCGCCGGGGTGTTCGTCCTCCGGATCTCCGTCGGGACGCCGAGCGACGCGATCAACATGCTCTACGCCCTGCCCGTCACCCTGCTCGCCCTGGCGTTCGGCCGGACGGACGGGCTGGCGGCGGGCCTCCTCGCCGTCCTGCTCGTCGCGGCCTGGGTCGTCGTCGACGACGTGCAGCTGAGCTGGCTCGGCTGGGCGTCGCGCGTGGTGCCCCTGTTGCTGCTCGGCGGCCTGCTCGGTGACGCCTCCGACCGCTTGGCCGCCGCGGACGAGCAGCGCCGCCATCTCGAAGCCGCCGCCCAGCGGCACCGAGACGCCACCGAGGTCAACGACACCCTGGTCCAGGGCATGGCCGCTGCGAAGTGGGCCTTCGAGGCCGGACGTCACGAGTCGGGTCTGAAGACGCTCGAGGAGACCCTCGAGATCGGCCATCAGCTCGTCTCCAAGCTGATGCGTGACGCGGACATGGGGCTCAACGGTCACAGGCCCCGCTCGCGCACCTGACGACACACGAAACGGTGACAATCAGCCCAAGTGAGTTGACTCGGCTTAGTCTAGTGAATAACTTGGATTACAGCACTAGCAACTCACGTTCGACGTTCGACGTCCGGAAGGGCTTCCCCCAATGCGCAACCTCATCGTTCTCGGAGTCGTGGGCCTCATCGCCCAGCTCATCGACGGCTCCCTCGGCATGGCCTACGGCGTGACCTCCTCGACCCTGCTCCTCGCGGCAGGGATCGCGCCGGCGGCCGCGTCGGCCGCGGTGCACTTCTCGGAGATCGGTACGACGCTCGTCTCGGGCATCTCGCACCACAAGCTCGGCAACGTCGACTGGCGCACGGTCAGCATCATCGCCGTGCCCGGCGGCATCGGCGCCTTCGCGGGAGCCACCTTCCTCTCCAGCATCGACGGTGACACCGCCAAGCCGTGGGTAGCCGCGCTCCTGCTGGGGCTCGGCGTCTACGTCGTGTGGCGCTTCCTGGTCCTCGGTGGCCGTCGCCCGCAGTTCAAGGGCCGGCTCTCGGCTGCCTTCCTCGCTCCGCTCGGCGTCGTGGCCGGGCTCATGGACGCCATCGGCGGTGGCGGCTGGGGGCCGGTCGGCACCACCTCGCTGCTCTCCTCGGGGCGCCTCGAGCCTCGCAAGGTGGTCGGCTCCATCGACACCTCGGAGTTCGTGGTCGCCGTCGGCGGCTCGCTCGGCTTCCTCTTCGCGCTCGGCACGCAGGGCATCAACTTCCAGTACGCCGCGGCGTTGCTCGTCGGAGGCGTCCTCGCGGCACCCGTCGCCGCCTGGCTGGTGCGAGTGATGCCGGCGCGCGTCCTCGGGGTCGCGGCAGGTGGGCTGATCATCCTCACGAACAGCAAGACGATCCTCGAGGCGTTCGGCGCGCAGCCCTTCACGGTGGCGATCGCCGCTTCGGTCCTGGCCTTCGTCTGGGTGGCCATGATCGTGTGGGCGGTGCGCCAGGAGCAGGCCGTCGCGGCGCGAGGTCGAGGCCGAGCTGGAGGCCGCTGCTGCCTGAGCTGCGGGCGTGACGGTCTGGCGGCCACTCAGTGGGGCCGCCAGGCCTCCTCGTCCTCGGTCAGCGCGACGACCTGGTCGGGAAGCGACTTGTCGGCCAGCGCCTTGATCGTCACCCGCTCGAAGACGTCGCGCAGGCTGCTCCGCGCGGCGATCCAGACGTGCTGCAGGACCTTGGCCGACTCGTTGTAGGTGACTGCTTCAGGGCGCATCCCGTAGACGCTGACCAGAGGGCCGTCCACGGCGCGGATCACGTCGGCCACGGTGACGGAGTCGGGGTCGCGCGCCATGCGCCATCCTCCCGCCTGGCCGCGCTGGCTCATGACGATGTCCGCGCGTCTCAGGTCTGCGAGGATCGCCTGGAGGAACCCGCGGGGGATGTCCTGCCGCTTTCCGAGCTCCTCGGCGCTGACGGCTGCTCCCTCGGTGTTCGTCGCGATCTCGATGAGAGCGCGGAGGGCATAGTCGGACTTCGCGGAGACTCGCACCCCTCAAGTCTGTCAGATCTACCGGCTTGGTGTGCTTTGGTGGCGCGGATCGGCCCTGTGCCGCAGAACTGAAACGCGTTACAGTTTCGGTCGTGATCGAGACCGACGCCATCACCTGGACCGCCCCGGACGGGGACCACCCGGCCCGCCGGGCCTCCCAGCTGTCGGCCGCGACAGTCGCGCGCGGCGTCAAGGAGGACTGGCTCGCGCTGTTCGCCCCCGACGCGGTCGTCGAGGACCCGGTCGGTCCGTCGGTGTTCGACCCGGAGGGAGCGGGTCACCACGGCCACGAGGGCATCGGGAAGTTCTGGGACCTCGCCATCGCCGGGGTCCAGAAGTTCCACTTCACCATCACCGACTCCTTCGCCAACGGCGACTCGTGCGCGAACGTAGGCACGATCAGCACCATCCTCGAGGACGGCACGCGGGTCGACACCGAAGGAGTCTTCGTCTACCGCGTCGACGAGTCCGGACTCATCACCTCGATGCGCGCGCACTGGGAGTTCGACCGGGCGATGGCGACGATCACGAAGGGCTGACCCGCGCGGACACTGGACCTGTTACAGGCTTTCCCGCTGGGCGTGCTTGAATCTTCCCTGGGTTGAGCAAGGCAGCCCACAACTGGCCGACGGCCGGGGTCGTCGGGGGGGAGCAAGCCCGAACGCGATCCGGCGCCGTCTTCACCCCGGAGTTGACGATGCGCTCCTGCCGCTTGCCATGACCACGGTGATCACGGGTCCCTACGGACCCTTCGTGTACAACGTCGTGGCCCAGTCGTGGTGGTGGTCCGACGACCTCTACCGCATCCTCGGGTTCGAGCCGGGCGACATCGTGCCGACGACCGATCTCCTCGTCGCGCACAAGCATCCGGACGACGCCGCCGTGGCCACGGCGATCATCCTCAACGCCTTCACCAGTGGCGAGCCGTTCGCGCTGTGGCACCGGATCATCGACGCCCGTCGGCGAACCCGGACCGTGGTCTCGGTCGGCGACGGCTACCGCGACGACTCCGGCACGCTGGTGGAGGTGCGCGGCTACATGGTCGACGTCACCGGCTCCAAGCGGGGGCAGACCGCGCGCGACATCGACGAGGCGGTACGACGGTCGGCGGAGTCGCGCGGGACCATCGAGCAGGCCAAGGGGATCCTCATGGCCACGCTCGGCCTCGGCCCGGACGAGGCGTTCGCCGTCCTCAAGCGGAGCTCGCAGAACGCCAACATCAAGCTGCGTGACCTGGCGCAGACGCTGGTCAGCACCCTCACCGAGATGCGCGCGGCCGGGCTCGACTCGATCAAGGCCGTGGAGGAGGTCCTCGGCCCGGACGTGCTGGCCGGTCCCTGAGCGACGGGCCGACCTGGTTCAGTCGCCGCCGGCGTTGTCGGAGACCCACTGCACGAAGGGTGACGCCTCGCGCCAGTCGTCGCGGACCCGGTCGAGCAGCTCCGGGGTGTGGATGAAGGGCTCGAAGCCGTAGGACTTGCCCAGCGTCATGGACTTGTGGCGAAGCAGGTCGATGCGGGGATGCTCGGCGTCGTACCCACGCGGCGAGGTCTTGAGCCGCTCACCGCCGAGGTCCCAGCCGGCCTTCTGGAGCGACTCGAGGAGCCTCTCGAGGTCGGTCCCGCGACGGTCGTCGGCGATCGCATCACGGATCCGGGCGAGACGGGGCCCGGAGGCCTCGTAGAAGCCGACCCCCACGCGAACCCCCGGGGCGCCGACCTGGACGTAGTAGCCGGTCGCCGGACCCTGTGGCACGAACACGCCCTGATGGGTCTTGTAGGGGGTCTTGTCCTTCGCGAAACGCACGTCGCGGTAGGGGCGGAACACCTTCGCGACGCCGAACTCGTCCTCGAGCGCCTGGGCGAGGGCGGTCATCGGGCCACGGACCGCCTTCTCGTAGGTCTCCTTGTGCGCCGCCCAGAACGACTTCGTGTTGTCGAGCTCGAGGTCGTCGTAGAAGTCCAGTGCGGCTACGGGGATCCCGGTGAACTCAGTCATCACTGCTCCAGGGGGAGTGGTCGGTCGCGTCGGGGTGGCCGCCTCGGCGGAGGACCTCGGCGCGGGCGCGCTCGATGCCGCCGTGCTCGAGCGCCGCGATGCGCGACCTGCCCTGCCACACGACCCGGCCGAACCGTCGTACCCGCACGTGCATGGTCGCCCCGAGGTGCTCGATCGCACCCGGGACGTTGCGCCGCTCGGCGGGCAGCGGGACCGGGAGCACGTGGGCGGCCTCGAGCGGGGCGTACCCCTCGACGTCGACCTGCCACTGCGCGCTGCGGCCGCGCAACAGCCACCGCTCGTCGCTGACGTCCGCGTGCACCGCGGAGACGA
Organism: uncultured Actinomycetota bacterium; assembly: GCA_963715375.1. Taxonomy (GTDB): domain Bacteria; phylum Actinomycetota; class Actinomycetes; order Propionibacteriales; family Nocardioidaceae; genus Nocardioides_C. The sequence goes on along the minus strand of CAVQSC010000005.1, from coordinate 347,363 downwards.
CGGGGTCGCCGAGGCGGATGAGCCTCCCGTCCGGGAGGAGTACGACGAGCGCGGTGACCGTCGTACGCAGCGGGCCCGCCGTCACGTCGCCGCCGGCGAAGGCCACGCAGACGGACCGGTCCTCGAACCCGTGTGCCTGGCCCCACCACCACGACTCGGGGAAGCCGCCCTTGCCCCAGTTCTTCTCGGCGTAGACGTCCCAGCCGTCGACGTCCCACTTGTCCTTGCCGACGACGACCGAGCCTCGAGCGACACCGCCGAGGAGCCACGGATGCCAGTACTGGTTGAGCGCCGGCACCGCCTGGAAGACGCTCGAGGCGCCGAGGACGGACCGGGGCCACGGCACGGGCTCCTCGACCTGCACGTCGACCCTGGCGTCCGGCCCGAGGTCGACGCACAGCCGGTCCGCGGTGCCCTGGAAGGCCTCGCCCGCGGATGCGCCGAGCCCAGTCGTGGAGGCGTGCGCCGTCGGGTGGGCGACGGTGCGGAGGAACCCGGTCGGGTGGGCACCGAGGCCGAGGGTCGCCCAGTGGGCGCCGGTCGCGTCGCGGTTCACGCCGTTGAGCGCGATGACCGCGCGGCCCGACGTGGGGTCGGTGAAGCGCCAGAAGTAGCCCTCCATCGCCACGTCGTGCGCGGGCAGCGGGTCGCCGAAGGGCAGGTCCGCGCCTGTGGATCGGTACGCGCGGAGCGCCCGACGTACCGCGGACGTCATCGGCAGGCTCACCGGGCCATCATGTCAGCCGGGCTTCCCGACGGCGGTCTAGACCTCGACTGCTGCCGCAACCCCGAGGTCTAGATTCAAGGAGAGCCCCGCGTGAGTCCCGTCGCATGCATGTAAGCGCTGTCAGGGGGAACAGAGGGGCTGCTCGACCCGGAACTAACCAAGGGAGCAACACCCATGCTTTGGGACATCATCGGATTCCTCGTCTTCGGTCTGGTCGTAGGTGCGCTCGCGCGCCTCATCAGGCCGGGCAAGCAGAACCTCAGCCTCGCCATGACGCTGCTGCTCGGCGTCGCAGGCTCGCTGATCGGCGGCATCATCGCCAGCCTCCTCGGCACTGGCAACATCTTCGAGCTCAACATCCTCGGTGCGATCGTGGCGATCGTGGCTGCAGTGCTCCTGATCGGCGTCTTCGAGGGGACGTCCGGCCGCAAGAAGGCGCACATCTGACCTGACGTACGAGAGCAGGCCCCCGGGTTCACGGACCCGGGGGCCTTCTTGTGCCGTCTGGCTACTCTGGATGACGAGGGGAGTACTTCCCGGACCCGCGCCGGTCACTACGGTCGCCTCGAGGCGACCTCGGGCGGGTGCCTGCACCACGTGCAGGTGAAGGAGACCTCAGACCGGTTCACGCGTCTGAGGAGATCTCATGGATTCTGTCGGCACCCCACCCTTTGGCTCGCGACGGTCGGCGCGGTCGTCGTACTCCTGGTCCTGGACTTCTTGCTGACCCGCCGTCCGCACGAGGTGTCGATGAAGGAGGCGCTCGGCTGGTCGGCGTTCTACATCGCGCTTCCGCTGGCGTTCGGCGGGTTCGTGTGGTGGAGCTTCGGCTCCGAGCGTGGCGTCGAGTACCTCACCGGCTACCTCGTCGAGAAGTCGCTGAGCGTCGACAACCTCTTCGTGTTCATGCTCCTGCTCGCGGCGTTCGCCGTGCCCCGTGCCCTTCAGCAGCGGGTGCTGCTCTACGGGATCGTCGGCGCGCTCGTCCTGCGCGCGGTCTTCATCGCCCTCGGCGCGGCGGCGCTCGCGCGCTTCGACTGGATGTTCCTGGTCTTCGGGCTGGTCCTGGTGGTCACCGCGGTCAAGATCCTGCGCGACACCGTCGCCGGCGCCGACCACGAGGTCGACGTCGACAAGCTTCGCAGCGTGCGACTGCTGCGGCGCTTCTTCCCCGTTACGGGTGAGTACGACGGTCCGCGCCTCCTCGGCAGGGCGGAGGGACGACGAGCGCTGACCCCCTTCGCGCTCGTCGTGGTGGCCGTCCTCGCGACCGACATCGTCTTCGCGGTGGACTCGGTCCCGGCGGTGTACGGCATCACCGGCGACCCGTACCTGGTGTTCGCGACCAACGCGTTCGCGCTCCTCGGCCTCAGGGCGCTCTACTTCGTTCTCGAGGGCGCGCTGAGCAAGCTCGTGCACCTGGGCTACGGCCTGGCCGTCATCCTCGGCTTCATCGGGATCAAGCTCGCCCTGCACTGGGGGCACCTGCAGTGGCCGTGGGTTCCGGAGATCCCGACGTTGGCGTCGCTCGCCGTGATCGTCGTCGTGCTCGCGGTCACGACGGCGACGAGCCTGGCGGCGTCGCGTCGGACGGCCGAGTCGGCTCCTCCGCTGGAGGAAGCTCCACGGTGACCAGCAGTCGGTTGGGGCCGTGAGGGCTGACCTCGGTCGGTCCGAGCCGCCGCAGCATGGCGAGGGAGGCCTCGTTGTCGGCGGCCACCTCCGTCACGACGCGTTCCACCCCTTCGGGCCGTTGCCGGACGAGCTCGCCGAGCAGAGCGGTGGCGACCCCGCGGCCCTGGTACTCGTCCACCACCGTGACAGCGACGTCGGCGGCGTCCGGCTCCTCGTCGTACCTGATCATCCGAGCGATTCCAGCCGGCTCGCCGTCCCTGTCGGGGTCGAGGACGAAGAGCACCAGCGCCACGTGGTCGACCTGGTCCACCTGGTCGACCAGGCGGTCCAGCATCGCGTCGGTCAGGTGCGGCACAGGGGCGAGGAAGCGGTGGAGCTTCGACAGGGAGGAAAGGTGCTCGTAGCCCTCGCGGAGAGCCTCCCGGTCGCTGGGCAGCAGACCCCACGTGATCGCCGGAGTGCCGTCACGCAGCCGAACCTCGGTCGCCACAGCCAAAACCCTATCGGGCGGGGCGGATCCGGTCGGGGTAATCCTCAGAGCAGGCGCCCCAGCGGGCCTAGGTCGAGGTTGAGGTCCTCGGGCGTGAGCCCGAAGTGCTCGCGCAGCTCGGTCATGCGCAGGTCGAGCAGCATGAGGGTCTCGCCCAGCCGGTCGACCTCCTCGTCGCTCAGCCCACCGGCGTCCACACGGCGGATGGCCTGCTTCTCCATCAGCTGCCTGAGCAGTTCCACAAGCGTCAGGACGAGCTGGGCCAGGCCCTTCTCGACGTCCTCGGGGTCGGCGCTCACCCGGCGCGACAGCCCGGGCACGTCGACGTGGTGGCTGTCGTCCTCGTCGAACGGCCAGATCGAGCGGTCGGGGCGGGTGGTCATCGTGGTTCCTTCTCGGTGAAGCTGAACGGGGGCCATGGGCCCGAGGTCCTGACCCGGAGCCCCTGCTGAGGGCCGGCCCAGCTGTCGATCGCGGCCCTGAGCTTGTCGACCCCGTCTGCGGGCACGAGGCAGGCGACCCGGATCTCGCCGGAGTCGCGGAGCCGCCGGAGCTCGGAGCAGTGCGGGCCGAGCTGCTCCTCGAGGTCCTCGAGCACGGCCTCCGCGTGGCGCCGGGCCGCCGCCCGGGACATCAGGTACTCACGACCGGCGCCCGGTTCCCCGCGCACCGGTTGCGCCGGCAGCGGCGCGCTCTCGTCGCGCACTTCGACGAGCACCTCGACGTGTCCGGTCACGACCGAGAGCCTCTCCAGCCACTCCGCCTGCCGCTCCTCGAGAAGGTCCCGCAGCTCGGTCAGGCTGGCGAGCACGGTCCCGAAGCGCACGGGCAACGTGGGCGCCGCAGCCGAGATCTCGGTGACTCTTGCACCGAAGGCGAGCAGCTCCTCCCGGTCGGCCGAAGGGCGCCCGTCGCGCTCCTCGTAGAGCGCCGCGACCCCGCCGTGCGCCAGTGCACCGGGGCCGCCTGGCGTCCCGGCCGAGGGAGGGAGCCTCTCGGCCGGGACCAGCGCGAGCAGCAGGTAGACGCTCATCCCTCGACGCGCCTCCGCGGCCGGCTCAGCCGCACGGTCTCCTCGACCTTGTGGGCGGGGGCGAGCACGAGCCGCAGCCCGACGTACACCAGGTCCACGTCCGCGATCGAGAGCACGATGTCGCCGGTGAGCACCACCCCGCCGTCGATCAGCCTGTCGATCAGGTCGACCAGGGCGACGTCCTCGCCGACGTTGACGTGTTCGACGCTCATCTGTCCTGCCCGACCCGGTCGGCGTCCGCGAGGTCGGCGAAGTTGTACGGCGGCCAGGGGCCCGAGACCTCCAGCGTCATGCCGTCCCCGGCCAGCCCGTCGTGGACCTGCTCGGCAACGGCGACGAAGTCGTCCATCCGGTCCCGTGGCACCAGGTAGGCGGCGTTGAGCAGCATCGGCTCCGAGCGGCCGGACAGTGCGGGGTCCTGGGGAGGGTTCGCGGCGGAGTGGGTCGAGGCGTGCGCCATCGCCTCGTGGGCGTCGAGCACCTCCTTCTGCCGGCGGAGCCGGGCCTCCTCGCGGTTGGTCGCCTGGGCGGAGCGGCGGGCCAGGTAGTCGCGGCCGCTGGTGGGCCGCTGCTCGGGCTCGGCCCCTCCCCGGCTCACGAGGAAGACCTTGGCGCCGAGCTCCACGTGGCCCCGCACCCGGTCCAGGGCATGCTCGAGAGCAGCCTGCTGCTCCCGCAGCACCTGCTCGAGCGTGGCGACGTCCGCGTGGATGCCGGGCAGCCGCAGGGGGAGGACGTCGGTCTGCTCGACCACGGCCTGGAGCACCTGGTGGTGCTGGGAGGCGACGTGCTCCAGCCACCGGGGGTCCTCGGCGTGAGCGCGCCAGACGTCGGGGCCGTATGCCTCGGTGCTCAGCTCGCTGGTCAGCGCCGCGATGCCGCCGACGCGGACCACCGTCACGGCGGCCCCGTCGATCCCGTCCGGCAGGGAGAGGGACTGGTCCGCCGGCACCAGGCAGTAGGCGTGGAGGACGCCTGCCTCAGGCTCGCTCATCCTGCTCCTTCTCGGCGAGCCGCTGCTCGAGTGCGTCGACGCGGCGCTGGAGCTCGGCGCGGTCGCCCTCCTGCTCCTCCTCCAACGAGCTGACGAAGGGGTCGCCCTCCCACCAGTTGATGCCCATCTCCCTGGCACGGTCCACGGAGGCCACCATGAGGCGGATCTTGATGGTGAGGAGCTCGATGTCGAGGAGCCGGACCTGGATGTCGCCGACGATCACGATGCCCTTGTCGAGGACGCGCTCGAGGACGTCGGCGAGGCTCTGCGAGGGAGCGCCTCGGGTGCCGACGAAGGTCGGTCCCTGACGAGGAGCCGGCTGCGAGGCCGACACCCGGTCCGGAGTCGTGTAGCCGTCCATCTCAGTCCTCGACCTGTGCGCGGAGGTAGCGGCGCAGCCGCCTGTACTCGGTCACGTCGCCCTCCCGGTCGACGTGCACGTCGTAGCTGGCGAGCACGTCGGTCGTCTCGGGGATCCGGCCGACCTCGAGCACCTCGATGGTGACGATCCACCCGTCCTCGCCCTTGCGGATGCCGGTGACACCCTCGGCTGGGCAGCCCACGAGGTCGGAGACCTCGTCGAGCGCGATCTGACCGACCTTGCGGATGGTGAGCTTCTCAGCCATCGACGTCCTCCCACGGGTTGTAGCTGCGCCCCTGCTCCGGCGAGTTGGCGATCAGCCGTTGGATCAGCTCCTCCTCACGAGCGTCGGCCTCCTCGTCGTCGATCTCGCCGGCCTCCCGGAGGGCCTCGACGTCGGTCAGGGCCGCCTGGATGGTGGCCGGGTCCGACCACTGCCGGTCGGCCTCCTCCTTCACCTGCTCGGCCACCCAAGCCACCCCGCGCACCGGCGCGAGAGGGAGAAGGAGCAGCTCGCTGATCAGTCCCATGACAGCTCACCGGTCCGCATGGGTTCGAGGAAGGAGTACGGCGGCTGCGGTCCGACGTACCTGATCCGCATCCGCTGCTCGGTCTCCTGGCGTAGGGCACCCACCGCCTCGTCGAACATCGACCACATGCCGCGCTCGACGAGAAAGGCGGCGTGCACGACCTCGTGCGCGCCCGCCGCGTCGTTCTCGGCGACCGCGCGGCTCAACGGGGCGAGCCGTTCGAGGACCAGCTGCCGGTCCTCCTCCTCGATGTCCTCCAGGGCAGACGCCACCGCCTGACCCAGCTCGACCTGCCGGGCCTGGGTCGCGGCCTCGGGGAAGGCCTTCAGCTGCTCCCGCTCGGCGAGCAGGTCGGGGTGGCGCTGGAGCACCTCCCGGAGCGCCGGCTCCTCGTGGTGGAAGACCTGGACCGTCAGCTGGACGAGCCCGTCGAACGAGTTGAGCAGGTACTCGAGCGAGTCGCGGTCCCGCTGGAGCACCTGCTCGCGCACGACGTCGTCGTCGGGGAGTGCGATCCCGAACTGCATGGGGACGACCGTCGACTGGTCGGCGTACGCCTCGAGAACGTGGGCGTGGGCCAGCAGGTCCTTGCGGCCTGCCGGTGCGTCGGCGTCGACGTCGCTCACGATCACCGCGAGGTCGCCGTCGGAGACCAGGCGCAGCTCGGCGTCCTGGCGCCCCTTGGCGTCGGGTGGCAGGGGAGCGTCGGCCGTGGTCACGCCGTACAGATGGACGACCACGCTCAGCTCTCCTCCGACTGCCGTCGCCGCTGACTCGTCTTACGGGCAGGTCTGCTCGAGCTCCTGCTGGAGCTGCTCTTGCGAGGAGCCGGCTTCTTCTTCTCCTCCTCGTCCTCCTCGTCATCGCCGCCGAGGAGGCCGGACAGCTTCTCCTTCGCGCCCTCGAGCGCCCCGGACGTCTTGCCCTTGGCGCCGGCGCTCGTGATGTCCTCCATGAGCTCGGGGATGCCGCTGGTCTGGGTCTCGGTGAGGTCCATCCGGTTCACGGCCTCGGCGAACCGGAGGTAGGTGTCCACGCTCGCGATGACGATGCGCGCGTCGATGGTGAGCAGCTCGATCCCTACGAGCGACACCCGGATGTAGATGTCGATCACGAGGCCCTTGTCGAGGATCGTGTCGATCACATCGGCAAGGCCGCTGGGATTAGGACGGGCGGCGTACCCACCACCCGAGCGGTGTTGTGTGACGGTCATGTGTGTGGCCTTTCCGGAAGGGGGGTCATTCGGAAGGAGCGGGCATGCCCGCCTCTTGCCGCTCGAGCACGTGCCGGCGAATGTAGGCGCGGTTGCCGCTGAGCGACTTGGCGATGGTCGTCTTGTTGCACCCCGTGAAGTAGCCGATGCACCAGTCGAGCTGTTGCAGCGCGTCCTCGGTGGCGGTGCGGTACCTGTCCACCTCGTGCATCAGCCGCTGGACCTCCAGCTCCAGCTCCTTGAGCCGGTCTTCGTCCGACGCCATGGCTTACCTCGCCGCTGCCTTCTTCGCCGGACGCTTCCGCGCGCTCGACTTCTTGGCCGCCGTCTTCTTCGCAGGGGCGCTCTTCTTGGCCGCTGTCTTCTTGGCGGTTGTCTTCTTCGCAGGCGCGCTCTTCTTGGCCGTTGCCGTCGTCCTCGCGGGCGTGGACTTCTTGGCGGCGGCGGTCCTCTTGGCAGGAGCGCTCTTCTTGGCAGGAGCGGTCTTCTTCGCCGCGGCCTTCTTGGCAGGAGCGGTCTTCTTCGCCGCGGCCTTCTTGGCGGGAGCGGTCTTCTTCGCCGGAGCCTTCTTCGCGGAGGCGCTCTTCTTCGAGGCCCTCTTCCGAGCCGCCGGCTTCTCCTCGCGGCTCTGCTCCTCCGACTCCTCCTCCTCGCGGCTCTGCTCCTCCGACTCTTCTTCCTCGGACTCGCTCTTGCCCTCCACGACCTCGCCTTCGTGGATCTCGCCCTTCCAGCCGTCGAGCTCGTCCTGGTGCAGGATCGTCCGGGTGCTCACGTGCCGGGCGAAGTGCTTGAGCTCGAGCCGAGCGCGGCGCCCCTGTGCTCGCCAGAGGTTGCCCGTGTGCTCGAAGAGGCCCTTCGGGTGGTACTCGAGGATCATCAGGATCCGGGTGAGCTCCGGTCCCAGCTCGTGGAAGGTGATCGCACCGTCCACGTGCCCCTTCTCGCCGTCGGACTTCCACACGATCCGCTCGTTGGGCACCTGGTCGACGATCTCGGCGTCCCAGCTCCTGTGCGACCAGAAGATCTGGGCCTTCCAGGTGAGCTTCTCGTCCTCCTCCTGCTTGACGTTCTCGACCTTCTTCATGAAGGTCGGGAAGTCCTCGAACTGGGTCCACTGCTCGTAGGCGACCTCACGGCTGACGGGCACGTCGACGCTCTCGAGGATGTTCGTGACCTTGAGCTTCTGGCCACCGCCGCCCCCGCCCATGCCGAGCTTCTCCTTCACGGTGTCCTTGACCTTGGAGGCCGCCGCCTTGACCCCGGCCTTGACGGGCGAGTCGCCCTGGGCGACGTTCGCCGCCGCCTTCGTGGCGGTCGACTTGCCCTCTGCGAAGTCGTTCAGCCTGCCGGTGAGCGACTCGACGCCCTGGCTGGCCCTCGACAGGCCCTGCTGGGTGAGCGCCTGGCCGAGGCCCTGCGCCTCATCCTTGAGCCTGCCCACGGGCAGCTGCGAGACGACTCCGGACAGTGCGGACTTGGTCTGCGTCTCTGCCATGGTCAGCGCCTCCCTGCCGGAGCCGCTGCCCGGCGCCGCCGCGACGACCTCTTCCGAGGCTTCGGAGCCTCCTCGGGCTCCTCTTCTTCTTCCCTCGTACTCCTCGGCCTCGTCCTCAGGCTCCTCGTCCTCGGGCTCGGCCTCTTCCTCTTCTTCTTCCTCGTACTCGTCCTCGGGCTCGCCCTCTTCCTCCTCGGGCTCCTCCTCGTACTCGTCCTCGGGCTCCTCCTCGCCCTCTTCGGGCTCTTCCTCTTCCTCTTCTTCTTCCTCGTACTCGTCGGTGGGCTCTTCCTCCTCGCCCTCCTCCTCGTACTCGTCCTCGGGCTCCTCGCCCTCGTACTCCTCCTCCTGCTCCTCGTCGCCCATCGGCAGGGACGCGAGGTCACGCAGCTCCGAGCTGCGCTCGTTGAGCCTGTCGCTGAGCGCGTCGATCCGGGAGGCCGCTGCGGTCACGGCGGCGGCCCTGCCGGCCTGCATGAGCTGGGACGAGATCTGCTCGGTGAGCTTCTTCGCCTCGGGCGACGACGTCAGACCCTCGGTGCCCTTCTGCAGCAGCCCGAGCCCTGAGGTCCTGACGTTCTTGTTGGCGAGCGCCGAGCCCACGACCAGGGCCAGCCGAAGCTTCTTGAAGCGACCTAGGAAGTAACCGGCCGCGATGGCCGCGCCTACGCGCGATGAACTAGACATGCTTGCTCCCTCCCTGGATGGCCCCTCCAGCCATCGCTTGGAACCAACGGCGTACCCACGGGGCCGTCCGAGAAACGGGGGGTCGAGCCGCGAGTCGAGTCTGGCCTCTTCGAAACAGGTGCGCCAGAGGGCTGACGGGCTTGTCGGGAATGTCCCGCCAACGAGACCGGTCCAGACCGGGAAAGCGACACTCCGGACACGAGAAAGCGCCTCTGTGTGTCGGCTTCCGGGTTCCGTGCGGTGGCGGGACCCTGCTGTCGTTCAGCTTGTGCCCGTGGTCGCCGCGTCGGCGTCTTCGGCCACCGTCGCCGGTGCCGGGGTGGGCGGCGGAGGTGGGGCGCTGGCGGTGCTGGGATGTCTGGTGCCCAGTGGCCCTCGACTCATCGCGCGGGCCAGTCGCAGCGTCGTCTGGGTGAGCACCTGCTTGGCGAGGCCAGTGGCCCGCGCGCCGGGGCAGGAGCCGCTCATGTGGCAGACCCAGCCCAGCGTTCCGGCTGAGAACACGCCCGCCCCCGACGTGGCGGTGTAGTAGGTGACGTTGGCGACGGTGTTGGACCCCTTGCAGGTCAGCGGCGAGTTGGCCAGCACCTGAAGCCGGGCCGGGGCCGGGCTGGTCCCGGCGCGGTCGTACTCGCCCAGGACCACGTCCTTCAGCCTGGTGCCCGGCTGGACCTTGAACGGCCAGGCCGGGGAGGACAGCACCATGTCGGCCTTGATGCCGTAGCACTCGTACTGCTGGCCCAGCAAGGTACTCTCCGGCCGGATCACCGGAGCCTCCCGCCAGCGAACGGTGGCCAGCTCGGGGTGCGAGGTCGTCGACGGGTCCTCGGTCGCTTTCTTGTAGACCGTCATGGAGCGGTCGGGGCCGAGCGGGGAGGAGCCCATGCGCACCTGCCAGTAGGCGAGGTTGGCTCCGAAGAAGGCCAGGTTCACACCGTGGTCGCGGGCCGCCTCGAAGCCGTTGCGGATCTGGTGGGACCAGTACTCGGAATGGCTGCCGAGGAGCACCCCGCGGTACCGGCGGAGGAGGCGGGGGTTGCGGTGGACATCGACGTCGGTGACGTAGTTGATGTCCAGTCCGGCCCGCTCGGTCGCCTGGAGCAGCGGGTACTCGTCGTGGAAGAAGGTGCCCGACCCGAAGTTGTGGTCGTAGGGGCGGTCGAAGGAGACGACGCGGGCGCGGTTGGCGGGGTCGTGGCCCGCGTCGTAGTAGGCGCTCGCGCCGCCCCAGCCGTTGTATGCCTGCCAGGTCATGGGTTCCGACATCAGCGCCAGCGGAGCGCGGGACTCAGGGTCGGTGATTGTCAGCGGCACATACGTCTGGCCGCCGCGGCCGTCCACGATCTTCAGGAGGTAGGAGCCGGGGGTGAACCGGCCGTTCACTCGGAACCGCAGCGTCGGCCGCCATGCGGCACGGGCCGTGTGCGTGGTCTCGTCGACCACCGGCGCGGACTGGGTGGTGGTCGGAAACCGATCGGATCGAAACACCAGCCTGGCTCCGGCTCCGTTGTAGTACCCCATCCGGTAAGCGGACAGGTGCGCGGAGCGGGCGCGACTGGACGCGTACACCGTGACCCTGTCACCGCAGACTGCGGAAACCCGGTCTGCGTATGCCTCCAGGCGGCTGCGCTTGGGGAACCGGCCGAGTTTCCACCTCTCCGTGCCGCGCCTGGCGTTCTCCTCCTTGACGTAGCCGGTCTTAGTCGCGTGCCGGGGGCAGGTGGTGCCCGTCGCGGAGGCGACCGGCGGATGGGAGGCAAGAACGGTGACGACTGAAGTAAGCAGGAGCGCCAGCGCGAGCAGCGGCGAGAACGACCGTCGGCCGGGCGCGGCAAGGGCGTTTTGTCTCATATCGACCCAATGTGCACTTCGACCGATTTCAAACCTCGCAGACTGTCGGTCGTTGTGGCGCGGTCGCCGAGAGGGCCGGACCCGGAAGGCCGCTGTCGGCATCTGAGCGGGACGCAGAAGACCCCGCTCCGCCGATTCCGTGAAGAGGGGCCTGGGCTGCGATGTCGTGGAGCGGATGACGAGACTCGAACTCGCGACATCGACCTTGGGAAGGTCGCGCTCTACCAACTGAGCTACATCCGCAGATGGAGCCCTTGTGGGGCTACCGGCAGGAATAGTACCCGACCGGACCCGGCCTCAGGTGCGCAGTGCCGCGGCGAGTGACGTGACGGCTTCGGCGACGGTGTCGCAGGCGACGACCTCGGGTGCCGGAAGGTCCCAGCTGTCCACCGCGAAGACCGGTACGCCGGTCCGAGCAGCCAGCGCGATCTCGGAGAGGGTCCCCCATGCGCCGCCGATCGCGAGGACCGCGTCGGCGCTCCGGATGATCAGGGCGTTGCGCATCTCTCCCATCCCGGTGGGGATCACGATGCTGTGGCCGGCCGAGGCATCTTGTCGGTAGGGCCCCGGCAGGATCCCCACGGTGGTCCCTCCCGCCTCGGACGCGCCGGCGGCCGCCGCGGCCATCACCCCACCGAGGCCGCCGGTGACGACGACGTAGCCGCGCTCCGCCAGAAGCCGGCCCGCTTCCCGTGCCGCCTCGAGGACGCCGGAGTCCTCCGGTGCGGAGGGGCCGATGACGGCGACGTACGGCGGGTGCACGGTCCGAGCCTAGACCGCACCCGCCTCGTCGAGCGGCCCACGCCATCACCAGGGCGGATGTTCGGTCGTCAAGAGGATTTGGGATGCCGGTGCGGCCCGCTGTGTCCTGGACCGCGGGGTCGGTAAGTTACGCGTGTGCTGCTCTCAGACCGCGACATCCTCACCGAGATCGACAAGGAGCGGGTCCAGCTCGACCCGTTCGAGCCGGACATGGTCCAGCCGTCGAGCATCGACGTGCGCCTCGACCGGTTCTTCCGGGTTTTCGAGAACCACAAGTACCCCCACATCGACCCCGCGGTGGACCAGCCGGACCTGACCCGCATGGTGGAGCCCGAGGGGGAGGAGCCGTTCATCCTGCACCCCGGCGAGTTCGTCCTCGGGTCGACGTACGAGGTGGTCACGCTCCCGGACGACGTCGCGGCGAGGCTCGAGGGCAAGTCGTCGCTGGGCCGACTCGGTCTGCTGACCCACTCCACCGCCGGCTTCATCGACCCCGGCTTCTCCGGTCACGTGACCCTGGAGCTGTCGAACGTCGCGACCCTTCCGATCAAGCTCTGGCCGGGCATGAAGATCGGCCAGCTCTGCTTCTTCCGGCTCTCCTCGCCGTCGGAGCACCCGTACGGCTCGGAGAAGTACGGCTCCCGCTACCAGGGCCAGCGCGGCCCGACGCCGTCGCGGTCGTTCCAGAACTTCCACCGGACGGCGATCTGAGCCGGGGGCTGCTGGGGCTGCGGCCAGCGCGGCCCGTGTCGTTCGCGTCCACGTGGACTGCAACGACGTCCCGCGCGCACAAGAACGTGCCGTTCCCATCCAGGTGGACGGCAACGGCACGCTCTGTCGGGGGTTCAGCCGTCGAGGCGGTCGGCGATCGAGTGCAGGCCACGGGCGAGGGCCGTGCGGCCGGGATGACGTCGGCGCCGGCTCGGGAACTGCGAGCGCTGCTTCTGCTCGACCCGCTCGCGGATCTCGTCGGTGGCGTTGCGGTAGGTGACGTAGTGGCCGTACTCGGACATGGGTCTCTCCTGGTGGTCGATGGGGCTAGAGCTGGGCGAGGTTGATGTCTCCGCTGACCGTGGTCGCGCGGATCTCGATGTAGTCCTGGCCGTCCTCGGGCTGGCCGGCGCCTTCGAGGTTCGACCGGACGCTCCCGGTGACGCAGCTGATGTCGGTCCAGACGGGGATGCCGGCGGGGATCCCCACGTGGATGTCGCCGGTGGCGGCCTTCGCCCTCACGGCGCCGCGGCGGATCCGCCCGACGTAGACGTCTCCGGACCCGGTGGTGGCCGAGACGTCGGTGTGCGCCTCCTTGACCTGGAGGTCGCCGGACCCGGACTTGAGTGACGCGGTGTCCTCGGCGGCGCCGACCTCGATGCTCCCGGAGCCGGTGGAGACGACGACGGTGCGGGTGACCCGGCCGACCGCCACGTCCCCCGAGCCGGTCTTGACCCGCAGGTTCCCGAGCGCACTGTCGATCTCGACGTCGCCCGATCCCGTGTCGATGACCGAGTCGTCGGTGAGGTCCCCCAGGCGCACCTCGCCCGAGCCGGACTTGATGCGGGCCGCGCCGTACGTCCCGGTCGCGACGACGTCGGCCGACCCGAGCTTCGTGGACAGGTTGCTCTCGAGCGGCATCGTCACGGTGACGCTCAGCTCGCCGTTGCTGGTGAAGAAGCCGCTGCGGCTGGGCGGCGCGATGACGACGATCTGGTCGCCGCGCTGCTCCACGGTCACGTCGTCGGCGTCGCGGCCTTCGACGTACACGTCGGTCTGGTCGGTCTCGGTGGCGTCGACCTTGACGTCGCCGGCGCCGATCTCGACGTGCAGGGAGATCGGTCCGTTCGTCGGGAAGTTCTTGTACATGGTGGTCTCCTGGGCGTGTTCAGGGTGTGCTCGACCGCCCGAGCCGGCAGCGCAGGTCGGTTGGCGAGAGGTGGTGTGTCCGGGTGTTGGGGCCCGGTGTTGGGGTCAGACCCAGCCGGTCATCCGGCGGCTTGCACGACGTCCGAGGCCAGGCGGCGTCTCATCGAGGAACGGGATGCTCGACAGGTCGATGTCGACGTTGATCGCGCGCTCGCTTCGAGTCGCGTTGCGGATCGTGGTGACCAGCCAGGTGTTGAGGGAGTGGCCGCTGCGGGCAGCCAGCTCCTCCGCCTTGGCCTTGAGCGACTCGGGGATCCGGAGCGTGATCCTTGCGACGGTGCCGTCCTCATCCTCCTCGGCCTCCGGCGGTGCAGGAGGCGTGGGTGGCGCGGGCGGGGCGGGTGCGGTCATCGGCATGGTGGGTACGTCGACCACGAACTCGGGCTCCCGCCCACGCAGCCGCACGTCCACCGAGCCGCTCGGGAGCTCGCTGGTGATCTCGGCGGCAGCCTGGGAGAGCGCGTCCATCAGAGCCATGCGCATGGCGGGGTCGAGGGCCAGCGCGAGCCGCTCGGCAGCTGCTCTCGCCTCCTCGCCGCCTGCTTCGGCCGCTGCCGCGAGGTCCCGGCGGAGGCTGTCGACGTACGGTGTGATGTCCATGCGCACCACATTGACATCACAGTGACGTCATGTCAAGGGTCTTGTGACGTCACGTGGTGCGGTATGGCGTCGGACGTGGTGTCACCATGGCGTCACAGGTGGCGCATCGGCTCGTCGCGCCGGGAATGACGAACGGGCCGCTCCCGTGGGTGGGAACGGCCCGTTCGGTACGTCGGACGTGCGGAGCCTAGAAGTCGAAGAGCGACTTGTTCTCGTCGATGCCGCCCTCGGGCTTCTTCGGCTCGTTGGTCTCGCCAGACGCCGGGGTGGCCTCAGGCTGAGCGGACTCGGCCGCCGCAGGAGCCTCCTCGGTCGCCGTGGCGTCGGACTGAGCTGCCTCGGGCTCGGCGACCGGTGCCGCTTCCGCCTTCGGCTCCTCGGCCTTGGCCGGCTCGGGCTCGCTCGGTGCGATGTCGAAGAGCGACCCATCCGACCCGAGGTTGGACTCGGCCGGCTTCGCGGGCTCCTCCGCCTCGGGAGCCGGAGCCGACTCGGTCTTGGCCTCGGGAGCCGGAGCCGACTCGGTCTTGGCCTCGGGAGCAGGAGCCGCTTGCGCCTTCGGCTCCTCGGCCTTGGCCGGCTCGGGCTCGCTCGGTGCGACGTCGAAGAGCGACCCACCCGAGCCGAGGCTGGACTCGGTCGGCTTCGCGGGCTCCTCCGCCTCGGGAGCCGGAGCCGTCTCGGTCTTCTGCGCCTCGGCCTTCGGAGCCTCGGCGGGGCTCTCTGCCGGAGTGTCGAACAGTGACCCGGAGCCGAGCGAGCTCTCCTGCTTGGCCTGGGGCTCCTCGGCCTTCGGCTGCTCCGGCTCGGCCGGCGAGGGTGTGTCGAACAGCGAGGTGCCCGTCGTACCGCTGGGCTTCTCGTCTGCGGCGGGGGCGGCGTCGAACAACGAGGTGCCCGTCGTACCGCTGGGCTTCTCCTCCTCGGCCGGAGCGCCGTCGAACAGCGAGCTCGAGCCGGCCCCCTTGCTCTCCTCCGCTGCGGCTCCCGCCCCGGCGCCGACCTCCTCGGTCTTGGTCACCGTGCTGGCGGTCTGGGTGGCGTCGCCCCTCGAAGGCTCGGCCTTGGCGGAGACGCCGGCCGCCACCGGCGTACGGCTCTCGCCCTTGACCGACGCGAGGAGCATCTGCGCGACGTCGAGGACCTCGACCTCCTCGCGGGCGGAGCCGTCGGCCTGCATCGCGGTGAGACCGTCGGAGAGCATCACGCGGCAGAAGGGGCAGCCGACCGCGATCTGGTCGGCACCGGTCTCGACTGCCTCGGTGGTGCGGTTGACGTTGATCCGCTCACCGATCGTCTCCTCCATCCACATGCGCGCACCGCCGGCGCCGCAGCAGAAGGAGCGCTCGCTGTTGCGCGGCATCTCCTTGAGCTCGGCGTCGGGGATGACGTTGAGGAGCTCACGCGGCGGCTCGTAGACCTGGTTGTGGCGACCGATGTAGCACGGGTCGTGGTAGGTCAGCGTCCGCTTCGGCGCGCCGTTGGTCGGGACCGGGGTCAGCTTGCCCTCGCGCACGAGGCGGTTCAGCAGCTGGGTGTGGTGGACCACCTCGAGCTCGATGCCGAACTGGGCGTACTCGTTCTTGAGGGTGTTGAAGCAGTGCGCACAGGTCGAGACGACCTTCTTGGCCTTGGTCTCCTTCAGCGTCTCGGCGTTCTGCGTCGCGAGGCTCTGGAAGAGGAACTCGTTGCCGGCGCGGCGGGCCGAGTCGCCAGTGCAGGTCTCGCCGTTTCCGAGGACGGCGAAGGACACGCCGGCCATGTCGAGCAGCTCGGCGACGGCGCGGGTGGTCTTCTTCGCGCGGTCCTCGTAGGCGCCGGCGCAGCCCACCCAGAACAGCCAGTCGACCTCGTCGAGGGACTCGACGTCCTCACCGACCACCTTGACGTCGAACGGAAGGCCCTGCGCCCACTCCATGCGGGCGTTGGGCGACATGTTCCACGGGTTGCCCTTGTTCTCGAGACCCTTGAAGAGGCCGTTGAGCTCGGCCGGGAAGTTCGACTCGACGAGCACCTGGTAGCGGCGCATGTCGACGATGTGGTCGACGTGCTCGATGTCGACCGGGCACTGGTTCACGCAAGCGCCGCAGGTCACGCATGACCACAGCACGTCGTTGTCGATGATCGCGCCGCCCTCGGGGTGCCAGGCCAGGCCCTCGGTGTCGCCCACGAGCGGGCGCTCGGCCTCGGTCAGCACGTCGGCCGACAGCTTTGCGCGCTCGTCGTCGGAGTCGGCCAGGATGTACGGCGCCTTCTTGAACGCGTGGTCACGCAGGTTGAGGATGACCATCTTCGGCGACAGCGGCTTCTCGGTGTTCCACGCCGGGCACTGGTCCTGGCAGCGACCGCACTCCGTGCAGGTGGCGAAGTCGAGCATGCCCTTCCAGGTGAAGTCCTCGACCTTGCCGACACCCATCGCGGTGTCCTCGTCCATGTCCTCGACCATCTCGAGGTCGAACGGTTTGCCGTCGATCGTCAGCGGCTTGACTGCGCCAAGCGCGACGGGCTTGCGGCCGAACATCACGTTCAGGGGCGCGACGAAGATGTGCAGGTGCTTGGAGTGCACGACCAGGATCAAGAAGGCGAGCATGACGCCGATGTGCAGCAGCAGACCGACGTGCTCGAGCGCTTCGAGCGTGTCCTGGTCCAGCGGCTCGAGGAGCCTGCCGACGGCTTCGGAGACGAAAGCGCCGCTCTCGTAGGGGAGGTTGCCGGTGGCCGCCGCCGCGCCGCGGAACAGGAACATCGTCCAGATGACGTTGAAGATCATGAACAGCGTGAGCCAGGCTCCACCGAGGTGCGAGCCCTCGAAGCGCGACTTGCGGCCCAGGCGGTCCGGGGAGTTCTTGAACCGGATGGCGGCGAACACGACGATGCCGAAGAACGCCATCAGCGCGATGAAGTCCTGCGCGAAGCCCAGGACGGGCCAGGTGCCCACGAGCGGGATGTGGAAGTCGGGCGTGAACAGCGCGCCGTAGGCCTCGAGGTAGACCGTGGCGAGGATGAGGAAGGCCCAGAACACGAAGAAGTGCGCGGCTCCCGGGATGGTCCACTTGAGGAGCTTCTTCTGCCCGAGGACCTCGACGACCTGCGACTTGGCTGCCTGCCCCAGGTGATGACCTACGTTCTCGAGCCGATCCGGCGCCGGCTGGCCGCCCGAGATCAAGCGGTAGAGGAACCAGACTCGTCGGCCGGCGATCGCCAGCGCGACCGCGGTCATCAACAAACCCAGGATCAACACAACGGGCATTAGTCACTCCAACCTGCCGGCGGCGGGGGACGCCGGGTCTGCGCTGCACGTTTCGGCCGACGCCCACCCGTCACGGGTCAGCCGTCGGACCATCTCAGACGGATCCTACCCAACGGTAACTTTTTGCGGCAGACCCCGTCCATGACTTGTCTTGTCCAGCGGAGGCGCCCGGCGCCGGACGTGTGCGGGTCAGGTCGCGGGGAGCCTGGGCACCGGGTGCCTAGGCTGATGAGCATGAGGTCTCACTTCCCGTTGCCGGTACGACGCCATGGCGCGCGTCTCCTCCTCGAGCTCGACCTGACCCGCGGACTCCTCGAGAGCCCGCCCGCCTCGCCCATCGAGGCCCTGCGCGCCATGCACGTGCCGAGCCTCCGCGGGGTCGTCGAGGCGCTGCGGCGCGCTGCAGGGGACGACCAGGTCGCCGGTCTGGTCGCGCACGTCGGGGCGAAGCAGCCGACCCTCGCGCAGTCGAACGAGCTTCGGGCGGCCGTCGCCGCGTTCCGGTCCGCAGGAAAGCCGACGGTGTGCTGGTCGGAGACCTACGGCGAGATGGGTCCCGGCAACGTCGGCTACCACCTCGCGAGCGCGTTCGACGAGGTGTGGGTCCAGCCGAGTGGTGACGTCGGCCTGGTCGGGGTCACCGCACAGGCGGTCTTCCTCCGGGACACGCTCGACAAGCTCGGCGTGCAGCCGCAGTTCGGCCAGCGTCATGAGTACAAGAGCGCGGCCGACACCTTCCTCCGGTCCTCGATGTCCGAGGCCAACCGCGAGATGGTCACCCGCCTGGTCGACTCGGCGATGGAGACGCTGGTCCGCGATGTGGCCGCCGGGCGCGGGCTCGAGGAGAGCGCCGTGCGCGAGGCGATGGACTCCGCGCCGCTGAGTGCCGAGGAGGCGGTGACCCGCAGGCTGGTGGACAGGATCGGCTACCGCGACGAGGTGTACGCCGACCTCCGCGGCCGGTTGGGCGAGGTCGAGCTGAAGTACGTCGACCGCTACGGCAGGGGCGGACTCGTCCACGCCGGCGCATCCGTCGCTCGCCGCACCAAGCCCGTCGTCGCAGTCGTCCAGGCCGCGGGGCCGATCCACCTCGGACGCAGCAGCGCCAGTCCGCTGTCGGGCCGTTCCATCGGGTCGGACAGCATCGGTACGGCGCTGCGCGCGGCCGCCAGGGACGACTCCGTGAAGGCCGTGGTGCTCCGGGTCGACAGCCCCGGGGGCTCCTACGTCGCCTCTGACACGATCCGTCGCGAGGTGCTCGAGCTGCGTCGCACCGGTCGGCCGGTCATCGCCTCGATGGCCAACGTCGCGGCATCGGGTGGCTACTACATCGCGATGCCCGCCGACCGCGTGCTCGCCAGCGCCGGGACGATCACCGGGTCCATCGGTGTGCTCGCCGGGAAGCAGGTGATCCGGGAGATGCTCGAGCGGGTCGGCGTACGACGGGAGAGCGTGTCCGCGGGGAGGTACGCCGACATGTTCTCCAGCGACCGCCCCTTCGACGAGAACGAGTGGAAGCGCCTCGAGGCGTGGCTCGACCGGGTCTACGACGACTTCACGAGCAAGGCGGCCCAGGACCGCGGCATGCCCGTCGACGACCTCCGCGCGGTGGCCCGGGGCCGCGTCTGGACGGGTGCGGACGCGCTCCAGCACGGCCTCGTCGACGAGCTCGGCGGGATCGAGCGTGCGGTGGAGGTGGCGTGCGAGCGCGCCGGCGTCGACCGTGCGGAGGTGGAGCTCCGCACGATGCCGAAGCCCAAGCCGCTCGAGCGGCTGATGCCCGTGCAGAACAGCGAGTCGCCCGCCGCGACCTCCCTCGGTGACGGTCTGCCGTTGCTCGACGGGCTGCTCGCGGCGACCGGCCTCGCGCCGTACGGCGTGCTGTCCCTGCCGGTGGAGTGGCGGCTCCAGTAGGCCGGGGCAAGTGGGCGCTGGGAGGTCGGCGGGCGGCGCAGCCGTGGCTGGGTCTGGCGGGAGGCCGAGCGGAGCGAGGCCGGATGGTAGGCAAGCCGCCTGTCGACCGGACAGCGCCGGAGTCGCCCGGCCCGCTGCCGTCCGCCGCTCAGTCGACGCGCATCAGACGGCCGGCCTTGGTGAACTCCACGTCCACCTTCGTCCGTGCACCCGAGGGCTTGCTTGCGCAGTAGGTGAACGTGTCGCCGACCCGCGCGTCCGGCTGCCCCACCGCGAACAGGACCCGCCGGGTCGTCGCGCCACGGTGGAGGTCCCGGAACGTCGACACCGGAAGGACGCGCGAGCCGCCTGTGCAGCTGTTCGCCTTGACGCCGAGGGCGCGCTCCCAGGTCAGGAGGTACGCCTCCGCGCCGCGGGCCATGTCCTGGACGATGGCGTCGCCGGCGAGGTGCCGCAGGTCCTCGATCCAGTCGGGGTAGAGGCCGTAGTGGGAGACGCCGTCGACGTTGATGTCGTAGACGCGCTTCCCGCTGACCTGCTTGTGGACCGTGACTCCGCCGAGGCCCTTGAAGGGGTAGGTGACCGGGTTCTTCGCGTCCGCGCCACGGGGGTCGCCCTGCGCGCCGAGGCCGTTGATGTCGGCGCCGTAGCCGAGGCCGAAGTAGTACCGCTTGTCGGCGCGGCCGACGTGGTACTTCCACTTGTCCACGAAGCCCGTGCTGTCACCGGCGTACGGGGCGATGAAGCCGCCGAGCTCGGAGATGCGCGGGTAGGCGTCGGGGGTGGACCACGAGTGGCTCGACAGGATGCCGGGGTAGCGCATCTTCTCGACCAGGTCGAGCGAGGCCTTCCGCGCGAGGACGCTCATGTGGTCGGGGTCGAAGAGCATCTTGCGCTTGGCGAGGCCGCGGATCGTGAACTTCCCGAGGTCGGTGAGCCCGAACTGGTTGCAGTGGGGAGCCCCCGGGTAGAGCGGCGGGCGAGGCGCCGTGTCGCCGTACACGTCCATGATCGCGCCGAACAGCGGGTCGCGGTCGGAGACCTCGCGCGGCACGGCGTACTGCTCCTTGTCGTGCACGTCCTTCCCGTACGTCGAGGGGCAGGTCTCCATCCGCCAGAAGGACCCGGTCTCGAGGAAGTTCGCGGAGTTGACGAGGACACCGGTCGCGCCGTTGTCGCCGGCCACACCGGACAGGGCGTTGTCGAACTTGTTGACCAGCTCCATCTGGCGCACGCCCATCTTGTGGACCTGGTCGAGCTGCCGGTCGATGTCGTCGGCCGTGCACTGGGGGATCCCCGCCTTCATCGTGCAGCCGAAGACGACACTCGTCTCGATGCCCATGACCACCGCGAGCTTGCCGTCGTTGATGACCTCGCGGGCCTCGAAGGGCGAGTGCACGATGCGGTACCAGCCCTCGCCGGGCCCACCGGACTGCGCGTCGATGTAGCGCTCGAACTGCTTCATCCGCTTGGCCTGCAGCCGGATCGAGTCCATGTCGTCACAGCTGTTCTTCTTCAGCGGGTAGAGCTCGCACAGCTTGTTGTTCTCGACGAGCAGGTTCACGAACAGGCGAAGGCCGCCGCGCCAGGAACGCTCCATCCACTTGTAGTAAGTGCCCTCGTGGGTCAGCGAGTCCGGTGCGGGCCAGTCCTTGAACGTCGGCCAGCCGACCGGGTCGTGCCCGTCGGGGTCGCCGGAGAGGAAGCTCTCGACCGCGGCGCCCTTGCCCATCGTGGCGGTGTGGTCCTCGCAGTCCTGGAGGGCGTACTCGACGCCGTAGGGGTCCCACGGCTTGCCGCAGTGCACGCGTCCGCCCAGGAACTCGAAGGCCATCCCGTGCGTGTGCGCGTCGGCGTACCCGCGCACCTCGTCGTAGGAACGCTCCCCGCGGTGCGGGCGACCGCTGACGTTGGTGCGGACCTCGGGCCACCTCGCGCAGGAGCCGGTGCGTCTGATCGTGAACGGCGCCGCCCGTTCGGCCAGGACGAGGTGACCCGCCTGGTCGACGCCGAGCTTCTTGCCGGCCGCGCGCAGCCCGAAGCGGAAGACCCCGCTGCGCTCGCGGACCGTCCAGTCCGCCGAGGGGCTCGGCTTGTCGGCCGCGACGACGCCGCTCGGGCCGGTCAGGCCGACCGGATCGGCGGAGCCGGCCGCGACGAAGTCCTTCCTGGTGGCGTAGAGGAGGTACTTGCCCAGGTCGGTCGCCTGGAAGTGGAAGGGCTCGGCCCCGTCGACCCCCGCCGCCACGGCCGCGAACCCGTCGCCGGACCGCTTGACCCACTCGCCGCCGGTGCCGATCGCGTAGCAGCCGCCGGCCATGGCGTACCGGTCCTCGGGCGTCGCGCGCCGGCGGCTCGGGGCGCGGCCGGGGAGGAGCTTGGGCTCGTTGTCGTGGCGACGAGCGGCCACCGCGGCGGTGTTCGCGGCGATCTCCGCGTCGGTCGTCGGGTCCTTCGTCAGGGGGTCGGACTCGTCGGTCACCGACCGGGAGATCAGGTTCTTGGTGGCCGGGTCGGAGTGGTCGTGGCCGTGGCCGTCGTCGAGCAGCGACAGCGTCGACTCGGCGGCGTGGTCGTGGGTCGAGTGGTCGTGCGGCGTCGTGCTCGCGGCTGCCTGCTTGAAGGCGTCGGCACCGATTCGGCCGTCGCTGCGGACGTGCGCGTACGACGGGAGGCCGAGCGTCGCGACGAGCACCGCCCCTGCCGCCAGCGCGACCAGGAGGATGAGGCGCTTGCGCGCCTGATGGAGACCAGGAGGGAGCTGGAGCTTGGGGTCGACCTCGCCGGACATGCGAACTCCTCGTAGATGCCGCTGTTTCGAACAGCAACGAGTTCTAGGCGGTTAGGTCACGCCCGCCGAGACCATGGCGGGGCCGGTCCGAACCGGTGCGCGCCGACATCCGGCAGGGATGCGCAGCCGCCAGCCTTCGGACGGGGGAGCGGGCTAGGTCTCATGGCAGCCGCCTTCCATCACGATGGGGGGTGTGCAACCGGTGCCGCCGGCCGGATGCTGATTGTGTGCCCGTCGCACCTGCGGTCGTCCGTTTCGGCCGAAGGAGCAGGTCATGACAAGGCCCATCAAGAAGCTGTCGGCAACCCTTGCCGCCCTCGCGTTGACCATCCTGGGCGCTGCTTCCCCGGCCGCGGCTGTGTCTCGTCCCGGCTACGACGAGACCCTCCCGTGCCAGCTTCAGAAGACGGCCGCGGCGACCCGGAGCTGCCTGCTCCACACGTCGCCGGGCTACCTCGACAAGCTCCGCGGCGACAGCTACAAGTTCTAGCCTCAGGAGACGTTCGCCGGTCCGGGTCGCGAATCACTACGGCTTCACGCGGGGCGGCCGCCGATGCGGATGGTGAGACGGTCGGCGGTACGGCGGGTGGCGGCGATCGTCGCGGGCAGGTCCAGACCGCCGTTGCTGGGGAAGGTCACGGCGACCCCGGCCGTGGGGTGCCCGGTGTGGTCCAGCACGGCTGCCGCGACGGAGGCGAATCCGGGGGTGACCTCGCCGTCCTCCATGGCGTACCCGCGTTGACGGGTCTCGGACAGCAGCGACCGCAGCGCGCTGGGCGAGGTCGGCCCCACGCCGTGGCGGTCCACGAACGCCGCTCGGTCCGGGTAGAGCGCCCGCACCTGGCTGGCTCCGAGCGAGGCGAGGATGGCGCGCCCGCTCGCCGTCAGGTGCGCCGGGAGCCGTACGCCCACGTCGGTGACCAGCGGTGGCCGGCCGGGAGCCCGCTCCTCGAGGACGTAGAGCACGTCGCGCCCGTGCAGGACCGCGAGGTGCGCCGACTGCCCTACCGAGTCGACGAGGGCGGCCAGAGGCCGGCGGGCGATCCGCTGCAGCGGCTCCTGCCGTGCGTAGCCGCTGCCCACCTCGAAGGACGCGACGCCGAGGCCGTAGCGGTGCTCCTCGGGCAGGTGGACGACGAAGCCCTCCTCGACCATCACGTTCAGCAGGTGGTAGGCGGTCGAGCGGGGAAGGCCGACGGCGGAGGCGATCGCCTGGAGGGTCACCGGGTCGGCCTGGGACGCGAGGAAGCGCAGCACGCGGAGTGCTCTCGTCGCCGCCGGGACCTGTCCCACGTACCGAGACGATAGCCGCCGCGGCGTGGCTCGGGTGGGTGGTCCGATTCAGCCGAATGGTCGGGTTTTACCAAAAACGCCCGCAATCTCACTTCTTTACCGAGGATTGGTAAAGACGTCCGTGGCTGGGAGGAGCCCGGACGCACAGCATCGCGGCGTGCCGCGGTGCGCTGATTCCGGGAGCAACAAGTCGTGTACGCAGTACGTCGTCAGCTGAAGCATGCCCTCACAGCGGTCCTCGCCTGGTCCCTCGTCGCAGGAGTCCTCGTCGGGCTCGGAGCCGGGCCGGCCGAGGCCAAGGTGCCGAGAGCGGCAGGTCGGTACACCGCGGCGATCGAGCCGCTGGCCAGCTACGTGGGGCAGTCCACCTGCTCGCCCACCGCCAAGCCCGGCACCACCGCCTTCGCCAACCTGTTGCTGCGCACCTACCCCAGCTCGCGCAGCCTCGGCATCTCCCGCGCCTGTGGCGTCGGGGGCAAGTCGGAGCACAAGGAGGGCCGCGCGTTCGACTGGGGAATGAACGTCCACAACAAGCGTGACCGCGCCTCCGTGCAGGCCCTCATGAAGTGGCTGCTCAAGACCGACCGGTACGGCAACCGGTACGCCATGGCCCGCCGCCTCGGTATCCAGTACATGATCTGGAACCGCCGGATCTGGGGCGCCTACTCCGCGGGCCGGGGATGGCGCAAGTACACCGGCTCCAACCCCCACACAGACCATGTCCACTTCTCGCTGAGCTGGGCCGGCGCGCGCAAGAAGTCGTCGTTCTGGAGCCCCCGCAGCTTCCCGAACAGCTCCGGCTCCGCGCCTACGCGGCCGAACCAGCCGAAGCCGACGCCGGACACCCCGACCCGGCCGGCCGGGCAGCACGACTACCCGGACCCGACCCCGGACGAGCGCCGCAGCACCCGCGGCATCCCGGAGCCCCGGTCCCCGCGCGAGCTCGAGAGCGCCGCGCCGCTGGTCTTCGAGCGGCTGGCCGTGCCGTCGGCGCGCAGGGGCGGGAAGCGGACGTCCGAGGCTCTCGTCGCCGGGCACCGCTACCTGATCGAGGTGTCCGGGACCTACCGGTACGAGCGGGACAGCGGCTCCGTCGCGGACGCCGAGTGCAGCACCCGTTCGGGCGCCTCGTGGTGGCAGCGTGAGCGGTCGCTGCGGGCCGAGGAGTGGTACGCCGACCACCTCGACCTGTACGTCGACGGGCACGACCTCCAGGCGCAGGGCGACAACGGCGAGAGCTGCGACGAGGACAGCCACACCTACCGCTGGGTGTACGAGGCCGAGCGCAGTGGACGGGTGCCCTTCGCGCTCTGGGACCCCGAGAACTACCAGGACAACAGCGGCAAGCTGAACGTCCGGGTGCTCGACCTGAGCAGCGCCCCCGACGCGATGACCTGGCGGGTGCCGGCGAACAGTGCGTCCGGAGCGACGAGCCCCGGCCTGCTTCGGGAAGGTGAGGACTACCTGGTCACCGTCACGGGCACCTGGCACAACGGCCAGGGCGGCACCGCCGACGCGGAGTGCCTGTCCTACGACGGCACGTGGCGACGGGACGGCGACTCCTACGACCTGGTCGCCGGCGACTGGAGCTACGACAGCCTTGCTCCGCGGATCTCCGGGGTGAGGACGATGCCCGTCAGCGGAGGGTCGGACTGCGACCCCGAGCACTCCTACACCTGGGTGCACCACGCCGAGCGGACCTCGCCGCTCAACGTCCGGGTCAGCGACCCCGACCGGTTCGGCGACAACAGCGGAGGCCTCAGGGTCGAGGTCAAGCCGTACGACGGCTCGTCGTCCGGCTCCACGCCGGCACCCACGCCGTTGCCGGTGCCCGAGCAGATCGGCCCGGAGCAGCTCTCCGTGGACTCGGCCTCCGCGACCGCGGTGAAGACCGAGCAGGAGTACCCCGCCGGAACGAACCTCCGGGTGACGGTCAAGGGCTCGTACCTGATGCGAGCCTCCTACCGCGGCTGGATCGCGGCCGACGCCGAGTGCACGGTGACGTCGTGGGACTCGCAGTGGCGCTCGACGAGGCTCGACGGCACCTACAACGGCCAGACCACCCCGCTGGGTGACCTCGCCGTGAACGGGGCGATCATCACCTGGGCCCCGGCCGACGGCGGCGGGTCGTGCGACACGGACAACGTGTACACCTACGACCTGACCACCAAGAAGGACGGCCCGCTGTCGTTCGTGGTCGTCGACGACACCTACGGCGACAACAACGGGGCGCTGGAATTGACGGTGGAGATGCGGTGAGGCTCGCAGCTCTCGGGATGCGACCACACCGGTCGGCGGCGGCGGGCGTGCTGGGGGCGATCCTCCTCGGCACGCTGGCCGCCGGCTGCGGGGACGCTGCGGGCGACCCCGGTATCGACGCTCCCGCCGCCCCGGACCCCGGCGGCGCGGAGGCTCCGACCCATGACCATGGGGAGGCCCGCCGTACCGTCCCCGTCAGCGCGCTGCTCACCGCCGGCACCGTGCGCATGCTGGTCGGCGGGAGCTGGGTCCGGCACGAGGCGGACGGCGACGAGTGCCTGGGCACGGAGGGTGCGGTGGGCGCCCGGACCATGGCGTACGCCGGACCCGACGGCGGTGTCGTGACCGAGACCGTCGCGACCTACGAGGACGCGGAGGCGGCCGACGACGCGATCGCGGCACTTGGCCGTTCCGCTGAGGCTTGCGGCTGGGGCAACGGGAGCGACCCCCGACTCGGCTCGGCCTCGTTCGCCGCCGAAGCCGGTGCACGCTCGATGGTCGGCGTGTCCGCCGAGGGGGTCATGGTGGTCCTGGTCGGCGAGGGCGGCTTCACCCACGACGCCGCGCGCTGGGGCTCGGTCGCCGACCTGGCGCTGGGCACCTCCTGCGCCGCGGCGCCCGGACGGCTGCCACTGACGACTCGCCGGTGGGGTCTCGGATCCGAGACGCCTGACCCTCTTGGAGGCTGGTAGCGGGGACCGGCGAGGCGTGGAATGGTCCCCATGACCTTCGTGCACGTCGGGGTAGGACCCGTCTCCTTCGAGGACGTCCTCGCGGTTGCCCGCGGCGGCGCCGGTGTCGAGCTCGCCGCGGACGCGGTCACCGCGATCGAGCGGGCGCGCAAGGCCGTGGAGGAGCTCGCGGCAGCGCCGACCCCCGCCTACGGGATCTCCACCGGGTTCGGCGCCCTCGCCACCCGCCACATCCCCACCGAGAGGCGGGCCCAGCTCCAGCGGTCCCTCGTCCGGTCCCACGCCGCCGGCAGCGGCCCCGAGGTGGAGCGCGAGGTGGTCCGGGCGCTCATGCTGCTGCGCCTCTCCACGCTCGCCACCGGCCACACCGGGATCCGCCTCGAGACGGCACGGACCATGGCGGCGCTGCTGACCCACGGGATCACCCCCGTCGTGCGTGAGTACGGCTCGCTCGGCTGCTCCGGCGACCTCGCGCCACTCGCGCACTGCGCGCTCGCGCTGATGGGGGAGGGCGAGGTCCGCGACGCCCGCGGCGACCTGGTCCCCGCGGCCGACGCCCTTCGCGCTGTCGGGATCGAGCCGGTCGAGCTGGCCGCCAAGGAGGGTCTCGCGCTCATCAACGGCACCGACGGGATGCTCGGGATGCTCGTGATGGCGATCGCCGACCTCCGGACGCTCCTGCGTACGGCGGACGTGGCGGCCGCCATGTCGGTGGAGGCACAGCTCGCCACCGACCGGGTCTTCGCCGCCGACCTCCAGGCGCTCCGGCCGCACCCGGGGCAGGCCGCCTCGGCCGAGAACCTCAGCCGCATCCTCGCCGACTCGGGCGTGGTCGCCAGCCATCGCGGGCCCGACTGCAACAGGGTGCAGGACGCCTACTCCTTGCGGTGCTCGCCGCAGGTGCACGGCGCCGCCCGGGACACCGTCGACCACGCGGCTCGGGTGGCCGAGCGGGAGCTCGACTCGGCGATCGACAACCCGGTCGTCCTCGACGACGGCCGCGTCGAGTCGAACGGGAACTTCCACGGCGCCCCGGTCGCCTACGTCCTCGACTTCCTCGCCATCGCGGCGGCCGACGTGGCCTCCATCTCGGAGCGGCGCACGGACCGGTTCCTGGACAAGGCGCGCAGCCACGGCCTGCCGCCGTTCCTCGCCGACGACCCCGGCGTCGACTCGGGTCACATGATCGCCCAGTACACCCAGGCCGCGATCGTCTCGGAGATGAAGCGTCTCGCGGCCCCCGCCAGCGTCGACTCGATCCCGTCGAGCGCGATGCAGGAGGACCACGTGTCGATGGGCTGGTCGGCGGCCCGCAAGCTCCGCCGGTCCGTCGACGGCCTCGCCCGCGTGGTCGCGATCGAGGTGCTCACCGCCGCGAGGGCCCTCGACCTGCGCGCACCGCTGGAGCCCGCGCCGGCCACCTCCGCCGTACTGGCCCTGCTCCGCCGGACCGTGCCCGGGCCCGGGCCGGACCGCCACCTCTCACCCGAGATCGAGCAGGCCGTCGAGCTCGTCCGCACCGGCGCGGTGCTCGCCGCCGTCGAGAACACGATTGGAGAACTCCGATGACCCTTCATCAGGCTCAGGGGGCCGGCCGAGCGATCAAGGCGCCGCAGGGCAGCAGCCTCACCGCCCGCAGCTGGCAGACCGAGGCGCCGCTCCGGATGCTCATGAACAACCTCGACCCCGAGGTGGCCGAGCGGCCGGAGGACCTCGTCGTGTACGGCGGGACGGGCAAGGCCGCGCGGAGCTGGGAGGCCTACGACGCCATCGTCCGCACCCTCACCACCCTGGCCGACGACGAGACGCTCCTCGTGCAGTCCGGCAAGCCGGTCGGTGTCATGCGCACCCACGAGTGGGCGCCGCGGGTCCTCATCGCCAACTCCAACCTGGTCGGCGACTGGGCCAACTGGGAGGAGTTCCGGCGGCTCGAGGAGCTCGGGCTGACGATGTACGGCCAGATGACCGCCGGGTCCTGGATCTACATCGGGACGCAGGGCATCCTCCAGGGCACCTTCGAGACGTTCGCGGCCGTGGCGGACAAGTTCGCGGCGTCCGGCCGGCCCGGGCACAGCGAGGGCTCGCTGGCCGGCACGATCACCCTGACCGCCGGGCTCGGCGGCATGGGTGGCGCGCAGCCGCTCGCGGTCACCATGAACGACGGCGTGGCGATCTGCATCGAGTGCGACGAGTCGCGCATCAAGCGGCGCCTGGAGCATCGCTACCTCGACGTCCAGGCCGCCTCGCTCGAGGAGGCGCTCGACCTGGCGGTCAAGGCCCGCGACGAGCGACGGCCGCTCTCCATCGGCGTCCTCGGCAACGCGGCCGACATGGTCCCCGTCCTGCTCGAGCAGAGGGCGCCGATCGACATCGTCACCGACCAGACCTCCGCCCACGACCCGCTCTACTACCTGCCCGCTGGGGTGGCCTTCGAGGAGTGGGCGGCGTACCGCGCGAAGGACCCGGTGGGGCTCACCGAGCGGGCGCGGGAGTCGATGGCCCGCCACGTCGAGGCGATGGTCGGGTTCATGGACGCGGGCGCGGAGGTCTTCGACTACGGCAACTCGATCCGCGACGAGGCGCGCAAGGGCGGCTTCGCCAGGGCCTTCGACTTCCCCGGGTTCGTCCCGGCCTACATCCGCCCGCTCTTCTGCGAGGGCAAGGGCCCGTTCCGCTGGGCAGCGCTCTCGGGCGACCCGGCCGACATCGCGGCGACCGACCGCGCCATCCTCGAGCTCTTCCCCGAGAACGAGCGGCTGCGGCGGTGGATCACGATGGCCGGAGAGCGCGTCGCCTTCCAGGGCCTGCCGGCGCGCATCTGCTGGCTCGGGTACGGCGAGCGGCACCGCGCCGGCCTGAAGTTCAACGAGATGGTGCGCACCGGGGAGCTCAAGGCCCCGATCGTGATCGGTCGCGACCACCTCGACTGCGGGTCGGTGGCCTCGCCCTACCGCGAGACCGAGGGCATGCTCGACGGCTCCGACGCGATCGCCGACTGGCCGCTGCTCAACGCGCTGGTGAACACGGCGTCCGGAGCGTCCTGGGTCTCGATCCACCACGGCGGTGGTGTCGGCATGGGCCGCTCCATCCACGCGGGTCAGGTCACCGTCGCCGACGGCACCGACCTCGCCGCCCAGAAGATCGAGCGGGTGCTGACCAACGACCCGGGCATGGGCGTGATCCGCCACGTCGACGCCGGCTACGAGGAGGCCGAGGAGGTCGCCCGCGCACGTGGCGTGCGGATCCCGATGCGCGAGGGCTGACCGGGGCGTACTCCCCGTCTCGGCGTTATGGTGCAGTCCGTAACAAATGCCTGAGAGGGGACGCCGTGGGGTCGTTCGAGGTCGATCCGACCGCTCTGGAGGATGCGTCGTCCGAGCTGTCGGCTGCCGCGGCCGGGCTGCGGGACGCCGACGTCGCGGGCCCCTTCGGCGGGGTCGGCGACGCGTTGCCCGGTTCGCGGACCAGCATCGCGTCCGTGTGGGTCTCCACGAGGCTCGGCGCGGCGGTCCAGGTCTACGCCGACCGGCTCGACGACATGGCCGGTGCGGCCGCGGACACCGCGGCGAGCTACCGCTGGGTCGACCAGACGGTCGCAGAGCGCCTCGGCGGGGTGACCGGGCCATGAGCGCGGTGAGCATCGAGCTCGTACGCCGATGGCGTCCGGAGAGCCTGTCCGCGGCCGCCGGTGACGTCGCGACCGCACAGAAGCGGGTGGACCGTGAGGTGCAGGCCATGCGGCGCGCGCTCGACGCCGCGACCCGCAGCTGGGAGGGCCCCGCGGCGCAGGCGGCGGCCGACCGGGCCGCGCGCGAGGCCGCGACCGGCTTCAAGCTCGCGGACGCCCTCGACGCAGCGCGCGCGGCCCTGGAGACGGGGGCGGCAGACATCGGCGGCGCGCGCAGCCGGCTGCTCGCGACGATCGGCGGGGCCGAGGCCCAGGGCTTCGCGGTCTCCGGCGACGGGAGCGTCACGGCGCCCACGCTGCCGCCGGTCATGACCTCGCCGGAGAACGCCGCCGCGGCGATCGACGAGCGCAATGCCGAGCAGCAGCGCCTCAACGACCAGGCGTCGATCGCTCGCGTCCGACATCGGCTGCGCCCTTCAGGCCGTCGACGACGCGGACACCCGGACCGCCGACACGCTGACCGGGATCCAGATCCCGCAGACCCTCGAGTCCGCGGTGCGGGCCTACCTCGAGCGTGCGCGCACGAGCCGGGACCTGCTCGGTGCGCTGGGCGGGTACGGCGCCGGCGGCGCCGCGCTCGCCCTGCAGCTCAAGAAGGCGGTCGGGATCTTCGGCAAGACAGGTGCCTACGCCCGGTTCCTCAAGCACGCCTCCGCCCCGATCAGCGACTACCAGACCCTCTTGCGCAACTTCGCCGGCGCTGACGACGCCTTGAGGGAGTTCAGCCTCGGCAAGGCCAACGGCGGGTTCGCGCGCTTCCTGATCGGTTCCAGGGCGGCGCGGCTGGCGGGAAGGGCGTTCCTGCCGCTCACGGTGGCGACGGGAGCCTTGGACGCGGTGACCGGAGGCGGGTACGACGGCGCGCGTGGCTGGGCGACGCGCGGGTTCGGCCTCGCCGGAGCCGCCGGGGCCGGCACCCTGCTGCTCGCGGGCGCCTCGCTCGGCCCGGTCGGGGTCGCCGTCGCGGGCGGCGCGGTGCTGGCCTACGGCGCCTGGAGCGCCGGCAACTACGTGTGGGACCACCGCGAGCAGATCGGCGAGTTCCTCGAGAAGTCCGGGGCCTGGGTGGCGGACCAGGCGACTGCCGCGTGGGACTCCACGACCCAGGCGGTCTCGGACGCGAAGGACTGGGCGGACGACACGCTCGAGGCGGCCGGCGACAAGGCGCGGGACCTCGGCAAGGGCGCGCTCGACGTGGTCAGCTTCGGGCTGCTGTAGGAGGAGACATGACACAGAGTCCACCCGGCACGGAGCCGTCGACGGTCGCGCTCGAGGTCCTCACCGACGAGGAGCTCGTGATCCTCGCCGGGCCCGACGAGATCGCCGTGCTGCCGTTCCTGGAGACCGTTCCAGATGCTGAGCGCGAGGCAGTGACACGCACGGCGTACCGCGGCCTCCTCGCACGCGGCATCGTCGATCCGCCGACGCCCGAGGCCACAGCGGCTGCCCTGGAACGAGGCGAGGGAGCAGCCACGACCGTCGAGCTGATGGTTCGCCAGGACGTCCTCACGGTCGTGACCCTGCGCCGGTCGGCGAAGAGCGTCGTCGCTCTCGCCCGTACGACGGCCGTCGGGCAGGACTTCTGGTACGCCCACGTCGTCGACGACATCTGCCTGCTCGAGGAGGTCAGCTCCGACGGGCTGCACCGGTTCGCCGTCTGTCGCACCAGCGACCTGCCCGACCGGGTGGTCGACGCGGCGGTCCACCCCGAGGCCGGTGACGCCGACGGCGAGCCCGTGGAGGTGACCTCGGTGGCCGGTGACCCCACGCCGCCCGACGAGGTCCTCGCCCGGCTCGGGGAGAGCCTCCTCCGCGTCGACCTGGTGGTGCGCACCGCCCACGACTCCCACCCGCCGCTCCTGGGACTCTTCACCGGGTCCGGGGGCTCCTGGTGCAGCGTCTCCCGAGCGGGCAGCGGTGAGCCCGTGGTGGTGGAGCCGTGCTCGGCCGAGGAGCTGCGGCGGCGGGTCCGCACCGAGGCGGAGCGGGCGTCGTGAGCGCGCGCCCGGGGCGACGGATAGGGTTTCGGGATGCCTGAGACCGAGCGCCTGCCGATCCCCAAGCTCACCTCGGCCTCCTCGACCCGGTGGATCGTCGCGACCGGGGTGGCCGTCGCCGCAGTCATGGTCTACGGGTTCGTCACGGACCCGGCGAACCGATGGGCCGTGCTGGTGGTCGCGCCGCTCTTCGCGCTGTACGCGGCGTTCCTGCTCGCACGGCGCACCTGGGTGGAGACGGCCACCGGCGAGGTCGTGGTCCGCCGGATGGGGCTCTTCACCCGCCGGGTGCCCATCGCCGCTGCAGAGAAGCTTGACCTCGTCACCAACCGCGGCGGGGGCCTGCTGCTGCAGGTGAAGCCGTCCGGCCGGGCTTCGACGTACCTGCCTGTCCTCGCCCTCACCGACTACGTGGAGAGGTCGCAGTCCGCCGAGATCCTCGTCGGCCTCGCGGAGCAGATCGAGAAGTGGGCGCCGCACCGAGGCGCGGTGGCCAAGCAGCTGCGGCGCCAGGCCGAGCACGTCGCGGCAGGCGGAGCCGCCAAGACCTCACCGCTCGCGGGCCTGGTCTCCCACAAGTTCTCGAACCTCGCCAAGGGCGGCGGGGCGGCGAGCGGCACGAGCCTCCTCGACTGAGGCAATCTCGGATCCGAGACGTCTGGTCGGCGCGGGAGCCTGTCGGTCGGGCGGCCGGCGTAGTTCGATGGCCTGGTGACTGCGAGTGCGGAGCCCCGGCGACCCGCCGTCGGATCGGGCTCAGGGACGGGGACGGCCGTGCCGGCGGCCCCACCAGCCACGCCGCCCGCTCTCGCTTCTTCCCTCGGGCGACTGGGCCTCGAGCGCGCGGCGCTGCTGCTCACGACGGGCGACGAGCCGCGCCCGCCACGCCGCGACCTCCGCATCCTCGTCCCGGGTCGGTGTGACCACGGGCGGCCCGCCGGTGAGCTGACGCCGCGCCTCGACGACCCGTCGGTTGAAGTCCGCGACCGTGCGCCGTACGCCCTCCTCGGTGGTCTCGCGGTCGAGCGTCGCGTCGAGCTCGGCGTCCTCCTTGCGCAGCGCGAGCGCTGGAGGGAGGACGCCGGTGATGCGCTCGCGCTCGACGAGGTTCTTCACCCACCAGTCGGGGTCGTGCGTGCCGCCGAGGCCCTTGATCGGCTTGCCGGCGCCGGGCAGGTTGTCGAACTCCCCGCGCTCCATCGCCTTGCGGACCTGGAGGTCGACCCACAGCGTCTGCTGCTCCATCCGCTGGGCGGGCGCGTCGTCGTCCTCGTCGTCGGCCTCCGGCTCGGGCGGCTCCGGTGCCTGGCCGGTGGCCTTGGCGACCGCGGCTCGGCGCAGCCGCCGCTCCTCCTCGATCTCCCGCTCGAGACCTCGGTCGCGGCGCGTTCGACGATCGGCCATCCTGCTCACCCCCGGGCGACGGACTCAGGTTCCTCCACCGTACCGATCGGCCGGCCGGCGAGCGGTCGCGACGGTGCCGTCCACGTGGACGGGAACAACGTCCCGGGCTCACCAGCGGCCCCGGTGCACGACCTCCTCGACCGGCTTGCGGCTGCGCCTCGCCGAGGAGCCCGGGGACCCGAGGTCGTCGGTGCGGTGGCCGAGGGTGACGGCGCCGATCGGCATGTACTCGTCCGGGACCTCGAAGGCCTCCCGGAAGGACCCGGTCCTCGACCCCGGGATGCCGAAGAAGCATGCGCCGAGGCCCGCGTCGACCGCGGTGAGCAGCATCAGCAGCGACGCCATCGCGACGTCCATGTGCCAGTACGGCACCGGCCAGCGCGCCTCGTTGCGGTCGGTCCATCCCTTGTCCGCCTCGGCGTAACGGCCCACGTAGGCCGCCTTGTTCGACAGGGGAACGATCACCACTGGGGCGGTGCGCATCCCGCGCAGCCACGAGTCCGGCTCGTCGGAAGCCTCCGGCGGTGTGCAGGCCTCCCAGAACCTCCTCACGTCCGCGGGGTCGTCGAGCAGCAGGAACGCCCAGCCCTGCGTGAACCCGGCGCTCGGTGCGTGCAGGGCGTTCGCGAGGACGCGCTCGACCACCGCGGTGTCCACCGACCGGTCCGAGTAGTTGCGGACCATCCGGCGCCTGCGCACCACCTCTTGGAACTCCATGGAGCAGATCATGTCGCACCCTGACTTCTCGCAGATGTGGCGCGACCTCGCGCCCTTGGGCCGGTCTTCCTCCAGCGGCGGCTACTTCCGGCAGCCGTTCACGAGCGCCGAGCGCGAGGCGGCCGCCTGGTTCCTCGAGCAGTGCCGGACGCGCGGCCTGCAGGTGGAGGGGGACGAGGTCGGCAACCTGTTCGCGTGGTGGCGGCCCGAGGGCGTCCGCGGTCCCGGTGTGCTGACCGGCTCGCACCTCGACTCCGTCCTCGACGGCGGCGCGTACGACGGCCCGCTCGGTGTCGTCTCCGCCCTGGCAGCGATCGACCGGCTCCGCGACCGCGGCTTCACGCCCTCGCGCCCGATCGGTGTCTCGGTGTTCGTCGAGGAGGAGGGGTCGCGCTTCGGCCTGGCCTGCCTGGGGTCCCGCCTGGCGACGGGCGCCACCTCGTGGGCGCAGGCCAAGGAGCTGCGGGACCGAGACGGCGTCTCCCTCCTCGACGCCATGGAGGCCTCCGGACTCCACGTCGGTCCGGACGTCACCGAGGTCGCCTGGGAGGGCGTGACCCAGCACATCGCCTGCTTCGTCGAGCTGCACGTCGAGCAGGGGCGCGACCTGGTCGACCGAGGCGTCCCGGTCGGGGTGGCGAGCGCGATCTGGCCCCACGGCAGGTACCGCTTCGACTTCACCGGCGAGGCCAACCACGCCGGCACCACGCGCATGGAGGACCGGCACGACCCGATGCTCACCTACGCCATGACCGCGCTGGCCGCGAACAAGCAGGCCCGGCTCTCCGGTCAGCGCGCGACGTTCGGCCGGATCGACGTACACCCGAACGGCACGAACGCGATCCCGTCCCGGATCACGGCCTGGCTCGACGCGAGGGCCGAGTCCGAGGCCCACCTCGCCGCCCTGGTCGCCGAGGTGGAGCGGCAGGCGGGAGACCGCGCGGGCCGGGACGGTACGACGGTCGCGGTGACGCCGGAGTCGGTCTCGCCGGAGGTGGCCTTCGACGCGTCGCTCGCCCGGCGCATCGCGACGCAGGACGACGGGGCCGACTGGCCGATCATCCCCACCATGGCGGGTCATGACGCGGGCATCCTGTCGACCGCCGGCGTGCCCACGGCGATGCTGTTCGTCCGGAACCCGACGGGGGTCTCCCACTCACCTGACGAGCACGCGGAGACGGCCGACTGCCTGGCTGGTGTCGAGGCCCTCGCCGACACGTTGGAGAGGCTGACGTCGTGATGGCGACGTTCTGGCTCCAGCACGCCTGGCTCGGCGAGGGTGAGGTGGTCGACGGGGTCCTCGTGACGATCGAGGACGAACGGTTCTCCGGCGTCGAGAAGCACGTTCCCCTCGCCCCGGACGGTGCTCACCGGCTGCTCGGGCTGACCGTCCCCGGGATGGCGAACTGCCACAGCCACGCGTTCCACCGTGCGCTGAGGGGCCGCACGCAGCGGGGCCGCGGGACGTTCTGGACCTGGCGCGAGCAGATGTACACGCTCGCCGAACGGCTCGACCCCGACTCCTACTACGACCTCGCCTGGGCGACGTACCGGGAGATGGTCGCGAGCGGCTACACGAGCGTGGGGGAGTTCCACTACCTGCACCACGACCTCGGCGGGCAGCGCTACGCCAACCGCAACGCCATGGGGCTCGCCGTGGTCGAGGCCGCCCGGGACGCCGGGATCAGGATCGCCCTGCTCGACACCTGCTACCTCGCCTCGGGCATCGGTGAGCCGCCCGAGGGGGTGCAGACCCGGTTCAGCGACGGGGACGCCGAGCGCTGGGCCGACCGGCTCGAGCGGCTGGAGTACTCCGCCGGCGACGACGTCGTGGTGGGTGCGGCCGTGCACTCGGTGCGGGCTGTGCCGCCCGAGCAGATGCGCCTGGTCGCGGCGTGGGCCAAGGAGCACGACGCGCCCATCCACGTGCACCTCTCCGAGCAGGTCGTGGAGAACGACGCCTGCCTCGCGGCGTACGGCCAGACCCCCACGCGCGTGCTCGAGGAGGCGGGCGTGCTCGGCGACCGGGCCAGCGCAGTCCATGCCACCCACCTGACCGACGCGGACGTCGAGACCCTGGGACGGACGCGCACCTACGCCTGCTTCTGCCCCACGACCGAGCGCGACCTCGGCGATGGCATCGGGCCCTCCCGGCGGCTGCAGAGCTCCGGATCGACCCTCACCCTCGGCTCGGACAGCCACGCGGTGGTCGACCCGTTCGAGGAGATGCGCGCCGTCGAGCTCGACGAGCGGCTCGCCCGGCAGGAGCGTGGTCACTGGTCGGCGGCCGAGCTCCTCGTGGCCGCGACCGCCGACGGGCACCGCTCGCTCGGCTTCGCCGACGTCGGCCGGGTCGAGGTGGGTGCGCGCGCCGACCTGGTCACCCTCGACGTCCACTCGCCTCGGACCGCAGGCACCGGCGCCTCTGCCGAGACGGCTGTCTTCGCGGCGACGTCGGCCGAGGTGGTGCAGGTGATCCGTGACGGGCAGATGGTCGCCACTGCGGACGAACGTCGCGAGATCGGCCGGCAGCTCGACTCCGTCATCACGAGGATCTGGGAGCGGACACGATGAACAGCCTGCTGATCACCGGCATCGGCCAGCTCGTGACCAACGACCGCACGCTCGGCGACGGGTCGCCCCTCGGCCTGGTCGAGGGACCCGCGGCGGTCATCGTGGTCGGGGGCCGGGTCGCCTGGGTCGGTCCGGCGGCCTCGGCACCCGCCGCGGACACGGCGTACGACGTGGGCGGCCGGGCCGTGATCCCCGGGTTCGTCGACTCGCACTCCCACCTTGTCTTCGCCGGCGACCGGTCCGAGGAGTTCGCGGCGCGGATGAGCGGGACGCCTTACTCCGCAGGAGGCATCCGGACGACGGTGGCCGCGACCCGAGCCGCCTCCGACGAGCAGCTCGCGGCGAACATCGCGCGCCATGTCGGTGAGATGCGGCGCCAGGGCACGACGACGGTCGAGATCAAGAGCGGCTACGGGCTCACGGTGCTCGACGAGGCGCGGTCGCTCGCGCTGGCCCGGCAGGCGACCGAGGAGACCACGTACCTCGGTGCGCACGTCGTGCCCCCCGAGTACGCCGACGACCCGGAGGGGTACGTCGACCTGGTGACCGGCCCGATGCTCGAGGCCTGTGCTCCCTACGCCAAGTGGGTGGACGTCTTCTGCGAGAAGGGCGCGTTCTCGGAGGACCAGGCGCGCGCGGTGCTCGAGGCCGGGGCGGCGGCGGGGCTGCGAGGCCGTCTGCACGCGAACCAGCTCGGCCACGGCCCCGGGGTGCAGCTGGCGTGCGAGCTCGGACTCGTCGCGGTCGACCACTGCACGTACCTGTCCGAGGCCGATGTCTCCGCCCTGGTCGAGTCCGGCACCGTCGCGACCCTGCTGCCGGGGGTGGAGTTCTCGACCCGGTCGCCCTACCCCGATGCGCGGCGGCTGGTCGACGCCGGGTGCGACGTCGCGATCGCCACCGACTGCAACCCCGGCTCCAGCTACACCTCGTCGATGCCGCTGTGCGTCGCGCTGGCGGTGCGCGAGATGCGGATGACGCCCGCCGAGGCCCTCCTGGCCGCGACCCGTGGCGGCGCGGCCGCGCTGGGTCGAGAGGACGTGGGCCACCTCGCGGTCGGCGCCGCGGCGGACCTCGTCGTGCTCGACGCACCGTCGTACATCCATCTCGCCTACCGACCCGGCGTTCCTCTGGTCCGGGAGGTGTTCGTCGACGGCTCGCCCCGCTGAGCCCTGGCTCTCGGGACGCGCTGGTCGCGGGGACGGGGCCAAGATCACGCACGTGTGCCCGGTTGGCCCCGATTGCAGACGATTCCGGGGCCGAGATCGCGCAACTGGACGATCCGGGCCCTGCGGCGGGCCGGCGCGACCTCGGCGGCTAAGGCGAAGCGGCCACCTCGGATAAGGAGTTCTCCCGATGTGTGCATCTACCTCAGGCGCGCAGTCTCGGGGCATCAGATCGAAGATGCCTAGGAGACCAAGATGTTCCCCGCAGACCAGATGTTCATCGAGGCCGAGATGGCCTACCGCCGCGAGCGCATGACCGCCGTCCGGCCGCGTCGTGAGCGTCGCTTCCGCCGAAACCGGCAGGCGAGCGCCAAGGCCGTGCCGTTGCGCAGCAACCACGTCAAGGCCGCGTGAGCGGGTCCGCGCCGACACAGCCGGAAACGAGGCTGCAAGTGTCGGCAGTACCCCCGATGATGGGGGACGTGACCACTCACCTCCTCACCACGCCGCTCGTCGGGCGCCGACACGAGCTCGACGAGCTGGCGGGGCTGGTCGGGTTGCCGGCCGGTCCGGGCGAAACCGGCGGGACCGGCGTGGTGCTGCTCTCCGGCGACGCAGGGGTCGGGAAGACCCGCGTCCTGAACGAGCTGAGCGAGCGCGCCGACCGCGCCGGTTGGCGCACGCTCGTCGGTCACTGCCTGGACTTCGGCGACAGCGCGCTTCCCTACCTCCCCTTCACCGAGATCCTGGGCCGGCTCGCCCAGGAGTCGCCCTCGTTCATCGCCGCGCTGTCCGAGGCCAACCCGGCCGTGCGACACCTCCTGCCCGGTCAGCGCGTCCTCCTCGGACAGGGCGGCGTTGCCGAGACCGAGGACGTGCCGCGCACGGAGCTGTTCGAGACCGTGCACGCCGTCTTCGAGCGGCTCGCGGACTCCGGCCCGCTGCTGGTGGTGCTCGAGGACCTGCACTGGGCGGACCAGTCCACCCGGGACCTCCTCGGCTTCCTGTTCCAGCGGCGGTTCGCCCATCCCGTGAGCATCGTGGCGTCCTACCGGAGCGACGACCTGCACCGGAAGCACCCGCTGCGTCCCTCGGTCGCCTTGTGGAGCCGGATGCCCGGCGTGCACCGGGTCCAGCTCGGACCGCTGAACGACGCTGCCGTGCGCACCCTGGCGCGGGCGGTCCAGGCCGGCGCCCTCTCCGAGGCGGCCCTGCAGGTCGTCGTCACCCGGGCGGAGGGCAACGCCTTCTTCGCCGAGGAGCTCGTGGTCGCCGCGGAGCTCGGAGGCCACAGCCTGCCCGAGGACCTCGCGAGCCTGCTGATGGTGCGGGTCGACCAGCTCGGCGAGGACGCCAGGGCGGTGGTCCGTGCCGCGTCCTGCGCCGGCCGCCAGGTCTCCCACGAGCTTCTCTCCGCGGTCGTGGACCTCGACACACGCCGGCTCGACGAGGCGCTGCGCGACGCCGTGGACAGCAACGTGCTGGTGCCCTCGGGCGGGGGCTACGCCTTCCGCCATGCCCTGCTCGGCGAGGCGGTGTACGACGACCTGCTGCCCGGCGAGCGCGTGCGGATCCACGCCGCGTACGTCGACGCGCTGTGCCGTCACGTCGCGGTCGGCACCGCCGCGGAGCTTGCTCGGCATGCCCGCTCGGCGCACGACGTGGTCACGGCGGTGCGCGCCAGCATCGAGGCGGGCGACGACGCGATGGCCGTCGGAGGTCCCGACGACGCCGCCCGCCACTACGAGGTCGCGCTCGAGCTGCTGGGCAACCCCGGCAACCGGGGGGAGGCCCTCGAGGACGTCGACGTCGTCTCGCTGACCACGCGGGCGGGTGAGGCGCTGACCGCGTCAGGCGATCCGCATCGCGCGATGCAGCTGGTCTCGGACCAGCTCGCCGCCCTCGGGTCCGACATCCCTCCCACGGATCGTGCCCGCCTGCTGATGGCCCTCGCGACGGCCGCGCTCATGGCCGACAGCGACATCGATGCGCTCGCCCTCTCCACGGTGGCGCTCACCCTGGTCGGCTCGGAGCCGAGCCCGCTGAGGGCCAGGATCCTCAGCCTGCACGCCCACGCGAACGCCGCGCGGCAGAGGATGGACGAGGCGGCCCGCTGGGCGGGTGAGGCGGTCTCCCTCGGCCGGGAGATCGGCCTGCCGCGTGTGGTGCTCGACGCCGCCACCACCCTTGCGAAGCTGGAGGAGCGCGCCGGCGACCCGGACGCCTCCCGGCTGACACTGGAGAGGATCGTCGCGCAGGCCCGGGCAGACGGCGACTTCGCGGCCGAGCTGCGCGGGCTGCACCACCTCGGCGCCCTGCACTTCGAGCTCGGCCGGCTCGACGAGGCGGCTGAGGCATACGGCGCCGCGACCCAGCGCGCAGTCGCGGCCGGCCGGCCCTGGACGCCCTACAGCATCGACGCCCGGCTGATGGGAGCACTGACCGCCTACGTCGGGGGCCGGTGGGACGAGGCGCTTCGGATCTGCGACGTGACGGGGGAGTCGCCTCCGGGCCTGGCCGAGGCCTCCTTGGCCTCGGTCGCCCTCGGTGTCTCCGCCGGCAGAGGCGAGGTCGCCGCCCTGGACGGACTCCAGCGGATCCAGTCCTGGTGGAGGCGTGACGGCCTCATCGCGATCCTGAGCGGGGCCGGCGTGATCGACCTGTACGCCGACGCGGGCGACACCGAGGCGGTCCTCCGTGTCCACGACGAGGTCGTCGACGCGGTCCGTGACCTGTGGCAGGTGAAGACGTTCATGGCACAGGTGCGGCTCGGCACCCTCGTGATCGGCCACCTGGCCGGCCGCGTGCCCGACCTCGCCGCGTCGGACCGGGAGGAGCTGGTCCGTCGCGGGGACGAGATCCTCGCCGCCGGGCGGGAGGCGATCTCTCGGGCGGAGTCGCGTGGCCGGACCCTCGGCCCCGAAGGCCGCGCCTGGGCTGCGCGCGCGGAGGCCGAGCACCTCCGGTTGCGCTGGCGCAGCGGCATCGGCACCCCCACCGACGGCGAGCTCCTCACGGCCTGGGAGACGACGGTCGCCGAGTTCGAGACGTTCGGCCACGTCTTCGAGCTCGCCCGTTCACGCGCCCGGCTGGCCGCCGTACTCCGGGCGCTCGGCCGCACCGCCGACGCCCGCAAGCACGCGGACCCGGCCCGTGAGGTGGCCCACCGCCTCGGCGCGACGCCGCTGCTCGCGGAGCTCCGTCTCGCGGGTGCGACCGCCCAGCGCGCGGAGGTGACCCCGGGGTCGCTGACGCCGCGGGAGCACGAGATCCTCCGCCTCGTGGCGCAGGGCCGCTCCAACGGGGAGATCGCGAAGCAGCTCTACATCAGCGCCAAGACCGTGAGCGTCCACGTGTCCAACATCCTCGCCAAGCTCGGCGCGGCCGGACGGACGGAGGCCGCGGCGCTGGCTCGCAGCCGGGGGCTGCTCGACTGACGGATCCGGGCCGCGTTGCCGGGGTTGAGAGCCCGTCGCTCGGGGCACACCTCACAGTTGGTAGATGCAATCGTGAGGAGGGCTCGTGCTTGAAGCTGCCTGGTGGGGCTTCGTTGCCGGGGGCGCGCTGCTCGTCGGCGCCCTGATCGGAATCTTCCTGCCCATCCCGGCGAGGTTCGTCGGACTCGTCATGGCGTTCGGCGCTGGTGTCCTTGTGAGCGCGCTCTCCTTCGGGCTCGCCAGAGAGGCCTATGACCTCGCCGGAGGTACGGCGGTCGTGGTCGGACTTCTGGCCGGCTCGCTGGTGTTCTTCGTCGGGGACTGGCTCATCGACCGTCGTGGCGGGCACCGTCGCAAGAGCCCGACCGGGCACCAGGCCGGGGCAGGCGGGATGGCCCTCGTGCTGGGGGCGCTGCTCGACGGCATCCCCGAGAGCGCCGCGATCGGCGTCAGCCTCCTCGGCGGCGGGTCGGTCGGCCTGGCTGTCGTCGCGGCCGTCTTCTTGTCCAATGTCCCCGAGTCGCTGTCCGCGTCGAGCGGCATGAGGGCCGCGGGACGAAGCACGGCCTACATCATGGGGCTGTGGATCGCCGTCACCCTTGCCTCGACCATCGCCGCCGCTCTCGGCTACGGCCTGCTGGGAGGGGCGTCACCGCTCGCGGCGGCGGTGATCCAGGCGTTCGCGGCTGGAGCGATCCTCACGATGCTCGCCGACACGATGCTTCCCGAGGCGGTC
The DNA here is from genome assembly GCA_963715375.1 of uncultured Actinomycetota bacterium. Classification (GTDB taxonomy): domain Bacteria; phylum Actinomycetota; class Actinomycetes; order Propionibacteriales; family Nocardioidaceae; genus Nocardioides_C. The sequence goes on along the minus strand of CAVQSC010000005.1, from coordinate 305,144 downwards.
GACCACGCGGGACCACTCGTGGGTGTCCTGGCTGCTCGTCGGCTTCACGACCGCCTTCCTGCTGTCGGCGACCTGACCGAGGACGATCCCGGGCTCGCTCAGCGATCGGCCGCCGCACGCACCAGCGCGCGGAACAGGCCGGCGTCGGCCGCCATCTCCGGGTGCCACTGCACCGCGACGCAGAACCTGTCGCCCGGGAGCTCCATCGCCTCGAGCGTGCCGTCGTCGGCGTAGGCGGCGGGCGCGAAGCCGGGGTGCTCCCGCACCGACTGGTGGTGGTGGCAGTGCACGCTGAGCCGATCGCCGACCAGCGAGCGGACGAGCGAGCCGTCGAGCAGGTCCACCGCAACGGTGCCGAAGGCGTCACCACCCGGACTGTGGTCCTCGTGACCGACGAGGTCGGGGGTGTGCTGGTGGAGCGAGCCCCCGGCTCGGACCGCCATGAGCTGCATGCCCCGGCAGACGCCGAGGGTCGGGAGGCCCACCTCCTCCGCTGCGTCGAGCAGCGCGAGCTCCCAGGCGTCCCGGTCCTCGCGCCAGCCGGCCGTGCGCGGCCCCGGCTCCTCGCCGTACCGCCGCGGGTCGACGTCGGCGCCGCCGGAGACGATCAGCCCGTCGAGCCGCGCAACCACGACCCGCGCCGCCTCGACCGGGTCCGACTGCGGCGGCAGCAGGACCGGAGTCCCCTCGACCGCCTCCACCGACGCCGCGTACGACGTGGGCAGGAGGTCGGCCGAGGTGTGCCAGACACCCCACTGGGCGGTCTCCCGGTAGGTGCTCAGGCCGATCAAGGGACGCATCGCCTCAGAGCGGCGTGACGTAGGCGCCGGAGATGCCGCCGTCCACGAGGAACGTAGACGCGGTGATGAACGAGGACTCGTCGGAGGCGAGGAACAACACGGCGTTGGCCATCTCCTCCGGCTCGCCGAACCGGCCCATCGGGACGTGCACCAGCCGGCGGGCGGCGCGCTCGGCGTCCTTGGCGAAGAGCTCCTGCAGCAGCGGAGTGTTCACCGGGCCGGGGCAGAGGGCGTTGACCCGCACGCCCTGACGCGCGAACTGCACGCCGAGCTCGCGGGACATCGACAGCACGCCGCCCTTCGACGCGGAGTACGAGATCTGCGAGGTCGCGGCACCCATCACCGCGACGAACGACGCGGTGTTGATGATCGAGCCGCTGCCCTGCTCGAGCATGTAGGGGAGGGCGGCCTTGCAGCACAGGTACACGCTGGTCAGGTTCACCTCCTGGACCCGGCGCCACGCCTCGAGGTCGGTGTCCAGGATCGAGTCGTCCTCCGGCGGCGAGATGCCGGCGTTGTTGAAGGCGATGTCGACCGAGCCGTAGGTGTCCTTGGCCGTCTTGAACAGCGCGTCCACCTGCTCCTTGTCCGTGACGTCGGCGTGGACGTAGGTCCCGCCGACCTCGGCGGCGACCTCCTTGCCGCGAGCGTCGTCGAGGTCGCCGATCACCACCTTGGCGCCCTCCTCGGCGAACCGGCGGACGGTCGCCAGCCCGATGCCGGAGCAGCCTCCGGTGACGACGGCGACCTTGCCCTCGAGGCGTCCAGTCATGAGAAGAAGTTCCTTTCCGGTCGGTGCGTTTTGCGGTGTGGTCGGCCTCAGTCGTGGGCGATGAAGACGTTCTTCTCCTCGGTGAACGCGTTGGGAGCGTCCGGGCCGAGCTCGCGGCCGAGGCCCGACTGCTTGTAGCCGCCGAAGGGCGTCCAGTACCGCACCGAGGCGTGCGAGTTGACGCTGAGGTTGCCCGCCTCGATCCGTCGGGAGACGCGAAGCGCCCGGCCGAGGTCGTTGGTGTAGATCGAGCCCGAGAGGCCGTACTCGGTGTCGTTGGCGAGGGCGACCGCGTGCTCCTCGTCGTCGAACGGCATCACGGCGACCACCGGGCCGAACACCTCCTCCCGCCACACGGGCTGCTCGGTGGAGTCGGCGAGCACGACCGTCGGCGGCACCCAGAAGCCGTCCCCGTCGGGGCAGGAGCCGGTGAAGGCCACCTCGGCCTCGTCGATGTAGCCCTGGACCGACTGCTTCTGGTGGGCCGAGATGAGCGGGCCCATCTCGCTGGCGTCGTCGGCCGGGTCGGTGACCTTCATGCCGGTGACGGACTGCTCGAACCGGCCGAGGAACTCGTCGTACACCGAGCGCTCGACCAGGATCCGCGACCGCGCGCAGCAGTCCTGTCCCGCGTTGTCGAAGACGGCGTACGGCGCGCTCGCAGCCGCCTTCTCGAGGTCCGCGTCGGCGAACACCACGTTCGCGCTCTTGCCGCCGAGCTCGAGGGTCACCCGCTTCACCTGCTCGGCGCAGCCGGCCATGATCTGCTTGCCGACCTCGGTCGACCCGGTGAAGGTCACCTTCCGCACCAGCGGGTGGGTCACGAACCGCTGGCCGACCACCGAGCCCTTGCCGGGGATGACGTTGAGGACGCCCTCGGGGATGCCCGCCTCGAGCGCGAGCTCGCCCAGACGGATCGCCGTCAACGGGGTCAGCTCCGCCGGCTTGAGCACGACGGTGTTGCCGGCGGCCAGCGCCGGGCCGAGCCCCCAGCCCGCGATGGGCATGGGGAAGTTCCACGGCACGATGATCCCGACCACGCCGAGCGGCTCGTGGAAGGTGAGGTCCACGCCGCCCGCCACCGGGATCTGCTTGCCGAAGAGCCGCTCCGGCGTCGCGGAGTAGTAGTTCAGGACGTCGCGGACGTTGCCCGCCTCCCAGCGCGCGTTGCCGATGGTGTGGCCGGCGTTGCGCACCTCGAGCTCGGCGAGCTCGTCGATGTGCTGGTCGACGACCGCGGCGAACCGTCGCAGGAGGGTCGCCCTCACGCCGGGCGCCAGGTCACGCCAGGCAGGGAAGGCCTCCTGCGCGCGTTCGATCACCGCGTCGGTCTGCTCGACGGACGCGAGCTCCACCTCCGCGAACGCCTCGCCGGTGGCAGGGTTCAGGACGACATGGGTGAGGGTCTCTTGGGTCATCACGTGCTTTCGCTGTCGTAGGGCCTCTGGACTTGTAGGGCTTACGGTCCTCCTAGGGCCTGCGGCACGGCCCGAACAGCGCTCAGAAGCGCTCGAAGCCGCGCCGGAGCTCCCAGTCGGTGACGCTGGACTCGAAGGCTCGGAGCTCGACGTCCGCCATGTTCGTGTAGTGGTCGACGACCTCGTCCCCGAAGGCCGACCGCGCCGACTTCGAGGTGGCGAACACGTCCCGCGCCTCGCGCAGCGTCCTGGGCACCTTCGGCTTGTCGGCCGTGTAGGCGTTGCCCAGCTGCTCGGGCTCCAGCGGCAGCTCGCGTTCGATGCCGTGCAGCCCCCCGGCGATCATCGCAGCCAGGGCAAGGTAGGGGTTCACGTCCCCTCCCGGAAGCCGGTTCTCCAGGCGGGCGGCCGCACCTGCTCCGACCAGCCGCACCGCGCAGGTCCGGTTGTCGTTGCCCCACGCGATCGTGGTCGGGGCGAACGACGCGTCGGCGAACCGCTTGTAGGAGTTGACGTTCGGCGCGTACATCAACGTGAAGTCGGCCATCGTGTCGAGGATCCCGGCGACGAAGTGGTCGTACAGAGGAGTACGACGGCCGTGCTCGTCGTCCCAGAAGACGGTGGAGCCGTCTCGCCCTCGAAGCGACAGGTGGATGTGGCAGGAGTTGCCCTCACGCTCGTTGAACTTGGCCATGAAGGTGATCGACTTGCCGTGGAGGGAGGCGATCTCCTTCGCGGAGGTCTTGTAGACGGCGTGGTTGTCCGCGGTCACGAGTGCGTCGGCGTAGAGGAAGCCCACCTCGTGCTGCCCGAGGTTGCACTCGCCCTTCGCGCCCTCGACCTCCATGCCCGCGGCGTACATCGTGTTGCGGATGTCGCGCAGCAGCGGCTCGATCCTGGTGGTGCCGAGGATCGAGTAGTCGACGTTGTACTGGTTGGCCGGGGTCAGGTCCCGGTAGCCGGTGTTCCAGCCGTGCTCGTAGCTGTCGTTGAAGACGATGAACTCGAGCTCGGTGCCGGCCAGGGCGACCATGTCCCGCTCCGCGACGCGCTCGAGCTGGCGCCGGAGGATCCGGCGCGGGGACGGCTCGACCGGCTGGTGGTCCTTCCAGACCAGGTCGCACTGGACGAGCGCTGTGCCGGGAAGGTGGGGCAGGAGCCGGATGGTGTCGAAGTCGGCGACGAACTCCATGTCGCCGTACCCCTGCTCCCACGACGACATCGCGTAGCCGTCGACGGTGTTCATGTCGACGTCCACGGCGAGCAGGTAGTTGCAGCCCTCGGCGCCCTGGGAGACCACGTGGTCCAGGAAGTACCTACCGTGGAGGCGCTTGCCCTGCAGCCTGCCCTGCATGTCGGTGAAGGCGATGACCACGGTGTCGACCTGGTCGGAGACGATGCTCTCCCGGAGCTGCTCCAGGGTCAGGTGCCGGTCGTTGCGCAGGGCTGGTTTCATGACGTTCCTTCCTTCGCTATCCGAGAAGCCCGCGTAGCAGGGCCGCCGTGTCGTCGCAGTGAGCCTCCATGAAGCGCCGGGCGCGGGCCGGGGCGCCGGCGAGGATCGCGTCCACGATCGCCTGGTGCTGTGCGTTCGAGTGCTCGATGTTCACGTCCAGCACGGGGATCGCCTCGAGCATGTCGTGGAGGTCCGCCTGACACTGTGTCACCGCAGTGACGATGAGCGGTGACTCGGTCACGGTGGCCAGGGCCAGGTGCAGCCGGGAGTCCGCCTGCCGGTAGGAGGCCGTGTCGGGTGCGCCGGCCACCTCCTTCAGGGAGGTCGTCAGCAGGTGCCTCTGCTCGTCGGTCAGCCTCCGGCTCGCCGCCAGGTGACAGGCTCCCGGCTCGACGACGCGGCGGAACACCAGCGAGTCGAGGAGGGCCGGGCGGCGTTCGTCGCGGTTCTTCAGGGCCCCCCGACGCGGTGCCTGCGGTGTGTGTTCGACCACGGTGCCGCCGCTGCGACCACGGGTGGTGCTCACCATGCCCGCGGTCCGGAGCGCCGCGATCGCCTCCCGGAGCGTCGCCCTGGAGACCCCCATGCGTTCGGCGAGCTCGCGCTCGGGAGGCAGGCTGCAGCCGTGAGGGAAGGCACCCAGCCTGATCGCCGTGGCGAGCTGCTCGACGCAGCTCTCGAACGCGTGGTGACCGCGAACCGGGCGCAGGACGACGCCGGACAGGTCGGCCTCGTTGCCGACGCCCGTCGCGCCCTGCCCCCCGCTCACGCTCCGTGCTCTCCGCTCTCGAAGATCTGGTCGAGCGACTTGGTGGTGTGCTCGTCCTTGAGACCGTGCATGAAGTGCTGGCGCCCGCCGATGAACCAGGTGACCGTCGAGAAGGCGAGCACCACCAGCACCGCCACCGGCGCGTAGTTGAAGGTCGGGTCCCCGGGCGTGCCCGGCGCGTACTGCGGCAGCATGAACAGCACCACGATGAACACCACCCAGACCACCGCGATCCAGCCGATCGGAGCGCTCCACCTGCCGAGGTTCCAGCGGCCCACGGGGAAGTCCGGCCGCAGCCGGCGCAGGAACACGGGAGTCACGTAGGCGATGTAGAGGCCGATCACCGCGATGGACGTCACGGCGAAGTACGCCGTGAGGGACCACAGGGCAGGCAGCGCCAGGATGATCGAGCAGGCCACGCACAGCCAGATCGAGTTGGTGGGCGTGCCGGTCCGCGGGTTCACCTTCGCCCACAGCGGGGAGCCGGGCAGCGCGTCGTCGCGCGAGAAGGCGAACGCCATCCGAGAGTTCGCGGTGACCGACGCCATGCCGCAGAAGAACTGGGCGACCGCTGCGATGAAGAGCAGGAAGATGCCGAGGTCCTCGCCCACCGCGTCGATGAAGATCTGGGCGGGCGGCAGGCCGGTGTCGCTGTTGCGCGCACCCGCGTAGTCCTGGATCGCCGAGGTCACCGACGACGAGCAGGATCCAGCCGGCGATGATCGAGACCCAGACGCTCCGGACGATGCCCTGGGGTGCGTCCACCTCGGCGTCGTGGGTCTCCTCCGCGACGTGGGCGCGACGCGTCGTACCCGGTGTAGGTGTACTGCGCCATCAGCAGACCGACGAGGAACACGTAGATCGCGGTTGCCTGAAGCCGGTGTCGTTGACGAACTCCGTGAACGTCCACGACAGCGACTGGTGCTGGTCCGGGATCGCCCACAGGATGACGACGATCACCAGCACGCCGACGATGTGCCACCAGGCGCTCACGTTGGACAGCACCTTCACGAGGTTGACGCCGAAGGTGTTCAGCAGGCCGTGCAGCGCGATGATGACGAGGAAGGCCACGAAGGTGGAGCCGAGAGTGACCTCGACGCCGAAGGTCAGGTTGAGCAGCGCCATCCACGTGATGGCCGCGCCGTAGTCGATGGCCGCCGTCACCGCGACCTCGCCGAGGAAGTTGAACCAGCCGACGTACCAGGCCCACACCCGCTTGTTGCGCTTCGCGAGCCGGCCGGCCCAGAAGTACAGGCCGCCCGCGGTGGGGTAGACCGAGCAGACCTCGGCCATCGACAGGGAGACCATCAGCACGAACAGGCCGACCAGCGGCCAGCCGATCGAGATGACGATCGGGCCGCCGGCGTCCATGGCCAGGTAGTAGGTGGTGATGCAGCCGGCCAGGACCGAGATGATCGAGAACGAGACCGCGAAGTTCGAGAACGCGGACATGCCGCGGTGCAGCTCCTGCTTGTAGCCCAGCTCGGCGAGGCGTCTGGCGTCCTCGTCGGCGGTTCCGGTGGCGGCGCCGGCAGGCACGGCCTCTTCGCTTGGGTCTTTGGTACTCATCCGGGCTCCCGTGAAGGGTGAGGAGATCGATCTCGTGAGTGTCTTGCGCCCGGAATCGGCCTGTCAATGGCTTGACTTCAGACCTTTTGAGGAGTAATTCCGCGGCGCCATCCGGGGTGTCTCGTGAGCATTCCGGCGACCGGATCGAAAACGTTACGTACGGGACTATTGACGTGATCTAGACCACACGCATTTACTTTCCGAGCGGCCCGTGGCCGCACTCACCATCAGCGTTCGGAGGGAATCGTGAAGGCATCACAGGGCTGGGCGCGTCGCGCGGCAGCCGCTGTCGTGGCGACCATGAGCGGCGCAGCCGCAGTGGCCGTGGTCTCGGCACCGGCGACAGCGGCGGACGTGGAGGGCAGCTACATCGTCCTCGCGCCCGCGGGGCAAGGTACGGCGCGGGCGGTCGGCGCGCTCGAGCGCTCCGGCGCGGAGGTCGTGGCCGACTACGGCCAGATCGGCGTCGTCGTGGCCAGGGCCACAAGCGGCCAGGCGGCGCAGGTTCGGAGCGCCGGGGTGGGCGAGGTCGCCGCCACCGCTGGTCTCGGCTCGAGGATCGACGAGGACGAGACGGTCGCGACCGACGAGCAGGGCGCCGCCTCCGCGGGGGCGAGCCCCACGGACGAGCCGCTCTGGGCGTCGCAGTGGGACATGCGGGCCATCGGCGTGGAGGCCGCTCACCAGGTGACCCAGGGCAGCAAGGACGTGGTCGTCGGCGTGCTCGACTCCGGGATCGCCGCGGGGCACCCCGACCTCGCCGGACAGGTGGACCCGACCCTCTCCGCCGGGTGCATCGGCGGAGTCGCCGACCCGTCGTACGCCGCCTGGCAGCCGACCACGTCGGACCACGGCACGCACGTCGCCGGCACCATCGCGGCCGCCGACAACGGCGTCGGGATCGTCGGCATCGCGCCGGGTGTCACCCTCGCGGCGGTGAAGGTCGTGACCAACGCGGGGTACATCTACCCCGAGGCGGCGGTCTGCGGGTTCATGTGGGCCGCCGAGCACGGCTTCGACCTGACCAACAACAGCTACTACATCGACCCGTGGCAGTTCAACTGCCGCGACGACGCCGGGCAGCGCGCGGTCTGGCTCGCGGTGCAGCGGGCGATCCGCTACTCGCAGTCCAAGGGCGTCCTCAACGTGGCTTCCGCGGGCAACTACAACGTCGACCTCCAGCACACGCTCACGGACTCGAGCAGCCCGAACAACTCGACGCCCGAGACCCGCGAGGTGACGAACGCGTGCCTCGACCTTCCCGCCGAGGCACCTGGCGTGGTCACCGTCTCGGCCACGGGCTACACGAACCTGAAGTCCTACTACTCCTCGTACGGCACGGGCGTCGTCGACGTCGCGGCTCCGGGCGGTGACACCCGCGTCCGCGACTACACGAGGTCCACGATCACGGACGCGGTGCTCTCGACCGGGCTCAGCAACGGTGCGCCTGTCTGGAACTGGAAGCAGGGCACGTCCATGGCGTCGCCGCACACGACCGGAGTCGCGGCGCTCGCGCTGTCGGCCCACCCCGGGTTGACCGCCTCGGCGCTCGCGACGACCCTCGAGCGCACGGCGGACCCGCTGGAGTGCCCCGAGGGCGTCTACGACCCCCGCCCGGACCTGCCGCAGTACCAGGCCACCTGCACCGGTGGCGAGGTGAACGGCTTCTACGGACACGGGCTCGTCGACGCGGCCGCTGTCGTCCGCTGACCTGTGACGCCGGCCCGTCCCGCCTGGTGCGGGGCGGGCCGGCTCCGGCCTCTCGAACGCTCGGCGGACGGTCCGAGACTTCCCCTTTTCGCGCCATACCCGTAGTATGCGAAACACGTTCTAGCAACCGGGATGGGGTCTCATGACCGTCACCGACGATCGTTTCGCGAAGATGAAGCCCTACAACGCCGGCTTCGCCCGCAAGATCCCGGCGCGCGACCTGCCGCCGGGCCCACGTCTGCCGGCGCTCCTGCAGAGCATGCTGCTGATGCGGTTCCGCCACCAGTTCATCCCGGCGATGCACCGCAGGTATGGCGACGTGTTCACGATCCGCCTCGTGCCGAAGGCGTCGCCGCTCGTCCTCTTCACGAGGCCGGAATACACCAAGGAGATCTTCGCGGGAGACCCCGAGGTCTTCCACGCCGGCAAGGGCAACGCCATCCTCGGCCCGATCATGGGCGAGCACTCGCTGCTCCTGCAGGACAGCGGCGAGCATCGTCGTGCACGCAAGCTCCTGATGCCCGCCTTCAACGGCGCCGCCCTGCGTCGCTACCAGTCCGTGGTCACGGGGCTGGCGAAGGACGAGGTGGCCCGCTGGACACCCGGCGTGCCCTTCCGGTCGCTGGACCGCATGAACGCCCTGACCCTCGAGGTGATCCTGCAGGTCGTCTTCGGCGTGACCGACGAGGAGCGCCTCGCCGAGCTCCGTCCGCTGGTGAACAAGACCGTCGACGTCAACCCGATCGTGCTTCTCGGCTGGGGCTACCCGTTCCTGCAGAAGTTCGGGCCGTGGAAGGCGACGGTCGACAACCAGCGTGGGCTCGACAAGGTGATGTACGCCGAGATCGCCCAACGCCGCGCGGCGGGCAACCTGCACGAGCGCACCGACGTGCTCTCCCAGCTGCTTGCCGCGGGCGACGGCGAGGACGGCCTCTCCGATCCCGAGCTGCGCGACCAGCTGGTAACCCTGCTCCTCGCCGGCCACGAGACGACGGCGACCGCGCTGTCGTGGTCGCTCTACGAGCTCGGCCGCGACGAGACCCAGCTACGGCGGGCGCAGCGCGCGGCCGACGCGGGCGACGACGACTACCTCGAAGCGGTGATGAAGGAGGCGATGCGCCTCCACCCGGTGATCCCCATGGTCGTGCGGCACCTGATGGCTCCGGCCACCATCGGCGGGTGGGACCTGCCCCAGGGCACCAACGTCGGGCCGTCGATCATCGTCTCCCACAGCCGCCCCGACAACTTCGAGCAGCCGGACGTCTTCCGTCCCGAGCGGTTCGTCGGGGGGCACATCGAGGCGAACACCTGGATCCCGTTCGGCGGCGGCGTGCGCCGGTGCATCGGGGCGGGCTTCTCGCTCATGGAAGGCGTCGCCGTGCTGCGGGAGGTCCTCGCGGCGTACGACGTGCGGGTCCCGGCCGACGCGGCCCACGACGTGCCGAAGGTCCGCAACATCACCAGCGTCCCCCGTCACGGCGCGCGGATCGTCGTACAGCCTCGGGGGTGACCCAAGTCTCGTTGCACAACCCATACCGGTCGTAGTTAGGTAAGGCTCACCTAACTAAGACGAAGGGTTGTTCATGTCTCGCACCATCCTGGCCGCCGGTCTGCTCCCGCTCACCGCACTCGTCGCCTGCAGCGCGGAGGCCTCCTCCGAGGGCTCCTCCGACGCCGAGAGCGTGCCGGCCGGCGTCGCGGAGCAGTACACCGTCCTCGCAGACGAGGTCGAGGAGAACGGCGGCCGGACGGAGAGCGGTGACTGGACCGTCTCCTACATCGTCGAGGCGGCCGAGCCCTGGTTCGAGTCGCACGACGGTGACCAGCGCTTCCGGGAGCCCGCCGCGGGCGAGACCCACCACATCGAGATCATCCCGCAGGAGACCGAGACCGGTCGGATCGTGCCGGACGTGCCGATCACGCTCCAGGTCGTCGACGCCGAGGGCAAGGTCGTCGACGAGAAGGAGCTGAACTTCCTCCACAGCACGTTCTTCCACTACGCGAACAACTTCGAGGTCCCCGTGGACGGGGCGTACACGCTGCGGGCCACCCTCGGCAGCCCGACCTTCGCCCGCCACGGCGAGGAGGGGGAGCAGCCCGCGCTCGCCGACGGGGCCGAGGTGGAGTTCGAGGGAGTCGAGCTCACCCAGGGGTGACCCTGACTCATGACCAGCGGGAACTCCTCGAGAGCACCCGCAGCGCGGTGAGGGTGAGCATCGGGCTCGGTCGGTGGGCTGACCCCAGTCCACGACGCTCGGGCTCACCCGGCCGGTCGGCGGCCGCCACCACCGTGCCTGCGGCTGCCAGCGGCCATCGGGTCGGCGTTGCGCCTCGAGGTGGTCGCGCGCGTCCGCGGCCCGGGGGTCGGTGGCGTGGTCCGTGGCAGCGAGGACCGTGAGGCCGGACAGCACGTCGTAATGCCAGTACGACGGGTGCACGATCTTCATCCATCGCGGGTGGATCGGCTCGCCGGTGCCGGGCAACGTCGGCGGGTGCGTCGAGGTCGGCCAGCGCGACCAACCGCCAGTGGGCGCCCGTCCACTTGCGGTACGGGTCGCCTCCGAACCCGCCGTCCTTCTCCTGACCGGACAGCAGCGCCGTCACCGCCTTCCCCGCGACAATCCGTGCCCGGTCCTCGTCGGAGGAGTCACGGAGCAGGTCCCGCCGGGCCAGGTGCCGGATCTCCGGCTCTTCGCAGCCGAGCAGCCACTCCACCGCGTCCGCGGTCCGCCGGTCCATGTCGGCCAGCATCCCGAGCTCCCGATGCCCGTCGGCCATCGGTCTCTGCGGGGACAGCACAGCTGCAACTGTGCAGTCGCGCTTGTCGTCGCCGAGCGGCGGCGACGTCGCACATCCACCATCGGCGCGATGGGGAACGCGGCGTGACCTACGGTGTTCGACATGCTTCGTTTCGAGGCCGAGACAAGTCATGCAGACTGGGTCATCCATGAGCCGGTCAGCTGGCAGGCGCTCCGCGACCTGCGGGCCGCGCGGCTACGAGGCCGACGTGCGGGTGCTGCCGTTGGCAGAAGACGACATCGCCGAGCGCGGCACCTACTCCCGGCTCATCCCATACCTCCGAGCGACCACCGCCACACCCGACGACTGCTTCCACGCTCTTTGGGACGGGGCGAACGGGATTGCGGCCGGCGCCGAGCCGGGCTTCTCCGACCGCGTGCTCGACGGCTCGAAGGTCTCGTTGGTCGACGAAGAGGGCCACTCTGTCCGCGAGTACCGCCTGTTTCGGGGTTCGGTGGACGACGTCGGCAACTGGGGCTCACTCGACCCGGCCACAGGAAGATCAGCAGATCACGAACTGCCACCGGCGCACCTGCTGTGGCCAGCAGATCGCACATGGTTCGTCGCGTCCGACGTCGACGCAGACGCCATGTGGATCACCGGCCCTGATCACCTGATCCGTGCCGTCCTGGCCGATCCAATACTGATCGCGGTTCGCGCGCAGGCGCCCTGAGCCCGGCGAGACAGAGCGCACGGCTGGTCCGATACTCACCATCGGCACATCGCGCTCTCACTGTCCGACGAGCGTTCGGGCGCTGGCCTGTCTGGCAGGTGCCGACCGGGAACTCGCCGCTGAATAGGCGAACAGGTTGCATGGAAGGACCGCAGCAGCGCGCCTGCTCGTGCGGGCGTCGGGTCGGGAACTGGGCGGCGGGCGGGAGCATTTCGCGGGGCCAGGAGTTCAAGAAGCCGTTTGCGTGAGACGTGAAGCCTCTCCGTGTGGAGAGGTCCTGGCCGATGGTGACCGACCGAAACCAGCACCTGCGCTACCTCGCCACCGCCAATGAGCGGGCCCGCTACCTGCACGGCGCCCGCACGGTGCTGCTTCCTCTTCGGTCAGGAGGGGCGGGGTGCCTCCGATGGCGCCCGAGCGGTCTGCAACGGCAGCCTTCTCGCTCGCGCAGTTCGGGTCGACCCCGTCCATCACGCGAGCGCCGCCTTCAGCTTCTCGATGCCCCGCGACGAGTGGCTCTTGACGGTGCCGGTCGCGATGCCGAGCTCGGACGCGGTCTCCTCGACCGACAGACCCAGCCAGTGCCGCAGCACGACCACCTTGCGCTGCATCGTCGGCAGGTCCTGCAACGCGTCGAAGAGCGCCGACCGCTCCTCGGTGGGCAGCCCCGGCCTCGCGGCCGGGTCGTGCCCGTCGAGCCCCAACCGCTCGCGCCGCCAGGGACGACGGCTCGCGTCGATGTTGGCCCGCACGATGATCTGCCGGGCGTAGGCCTCCTCACGACCGTCCAGGTGCAGCCGCGGCCAGGCGACGTACAGCTTGACGAGCGCGGTCTGGAGCAGGTCGTCGGCCTGGTGCCAGTCGCCGCACACTGCATAGGCGATGCGTCGCAAATGGACCTGCCGGGCCGCCACGAACGTCGGTGAACTCGTCGTCCCTCGAGGCCCCGCTCATCGCAGACCCTCGCCCGACGCGTACCGGGCACGGGCGCCGGACAGGAGCTCCTCGAACGTGGCGCCGACGACGTCGTCGGGAGGAGTGGTGATCACGTCGAGCGTCCCGTCGGTCACCCGCCACACCACGAAGTAGCTGCCCTCCTCGCCGGCGACCGAGACGACCGCCGCGCCCGTCGTAGCGCCCGGCGGGGCGAAGTCAGGGCCGAGCTGTGGGTCGTCGGTGCGGTTGAACACGCGGGTGCCTGCGGTCGGGACGACCTGCCCCCGGTCGTCGAGCTGGAAGGTGTCGGGCCACCCGCTGCCTCCGTTCGCCGTCCTGCGCGACCTGGTCGGCGACGTAGTCGGCGAAGCTCGCCCAACCGTTGCTGGGGGTCGAGGAGGACGAGGAGATGCCTCGGGGCATCGGGCGCTTCTCGATCATCAGCCACTGCCGCTCGCCCCGCCAGGTGACGTCGAGGGCGTCGGAGAGCTTCGGCGGCTCGAAGCCGTAGGGATTGCGGATGTGCTCGTGGACGTCCACCCCCGGCCGGACCTCGAGCTTCCCGTCGACGTAGCGGATCAGCTCTCCGCGCGGCCATCGCGCCTCGGTGGGGTCAGTGGTGGGCTCTTCCGTGGCCTCCGGATCGCTGGCGGTGGCCGAGTGGGTCGGCTCTGCGGCCGCCGGATCGGAGCCGGTCGGAGAGCCCGGCCATACGGCGTACCCGCCCGTGGCCAGCACCGCCGCCGCAGCGAGGCCGGTGACCCCGCTGGCCACCCGGCGTCGCCTGAGGGCGCGTCGGCCCGCCGCGACGTGGCTGTCGACCGGCGGGAGCGGTGGACCGTCGCCGAACGACCGATCCAGCTGTTCCTGCAACGTGTCCATCGCTCGCCTCCCGAAGTTCCAGCCTCTCATTGGGATACGCAGCGCGCCGTCGATCGGTTGTCAGGCCGGTGTCGCAGGGTGCGAGGAGCGCCCGTCCGGCAGGTGCTGGACAGGCGCTCCTGGCGGGTCGGTCAGGCGAGCGTGGCGGTGTCGATGACGAAGCGGTAGCGGACGTCGGTGGCGAGCACCCGCTCGTACGCCTCGTTGACCTTGGTCGGCGGAGATGACCTCGATCTCGGCGCCGATGCCGTGCTCGGCGCAGAAGTCGAGCATCTCCTGGGTCTCGGCGATGCCGCCGATCATCGAGCCGGCGAACGATCGGCGCGCGCCGATGAGCGAGAACACGTTGACCGCGAGCGGGTCGCCGGGGCGCCGACGTTGACCAGGGTGCCGTCGACGGCGAGCAGGCCGAGGTAGGCGTCGAGGTCGATGCGGGCGCTGACCGTGTTGACGATCAGGTCGAACCGGCCGGCGAGCTCCTCGAACGTCGCCGGGTCGGTGGTCGCGTAGTAGTGGTCGGCGCCCAGGCGCAGCCCGTCCTCCTTCTTCTTCAGCGACTGGGACAGCACGGTCACCTCGGCGCCCATCGCGTGGGCGAGCTTGACGGCCATGTGGCCGAGGCCGCCGAGGCCGACGACGGCGACCTTCTTGCCGGGGCCGGCGTTCCAGTGCCGCAGCGGGGAGTACGTGGTGATGCCGGCGCACAGCAGCGGCGCGGCGGCGTCCGGGTCGATGCCGTCCGGGACGCGGAGCACGTAGTCCTCGTCGACGACGACGTGGGTGGAGTAGCCGCCCTAGGTGGTGGTGCCGTCGCGGTCGATGCCGTCGTAGGTGCCGACCTTGCCGGCCAGGCAGTACTGCTCGTCGCCGTTGCGGCAGTTGTCGCACTCGCGGCAGGAGTCGACCATGCAGCCGACGCCGACGCGGTCGCCGACCTTGTGCTTGGTGACCTCGGAGCCGACCTCGGTGACGATGCCGACGATCTCGTGGCCGGGCACGACCGGGAACGGCTGGGGTCCCCAGTCGCCGTTGACGGTGTGGATGTCGGAGTGGCAGATGCCGGCGTACTGGATGTCGATGAGGACGTCGTTGGGTCCGACGTCGCGGCGCTCGATGGTGGTCGGGGCCAGCGGCTGGCCGGCGGCGGGTGCGGCGTAGGCGTTGACGCGCATGGAGAAGTGCTCCTTCGTGTTGGTGTCGTGTCCGTCGGACGTGATCGGGCCAGAGATGAACAGCGTGCACGGGCGCGCCCGTCCCGCGGTCCGAGTGGATCCGCCCGTGGCGGTGCTGGTTACTGCTTGGGTCGCTTGAGCTCGTCGGCGAGCGCGCGGGCCTCGGTGGACAAGAGCTCGGCGCGTGCGGTGTCGCCCGCGTCGACTGCGTGCCAGTAGTCGATCTTCAGCCGCACGTACCGCTGGCGCAGGGCGACGTACTCGGCCTCGAGTGCGAGCCGCTGCTGCTGGGCCTCGAGCAGCTCGATCTGCGCCCCAGCAGCCGAGGGACCGAGCTCCGAGTTCGTCACGTACTGCCGCATGTCACTGACCGACATGCCGGTGGCAGCGAGGCAAGCCACCCACATGAGCTGATCCAGGTCGTCCTCGTCGTAGACCCGGTGCTTGCTGCTTGCACCGCGGCTGATGGGCGCGATCACGCCGATCGACTCGTAGTAGCGCAGCGTGCTGGCCGGCAGCCCGGTCAACGCTGCGGCTTCCTTGATCGTGTAGGTGTGCAGCGCGGTTCGTGAACTCACGCCATCGACATTAGGAACTTCAAGTACTTGAAGTCAAAGGTCGCATGGATCACATCGGCACTCACGCAGATCGCCACACGACGGCGCGGATCACGGCACAAAAGTGCGTTCAGCTGCCCGGTTCGAGAGCGGACTGGCTCTCTGCGATGGTGGCGCCTCGGTACGTGCCCGTCTCAGGGTCGTAGATCAGCCAGGGTTGCCGGAGCGAGCCGTCCAGCCATGTCTCCAACCCGTAGCCGGGCCCGAAGCCTCCGTTCGCAATGGCGTACAGCTCCTTGAGGAGCGTCGGCAATCCTGCGCCGACCAGCCCCTCGGCCTCCTCGATCGCGGCTCGGCTCGCTGGGGGAGGAGGTGGTGAGAGTCGGTCGAAGAGTCCTTCGGCTTCAGCAGTTGCGAACTCCTGAGTGTCGCGCCAGTAGAGCCGCCGCTCGCCCCGAAAGGTCCCTCCGCCCGAGAGGGCGACGCCAGGGCGACCCAGAACTTCATCTCGATGATGACCGGAGGTGATCAGAACCCGCACGCGGTCGAGGATGGCCTGGTCGTCGGTCATGACGAGGATTCTGTGGCCCTAGAGGAGTCCTGGCAACGTCGCGGGCAACGGCTTGCATGTCTCCATCATCCCCAGCCGCAGACGCCGTGCACTCAACTCGGCAGACATCCGGGAGACCTCTGGTGTTCGAGGCGGCGGCCAAGAGGGCTCAGAAGCGGGAGAGGACCTCGTCCTCGGTGAGGCCGTAGTCAGCGAGCGAGTAGCGGTGGGACGGCCGGCGAGGTCCCTGCCGCGACTCCTCGTCGATGGCCCCGACACGTGAGGCGACCTCGTCGGTCCACGGCAGGTCGAAGGCGCGGTAGATCCCGCGCACCGTCCCGAGGGGGTCGCTCACGAAGTCGTCGTACTCCACGTCGACGAACTGGGCAGGGTCGTACTTCGCGCGCTCCTCGCCGAACCGCGCCCAGGCCGCGGAGAGCATGTCGAGCTGGGTCCGCCCGATCACGTCGCCCTCGAAGACGGTCGACCAGCCTCGCGTCGCCTCCGCGCTCAGCGAGCAGGCGGAGGCGATCGCCACCCGCGGGTCGCGGTGGGTCTGCACGACCAGCGCGTCGGGGTAGACGTGCATGATCGCGTCGAGCCCCACCAGGTGAGAGGGGTTCTTGAGCACCCACCGCTTGTCCTGGTCGTGGAGGCCGATCAGCTGGAGGTTGGCCTTGTGGCGCTCGTAGGCGTCGGTCCAGTCCTGCTCGGCCAGCCACGCGGAGTAGTTCGGGAGGTAGGCGAGGGACTCGTAGCCGATCGACTTGCCGGACTGCCGCAGCAGCCGCCAGCACTCCTCCACCGAGGCAGCGTCCATGTAGTGGATGCCCATGAACTCCGGATGCTCCACATGATGCTCGGCGTAGGCGGCCTGGATGCCGGTGAAGACCGGGTCGGCCTCCCAGCTGTCCCGAGGCGGCCGCGGCTGGGGAAACTCGGTCAGCCACAGCTCGACGCCCTGGTGCGTCGGGTCGGCGGTGAGCAGCCGGTGCAGAGCCGTGGTCCCGGTGCGGGGGAGGCCGGTGACGAAGATCGGTCGCTCGATCGCCACCTCGGCGTACGACGGATGCTGCTTGAAGCCCATCTCGCTCAGCAGCCGCGCGACCAGCGCGCCACGCACGAACGAGCGCTGCATGTAGTTGCCCACGCCCGTCAGCCCTGCCTCTTTCGCGTAGTCGTCGAGGAGGATGCGCAGACCCTCGTGGTACTCGTCGCCGCCGAAGTCGTCGAGCCCCGTGGCCCGCGACGCCGCCTCGTGCAGGTCCTCGAACGTCCCGACGCTCTCGCGCTCGCGCATCGCCGCTCCTAGTGGTGGTACTCGCCGCAGTTGACGTCGAGGCACTGGCCGGTGATCCCTCGCGCCATGTCGGAGGCCAGGAAGACGACCGCGTCCGCGATCTCCTCCGGCACCGGCAGCCTCCGCAGGTCGCACGCCGACGCGGTCTCGTCGTACACCTGCTGGTGGGTGACGCCACGCTCGCCGGCGAGGAAGTCGAAGTACCACTTCAGCGAGTCGGCGTAGATGTAGCCGGGGGCGACGGAGTTGACGCGTACGCCGCGCGGGCCGACCTCCGACGCCAGCGTCTGAGCCATCGCGAGCAGCGCAGCCTTGCCCATCTTGTAGGCGCCGTACTCGGGGCTGCTGTGCCGCAGCACCGCGGAGTTGATCATCACGATCGACCCACGCGTCTCCTCGAGCGCCGGGACGAAGACCTTCGACATGCGCAGGCTCCCGAGGACGTTGGTCTCGAAGCCGTCGCGGATCGCGTCGAAGGCTACCGCCCCCACGGGCTCGATCGGCGGCATCACGAACGCGTTGTTGACCAGGGCGTCGACCCTGCCGTGCTCCTCCAGCGTACGGTCGAGCAGCCGCTGGGCGGAGTCGTCGTCGGTGATGTCGGTCGGCACCACCGTCGCCGTCCCACCGGCCTCCTGCACGGCTGCCGCGACCTTCTCGAGACGTTTCTCCGTCCGCGCAGCGAGTACGACGGTCGCCCCGGCCCGCACCGACTGGAGGGCGATCGCCGCCCCGAGGCCGGGCCCGATGCCCGACACCACCACCACGCGGTCGTCGAGGAGCCCCATCAGCTGAGCATCCTTCGCGCGACGCCGACCTGCCGTGCCTCGATCCGCGACGCCCACTCGGCCGGTGTCACGCGCTGGGACTCGAGATGGGGCACGACGTCCGCGAGCTCGTCGACCTTCACCACCTCGACGCGGGGTCCGTCCTCCGGGCCCAGCTCGCGGGAGAGCCGCTGCCAGCGCAGCATGATCACGCCGCGGGAGTGGCCGGTGGTCTCGAGCCAGTTGGCGATGCCCGGGTCCTTCTCCGAGATCACGTAGCGCATCATCCCGTCCGGGTCGACCGCCGACTGGGCCGCGGTGAGCGAGGTCTGGTGGTGGACGTAGTCGGTGGAGATGTACCAGGCCGAGCCGATCTGGATGCCCTGGTAGGCGCAGTCGGCCTTCGGCACGGTCACGACGAGCGCCTCGTCCTCGGTGAGGTCGTAGTGGCCGATGCTCGAGAACTGGCTCGAGAGGCCGCCCGGCGTGACCTGTGGGTCGGTCAGCGTGTTCACCGGCTCCTTGTAGGTGAACCACTCCGGGAAGGCGAACCAGGTCTTGATCCGTCCCACGAGCATCTTCGCGGCGACGGCGTACCGCTTCGCAGCGCGCTCGACCGTCGCGGGGCCGGGCACCGTGCCGAGGGTGTCGACGCGGTGGATGTGCAGCTCTCCACGGTCCTCGGTGCTCCAGTCGCTGAAGACCTCGCGGACGATGAGGATCGACGAGTCGGGCGCGAGCACGAAGTAGTTGGGCGGCACGTCGTCCCGCGCCGGGCCGAAGCGGGCCTCGAAGGTCCCGTCCTCCGCAACCTCGAGCGCCCGGTCGTCGAAGGCCGCGACGCTGTCGGGCGCCTCGGCCGGGGAGTAGTTGCCGTTCATGACCTGGAACGACAGGTCCGCGGTCGTCCCGCGGCGGCCGGTCACGACGTACTCGTGCTCGCCGGAGATGTAGGCGTGGAAGTAGATCGCGTCGGGGTTGTCGAGCCCCTGCTTGGAGTACTGGTGGGTGGAGTTGATGAAGAGCGGGTGCTCGAGGTCGTAGTCGAACGCGAGCTGGAGCGAGGCCCGGATGCTGCCGGCGAGGTACTCGTAGCCCTCCGCGAGGTCCTGCTCGGTCCGGATGAACTCCGCGCCCTCGATCAGCCGCTCGGCCTCCGCGACGGCCTCTCGGAAGGGGGCGCTGAGGTCGCGGCTCACGGTCGGACCTTCGCGATCACGGACTCGGCGAACCGCTCGAGGTGCTCGACCTTCTTCGCCAGCGGCTCGGTGTCGGGGCCCTTCACGTAGGGCACCCGGAAGCCGACGATGACGTCCGTGACGCCCTTGTCCTCGAGGCGCTTGATGCCGTCGGGGGAGTAGGCGTCCATGGAGATCACGTGGATCTCGAACGGCTTGTCCGCCACGCCTTCCGCGGCCCGGAGCTTGGCCAGCTTGTCGAGCAGCAGGTCGAGCTCCTCGGCGTCGCCGCCGGCGTGCATCCAGCCGTCGCCCCGTCGTACCGCTCGTCGCAGCGCCGCGTCGCTGTGGCCGCCGACGAGGATCGGGATCGGCTCGGTCGGCACCGGCGTCATCTTCATCGCCGGGATGTCGAAGACCTCCCCGTGGTACTCGAACCAGCCGCCCGAGGTCAGGCCGCGGACGATGTCGATCGCCTCGTCCATGCGCTTGCCGCGGCCCTTCCACGGCACGCCCATGGCGGTGAAGTCCTCCGGCCAGGGGCTCAGGCCCACGCCGAGACCGAGGCGGTTCTTCGTGAGGAAGGCGATCGAGCTCGCCTGCTTGGCGACGAGCACCGGCGGTCGCACCGGGAGCTTGAGCACGAACGGCGTGAACCTGATCCGCTCGGTCACCGCACCCATGGCGGCCACGAGCGTGAAGGTCTCGATGAACTCCTTGTCCTCGAGGAACTCCCGGTTGCCGTCGTCGGTGTACGGGTAGCTCGCGTCCGACTCCTTCGGGTAGATCAGCGAGTCGGCGACGGTCATGGTGTCGTAGCCGGCGGCCTCGGCGGCCTGCGCGAGGGGGAGGTAGTACTCCGCCTGGGTCATCGCCTCGGCGTAGGTGAATCGCATGGGGACACTCCCTGGCGGTGGTGGAACAGGTCCGCCTCATACTAGAACCTGTTCCAGTTCTCGGCCAGACCCCGGATCGGGAACTCGAGTCCCTCCTGCCTCAGGGGTATCGCCGCGACCTGCTTGGTGCGGTTCCCCTAGGCTGGTGGACGTGGCCGATGGTGACGAGTCTCCCTGGTACCGGCCCCTGCTGATGGGGGTCGGTGCGCTGGTCGGCGTGGCCCTCCTCGTCGGTGGAGTGATCAGCCTCGTGGCGCTCGGAGCGGTCAACATCAGCGGCATCGGCGGGTCCGACGACGGGCCGCGGGCGAAGCCGAGCCTCTACTTCCCCGAGCACAGCGAGAGCGCGAGCGACGACGAGGACGGCGACGGCCTCACGCTGGCCGACCTGAACGGGGGCAAGGACCCCCGCGAGACCGAGTCGCCGAGCGCGACGCCCACCGAGTCGAAGTCCCCGAAGCCGGAGAAGAAGCGCAAGCCCCGCTCGGTGATCAGCCTCTCCGCCAGCCCGGTCGAGGTCTCTCCGATGGAGCAGATCTACCTCTCGGGCACGTACCCCGGCGGTGAGGGCGCGTCGCTGCAGGTGCAGCGCTTCGAGGGCAGCTGGACGGACTTCCCGAGCTCTGCCTCGGTGAGCGGCGGGACCTTCAGCACCTACGTCATGACCGGGCAGTCGGGTCCCAACAAGTTCCGGGTCGTCGACCCGGCCTCCGGCAAGAGCTCGAACGCCGTCACCGTGACGGTCCGCTGAGCCGGGAAGGTCTGGTCATGTCAGCCGACGCCGCGCGCCTTCGACGGAAGCCCAAGGGCCTCGACTCCCCGCTGGTCCCCAGGTTGCTCAGGTACGCCGCCGCGGCGAACGTGTGGGTGTACCGCCGGACCAACGGCCGCCTCATGGGGAAGCTGCGGATCGGCTCCGCCTTCCCTCGCGGCGTCCCGATCTGCCTGCTCGGCCACACGGGTCGCAAGTCCGGTCTGCTCCGCACCACCCCGCTGCTCTTCCTCCCCGACGGCGACCGGGTGGTCATCGTGGCGTCCCAGGGCGGTCTGCCCAAGCATCCGGAGTGGTACCTCAACGTCCGGGCGAACCCCGAGGTGACGCTGCAGGTCCGCGGGGAGGTGCGCCGGATGTCCGCCCGCACCGCGAGCGACGAGGAGCGCGCCGAGCTGTGGCCACGCCTGGTCGAGCTCTACAAGGACTTCGACTCCTACCAGTCCTGGACCGACCGGCTGATCCCCGTGGTGATCTGCGAGCCGGCCGCCTCATGAGCCGTGACGTCGCACGCCCGCCGTCACGGGAGGGCGTTGTTCGCTACGTGCAGCTGGTCCTCGCCTGCGTCGTGCTCGGCGTCGGGGTGGCCCTGCTGCTCGAGGCCTCGCTCGGCTCGGACGGGTACTCGACGCTCGTCAACGGGGCCACCATCGCCACCGGGATGGAGTTCTGGCAGCTCAACATCGTCGTCGGCGCGGCGTTCATCGCGCTGGCGTGGGTGCGCGGCACCATCCCCGGTCCGGGGACGCTCGTTCAGTGGTTCCTCGTCGGCCTGGTGATCTCGGCTGTCCTGGGCCTGGTGCCCGACGTCTCCTCGCCGGGCTGGCGAGCCGCCTTGTTGCTGCCCGCCTTCGCGCTCATCACGGTCGGCGTCGCCGCCTACCTGGCGAGTGCCACGGGCGCCGGCCCCGCCGAGGCGATGGCGCTCGCCTGGGACCCGCCCGTCCCGTTCCGGTGGAGCTACAACCTGGTCCAGGCCGGAGGCGCGCTGGTCGGCTGGCTGCTGGGCGCGGCGGTCGGGCCAGGGACGGTGCTGGTGTTCCTGCTGCTCGGGCCGGCGGTGGACCGGTTCCGGCGTACGTTCCCCGGACTCGAACGCGGATCCGGGCCGCCCGGCTGAGCCGGCCGGCGAACGGGCTGGTCAGGACCAGGCGGCCACCATGCGGCAGACCGGCGGGTCCTCGTGCTTGTAGACCGCGAGGCCGGTGCCGACCTGCTGGTGCTCGACTCGGCCGCCGTGCGCCTCGATCTCCTCGGCGACCACCTCGGGCGCGACGAAGTGCCGGTAGTGCTCACCGAACTCGTGCTCGGTGCTCCCGACGCGGAACTCGAGGTAGGTGCGGCCGCCCTGGGTGAGCAGGTCCCGGGTCAGGCGCCAGAGGTTCTGGCGGCCGTCGTCCTCGAGCGCGTGGACGAAGAAGCGTGCGTAGACCACTCGCGGCGACAGGTCGGCAGCCAGCTTCGCGGCGAGCTCGTCCACCTCGTCGGGGTGGTAGAGGTTCACGCGGGTGAAGCTGGCGTCTACGCCCTCCTGCTCGGCGAGGGCGGAGGCGAGGCGCACCGCCGACTCCGCGTAGTCGAGCCCGACGGTGCGGAAACCCTGCCGGGCGAACCAGATCGCGTCGCGCCCCGTGCCGGTCCCGACGTCGACGAGCGGACCCGGCGCCTGCTCACGCTCCGCGACCCACTGGGCGAAGCTCGAGGCGTCGCGGGGCACCTTCGACCTGGCGTCGCTGGAGTAGAACGACTCCCAGTACCCGATGTGCTCGTGCTCGTCTCCCATGAACGAGAGGTTAACGGCAGAAGGACACAGAAAGTCGGCAGACGGGCAGACCACCCTCGACGAGTTCCTCTCGCTCCTCGACCCGTCCGCCACGGGCGACGACCTCCGCGACCAGGTCGTCCGGGTCGATGCCGCGCCTGAGCGGCGCAGGTGGACGCTGGGGGGAGCCGTCCACGGCATGCCCTGTGTAGAACTCGAGGAACAGCCGGCCACCGCCCCCGAGCACCGTCTTCGCGAACAGCCACAGGTTCGGCACGCCGTCCGGGTGGAGCGCGTTGAGGAGGTGGCGCGAGTAGACGGCCGCCCGGGGCTCGGAGAGCGCCAGCCGGGTCGCGACCACCATGACCTCGCGGGTGTCGTAGAGCGTGAGGTGCTCGAAGCGCGCCGGGGCTCCACGGTCCCGGGCCTCCTCGCTCGCCCGCGCGAGGGCGTTCGTGACGTAGTCGAGGCCCACGGCTCGCCGGCCGTCGCGGGCGAACCACACCGCGTCGTTGCCGACCCCGCAGCCGAGGTCGACCACGGTCGTCTCGGGAGTGAGTCGCTGGTCGACGTACTGCGCGAACGCCGACGGCGTGCGCGGCCGGTCCGAGGTGACGGCGGCGCGCACCTCCTTGCGCCACCGCGGCTTGTCGCGGCGCCAGCCCCCGAACCAGCCCTCGGCGCGAAGCCGCATGCCGGGGGTGTAGTCGAAGGCGAAGGACGGGTCGGGAACGCGCCAGTTCTCGCCGTAGGTCAGGGCCAGCAGCGCCTCTGGCTCCCGGGGCGCGGGCATCGGCGTTCCGTCGAGCGAGACCGTCCCCAGCGGGAGGATCGCCTCGGGCGCCAGCTTCCCCCGCACCCACTTCTGGACGGCGAACCACCCGTTGCAGTGGTACGCCGCGAAGATGTCGATCTTGCGAGGCGGACCCGCGGTGACCGGCTTGTAGACCTGGATGAAGCCCCCGCTACGGCGCACGATCTCCCAGCCGAGGTCGTGCAGGAGGCGCTGCACGGCGAAGGACTCGCGCATGATGTCGGCCGGGTGGTCGTAGCGGCTGTAGTAGGCCACGTCGACGTCGTTGTCGTGGCCGATGAGGCTGCCCTCGCGGACCGCGCCCAGGAGCGTCCCGTAGGCGATGAACGCCCGGTCTCCCAGGAAGTCGTTGAGCAGCGCCAGCACCTCGACGGTGTCGGCGAGGAGGAGCTCTTTGTCGGAGCAGTCGGCCTCGAAGGACCGGTGCAGCGCCCCCCACTTGTTCAGGGCGAGCGGGATGCCCTGCTCGTCGACCACCCGGACGCGCCCCGGGTCGTCGTCGAACTCGAGCTCGGTCCTTGCCAGGACCTCCTTGGACAGGTGGGCGCGAAGAGTGACCGTCGTGCGGCCGTGCAGGTAGGGCCGGAGCGGTGGGGGCCAGGGCGCGCGTCGACGGCCTTGCCTGGTCGTCTCGAGGCGCTCCGGGGCGACGGAGAAGACCCGGTGCTCGTCGAAGAGCACGTCGATCACCTCGGACCAGCCGTCGGGCACCGAGATCGCCCGCGTCGTGATCACCGCCCCTTGCTGTGGCGCGCTCCCCCGTCTCTTGAGGCGTGGGGAGGCCTCAGATGCCATCGGCGTACCTGGCCAGCGCTGCGTCGAGGTCGTCGCGGTCACCACGCGCCGTGGCGCTGACGACCTCGGCGACGAGGTCTCCGAGCGCTGCGACGCGCTGGCTGAGGGCCCGCTGCTCCTGGAGCCCTTCCTCGACCTCGTAGACGCGGGCGCGCAGCTGCTTCTCGAGAGTGTCCACCCGGTCCTCGAGCCGGCGGACGCGGCGGGCGAGCTGCGGCTGGGGCTGCGCAGGCGGCGGGTTCGGCCGCGCGACGCGCTGCCGCACCTTCCGGGCGATCGCTCTCATGGGTCCTCCTCCGGTACGACCCCGGCCGGACGTGGCCGAGGAGCGGTCCGTCGGCCCGTGGCTGCGTGTGCCGATGGTCGATGCTAACCGCGGAGTACCGGCCGGGGCCGGTAACGAAACGTGCCGATCACCGGGAATGTCGGCGGACGGTCGTACGTTGAGCCCCATGACGGAAGTTGAGTTGAGTCCACTCAAGTTGTTTGCCAGACTCGACTTCTACGGGAGCCCACAGCTCCCGTCCCCAGCAGACGAAGAAGCACACCCCGCCACGGCGGCGGGGATGGATCCGTGGAGGTAGGACATGGCACGCGCGGTCGGCATCGACCTCGGTACGACGAACTCCGTCGTCTCCGTACTCGAAGGTGGCGAACCCACCGTCATCGCAAACGCAGAGGGCGCCCGGACCACTCCGTCCGTGGTGGCCTTCGCCAAGAACGGCGAGGTGCTCGTCGGCGAGGTGGCGAAGCGTCAGGCTGTCACCAACGTCGACCGCACCATCCGCTCGGTCAAGCGCCACATGGGCACCGACTGGAAGACCAAGATCGACGACAAGGACTTCACGCCGCAGCAGATCTCGGCGTTCATCCTGCAGAAGCTCAAGCGCGACGCCGAGGCGTACCTCGGTGAGACCGTCACCGACGCGGTGATCACCGTCCCGGCGTACTTCTCCGACTCCCAGCGGCAGGCCACCAAGGAGGCCGGCGAGATCGCCGGTCTGACCGTCTCGCGAATCGTCAACGAGCCGACGGCCGCGGCACTCGCCTACGGCCTCGACAAGGAGCACGACCAGACCATCCTGGTCTTCGACCTCGGTGGCGGCACCTTCGACGTCTCCCTGCTCGAGATCGGCGACGGTGTCGTCGAGGTGAAGGCGACCTCGGGTGACAACCACCTCGGTGGCGACGACTGGGACAACCGGATCGTCGAGTGGATGGTCAAGAAGTTCAAGGCCAGCAACAACGTCGACCTCGGCGCCGACAAGATCGCTCGTCAGCGCCTCCAGGAGGCCGCTGAGAAGGCCAAGATCGAGCTGTCCTCCTCGAGCGAGACCACGGTCCACCTGCCCTACATCACACACTCCGAGTCGGGTCCGCTCCACTTCGAGGAGAAGCTGACCCGCGGCGAGTTCCAGCGGATGACCGAGGACCTGCTCGAGCGGACCAAGCAGCCGTTCAAGAACGTGATCAGGGACGCCGGGATCGACGTCGCCAAGATCGACCACGTCATCCTGGTCGGCGGCTCCACGCGTATGCCCGCCGTCACCGACCTGGTCAAGCAGCTGACCGGTGGCAAGGAGCCCAACAAGGGCGTGAACCCCGACGAGGTCGTCGCCGTGGGTGCGGCCCTGCAGGCGGGTGTGCTCAAGGGCGAGGTCAAGGACGTCCTGCTGCTCGACGTCACGCCGCTGTCCCTCGGCATCGAGACCAAGGGTGGCGTGATGACCAAGCTCATCGAGCGCAACACCACGATCCCGACCAAGCGGTCCGAGGTGTTCACCACCGCCGACGACAACCAGCCCTCGGTGCAGATCCAGGTCTACCAGGGCGAGCGTCAGATGGCGGCGCAGAACCAGCCGCTCGGCAACTTCGAGCTGACCGGCCTCCCGCCGGCTCCGCGCGGGGTGCCGCAGATCGAGGTGACCTTCGACATCGACGCCAACGGCATCGTCCACGTGTCCGCCAAGGACCGCGGCACCGGCCGTGAGCAGTCGATGACGATCACCGGCGGCTCGGCGCTGTCGAAGGAAGACATCGACAAGATGATCAAGGACGCCGAGCAGTACGCCGAGGAGGACCGGAAGCGTCGCGAGGCCGTCGAGGCACGCAACCAGGCCGACAGCCTCGTGTACACCACCGAGAAGTTCCTCTCCGAGAACGCCGACAAGGTCCCGGCCGACGTCAAGACCGAGGTCGAGGCAGACGTCGAGGCGCTGAAGAAGGTGCTCGAGAACGAGCAGGCCGAGAAGGACGAGCTCGACGCCGCGGTCGCCAAGCTCGGCGAGTCCAGCCAGAAGATGGGCGCGGCCATGTACGCCGCCGGTGAGTCCGAGGCCGCCGGCGCCGGCGGTACGACGGGCACCGGCGACTCCGACGAGGACGTCGTGGACGCCGAGATCGTCGACGAGGACAACGAGGGTGAGAACAAGTGACCTCTGCTGACAACCAGCACGAGAGCACGGCCGCCGAGACGGAGGCCACCGGGACCGAGGGGTCGCAGGAGACTGCGGCCCCCGGCCCCGGGGCCACGGCCCAGGGCGGTGAGCAGGAGAGCGGCGCCGGCAACAACGAGCTCGTCGCCGACCTCACCAAGGCCCAGGAGGACGTCGCGTCCCTGACCGGCGACCTCCAGCGGCTCCAGGCCGAGTACGTCAACTACAAGCGACGGGTGGACCGGGACCGCGAGCTGGTCAAGCAGAACGCCACGTTCTCGGTGCTCTCCGCCATGCTGCCGGTGCTCGACGACATCGACCGGGCTCGTGAGCACGGTGAGGTCGAGGGCGGGTTCAAGGCGGTGGCCGACTCGCTCGAGCGCATCGTCGCGAGCCTCGGCCTGGAGAAGTTCGGTCAGCCGGGCGACGAGTTCGACCCGAACCTCCACGAGGCGCTGATGCACTCGCACTCGCCCGACGTGACCACGACGACCTGCCAGAACATCGTGCACGCGGGGTACCGCATCGGCGACCGCGTCGTCCGCCCAGCGCGGGTGACGGTGGTCGACCCCGACCCCGAGCCGGAGGCGCCGGCGGCCGAGCCCGACGCGGACGAAGCGAACCAGTAACGACAGGACCGACCGGAGGGAGGTGCGCGCATGACAAGTGCTGACTGGGCGACCAAGGACTTCTACAAGGTGCTCGGCGTCTCCAAGGACGCATCTGCGGACGAGATCAAGAAGGCGTACCGCAAGCTTGCGCGCGCCCACCATCCGGACTCCAAGCCTGGGGACAAGGTCGCGGAGGAGCGCTTCAAGCAGATCGCCGAGGCCTACGACGTCGTCGGCGACCCGGAGAAGCGCAAGCAGTACGACGAGCTGCGCGCCTACGGCGGAGGGTTCGGGCCGTTCACCACCGGCCGGCCCGGTGGTGGCGGACAGCCCTTCGACATGGGCGACTTCCTCGGCGGCCAGGGTGGCGGAGGCGGGGGCTTCGGCGACCTCTTCGGCACGGTGTTCGGCGGCGGCCGGACCCGGCAGGCCGCTCCCCGCCGCGGCGCCGACGTCGAGACCGACGCGACGATCAACTTCCTCGACTCGATCGAGGGCGTGACCGTCTCGCTGAGGCTCTCCTCCGACGCCGCCTGCCCGGACTGCAACGGCACCGGCGCCCGCTCCGGCACGGTCCCCCGGGTCTGCCCCGAGTGCGACGGCGTCGGCATGCACGCGGCGTCGGTGGGCGGTGCGTTCACGATGAACGAGACCTGTCCGGCCTGCCACGGCCGTGGGCTCGTCGTCGACGACCCGTGTCCCACCTGCCACGGCTCCGGCCGCGGTCAGTCGACGCGCTCGATCCAGGCCCGGATCCCCGCCGGTGTCAAGGACGGCCAGCGGATCCGGCTGCGGGGCAAGGGTGCTCCGGGCGAGCGCGGTGGGCCGAACGGCGACCTGTACGTCAACGTGAAGGTCTCGCCGCACCCGGTCTTCGGCCGCAAGGCCGACAACCTCACCGTCACCGTCCCGATCAGCTTCGACGAGGGGGCCCTCGGCGCCGAGATCAAGGTGCCGACGCTCACCGGCGCCCCCGTGACGGTGAAGATCCCGCCGGGCACGCCCAACGGCCGCACGTTCCGCGTCCGCGGGAAGGGCGTCCAGCGCAAGGACGGGCACCGCGGCGACCTGCTGGTCACCGTCGAGGTGCATGTTCCCGCGGTGCTCAACGACCAGGCCAAGGCGGCCGTCCAGGCCTACCGCGAGGCGACGGCGGGGAGTGACCTGCGCGCCAACCTGTTCGACGGAGGTGCGCGATGACGACCTCACAGCCTCCCGCCTCGCGTGCGACCGGCTCGCGGCGCACCACGCGGGTCGAGGCGCCCGGGCCGGACGTTCCCGTGTACGTCATCTCCGTCGCGGCCGAGCTGACCGGCCTGCACCCGCAGACGCTCCGCGCCTACGACCGGATGGGCCTCGTGCGGCCCGGCCGGACCGGCGGCGGCGGCCGGCGCTACTCCTGGCGCGACATCGAGATGCTGCGCGAGGTCGCCGAGCTCACCTCCTCGGGCATCGGCCTCGAGGGCGTCAAGCGGATCCTCGACCTCGAGAACCAGGTGACCGCGCTTCGCATGCGGGTCGCCGAGCTCGAGGACGAGCTGGCCGCCACCCAGTACGCCCTGCAGAAGACCATCACCGAAGCCAAGACCCAGAACCTTCCCGCGGTCCGGTCCGCCGGCCATGCCGTGACGATCTGGCGACGCGGACGCATCTAGAGGGGGCACACATGGACGCATCGAAGTTCACCACGCGAAGCCAAGAGGCCATCAGCACCGCCATCTCGACGGCAGCCTCCGCGGGCCACGCCCAGGTCGAGGCGGTACACCTGCTCGGTGGGCTGCTCGCGCAGCCCGAGGGCATCGCCCGTCCGCTGTTCGAGGCGGCGGGAGTGCAGCCGCAGCAGGTGATCTCCGGGGTCGAGGCCGAGCTGAAGAAGCTCCCGGCGGCCTCGGGTTCGACGGTGGGCGCTCCGTCGTACTCCCGGGCCGTGCTGCAGATCCTCAGCAAGGCCGGCGACATCGCCGCGGAGATGAAGGACGACTACACGTCCACCGAGCACCTGCTGATCGCGGCCGCGACCGTCGAGTCGCCGGTGCAGAAGCTGCTGGTCGCGGCCGGCGCGACGCCCGAGGCGCTGCGCGGCGCCCTCACGAGCGTGCGCGGCAACCGGCGGGTCACCAGCCAGGACCCGGAGGCGACCTACCAGGCCCTCGAGAAGTACGCCGTCGACCTGACCGCGCGGGCCGCCGAGGGCAAGCTCGACCCGGTCATCGGCCGCGACTCGGAGATCCGCCGAGTGGTGCAGGTGCTCTCCCGCCGCACCAAGAACAACCCGGTGCTCATCGGCGAGCCCGGAGTCGGCAAGACGGCGGTCGTCGAGGGCCTCGCCCAGCGGGTCGTGGACGGCGACGTGCCCGACTCCCTCAAGGGCCGGCGCGTGCTCAGCCTCGACCTGGCCGCCATGGTCGCCGGCGCGAAGTACCGCGGCGAGTTCGAGGAGCGGCTCAAGGCAGTCCTCGAGGAGATCAAGCAGTCCGAGGGCCAGATCATCACCTTCATCGACGAGCTGCACACCGTCGTCGGTGCCGGCGCCGGCGGCGACTCGGCGATGGACGCCGGCAACATGCTCAAGCCGATGCTCGCCCGCGGTGAGCTGCGGATGATCGGTGCCACGACGCTCGACGAGTACCGCGAGCGCATCGAGAAGGACCCCGCGCTCGAGCGCCGGTTCCAGCAGGTGTTCGTCGGTGAGCCGTCGGTCGAGGACACCGTGGCGATCCTGCGCGGGTTGCAGGAGAAGTACGAGGCGCACCACGGTGTGAAGATCACCGACCAGGCCCTCGTGGCGGCCGCGATGCTCTCGGACCGCTACATCACCGGCAGGCAGCTCCCCGACAAGGCGATCGACCTCGTCGACGAGGCCGCCTCCCGGCTGCGGATGGAGATCGAGTCCAGCCCGGTCGAGATCGACGAGCTCCGCCGCCAGGTCGACCGGATGAAGATGGAGGAGCTCGCGCTCGAGCGGGAGACCGACGAGGCGTCCAAGGACCGGCTCGAGAAGCTTCGCGCCGAGATGGCCGACCGGGAGGAGGAGCTCCGCGGCCTCGAGGTTCGCTGGGAGCGCGAGAAGAGCGCGCTCGAGGGCTCCGGTGAGCTCCGCAAGCAGATCGACCAGCTGCGAATCGAGATCACCGCACTGGAGCGGGAGAGCCTCGCGCTTCCCGAGGGTCAGGAGAAGTACGACCTGCTGAAGCAGCGGTACGACGCCGAGAGCCGGATCCGCGAGCTCGAGGCGCAGATCGCGGCCGCGGAGTCCGCAGAGCCCATCGAGACCCCGATGGTGCGTGAGGCCGTCGGTCCCGAGGAGATAGCCGAGGTCGTCGAGGCCTGGACCGGCATCCCCACCGGCAGGCTGCTCGAGGGGGAGACCGCCAAGCTCCTCCACATGGAGGAGGTCATCGGCAAGCGGCTGATCGGCCAGGACTCCGCGGTCAGGGCCGTCGCCGACGCGGTACGCCGCTCGCGCGCCGGTATCTCGGACCCGAACCGGCCCACCGGCTCGTTCCTCTTCCTCGGCCCCACCGGCGTGGGCAAGACCGAGCTGGCCAAGTCGCTCGCCGACTTCCTCTTCGACGACGAGCGGGCGATCGTCCGAATCGACATGAGCGAGTACTCCGAGAAGCACAGCGTCGCCCGGCTGGTCGGTGCACCTCCTGGCTACGTCGGCTACGAGGAGGGCGGCCAGCTGACCGAGGCGGTCCGCCGCCGGCCCTACTCCGTCGTGCTCCTCGACGAGGTCGAGAAGGCGCACCCCGAGGTCTTCGACATCCTGCTCCAGGTGCTCGACGACGGCCGTCTCACCGACGGCCAGGGGCGCACGGTCGACTTCCGCAACACGCTGCTGATCCTCACCTCCAACCTCGGGTCGCACTACCTCGTCGACCCGACCATGGACGAGGAGAAGAAGCGAGACTCGGTCATGGCCGTGGTGCGGCAGTCGTTCAAGCCGGAGTTCCTCAACCGGCTCGACGAGATCGTGATGTTCGACGCGCTCAGCCCCGACCAGCTCTCGCACATCGTCGACCTGCAGATCGCCGAGCTGAACAAGCGGCTGGCGGTGCGCCGGATCACCGTCGCGGTGACCGAGGCCGCGCACCGCTGGCTCGGCCTGACCGGCTACGACCCGGCGTACGGCGCCCGTCCGCTCCGCCGACTCGTGCAGACGGCGATCGGCGACCCGTTGGCCAAGATGCTGCTCTCGGGTGAGGTGTTGGACGGCAGCGAGGTCGTCGTCGACGTCGACTCGTCGGGCGAGGGTCTGTCCCTGCGGACCGCGCAGCCGGTGTCGTGAGTGGGCGCCGCCCGAGGACCGCTCGTTCTGTCGTGGTCAGCCGCTCGTGATGCAATGGCCCCATGACTGAGAAGAGCAAGCTCGTGCGCCCCAGCCAGGTGACGATGGCCGGCTGGGTGGCACTCGTCAGCTCCGTGCTGCTGGTGCTGACCCTGCTCGAATCGGTCTCGAGCCCCCTGACGGTCGAGGCCCGCGAGGGCATCGAGGACTTCTTGTCCACGGCGCCCGGCAGCGGGCTCGGACTCGACTTCGCGCAGGTCCTCGAGATCCTGCGCGTGTTCACCTACATCAGCACCGTGGCGGCGGCCGCTGCCACGGTGCTCGCGGTCTACGTGCTCCAGCGGCACCGGGGTGCTCGCGTGGGGCTCACCGTCGCAGCGGCCGCGATCATCCTGTCCGCTCCGGCGGCCGGAGGCTTCTTCGCGGTCATGGTCGCCTTCGCCGCGATCGTGCTGTGGACCAAGCCCGCCCGCGACTGGTTCAACGGCATACCGGCATCGCAGACCGGCTCGTCCGAGGCGGGTTCGTCCGCCGGCTCCGCGAGCGGTACCTTCGCCGCCCAGCAACCGCGTTACCGACTGGAGGGCAACGTCGTGTCGTCAGAGAACCACCCTCCCCACGAGCAGCCCGAGGCCGGCGGGAGCGGGACCGGGGGCGAGGAGACCGCCCCCTGGCCGAAGATGCCAGACGACTCCACGGACCGCCCGCTTCCGCCGCCGAGCCAGGGCTTCGGCTACCCACCCGCCTCTGGGCAGACCGGCCAGGGACAGGCAGGCCAGGCCCGGCCGGCTCAGCCGGGCTCGTACGGCCAGCCGTCGCCTGGACAGCCGGGCGGGCCGTACGGCCAGCAGCCCGCCCAGCCGCAGTACGGACAGCCGCCGTACGGCCAGTCGCCCTACGGGCAGCAGCCGCAGTACGGGCAGTCGCCCGCCGGCCAGTCGCCCTACGGACAGCAGCCCTACGGCCAGCAGGGCCCGTACGCCGGCTACCCCCAGCCGTACGGCCAGCCCTACTACGGCCAGGCTCCCCGTGACCCGGACAAGCGTCCGACGACGGTGTCCGCGGCCGCCTGGATCACCTGGATCATGTCGGGCCTCACGCTCCTGGGCCTGCTCATCACCGGCATCGCCCTCAGCGTGGGGGGTGACGACATCGTGCGCCAGATCGAGCAGGACCCGAACGTCCAGGCCCAGCTCGACAACATCTCCATCGACGAGCTCATCGCCGGAGTCTGGGTGCTGGTCGCGATCGGCTTCTTCTGGTCGGTCGCGGCGATCGTGATCGCCCTGTTCGCCTTCCGGCGCGCCGGCTGGGCCCGCATCACGCTGGTCGTCTCCTCGGCGATGACGGTGGTGTTCAGCATCCTGACCCTTCCGGCCGGCATCCTCTACACGGTCGGCGGCGGCGCCGTGATCGCCCTGCTCTTCACCGGCGGTGCGAACGAGTGGTACTCCCGCCGCGTCGGCCCTCAGGGCTACCCGGGCGCCTACCAGCCCTACGGCCAGCCGCAGCAGCCCTACGGCCAGCCGCCCCAGCAGTACGGCGGCCAGCCGCCCCAGCAGTACGGCGGCCAGCCGCCCCAGCCGGGTGGTCCGCAGGAGCCTCCCTCCGACCGCGGCAAGGACGAGCCCCCGTCGAACGTCTGGTGACCTGAGCCCCGGCCGAGCGCGGGGAGGTCACGCGTGCAGGTCGGACTCGATCAGGCGGCGGATGCCCTCGTCGAGCACCTCCTGCTCCTTGCAGAACGCCCAGCGCACCTTGTGGCGCCCCTCCTCGGCGTCGTCGTAGAACACCTGGGAGGGGATGGCCACCACGCCGGCCTTCCCGGGGAGCGCCTTGCAGAACTCCAGCCCGTCGCGGTAGCCGTAGCGCCGCACGTCCGTTGTGACGAAGTAGGTCCCCTCGGGGACGTACACGTCCATCTCGAGGCGGCTGAGCCCCTCGCACAGGCCGTCGCGCTTGGTCTGGAGCTCCTTGGCCAGGCCGGCGTAGTACTCCGACTCGGACTCGAGCGCGTACGCGATCGCCGGCTGCAGGGGCGCGCCGGAGCTGAAGGTCAGCCACTGCTTCGCGGCCTCGACGGCGCGCACGAGGGGGTCCGGGCCGGTCGCCCAGCCGATCTTCCAGCCGGTGAAGGAGAACGTCTTGCCGGCGCTCGAGAGCGCGACGGTCCGCTCGAACATCCCGGGCAGGGTCTGCAGAGGGACGTGCTCGTGGTCGTCGAAGACCAGGTGCTCGTAGACCTCGTCGGTGACGACGACCAGGTCGTGCTCGCGTGCGACGTCGGCTACGGCCTCCAGCTCGGCCGGGGTCAGCACGGTGCCGGTGGGGTTGTGCGGGGAGTTCAGGAGGAGGACCGTCGTACGCTCGGTCACCGCCGCGCGGAGCTCGTCGAGGTCCAGCCGGAAGTCGGGGGCGCGCAGGGTGACCGGCCGCCGTACCCCTCCGGCCATCTGGATGCAGGCGGTGTAGGAGTCGTAGAACGGCTCGAGCACGACCACCTCGTCGCCCGGGTTGACGAGCGCGAGCAGCGCGGCGGCGATCCCTTCGGTCGCGCCGGTGGTCACGAGCACCTGCCGGGCGGGGTCCAGGTCGATGCCGTAGTGCCGCGCCTGGTGCGCCGCGACGGCCTCCCGGAGCTCTGGGACGCCGATGCCCGGGGCGTACTGGTTGCGGCCGGCGCGCATCGCCGTCACCGCGGCCTCGACGACGGACGCCGGGCCGTCGCGGTCGGGGAAGCCCTGCCCGAGGTTGAGCG
The DNA here is from genome assembly GCA_963715375.1 of uncultured Actinomycetota bacterium. Classification (GTDB taxonomy): domain Bacteria; phylum Actinomycetota; class Actinomycetes; order Propionibacteriales; family Nocardioidaceae; genus Nocardioides_C. Next base: position 270,702 of record CAVQSC010000005.1, on the reverse strand, counting down.
CGCCGGTGCGCACGGCGAGCGCGGACATCTCCGAGAAGATCGTCCCGGGGATCCCCCTCAGCCTCTCGGCGAGCCGGTGGTCTGTGTCCGTTGGTGCCATACCTGCGACTGTAACGGGGGCCATCGGCCATGATGGTGCGGTGAGCCAGCACACCAGGACGACCGCGGGCGGACACGCCGACGGCGCGAGGACCACCCCACCGCGCAAGTCGAGGCGTTCCCGCAGGCATCGAGCCGGCCGGGGGGTCGCCTTCTGGGTGGGCATCGTCTTCGTGCTCGCAGGTCTGAGCATGCTGGGCTACGTCGCCTGGCAGTTCTACGGCACCAACATCGTCTCGAAGCACGCGCAGGAACGGATCGTCGACGACCTCACCGACCGGTGGGCCGAGGCGCCGAGCAAGCAGATCGACCGCGCCGCGTCCGACGTGCCCCTCGGTGACGCGTCGGCGCTGGTCCGGATCCCCGCCTTCGGCAAGGACTACGTGGTGCCCGTGCTCGAGGGGATCGGGGACGACGAGCTCGCCTCCGGCTACGGCCACTTCCCCGACGCCGCCGACCCGGGCAGGCGCGGCAACTACGCCCTCGCGGCGCACCGCGTCACCCACGGCGAGCCGCTGCGTGACATGCCGGACCTCCGCCCGGGCGACAAGGTGATCGTCGAGACCCGGGACGCGATCTACACCTACGTCCTGGACACGAACCCGAACGACCTCATCGTGACCTTCCGCGACATCTGGGTGGTCGACCCGCTCCCGAGCAACCCCGACGGGGGCGTCCAGCCCGCCCAGAAGCCCGGCCAGAAGCTGATCACGCTCACCACGTGCTCGGAGCTGTTCCACACCGACAACCGGATGATCGCGTTCGGGCACCTCGTCGACACCGAGGAGCGGCAGGCCGGCGCGGCTGGCTAGAGTCGCGGACCATGAGTGACCACGCACTCCTCGCGCAGACATGATGCATGGCCGGTTGACCAGGCGAGGTCACCCTGCGCTCCGGCAAGGTGGCGACACGAGTCACCTGCGCAAGGTCACCCTCGAGCCCAGGCCGCTCCGCTCGTGGGCCGGGTGATGCTCGAGCGACCGAGGACTCGGGCGTACGACCGGTAGGCGGTCTCACCCTGGGGGCTGGACCCGGTCGCGCTGCCGATCGCTGACGGTGCGGCCGCCGGGATCGGCAGCTCGACGCCTTCGTCGTGCGCAAGGCCAAGGAGACCTACGGCACTGCAGCGCCGTGTCGAGGGGCCTGACGTCGAGGGGCGGCGAGTGACCGTGGTCGAGGACGTCTCACCACCGGGGGTGCGGTGCGCGACGCGGCGACGTGCGCTGCGTGACGCGGGAGCCGACGGTGCGGGGTCGTGGTCTGTGTCGTCGACCGCAGCCCGACGGGCGCCCAGTCGCCGACGTCCGGCCTCGAGGTGCGCGCAGTGCCCGAAGCTACGCTGTACGCCTACGGCCTGGACGACCTACCGAGCCCGTCTGAGGGCTAGGCCGAAGCCGATGCGGCGGCTCAGCCGGCCGTGTCGTCGCCCACCGGGGTGCGGCGGCGGTGCCGGACGTACTCCACGACCATGGGCAGCACCGACACCGCGACGATGACCAGGACCGCCGCCTCGATGTTGTGCTGGAGGAAGTCGATCCCGCCGAGGAAGTAGCCGAGCAGGGTGAGACCGGTCGCCCACAGCGCAGCGCCGACGGCGGACCACGTGAAGAAGTGCCGTCGGTCCATCCGGCCTACGCCGGCGACCACGGTGATGAAGGTGCGCACGATCGGCACGAAGCGGCCGAGGACGAGCGCGCGGGCGCCGTACCTCTCGAAGAACGCGTGGGTCTGGTCGAAGTAGCGCTTCTTGATGAACCGGCCGTCCCGCTCGCGAAGCGGCTCACCGATCGCGCGCCCGATCTCGTAGCCCACGACGTTCCCGGCGAACGCGGCCGCCGTGAGGATCAGGCACGCGGTCACGATGCCCACCGAGATGCCGGCCTCGCCGGCCTGTGCGCGGTGGACGAACAGGCCGACGCTGAACAGCAGCGAGTCGCCGGGCAGGATCGGGAAGAGCAGCCCACACTCGGCGAAGACGATGAAGACACTGACCCAGAACATCGCGCCGCCGAACTGCCCCAGGAGCCACTCGGGGTCCATCCAGTCGAGGCCGAGCAGCAGCGGGACAGAGGTCAGCAGGCCAGTCACCGGGCCAGGGTATCGGCCGGACCCAGAAGCCCCGTCCGGCTGTCCTAGCATCGACGCCGTGTCAGAGAGCCTCGAGCGCCGCGCTCCGTACGACCCGATGCCGCACGGCCCCGCCGAGGTCGGCGTGGGTCCGTGGGAGGGCGAGTGGCCGACCGGTGAGCAGTACGACGAGCGCCTGCTCGCCGAGGGGGACCGCCGCAACGTCGTCGACCGGTACCGCTACTGGACGATGGAGGCGATCGTCGCCGACCTCGACACCAGGCGCCACGACTTCCACGTCGCCATCGAGAACTGGCAGCACGACTTCAACATCGGCACCATCGTCCGCACGGCCAACGCCTTCCTCGCCAAGGAGGTGCACATCGTCGGCAACCGCCGGTGGAACCGCCGCGGAGCCATGGTGACCGACCGCTACCAGCACATCCGCCACCACGCGACCCCCGAGGACCTGGAGACCTACCTCCACGAGCGGGGCGTCGTGCTGCTGGGCATCGACAACCTCCCCGGATCCCAGCCGATCGAGACGCTGGAGCTTCCCGTCCGCTGCTGCCTGCTGTTCGGGCAGGAGGGCCCGGGCCTGTCCGAGGCGGCGCGCAAGGCCTGCGACGGGACCTTCTCCATCGCCCAGTTCGGGTCGACCCGGTCCATCAACGCCTCCGCGGCCGCCGCGATCGCCATGCACACGTGGGTCCGCCAGCACGCCGACCTCGGCGGCACCGGCTCGTGGCGTGGCTAGCAGTCCACCTCGAAGATGACCTCGCCCCGTTCGACGTCCACGTCGACCGCCTTCTGCTGCACGGTGGTCGGGTCGCAGTCGAGCACGACGACCGCGCAGACAGCCGAGCGTCCCGACCGCTCGACGTACGCCGGGTCCCAGGCGACGATCTCGTCCTCTGCCTCGACGTGCTCGCCCTCTTTCGCAAGGACCTCGAAGCCCTCGCCCTGCATGTGGACGGTGTCGATGCCGAGGTGCACGAGCACGCCGTTCCCGGCGTCGCTCACGACGAGGTAGGCGTGCGCGTGGAGCTTGGCCAGGACGCCCGCGACCGGGGCCACCGCGACCTGGCGCCCGGCACGTGGCCGGATCGCGGTGCCGGGACCGACCAGGCCTCTGGAGAACACCGGGTCGGGGATGTCGCTCACTGCGAGGCTGTGGCCTGCGACGGGTGAGACGACCCGCAGCATCAGAGCAGTTCTTCGATGTCGCCGGCCAGGATGTCGGCCTCCGGGCCGACCACCACCTGGACCACGGCCCCCGCTCGCATCACCCCGTGTACCCCAGCGTCCTTGAGCGCCTGCTCGTTCACGAGCGAGCTGTCGGCGAGCTCGGTGCGAAGCCGCGTGATGCAGGCCTCCACCTCGACGATGTTGGCCCGACCGCCGAGTCCCGCGACGATCTGCTCTGCTTGGGTCATAGAACGCATTCAACCACCGAAGGCAAGACTGATGACCCGTCTGGTCGGGTTTGTCACCCCGCTTGACATAGAGCCTCCGGTCACGGACGGTCAGGGGACGAGAGGTCGAGGAGGGCGATGAGCGGGGGACGGCCGATGCATGAGCGAGCGCAGGAGAGCGCTCAGCGACGTACCGGGCTGGGTGTGCTGCAGCGGCTCGGGCGGAGCCTCATGCTCCCGATCGCGGCCCTTCCGGTGGCCGCACTGCTCTTCCGGCTCGGCCAGCCCGACATGCTCGGGGCCGGTGACAGCGGGCTCGCGCTCGCCTCGCACTGGCCCTGGATGGAGCCCGTGGCCGACGTCCTGGCCGCTGCGGGCGGTGCCCTGTTCACCAACCTCGGCCTGATCTTCGCGGTGGGTGTCGCGGTCGGCTTCGCCCGGAAGTCCGACGGCTCCACTGCACTTGCCGCCGTGGTGGGCTACCTCGTCTTCACCGCCGTCGAGGACGCCATGTCGCCGTACGTCCTGTCCGCGCCCCACGCGGCCGACGGTGCGAGGGTGCAGTACGGCGTCTTCGGGGGCATCCTCGTGGGTGTCACCACGGCGCTGCTGTGGCAGCGGTTCTACCGCGTCAGGCTCCCGACTTACCTCGCCTTCTTCGGGGGCCGCCGGTTCGTCCCGATCATCACCGCGCTCGTCACGCTGGTGATGGGGGTGGTGCTGTCGTTCCTGTACCCGGCGTTCGACGCGGGCCTGACCCACCTCGGCGAGTGGCTGGTGGCCAACAGCATCCTCGGGGCCGGTGTGTACGGCTTCGCCAACCGGCTGCTCATCCCGTTCGGGCTGCACCACATCCTCAACTCCGTCCCCTGGTTCGTCGTGGGGAGGTACGAGACGCCGGGCGGCGAGGTGGTCCACGGCGACATCGCCCGCTTCCTCGCCGGGGACCCGGCCGCCGGGGCGTTCATGACCGGCTTCTTCCCGATCATGATGTTCGCCCTTCCGGCCGCCGCTCTCGCGATCTACCACGAGGCGAGCCCCGCCCGGAAGAACTTCGTGGGCGGCGTGATGCTCTCCGGTGCGCTGACCGCGTTCGTCACCGGGGTGACCGAGCCGCTCGAGTTCGCCTTCCTCTTCGTGGCCTGGCCGCTGTACCTCATCCACGCCTTCCTGACGGGCACCTCGTTGGCGCTCGTGAACGCACTCGGCATCAAGGACGGGTTCGGCTTCTCCGCCGGGGCCATCGACTACGCGCTCAACTTCACGATCGCGACCAGGCCGTTGTGGCTGATCCCCATCGGGCTGGCCTACGCGGTCGTCTACTACCTGCTCTTCCGCTTCGCGATCCGCCGCTTCAACCTGGCCACGCCGGGGCGCGAGCGGGACGAGCCGGTCGGTGACAGTGCCCCCGACGAGCCTCTCGAGGAGGCCGACCAGGGCGAGCCGGTCGGGAGCGGGCGGGTCGCCGACGGCCCACCCGCCGAGAGCGCGGAGGAGCCTCGCGAGCAGGTCGAGGGTGCCGCGGGCGCCGAGGCCGAGGTGCCCGAGCGCCGCTGACCGGGCGGGCAGGGCTCGCTCCGTGGCAGCAGGGCTTCTAGAGTGGCGGTCGGAGGCGGAACACCGATCCGCTCGACCACCTGTCTGGAAGAGGAGACAAGCTCGATGCCCATCGCGACCCCCGAGGTCTACGCAGAGATGCTCGACAAGGCGAAGCGCGAGTCGTTTGCCTACCCGGCCATCAACGTCACGTCCTCGCAGACCCTGAACGCTGCCCTCAAGGGCTTCGCAGACGCCGGCAGCGACGGGATCATCCAGATCTCCACCGGCGGCGCGGAGTACCTCTCGGGTCCCAGCGTGAAGGACATGGTCACCGGGTCGGTTGCCTTCGCCGCCTTCGCCACGGAGGTCGCGAAGAAGTACCCGGTCAACATCGCGCTCCACACCGACCACTGCCCCAAGGACAAGCTCGACAAGTTCGTCCGGCCGCTGCTCGACATCTCCGTCGAGCGGGTGAAGAACGGCCAGGACCCGCTCTTCCAGTCGCACATGTGGGACGGCTCGGCCGTGCCGCTCGACGAGAACCTCCAGATCGCGCAGGAGCTGCTCGAGAAGGCCGCCGCCGCGAAGATCATCCTCGAGATCGAGGTCGGCGTCGTCGGCGGCGAGGAGGACGGGATCGTCGGCGAGATCAACGAGAAGCTCTACACCACGCCGGAGGACGCCCTCGCCACCGTCGAGGCCCTCGGCACGGGTGAGAAGGGCCGCTACATGACGGCGCTGACCTTCGGCAACGTGCACGGCGCCTACAAGCCCGGTCACGTGAAGCTGCGCCCCGAGATCCTCAAGCACGCGCAGGAGGCGGTCTGCGAGAAGCTCGGTCTCGACGCCGGCGCCAAGCCGTTCGACCTGGTCTTCCACGGCGGCTCCGGCTCCCTGGCCGAGGAGATCGCCGCGGCCGTCGACTACGGCGTGGTGAAGATGAACGTCGACACCGACACTCAGTACGCCTTCACCCGCCCGGTCGTCGACCACATGCTGCGCAACTACGACGGCGTGCTGAAGATCGACGGCGAGGTCGGCAACAAGAAGATGTACGACCCGCGTGCCTGGGGCAAGGCCGCCGAGGCAGGTATGGCCGCCCGCATCGTCGAGGCCTGCGAGAACCTCCGCAGCGCCGGCACCTCCGTCTCCGGATAACCCTTGTAACGCGGGGTTATGGACGCTCCACAAGCGGCATACCGCTTGGGATGCGTCCATACCGCGTAGGAAGTTCGGCCGCACCGGGTGGTCGCCGTCTCGTCGGCGGCCACCCGGTCTGCACAATGGCGACATGACGTTCAACGACCTGATGGCCGGACCGCCCCCGACCCACCTCCCCGAGGACCCCGCGACCGCCGCCCTGGCGCAGGGCACACCGGCCGCCGAGGTGGTACGCGCCCACCCCGAGTCGCCCGTCGCCTGGGCCACGCTGGCCGAGGCCGCGCTCGAGGACGCCTCGGTGGACGACGTGACCGCCTACGCCTACGCCCGGGTCGGCTACCACCGGAGCCTGGACCTGCTGCGCCGCAACGGCTGGAAGGGCCACGGTCCGGTGCCGTGGGAGCACGAGCCGAACCGCGGCTTCCTGCGCGCGCTCGCGGCCCTCGCCCTGGCTGCGGACCGGATCGGCGAGACACCCGAGGCCGCGCGGTGCCGGGAGTTCCTGCGCGACTCCAGCCAGACCGCGTACGACGAGCTGCTGGCCTGACGGCCCCCTGTAACGCGGGGTTATGGACCGTACGCAAGCGGCATACCGCTTGGTATGCGTCCACATCACGTGGGCAGTCAGCCGGTTCGCGTCCACCGGTGCTGACTCGTTGGGTGTCATCCCCAGGGGACGAGCGGCCTGGAGCGATGGCCACGAGCGCTCGGCAGGGTTCGGCGCATGCGACCCGAGCTCCGAGCCCGAGCCTCTGCCAATGGCGGCGTCTTCACGCGCCGTGATGCGGTCGAGTGCGGCTACTCCGAACGTGAGATCAAGACCCTCACCGGTCACCGCGGCGCGTGGGTGGTGGTACGTCGGGGGTGCTACATCGAGCGGTCACTGTGGGAGACCCTCGACGAGGACGGGCGGTACATGTCGAGGGTCAGGGCGGTGTGCCTGTCGATGAGACATGAAGCCGTTGTGAGCCACGGCTCCGCCGCCGTCGTACTCGGGATGCCGCTGCGCCCACGGTGGCGGGAGCTCGCGCATGTCACGCGCTCCGACGTACGCGGCTCGCGGACCGAGAACGGCGTGAAGCATCACCTCGGCACCTTCCGGGGAGGCGACGTCGTGCAGGTCGAAGGACTGACTGTCACGGGTCTGGCCCGGACCGCGATGGACATCGGCCGCGAGCACGGCTACGAGGATGGCGTCGTGGCGGCCGATGCGGCCCTTCGCCTCGGCGCGACACCCGGTGAGCTCTCCTCCGCGCTGGAGGTCATGACCAGCTGGCCAGGTGTCACGGCCGCTCGCGCAGCGTTGGAAGTCGCGGACGGAGGTGCCCAGACTGTCGGCGAGTCGCTTCTGAGATTGATGGTCCTCGAGCTCGAGATCGGTGTTCCCGAAACGCAGTTCGTCATCGTCGAGGAGGGGCGGAGGGCCGAGATCGACCTCCGGGTGGGGCGGCATCTCTTCGAGTTCGACGGCCGGATCAAGTACGTCGGACGTGAACGTGGTGGAGTGGCCGACGAGCCGCCGGAGCAGGTCCTGTGGAACGAGAAGCGGCGAGAAGACTGGGTACGCCGGGCCAACGGAGGCTACGGCATGTCGCGCGTCGTCTGGGACGAGATGTTCGGCGTCAAGCGACGTGTCACGCTGCGCAGGCTGTGCGACGAGTTCAAGGGGACGCTCGAGCGGTTCGGCGAAGAGATGTGGCGCTGACTTCCCACGCGGTTTGGACGCATCCCAAGCGGTATGCCGCTTGTACAGAGTCCATAACCCCGCGTTACAAGCGGAGAACGGCGGAGCGCCGGAATCGTCCCCTGCTGCGATTCCGGCGCTCCGACTGGTGGAACTCCCGACCGAGGCGCTTCGTCCCCCGAATGTCTCGGTCGGGCCTTCCACGCAGGAGTCTGGCAGGGCGAAGGCGCAAGGGGATGGCCACTTATTGCCACTGTCACTAAGATGCCAAACATGGCGGGCAAACCAGGCGGAGCGAGCTCACCCCTGAGGCTGGTCGGGCTCCGGTCGGGGGACGAACGCATCTATCGCGGTATCTTGCGCTCGTCCGGCGGCGACCGGGTCCGGACGTGCGAGGTCACCGGCCTCACCCTGGAGGAGCTCGAGGAAGCCCTCGACAGGTTCGCGGCCGTCGGTCTGGTCCACCTTGACGGCGACCTCGTGAAGGCAGAGCCGCCGGCCGACATACTCGGCCAGCTGATCGCCGGCGAGACCGAGCGGATGCAGCGCGAGCGTGAGGAGATCGACGCCCTTCGCAACCTGCTGCCGAGTCTCATCACCGAGCACATGGCCGCGTCCCAGTCCAGGGGCGGAGCCGTCGACGTGCACGCGGCCGACGGTGACGTGGTGGGCCTCATCCGGAGTCTGGCGAACGAGTCGTCGGGTGAGCTGATGTGGTTCCGCCCGGACCAGTGGCGGCTACCGGTCGGTGGCGAGGTGGACGAGGTCGTCCGCGAGCAGATCGCGTCGGGCCGGAGGTCGCGGGCCATCTACCCGGCTCGGATCCTGGAGGAGGCGCCTCAGGCCCTGCGTGCCCGCGCGGCCGCGGGGGAGCAGGTGCGGATCGTGGCGGTCGTCCCCGCGCGGATCTCGATCCTGGGCACAAGCGCGCTCATCTCCGACCGCTGGGACTCCAACACCGGGCGGCGGCTCGTCGTACGCGAGCACGGGCTCGTCGGAGCGCTCACGGCCCTGTTCGAGAACGTGTGGGACCGGGGCATGGCCGTGCCCGGCATGGATCCTGGCGTCGAGGACCCCGGTGGCCAGCGGCGGCTCCTGCTGCACCAGCTGGCGCGTGGCGCCAAGGACGAGCACGTCGCGCGCACCCTGGGGGTGAGCCTGCGGACGGTCCGGCGCCGGATCGCCGAGGTCATGGAGGAGCTGGGTGCGGAGTCCCGGTTCCAGGCGGGAGCGGAGGCGGTCAGGCGCGGCTGGCTCTAGCAGCCGCGACGGCGCGGGACGTCAGCGCGGCAGGGTCATCCGCAGAGCGCCGGGCTCGACCCGCCAGGTGCGGTGCCGCTCGGGGCCGTAGACCTCACCGTCGGCGCTGCAGTAGAACTGCTGGCCGGTGACCGAGACGGTCGAGGCGCGGAGGTAGCGCACGTCGTCCCGCTCCGGGTGCTCGCCCTTGCGGAAACGAGCGGCGTACGACAGGCGGGCAAGCGGGCCGATCGCGAACGAGACCATCAGGTCCATCTTCCCGTCCTCGGGGTCGGCCTGCGGAGTGATCTCGGCGCCTCCGCCGACGTTGGGCCCGTTGCCGACCGCGACCATCAGGATCGGGTGGGCGAGGTCGGCGACCTCTTCTCCGTCCGCCTCGATGCGCAGCCGCACGAAGGGCGGGTTCACCGCGGCGAGCAGGGCGCCGATCGGGTAGCCGATCCTGCCCAGGCCGACCTTGCCCAGGCGCTGCTTCCACTTGTCCGCCTTGCGGCTGGCCTGCGCGCCGACGCCGACGTGGACGTTGTTCACCACGACGTTGCCGACGCAGTCGATGATCAGGTCGACCGGCCGGACCTCGCCCTTGACCACGAGCTCGGCCGCCTCCTCCGGGTCGAGCGGGATGTCCGCGCCCCTGGCGAAGTCGTTGCCCGTGCCGAGCGGGATGAGTCCGAGCACGGTGTCCTCGAGCTCCTGGCGCCGGTGGAGCGCGGCGACCACGGCGTGCAGGCTGCCGTCACCGCCGGCGACGATGACACGACGCCCGCCTCGCCGGTGGAGAACCCCGTCGAGCTCGCCGGGGTTGGAGGTCGCGCAGACCTCGACGTCGGCGGCGGCACGCAGCACGGCCAGCGCCTTCTCGACGTTCTCGGTGTCGGAGGTGCCGGCCTCGGCGTTGGTGATCAGCAGCAGCGGGTCCACGGAGCGGACCCTACAAGGGTGGTCCCAGGATCCGGACACTACGGCCGCCCGCCGGTGCTCTGTTAACGTTGTGTCGCAAGAGCCCCGGTGCTGTTGCACAAACCGGGGCCTCTTCGTTTGTCTGGCCGTGTCGTCCCGGGGACATTCATCCGGGGCGGGTGCCGGCAGGAGCCGGAACCGACCCAGCGCCGACCCAACAAGGCCAGCGAGAGGGGTACTCCATGCCCGCGATTGTCCTCGTCGGAGCCCAGTGGGGTGACGAAGGCAAAGGCAAGGCGACCGACCAGCTCGGGTCGTCGATCGATTATTGCGTGCGCTACCAGGGCGGAAACAACGCCGGCCACACCATCGTCATCAACGGAGAGAAGTTCGCGCTCCACCTGCTCCCCTCCGGCACGCTCACCCCGGGCGTGACCCCGGTCATCGCCAACGGCGTCGTCGTCGACGCGCGGGTGCTGCTCGCGGAGATCGAGGGGCTCGCCGCCCGAGGCGTCGACACCAGCCGCCTGCTGGTCTCGAGCAACGCGCACCTGATCACGTCGTACCACACGACGATCGACAAGGTCACCGAGCGCTTCCTGGGCAAGAACCAGATCGGTACGACGGGCAGGGGCATCGGTCCGACGTACGCCGACAAGATCAACCGCATGGGCATCCGCGTCGCGGACATCTTCGACGAGAAGATCCTGCGGCAGAAGATCGAGGCGGCGCTGGAGCAGAAGAACCACCTCCTCGTGAAGGTCTACAACCGGCGTGCCATCGAGGTGGACGCGGTGCTCGAGGAGATCGGCGAGTACGCCGACCGGCTCGAGCCGTACGTCACCGACACCTCCAGGGTGCTCAACGCCGCGCTCGACGAGGGCAGGACCGTCCTGTTCGAGGGCGCCCAGGCGACGATGCTCGACGTCGACCACGGGACCTACCCCTTCGTCACCTCCAGCAACCCGACCGCGGGCGGGGTCTGCGCCGGCGCCGGCATCGGCCCCACCCGGATCGACCGGGTGATCGGTGTCGTCAAGGCGTACACCACCCGCGTCGGCGCGGGGCCCTTCCCGACCGAGCTCCTCGACGAGGACGGCGAGAAGCTGCGCGACCTGGGTGCGGAGTTCGGCACGACCACGGGGCGCAACCGCCGCTGCGGCTGGTACGACGCCGTCATCGCCCGCTACGCCGCCCGGATCAACGGCCTCACCGAGTTCGCCCTCACCAAGCTCGACATCCTCGGCGCGTGGGAGCGGATCCCGGTCTGCGTGGCCTACGAGATCGACGGGGTCCGGCACGACGAGATGCCGATGACCCAGTCGGAGTTCCACCACGCCAAGCCGGTCTACGAGTTCTTCGAGGGGTGGAACGAGGACATCTCGGGCTGCCGCAGCTTCGAGGAGCTGCCCAAGAACGCGCAGATCTACGTCAAGGCGCTCGAGGAGATGTCGGGGGCGCCGTTCTGGGCAGTCGGGGTCGGCCCCGGCCGCGAGCAGACCGTGATCCTGCGCGACAGCTGAGGAGCCCCACCATGAAGGTCCTTGTCATCGGCTCCGGAGGCCGCGAGCACGCCCTCGCCCTCGCGCTCTCCCGTGACCCCGAGGTCACTGAGCTGCACGCCGCGCCCGGCAACCCCGGCATCGCCGCGGTGGCCGAGCTGCACGACGTGAAGGCCGACGACGGTACGGCGGTCGCCGACCTCGCCGAGGGCCTCGGCATCGACCTGGTGGTGATCGGGCCCGAGGCTCCGCTCGTCGCAGGGGTCGCCGACGCGGTGCGAGCCCGCGGCATCGACTGCTTCGGCCCCTCGCAGGAGGCCGCGCGGCTCGAGGGGTCGAAGGCGTTCGCGAAGGACGTCATGGCATCGGCCGACGTGCCCACGGCGCTGGCCCACGTCTGCACGACACCGTCCGAGGTGGAGGCGGCTCTCGACGCGTTCGGGCCGCCCTACGTCGTGAAGGACGACGGGCTCGCCGCCGGCAAGGGCGTGGTCGTGACCGAGTCCCGCGACGAGGCGTTGGCCCACGCGGCCGGCTGCGTGCGCGTCGTGGTCGAGGAGTACCTCGACGGGCCCGAGGTGTCCCTGTTCGCCGTGACGGACGGGACGACCGTCGTACCCCTCCAGCCGGCGCAGGACTTCAAGCGGGTCGGCGACGGCGACACCGGCCCGAACACCGGCGGCATGGGCGCCTACACCCCGCTGCCGTGGGCCCCCGAGGGGCTGGTCGCGGAGGTGACCGAGCGCGTCCTGCAGCCGACCGTCGACGAGATGGCCCGGCGCGGCACCCCGTTCGCCGGCCTGCTCTACGCCGGGCTGGCGCTCACGAGCCGGGGCGTGAAGGTCGTCGAGTTCAACGCCCGCTTCGGCGACCCCGAGACCCAGCCGCTGTTGGCCCTGCTCGACTCGCCCCTCGGCGTGCTGCTGCGGGCCGCCGCGCGCGGGACGCTCGACGAGGTGGGCGCGCCGCGGTGGAAGGACGGGGCTGCCGTCGCGGTCGTCGTCGCCTCCAAGGACTACCCGGCCACCCCTCGCACCGGTGACGTGATCCACGGCTTGATGGACGCCGAGCGCGTCGACGGGGTCGACGTGGTCCACGCCGGGACCGCCCGCGGTGAGGACGGCGCACTCGTGACCTCGGGTGGCCGCGTGCTCGCAGTCACTGCCGTGGGTGCCGACGTCGCGGACGCTCGGGCCAGGGCCTACCAGGCGGTCGCGAAGATCCGCATCGACGGCAGCCACCACCGCTCCGACATCGCCGCCGGCATCTGACACACCGCGGTCGGCGTACCCGCCCTTGGTGTCCACCTGGGGCGTCCACCTGGACGGGAACGGCGTCGTGAGCCGGGCAGCCGCCGAGCTGCGGCGCGGTAGTTCGTGAGGAAACTGCTGTACGGCAGGGGTCCTGACGACGTCTTGCTCACGAACTATCCGCTGGGACCCGAACGGAAGCCGCGGCGCGACGCAAGCCCGCTGCGCCTGGGTGGGGATCAGCCGGCCCGGTAGACCAGGCGTCGCTCGGTGGCCCAGCGGACGTACCACCCGGTCCGGGTCTGCACCCGCACCGACCATCGACCGCCCGCGGGCAGGGCCAGCGCCACGCGACGAGCGCCGACCCGGACGGCGAGCCCCTGGACGTAGGTCCGCCCGCCCTTGCGCGCCACGAGCCGCACGCGGCCCGGTGCCTGCACGTCGAGACGCAGCCCGTGACGGGCGGTGCGCACGGACCGAAGCAGCCGACCCCGGTCGTCGACGTCCGCGCAGGTTCGCTTCATGTAGCACCTCAGCGGCGGCTCCTCGGTGACATCGGGGCCGTCGTCGTGCCCGACAGGGACGAGCGCCGGGGCCGAGTAGAGCCCGGTCTCGGCCACGAGCAGCGGGCTGACACCTCGCGGGTAGGCCTGCGTGCACGAGTCCGTGGGCAGACGGGCCGGGTCGGCCGCCCCCGGGTGGTCGAGGGCGTCGAGCACGATGTCACTCGTGGTGCCGTCGACGGCAAAGGTGTAGTGGTCGGCGTACTTCTGCGGCCCGCAGACGTCCTGGAGCACGATGTTCCGCGCGCCGTCGAGATGGCTCGACTGCGGTGCCGGGACCACCACCTCGTCGTACGTCGATGCCACGGTGGTGTACGACGGTCCGGCGGGCAATGGATGGGCCATGAACTGCCGGAGCCACGCCGCATCCGATCGCATCTGCTGGATCGGCTCGCCGCAGGAGGTCTGGCAGCGCAGGTCCCCGAACAGCGACTTCTGCAGCAACGGAGCCAGACCGACGTAGTCATCGACGCGGTGTGCGAGGTCCGGCCAGAACTTGATCGCGTAGACGAGCTGCGTGCCGCCCTGGCTGTGCCCGATCACGCTGACGCGGCCGCCGTGCCGGTGGGCCATCGCGCGGATCGCGTGGACCACCCGCTCCACCGACCGCTGAAGGTCGACGGTGCCTCGCTTGACCAGCTCGACCGTGCACACCCCTCTGCCGGTGCTCCGCAGCCAGGGGACGTACGTGTGCCAGTTCTCCCTCGAGGTCACACCGGTGCCGTGCACGAGCAGCACGGGCGTCGGCGTGCCCGGCCCGATCTGTCCGTGACAGGTCACCGCCCGGCCGAGCTGGGTCTCCGGCGCTCGAACGCGAGGTCCCGGTCCTGGCTCAGCGGCGACGGCCGGACCGGTCGGACCCGTCAGGGCGGTGAGCAACGCGATGACGAGGACGAGAAGACGCCGCGGGACGCTCATGTCCGTTCAACGAGGCCGTGACCGGGCGGTTATGCGGCTCGCAGCCGGCATCTGAGACACCGCACCAGGGCCGACATCGCCCAGGTGCGCGGCAGTGGGCCTCGGGTGGGACCCTGCGCTAAGCGGGCGGGGACTCGAGGCGCTTGCGCTGCTTCCGCTCGAGGCGTCGTTGCTCCTGCTCGATGAGGTCGCGCCTGTTGAACAGCACGCGCAGCAGGTTCGCGCTCGCGGCGAGGACGACGAAGACCGGCCAGTAGAAGCCGTCGCCGCTGAGGACGAACCAGATGGCCGTCAGGACCAGCGTGGTGGTGACCAGGCCCGACAGGGCGCGGCGGAGCGACGCCTGGTAGGCCTGCACCGCCCGCCGCTGCAGCTCCTCGGGGGTCGCCAGGGCGAGTGCGCGGCCCGGGGCAGGCGGCGCCTGTCGACACCAGGTCCCGGACGAGCGGCGGGAGCTCGCCCAGGGTCCTCGTGCGACTCGCGACGTCCGCCCGCTCGTCGTACTCCTCGCGGGTCAGCCGCCCGTCCGCGTAGGACTCGGCGAGCACACTCAGCACGACCTCCCGGTCGCGGTCCGATGCCCGCAAGGAGGAGGTCGCCGGGTCCCGTGGGTCGGCCGAGAACTCCGCCCACGGCATCGAAGCTTCACTCACGGGCACGAAGGTACTCGGACATCGGTCGGTGCGAGAGCGACTTTCCGACTCAGGCCGGCCCGGGCGGGTCCGACCGGCTGGTCAGGTGGCCGAGCGCCGGTGCGAGAATCGACCGGTGAGCATCCCGAACGTCCTCGCCAACAGGTACGCCGGAGCCGACCTCGCGGAGCTCTGGTCTCCCGAGCACAAGATCAGGCTCGAGCGACGGCTGTGGATCGCCGTCCTCCGGGCCCAGAAGGACCTCGGCATCGAGGTGCCCGACGGCGTGATCGAGTCGTACGAGGGGGTCGTGGACAAGGTCGACCTCGACTCGATCGCGGCGCGTGAGCGGGTCACACGCCACGACGTGAAGGCGCGGATCGAGGAGTTCTGCGCGCTCGCGGGCCACGAGCACATCCACAAGGGGATGACCTCGCGCGACCTGACCGAGAACGTCGAGCAGCTCCAGGTCAAGGCGTCCCTCGAGCTCGTGCGTGACCGGATGGTCGCGACCCTGGCCCGTCTCGGACGGCTCGCGTCCGAGCACGAGACCCTTGTCATGGCCGGCAGGTCGCACAACGTCGCCGCTCAGGCCACCACGCTCGGCAAACGGTTCGCGACGATCGCCGACGAGATGCTCGTCGCCCTGGCGCGGCTCGAGGAGCTGATCGCGCGCTACCCGCTCCGCGGCATCAAGGGTCCGGTCGGGACCGCCCAGGACATGCTCGACCTCCTCGGCGGCGACGACGCCCTGCTGGCCACCCTCGAGGAGCGGGTCGCCGCCCACCTCGGCTTCGACAACGTGCTCACCTCGGTGGGCCAGGTGTACCCGCGCTCGCTCGACTTCGAGGTGGTCTCCGCGCTCGTCCAGGTCGTGGCCGGTCCCTCGAACCTCGCCACCACGATCCGGCTCATGGCCGGCATCGAGCTCGTGACCGAGGGCTTCAAGGAGGGCCAGGTCGGGTCGTCGGCGATGCCGCACAAGATGAACACGCGCTCGTGCGAGCGGGTGAACGGCCTCGCGGTCGTCCTGCGCGGGTACCTCTCCATGGTCGGCGAGCTCGCAGGAGACCAGTGGAACGAGGGCGACGTCTCGTGCTCCGTCGTACGCCGGGTGGCGCTGCCCGACGCGTTCTTCGCCACCGACGGGCTGTTCCAGACGTTCCTGACGGTGCTCGACGAGTTCGGGGCCTTCCCCGCGGTGATCCAGCGCGAGCTCGACCGCTACCTGCCGTTCCTCGCGACCACGAAGGTGCTGATGGCCGCGGTGCGCAACGGCGTCGGCCGCGAGACCGCCCACGAGGCGATCAAGCAGGCCGCGGTCGGCGTGGCGCTGGACATGCGCAAGGGCGCGGCCGAGAACGACGTGTTCGAGCGCCTCGCAGCGGACGAGCGCCTGGGGCTGACCAGGGAGCAGCTCGACTCGCTCGTCGCGGAGCCGATCACGTTCACCGGCGCCGCGGTCGCGCAGGTGCAGACCGTCGTACGCCGGATCGCGGAGGTCACCGCGCGCTACCCGCAGGCCGCGACCTACTCGCCGGGCGCCATCCTCTAGAGAACCGACTCCGGGACAAACCTGGATGTAACGTCGGGCACCTAGTCGGACATGGGGGAGACATGACGACCGACCAAGCGCCGGACGCCCGGTGACCGGCTACGAGCCGGGAGGCCGCGACGAGGCGTACCGCCGGCTCTACGACGCCAACGTCCGAGCGATCCTCGGCTACGCGCTGCGTCGTACCACCTCGCCCGAGGACGCCGCCGACGTGACAGCCGAGACGATGCTCGTCGCGTGGCGGCGCCTCCACGAGATGCCGGCCGGTGACGACGCACGCCTGTGGCTGTACGGCGTCGCGCGCCGTGTGCTCGCCAACCAACGTCGCGGGAGCGAGCGCCGCGACCGGCTGGGCGCGAGGCTGCGCGAACAGCTGACCACCGTGAGTCCCGACCCGACCGACGCGGTCGCCGACCGCCTCGGTGTCCGGGCCGCCCTGGGCCGGCTCGGTGCCTCCGACCGCGAGCTGCTCGAGCTCACGGCATGGGAGGGGCTGGAGCCGCGCGAGGTGGCCGAGGTCCTCGGCATCCCCGCGCGCACGGTCCGGACCCGGCTGTCGCGGGCCAGGGCAAGGCTCCGCGCCGAGCTCGGAGACGTCCCGGCCCCATCCGGACATGCACCAGAAGACACCGCACTGTTCACCGGAAGGGAGGCAAGATGACCGACCACGACCTGGATCGACTGCTGGCTGCGAGCGCGGTCGCCGACCGGGACCTCGAGGGTCTCGACCTCCTTGCGGGTGAGCGCGACCTTCTGGAGGAGATCATGTCCACGCCCGTGCTCGACGAGCCCGACCGCCGTACCGAACCCGTTCCGTCGAAGCGCCACCGCTGGCTCGTCCCGAGCGTGGCGGCAGCCGCCGCGGTAGCCGTCGTGGCCACGGCTTCGGTGTGGGCGCCGTGGAGCGACGAGGCCGCCCGGCCGGGAGGCGACCCGGACACGACCGGCATCGCGTCATCGGGGCCGACCGCGGCCCCACCCCCGCGGAGCGGACAGGCAACCCTCTCCTGCTCGTGGACGACCCTGCCTGGAAGGTGACGCGGGTCGACGAGAGCGCCGAGGACTACGGCGAGATGACCTTCAGCCACGGAAGGCGGGTGCTGGAGGTCAACTGGTACCCGGCCGACATGTACGAGTCGTACTTCGAGGACCGTGCCCACGACCTCCGGCAGTCGCCGCTGACCGTCCTCGGTGCCAACGCCACGCTGTTCCGCTACAGCAGCTCGGACTTCGCCGCGATGCTGCCGCCGGACGGCCCGACCTTCGTCGAGATCCGCGGTGGCGTCGGCAACCGGGAGGCGTACGTCGACCTGCTCGGCCGTCTGAAGCGGGTGGACCCGGAGACCTGGGCGGCAGCGATGCCGTCGGACGTCGTCGACCCAGCATCCAACGCCGCCACCGTCGCCAAGATGCTGAAGGACGTCCCGGTCCCGCAGGGCTTCGACGCGAGCGTGCTCGAGTCCAAGCTGTTCATGGACCGCTACCAGGTCGGGGCCCAGGTGACGGGCGCCGTCGCCTGCGCCTGGCTCGACGCCTGGGACGACGCCCGCAAGGAGGGCGACCCTGCGGCAGCCAAGCAGGCGGTGTCGGCGATGCGGAGCAGCCGGGACTGGACGGTGCTGCACCAGATGAACAGGCAGGGCGGCTACCCCGGGGTCCTGTGGGAGATCGCCGACAAGATGGCCGGGGGCGACCTCACACGTGAGTACTGGGTGCCCGGTTTGGGATGCGACGGCAAGCCGCGCAGCCTCAACATGGACTGAGCTCTCGCGCAGATGGGCAAGGACGACACAAGGCGTCGCCAGGACGAGTCGTCCTTGCCCAGTTGCGGCAGTCAGGACCGCCGAGGGGTCAGATGAGGGGCTTGCCGTCGTGGGTCGCCATCTTGCGGGCCACCTCGTGCAGGTCGGCGCGCCAGACGTCCTCGGGCACCGGCGGAAGCATCTCGTCCCACTCGATGGCCATGCTGCCGAGAACGTTGCTCAGACGGGCGGTCCTGGCGATGAAGCTGATGTGCATGTGCGCGCCGCCGTCGCCCCACTTGCACACGTGGACGCGTCCGATGTTCGGCAGCCCGGCCATGATCCGGTGCAGCCAGCTCGACACCATGCCGTACTCCGCGGCGAGGTCGTCGTCCATGTCGGAGAAGTCCAGGTGCTCCAGCGGCAGCAGGGTCAGGACGAGCGGCAGCCCGCCCGGCTTCTCGGGAGCGGTGACCACCCACCGCTCGTTGCGCCAGATCGCGTTCTCCGGCTCGCCTTCCTCGCACGAGCAGCGCCTGCCGCCCTCGCCCCACCGCGGCTCCTCGGCCTCGACCGGGGGCCGCAGGACCTTGGGGACCATCTCGCCCTCGTACGGGAAGATGTCCCACTCCGACGACGCCGGCATCGGCAGCCGACCGTCCTCCCCGACCTGCGCGACGACCCTGGCGTACACCTCTTCTGCTGACTCAGGCATGTGGCCCAGCGTGCCATCCGCGAAGGGCGCGGTCCCAAGAAGGTCCGAGGCCGGTGGGCCGCCGGTCAGAGCAGCCGCGACCGCAACAGGCTCTGCTCTGCTGTGTTGCGGGTGAGCTCGAGCGCACGGCGGTCGGCCTCCGCCGCTTCGGCGACCCGCCCGAGGGTGCGCAGCAGGTCCGCCCTGGTCGCGTGGAACAGGTGGTACCGCTCGAGGTCCGGTGCCAGCCGGTCGACGTACTCCAGGGCCGCCTCGGCGCCGCGCACCTTGCCCAAGGCGACGGCGCGGTTCAGCCTGACGACGGCGGAGCCGTCGTGGCGCAGCAGCAGGTCGTACAGCGTCAGGATCTGGAGCCAGTCGGTCGCCTCCCAGGTGGCGGAGGACGCATGGCAGGCCGCGATCGCCGCCTGGAGCTGGAAGCGGCCGGGGCGTCGCTGCGCCGCGGCCCGCTCGAGCAGCCGGTCGGCCGACTCGATGGCAGGCCGGTCCCACGCGGTGCGGTCCTGGTCGCGTAGCAGGACCAGGTTCCCGGAGTCGTCGAAGCGCGCGGTACGACGGGCGTGGTGAAGCTGCAGCAGCGCCAGGAGGCCGAGCGTCTCGGGCTCGCCGGGCATCGCCGTGGCGAGCAGCCCGGCGAGCCAGATCGCGTCGTCGGCGAGGTCGCGGTCGTCGGTCGCGCCGGTGCTGGAGATGAAGCCCTCGTTGTACATCAGGTAGGTCACGGTCAGCACGTCGTCGAGCCGGTCCGCGCGATCCCCCGGGTCGGGGACGCCCAGCGCGATGCCCTTGTCGACGATCTTCCTCTTGGCTCGCACGATCCGCTGGGCCATCGTCGCCTCGGGCACGAGGAAGGCCCGGGCGATCTGGGCGGTCGTGAGGCCCAGCACCGCCCGCAGCGTCAGGGGCAGGCGGGCGTCGACGGGAAGCGCCGGGTGGCAGCACCCGAACACCAGGCCGAGCCGCTCGTCGGCCTCCTCCGCCTCCTCGGGCGAGACGTCCTTGCGGAGCCCTTCGAGCACCCGCTGCTGACGCTGCTGACGGCGGAGCCGGTCGAGCGCGTTCCGGCGGGCGGCCACCTGCAGCCAGGCCCCGGGACGGTCGGGGACACCGCCACGGCGCCACGTCCGCAGCGCCTCGACGATCGCGTCCTGTACCGCCTCCTCGGCGACGTCGAAGTCACCGACGAGGCGGTTCAGGGAGGCGACGATGGCGCCCGCCTCGGCCCGGACCGCGACGGCGAGCGCCTGGTCCGGGCCGGACGAGCCGTCCATCACTCGCCGTGGTCGACGATCGGCCGGATCTCCACGGCGGCGCCGTCGTACACCAGGGGCGGCCAGGTCTTGGCCATCGAGATCGCCGCGTCGAGGTCCGGGACGTCGATGACGGTGAACCCGCCGACGACCTCCTTGGCCTCGCTGAACGGCCCGTCGACGACCACCCGCTCCTCCCCGTCTCCCGCGCGCACGGTGGTCGCGGTGCTGACCGGCTGGAGCTCCGCACCGCCGCCGGCGATCCGGCCTGCCTTGCCGTGCTCCTCGAACCAGGCCCAGACCTGCTGGTAGACCTTCTCCGCCACGGTGGCGTCGACGGCGTCGTCGAGCTCGGGCGTGCTGGTGAACATCAGGACGTACTTCATGGTGCATTCCTCTCGGGTCGGGAACAGTCTCGTCCGTACGACGCGCGGGCTCGACGATTCTCGACAGCAGGCCCGGACTTTTTTCGGTGACCGGTCAGTAGGATCACGACATGAGCGGCCCCACCACGTCGGACCCCGGCTCGGACCTCGGCATCCCGGCAGCCCCGGAGATCCCTGGCGCGACCCACATCCACTCGGGCAAGGTCCGCGACCTGTACCGCCTCGAGGACGGCCGGCTGCTCATGGTCGCCTCCGACCGGATCTCCGCCTACGACTTCGTCCTGGACACCAGGATCCCCGACAAGGGCGTGATCCTCACGCAGATGTCGCTCTGGTGGTTCGAGCAGCTCGCCGACATCGTGCCCAACCACATCGTGTCCTCCGACGTACCGGAGGCGGTGCGGGGGCGCGCGGTGGTGTGCGAGGAGCTCGACATGTTCCCGGTCGAGTGCGTCGCCCGGGGCTACCTCACCGGGTCGGGGCTTGCCGACTACCGCGCCACGGGCGAGGTCTGCGGCATCCCGCTGCCCGAGGGGCTCGAGGACGCCAGCCGGCTGCCCGAGCCGATCTTCACGCCCGCGACCAAGGCGGCGGTGGGAGACCACGACGAGAACGTGTCGTACGACGCCGTGGTGGACGTGATCGGCGCGGAGCGCGCTGCCGAGCTGCGGCGGCTGACCCTCGCGATCTACGGCCGCGCCGAGCAGATCGCACGCGAGCGCGGGATCATCCTCGCCGACACCAAGCTCGAGTTCGGTGCGCGTCAGGACGGCACGATCGTCCTCGCCGACGAGGTCCTGACCCCCGACTCGTCACGGTTCTGGCCGGCCGACCAGTGGCAGCCGGGTCGCACCCAGCCGTCGTACGACAAGCAGATCGTGCGCAACTGGCTCACGTCCTCCGAGAGCGGCTGGGACCGTGCCTCGGGAGCGAAGCCGCCTGCGTTGCCGGACGAGGTCGTCTCCCGCACCCGCGCCAAGTACATCGAGGCCTACGAGCGCCTCACCGGCCGGCCGTTCACGACTCCGGCCGGATAGCCGTCCCGCCGCCAACCCGAAGGAGCTCCTCGTGCTCAACCTCTCCGTCTTCCTGGAAGCCAGCGCGCGCAGCCATCCCGACCGCGACGCCGTCGTCCTCGGCGACCTGCGACTCAACTACAAGCAGGTCGACGGTTTCGCCAACCAGGTCGCGAACCTGCTGGTGTCCCGTGGCATCGAACCGGGTGACAAGGTCGCCCTCTCCTGCCCGAACCTGCCCTACTTCCCGATCGTCTACTACGGCATCCTCAAGGCGGGCGCGACCGTCGTGCCCCTCAACGTGCTCCTCAAAGGCCGCGAGGTCGCCTACCACCTCGAGGACTCCGACGCGAAGGCCTACTTCTGCTTCGAGGGCACCGCGGACCTGCCCATGGGCCAGGCGGGCCACGACGGGTTCAAGCAGGCCGAGCGCTGCGAGCACTTCTTCATGATCACCGCGGACATGGCGGCCCCCTCGCCGATCGAGGGCACCGAGACGATGGTCCAGGCGCTCGGCAACCAGCCGGCCGAGTTCGAGTCGGTGGCGACCGAGCCGACCGACACCGCGGTCATCCTCTACACCAGCGGCACGACCGGCCAGCCCAAGGGCGCCGAGCTGTCGCACAGCAACATGGTGATGAACGCGCTCACCTGCAACCGGCTGTTCGACTCCCTCGCGAGCCAGCACGACGTGCACCTGCTCGTGCTGCCGCTGTTCCACTCCTTCGGGCAGACGGTGAACATGAACGCCGGGTTCTCCAACGCCGCGACGATGGTGCTCCTGCCGCGCTTCGATGCAGACCAGGCGCTCGGGCTCATGCAGAAGGAGAACATCACCTTCTTCGCCGGTGTGCCCACCATGTACTGGGGCCTTCTCGGTGCGCTCAAGGAGGGAGTCGACGTCAAGCGCATCGCCGACAACCTCCGCCGTGCGGTCGCGGGTGGCTCGGCGCTCCCGGTCGAGATCCTCAAGAAGTTCAAGGAGAAGTTCGGCGTCCAGATCCTCGAGGGCTACGGCCTCTCGGAGACCTCGCCGGTCGCGACCTTCAGCGACCCCGAGCGCGACCCGCGGCCCGGCTCCATCGGCGTGCCGATCTGGGGCATCGACGTGAAGCTGGTCGACAACGACTGGAAGACCGTCGAGGGCGTGGACGAGATCGGGGAGATCGCCATCCGCGGCCACAACATCATGAAGGGCTACTACAAGCGCGCCGAGGCCACCGCGGAGGTCATGAACAACGGCTGGTTCAGGACCGGCGACCTCGCCCGCCGCGACGAGGACGGCTTCTACTACATCGTCGACCGGGCCAAGGACATGATCATCCGCGGCGGCTTCAACGTGTACCCGCGCGAGGTCGAGGAGGTGCTGATGACCCACGAGGCCGTGTCCCTGGCGGCGGTCGTCGGGATCCCCGACGAGAGTCACGGTGAGGAGATCAAGGCGTACGTGATCCTCGACGACGACGCCCGGATCACCGAGGACGAGCTCCGCGAGTGGTGCAAGGAGCAGATGGCGAACTACAAGTACCCCCGCCAGATCGTGTTCGTCCCCAGCCTGCCGATGACCTCGACCGGCAAGATCCTCAAGCGCGAGCTCACCTGAGCTGACGCCGTGTGAGCCGCGGGCGGGTTCTGTGCGTCAGAACCGTCTGCGGCTCACATCCGGTCGCCGGCGGTACGACGTGCAACGCGGCGTCAGGCGGAGGGGCCGCTCCACGCCGTCTGGACGACGTCGGCGCCCCGGTCGCGCGTCACGAGCCGGCCCCGGCCGGCCGGGCCGGGCTGGGGCTTGGTCGTCCCGAGCAGCGGACCCTCGTCCGGGCTGCCCGAGAGCAGGAGGCCCGGCATCGCCAGGTCGCGCAAGGACTGGATTACCGGCTCGAACAGCGCGCGTGAGGCGCCGCCCGACCGCCTCGTGACGACCAGGTGGAGGCCGATGTCGCGGGCCTGTGCCAGCAGCGGCACGAGCGGCTGGAGCGGCGACCCCTGCTGGGTGGCGACCAGGTCGTAGTCGTCCACGAGCACGAACGCCTCGGCCCCGGTCCACCACGACCGCTCCCTCAGCTGCTCCGGCGTGACGTCGGGCCCGGGGAGCCGCCGCTCGAGGTACTGCGCGAGCTCGGCGATGGCGGACGCGGCCTGGCCGGCGCTGGTCAGGTAGTGCAGGAGGTACTCGTCCGGGACCTCGCCGAGAAGCGACCTGCGGTAGTCGACCGCGACGACCTGTGCCTGCTCGGCGGTGCGGGTCCGCATGACCTCGTGGAGGTACGTGCGCAGCACCGTGCTCTTGCCCGAGGACGAGTCGCCGAACACGAGGAGGTGCGGTTCGACGTCGACGTCGAGCCGCACCGGCGCGAGGTCGCGCTCGTCCACGCCGAGGAGCAGCCGCCGGTCGCCGTCCTGGGGTGCTGCGGTCTCGCGGACGCGCGCCAGGTCGATCCGCTCGGGGAGCAGCCGGAGCTTCGGGCCCTGCTGCCCGCGCCAGGCGGTGGCGACCTGGTCGACGAGTCTCGCGACGCCCTCGCCGAGGCTCTCGGCGTCGGAGTCCTTGTCGATGCGGGGGAGGGCGGCCAGGAAGTGCAGGCGACCCGGGACCAGGCCGCGGCCAGGCCGGCCGGTCGGGACGAGCTGGGCGACCTTGCGGTCGATCTCGCTGTCGAGCGGGTCGCCGAGGCGCAGCTCGAGCCTGGTGCCGAAGACGTCGCGTACCGCGGAGCGGTAGTCGGCCCAGCGCGACGCGGACGTCAGCAGGTGCACACCGAAGGTGAGACCGCGCTGGGCGAGCGCCTGGAGCTCGAGCTCCAGCAGGTCGAAGTCGGTGCGGAGGGTGCTCCAGCCGTCCACGACGAGGAACACGTCGCCGTACCCGTCGTCCGCCGTCCCCTCGCTCCTGCGCGCCCGGTAGGTCTCGATGGAGTCGATGTCGTTGCGGCGGAAGTACGCCTCACGGCGGTCGACGATGCCCTCGACCTCGGCCACGACCCGGCGTACCACGTCGGGCTCGGCGCGGGTGGCGACGCCGGCGACGTGGGGGAGCGAGGTGAGCGGCGCGAAGGCGCCACCGCCGAAGTCGAGCACGTAGAACTGCGACTCCTGCGGCGTGCTGGTCAGTGCGAGGCTGCACACGACGGTGCGCAGGAGCGTGCTCTTGCCGCTGCGCGGGCCGCCGACCACCGCGACATGGCCGGCCGAACCGCCCAGGTCCACCGTGAGGGTCTCGCGGCGCTGCTCGCGGGGTCGGTCGACGGTGCCGATCGGGACGACCAGGCCACCGCGGGCCCGCCACGCGCGGGTGACCAGGCCGAGGTCCTCGTCCTCGGCGAGGTCCGGCATCAGCGAGTCCAGTGTCTCCGGTACGTCGAGCGGGGGCAGCCAGACCTGGTGTGCCTCGCGGCCCTTCCCGACCATGCGCTGGACGGCGACGTCGAGCACCGACCTGGTGTCGTCGGCCGTCACGGGACGCGGCGCCGGCTCCGGCTCACGCAGGTCGTCCTCGAACGAGAGGACCGGGCCGGCGGTGAAGGGCAGGATCCGGTGGGTGCCCACGAAGCCGGCGTCGAGGCCGGAGCCCAGGTGCGGCGGGGGGCCGGAGACGTAGGCCGCCTTGAACCTCTGCAGCGTG
Source organism: uncultured Actinomycetota bacterium (assembly GCA_963715375.1). GTDB lineage: Bacteria > Actinomycetota > Actinomycetes > Propionibacteriales > Nocardioidaceae > Nocardioides_C. The sequence goes on along the minus strand of CAVQSC010000005.1, from coordinate 245,426 downwards.
GACTGGTCGGGCTTGAGGTAGCCGAGGCCCGGGACGGCCGGGAGCTCGTAGGCGTCGGGGACACCGAGCACCGCTCGCGACTCGGCGGCCGAGAACGTGCGCAGGCCGATCCGGTAGGACAGGTGGCTCTCGAGCCCCCGGAGCCGACCCTCCTCGAGGCGCTGGGAGGCGAGCAGGAGGTGGAGCCCGAGCGAGCGGCCGAGCCGTCCGATCGCGACGAACAGGTCGATGAACTCCGGCTTGGCCGAGAGCATCTCCGAGAACTCGTCGACGACGATGAGCAGGCTCGGCAGCGGCGGGAGGTCCTCGCCGGCAGCGCGGGCCTTCTCGTAGTCACGCAGGGACGCGAAGTTCCCTGCGGAGCGGAGCAGCTCCTGGCGACGCACCATCTCCCCGGACAGGGCGTCCTGCATGCGGTCGACGAGCGTGAGCTCCTCCGCGAGGTTGGTGATCACCGCCGAGACGTGGGGGAGCTCCGTGAGACCCGCGAAGGTGGCGCCGCCCTTGAAGTCGACCAGCACCATGTTCAGGGTCTCGGACGAGTGGGTCATGGCGAGACCGAGCACCAGGGTGCGCAGGAACTCCGACTTGCCGGAGCCGGTGGCGCCGATGCACAGCCCGTGCGGGCCCATGCCCTGCTGGGCCGACTCCTTGATGTCGAGGTGGACCGGTGCGCCGTCGTCGTCAACGCCGACGGGCACGCGCAGCTGGTCCCGCACCGGGCGGGACCGCCAGGAGGTCGTCACGTCGAGCGCGCGCACGTCGCCGAGGCCGAGCAGGTCGCCGAGTTCCGGGACGGCCGCCTGCGGGTCCTTGCGCGCCGGGCCCCGGGCAGTGCCGAGCGGAGCGAGGCGACGGGCGAAGGCGAGCGCGGTCTCGAGGTCGGTCTGGTCGCCTGCCGCGTGGACCGGGGCCTCCCGCACCCGCAGCGCGGTCAGGGGCACCCGGCCGTCGTCCCGCGGTCCCGGCTCGAGGTGCAGGCGCAGCCGGGTGGGCTCGTCGAGCTCGCCCCACCGCTCCGGCAGGTCGAGGACGGTGACCCCGTGCAGGCCCTCCGTTGGGATCACGTGGTTGCCGGGAGGCAGCTGGCCGCCGTCCACGACGAGCAGGATGTGCGGGCCCGAGGCTCGCTGGTCCGCCCCGAACCGGGGCCGCTCAGACAGGTCGGCCGGCAGCATGAGGGCCAGGTCCTCGAGCGACGTGGTGATCATCCGGGACGCGCCGACGGCGTCGCTCTCCTCCGTGCTGTGGGTGTGCGGGAGCCACTTGGCCCAGTCCCACAGCCTCACCGACTCGTCGTCGCCCAGCACCGCGACGAGCAGCTGGCCGGGGCCGTGGAAGGCCGCCGCGGAGCACACCAGCGACCGGGCCAGGGCGCGAGCCTCGTCGGCCGGACCCGTGACCTCGACCCGGTCGAACGCCCGGAGGTCGACCGCGGCGGGGAGGTCGGGCTGCACCCGGTGTACGACGAGCAGCCGGTGCAACGCCGAGGCCGCCACCGGGTCGACCTGCTCGATCGGCGCGCTCTCCGGCGGGACGAGGTCGAGCGCGAGCGGCTGGCTCGCGACGCCGTAGCGCACCTGGAGCAGCTCGGGGCTGTCGGGCGTGCGCTCCCACAGGCGGGTGCGGTCCTCGGCGAGCGCGGGCAGGGAAGCCGGCTCGGGGTGGCGCCACAGCAAGGCCTGCCGCTGGTCGGCCGCCGCCTTGCGGACCACCTTCCGGACCCCGCTGAGGTACTGGAGGTACTCCCGGCGCAGGCCGCCGACCTTGGCCGCGCGGCTCTTGCGCTGGCGGTCGAACTGGACGGCGACGAAGCCGAGGGTGGCGACGAGGAACATGCCGCCCGCGACCAGCCCCCGCCCGCCCGGCTGCGAGGCGGAGACGAAGATGATCGCGCCGACGCTCCCGAGCATCGGCAGCGCCATCATGAGCGCGCCGCCCGCCCCCTCGTGGGGCTGCAGCTCGGGGGGCGTCTGGAGGACGAGCTCGCCCTCGGGCAGCTCCGGGGGGTCTAGTCGCTGACCTCTTCGCAGTGTCGTCGACATGTCCCAACTCCCTCGTGGGCCGCCGCCCAGCTCTGCGTGGTGCCCGTCGCGGGCGAGGTCCTCATCGAATCGTGCATGATAGGACAACGGTGCCTAGCGGGAGGTGTCGGACGAATCGCCCAGACGCGCGGGAGGTCCCCTTGCCCGACCTCGCTGCGACCCCCACGTTCCGGCTGACGGTCCGCGGCGCGGCCGGCTCGGTCGACCTGGCGGTCCCGCCCTGGGCGGACGTCGAGAGCCTCGGGCGTGAGTACGCCGAGGCCACCGGCCACTCGGTCCCGCCCGTCCTCGTGACCACCACCGGACGCCCCCTCGACCCGAGCCGACCGCTCCACCAGCTGCCCGTGGCGCCCGGCGACGTCCTCGTCGCCCTGGACCCCGAGGCACTTGCACCGCGGCCCCCCGACAGCCGCTCGACGCCCTCCCCGACCACAGGTCCCGGGCCCGGCCCAGGGCCCGCCCGGCCGGTGCTCGTCGGCGCCTCGGTCGTCTGCGCCGTCGCCGCCTGCCTGGCTGGTGCGCTGTCACCTTCCGGGCCGTTGCGCGTGGCTTCCGTCATGGTCCTGCTGCTCGCGGCGCTCGCCTCGACCCTGGTCGCGCCCGCCGCCCGCGGAACGCTCAGGACGGCCCACGCCATGGCCGCGCCCGCCTTCGCCGGAGCTGCCGGGTACCTGCTGGTCCACTCGTCCGCGACCGGCGGCGACCTGCTGGCGCTGGCTGTGGCATCCACGAGCGCCGGAGTGGCCGCTGCCGTGGTGCGCGCCGGAGCCGACGCGCGGCTCGAGCGGCTGCTGCGCGTCTGGCTGGTCGTAGCCGGCGGCACCGCGGTGTCCGCTGCCGTGGCTCTGGCGGTGGGTCTGCCGGGGTCGTCGCTGTGGGTCCTGATGTTCTTCCTGGCCGTCGTGGCGGCCCGGCTGCTGCCTTACCTGGTCGTCGACGTGCCCGACGAGGTCCTGCTCGACATCGACCGTCTCGCGGTCACCGCCTGGTCCGCCCGGGAGGCTCCCCGGCGAGGCCGTCGCCGGGTCGCGGTCCGCGGGGTGTCGAGCCTGCTTCGTCAGGGGCGAGACCTGCTCGTCGCCGGCGCCGTGGCGGTGGCTGCCGTCGCGACGGCCGCGACCGTGTCGCTGGTGCTCGAACCGCGCTGGGGCGTCGAGGCGCTCGGCGTACACCTGCTCCTGCTGTTCGGAGGCGCAGCCCTGGCGCTGACCGCCCGCTCCTACCGGGCCGCGGTGCCTCGCGCCGCTCTCCGGCTGCCCGCAGCCCTCGCCTTGACCGCGGTGCTCGTCGTCGGTCTCCAGGGCCTCTCGGGAAGCTGGCTGTGGTGGTCGCTCGGCGGGCTCGGCGCGGCTGCGCCCGCGGTGGTCGCCGCAGCGGTCTCCCTGGGTCAGGGGCTGGCGCTCCGTCTGGTGGGCGCGGACCGCCGATGTCGTCGAGGGGCTGAGCGTCGTCCTGTGCGTCGCCGCCTTCCCGGTCGCCGTCGGCCTGTTCGACCTTGTCCGACAGCTCCCGTCCTGACCGGTTCTGTCCCCCGACCGGACCACAGTCGTCCGTGCCGTCGTTCCGGAACGACGTAGCACCGGCTTTGCCCCTTGTGTCATGAATCGGGTGATCTGAGTACGATCTCACCCGGGTGGGCCACCTGGCCCGGTTCTCACATAGTTCTCGAGGGGGGCCTTGACCGGTCCGTCAACGGGGGAGTCGAAGGGAGGCTGGCGATGGCCGGCGAGATGAGCAAGCAGGACCAGGCCCTCACGCGCGCCGCGCAGATGGTGCAGTCGGCGCGAGGCGACCTCGACCAGCAGCTGGGCAGCCTGCGGGGGAAGCTGTCCGGGATCGGCGCCCAGTGGCAGGGCGCGGGATCGGCGGCCTTCCAGCAGGTGATGGCGCGCTGGGACGAGAGCGCCCACAAGATCACCACCGCGCTGAACGAGTTCGAGGCGAACCTCCAGGCCTCGGAGCAGACCTACAACGCTGCCGACGAGCAGCAGTCCGCGACGTACGCCAAGCTGTCCGGCCGTCTCGGCTGACAGTCGCTCGCACCGCTTCGACATCCAGGGGAGACAGCCATGAACGCAGGACAGCTCAAGGTCAACTTCGGCGGGCTCGACGCCGCAGCAGCAGACATCCGCGCCTCCGCGGCCCAGGTCCAGGGGCGACTCGACCAGCTCGAGTCCGAGCTTGCGCCGCTCCGTTCCGACTGGACCGGGTCCGCGTCCGCGTCGTACCAGCAGGCGAAGGCGAAGTGGGACGCGGCGATGGCCGACATGAACCTGCTGCTCGCCGACATCGGCAACGCGGTCTCGACCTCCAACAGCGACTACCAGGCCACCGAGAACCAGAACCAGGCCCGCTGGTCCTGACCGCCGCCGCGACGGCGGGCCGGTCGTCGTTCCCCAGGAGCCGGACGTGCAGGACGCGTCCGGCTCCGAGGACTCTGTGAGGGGTGAGAAGCATGTCCGAGATCGAGATGACCATCGACGCGGTGCGTCAGATCGCCAACCGGACGATGGGTGCGATGCAGCAGCGGGCCCAGAGCTCGTCGCGGGTCCTCGGCGACGTCGACCTTCCGGCGTCCGCGTTCGGCGGCTGGCCGCAGGGAGTCGCTCTGGGACACCACCATCGGGCCGCGCACGAGGTGTTCGCGAAGACGCTCGACGGTGTGCTGGCCGACCTCGAGGAGTTCGCGCAGAACCTTCGTGACACCGCCGACTCGAGCGAGCGGAGCGACGAGGAGGTCCAGGCGTCCCTCCTGGCGCTCGGCAAGGGCTACCGCGACCACACCTTCCGCTCGCAGCAGAACTACAGCACCACCGTCGAGGCACTCAGCGGACGCAAGGGCGTCGACGCCGCCGATCTCGCGGCAGCCGCTGCCGAGCGGGAGGCCGTGCTGGCCGAAGCCGGCGAGGTCGAGCCGGACTCCGCCGCGGTGTCGGAGCAGACCGGCACATCGGCGGAGCCGACGGAGCTGCCCGACCAGGCGCCGCCGCAGCCGGCCTTCGAGTGAGCGGACGAGAACCGAACGTGAGGCGCTGGGTGGGCAACCGTGGCGGCCGACGGATGTCGGCTGTCGTCGTCGCTTGCCTGCTCGGGACGCTCTCCGTGGCGCCGGCCGCCGCGGAGCAGCGCCCCCAACCCCCTGACAACGTCCAGGAGGGCGCCTGGTGGTTCCGCAAGATGCGGATCGCCCAGGCGCACGAGGTCACCACCGGCAAGGGCGCGACGGTCGCGCTGATCGACACGGGCATCGACACCTCGGTGCCCGAGCTGCAGGGGGCCGACCTCCGGCTGCGTTTCGACTGCCATGGGCGTCGCGCCAGGCCGAGGAGCGGCCCTCCGGCCAGCCACGGCACGAGCCAGGCCGTTCTGCTGCTCGGCAACGGCCGGGGCAACGCCGCCGGTGGTGCCGGCGTACGCGGGATCGCCCCGGGCGCCACCGTCCTCGCCTACGACGACGACCTGCGTCCCGAGACCCCCCGCCTCGAGTGCTCGACCCAGGCCCTGAGGCGGATGTTCGACGACGCGATCAGCCAAGGGGCCGACGTGATCAGCGTCGCCGCCACCATGAACGACGACGTCGTCCCGCTGGTCCAGCGAGCCCTCGACGCGGGCGTCGTCGTTGTCGCCGCCTCGGGAGCCGACGACGTGGGCGGGTCGACCTTCCCGTCGGACCAGGCCGGCGTGGTCTCCGTGGTCGCGGTGGACGAGTCCGCCAAGCCGTGGAAGCACAGCCGTTGGGGTGGGGTCCCGACGATCTCGGCGCCGGGCGTGTACGTCGGCAACGGCGGCCTCTTCGCGTCGGGCTGGTCTTCAACCGGCTGGACCTCGGGGACCTCCCCGGCGACCACGATCACGTCCGGGGCGCTGGCGCTGGTCAAGGCGAGGTACCCGAAGGCCACGGGCAACCAGCTGCTCCAGCACCTCGTGCACTACACCGGCGGCGACGGGCCCTTCACCTGGCGTGAGGACTACGGCTTCGGCATCGTCTCGGTGACCAACATGCTCGAGACCAGTCCGACGCAGTGGCCGGACGAGAGCCCGCTCGGCAAGGTCGTGCCCGGCGCGGTCGAGAAGTACCCGATGTCCGTCTCGACCCTGGTCGAAGACGACACGACGACGGGGGAGGCCAACGCGGGCCAGCAGCCCGAGGCGCCCGACCCGGAGCAGGCCGCGAGTCCCGAGGCCCGCTCTGCCGGAGAAGCGACCGGCTCTGCGGCCGACTCCGGAGTCCCCGCGTGGACCTGGCTGGGTGCGGCCGTCGTCGCGGTGGGTGCGGTCGCAGGGGCGCTGAGGACGAGACGTGGGCGTCGTACGACGCTCGCGGCCGGCAACGAGACACGGGGAGCGTGATCGGTCGTGGCAGGTCCACAGGAACACCGCCTGGCCAAGGCGCAGAACGCCAGCCCCGACGCGATCCGGGCGTCGGCAGACTCGTGGCTGACGGCCGCCGAGGGCCTCGTCGAGGTCGCTGACGCCCTGCGCGCCGCGAAGTCCCGCATCCGTGAGTCCTGGTCGGGCACGTCGGCCGACGTCGCCGTGGCCGCGTTCGAGTCCCTCGCGGCGAGCGTGGACGAGCACCAGCAGACGATGCGTCACGCGGTGACCTCGCTCGAGACTGCCGCCGGGGGCCTCGAGACGGCCAAGACCGACTACACCTCGCTGCCGCCGGTCCTGCCCATGCCCGACGCGCCGGACCTCGGCGGACAGGACGACGCGGCGTCGGTCGATGCGGAGATGCGCTACCTCCGCCAGGTGGGTGCTCACCGGCAGTCGGTCGACGCGCGCGAGTCGCAGGCCGCGGCCGCCAACGACAGGCTGGAGCAGCAGCTCGACGAGGCCAGGAGCGAGATGGGCCTGGTCGCCCCGGAGCCGACGGACGCTCGCGGCGGGGAGAAGGGCGGAGGCTCCAGGACCGGGTCAGGCGGCGGAGCGGGAACTGCGTCCGGCGGCTCCGGCGAGGGTGCCTTCACCAGCCCGTATGCCACGGGCACCGGCGGCACCCACGTCTTCGGCTACAGCGGAGCCGGGGCCGGCGTCGCAGCTGCCGGGCTGGGCGCCGCGGGTGGCGGGCGCTCGCCCTCGCGCGGCGGCTCGGTCACCGCGGACGGTCCCGTGGACGGTGTCGTCCCCGGCGGAGCAGGGCCCGGCGGAGGCGCAGGGCCGGTCCTGTCCGCCGACGCCACCGGCGGTACGTCGGCCGGAGGTGGCGCCGTGGGTGGTGCCGTCGGCGCCGCGGGTGGCGCGGCGGGTCTTCGCGGCGCCCTCGGCGGGCTGAGGCCAGGTGCCGTCGCGCCCAGCGGCACTCCTGCCGCCCTCGGCCGGACCGCGGCGGGTCGCACCGGCACCTCCGGCGTGATCGGCGGCTCCCAGGCCTCCCGGGGCGCGGCGGGCAGCTCGACTCGCGGGTCCTCGGCCGCCGTAGCCCCCGGCTCGACGAGCACGTCGGGCCGGTCGGCAGGCGGCGCGACCGCAGGTGGCAGGACCGCGGCGGCGTCCGGTGCCGGGGCACGCTCCGGGACCGCCGGTGCGTCGCCCGGCGCGCGCGGCTCGGCAGGGGGCGCGAGCGCCGGCAACGGCAGGTCGGGCGGGCTGCGCGCCGGAGGACGAGGCGCCGCCGGAGGCCAGGCCGGGGCGGGCGGCCGTGCCGCGCGCGAGGAGGAGCAGGAGCGCTCGTCGATCACCTTCGAGGACGACGTGTGGCTCGACGACGAGGAGAGCGGGCCGGGAGTGCTCGGATGACACAGACCAGAACCGAGGGCGGCCTCGTGCGCGTGACAGTGGTCGGCGACGGACGACGTGCGGACCTCGCCATCCCCGGCGCCGTGCCCGTAGCCGAGCTGCTGCCGGAGCTCGCCCGCTCTGTCGGGTTGCTCGACCCACGAGCCGTCCACGCCGGGTACCGCCTGGTGACCTCAGACGGGCGCACGCTCGCGGCTGACGCGGGCCTGACCCTCCAGGGCGTCGAGGACGGCGGAGTCCTGACCGTCGCCGCGGGCGTCGACGACGAGCCGCCGCGCGTCTACGACGACGTGGTCGAGGCGATGGCCGACATGGTCGAACGGGATCTCCGTCCCTGGGAACCCGCCGCGGGCCGTCGTACCGCTCTGGTCGCGGCGGCCGTCCTCCTCTCCCTCGGGGCGCTCGCCCTGGGTCTGCAGCGGGTCAGCGTCGTCGCAGCGGCGGCCGCCGCGGTGGTCGCCGTCCTGCTGGTCGCCGCCGCAGCGGTGCTCGCGCGCGTCCGGAAGGAGCCCGAGGTCGCGGTGGTCCTCGCCTGGATGGCGGTGGTCCACGCGGCGGTCGCGGGCTTCGTCGCTACCCCTGGCGAGGAGCTGCTCGGCGTGCCCGTCGCGGCCTCGGCGGCCGCAGCGTTCCTCGTGGGAGTCGTCGCTCTGACCGGCCTGGACAGCAATCGGCACGCGATCGTCCCGGCTGTCGGGGTGGCCGTCGTGGCAGGCGCCGTCGCCGGTGTCGTCGCCACCACCGGCTTCTCGGCGGGCCAGGTGGCCACGGTCGCCCTCGTCGTCGTCGTGCTCGGCGGGAGCGTCGTCCCCTGGCTCGCCCTGGGTGCCACCCGCGCCAAGGTCGAGCAGGCACACAGCCACGCCGACATCACCGCCGAGCCGGCCACGGTCGACCCGAGCCAGGTCCGGGCGGACGTCCGCCTCGGGCACGAGCTGCTGCTCGCCATGACGGTGACCGTCGGCCTGGTGCTCGTGCTCACCGCACCCGTTGCGGTCGACCTGGGGCTCGCGGGGGCGCTGGTCGCCGTGCTCGCCGCGACGATCCTGCTGCTCCGCACCAGGCAGTACCGCGCCGGCACGGAGGTCCTCACCGGCCTCGCGTCGGGACTCTGCGGCCTCGTCTCGGTCGTGGTGTCCGTCATGGTCCTGCAGCCTGTCTGGCGCCCGGCGCTGACGCTGGCGCTGGCGTTGTCGGGAGCCGTGCTCCTGCTGCTCACCCTGCTGCCGGGCGGCTCGTCCGTACGGCGGGGCAGGGTCGGCGACGTCGTCGAGAGCGTCGCTCTCGTAGCTCTTCTGCCGCTTCTCGTGGCAGCCATCGGTGTCGTGGAGGCCGTCCGTGGCTAGCGCACCAAATCACCAGACGGACCGCGCGCTGGCCGGTTCGCACCGCATGAGGAGAAGGAATCAGATGACAATCGGGCGAAGGTTTGCCGGCGTTGGGCTCACGGTCGGCGGCATGATGCTGCTCGGCCTTGGGCCGGTGTACGGCGAGACCGCGACGACCACGGAGCCGACGGCGCCGGCGGTCACGGGTGAGAGCACCGACGGCGCTCTGACGACCGATCTCTCGGCGGAGAGCCTCCTGCGGCCGGCGCAGGTGTCGCTCCTGGGCGCCCTCAGCGACGGCGAGGGGTGCCTCGACGTCCCCGTCCCGGGCTGCATCCCGGATGTTCCGCCGCTCCCGGACCCGGGTGACCCGGGTGAGCCTGGTGACCCCGGTGACCCCGGTGACCCGGGTGACCCTGGTGAGCCGGGTGACCCCGGTGACCCTGGTGACCCGGGTGACCCTGGTGAGCCGGGTGACCCGGGTGACCCTGGTGACCCTGGTGAGCCGGGCGACCCGGGTGACCCCGGTGAGCCGGGCGACCCCGGTGACCCGACCGACCCGGGCGACACGCTCTGCGAGGTCGACCCCTCGCTCTGCGAGGAGGACCCCGGTCAGGGCGACCCCGGGGAGGACCCGGGCCAGGAGGAGCCCGGCAACGACAACCCGGGCCAGGGCAACGGCGGTGACGGCTCCGGCGACGGGGGCGTCGAGGCCGGGCAGGGTTCGTACGACGACGGCGCCCAGTCCGAGGGTGAGCCGGGCGACACGGCGGCCGACCCCGACGTCGTGGGCTGCAGCGACCCGGCGCTGTGCAACAGCGCAGTCCTCGGGACCGAGGAGTCGGCCACGGCCTCGTACCCCGCGGCGGGAGCCACCGGCGGCGAGCTTCCGGACACCGGAAGCTCCGCGTCGAACCTGCCGCTGACGGTGGTCGGGTTTTCCATGCTCCTCGGCGGTGCCCTGCTGCTTCGCCGGTCCCGCCTCCGTGGGGCTCACCGCGCCTGAACGACCGGGCCGGACCCAGCGCCGCGTCGACGGGGGTGAGCCACGGCAGGCTCGCCCCCGTCTCCGGGCCGTCAGGACCGCACGAAACAGGATCTGAGAAATGTCGAGCAAGCGTGACCTCGTCGAGGCGCACTCCTTCAACCGGCGCAGGCTGGTCACCGCCTTCATCAGCGGTGCACCCGGCGGCCGTGAGGTCGAGCCGGTGCGTCCCGGGCGCACCCTCGTGGGTGGGCTGGTCCTGGCTGTCCTCCTCGTCGCCGGTGCCGGCGTGGCGGGGTTCCTCCACCCCACGCTGCCCGACGACTGGAAGGAGCGAGGCCTGGTCGTCGGCAAGGAGACCGGCTCTCGCTACCTGGCCCTCGACGGGAAGCTCTACCCGGTCATCAACACGACCTCCGCACGGCTCCTCCTCGACGACTTCGAGCTCACCTTCGCGCCGGAGGAGCAGATCGCCGAGCAGAACCCGGGTGTGACGATCGGGATCCCGGGGGCCCCCGACGCCCTGCCCGCGCCGGAGAACCTCGTCCGGTCGGGATGGACCTCCTGCGTCGACAACGGCGAGCGGGTCAAGACCCGGATCGGTGAGGAGCCTGCAGCCCGGGCCATGCCGAACGGCGCCGCGGTCGTCGAGGCCGCCGGTACGACGTACGTGGTCACCGGTGAGGACCGCGCGGCCAACCGTCCGGGCGCGCGCTACGTCGTACCCGACGCCCACCGGGACGCCACCCTGCGCGCCTTGGGACTCGACAACCAGACCATCCGGCCGGTGCCCGGCGTATGGCTGGACCTCTTCCCACTCGGGGGCCCGTTGGTCCCGTTCGAGGTTCCGGGCAGCGGGAGGCCCGCACCCGCGGGCCTCCACACCCCCGACGGGGTGAGCGTCGTCGGAAGCACCGTCCTCGTGGACGGGCGGCCGTTCGTCCTGGCCCGTGACGGCCTGGTCGGCCTGACGGACTTCGAGTACGCGATGTACCGGTCCGGGGGCCGCGGCTCCCACCTGCCCCAGGTCGAGGTCACCTCCGGGGACGTCGCCTCGGTGCCGATCTCGGACGAGGAGCCGGCGCCGGGCGACTGGCCCACCGAGGCGGTCAGCTCCTACGTCCCCGCGTCGGACGACCCTTCCGGATCGGTGTGCGTGCTGCTGCAGACCCACGACGACAAGGCCGGCGACGTCACGCTGGCGGTGCCGACGTCCGAAGCCGCCGTGCCTGCGTCGGATGCCGGCCTCCGCACCGTCGAGGTCGACAACGGCCACGGCGCGCTCGTCCAGGCCACCGGTGGATCCGCGGTCAACCGAGGAACCGTCTACCTCGTCGACGCCGAGGGGACGCGCTTCCCCCTGGGCGGGACGGTCACCGACACCCTGGCGAGCCTCGGCTACGAGGGGGTCGCCGCGGCCGACGTGCCGATCTCCTGGGCAGACCTGTTCCCCGACGGACCCGAGCTCAGCTGGCAGCAGGCGTGGCAGCCCGCGGTCTCGCAGTGAGCGCGAGGGGGCCTGGACGGCTCGTCGCAGCAGCCGCGTCCCTCGCCTCGGTCCTCGCGACGTCGCTGTTCGCCACTGCGCTGCCGGCTGCGGCGGTCGACTGCGCCGAGGCCGGCGAACGCTACATCGACGAGTCGTCCTACGCGCTCTCACGGTTCGGCATCGGCCGGGCGTGGCAGATGACCCTCGGGGCCGGAGTCACCGTCGCCGTGGTCGACTCCGGCGTCGCCGCGGACAACGCGCACCTGCGCGAGGCCGTCGAGCCCGGCCGGTCGTTCGTGCCGGGCGACGCCGACCCGACCGGGCGGACCGACATCTGGGGTCACGGCACCGCGGTGGCCAGCCTGATCGCGGGCCGGCCGGTGAAGGGATCCAGCGTGTACGGCGTCGCGCCGAGCGCCGAGATCCTGCCCGTGCGGGTCTTCGCAGTGGAGGCGTCCAACGGCTACGTGCCACCCGCCGAGCTCGCCCCCGACGTACGCCGCATCGCAGAGGGCATCACCTGGGCCGCGACGCACGGCGCCGACGTCATCAACGTCTCGATGAGCAGCCGCAGTGACGACCCGGTCCTGCGGGCAGCCGTCCGGGAGGCGGTGAGGCGGGACGTCGTCGTCGTCGCGTCCGGGGGCAACCGCGAGAAGGACGACGAGCCGGACGGGCCCCGCTACCCAGCGGCCCTCCCGGGGGTCATCGGGGTCGCCGCTTCCGACGAGTCCGACGAGGTCACGACCAGCTCGATCCACGGCCCCCACATCGACGTCTACGCTCCCGGGCAGAACGTGCCGGCCGCCTACAAGCTCGGCGGCGACTGCCTGCTGGGGATCGACCAGCCCTACTCGAGCTATGCCGCGGGGTACGTCAGCGGTGTCGCCGCGCTCCTGCGGGCGCAGTACCCCGACGAGACCGCGAGCGAGATCGAGTACCGGCTGACCGCCAGCGCCGACCGGCCGCGCCGGGACCAGCGCGACGACGAACGGGGCTGGGGCCTGGTCCAGCCCGTCGAGGCGCTCTCGCTCACCCTGGACCCGGGCCGCCCGGGCCCACCGCTCCCGGGCGCGAAGCAGGTGCGCCCCGCCACGGCAGGCACTGCCCTGCCACCCCTCCGGCGCCTCTCGGACCCTCTTGCGCCGATGCGCGAGCAGATGCTGTGGTGGCTGCTGCTCGGCGCCGGGTCGGTCGCCCTGGCGTTCGTCCTCCGGCCCTGGCTTGGAGCCGGTCTGCGTCGACGTCTCGGGCGCGCCGTATCACCGGGCCACGCCGAGGAGTGAGGTTCGCACCGCCCCTCTAGAATGAGGCCGTCCGCCCCGCGCACACACCTAGGAGCCCTCACGTGGCCCGTGTCGTCGTAGACGTCATGCTCAAGCCCGAGATCCTCGACCCGCAGGGCAAGGCCGTGCACAGCGCGCTGCCCCGGCTCGGCGTCCACGGGGTCACCGACGTCCGTCAGGGCAAGCGCTTCGAGCTCGAGGTGGACGAGCTGACCGACGAGCGCCTCTCCGAGATCCACGACATCGCCGAGAAGCTGCTGTCGAACCCGGTGATCGAGGACTTCTTCGTCTACGTCGAGGAGCTCGAGGAAGACGAGCTCGACGACGCGGACGCCGAAGGGGCGCAGGCGTGAGGATCGGCGTCGTCACCTTCCCCGGCTCGCTCGACGACGTCGACGCGTCGCGGGCGGTCGACTTCGCCGGTGGTGAGGCGGTCGCCCTCTGGCACGGCGAGCACGACCTGCGTGGCGTGGACGCCGTCGTCCTCCCCGGCGGTTTCTCCTACGGCGACTACCTGCGCTGCGGCGCGATCTCTCGGTTCTCGCCGATCATGACCGAGGTCGTCGAGGCCGCCCGCGGAGGGATGCCGGTGCTCGGCATCTGCAACGGCTTCCAGATCCTGTGCGAGTCGCACCTGCTTCCCGGTGCGTTGCTGCGCAACGACCAGCGGAAGTTCGTCTGCCGCGACCAGCGCCTGCGGATCGAGAACAACAAGACCCCGTGGACCTCGGACTACGACGAGGGCGCGGAGATCACGGTCGTGCTCAAGAACGGCGAGGGCAAGTACGTCGCCGACGAGGACACCCTGGACCGGCTCGAGGGGGAGGGCCGCGTCGTCGCGCGCTACCTCGACGTGAACCCCAACGGCTCGCTGCGCGACATCGCCGGCATCACCAACGAGGCGGGCAACGTCGTGGGTCTCATGCCCCACCCCGAGCACGCCGTGGAGGGGCTGACCGGTCCCACCACGGACGGGCTGGCGTTCTTCACCTCCGCGGTCTCGGCGCTGCTGCGCGCCTGACCGCCGCCTGCGCCTCGGCCACGAGTGCCTCGAGCGGTCCCCGTCGTCTCGCCAGCCTGAAGGCGGCTCCGACGAGCAGCACCGCGGCCACCTGGCCGAGGAACGTGGCCATCGTGTCGGAGTCCCACGACCCGGGGCTCCGAAGCACGACGTGTGCGCTGTAGAGGGTCAGCGTCATCGCCCCGGCGCCGAACACCACCGCCAGGGTGCGCGGCGCGGCCCGTCCCGCCGCCACGCACAGCGCGATCACAAGCAGGGACGTGCCGATGGTGTGGGCCAGGTCGAACGGCGTGCCCGAATGGGGTGCGTGCACGGCGAGCCACCACCAGCTGTCGGTGGGAGTCGTCCCGTAGAGACCCCGCTGCAGCGTCATCGCCACCGAGCCGAGTGCGCCCGGGTCGTCGAAGGTCTCGACCAGCGCCCGCCTGGCCCCGGGCGCGGCGAGAAGGACCTCCGAGACCACGACGCTCGTGACGGCCAGCGCTCCGCCCACGACGCCGACCACGGTCGTCGTACGCCGGTGGGTGAGGTCCACCCTTCCGAGCGCCATGCCGGCGAAGAGGTAGGCCAGCCACACGAACGCGGGGTAGTAGCCGGTCAGCGTGAGCTCGCTCAGCAGCTGCAGGGGGTCGGCGAGGCTCGCGAACGTCGGGCTGTCGTACGACGGCTCGGGCAGCTGCGGCCGCACGAGCTGTGACAGGACGGGGGCCGCGACGAGCCAGACGCCGCTGAGCACGGCGAGCGACCGCGTGCCCAGGCCCAGGAACGGGATCGCGAGCAGGAACAGCAGGCCGTAGTAGGTGAGGATCACCGCGATCCCCGAGTCGAGCTCGCCGAGCAGCAGCCCGATCACGGCGATGAGCAGCGCGCGCACGGCGAGCCCCGCGGAGGTCGCGACGCGCTGCCGCCCGTGCTGCGGCGTGGCCCGGCCGCTCATCAGGGCGATGCTCGTTCCGGCCAGGACCGCGAAGAGCGCCGAGGCGCGCCCGCCCGCGAGCTGCCGGGAGAAGGTCACGCCGTCCAGGTCGAGCGCGGGGAGGATGTGGGTCGCCATCATGCCGACCAGCGCGACGGCGCGGGCGACGTCGAGACCCACCACCCGCCCCGCGCCCACGATCGGTCTCACGTCCCGATCCTCCCAGCGCGTGCCCCGCCCGGACGTCATACGTCCGGGGAGGGTGTCAGCGGATCCGGACGCGCAGGATCTTGTCGTCGTTGGCGCGCGGGGTCGTGCGCCCGTCGCGGTTGCTGGTGGTCAGCCACAGCGTGCCGTCGGGAGCGGCCGCCACCGACCTGATCCGGCCGAAGTCACCGGTGAAGAAGCGCCCCTTGCGTCCCTTGTGGGGGCCGGAGAGCCGGACGGAGTACAGGCACTGCCCGACGAGGGCGCCGAGCCAGGCCCGGCCGGCGCGGATGGCCAGGCCGCTGGGGGAGCACTCCTCGGTGGGCCACTGGGCGAACGGGTCGCGGTAGCCCCCGGGGCCGTCCCTGCCCTCCACGCGGGGCCAGCCGTAGTTGCCGCCCTTGACGATCCGGTTGAGCTCGTCCTTGGAGTGCTCGCCGAACTCGCTCGACCACAGGTTGCCGTTCGGGCCGAAGTCCATCTGCTCGGGGTTCCGGTGGCCGTAGGTCCAGGTGTAGTTGCCGAACGGGTTGCCGCGGGGCACGTCGCCGTCCGGGGTCATCCGGAGCACCTTCCCCGCGAGCGAGCGGCGGTTCTGGGCGGCCGCGCTGTCGAGGGCGTCGCCGGTCGACACGAACAGCAGGCCGTCGGAGCCGAAGGCGAGGCCACCGCCGTTGTGGTGCGCCTCCATCGGGATGCCGGCCTTGACCACACGCGGGCGACCGAGCCTGCCGTCGGCGTACTTGAAGCGGACCACCCGGTTGTCCGAGCGGGTGGTCATGTAGGCGTAGACCCAGCGGTTGTTGCGGAAGTTCGGGTGCAGCGCGAGTGAGAGGAGGCCGCCCTCGCCGCCGCCGTAGTTCACCACCCCGGGCACGCGCCCGACGGTCTTGTATCCGCCTCGCGGGTTCACCCGCACGATCCGGCCGGTGTTCCGCTCGGAGACGAGTGCGTGGCCGTTGGGCAGGAAGGCGATGCCCCAGGGGACCTCGAGGTTGCGGGCGAGCACCTTGGTGACGCGGGGCGCCGCCGCCGCTTCCGAGGTGAGGGCGCCGGCCGCGGGGACGAGGAGGCCCCCGGTCGTGGCCAGGCCGGCCTTCAGGAGGGTACGACGGTCCATGGCTGATCTCCCCTGTGAGTGCCGATGGTACGTGGGTGGACCCTCGCCCGAGCGGGGGCGTATTGCGCATACCCTGCCACGACAAGGTAAAGGCGCGACAGGTCTTTCGCGAGGTTTTGTCGCATCGCCCGGGGCGCCGGCGCTCGCCCTCCGGCCGTCCGGTCCGGCGGCACCGCCCAGGGGTCGGGCTCCGCCGGGGCGCGCAAGGCCCGGCCGGTAGATTGGGCCCCGGCCACACCTCCCTGATCGACCGATCCGAAAGCCATCATCGGTGACTGAACAGCGCCCTGAGCAACCCACCGCGTCCCGGCTCGACACCGTAGAGGTCGCGAGCAAGGATCCCGACCGCGAGCAGCCGTGGGCCGACCTCGGCCTGAAGCAGGACGAGTACGAACGGATCCGCGAGATCCTCGGCCG
The DNA here is from genome assembly GCA_963715375.1 of uncultured Actinomycetota bacterium. Lineage (GTDB taxonomy): Bacteria > Actinomycetota > Actinomycetes > Propionibacteriales > Nocardioidaceae > Nocardioides_C. The sequence continues at coordinate 228,873 of CAVQSC010000005.1, read as the reverse complement.
CCGTCCGAGCTCGTCTGAGCTCGCGATGTACTCGGTGATGTGGAGCGAGCACTGCTCCTACAAGTCCAGCAAGGTCCACCTTCGCCAGTTCGGCGAGAAGGTCACCGACGAGATGCGCGCCTCGCTTCTCGCGGGCATCGGCGAGAACGCCGGCGTCGTCGACATCGGTGAGGGGTACGCCGTCACCTTCAAGGTGGAGTCCCACAACCACCCGTCGTACGTCGAGCCGTACCAGGGCGCGGCCACCGGGGTCGGCGGCATCGTGCGCGACATCCTCGCCATGGGCGCGCGGCCCGTCGCGGTGATGGACCCTCTCCGCTTCGGGCCCCTCGACGCCGACGACACCCACCGCGTGCTGCCGGGGATCGTCGCGGGTGTCGGCGGCTACGGCAACTGTCTCGGGCTGCCCAACATCGGCGGCGAGGCCGTCTTCGACGAGTCCTACCTCGGCAACCCGCTCGTGAACGCCCTGTGCGTCGGCGTGCTCAGGCACGAGGAGCTCCAGACCGCGCAGGCCTCCGGGTCCGGCAACAAGGTGATCCTGTACGGCGCGCGCACCGGCGGTGACGGGATCGGCGGCGTGTCCGTCCTCGCGAGCGAGACCTTCGACGCGACCGGCCCCGCGAAGCGTCCGAGCGTGCAGGTCGGCGACCCGTTCATGGAGAAGCTGCTCATCGAGTGCACGCTCGAGATCTTCCGGGAGGGGCTGGTCGCCGGGATCCAGGACCTCGGTGGCGCCGGCCTGTCCTGCGCCACCTCCGAGCTCGCCTCCGCGGGCGACGGCGGCATGCACGTCGACCTCGACCTCGTCCCGCTCCGCGACTCGACGCTGTCTCCCGAGGAGATCCTGATGTCGGAGTCGCAGGAGCGGATGATGGCCATCGTCGAACCCGCCAAGGTCGACCGCTTCCTCGAGATCTGCGAGAAGTGGGAGGTCGACGCGACGGTCATCGGTGAGGTCACCGCGACCGGCCGCCTCGTCATCGACTGGCACGGCGAGACCGTGGTCGACGTACCCCCGCGGACCGTGGCCCACGAGGGGCCCGTGTACCACCGGCCCTACGAGCGGCCTTCCTGGCAGGACGCGCTCCAGGCACACGCGGCCGAGGGGCTGCCCCGCCCGGCCGCACCGGACGAGCTGCGCGACACCCTGTTGCGGATGGTCGCCAGCCCGAACCTGTGCGACAAGTCCTGGATCACCGACCAGTACGACCGCTACGTCCAGGGCAACACCGTCCTCGCCCAGCCGGAGGACTCCGGCATGATCCGCGTGGACGAGGAGTCCAACCTCGGCGTGGCCGTCTCGACCGACTGCAACGGACGCTTCACCAAGCTCGACCCGTACGCCGGCGCGCAGCTCGCGCTCGCGGAGTCCTACCGCAACGTCGCGACAACCGGGGCCCGTCCCCTCGCGGTCAGCGACTGCCTCAACTTCGGGTCGCCGGAGGACCCGGAGGTGATGTGGCAGTTCGCGGAGGCCGTGCGCGGCCTGGCCGACGGGTGCCGTGACCTCGGTGTCCCCGTGACCGGCGGCAACGTCAGCCTCTACAACCAGACGGCCGAGACCGCGATCCTGCCCACGCCGGTGGTGGCGGTCCTCGGGGTGATCGACGACGTCACCCGCCGTACGCCGTCCGGCTTCGTCGCCGAGGGCCAGCAGATCTACCTGCTCGGTACGACGCGGGACGAGCTGTCCGGGTCGGAGTGGGCCCACGTCGTGCACGGCCACCTCGGCGGCCTCCCGCCGCGGGTCGACCTCGCCGCGGAGCGGGAGCTCGCCGACATCCTGGTCAACGCCTCGCGCGACGGCCTGATCGACGCGGCCCACGACCTCTCCGACGGCGGTCTCGCCCAGGCGCTGGTGGAGTCCTGCCTGCGTCGTGGGATCGGCGCCCGGGTGTGGTTCCCCGACGAGCTCGACCCGTTCGTCGCGCTCTTCAGCGAGTCGGCCGGCCGGGCGATCGTCGCGGTGCCACGAAGCGAGGAGGTTCGCTTCACCGACATGTGCTCGGCGCGCGGCTTCCCCCACGTCCGCATCGGCGTGACCGACGGGGCCGGCGACGACGCGGTGCTCGACGTCCAGGGTCAGTTCTCGGTCGCGCTGTCCGACCTCAGGGCCGCCTGGTCCGCGACGCTCCCCGACGCGCTGGGGTCCTGAGGCCCGCCCCCGGGGCGGGAATTACCAAGGTATGCAGGCAAATGGTTCGCTTCCCATGGCAAGTGCACCATGGGAAGGCACCATTTGCCGTGGGGAGTCGCCTCCGCGGCCCCGCCCACCCTGACGGGTCCGAGGTCAGTCGACGGTCGGGATCTCGAGCGACGCCTCGGCCGGGTGCCGGAACTGCTGGCGCAGCTCGAGGGTCGCGAGAGCCAGGGCGCCGAGCACGAACCCGAGGGCGCACAGGAACGCCGCCCGCGCGGACTGGGGGTAGTCCGCGCCGTGGAGGCTGATCCGGAAAGTGGCTGCGAGGACGGCCGCTCCGACGGCGCTCCCGACTCGGGCGCCGGTCTGGATCGCGCCACCTGCGGCGCCGCCCATGTCCGGTGGCACCCGGCGCAGCGTCATCGTGATGTTCGGCGAGATCACCGCTCCTGAGCCGACGCCGCCCACCAGCAGGGGAAGCGCCGTCCACAGCGCTGTGTGGGTGGGCTGTGTGATCGTCGACGCCAACCCGATGAACCCCGTGGCCACCAGCACGAGGCCCCCGACCGTCAGTCGCCGGCCCCAGCGGCCGACCAGCCGTCCGGCCAGGACAGCGGTGACCGCCGACCCGATGGCGAACGGGGTCACGGCCAGCCCGGACTGCAGTGGTGAGTAGCCGAGGCCGTCCTGGAAGAACAGCGCCAGCACGAGCCACAGACCGCTGAACCCGGCGAAGTACACCGTCTGCAAGGCGATGCCGGTGGCGAACCCGGGTGCGCTCCGGACCAGCCGCACGTCGAGGAGCGGGTGCCGGCCGCGCGCGATCACGCGCGACTCCCATCGGAGGAAGAGCAGCGCCGCGACCGGCGCGATCGGGGCAAGGAGCCACCAGCGCGTGGTGGGCTCGGACATCGCCTGTACGAGCGGGAAGAGCACGCAGAGGACCGCGGCCCCGAGCAGTACGGCGCCCACCGGGTCGAGCTCGCGGCGCAGAGCCCCACGTTCCGTCCGGGTCCTCGGGATGACGCGGGCGGCGAGCACCATCGCGGCCAGGCCGATGGGGACGTTGACCAGGAAGACCATCCGCCAGCCGTTGTCCGGGCCGAACAGGGCGATGAGAGCACCGCCCACCACCGGGCCGGTGGCTGCCGAGACCCCCACGGTGGTGCCGAACCAGCCGAAGGCCCGGCCTCGCTCGTCTCCGCGGAACAGCTCCTGGATGAGGCCGGTGTTCTGCGGGGTCAGCATGCCGGCGGCGACGCCCTGCAGCAGCCGAGCCAGCACGAGGAGCTCCGGGGTCGGGGCCGCACCCGCGGCGGCGCTGGTGAGGGTGAACCCGGTGAGGCCGACGAGGAACATCCGGCGCCGCCCGAGCAGGTCCCCGAGGCGGCCACCCGCGACGAGCACCAGGCCGAAGGTGAGGGCGTAGCCGGAGACCACCCACTGCACCGCCTGCGCCGAGGCGCCGAGCCCGTGCTGGATCGAGGGGATCGCGACGTTGACGATCGTGACGTCGAGAAGCGACATGAACCCGACCACGAGCGTGACCGCGAGGGCGTGCCAGCGTCTCGGGTCGGGCTCGTAGGCGCGCTGGGTTTCTGGCACTTGCAACATCTACCCGACGCCGGCGCTCTCATCCAGGCCGACGTCCGTGACGCCGGCCTTCAGCCGCTCACCAGGATCGCCTCGATCGCCTCGTCCGTGCCGACGTGGTCGGCCTCGGTGCCGGGCCACACCGCCCTCGTGGTGCGGGCAAGGAACGCCAGGACGTCGCCCGCGGGGACCGTGACGAGCGCCTGGCCGGTCGGCGCGTGGAGCGCGAGGCCGACGACCGCGTGACCGTGCGGGTCCAGGGAGGGGAAGACCTGGACGTCGCCCTCACCCACCGGCTCTGAGACGCCACTCATCAGCAGGTCGCGCCCGAAGAGCCAGGCAACCTCGCCCTCCCCCTGGAGGAAGGCCACCGTGACGGCGTAGGGGTCGAACGAGTCGTACCGCAGCTCGGCTGCCGCCTGAACCGGGCCCTCCGGGCCGACCATCTCGACGATGACCTGGTGGGTGATCACGTTGGGAGCCTGGTTCAAGGCATGCTCCTTGTCTCTCGTACTTCACGGGTGGTCGCGGCGGACTGCCGCCGCGATCGTGCTCTCGTCGAGACGGCGTTCCCCCGCTGGTCTCGAAAAAGGCACGGCTGTCGATCCTCGCAAGGCTTGCGGCAGGATGGCCAGCACGCTTTGTGCCTTTCGCCCGACTTGGGTGGAAGATTTTTCGGGTTGTGAGCAAGGCGACGGCGTTTCTGGCCCGCCTCAGGAGCGGTTGAGCCGCCGGAACATCCCGCGCTGTGACTTGTAGATCTTCGGGAACTCCGCGAACAGGCGGTCGTAGACGGCACGGTTCGCCGGGTCCGGTGTGAACGTCGTGTCGACCGGCACCAGGTCGTGGACCTCGTCGCGGTCGACCTCCCCGAGGACCATGCCGGCGTACAGCGCGGCGCCTCGCAGGCCTGGTACGACGGGGTCTGCCACCCGCTGCAGAGTCCGGTCGCAGACGTCCGCGACGATCTGGCACCACAGGTCCGAGCGGGCGCCGCCGCCGATGAGGCGGAGGTGGTCGAGCCGGCGCCCGGTGAAGTGGTCGGCGGCCTCGAGGAGCCATCGGGCGTTGTACGCCACGCCTTCGAGGACCGCCCGCACCAGGTCGGCGCGGTCGGTGTGCAGGGAGACGTTGTGGAAGCCCCCGCGTGCTTGGGCGTCGTCGACGGGGCAGCTCTCGCCGGCCAGCCACGGAGTGAAGACGACGCCTCCGCTTCCGGGCGGCGCCGTGGCGGCCAGCCTCACGAGGTCCTCGTAGGAGACCGCGTCCCCGCCCAAGCCGTCCTGAGGAGCCAGCACGTTGCCCCGCAGCCACTCCAGGCACCGGCCGGAGGTGCGCTGGCTGTTGGCGAGGAGGTACTGCCCCGGCCACAGTCCGGGCACCGACGCGATCTGCCGGATCAGGTCGGTCTTCTTCTGCGGGACAGGACAGCTGACCCAGGTCGTGGTCGAGACGGCGAGGTGGGTCTGGTGCTCCGCCAGGCATCCCGAGCCGACCGCCGAGGCGTGCAGGTCGGGCAGGCCGTTCACCACCAGGGTCTCGTGGGGGATGCCGAGCTCGTCGGCCACGGAAGGGTCCACCGGTGTCACCACGGAGCCCGTGGCCGTGAGCGGAGGCAGCTTCGCCGGGTCCACGCCCACCAGCCTGACCAGCGTGGGGTCGTAGGAGGTCGCGTCGGTGCGGCGGTTGTCGGTCAGCCACCGCGGGAACATCGAGGCCTGGGTCGCGGACGGGACGCCGGTGAACCGCATGGTCAGGTAGTCGACGGGCTCGAGGTAGAACCGGGTCGCCGCCGCGACCTCCGGCTGGTCCCGCTCCAGGTGGAGCATGGTGCCGGTCGCGTCACCTCCGGAGAGGGAGGGGATTCCCCCGGTACGACGTACCCACTCGACGACCGCGCGGCCACGGTAGCCCTGGAGGTGGCCACCGACCAGCGCCCGGGAGTGTCGTTGCCCCCGGGTGTCCATCCACATCAGGCAGGGGCCGACGGGGCGGCCGTTCTCGTCGACGGGGACAGTGCTCGACCACTGGCCCGTGACCGCGACGGCGACGACCTGGTCCCCGCGCACCGGGCCTTCGGCGAGCCCCTGCCTCGTGGCGTCGGTGATGACCTGCCACCAGTGCTCGGCGTCCTGGGTCGCCGCGCCGCCTGGGCCGTGCACCGTCTCGAGGTCCGCGCGGGTCCACCACGCGATCGTCCCGTCTAGCGCCACGAACCCGACCTTGACCACGCTCGAGCCGAGGTCGACGGCCAGGACGAAGCGTTCGCCCCGGCCGCGGTCAGGCGCCATCAGCCCTCCGCGGGAGGCAGGGACTGCTGGGTGTCCAGCATGTCGCTCATGACCGCCTTGATGAAGTCCTCGCTCTCCTCGTTGAGGCCGCCCGCCACGCCGCCGTAGACCGCGGACATGAACGCCGCCTCACCGGAGGCCTCCCTCTTCTTGGCGTAGTCGACCGCCTCGGCGAGGTCCTTGGCCCAGAGGTCGACGACGCCCGGCTGCGTCTGCGGCCTGGTGACCGCCATGTGCATGGAGTTGGGGTACTGCTGCCCGTTGAACCGCCAGCCCTTGGGCGCCATGTGGTCCCAGACGTGGTAGATGTCGAACACGTCCGAGGTCATGCTGAAGCAGAACGTCGGCCTGCCCATGATCCTCAGCTCCGGGTGCGAGCCGACCACCTCCTGCATCGCCTTCGACGTGCTGAAGATCTGCTCGGCGTACTTCCGGTAGCCCTCCCTTCCGAGCTGCACCATCGCGGCCCAGGTCGACGCCACCAGCCCACCTGACCGGGAGCCCTCGATGCCCGGCGACATGTACTTCCCGCCGCTCCAGCCGGCGAGGTGGAAGTACTGGGCGTTGCGGTAGGCCTTGTCGCGGAACAGCACGGTGGAGCTGCCCTTGAAGGCGTAGCCGTACTTGTGGGTGTCGGCCGAGATGCTCGTGACCCCCGGCACCCGGAAGTCGAAGGGCGGGATGTCGTAGCCGAGCTCCTCGCCGAACGGGAGGATGAAGCCGCCGAGGCAGGAGTCGACGTGCAGGCCGACGCCCCGGTCGAGGGCCAGCTCGCCGAGCTCCGTGATCGGGTCGATCGTGCCGTACCCGTAGTTGGTCGCTGAACCCATGATGGCGACGGTGTTCTCGTCGATCAGCTCGGCCATCGCGTCGACGTCGGCCTGCGTGGTCTCGGGTACGACGGGCGCCACCCGGAGCTCGATGCCGAGCAGGTGGCACGACTTGTCGAAGGCCGGGTGGCCGGTCTCGGGCTTCACGAAGTTGGGCTGCGTGATCCCGCGCTGCTGCCTGGCGTACTCGCGGTAGGCGTGCACCGCGTGCAGGATGCTGCCGGTGCCGCCGGTCGTGATGAGCCCGGCCGGCGTGCCGTCGGTGACGGTGTCGGCGTGCATGAGGTCGAGCGCCATGGCGATGACCTCGCCCTCGAACTTCGTGGCGCTCGGGCACATGTCCCGCTGGAGGATGTTCACGTGGGCGTAGAGCCCGAAGGCCTCGTCGAGGAACCGGTAGTGCTCGTGGTCCCCGGAGTACATCGTCCCCGAGCACTTCCCGGTCTCCCAGAAGGCGTCCTCCTCGGTCGCCATGGTCCGCATCTCGGCGAGCACGTCCTCGCGGGACCTGCCGTGCGCCGGCAGCCTCCGGTTGACGGGGAACCGTTCTGCGTAGGGGAAGTCGGACACGCGCCACCACCTCCTGCGGTCTGTCCCACGATGCTAGGCCCGCCCGAACCCCCTTGACAGGCAATGCCACGCGGTTCTCCGGCGGCAGCGAGTTCAGCCAGACCGAGAACTCCCACGACTTGCCCCCGCAAGCCGTTCGGCGCCACCCCGGGCAGCAGGGTGGCGCCGAACGTCGAACTCAGCGAGCGGGAGCCGCTCCGAGCGTCTGGATCAGAAGGTGCTCGCGTCGAGCAGGCGCTCCTTGGTGCTGTCGTGGTCGTCGACGTTGTTCCAGTCGGTGGTGCCGGCGTTCTGGAGGGCGGACTTCACCTGGGCCGGGGAGGCCGAGGGGTTGTTCGCCTTGTAGAGCGCCGCGGCGCCGGAGACGTGGGGCGTGGCCATCGACGTACCGGAGATGGTGTTGTAGCCGCCGCCCTTCCAGGTGGAGTTGATGCAGACACCGGGGGCGATGATGTCGACGTCGGCGCCGTAGTTGGAGAAGTCGGCGAACGTGTCGTCGACGTCCGTGCGGCAGGTGGCCGCGGCGCCACCGCCGGGCACGCCGTTGAAGTCGGCGAGGGCGCTGACCGTGATCACCTCGTCGTAGGCGGCCGGGACGTGGTTCGCGGCGTCGTCGGTCTCGTTGCCGGCGGCGACCACGTAGGTGACCCCGGCAGCGACGGAGTTGCAGATCGCCTTGTGCATGGCGTCGCCGTTGGTGTTGCCGCAGTTGCGGTCGTCGCTGCCGCCACCGCCGAGGCTCATGCTCGCGACCTCGATCTGCGACGCGTGGGCGGTGACGTAGTCGATGCCGCAGACGATGGCGGAGAAGGTCCCGCTGCCCTGGTTGTTGAGGACGCGGACCGGCCACACGCGGGCGCCCGGCGCCATGCCCACCACGCCGATGCCGTTGTCGAGGGCGCCGATCGTGCCGGAGACGTGGGTGCCGTGGCCGTTGCCGTCGGCGGCGGAGCTCCCGGTGGAACAGTTCTTCGCCCCGGCCGTGTAGACGTTGAGGTCCGGGTGGGTCAGGTCGATGCCGGTGTCGATGACCGCGACGTCGACGTTCACGCGCTCGTCGGTGCCGTTGATCTTGGCCGTGGGGCTGGCGTCGGCGTTGGCGCGGTTGATGCCCGTCGGCAGCGTCTGGGCCGTCGCGTGCACGACGCCGTCACGCTGCACGAACAGCACGCGAGAGTCGTTGCCGATGCGCTCGGCGGCCGTGGGGCTCATGTGCGCCGAGTAGCCCTTGAGGGCCGAGCGGTAGATGTTCGACACCTGGGCGTCGTAGCGGCGGCTGTGCTCGTCCGCCACCTTGCCGGCGGCGGTGCCGTCCTTCAGGACGACGATGTAGGCCGCGGAGCTGTCCGATCCGGTAGCGGGTGCGGCATTCGCTGCGAGGGCGGGTGACCCGAGAGCGACGAGGCTGATCGCCGAGAGTACGGCGGTCGTGGTCTTGCGCATGTGTCCTCACCTGGGGTTCGGTCTGCCCGGGCGGGCAGGGAGGACGTCATTCCATGTCGCGCTCGTCCGGGAGGCAATGCCCTGGTATGTGCAGGTTTGCGCATTACAAGTTCCTGCAGGAGTACGACGGCCGCTCCGACCGCCGTGCCCACCGCGCGGGAACAGGCAACGTCCGGCACCACCCGGGGTCTTGGGGATGATGCCGGACGTTGCGGCTCAGGCGTCGCGGCTCAGAAGGTGCTCGCGTCGAGCAGCCGCTCCTTGGTGTTGTCGTGGTCGTCGGCGTTGTTCCAGTCGGTGGAGCCGGCGCTCTGGAGGGCGCTCTTGACCTGCGCGGGGGTCGCGCCCGGGTGGGTCGCGGCGTACAGCGCTGCGGCACCCGCGACGTGCGGGCTCGCCATCGACGTACCGGACATGGTCTCGTAGCCGCCCAGCTTGGACGTCGAGTAGATGCACACGCCCGGGGCGATGATGTCGACGTCGGCGCCGTAGTTGGAGAAGCTGGCGAAGGTGTCGTCGACGTCGCTGCGGCACGTCGACGCCGCGCCTCCGCCGGGGAGGCCGTTGAAGTCGGCGAGCGCGCTGACCGTGATGACCTCGTCGTACGCCGCGGGCGTGAAGGTCGAGGCGTCGGCGCTGTCGTTGCCGGCCGCGACCACGAAGGTGATGCCCGCGGCGACCGCGTCGCAGATGGCGGCGTGCATGGCGTCGCCGTCCGTGGCGCCGCAGTTCCCGTCGTCCGACCCGCTGCCGCCGAGGCTCATGTTCGCCACCTCGATCTCGTTCGCGTGCGCGGCGACATAGTCGATGCCGCAGATCACGTCGGAGTTCAGGCCGCTGCCGACGTCCGTGAGGACCTTCACGGGCCAGATGCGTGCCCCCGGCGCCATGCCGACGACACCGGAGCCGTTGTCGATCGCCCCGATCGTCCCGGAGACGTGGGTGCCGTGGCCGTGCAGGTCGTTGGCGTTGATGGCGCCGATCGAGCAGTTCTTCGCGCCCGCCTTGTAGACGTTGATGTCGGGGTGGGTCAGGTCGACACCGGTGTCGATCACGGCGACGTCGACGTTCACGCGCTCGTCGGTGCCGTTGATCTTGGCCGTCGGGCTGGCGTCGGCGTTGGCCCGGTTGATGCCGGTGGGCGTGGTCTGGGCCGTCGCGGAGACCGCGGTGTCCTCCTGGACCCACTTCACGGTGGGCGCGGCCTCGAGCGCCGCCGCGACAGAGGCCGGCATCTGCGCCGAGTAGCCCTGGAGGGCCGTGGTGTAGACGTGGCCCAGGTCGAAGCCGAAGCGCTCGGCCTGCGCCGTCGCGACGTCGCGGGCAGCGGTGCCGTCCTTCAGCACGACTATGTAGCTCCCGGTGGCGGCGACGCCGAGGTCACCCGGGGAGGTGGCGGCGTTCGCCGCGACGCCGGTCGCGCCGAGGATGAGGGTGCACGCGGCCGCGGCCGCGATCGGGGATCTACGCAATGGGCTTCCTTGCTCCGAGACGAGCCGCTGGCACGGCCTGACCAAGAGCCCAACGAGCCCGGTCCGTCCGGGTCACGGCGCGGGCGCTGCAGGTTTGCGCAGGTTCACAACCCTGCAGCCACCTCCGGGAGGTAGGACGTCCGGGGAGAAGGGTCAGAGGACGCCGGCCTGCAGGGAGGCCCACGTGGTGGGGTCGACGACTCCGGTCCTGCGCAGGCCGACCGCCCCCTGGTAGGTCCGGGTGGCCGCCGTCGTGTCGAAGCCGAAGATGCCGTCGACGACGAGCCCGGCCCCGACCGCGGCGTTCAGCGAGCGCTGTGCGCGTCGCACGGCGGCGCCGCCCGAGCCGATCTTGACCACGGGGGAGCGGCCCTCGGACAGGAGGACCGTCCAGGTGCCGAGCCACATCCGGCCGTTCACCCGGAGCCCGTGGTTCTCCTGGAAGCGGCGTACCGCGGCCTCCGTGCCCCGGTTGTAGAAGGCGGTGAGCCGGCCGTCGTACAGCTTCCTGCGCTTGAGCAGGCACTGAAGGGCCTTCACCTGCGCTCCGCGGGAGCCGAAGGCGAGCCGGCGGTAGCTCGGGAAGTCCACCTTCGTGCCGCCGCAGAGGCTCGGTGCCTTTCCGCCGAGGGTGCCGCGTCCGAGGTCGAGGTAGTTCGTGTCGATGTTGACCGTCATGCCGCCGTAGGTCTCGTCGTGCCCGCCTCGGTACTGCCGCATCCGGCGCCCCGGCATCCAGCCGTCGTCGGAGATGTAGGAGGAGAGCAGGCTCGGCGGCGTCGCGGTCGGCGGCCGGCGGTACCTCTCCGGCGTCACCCACTCGGCGATCCAGATCCGGTCCGGCATCGTGTACTCGGGCAGGTACACGCGGGCCCGGTCGAGCTCGGTGATCCACGACGAGGCGCTCGAGTAGAAACCGGACACGTAGCCGACGCGGTGCAGCTCGTCGGTCCACGCGTCGATGAAGGTCAGCGCCGAGGCGCGGCAGCGCGGCGTGATCTCTGAGGGGGTCACGTGCTCGAGGTCGTACCAGAGCGTGCTCTTGGCGACGATGCCCAGTGCCTTGGCGCGCTGGACGGTGTCGATCGCCTCGAGCCGCCCCTGCTCACGGGCGGCCGCGTAGTCGTCGAGGGGGTTGGACCTGATCCGGACCTTGTCCTTGTAGCGCACCGAGCACGAGGCCTGCGGCCCCACGGTGATCGGGAGGATCCTCCAGCCCTTCGCCAGCTGGGTGCTGACCCATTCGGGCGTCAGCTCGGTCTGCTGGTCGTCCCCGCAGTACCGGTCCACCCCGGCGATGTAGACGCCCACCGCCAGGTACGGCGAGCTGTTCAGCCAGGCGTCCATGACCTCCTGGGACTGCGTCCGGCACTGGTCGAACCCGTAGCCGGTGAAGTTCCCCGGCGTTACGCGGTTCGCTGCCTGCGCAGGGGCGGTGACCGCGCCGGTGAGGACCGTTGCCAGGGCGACGAGCGAGGTGAGCACGGCGGACGCACGCCGCGAACGACGGGATACCGAGAGCAGCATGAGAAGACTTCCCCGTTTTGACGATCTGGCGGCCAGAGTAAATCGGGTAAAGGACCCGTCGCGGGGAAACGAGCCAACTCGGGAATACTGGGTCGCATGCCCGTGCGACTGCGCCCCGCCGACCCGGCTGTCGTCGAACCGGCACTGGCCCGTTTTCGCGAGGGCACCGCGACCAAGGACGACCTGCGCCTGCTGACCAAGCACCTGCTCGCGCTGCTCGTCGCCAAGGCGCCGGGAGGCGCTGTCGAGGTGCGGGTGCCGCCGTACGCCGTCGCCCAGTGCGTCGAGGGCACCCGCCACACGCGGGGCACACCGCCCGCCGTCGTCGAGACCGACCCGGCGACCTGGATCGCCCTCGCGACGGGGGACCTCGCCTGGCACGAGGCCGAGGAGTCCGCAAGGCTCACAGCCTCCGGCGAACGCTCCGACCTCAGCCCGCTGCTACCTCTCGTGGAGGCACCATGACCTACCAACCGACCGTCTCCGCCGAGGAGGCAGCGCGGATGCAGGCCTGGCACGACGAGCACTACGCGCACCTCAAGAAGGTCGCCGACGAGGGCCAGGTCTTCGAGTACCTCGGCCTCAGCCTCGTCGTGCCTCCGCACGTGCAGGTCATCGAGAGCACCTCCGACGTGCTCGGCCAGGTCGTCCTCGACGAGGTGCAGGCCGGTGAGCGCGTGCTCGACATGGGCACGGGGAGCGGCGTGAACGCGATCCTGGCCGCCAAGAGGGGTGCCCGCGTCACGGCGGTCGACGTCAACCCGCACGCGGTCGAGGCGGCCCGCGCCAACGCCGAGCGCAACGGCGTGGCCGACCGGGTGTCGATCCGCGAGAGCGACCTCTTCGCCGAGGTCGAGGGTCGCTTCGACCTGGTGGTCTTCGACCCGCCGTTCCGGTGGATGAAGCCTCGCGACTGGGCGGAGGCGTCGATCACCGACGAGGACTACCGCTCCCTCACGGCCTTCTTCGCCCATGTCCGCGCTCACCTCACCGAGGACGGCCGGATCCTCGTCTTCTTCGGCACCACCGCCGACCTCGCGTACCTCGAGCAGCTCATCGAGGGCAACGGCCTTGCCGGCAAGGTCGTCGCGCGTCGCGAGCTCGACAAGGACGGCCACCTCGTCGAGTACCGCACCTACCGCATCGAGGTCGCCGACCTGGCTCTCCCTGGGAGCGTCGCGGGCGCCTGACCCATAGGGTGGCCGGCATGACTTCGACCGCCAGCTCGTCCGCCAGGCTCCACGACGCCGTGCAGCAGGTGCTGCCGTCGGTCCGCGCCGACCTCGAGGCACTCGTGCGTATCCCGTCGGTCAGTGCCGATCCCGCGCTCAAGGACGAGGTACGACGGTCGGCAGAGGCCACGGCCGAGCTGTTCCGGGCCGAAGGTCTCGACGTCTCCATCCTGTCGAGCGGGAGCGGCGCCCCCGCTGTCGTGGCACGGAAGCCGGCTCCCGAGGGCGCGCCGACGGTGCTCCTCTACGCGCACCACGACGTGCAGCCGGTCGGCGACAGGGCGAGCTGGGACAGCGAGCCGTTCGAGCCCACCGAGCGCGGTGAACGCCTCTACGGCCGCGGGGCCGCGGACGACAAGGCCGGGATCGCCGCCCACCTCGCGGCCATCCGTGCTCTCGGCGACGACCTCCCGGTCGGGGTGACGGTCTTCGTCGAGGGGGAGGAGGAGATCGGCTCGCCGACCCTCGAGGCCTTCCTCGCCGAGCACAAGGAGACCCTGGCCGCCGACGTCATCGTGATCGCCGACTCCACCAACTGGGACGTCGGCCTGCCCTCGCTGACCACGACCCTGCGCGGCAACGTGGACGTCTTCGTCGACCTGCAGACCCTCGGGCACGGCGTGCACTCGGGGATGTGGGGCGGGCTCGTCCCCGACGCGATGATGGCCATGGTGCGGCTCCTGGCGACGCTCCACGACGACGAGGGCAACGTCGCCGTCGAGGGTCTCGTCAGCGGACCCGCGAGCGACGTCGACTACCCCGAGGAGCGGATCCGCCAGGAGTCCTCGGTCCTCGACGGCGTCTCGTTCATCGGGTCCGGCTCCTACGTCGAGCGGCTCTGGACGAAGCCGTCGATCTCCGTCATCGGCCTCGACACCACCCGCACCGCCGAGGCGAGCAACACCCTCATCCCCTCGGTGCGGGCGAAGGTCTCGCTGCGGGTCGCCCCCGGCGACGACGCCACCTCGGCGCTCGGGAAGCTCATCCACCACCTCGAGACCCACGCGCCCTGGGGTGCTCGCGTGACGGTGACGCCCGGCCGGGAGAGCGGGCAGCCCGGTGTGATCGACGCGCAGGGGCCGGTCTACGACGCGGCACGGGCGGCCTTCAAGGAGGCCTGGGGCGGCGTGGACCCCGTCGACATCGGGGTCGGCGGCTCGATCCCGTTCATCGCCTCCTTCCAGAAGGCGTTCCCGCAGGCCGCCGTACTCGTCACCGGCGTCGAGGACCCGGACACCCGCGCGCACGGCGCCAACGAGGGTCTCCACCTCGCGGAGTTCGAGCGGGTCTGCCTCGCCGAGACCCTCCTGCTCGCCTCCCTCGCCAAGCCCTTGTAACGCGGGGTTATGGACTGTGCACAAGCGGCACACCGCTTGGGAAGCGTCCACAGCACTGGGGTAGTGGCAGGACCCCGGCCCGCCGGGATCCTGTCCACGTGGCAGACGCCCGGACCGGTCGTTCGGCCTCGTCAACCGGCTGCCCGTAGACTTCAGGCGTGCCTGGGAATGCTCGCCGCGGTGACGGCCGTCTGAACCACGACCTCGACCCCCAGGAGCGCGGGCCACAGGACGCGTGTGGGGTCTTCGGTGTCTGGGCCCCGGGGGAGGACGTCGCCAAGCTGACCTACTACGGCCTGTACGCCCTCCAGCACCGCGGCCAGGAGTCCGCCGGCATGGCGGTGAGCAACGGCCGGCAGATCCTCGTCTTCAAGGACATGGGCCTGGTGTCGCAGGTGTTCGACGAGACCACGCTCGCCTCGCTGCAGGGCCATCTCGCGGTCGGACACGCGCGCTACTCGACTACCGGCGCGAGCACCTGGCACAACGCGCAGCCGACGTTCCGCCCCACGGCGACCGGCTCGATCGCGCTGGCCCACAACGGCAACCTGACCAACACCCGCGAGCTCGCCGAGCGGGTCGCGGACCTCCCGAACCTCAACGGCGAGCTCGACATCCCGACCCGCGGCCTGGAGTCCACGAACGACACCAGCCTGGTCACGGCGCTCTTCGCGCACCACCCCGACAAGAGCCTCGAGGAGAACGCCGTCGAGGTCCTGCCCTCGGTCAGGGGGGCGTTCTCGTTCGTGTGGATGGACGAGAGCACCCTGTACGCCGCCCGCGACCCCCAGGGCATCCGGCCGCTCGTCCTCGGCCGCCTCGAGCGCGGGTGGGTCGTCGCGTCCGAGACCGCGGCCCTCGACATCGTCGGCGCGTCGTACATCCGCGAGGTCGAGCCCGGCGAGCTGATCGCGGTCGACGAGGACGGCCTGCGCAGCCGGCACTTCGCCGAGCCCAAGCCGAAGCACTGCCTCTTCGAGTTCGTCTACCTCGCCCGCCCCGACACGCTGATGAACGACCAGAGGGTGCACAGCGTCCGGGTCGAGATCGGCCGCCGGCTGGCGAGGGAGTTCCCGGTCGAGGCGGACCTGGTGATGCCCGTGCCCGAGTCCGGGACACCGGCCGCGATCGGGTACGCCGAGGAGAGTGGCATCCCCTACGGCACCGGCCTGGTCAAGAACTCGTACGTCGGACGCACCTTCATCCAGCCTTCGCAGACGATCCGGCAGCTCGGCATCCGCCTGAAGCTCAACCCGTTGCGGGACGTCATCGAGGGCAAGCGGCTCGTCGTGGTCGACGACTCGATCGTCCGCGGCAACACCCAGCGCGCGCTGATCCGGATGCTCCGGGAGGCGGGCGCCCGCGAGGTGCACGTCCGGATCTCGAGCCCGCCGGTGAAGTGGCCGTGCTTCTACGGCATCGACTTCGCCACCCGTGCGGAGCTGATCGCCAACGGACTGTCCCCGGAGGAGATCGCGCGCTCCATCGACGCCGACTCGCTCGGGTACGTCTCCCTCGACGAGCTCGTCGAGGCAACCACCCTGCCGAAGGACAGCCTGTGCCGGGCCTGCTTCGACGGGGTCTACCCGGTGGAGCTGCCCGAGCCCGAGCACCTCGGCAAGCACCTTCTCGAGCTCAGCGACATCACCGACGTGGACGGGGTGCGGACCTCCGTCGGCGGTGGTGGCGCCTCCGACGCCCTCGACCGCCCCTGACCACACCGACCGCGCTGCCACCCGAACGAGGACCGCATGCCTGACGAGAACCCGCCCAGCCCCGGGGCCACGTACGAGGCCGCCGGGGTCTCGATCGAGGCCGGCGACAAGGCCGTCGAGCTGATGAGGGGGTGGGTCGAGAAGGCGCGACGCCCCGAGATGGTGGGCGGGATCGGCGGGTTCGCCGGGCTCTTCGACGCCAGCGCGCTCAAGAAGTACGACCACCCGCTCCTCGCGAGCTCCGCGGACGGCGTCGGCACGAAGGTCGCGATCGCGCAGGCGATGGACGTGCACAACACCATCGGGTTCGACCTCGTCGGCATGCTCGTCGACGACCTCGTGGTGTGCGGCGCGGAGCCGCTCTTCCTGACCGACTACATCGCGACCGGCCGGGTGGTCCCCGAGCGGATCGCCGCGATCGTCCAGGGCATCGCCGAGGCGTGCGTCCAGGCCGGGTGCGCTCTGATCGGCGGCGAGACCGCGGAGCACCCGGGCCTGCTCGGCCCCGACGAGTACGACGTGGCCGGCTCGACGACCGGCGTCGTGGAGGCCGCGGACCTCCTCGGTCCCGGCCGTGTCCGGGCGGGCGACGTGGTGCTGGCGATGGCGTCCTCGGGCCTCCACTCGAACGGGTACTCCCTCGTCCGCCACGTCCTCCTCGCTCCGTCGTCGGAGGGTGGCGCCGGCTGGTCGCTGCACCGTCAGGTCGACGAGCTCGGCAGGACCCTCGGCGAGGAGCTTCTCGAGCCGACGCGGATCTATGCGAAGGCCTGCCTCGACCTCGCCCGCAACACGCGCACCCACGCGATGTCCCACGTCACCGGCGGCGGCCTCGCGGCGAACCTCGAGCGGGTGATGCCGGAGGAGCTCGTCGCCACGATCCACCGCGGCACCTGGACGCCACAGCCGATCTTCGACCTCGTACGCCGGGTGGGCTCGGTCGACCAGGCGGACTTGGAGAGGACCCTCAACTGCGGGGTCGGCATGGTCGCCCTGGTCGCCCCCGACGACGTTGACCGTGCGATCGCCATCCTCGACGGCTACGGCGTTGCGGCCTGGGCCGCGGGCGAGGTCACCCCGGTCGCGGGCTCGGCCGCTTCCGCGGCGGGCGGTTCGGTCACCCTCGAAGGTCAGTACGCCGGCTGGTGAGGGGTGTCTGAGGCGTTTTGACCCGGACTTTTCGGGCGTGACACCTCCGGAAACGCAAGTGCTCCCGGTCAAGATCTAGTCGGATGTGCGAGATTCACCAGCGGCCAGGTAGCCTTGTCCCAGGACAAATACGAACGAGAGACCGGACGCGCGGATACTTCGTCGATGCCCAGGGCGACCTGGCTGTCGGGCGAGGCATGTCGTGACTCCGGCCGAGTGTGCGAGGGGGTCGACCCTATGGGGCGCGGCCGAGCGAAGGCTAAGCAGACGAAGGTTGCCCGCGACCTGAAGTACCGCTCTCACGAGACGGACCTCAGCGCGCTGGCCCGAGAGCTGCATGGCGACTCTGGGAAGGACACGTCGGACAACGAGTCCGACGAGTACGACGAGTGGGCGGACTACACCGAGCCCACGCGTCGCGACTGACGTTCTCTAGCAGCACCATCTGACGCGTGGACCCGCGGTCCGCCTGTGCACGACGCCGGCCGGCCCGCGGGTTTCGCATGCCCTCGATCGCGGCGGGGGCGGATCGACGAGAGCCCGGATGGGCCGTGACGTCGTCCGCTGCCGGATAGTCCGTGAGCAGAATGCTGCCCGCCGGCACTCGTGACAGCGTTCTGCTCACGGACTACCCCGAGAGGTGCCCAGGTCGGGCGCATCCGGCGTACGACGCACCGCGGCCCGCCGTACGCCGACCGTGGCCGGCGTGACGACGGGCCGCAGGGCGACTCGATGTCGTGGTGGGCTCAGCGGTTGAGCCAGAGGCCGCGAAGGCGGCCGACCTCCTTCATCCGGCGCTCGGCGAGCCGGTCCGCGGCGACGGCCGGGGGCACGCCCTCCTCGGCGGCGAGCGCGAACACCTGGGCGGTCGTGTCGAAGATCTTCGCCGCGCGCTGCTTGGCCCGGTCGAAGTGGAAGCCCTCGAGCTCGTCGGCGACCTGGATCAGGCCACCCGCGTTGACCATGTAGTCGGGGGCGTACAGGATCCCGCGGTCCTGGAGCTGCTTCTCGATGCCCTCGTGGGCGAGCTGGTTGTTGGCCGCGCCGCAGACCACCTTGGCGCTGAGCACGTCGACGACCTCGTCGTCGAGGGCGCCGCCGAGGGCGCAGGGCGCGTAGACGTCGAGCTCGGAGCGCACCAGCGCCGCGGTGTCCTCGACCGCCCGCACCTGCGGGTGGTCGGCCTGCACGCGTGCGACCGCCGCTTGGTCGACGTCGGTGACCACCACGTCGGCGCCGTCGTCGACCAGATGGGTGACCAGATGGTGACCGACCTTGCCGACCCCCGCGACCCCGACCGTGCGTCCGTGGAGGGTCGGCGCTCCCCAGGTCACCTCGGCCGCGGCCCGCATCCCCTGGAAGACGCCGAAGGCCGTCAGGACCGACGAGTCACCCGCGCCGCCGTGGGCGACGGTCCGGCCGGTGACGTAGGAGCACTCGCGCGCGATGTTGTCCATGTCCTCGGGGAAGGTCCCCACGTCGCAGGCCGTGTAGTAGCGGCCGTTGAGGGACTGGACGAAGCGGCCGTAGGCGCGCAGCAACGCCTCGGTCTTGATCTTCGTCGGGTCGCCGATGATCACGGCTTTGCCCCCGCCGAGGTCCAGACCGGCCAGGGCAGCCTTGTAGGACATGCCTTTCGACAGGTTCAGCACGTCCTCGAGCGCGTCCTGCTCGCTGGCGTAGGGGTAGAAGCGGGTGCCGCCGAGTCCCGGACCAAGGGCGGTGGAGTGGATGGCGATGATCGCCTTCAGGCCGGTGGGTTCGTCGTGACAGAAGACGACCTGCTCATGGCCGCTGCCGAGCTCGAACACGCCGGCAGGCTGCTGTGGTGCGGTCACGGTGGTGACCCTTCCTGGTCGGGCCCGCGAGTGGTGGTGCGGGCTACTGTTACTCAGACCGCTGGGGTGTTGCGGTCGTGTCGTGACCAGCCTACGGAGATCAGGCGTTTAGTGCGACCTGGGTCACATGGACCCTGTCCGACTGTGGGCAGTCCAGACCACTTGATGGTTCATAGGAACCATTGTCCCAATTCAAGCGGCTGCTTAGTCTCTTAAATGGCACCATTGAATGAACATGACCAGGGCCTCCTCCCTGGTCGTGGGAGGGTACCGACAGGGAGGGAGGTTCGCTGATGAACATGCGACCACCTGAGTCCGAGGCGTTGCTCACGCCTGCAGAGGTTGCGGCCATGTTCCGAGTTGACCCGAAGACGGTCACTCGGTGGGCCAAGGCCGGCAAGCTGAGCTCGATCAGGACTCTCGGAGGACATCGCCGTTATCGCGAGTCCGAAGTGCGCGAGCTGCTAACCGGGATGGTTCCCGAGCAGCGTCGTGGGGACGAGAGCTGAGGGAGGCTCGAGTTCCGGGGGGACGTAGCAGCTTGGGTTTCGGATGCCGGGGGGCGCCGACAACCTCGGTTCCAACGTCTTAGGGCCTAGCACCTTCTGGTGCTAGGCCCTTTCCTGTCTCCCGGCGAGGGGACGAGTTCACGAAGCCGGTCGAACCCGGCTGACCACGCAGGAGCTGGTCGGACTGGCCCGATCGGGCTATCAGCGCAGACCGCGGACGTACCCGGCGATCCGCCGTGCGTCGCGCACCCGCTTCTCCCAGGTGATGCCGACCGTGACGAGCAGGATGCCAGCCGCGCCGATCAGCGCCCAGCGGGGCACCGGCTCGACGACCGGGACCGCCAGACGGACCACGAGGATCGTGCCGACCACGGCCCCGAGCACGACCGGTGCGCTCCAGCGGAGCCGGACGCCGGCGAGCACCAGGACGAGGCAGGCGACCCCGAGGAGCAGCGAGCGGATCGCGATCGGGTCGGCGAGGACCCACAGCAGGCTCGGCACCAGACCCAGCGCCAGACCGGGGGTCAGCGAGGTCATGGTCGCGGCCCGTGAGTCCCGCCTGAGGTGCACGTAGCCGACGACGAGCAGGGCGACCGCCGAGGGAAGGGTGTACGCCTCAGGGGTGTCGACCCCGAGGTCCCAGAGCCGGACCCAGCTGGCCACCACGAGCAGGAAGCCGCCGACCCAGCCGACCAGACGGCGGTCGGGTCGCAGGAGCGCCATCGCGGAGGCGGCGGCGCCCATCAGGGTCAGGTAGACCGCCGACCAGGTGGCCTGCGACGACGAGCCCGCGAGGTCGACCGCCGCGAGCGAGACGACGCCTGCGCCGACGAGTGCGGTCACCTCGGTGCCGACGCGGGCGTAGGACGCCGGCCCGCTGACCCGGATCCGCGCGTCGACGTACGGGCCCCCGAGGACGAGCGCGGCGAGCACGAGCAGCGCCGCGACGGCGGTCCACTGGGTGGAGGCGTCCGACAGGGCGCCGACCGTCCAGACCAGTCCGGCGGTCGCGCCCGCCACCAGGGCCCCGGCGCCGACGCTGACCTCGAGCCCCCTCCAGTGCAGGTGGATCGCGAGCGCCGCAGCGAGTGTGACGGCCAGCGTGGCGAGCATCAGCCACTCGGCGTGGAGGGCGAGAACGAGCGGGAGCGCCAGGAAGACTGCGGAGAGGACGAGGGGCAGCGCCTGCTGCCTCCGCAGCGAGACGGCCGTGAAGCCCACCGCGGTGGCGAGGAGCACGACGGTGACCACCCAGATCGGCACGGGGTAGAGCGCCAGCGTGAGGGCCGCGGTCAACGCGCCGACCGCCAGGACGAGGTCGAGGTCGAGAAGGGGGGCGACCAGCCGGTCCGCCCAGGTGAACGACCGGGCGACCGCGACCAGGGCGAAGGCGGTGGCGAGCATCAGCAGCGGGAGCAGCCAGGCAGCCAGCTCCCACTCGGCCACGGCTCGGTCGGGGAAAGAGTCACCGAGCGCTCCGGACCACATCGCGCCGCCCGCCTCGGTGATCCGCTCGAGTCCCTCGACGGCGAGGACGAGCCCCGCGACGAACATCCAGACCAGTCCGAGGCCGACGACTGCGCCCGTGCTCCGCCGCCACGGCTTGGGGGCGTACCAGGTCGCCGCGGAGACCACCAGCACGAGCACCGCTGCGGCGGCGGTGCGCTCGGTCGCGGTCTCGTCGACGAACGGGGCGAGCACCGCGCCCGCGAGAAGCAGGTAGGCAACCGAGAGCGACGTGAGGCGTACGACGAGGGGCAGGCGCGAGACGAGGGCGAGCGCGCCGACCAGGACGGCCGCCATGAGGAGCGGCCAGACCTCCAGGTCGAGCCAGAGCTCACGCAGCGAGGGGTGGGCGGCCGCGCGGTCCCATGCAGACGTGGCGAGCGTTGCCCAGGCCATGAGGCTGACCGCCGTGACCCCGACGCTCAGGACCGTCATCCGTGCGGCGTGGGCGGCGAGCGCTGCCGCCGCGGTGAGTACGACGACCACGGTCAACGCCGGGGACCACGTGAGCCACTCCGTCGTGACGAACCCTGCTGCGGCCGCGCCGATGCCGAGGGCCGCGAAGACCTCCCCGCCGGCGAAGGCACCCACCGGGGTCCGGCGTACCGCTGTCGCGGCCGCGGTGCCGGCGAGGGCGACTACGGCGCCCAGGAGCACGAAGAAGGCGGGCACGTCGATGTCGCCGAACCACCCGGCGTCGCGTGCACCGAACATGTCGAAGGTCAGCAGGCCGAGCGCCACGACGCCGAGCGACTCCGAGGCTGCCCGGAGGTCCCGGTGCGCGGCCCAGGCCGAGAGCCCTCCGGCGACGACCGTGAACCCGACCAGGGTGGCGGTGCGAGCGGCCACCCCCATCGCCGACCAGGTCACCGCGAGGAAGACGAGGGCCGCGACGAGCAGGCACAGGGCGCCCAGACCGAGCAGGATCTTCGGGACGGACGCTCCGCTGAGGCCGACGTGGTGCTCGGGAGGCCGGGGACCGCCGCCGGCAGGCACGCCCACGGCGGGTGCGGTCTCGGGTCGGAGCAGGGTGCCGACACCTCCGGCCGGCGGTGCCGTGGCAGCCGCTCGTGCCGGGGCCGGAGCGGCAGCCGTCGTGGCGGCGGGGGCGCGCAGCTGGGTGAGAAGGTCGTCGGCACTGCTCAGGGTCGCGAAGAGCTTCGCGGCGAGGGGACCTTCGAGGTTGAGCCCGCAGCTCGGGCATCGACTGGCCCCGTACGACATCGGGGCCAGGCAGTCCGGGCACCGTTCGGGGTCGGCGTATCTGGTCATGTCCTCATTGACCCACCTCTGTCCCTGGTCGGGCAGGGTCCATCGGCTCAAAGTCGCCTGAGTATCCGCACTCACTCCCGGAGCAGGGTCCCGATGACGACGGTGGCGTCCAGGTCGTCCGAGACCTCGGCTCTCGGGCGCAGTCCGCTCCGCGCGAAGGCCGACATGGTGGCCGCCGCCTGGAGCCGGCTGGTCTCCACGAGGAGGTGGCCACCGGGCCGGAGCCACTGCGGCGCCTCCGTGATGACCCTCCGCTGGATCTCCAGCCCGTCCACGCCACCGTCGAGCGCCGCCGGCGGCTCGTGGTCCCGCGCCTCCGGCGGCATCGACGCGATCGCGTCGGTGGGGACGTAGGGGGCGTTGGCGACGAGGACGTCCACCCGCCCGCGCAGTGACGGGGGCAGCGGCTCGTACAGGTCTCCCACGTGGACCCGGCCGCGCGACCCGATGTTGCCGCGGGCGCAACGTACGGCGGCGGGGTCGATGTCGACGGCGTGCAGCTCTGTCCCGGGCACGGAGGTGGCCACGACGACGCCGACGGCGCCCGACCCGCAGCACAGGTCGACCACGACGGCCGCCTGTCCGTCGGCGCACGAGGTCGCCCGGCCGAGACGGACCGCTTGGTCGGCCAGCAGCTCGGTACGGCGGCGGGGGACGAACACCCCCGGCTCGACCGCGATCCGGCGACCGCAGAACTCGGCCCATCCGAGGACCTGCTCGAGAGGCAGGCCCGCCACCCGGCGCGCCACAAGGTCGTCGAGCTCCGACGGCGTACCCGCCTCGTCGAGGAGCAGCCGCGCCTCGTCCTCGGCGAAGACGCAACCGGCGGCCCGGAGCCTGCTCACGACAGCGGCCTCGAGCTCTGCGTTTCTGGCGAGCGTCATGGGTACCTCACGGGTCGAATGCTGGGGCGAACGCTACCTCCGCCGGGCGGGTCCCTGGCCCAGCGTGCGTTGCGGGATGCCCCATTCCTCCGGGGCTCCCGCTTCTGACCAGGCAAACAAGGCCGGACGACCCTTTGCCCCCCAGCCCGGCTGGACGAAGGTGGACGGAAGCTGTTCGTCTAGGAGGTGAGTCGTGTGGCAGTCCTTGAGCAGAGGATGACCCACAGCACGCTCGAGGTCGTTCTCCGTCCCACCGAGCCCGTGACCGCGGTGTACCTGGGGGCAGCCCCGGACGTGGCCAACGAGTACCAGCTCGCCTGGGAGACCAGGTGGCGGCCGCTGGCCGAGGCGCTGCGCAGGCAGGGCGCGGACGTAGAGACAGTGCGGGCGCTCGAGGCCGCCGTGGCGGCTCCGGCAGCGGCGAGGGCCGCCCGGGGATCGGGGCAGGTCGCGGGGTTCGCCCGTGACGGCAAGGCACTCGCCGTCGTGACGCTGCCCGGGCTCCAGATGCCCGACCTCGCCCGGCACGGCGCGCCGGCCCACCTGTTGCCGTTGCTGACCTGGGCCCAGGAGCGTCCGGCGTACGTGCTGGTCGTCGTCGACCGCACCGGCGCCGACATCGCCGCCTCGATCGGGGCCGGGAGCGAGCCCGTCCACTCCGAGGTCGAGGGGCCCGACGACGAGATCGCGCACAACGCACCGGGCGGGTTCAAGACTGCGCCGCACCGCAGTCCGGCCGTCGGGCGGGGCCACGGTGACCCGTACCACCGCCGTGCCGAGGACTCGTGGGCGCACAACGCCGCCGCGGTCGCCGAGGCCGCAGCCGCCGCGCTGCAGCGGGTGGAGGGCAAGGTCCTCGTCGTCTCCGGGGACGTCCGGGCCCAGCAGCTGCTCCTCGAGCGGCTCCCGGAGTGGGTCAAGCAGACCGTGCGCATCAAGCGGATCAGCGGCAGCCGGGGGAACGACGGGTCCCAGAAGGCACGGGCGGAGCTCGTCGCCGGGGCGGTCCGGGAGGCATCCGAGGACGAGCTCGGTGCGCTGTGGCAGACGTTCCTGGAGGAGCGCTCGCCGCACGGCCTCTCGGTCGAGGGGGCTCACGAGACCCTCGCGGCACTGTCCGGGGGCCGCGTCGCCACGCTGCTCGTCGCCGCCGACCCTGCCTCTCAGGACACGGCGGCGTGGTTCGGGCCTGCGGCGACCGAGGTCATGTCGGTCGGCGAGGGCGGGCCGGTCCTTCCGGATGCGCGCAAGGGCGGGCTGGTGGACGTGGCCGTGCGCTCAGCGCTCCTCACCGGCGCACAGGTGCGGGTGATCCCGCCCGACGCCGGCTACTGGCCGATGGAGGGCGTGGGCGGGATCTGCCGCTACCGCTGAGCGCGTCCTTAGTTGAGCGACATCCGAGGCTCTCCGTTGAGAAGGCCCGTGCCGCTGATGGCGCACGTGCCTCCCCTCGGCGTACCGCCGTTGTAGGCCTGCCGCACGCAGGAACGCGTCGCGAGCTGCGCCCAGTAGTTCGGGTGCAGCGACTCCTGGACGTAGTACGGCGAGCCCGAGCAGCACGTCGTGACCGTGCGGATCTGGTTGATCCACTCGGTCTGGTCGACGGCGCCCGCCTGGGTCCAGCTCGTGAGGCCCTTCTCCTCGTAGAGCCCGACCGTGTTCTCGCAGAGCCGGCGGCCGTTGAACGCCGACGCCAGGTTGAGGGTCTTGCTGTTCGTGATGCCGGCGGTGCTGATCGCGCCCACGACCGTGTTGTTGATCGTGGGGAGGGCGGTGTCGTTGGCCCAGTTCGCGTCGGCGTTCCAGAAGCCGCAGCCGCCGGTGTCCTGACGCGTGTAGCCGCTCTCGGAGTACCGGAAGCCGGTGCCCCTCGGCAGCGGCGACGGGTAGTTCTGCACCAGCATGGTCCACGAGCCGTCGGCGTAGCCCGCGTTGCGCATCGCGGTCCGGACGTTCTGGTAGGCCGTGGCGATCGCCGACCTCACCGCCGAGACGTTGCTGCTGGTGAAGTTCGAGGTGACGCTGCTGTCGTCGTTGCAGTAGTCCTTCAGCCACGTCGGCGAGGTGAGGAAGTCGCTCACGCAGGTCTGCACGATCGAGCCGAAGTTGAAGTCGTTGCCGCCGATCGAGACCACGACCATCTTCACGTTGTGGCCGGCCGCGAACTGCTGCAGCATCTTGGCCTGCCCGAGCTTGCCTGCTCCGTCGTCGTAGAAGTCGAGCCCCGGCTTGAAGTAGCCGTCGCTGTTGGTGAAGGTCGACGTCTTCGCGCCCGAGCACGCCAGGTTGAGCCCGCTGATGCCGCCGCCGATGTACACCTCCGCGGCCTTGCTCCGGTGGCAGCGGTTGATCTGCTCGCCGGTGCCCGAGGCGTTGTCGTAGTACGCCGTGGAGCCGAGCGCGTCCGCGTAGGAGGAGGAGCTGTTGGAGCTTCCGGCCCAGCGGCCGGCCTCACCTGAGATGTAGGAGTCGCCGACCGTGACCACCCACGGCGTGCCGACGCCGGGGCCGTCGGCCTGGGCGGGGGTGGCGACGAGGCCGAGGCCGACGAGGCCGAGGGCCAGGGAGCTGACCAGGGCCGCTAGCGGCCCGCGAATAACCCGAGATGGCAGCCTGAGCTGCCTGTACTGCATGGACAACCGTGTCCCCTTCGAGACGGATGCCTCCCTCGTCCCACTCTGGGACCTCGGGCAACCTAGCGCGGGCTAGAC
Organism: uncultured Actinomycetota bacterium; assembly: GCA_963715375.1. Lineage (GTDB taxonomy): Bacteria > Actinomycetota > Actinomycetes > Propionibacteriales > Nocardioidaceae > Nocardioides_C. The sequence continues at coordinate 202,851 of CAVQSC010000005.1, read as the reverse complement.
CGGCTTGGGAAGAGCGAGCCATGGGGCGGGGCCGTCCGACGGTGGCAGCCGTCGGAGGCCCCTGGACAACCGACCTGACCTAGGGGACCGGTCATCATGACCTGCAGGATGCCGCATCTGCCCGACGTGTGCCTCACCAAGTTGGGTGGGCTGCGGCAGGAGCAGGGGAGGGGCCCTCAGGTACGACGGTGGGACCGGACGTGCCTGGTCTGCAGGGCGATCCGCGCGAGCATCCCGAGCGCGACGACCACCGAGACGACGAACACGACGAGCGCGATCCGGTTCTCCGCCGAGGGGCTGCCGTCGCCTGAGCGGGCCAGCAGCGCCGAGGCGAGGATCATCGCCGCGAGGATGAGGCCGGTCGCGATCACGTTGGCGAGCTTGTGCAGCCCGCGGAGGAACTCGTCCTCGTCGAACGCCTTGATCCGCAGCTCGAAGTTGCCGTCGCCGATCGCGTCGAAGGCACGGTTCACCCGCCCGGGCAGGGCCCCGACGAACTCCTTGGCCTCGAGGATCGAGGCGAACATCGCTGCGGGCGACGTCCTCATCGAGGACCGCATCAGGTCGGTGGTGTGCCGGCGCAGCGCCTCGCGCGGCTCGAAGTCCGGGTCCAGGGTGGCCGCGACCTGGTCGAGGTTGAGCAGCGTCTTGCCGAGCATCACGAGCTCTGGGTCCATCTTCAGACCCGCCTCGCCCGCCCGGCGGGTCAGCTGCAGCAGCATCGCGCCGACGTCGAGGTCGGACAGCGAGGCGTCGACGGAGCGGCCGACGACGTCGGTGACCGCGCGCTCGAACATCACCGGGTCGTAGTCGTGCAGCTCCTCGCCGAGGGTCCGGGCGACCCGGGCCACCTCGTCGGGGCGGCCGTCGGCGAGAGCGAGGAAGAGCTTCACGAGGCGTTCCCGGTAGACGGGCGCGAGCCGCGCGACCATGCCGATGTCGAGCAGGACGATGCGGTCGTCGGGGGTCAGCAGGACGTTCCCGGGGTGCGGGTCGGCGTGGAAGATGCCCTCGACGAGCACCTGCTCGAGGTAGGCCGCGAAGAGGTCGTCGGCCAGGGGAGCGCCGTCGAGCTCGAGCTTCCCGAGGGGACCGAGCTCGGTGATCTTCCTGCCCTCGACGTACTCCATCGTGAGCACACGGCTGCTGGAGAAGTCGGGGTACGGCTTGGGCACCACGATGCCGGGGTGGTCGGCGAGGATGCGCGCGATCGTGGTGAGGTTCTCCGCCTCGCGGTGGTAGTCGAGCTCGTCGAGGAGCGACTTGCGGAACTCCTCGAGCAGGTCCGCGAGGCCGTAGCGACCGAGGTCGGTGCGCGCGTCGAGGACCTCGGCGAGGTCGGCGAGCACCTCCATGTCGTCGAGCACCTGTCGCCGGATGCCGGGACGCTGCACCTTGACGACCACCTCCCGGCCGTCGCGGAGCGTGGCGCGGTGGACCTGGCCGAGCGAGGCCGCCGCGAGCGGCTTCGGGTCGAAGGTGGGGAAGACCCTGGACAGCCGGACCTCGAGCTCGTCGCCGACGATCTCCTCGACCTGCTCGAACGGGAACGGCTCGACGTCGTCCTGGAGCCGCGACAGCGCCTCGATGTAGGCGGGAGTCAGCAGGTCGACGCGGGAGGAGAGCAGCTGCCCGAGCTTGACGAACGTGGGGCCCATCGCCTCGAGGTCGTCGGCGAGCCTGGCCGCGGCCTCCGGGTCACCTTGCTCGACCTGCTCCTCGTCGAGGACACCGTCGATGCCGGCAGTGCGCACGAGGTCACCGCGGCCGTGCCGGATCAGGAGGGCGGCGATCTCGCGGTACCTCTTCGCGTGGCGAGCACGCATCTTCAGCTTCATGGTGTGTCGAGAGTAGCCAACGGCCGCAGCCGGAAACGTTGCCGTGGATCACGCGAAGCCGTGAACCGCCCGGCGACGCGCCCCTGCCCGAGGGTCAGCGGCCGGGCCGCTTGACCACCCCGAGGGAGTCCACCCACACCTGACGGCCGGACGTGGTCACGGTCGCGCTGACCCGGCCGCCGAGACCCTTCACCGGGATGTCGAACACGTCCAGGCTCCGCCAGGACTTGGCGAGGTCGACCCGCTTGACCAAGGTGCCCCCGACGTCGACCCGGAGCGTGCCCATGCCGGGCCCGGTCTGGGCGACCAGGCGGACCAGGCTGACCCCGCCGGTGCTCCGCGCGGTGAGAGTGGCGCCCTTGCGGCTGGTGACGGTCGCCGTGCCGGCGTACCAGCCGTCCCGCGTCACCGTCCGCCACTTCGGCTTGGCGTCGAGGTTCGCGGCGTCGATCGCGCGGGAGCGGCACACCTGGCCGGTCCAGCCGATCTTGCGACCGGCCACGTCGCGGGCCCGGACCTCGAGGCACACGGTGCCGTTGGCTCGAGGCAGGGCGGTCCGCCGGGGGGCTCCAGGCTGGCCCTGCAGCCGCGCCGGGTACGCCCAGTCGGTGAACGCACCGCTCAGTCCGGCGGTGCGCTTGCGCGTGTCGACGGCCGCGACGCCCGAGCCTGAGTCGGTGACGCGCCACGGCAGGGTGGCCGAGGCGCCCTCCACCACCAGGTTGCGGGGCCCGTTGACCGCCAGGCGCGGGCGGTACAGGTCCACCTTGATCCGGCCCCATGCGCTGTCGATGTTGCCGGCCGGGTCGGTCACGTGGATGGTCCAGTCGTGGAGGCCCTCGCCGGGGAGCTGGAGCGTCGCCTTGCCGTCGCAGCCCAGGGCATGGTGGCTGCACCAGTGCGAGAGCCGCCCGGCGGGGTCGGTCGGGTCGGTCACGGCATAGCTGATGGTCGGCCGGGTGGTGTCGATCCAGCCCTTCGGCGCCTTCACGTCGCGGATGCGGGGCGCGGCGGTGTCCCCGCCGGTCCGAGCTGCCGGGACGCCGTCCTCGGTCCCCTCCGGGAGCTCTGTCACACAGGAGGTCGGTCCGGTGCTCCCCGCGCAGGTCTCGAGCTGCTGGGAGTAGCGCCGCAGGGTCTTGAGCTCGGGCGAGGTGGCCTGCTGGCTCTCGAGCTGGAACGGGTCGACGTCGAGGTCGTAGAGCTCCTCCTCCTCGGAGGTGTCGAACTGCCAGGCGATGTAGGTGTACCCGGACGAGCGGGCCCCGCGGTAGAACCAGGCCGGCTGCGTCGCGTTGTACTTGGACTGGATCCCCGGCGCGGGCCCGGCCTCGATCGGCATGACCCGGCGCGACAGCAGGGTCGGGTCGTTGGCGAGACCCACGAGGGACACCCCGTCCTGGGGCTTGGTGGCCAAGGCTCCGGAGACCTCGATCGCGGTTGCCGGTATGTCGACGAGGCCGACCGGCTGGTGCCGTCGTACGCCGGAGGGGAGGCCCGGGCCACGGGCGAGGAGCGGGACGGTCAGCGACTCCTCGTACGGCAGGATCTTCTTGTCCGAGCGGTGCTCGCCGAGAAGCCAGCCGTTGTCCGAGGCGAAGATGATCATCGTGTCGTCGAGGACGCCCTGGGCGTCGAGTGCGGCGATCGTGTCGGAGACCGACTCGTCGAGCGCCTGGAGCGACTCGACGCGGCCCTGGTGCACCCGCGCCATCTCCGCGAGGTCCTGCTTGGCCTTGTCCTTCATGTAGGTGCCCTTGTCGCTCATGTCCTCCTCGTTGAGCGCCGGGCTGGCCGGAAGGGGAAGCCCCTTGAACATCCCGCGGTGGCGCTCCGCCGGCGGCGTCGGCGTGCCGCTGCCGCTGGCGCACGGGTCGTCGCTGCTCGGCGAGACGCCGAAGTGGGGGGCGAGGTGGGAGGTCCAGAGGAAGAACGGCTTGTCAGTCTTCGCGTAGTTGGCGATGAAGTCCTCGGACAGCCGGGTGTAGAGGTCGGTCTGGTACTGACCGCGGAAGCGGTGGAGCGTGCCGTTCTGGTTCAGCGTCACGCAGTAGTACCGGAAGATCTTCCCGATGGAGGCGTTCCAGTCGTCCCAGCCGGGCGGGACGTACGTGGCGGACGTCGAGCGCTGCTCGGGGTCGTCCGTGCCGTAGTAGTTGAGGTACTTCCCGATGAAGCCGGTGCTGTAGCCGGCGCGCTGGAGCCACACCGGCAGCGTCTCGAGCTCGGCGCCGCTCTCGTAGAACTTCTTGTAGCCGCCGTAGGGCCACTCGTTGCCCTGCACCCCGTTGTTGTGGGAGTACTGCCCGGTGAGGAGCGTCGCCCGGGCGGGGCAGCACAGCGGGTAGTTCGAGAGCGCGTCGGTGAAGCTGACGCCGGCCCTGGCCATCAGCCGCTTGGTCCTCGGCATGAACTCGAGGTCGTCGGCGCGCATGTCGTCGGCGGTGATCAGCACGATGTTCGGCCGGGTCGCGCTGTCGGCTGCCGCCGGCGCCAGCTGCGGAGCCTCGGCTGCGCGTACGCCGGAGGCGCTCGCGGCTCCAGCCGCCTCCGCCGCGGGGTGGGACGGCACGAGGCCGAGGCCGAGCCCAGCCGCTAGGCACAGGGCGGCCACGAGCCCAAGGCGTCGTCGCATGATGTCTCCCGAGGAGGTTGTTCACCCGGCAAGTTGGTGAGTCAAAGTAAAAAGACATGGAAACGGTACGCGACCCATGCCCCGTGCGTGGTAGTTCGAGAATATTGTCCGATCTCGGGTGGAGTGTCGCGGTCTCACGCCCCCCCGGGCCCGCTCCGGGCCGGCCCCCTGCCTCCTCGCGCCCCTCGAGCTCGACGGTCGGCCACTCGGAAGGGGTCCGATGTCGGCCGGAAAGGGACCAATGCCCCCTCCTGTCCAGACCACCTCCGCGTGAGGCTGTTCGTGGCCGGAGACGCCGGCCCCGGCGCAGCCGGCCGACAGAGAAGGCGGCCACCGTGTCAGTGGTGACCCAGACCGTGACCCCGGTCCCCGGCCCGACGACCGAGGCATCCCTGCCCGAGCCCTGGCGTGGCTTCGCCGGGACGAGCTGGCGGGACACGATCGACACCCGTGGCTTCATCCAGGACAACTACCGCCCGTACGACGGCGACGCCGCGTTCCTCTCCGGGCCCACGGAGCGCACCACCGGCCTGTGGTCCAGGCTGCTCGAGATGTTTCCTGTGGAGCACGAGCGGGGCGTCTACGACATCGACGTACACGTGCCCTCGTCGATCACCAGCCACGGTCCCGGCTACATCGACCCCTCGGCGGAGATCGTCGTCGGCCTCCAGACCGACGCGCCGCTGAAGCGGGCGATCATGCCGAACGGCGGTTGGCGGATGGTGGAGAACGCCCTCGCGGCGTACGGCTATGAGCCCGACCCGCGGATCGAGGAGGTCTTCACGCGCTACCGCAAGACCCACAACGACGGGGTCTTCGACGCGTACACCCCCGAGATCCGCGCCGCCCGCCGTAGCGGCCTCATCACCGGGCTGCCCGACGCCTACGGCCGCGGCCGGATCATCGGCGACTACCGGCGGGTGGCGCTCTACGGCGTCGACCGGCTGGTCGAGGGCAAGCGTGCCGACCGGGCGGCCCTGGACGGGCAGCGCTCCACCGAGGAGGTGATCCGCGCCCGCGAGGAGATCGCCGAGCAGATCCGGGCGCTCGAGGACCTGAAGATGATGGCCGCGTCCTACGGGTTCGACATCTCCGGCCCGGCCCGGAACGCGCGCGAGGCGGTGCAGTGGCTGTACTTCGCCTACCTCGCCGCGATCAAGGAGCAGAACGGCGCCGCGATGTCGCTCGGCCGGACGTGCACCTTCCTCGACATCTACCTCGAGCGCGACCTCGACGAGGGCGTGCTCACCGAGGAGGACGCGCAGGAGCTCGTCGACGACCTCGTGATCAAGCTGCGGATCGTCCGGTTCCTGCGCACGCCCGAGTACGACGAGCTCTTCTCGGGCGACCCGACCTGGGTCACCGAGTCGCATCGGCGGCATCGGCGAGCGACGGCCGGCCGCTGGTCACGAAGACCTCGTTCCGCTTCCTGCAGACGCTCTACAACCTCGGCCCGGCGCCCGAGCCGAACCTGACGGTGCTGTGGTCGCCGCGCGCTGCCGGAGGCCTTCAAGCAGTTCTGCGCGCAGGTCTCGATCGACACGAGCGCGATCCAGTACGAGAACGACGACCTGCATGCGACCCGCTCTACGGCGACGACACGGCGATCGCCTGCTGCGTGTCGGCGATGGACGTCGGCAAGCAGATGCAGTTCTTCGGCGCGCGGGTGAACCTCGCCAAGACGCTGCTGTACGCGATCAACGGCGGCCGGGACGAGATCAGCGGCGACGCAGGTCGCGCCGGCGCTTCGCCGGCGTCGACGGCGACGTGCTCGACTACGACGAGGTCGGGCGCGGCTCGACGTGATGCTGGACTGGCTGGCCCAGACGTACGTCGACGCGCTCAACGTCATCCACTACATGCACGACAAGTACGCCTACGAGCGCCTCGAGATGGCGCTGCACGACCGCGACGTCCAGCGCACCATGGCGTGCGGCATCGCCGGCCTCTCGGTCGCGGCCGACTCGCTCTCGGCGATCAAGTACGCCGAGGTCCGACCGGTGCGCGACGAGAGCGGGCTCGTCGTCGACTACGAGATCGAGGGCGACTTCCCGACGTTCGGCAACGACGACGACCGCGTCGACGACATCGCGGTCGACCTCGTGCGCGACTTCATGGAGCAAGATCCGCCGGCACGAGACGTACCGCGACGCCGACGCCCACCCAGTCCGTGCTGACGATCACGTCGAACGTCGTCTACGGCAAGGTGACCGGCAACACCCCCGACGGCAGGCGAGGCGGGCGAGCCGTTCGCTCCCGGCGCGAACCCGATGAACGGGCGCGACCGGCACGGCATGGTGGCGGCGGTGCTCAGCGTCGCCAAGCTGCCCTACGAGTACGCGCAGGACGGCATCTCGCTGACCACCACGGTGACCCCCGCCGGGCTCGGGCGCACGCGCGAGGAGCGGATCGCCAACCTCGTCGGGATGCTCGACGGCTACGTCGCCACCAGCGGGTTCCACATGAACGTCAACGTGCTCGACCGCGCGACGCTGCTGGACGCGATGGAGCACCCCGAGAAGTACCCGCAGCTGACGATCCGGGTCTCCGGCTACGCGGTGAACTTCGTCCGGCTGACGCGAGAGCAGCAGCTGGACGTCGTCAACCGCACCTTCCACTCCGGGCTCTGACCGATGACCGTGCTGACTTCGGACGGTCTGGAACCGGCCGCGGGCCCGGCTCGCCAGGTCGAGGGCTCGATCCACTCGTGGGACATCTCGACGGGTGTGGACGGGCCGGGGACCAGGTTCGTCCTGTTCACCGCCGGCTGCCCGTTGCGCTGCCTCTACTGCCACAACCCCGACACCTGGCAGATGCGTGACGGGGAGAGGGTGAGCGCGGAGGAGGTGCTCGGCCGCGTCGAGCGCTACGTGCCCTACCTGCGGGCCGCCGGCGGTGGCCTCACGGTCTCGGGCGGCGAGCCGTTGCTGCAGCCGGCTTTCACGAAGGCGGTCCTGCAGGGGGCCAAGGAGCGTGGCCTGCACACGGCCCTGGACACCGCCGGAGGGCTCGGGGACCGCGCCGACGACGACCTCCTGGCGGCGACGGACCTGGTCCTGCTCGACATCAAGGCCGCCGACCATGACCTCTACCGGCGGCTGACCGGTGGCGAGCTCGCGCCGACCCTGGCGTTCGCCGAGAGGCTCGCCGAGCTCGACAGGCCCACGTGGGTCCGGTTCGTGCTGGTGCCGGGTCACACCGACGCCCCAGAGCACGTCCGCGCGCTGGCCGGGTTCGTTGCGGGGCTCGCGAACGTCGAGCGGGTCGACGTACTCGGCTACCACCGGCTCGGACGCGAGAAGTACGCCGCCCTCGGCCTGCCCGACGGCCTCCGCGGGGTCGCGGCGGCCAGCCCCGAGCAGATCCGTGAAGCCCGCGAGATCTTCGCCGAGGCAGGGGTGACCGTCACATGACCCCCAGCCCCGGGCGTCGAAGCCAAGACACCCGAGTCCCAGGACACCGAACGCGCACCCACCACGAAGGAGAGAAGTCCATGACTTCCACGCAGACCAGCCCCGAGGCCCTGCGGACAGCTGTGTGCAGCGCGGTGGAGGAGGGCGCGTGGACGGCGGCCGACGTGGTCGCCTCGGTAGCCACCGACTCCGCCGCGGACCGGGGCACGATCCTCGCCACGCTCTGGGACCTCGTAGAGGAGGGCGTCCTCCGCTACGACGCGTCGCTGCAGTTCGCAGGCTTCCGCCCGCGGGACTGAGCATTCGGTCGGCGGCGCCGCCGTGGGCCGCCGCTCAGGAGTGCGGGAGCCGTCCCACGCCCTTGAGCCCGTCGAAGTTCGCGGTCGCCCACTCGGTCAGCGCACGAGCGCCGGAGGTGGAGTAGCCACTCGGAGCGCCGAGGCTCGCCACGGCGATCTGGTGGCCGTCGATCTCGGTCTCCACGACGAGGGTGTTCTTGGCGGGGGTGGTGTAGCCGCTCTTCCCGAGGGCATTCGGGTACTTGTTGACGTAGTCGGTGCCACGCCAGACGGTGTGGCTGAGCCGCCCGGTCGCCGTCGCGATCGTGGCCGAGCTCATTCCGAGGATCCGGGAGATCGTGGGGTCCTCGATCGCCGCGCGCAGCAGGATCACGAGGTCGCGTGCCGACGAGTGCGAGCCGGCCGCAGTGAGGCCCGAGGCGTTCTTGGCGACGGTGTCCCGGGCCCCGAGCTCGAGCGCGAGGTCGTTCATCGCGCGGTAGAACGCCCGCCGACCGGAGAGGTGCGAGCCCGCCACTGCCTCGGCGGCGTCGTTGCCCGAGGGCAGCAGCATCCCGGCGAGGAGGGTGTTGCGTGTGTACCAGCGACCGCGCTTGATGCCCGCGCACGAGCAGGTCTGCGACGCCTCGAACCTGGTGACCCGGTGCCTCGCGTCCGGCTCGATCGTTCGGACCGCGGTGAGCGCCGTCAGCAGCTTCATCGTCGACGCCTGGGGGAGCCAGGCGCGAGCCCGGTGCTTGCCGAGCAGGCGACCGGTGTCGAGGTCGACGACGACCCAGGAGCGGGCGCGTACGCGGGGCGGCACGGCAACCCTCGTCGTCGGTCGGAACTCGGTGTCGTTCGCGACGTACACCGTCTGCCCGTCACCCGTGACGAAACCCTTGCGACGCATGAGCACCACACGGTTGGCCGCGACCATGGTGAGGTCGTGGGCGACCTCGTGACGGGCAGGTGCGCCGGCGACACCGCGATCGGGCGCGACGGCCGGGTCCGGCCGGGTGGGAGCCTGCCCGAGGACCAGCGATCCCACCGCGGCGACCGCGACGAAGGGTGCTGCCCAGGCCAGCTTCGGCCGCACCCGGGAGGGGTTACGGCGAGCCGTGGGGCTGGTGTGACGAACGGTGCGCATGACGACAAATATGGGCGTTCGTCGTCGAGCGCGCAGAAGAAGTAAAGAACTCGGACCTCAGCGAGCGCTGCGCGCCTCGCGGACCAGCTCGTTCAGGGTGGTCGTGACCTCGTGGATGTTCGGGATGTCCCGGAACACGACCCTGCCGTGCTCGCTCGCCGAGGAGATCTTCAGGGTGCCGGCCTTGGACATCCGGTCGATGATGCCCTGGTCGAAGGCGACGTCGTTGATCCGGTCGAGCGGGATGTCACGGCCGGACCTGCGGATGACACCTCTCCGGGTCGCGATCCGCTCGTTGGTCACCGTGTAGGTGCGCATTCGCCACTCGATGAACGGCCACAGCCCGAAGACCACGAAGACGACGATGAACGCGGCCCAGCCGAGTGTGTCGAGCCAGCCGAGCACCCCGTCCTCGGGGCTGATGAGGAGCACGACCACGAGCCCCGCGAGCGCCGCGAGGCAGATCAGTCCGGCTACGAGCAGGTGCTTCCAGTGCTCGTGCATCTCGAGTACGACGCGCTCCTGTGCACCGAGCTGGTCAGCGGGCAGGCCCATGGGACACCTCCGTCTCCTCCCTCTCGACGATCGCCGGTCCGCGGTCCCGCGGCATCATCCCGGCGGGGTGATCCGTGGAGGCCGGCCGGTTCGACGGCTTTGCCCCCGTCGGGCGGCTGCGACGTGCCACTCTGAAAGCCCAGATCGCCGGTCGAACCGCTGGAGGTGCCCATGTCGTTCGTCGAGCTCATGGGCTACGTCGCGCAGGGCTTCGAGGCGTTCGGCGTCGGCGTCCTGGTTGTGGGACTGCTCTGGTCGGTGGGCCTGGCGGCGCGTGTCTGGCGGAAGGGCGGCGGTCGCGAGGCCTACCGCGTGATCAGGGAGGGGTTCGGCGGAGTGCTCCTGCTCGGGCTCGAGATCCTCGTCGCCGCCGACCTCATCCGGACCGTCGCGGTCGAGCCGTCGCTGGAGAACGTCTTCGTCCTCGGCCTGATCGTCCTGATCCGGACGTTCCTGAGCTTCTCGCTCGAGATCGAGATCGAGGGCATGCCGCCGTGGCGGCGGGCCACCACCAGCGGTGCCGGCCTCGTCGGCCAGGCTGCGGCACATGCGCGTGAGGCGGAGGGCAGAGGGTCGGCCTAGCCGTGGTGCGCGTGGGCGCGGGCGGGTCCCGTGGCCTCGTGGTGCTCGGTGGACCGGAGCGCGTTGTAGAGCTGGTGGCTGTACACCTCGAAGCCCAGCATCGCCTCGACGTACCGGCGGGCATCCTCGACCGAGCGCTCCTTTGACCTGGCGAGGCCTCGGACCTGCTCCAGCCTGGTCGCGAGCTCCCAGCGGAGCGCGTCGGCCAGGAAGTCGGCGAGCTGCTCGGTGGAACCCTGCTCGACGGCGCGTTCGGCGAGCGGGATGACGGGGCCGACGGACATCCCGGCGGGTTTCAGTCCGGTGTACGGCGCGCCCTCGCCTGCTCGATGGACGCGCACCACCGTCTCGAAGAAGAGCAGGTCGGCCGTCTCACGAGCATCGGGTCCGAGCCCACGAACCGGCATCACCCGGTCGAACATCGCGCGGACCTCCGCCTCCCCGTCCGCGGGGACGAAGGGCAGGACCAGGTCGACGTCGCCGGCCTCGAGCGCCTGGCGTGCGGCGGTGACCACCGGGCCGTCGAGTGAGTCGCAGTGAGGAGGCATGGCGTCGCTCCTTCTCGTCGGTCTCCTCCTCGTCACGCTAGGCGCGGCGGCGATCGGGTGGCAGAGCCGAACGGCCCCGTCCGACGTACTCCCTGCATCCCTCATGTACGCCGATCGGCGATCCGAGGCGCCCTGTGAGGGGCGACGCTTTATTCAGATTTCCCGGATATTTCCCACGCTCTCGTCGCAGACTGGACGGGCGCCCTCGTCTCGGGGGGCGCTTCATGACGTGTGGGGGTCTGGTCATGCGTCGAGCCGTTCTCCGGTTCCTGACCGCGGTACTGCTGGTGTCTGCTGCCCTGATGGGTGTGGTGGCGGGACCCGAGGTCGCCGCTGCGCCGCCCTTGTCGCGGCCGAACATCATCTTGATCACGACCGACGACCAGAGCGTCGAGGACCTGCGGCACATGCCGTACACCCTCGACCTCCTCGGCGGGGGCGGCGTCACCTTCTCTGACGCCGTCTCGCCGTACCCGCTGTGCTGCCCGGCGCGGGCGACCATCATGACCGGCCTTCATGCCCACAACCACGGCGTGCTCGCCAACGAGCCGCCCGCCGGCGGCTACGAGGCGATGCGGCGGTGGAACGACGTCTCCCTGCCGGTGTGGCTGAAGAACGTGGGCTACCGCACGACCTTCGTCGGCAAGTACCTCAACACCTACGGGCACGAGGACAAGGAGGAGGTCCCGGCGGGCTGGGACAACTGGCACGCGTCGGTGCTGCACACCTACGACTACGACGACGTCTGGATGAACGACAACGGCGCCGTGGTCGACCACACCGGCGAGTACCAGGCCGACATCACCCAGCAGGTCACCGAAGAGGCCATCGAGCAAGGCGTCTCCGACAAGCAGCCCTTCTTCATCTGGCAGTCCAACCTCGCCCCGCACGGCGCCTGCACCCTCGAGCCGGACGGCGGCTGCCACTGGGAGGAGGCGACCCCCGCCGAGCAGGACAAGGGCACCTACGACGGGCCGTTCTACGCCGAGAAGCTTCCGAGCTTCGACGAGCGCGTCGTCGTCGACAAGCCCCAGCGGATCCAGAACACGCCGCGGCTCAGCCTCCGCGTGAAGGCGACGCTGCGCCGGGTGAACCAGGCGAACATCGAGTCCCTGCAGGCGGTCGACCGCAACGTGCGCGACACGGTCGAGCTGCTCGGCAGGGTCGGCGAGCTCGACAACACGCTCATCGTCTTCGCCTCCGACAACGGCTACCTGCTCGGGCAGCACCGCTGGCGCGGCAAGGTCCTCGGCTACGACGAGAGCCTCCGGATCCCCATGCTCATGCGGGGGCCGGGCGTCCCGGCGGGGACCGTTGTCGACGACATGGTCAGCCTCGTCGACGTGGCGGCCACCTTCGCCGACGCGGCGGGCGCCGTACCCCTCATCGACCCGATCGACGGGATCTCGCTCCTCGACGTCGCGCAGGGCACGGCGCACGGGTACGACGCGATGGCGATCGAGGCAGGGCCGGGCTACCCGGACGTCCCCGACGACCAGTACCTGTACCGCGGCGTCCGGACCAAGCGCTACACGTACATGGAGAACCCCGTGACCGGGGAGCTCGAGCTCTACGACCGGCTCGTCGACCCGTACGAGCTCGTCAACGTGGCCTACCGCCCCACGCACTCCGCCACGAAGGCGGCGCTGCGCGACCTGCTCGTGACGCTGAGCACCTGTGCCGGCGCGCTGTGCCACGAGACCTCAGCTGCCGTACCGGACCCGCTCCCGCAGGAGGGGCCGGTCCACCCCGACGAGCTCGGCTCGCTCGGCGACTCCCGCCAGCTGGTCACCATCACCGGAGGACGATGGAGCTCCACGGAGGGGACCGCCGTCGCCTGGCAGAAGCGGGGGCGTACCTGGCGCGCGGTCCGGGGACCCGTGACCGTCGAGCTCGGAGCGGCGGGCATGTCCCCGGTCGCCGAGCGGACGCCGGAGACCACCCCGGCCGGGGCGTTCGGTCTCACGAGTGCCCTCGGCCTGCGCCCCGACCCCGGCTCCTTGTTGAGGTACCGCCTCCTCGACGCGAACGACCGGTGGCCCCATGACCGCTCCTCGTCGAGGACCTACAACGTGCTCGAGCCGTTCCGTTCGCCGAAGGCGACGTGGCGACGGTCCAGGGAGGTCCTGTTCTCCGCGTACCCGGACAGCTTCGAGCGAGGAGTCGTCGTCGACGTCAACCGGGCCAGGCAGACCTACTGGTCGACGCGGTTCCGGCAGAGGATGGCTCGCGTCCCCGCCGACGTCGACCGCGGGAGCTTCCTGCTGCACACGGGTCCTCGGGTCGGTCGGCACGGGTGGGTCTCGATGCCGGTCGCGGACCTGACGTGGCTGTTGCGCTGGGCGGACCCGGATCAGCGCACCAAGGTCGTGGTCGGCACTCCGGCGTACCTGCGCAACAAGCTCTGACGCGGGCAAGAGGGGCCGGACGGCCCTATCCGGGGCGGGCACTCACGGTTAGACCGGAATTGACCGCCGCCGGCCGGCGCGGCTCGCCGTCGCCGTGAGGCGGAAGACCCGCCTGAGGGAGCGCCGCGCATGACAACCGACATCGCCACCACCGACATCTCCGCAGTGCTCGGGAAGGACGCCGAGCAGCTGCTGGACTACGAGTGCAAGAGCATGCCCAAGGAGGACCTGCACCTCCCCGGACCGGACTTCATCGACCGGGTCTGGCGTGACAGCGACCGCGGCCCGCAAGTGCTGCGCAACCTCGCGATCCTCTACAACGCAGGTCGGCTCGGCGGTACCGGCTACCTGTCGATCTTCCCGGTCGACCAGGGGATCGAGCACTCGGGGGCGGCCTCGTTCGCTCCGAACCCGATGTACTTCGACCCCGAGAACATCGTCCGGCTGGCGCTCGAAGGGGGCTGCAACGCCGTCGCGACGACGCTGGGTGTCCTGGGCTCGGTGTCGCGGAAGTTCGTGGACAAGATCCCCTTCGTCCTCAAGCTGAACCACAACGAGCTGTTGTCCTACCCGGCCATCCACGACCAGACGATGTTCGCGTCGGTGCGGCAGGCCTTCGACCTCGGCGCCACGGCGGTCGGCGCCACGGTCTACTGGGGTGCCGACGTCTCGCGCCGCGAGCTGCAGGAGGTCAGCGCCGCGTTCGCCGAGGCCCACTCGCTCGGCATGATGACCATCCTGTGGTGCTACACCCGCAACTCGGCCTTCAAGAAGGACGGCGTGGACTACCACGCCTCGGCCGACCTGACCGGCCAGGCCAACCACCTCGGCGTGACGCTGGAGGCCGACCTCGTGAAGCAGAAGCTGCCGGAGAACAACGGGGGCTTCACAGCCCTCGACTTCGGCAAGACCAGCAAGCTGGTCTACGACACGTACGTCGGGGAGAACCCCATCGACCGGTGCCGCTGGCAGGTGCTCAACTCCTACGCCGGCCGGGTCGGGATGATCAACTCCGGTGGGCCGTCCTCGGGCGCCTCGGACCTCCACGACGCCGTGCGTACGGCGGTCGTCAACAAGCGCGCGGGCGGGACCGGTGTCATCGCGGGGCGCAAGGTCTTCCAGCGCCCGTTCGAGGAGGGCCTCGAGCTGCTCCACGCGATCCAGGACGTCTACCTCGACCCGAACGTGACGATCGCCTGACCAGAGGTGCGATCGAGAAGGGCGGCGAGTCCCATGGCAGAGCCGACGCTGGAGCAGGTGAGGTCCCTGCTCGAGGAGGAGACCGCACGGTTCGTCGAGGAGCGGCCGCGGTCGAAGGCGCTGTTCGAGGAGGCCAAGGGGAGCCTCGTCGGCGGGGTGCCCATGTCGTGGATGCGCATCTGGACCGGTGGGTTCCCCGTGTTCGTGGAGAGCGCGGAGGGCGTGCACATCACCGACGTCGACGGTCACCGCTACCTGGACCTGTGCCTGGGTGACACGGGTGGGCTGTGCGGCCATGCGCATCCCCAGATCGTCGAGGCGATCTCGGCGCAGATGAGGCACCGCGGCACCACCACCATGCTGCCCACCGAGGACTCGATCTGGGTGGGGCAGGAGCTGCAGCGCCGGTTCGGCCTGCCCTTCTGGCAGGTGCTCATGACCGCGACGGACGCCAACCGGATGGCGCTGAAGGTGGCGCGGGCGTTCACAGGGCGACAGCTCGTCCTGGCGTTCAACGGCACCTACCACGGGTCCGTGGACGAGACCTTGGTCGTCGACTTCTTCGGCGAGCTCATCAACATCCCCGGGATGATGGGTCCGATCGTGCAGGACCCGAAGGTGATGACGAGGGTCGTCGAGTTCAACGACGTGGAGGCGCTCGAGCGGGCTCTGGCGCCCGGCGACATCGCCTGCGTCATCACCGAACCGGTCATGACCAACCTCGGCATCATCCACCCGGAGCCCGGCTTCCACGAGGCCCTCCGGTCCCTGACGAGGAAGCACGGCACGCTGCTCCTGATCGACGAGACGCACACCATGTGCGCGGGACCGCGGGGTGTCACCGGCGAGATGGGGCTGGAGCCGGACATGTTCGTCGCCGGCAAGTTCATCGCCGGCGGCTACCCGGCGGCCGTCCTCGGCGTGAGCAGCGAGATCTCCGACTTCCTCGCCGCCCGCCCCGCGTGGCACAACTTCTTCGGTTTCGGCGGCACGCTCTCCGGCAACGCCACGGCGGTGGCCGGCATCCGGGCAGCTCTCGAGCACGCGATCAACGACGAGAACTTCGAGCGGATGGTCTTGCTCGGCAAGCGGATGCAGGACGGGCTCGAGAAGGTGATCAGTGACGCCGGCCTGGCCTGGTACGTCTCCCGGATCGGCTGCAGGGTGGAGTTCCGGTTCCTGCCCGAGCCGCCCAGGAACGGCGCGGAGGCCGCTTTCACGGAGGTCGACTACAACGCCGTGGACATCGTCAACGAGGGTCTGACCGGCCCGCTCGACGCGCTGGTCCACGTCTGGTGCGCGAACCGTGGCATCCTGCTCACACCCGTCCACGAGATGGCCTTGGTCGGGCCGGCCACCACGGCCGACGAGGTCGACCACTACGTGGACACGGTCCGTGACCTGGTGGCAGCGCTGACGAGATAGGGGTGCCGCGACCACGTGGCACGAGCGGGGTTGAGAGGCGGATGCAGCGACACGTAACCGTCTACGGGTACCGATGGGTCGTGCTCGCGGCGTTCATGGCCGTGAACCTGACGATCCAGCTGCTGTGGATCAGCTACGCGCCGATATCGAGCCGGGCATCGTCCTACTACGGCGTCTCCGCCCTGGCGATCGGCCTCCTCGCCATGTCGTTCATGCTCGTCTACATCCCGCTGTCGCTGCCCGCGGCGTACTTGATCGACCGTCGCGGCCTGCGGGTCGCGGCCGGCTTCGGAGCGCTGCTGGCGGGGGCTGCGGGCATCGTGCGGGGTCTCGCCGGGCCCCACTATCTGCTGGTGCTGGTGGCCACGATCGGGGCCGCGGTCGCGCAACCGTTCCTCCTCAACGCGTGGACCACGCTCTCGAACCATTGGTTCCCGCACTCCCAGCGGGCGACGGCGGTGAGCCTGATCACCCTGGCGAACCTCGTCGGCACGGGCATCGGGATGGCCCTGACCCCGCTGCTCGTCACATCGCTGACGGTCGGCTCTGTGCAGCTGTTGTACGGCGCGTGTGCCCTGGCTGCGGGCATCGTGTTCGTCACGGTCGCCCGCGACCGTCCGCCGACACCACCTGACCTTGACGGCGAGGAGCCCCGGGCGCTCATGCTCGATGGCGTGCGGCACGCGCTCGGAGTCCGAGCGTTCGCCGTGTTCCTCCTCATGGCGTTCGTCGCCATGGGCGTGTTCAACGGTGTGTCGACCTGGGTGGAGGAGATCGTGCGGCCCCGGGGCTTCTCCTCGGCCGATGCCGGTGAACTCGGTGCTCTTCTCCTCCTCGGCGGCGTCATCGGGGCCGTCGTACTGTCGGCGCTCTCCGACCGCGTGCAGCGGCGGGTGCCGTTCATCGCGCTGGCCCTGCTGGTCGCCGCACCTGCGCTCGTCGGCATCGCGTTCGCCGGCACCCGGCTCGGGCTCTTCGTGGCCGGCTTCGTGCTCGGTTTCTTCATGACCAGCGCTCTGCCCGTCGGCATGCAGTACGCCGCCGAGATCACGCGACCGACTCCCGAGGGAACCTCCAACGGGCTGATCCAGCTCGCCGGGCAGGCGTCCGTGGTCTTCGTGTTCCTGATGGCGCTCACCCGGACGGCGTCGGGGTCGTTCGTGCCATCGCTCACCGTGCTGGCCGGGTTGCTGCTCGTGAGTGGCCTGGTTGCCCTCCGGATGCCCGAGCCGGCTTGGATCAGAACGCCTACGCCATGAGTTCCGCGGAGTGGTCAGGGACGTAGTGCGAGTGCTCGCGCGGGGTCCGGATGTAGCCCTTGGGCTTGGGACGCTTGGGCAGCTCGATGGCCGGCGGAGGGACGTCGGTGTAGGGGATCGTGGAGAGCAGGTGCGCCATCATGTTCAGCCTCGCGCGCTTCTTGTTGTCGCTCTCGACGACGTACCACGGCGCCTCTGGGATGTCGGTGTGCACCATCATCTCGTCCTTCGCCCGCGAGTAGTCCTCCCAGCGGGTGATCGACTCGAGGTCCATGGGCGAGAGCTTCCACTGGCGCATCGGGTCCTTCAGCCGGGACTTGAACCGCTTCTGCTGCTCCTGGTCGCTGACCGAGAACCAGTACTTCCGCAGCAGGATGCCGTCCTCGACGAGGAGCCGCTCGAAGATCGGGCCCTGGTGCAGGAAGCGGCGGTACTCCGCGGGGGTGCAGAACTCCATGACCTTCTCGACGCCCGCGCGGTTGTACCAGGACCTGTCGAAGAGCACGATCTCGCCGGCGCTCGGCAGGTGCGAGACGTAGCGCTGGAAGTACCACTGGCCCTTCTCGCGCTCGCTGGGAGCCGGGAGGGCCACGATGCGTGCGACCCGGGGGCTGAGGTACTGGGAGATCCGCTTGATCGTGCCGCCCTTGCCGGCGGCGTCGCGGCCCTCGAAGATCACCACGACCCGCTGCTTCTCGGCCTTGACCCACTCCTGGGCTTTGACGAACTCGGCCTGGAGCCGGAACAGCTCGTCCTCGTAGACCGCTTTCGGCAGCGGCTTCGAATCGTGGGCACTCATACAGCGAGGCTAGGTCAGCGGCGCGAGAACGTGAGGATCTTCGGTCGAACCGGTACGAGACGCCCCGGCCGGGTCAGACGAAGTGGAGCTCCTGGCTGACGTTCAGCAGCCGGGCGACCTTCCTGATCGTCGGACAGGCGCCATGTGCGGACAGGTCCCGTCCGGTGTCGCGGACGCGGATGGCGAACGCCACCAGGTGCCGGAAGGCGGAGAGGTCACAGAACGTCAGGTCGGACAGTCCCAGGTGTACGGCGCCCGCCCCCGCGAGCTCCACCCGGGTGAGCCACGACCGGAGCATCTCGTGGTTGCCGAGGTCGGCCTCGCCGCGCAGGTGGACCCACAAGCCGTCCTCACGAGAGGTCGTCTCGATGGCCAGCGCGGGCGCCTCGAAGAAGTCGGCTGCTAGGGGCGACCGACCGCTCCTGGCCGGCGGCGCGTCCTGTGTCGGGGTGTGCGTCGGAGCAGGAGTGACCGAGGCCCCCCAGGTGGTTGCGGTTTCGGTTGTGATCTTGACGACGAGTCACGGAAAGGTCCTTCGATCCTGTGAACGACGCGCGAATCCTGAGTTCTGAGAGATTTTCTTCCTCACGCTCGGGGTGCTCAAACGTGAGGTCTGGACCAGAACCGGAGTCTCCGAGCTCCTCGCGCCGCCGACTAGGGCCGGCGGGCAGGCGAGGTCCCGGAGCGGCGGGGGCCCGTCCCCATGCCGTGGACGAGCCCTCGGCTGGCCAGCAGACTGGGCCTCGGGGGGACGAGGTCGGCTGAAGGGTGGGCTCGATGGATCGGTCGGACGTGCAGAGTCTGTTTCGCCGGGCGATCGCTCACGACGACGCCTCCGCGATGCGCGAGGGACTCGAGTGGATGCTCGGTATCGCCGGAGGTGACGGCCTCAGCGCTGATGAGGAGTACCGGCTGAGGGCTGGTGACTTCGTCATGGAGATGCCGCAGTCGGGGGAGCGCATCCGCGGGCGCGACGCGATGCGCGCGATGCAGGAGGCGTTCCCGACTCCTCCCCAGTCGCTCGGCCTGCGCAGGGTGGTGGGGGCCGGTCATGTCTGGGTGCTCGAGGGCGAGCTCGACTACGGTCAAGGTCCTTGGAACGCGGTCGTCGTGCTCGAGCTGAACGACGAGGGGCTGATCGTCAAGGAGACCCGCTACTACGCGGAGCGGTCCGAGCCTCCCGCGTGGCGTTCTGCCTGGGTGGAGCCTCTGGACTGAGGTGCCGCCGTGTCGACGTACGCCGTTCTTGCCGGCCTTCTGGTCGTGGGCAGGGGCGGGGCGGGATCCCCTGGAACGACGAAAGCCGCAGGTCGGAAACGAACTCTGACCCGCGGCTTTCGGTGCTTGTGGGCAGGGGCGGGGTCGAACCGCCGACCTTCCACTTTTCAGGCGGACGCTCGTACCAACTGAGCTACCTGCCCAAGCAGGTGGCAACGATACATCAGCCGTCGGACGAACCGGGAATCGAGGTCGGCTCCTCGCGACCGGGACCAGACGCGGCTTCGTCAGCCGACAGGGGCGAGCTCCATCAGCTGCCTGAGGATCGTCCAGCGCATCACGACGAAGGCGAGCGCGCCGGAGTAGGCGGACACCACGATGGTGAAGGTCGCGATCGAGAGGCCCGAGAACCCCAAGGCCCCGGCCACGGTGAAGACGACCAGGGCCGCCATCGTTGCCGCGAGCCCCAACAGCACACCGAAGACGGCCGGCTTCGCCGGAAGGTGCGCGAGCAGCTGCGCCTCCCACGCTGTTCCACCAGTGGGCGTGTGGTGTCGGGCCTCGACCTCGCGCCGCACACGGCGAGCACCGAGCACCGAGACCAGCAGCGACATGCCGACCGAGAGCACGGTGACGTACAGCCCGAGCCTCGGCACGGACAGGAAGTCCCGACCCCTGCCGGTCACCCACGCCACACCGGGGTTGAGGAGCAGGTTGAAGAGCGCGGCGGTGATCGCTGCTCTCCAGACGTAGGCGCCGCTCGCGGTCAAGCGCACGGTGCGCGCACCTCCCGACACGTGCTCGCCACGCCTCTCGACGGGGCTCACCTCGATCGTCCCTCCGGCGTACTCACCGGAGCAGAGGCCAAGGTCCCAGCCGGACGGCAGCGGCGTACTGGGGTCGGCCGCACGCCGTGGCTAGCATCGCGGAATGACTGAGAACGCCACTCCCATCCCCCAGATCCCCACCCAGGCGGTGGCCTTCGACAGCGGAGGCAGGATGCCGCTCGTCGGCTTCGGCACCTGGCAGATCAAGGGGAAGGCGGCCGTCGCTGCCACCGAGGCGGCGCTCGAGGCGGGGTACCGCCACATCGACACGGCGACCATCTACCAGAACGAGGCCGAGGTCGGACGGGCGCTGAGCGAGAGCGGTGTGGCTCGCGACGACGTCTTCGTAACCACCAAGTGCCCGCCGCACCTGGCCGGCCAGGAGCTCGACACCCTCGAGCGGAGCCTGGACAAGCTCGGCACGGATCACGTGGACCTCTGGCTGATCCACTGGACGCCGGATCACGGTGTCGGGCTCGACATCTGGGAGAAGTTCATCGAGGCCCGTGAGCAGGGTCTGACCCGGGACATCGGGGTGAGCAACTACTACGCAAACCAGATCGACGAGCTCACGTCCAGGACGGGTGTCACGCCCGTGGTGAACCAGATCAAGTGGAGCCCGCTGCTGTTCAAGCCCGACGTGGTCGAGGAGCACCGCAAGCGAGGGATCGCGCTCGAGGGCTACAGCGGTCTGCGTGGTGGCACGCTCGACAACGCCACGATCAACGAGGTCGCCGAGAAGCACGGCCGTACGCCGGCGCAGGTGATCGTCCGCTGGCACCTCCAGCACGGGATCATCGCGATCCCGAAGTCGCGCAACGCAGAGCGGATCCGCTCCAACGCCGACGTCGGCGGGTTCGAGCTCTCCGGCGAGGACATGGCCGCGCTGGACGCGCTGGGCAAGCCCTCCTGACGCATGCGGCCGGGCCGTTCCCATCCATGTGGACGCGAACGACGCGGGAGGCCGCGAAGCGCTTGCCGTTCCCATCCATGTGGACGCGAACGGCAAGGCCACCGGCCCGCCGGCTCGTGCGTCGGCGGGCCCCGGTGGCTGGGGCGGCGAGGTCAGGCCTCGAGGACGACCTCGTCCTGTTCGAGGCGGGGGAGCCTGTCGAACCAGGCGTTCTCGCCGGGCCTGCCGATGTTGACCACGAGGAGCGACCTGAGGTTGGTGCCCTCGAAGAAGTCGGCGTCGATCGCGGCGGCGTCGAAGCCGGCCATCGGTCCTGCCGCGAGTCCCGCGGCGCGGACGCCGAGCAGGAAGTAGCCGATCTGCAGCGTGGCGTTGAACCTCGCGACCTGCTCGCGCGCGGTGTCGTCCGCGAAGAGGTCCTTGGCGCCGGGGAAGTGCGGGAACGTCCGCGGGAGGTTCTCGTGGAACCCGGTGTCCGCGGCGAGGACGGCCACCAGCGGAGCGGTCGCGGTCTTGTCGCGGTTGCCGTCGGACATGTGCTTGAGCAGGCGCTCACGGGACTCGCCCTGGCGGACCAGGACGATCCGCAGCGGCTGCATGTTCATCGCGGTCGGCGCGTGCTTCACCAGCTCGTAGATCGCCGCGACCTGCTCGTCGGTGACGGGCTCGTCGGTGAAGGTGTTCGCGGTCCGTGCCTCGCGGAACAGGAGGTCCTGGGCTTCGGGGGAGAGTGCGAGTTCGTTGCTCATGTCAGACATAACGGTAGTTGACCATTCAAGTCATCCCGGATGTCGTGTGAGGCCGACCACTGCCGTCGTACCGGTGGCCGCTTCTGCCCGGAAACGCAACGACGCCCTTGGATCTTGCGATCCAAGGGCGTCTTCTGCGACCCCGACGGGACTCGAACCCGCGGCCTCCGCCGTGACAGGGCGGCGCGCTAACCAACTGCGCTACGGGGCCTTGCTCTGTGTTGCTCAAGCGGTGGAATGCTAACCCATCCACCACCGTTCGTCCGAATCGGCCGCTGGGCCGGCTCGGACCCTGCACCCCCAACGGGATTCGAACCCGTGCTACCGCCGTGAAAGGGCGACGTCCTAGGCCACTAGACGATGGGGGCTGGTTACCCATGGGCCGTCGGGCGCGACTGCCGTCAGGGACCGGTACAGCATAGGGCACGCACGGTGCCGCCCCAAATCATCTCGGTGGCGGGCCTGCGAGCAACAATGGAGCCGTGATCGAGATGAGCCGGGAGCGCTTCGAGGAGCTGGTGGGCGACGCGCTGGACACGGTGCCCGAGGAGCTCGCGGCGCTGGTGGACAACGTCGTGGTCCTGGTCGAGGACGAGCCCCCGGCGGACGACCCCCGGCTCCTTGGCCTCTACCACGGCACCCCGTTGACCGAGCGCGACACCAGGTACGCCGGGGTCACCCCGGACCGGATCATGATCTACCGCAACCCGACCCTGCGCATGTGCGAGGACGCCGACCAGGTCGTCGAGGAAGTGCGCATCACCGTCGTCCATGAGATCGCGCACCACTTCGGGATCGACGACGACCGGCTTCACGAGCTGGGCTACGCCTGAGCGGTCTCCCCACGGCAATCTGTTCCCTCCCACGGCAAGATCACCGTGGGAAGCGACAATTCCCCTGCATACCTTGGTAATTTCACGCCGCGCCGAGCCAGAAGCCGAGGAAGCACAGCGCCAACGCCGGTACGACGGTCAGGGCGACCGTGGCCGCCCCCTTCCGGGGCCCGAGGTCGTGCGCCTGCACCGCGAACGCGGAGTAGGTCGTCAACCCACCGCAGAACCCGGTGCCGAGCAGGGCGATCGTGCCTCCGGAGAGCGCCATCGCGCTGAACAGGCCGAGCAGGAACGACCCCAGCACGTTCACGAGCATCGTGCCCCAGTGCAGGCGGCCGTCGAGCAGGTGCGCGGTGACGTAGCGGGCCGGTGCGCCCACCGCCGCGCCGGCTCCCACGAGCAGCAGCGTCACAGGTCTCCCTCTTCCTCGTCGAACTCCGCCCGGTCGGTCCGGGTGCTGAACCTGTCGGCGAGCGCGACCGCGGCCAGGCAGGCCGCGAGGGTCCCCACGGCATAGGCGCCCGCGGTCGCGGCGGCCCCGTCCGCGACGAGGGCCCGGGTCTGCTCCGACCACGCGGAGAGAGTCGTGAAACCGCCGAGCACGCCGGTGCCGAGCAGCGGGGGCAGCAGGTGGTGCCGTCGTACCCACGCCGAGGCAGGCAGCAACGCGAGCAGGAAGGAGCCGGCCAGGTTGATCGCGAAGGTCGTGCCGGGGAAGCCGTCGCCGTCGGGCGTGACCTGAGTGAGGCCGTAGCGCAGCATCGCCCCGAGGGCGCCACCGAGGGCCACCGCGAGGAGTACCGAACCGTGCAGAGGATGACGGGGCGTCACGTCGGGAGGGGGTCCTCCTCCACCGTGAACGAGCCGGTCCAGGGGGTCGGCTCCTTGCCCTCGGCCTGGCGCATGAACTCGTTGCACCACCAGCGCACGAGCAGCTTCTGCTGCGGTGAGGCGGTGAGGACGAGCAGGCGCTGCTGGCGGCAGAACTCGTCGGCGCGCTCCAGGGCGTCGAGCAGCCTCGCCATCGTGTCCGGCATGGTGGCGGGCACGACCAGGTCGAGGTCGACGCGGTCCAGCCCCTGAGCCAGGGCGGCATCGAGCCTGTCGCGGCCCTGCATGAGGCGTCGCTCCAGCTCGGTCTGGAGGAAGACCTCGGTGAGCTGCTGGGCGACGGGGTAGTCGCGGCCGTGGGTCAGTGACAGCAGGCGGAGCTCGCGTCCGAGCTCGAAGTAGCGCTGCCGGAAGCGTGCCCAGGGCGCGACGGGGAGGTCCAGGATGCGCACCCGCAACGGGTCCCCGAGCTCCTTCATGGTGGCGATGCGCTCCTGCACCGTCTGGTCGAGGTCGAACACGTCACCGCTGAGGTTCCCGTCGAGGCGCGGCTCCCGGGCGGGCTCGAACCAGACCACCTTTCCTTCGGGCACGAGCTCGGCGCCCCAGGCCTTGGAGTGCAGGGCGACCAGCCCGAGACCGCGGCCGAACGTCGACAGCAGATGGTCCTCGTCCGTCATGTCGATGTTGACCGCCGGGGGGCGCTTGGAGGAGTCGCGGACCTCGACGCGGGGGTGTTCCCGCGTGCCGCGGACCCGGACGCTGATCGGCGGGGTGCCGTGCAGGATCGCGTTGGTGACCAGCTCCGAGACCCCGAGCTCGGCGGCCTCCATGATGTCGTCGCGATCCAGGCGGTCCAGGACGTCGTGGACCCAGGCGCGTGCGTCCTTCACGGACCCCGGCTCCGGAGCGATGGGCAGTGCCTTGAGGTTGAGTGGCATGTCGCGGCCTACCCCGGCGCCGCCGGCGGGTTCGGCACGGCCCGTACGGCCGCCGGCACCCTGTTCCGGACCGAGACGAGCGCACCGGCGAGCCGCGCGACGAACAGCGCGACCCAGCGGGTCCGCACGAACGCGATGGCTCCCATGCGAGCAGGGTAACCGGGAGCGCCGCCTGCCGCCGTCTCCGCGGCCCCGGAAAGTCTGCAGCTCAGCCAGGAGTCTGCCGCTCGCGGAGGAAGGCGTCGACTGCGGCGAAGTACCCGGCCGGGTTCTCGCGCCTGATGCAGTGGGCCGAGCCCGGGACGCGGACCACCATCACGTGCGGGTTCGCGATCTCGGCGATCCCGCGCTCGACGTCCTCGGTGATGCAGACCTCGGCCAGGTCGTCCCCGGACAGGACCAGCGTCGGCACGGTGACCTTCTCGAACAGCTCCGGCCAGCGAGGGCTCGGCTTGAAGTCGCCGTGCGCGAGGTAGTCGAGGTCCATCTGCTGCTCGGCTCGCCCCGAGACGAGAAGCTCGTCCTCGGGCCAGTCGGGGTGCGCCTCGCGGCGGATGCGCACCAGGTCCTCGTCGTCGCCGGCCGCGAGGCTCCGGCGTACTCCGCCGAGGAACTCCTCGCCCCGCGACGGGTCGCGCTGCTCGTCGTCCGGCCCCAGGGGAGCGGGGTCCTCGAGGACCAGGGCGCGCACCAGCGCCGGCCGTCGTACGGCGGCGGTCAGCGCGACGGCGCCGCCGAGGGAGTGACCGAGAACCACCGGTGGCTCGTCGAGCTGTTCGAGGAGGTCGACGACGTCCGCGACCATGACGTCGCCGGGGTGGGCGTCGAGCAGCTCAGGGGTGAAGCGGGGTGAGGACCCGTGGCCGCGCTGGTCGACGGCGAGGATCGAGTACGTCGGGCCCCAGTGCAGCTCGGCCCCCGGCCAGCCGGAGCCGGAGTCCGTGAGGCCGTGCAGCCAGAGCATCGTCGGGGCCTGACCGGGAGGCCGCCCGATCCGGCGTACGGCCAGGTCGGTCCGGAGCTCCTGGGTCATCGCTCACCTGTCGAGGTGTCTTGCCCATGCGAAGGCGAAGAGGCCGTAGCAGGCGAAGCCGGCAGCCAGAGCGATGAGGACCGGCATGCCGAACGGCTGCTCGAGGACCTTGTGGAGCGCCTGGTCCAGGCCGCCGGACTTCTTCGGGTCCTGGCTCCAGGCCGCCCAGAGGAAGAGCCCGGCGACGACGAAGAAGGCCAGTCCCTTGGAGACGTAGCCGATCTTGCCGAAGGTGATGAACGCCTTGCCCCTGTCGCCGAGCCGCCCCTCGATGTCGAGCTTGTCGGCGAAGTCCTCGCTCAGGCCGCGGTAGATCAGGCGGCACGCGAACGCGAGCACCGCGAGGCCCACGAGTCCGACGAGGATCGGCCCGCCGGGCATGGACATGATCTTGGAGGTCATCGTGTCGGTGCCGCCGCCGTCCGAGCCGCCGCCCATGGCGATCTTGAGCGCGCTCCAGCCGAGAGCGCCGTAGATCACGACCTTGAAGGCGGAGCCGAGTCGCTTGAAGACCCGCTTCTTGCCCTCCTTGTCCCGGTGGCCCCCGACCGCCTCGATCAGCTGCCACAGGACCAGCGCGCCGAAGCCGGCGGCGACCACGTAGAGCAGCAGGCCGCCGAGCGGGGTCTGGGCGAGCTGGCTCAGGGCTCCCTTGCTCGAGGCCGACCCCTGGTCCTCGCCGAAGGCGAGCTGGACGGCGATCCAGGCGATGAGCAGGTGCACGATGCCGTAGGCGACCAGG
Organism: uncultured Actinomycetota bacterium; assembly: GCA_963715375.1. GTDB lineage: Bacteria > Actinomycetota > Actinomycetes > Propionibacteriales > Nocardioidaceae > Nocardioides_C. The sequence continues at coordinate 176,674 of CAVQSC010000005.1, read as the reverse complement.
CCTACGCGCACCGAGTGGTCGAGCAGTGAGCTGTCGTCTGCCTTGCGTCCGATCTCGCGGACTCCGGTGGACACGTCCCCGGCGTTCATGGTTCCTCCTCTGGACGCCCGGGGATGTCCGGGCCGATGACCTATACCCAGATCAGGCCGGAGGAATGTCTCCCTGAGTCTCGAACCGCGCGATATGTGTCACCTTGCCGTCCCCCACGCGGAAGACGCACCACGTCTCCCGTGGCTCCAGAGGGGCCCCGGCCGGGGCGTCGGCGGCCGTCCACCGGGCCACCTCGCGTACGACGAAGCGGCCGTCCGAGAGCACGAACTCCTCCTGCGGCTCCAGGCGGATGCCGGAGCGCTGGAGCCACGAGCGCACGAGGTCGTGCCCGTGCCCGACACCGCGCGGGCCCTGGACGGCGACGTCCTCGCTGCACCAGCTCACCGCGCCCTCGACGTCTCCGGCGTTCACGGCGTCGTGCCAGGCGGCGAGGACGGCCACGTCGTGGTTCCCGGACGAGTGCGAAGGTGTGGCGGGCGGAGTCATGGCCGAAGCCTAATCCGGGCTGCCGAGTGCGGGGCATGACCCGGAGGAGTACAACTGTGGGGTGATCCAGGACACCCTCGTGCTCGGCCCCCTGCTCAGGTACGTCGACCAGACCAGCGCGAGCGTCTGGGTCGAGACCCGAGACGCCGCCACCGTCGTCGTACGCGCCGCCGGCCGGTCGTGGTCGGCCCCGACCTTCGCCGTCCACGGGCACCACTACGCGCTGGTCGAGGTCGAGGGCCTCGAGCCCGGGAGCAAGAACCCCTACGAGGTGGAGATCGACGGTACGACGGTCTGGCCCGAGACCTCCTCGCCGTACCCACCGAGCGTGATCGCGACGATGCAGCCCGGGAAGCCGTTGCGGATGGCCTTCGGCTCCTGTCGCACCAGCGTGTCCCACGACGCCCACGGCAACCGGACCCACGGCGTCGACGCGCTCCGGGCCTACGCCCTTCGGATGGTGGATGGGGAGCAGGGCGGCGACCCGGAGCGCTGGCCAGACCTCGTGCTCTTCCTCGGAGACCAGGTCTACGCAGATGAGACGACCGAGGCGATGGAGGAGTTCATCAGGTCCCGGCGTGACATGGACCAGCCGCCGTGGGACGAGCTCAAGGACTTCGAGGAGTACGCCCACCTCTACAAGCTGGCCTGGAGCGACTCGGCGAACCGGTGGCTGCTCTCGACGCTGCCGAGCCTGATGATCTTCGACGACCACGACATCCGCGACGACTGGAACACCTCCATCGAGTGGAAGAAGGAGATGGAGTCCACCTCGTGGTGGCACGAGCGGATCGTGTCGGGCCTCGGGTCGTACTGGGTCTACCAGCACCTCGGGAACCTCTCGCCCGCCGAGCGCGCCAAGGACGAGCTGTGGCAGGCCGTCGTCGGCCGGTCCGACCGGACGGGAGCGGGCAACGACGAGGTCGACATCACCGCGCAGGTCGACGCGTTCGCGGAGCGGGTCGACCAGGAGCCCACCACGTACCGCTGGAGCTACACCCGCGACATCGACGACGTGCGCCTGGTGGTCGTGGACTCCCGCGCCGCCCGGGTCCTGGAGCCGGAGAACCGGTCGATGCTGGACCCCGAGGAGATGGCCTGGCTGGACGAGCAGATGCGCGGCGGCTTCCGGCACCTGCTCGTCGGGACGTCCCTGCCGTTCCTGCTCTCACCCGGCCTGCACCACCTCGAGGCGTGGAACGAGGCGCTCGTGCATGGTGCCTGGGGCGACCGGAGCGCGCAAGTTCGGCGAGTGGATGCGGCAGACGGTGGACCTCGAGCACTGGGGCGCGTTCCAGCACGGGTTCGGCGAGGTCGCGGAGATGGCGCTGTCGGTGGCGTACGGCGAGCGCGGCCCGGCCCCGGACACGGTGACCTTCCTGTCCGGGGACGTGCACCACTCCTACGTCTCCGAGGTCTCCCGAGTGACGGCCGGTGGTGACGGGCGCCGCTCGGGGGCCCGGAGCCGGATCGTGCAGGCGGTGTGCTCGCCGATCCGCAACCCGCTGCCTCGGAGCATGCGCTTCGCGACCGCGTTCCTCTCCTACGGCCTGGCCGGCCCGATGGGTGCGGTCGCGGCCAGGTCCGCGCACGTGCCGGAGCCCCCGTTCACCTGGGGGCTCATCAAGGGTCCGTGGTTCGACAACAACCTCGCGCTGCTCGAGGACAAGGGGTCCGAGGGGCTCGCGCTGGCCTGGTACACCGGCGCCGTCGAGGGCGGCGACCACGAGCACCCGCGCCTCGAGGAGGTCTCGTCGGTGGTCCTGACGCCGGGGGCGCCGGCCCGCCGCGACCGGCTCGGAGGCCCCGTGACCGGCCGGGTGATCAGCCGGGTGTCGCGGTCCTTGGAGCGTCGGCGCAGACACCGAGCAGAAGGTTCTCCACGACCTCGATGAGCGCGGGGTGGATCCAGTACTGCCCGCGCGCGACCTCCTCGGCGCTCTGGCCGAACGCCATCGCCCCGACCAGCGGCTGGATCAGGTTCGACGCCTCGTGGCCCAGGACGTGCGCGCCCAGCAGGCGTCCCGTGTCGGGGTCGGCGAGCACCTTCGCGAAGCCGGTGGTGTCCTCCATCGCCCAGCCGTACGCCGTGTCGCCGTAGGACTGTCGCGCCGTGACGTAGGCCCGCCCCTGCTCGCGGGCCTCCCGCTCGGTCAGGCCGACCGAGGCCACCTGGGGTGAGCTGAACACCGCGCTCGGCACGGCGTGATGGTTCGCCGCGACCATCTTCTCGGGCTCGTCGAGGTGCAGGAGGTTGTGCTGGATGACGCGTGCCTCGTGGTTGGACACGTGCTTGAGCTGGAAGGGGTTGCTGATGTCGCCCAGCGCCCAGACGCCCTCGGCGGTCGTCCGCTGGTACTCGTCCACCACGACCAGCCCTCTGTCGTCCACGGCGACTTCGGCCCGGTCGAGGTCGAGTCCGTCGGAGTTGGGCCGGCGTCCGGTCGCGACGAGCACCATGTCGACATCGAGGACGTTCTCGACCCGGTCGGTCCCGGTCTCGGTGGCCAGGTGCAGGCGGATGCCCCCGTCGTACTCCTCGACCTTGGCCGCGGTCGTGTGCAGCCGGACGTCCCAGCGCTGCTGGGCGAGGCTCGTGAACCGGGCCGAGACCTCGTCGTCCTCCTCGCGGAGCAGAGCACCCGACCTGGCGAGGATCGTGACCTCGGAGCCGAAGGAGCCGAACACGTGGGCGAACTCCGCCGCCACGAAGCCGCCGCCGATGATCGCGAGGCGCCTGGGGACGGCGTCGACGCGCATGACGGTGTCGCTGGTGTGGTGCTCGACGTCCGCGAGCCCGGGGATGTCGGGTACGACGGCGCGGCTGCCCGCCGCCACGACGACCTGGTCGGCCGTGATCGTCTCCCCGATGCCCGTGTCGATCGTCCGGGGGCCGGTGAAGCGGGCGTGCCCCTCGTAGAGCGTGACGTTCTCGAGCCGCTCCGCCCGGTAGCTGCGGCCGGCCACCGAGATGGGGTCGATCCGGCGGAAGACCCGGTCGCGGATCTCGGTCCACCGCACCCCCTCGAGCCTCAGGTCGACGCCGAGCTCGCGGGCGTGCCGGACCGACTGGGCGAGGTCGGCGGTGTGGACGAACATCTTGGTCGGGATGCAGCCGACGTTGAGGCAGGTGCCGCCGAACGTGCCCTTCTCGAGGATGGCCACCTTGCGGTCGGCGAAGCGGCCGTCGACGATCGAGTTGCCCGATCCGCTGCCGATGATCGCGAGGTCGTAGTGGGTCACGACCCCCATCCTGCCCGACCGCGCGTGTGAGTCTCGTCGCATCGTCGCCCGGGCCGGGGGAGGCCCACGCGTGAGGGTTGTGAGCCAGGTCATTCCTGGCGGGGCATGACCCGGGACCGCCTCGTTGTTGTGTCTGACGGGACCCGAGAATGGGAACAGTGACTCGGAGTCCCACGTCACCTAGTCAGGAGAGGCACCAATGAACCAGGTCGCACCGGACCGGCACAAGGTCGTGGTGATCGGATCAGGCTTCGGAGGCCTGTTCGGCACCAAGGCGCTGCGACGCAGTGATGTGGACATCACCATGGTCGCGAAGACCACGCACCACCTCTTCCAGCCGCTGCTTTACCAAGTGGCGACCGGCATCCTGTCGGAGGGCGAGATCGCGCCGCCCACCCGGGAGGTCCTGGCCTCCCAGAAGAACGCCCGGGTGATCCTCGGCGAGGTCACCGACATCGATCTCGAGGCCAAGACGGTCACCTCGAACGTCCTGAACCGCGAGACCGTGACGCCGTACGACTCGCTCATCGTGGCCGCCGGCGCGGGCCAGTCCTACTTCGGCAACGACCACTTCTCCGAGTACGCCCCCGGCATGAAGTCGATCGACGACGCGCTCGAGCTGAGGGGCCGGATCTTCGGCGCCTTCGAGCTCGCCGAGATCGCCGAGGACGAGGAGGAGATCGAGCGGCTGCTGACCTTCGTCGTCGTCGGCGCCGGCCCCACGGGTGTGGAGATGGCCGGCCAGATCGCCGAGCTCGCCCACCGGACGCTCAAGCACGACTTCCGCCGGATCAACACGCGCGCGGCGCGGGTGATCCTGCTCGACGCGGCGCCCCAGGTGCTGCCCCCGTTCGGCGCGAAGCTCGGTGAGAAGACCAAGCGCGCTCTGGAGGGGCTCGGGGTCGAGGTCCAGCTCGGGGCGATGGTCGTCGACGTCGACGAGCGCGGGCTCGAGCTCCAGGACAAGGACGGCACCCGCCGGCGGATCGACGCGGTCACGAAGGTGTGGGCGGCCGGTGTCCAGGCCAGCTCGCTCGGCACGGTCCTCGCCGAGCAGAGCGGCGCGCACCTCGACCGCGCGGGCCGGATCGGCGTGAACCCCGACCTGACGCTTCCGGGCCACCCGGAGGTCTTCGTGGTCGGCGACATGATCAGCCTGAACAACCTCCCGGGTGTGGCGCAGGTGGCGATCCAGGGCGCGAAGTACGCCGCCAAGGAGATCGACAACCGGCTCGAGGGGCGTCCGTCGCAGGGGCCGTTCAGGTACTTCGACAAGGGCAGCATGGCGACGATCTCGCGCTTCCGTGCGGTCGCCATGATCGGCAAGCTCCGGCTCACCGGCTTCGTCGCCTGGCTGATGTGGCTGGCGGTCCACCTGGTCTACATCACCGGCTTCAAGAACCGGGTCACGGCGCTGCTGCACTGGTTCGTGAGCTTCATCGGCCGCGGCCGCTCGGAGCGCACTGCCACCGAGCAGCAGATCTTCGCGCGAGCCGCGCTGAACCGGCTCGCGGGCGGCGCCTCCGACCTGGTCAGCGCACCCGGTGCGTACGACGCGGCGCGGCAGGTGCTGGAGACGACGCAGCGGGCCGAGCTCGAGGCGCGTGCGGCCGAGGAGGCCCGGCTCACCGACTCCGGCGAGCGCGGCAGGAGCCGCGAGCAGATCTCGGCCGGCGGAGGGCGCTGACCCCGGCCACCCGGCCCCGCACCCGGCCACCCGGCCGCCCGGCCACCCGGTCACCCGGACAGCACGAGGCCCGCGAGAGCTGAACGGCTCTCGCGGGCCTCGTCTCGTCTCCTCACTCCTCCTCGATGACGTGGACGGCGGCCTCCTCCGCGCTGGAGGCGCCTCCGTTGATCCCCACGTCCTCGGCGACGAGGTCGGACTCGGTGTCCTCGGCGATGCCTTCGTCCTCGGCGACGAGCCGTCCTGCGCGCCGGTCGCCGACCTCACCCTCGACGTGCTCGACCTCCTCCGCCGCGGCCTCGTACGGGTCTGGCTCGGGGACCTCCTGAGCGATCCGCTGGTCGAGGGTCTCGCCCATCTGCTCCTCGTACGGGGTGTTTCCGTACCCCTCGGCAGGCGACCACTTCTCCGGCGGGGAGTACCCCTCGTCGAGCGGCTCTTCCACGCGGTCGCTGTCCGAGAGGCTGTCGAGGGTCGACTGCGGCTGGTCCTCGTCGTCGACGCTGTAGCCGTGGTAGGTCTCGCTCTCGGGCTGTTCAGTCATGTTCACACCTTCCCGGTAACTGCGGACCGCCGAACGTCAGGCGGCGCTGCTCCTGCGGGTGCCCCGCAGGGCCTGGAGCATGTGTACGCCGGAGGCGGGACTGCACCTACGCGCGTCACGCCCTCGTTCCTTTGTAGCGCAGTGGTGGGTGCGGTGGGTCTACTCGAAGGTGCGCCCGCGCTCCTTCTCCGCGGCGGCGGCCATCGCCTCACGGGCCCAGCGGGGGAGGATGAACAGCCCCTCGGCCTCGACGGTCGGCTCACCGTCCGGGCCGATGATGTGGCCCTTGACGGTCGTCTTGTGGCCGTTCACCTCGTGGATCCACGCCTTCGCGCTCAGGTCGCCGAGCGGGGTGGGGCGCCGGTAGGTCAGGTCGAGGCGGCCGGTCATGCCCGGCGCCCCTCCGGCAGCGGCCGCCTCACCCAGCATCTGGTCGAGGATGAGCGCGCTCACGCCGCCGTGGACGAGGTCGGGCGGGCCCTCGTAGGCCGCTCCGAGGTGGAACGCGGCGAAGGCCGTGCCGTCCTTGGTCTTCTCCACCTTCAGCGGAGGCGCGAAGGGGTTCCGGAGGCCGACGACTGCGTTGCCGTGGTTGCGGCCCGAGCCGTCGGGGCCGATCTTGACGCCGAGGAACGACGGGTCCGACTCCTTCGTGAGGCGGGCGGTCATCGCCTCGAGCATCGCCGTGATCTCCTCGATCTCGGCATGGTCGACGGCGGTGTGCAAGCTGGCGTCGACGAACTCCCTGGTGCGCTGGGCGAGGGCGCCGAAGACACGGTCGTGCTCGGCCATCTCCTCGAGGCTCATCGAGATCCGCTGATATGAACTGGCATCCACCCCGTGAGCCTAGAACAGGTTCCCGTCGTCGTACTCCTCGTGTGCTGCACCGCACACGGCGAACTTCTACTCGGGGGTCGTGTCGGGCCGGGCGGTGTGGTCGGGGTGGCCGTGGGTGCGACGGTCCTCCTTCAGGTTCGACTCGTGGAGGTGGCGCCTGCCGTCGAGCAGGCATTCGCGCACCCATCGCTCCATCTCCCGGAACGGCGACCAGTAGGTGTCGTCGTACGCCTCGACGATCTGGAAGGTCCAGTGGCCCGGGATCACGTTGCGACCCACCATCTCCCGCTCCACCTCGTCGGCGACCTTGTCGTGGCCGGCCTCGCGGAGCTTGTCCACCGCGTCCCCGAGCTTGAAGTCGGCGGTGCCGGTGAGCTGGTGGAAGGAGTACAGGTGCCCGCGTGCCCGCTCCACGGCCTCCAGCGCCTCCGACACCAGGCCGACCGCGTCGACGGTGTCTCTCGTGACGCCGGGTGGTGCGGTGTGCTCGGGCAGTGGCACGTCAGCGGTCATGATGGCTCTCCTCACGCAGCCCCAGGGGGTCGGCTCAGGGACCAGCATGTTGGCACGCGGGCGGGGACGACTACCCCTCGACCGGGCCAGTCATGCCCCGGTCATGCCGCAGTCATCCCAAAAGGGGACGACCCGCCGTACGGCGAGCCGCCCCCTGGGCAGCCACTGGTCCAGCCCCGCGTCCGGGGCTCCGCGTCTAGGACCTTCGCGGCACCCCGGCGATCGCGAAGTCGTCGACGTACCCGGCTCCCTTGCGCATGACCAGCCGGACGGTGTGCCTGGTCCGGCCCAGACCCTTCCAGGTGCGGGCCCTCCCGAACTTCGGCGCCCGCGTGGTGCCGTCGAAGGACACCAGGCCGACCTTCCGGCCGTCGATGAAGACCGCGGCGCTGCCGCCCCGACGCGCCACGCCGTAACCCAGGGTCAGCCGTGGCCCGGTGAACCCGAGCGTGAGCGTGTCCTTGCCGCTGCCGCTACCGAGGTTGTCGCAGTAGCCGCCGCCGAACCCGGCACCGCGGCGACTGCGCCAGCTCCCGCTCCGCTCGACCACCTGGGTCTGGCAGTCGACCCGGCGCAGGACCTGGACCGGCACGGCCGCCCGGCTGCGGGCGCCGCTCGGGTCGGTCACGGTGAGCCGGGCGGTGTAGGTGCCACTGCGCTCGTACGCGGTCCGGACGTCCTTGCCCAGGGCGTCCTTGTCTCCTGCCGGCCGCCCGTCACCGTTGCTGTCCCGGCGGGTGTCGAGGTCCCAGGTGTACTGGAGGTCGGCCGGGGTCTCCGCGTCGGTCGATCCGCTGCCGCTCAGCGTGACCGGCTTGCCCGCGACGGCGGGCTGCGGCCTGGCCGAGGCCCTGGCCACCGGGTCGGTGTTGGGCGCCGGCTTCTCCTCGGCGTACCCGTAGTCGAACTCGCCGCACCCTGCGCCCAGGTCGAACACCACGTCGGCGTTGAGATCGCCCTGCTGCGGAGGTGCGTCGAGGTCGTCACCGCTCATCCGGGTGATCTCGAAGCCGAGGCAGCCGAAGTCGAACCGCCAGGGGTTCGCCACGTCACCGGCCGGCTTCTCCTCCGACGGGTCGGAGTAGTTGTCGACGTGGCCGGCGCCCGAGTCGCTGAACGACCTCTTGCCCGCGTAGGTGAACGCGGCGTCGTCCAGGTTCGGGGCGTCGTTGCCCGGCTCGGGGTTGGCGTCGAGCGGCGACTGAGCGGGCGGGTTGTCCGTGCCGACGTTGCCGTACCCGTGCGCCTCGTCGGTGTAGACCAGGGACAGCCCCGGCTTGAAGCCGATCGGGTCGCGGTCGTTCTGGCCCCTGCCGTCGTGGTCGAAGCCCGACCGGTCACGCAGCTCCAGGTAGTAGGCGTGGTCCGAGGGCGCCTCGGACGAGGAGTCGACGTACTTCCAGCCGTCGGTGCACCGCTTGGCAGTCGCCAGCGCCTGGCCCGGGAGGCCCTTGCAGCCGCCGGGATAGAACTGCGGGTCGTCCGGGTCGCCCGAGGACTCCATGTCCGACTTGACCAGCTCGACCTTCTGGCCCGAAGGCGTGGTCGCGACGACGGAGACGTCGTCGATGAACCAGCCCGGGCGGGCGAGGCCGGGGTCGGTGGCGTAGCTGAAGCGGAGCACCGGGTGGGCCTTCCCGGCGAGGTCGGAGATGTCGTAGGCGTCGGTCTTGAACACCGAGGCCGGGTACTCGCCGAGGAGCCGGTCGGTCAGGTCCGACCCGGCGTCGTAGGAGCCGCTGGACCCCGTGATGCCGTTGCCGAACTTCGCCTGGCAGGCGTTCTGGTTCGGGTTGTCGCTCGCCGGGGTCGTGAACCCGTTCTTCGACTCGTGGGAGGTGTAGGTCTCCCCGTTGTCGCCGGAGGTGAGGACGAAGCCGTAGTCGAAGTCCCACTCGATGTCCCACAGGGACTTGAAGGTCAGCTCGATCGTGCTCCCCTCCGGCAGCGCCTCGGCGCCGGGCAGGGCGATGTCGAGGTTGTGGCCTCCCTGCGGCGGGCAGCCGAAGTCGTTGCCCGAGCCCGACCACCAGGCGTGGGTCTTGCTGGCCTTGTCACCGGTGTCGAACTTCGCGGGGTCGATCAGCTGCCGTCCCGGGAGCTTGGCGACGTACGCCTTCGAGTTGTGCACGCGCGGCCCGCTCAGGGTGTACGACGTCCCGTCCGGACGCTTCCACGTCACCCGGTGCGTGTCCTTCTTCGAGTCCGTCCAGTTCCTGACCGTGGTCCTCCGGCCGGGCTCGAGCACCTCGGGGACCACCCAGCCGAGCTCCTGGCGGGAGAAGACGTCCATGTTCTGCGACTTGTCGGTCGCCATCAGGTTCCAGTCGCCGTAGGTCTCGCGGTCCCCGAGCGAGTAGAAGTCCGGGAGGCCGAGGGAGTGGCCGTACTCGTGCGAGATCACGCTCGCCTTGTCGATCGCGGTCTCGGGGTTGACGTTGTAGGGACCGACCCGGACGAAGACCGGGTGGGAGGTCTGCTCCGTGGTCATCGTGGAGTACGTGTCGTCGGTGTAGAACAGCTTCCGACCCTCGGCGTCCTTCAGCTGGTCCTTGGTGACGTAGCCGGACAGGCCGGTGTCCGGGTCGGTGTAGTAGAACTCCAGGCTCGACGAGTGCGGCCACACGTTGTCGTAGGGCGTGTCGGTGTAGGCGCAGCCGGCGACGGACAGCTGCGAGGCGCCGTTGCCACCACAGCCGGCGAAGACCACCATGAAGAAGTCGACGACGCCGTCCTTGTCGGTGTCGTAGTCGGAGTAGTCGATCTCCGGGTCGGCGATCGCGGCTGAGTCGTAGACGAGCTTGCCGGTCGGGCCGCAGGCGGAGTCGATGTCCATCAGCGCGCCGACCCCGGCCACCGAGCCGGCGATCGCGGAGCCGAACCTGTCGGCGCCGTAGTAGCCGGTGTCTCCGGGCAGCTGGTAGAAGCCGTCCTCGATCCGGTTCGGGTACAGCGGCGTGCCTGCCGCGGACATGCCGGTGGTGACTCCGGTGCAGGTGCCCTGGGGGTCCATCGTCGTGAAGTCGAACTCGTCGTCGGCCTCGAACGGCTCCGCCGCGATGCCGGCCGAGGGGACCGTGCCGTGCGGGAAGAGCTGCCCGAGCGACATCTCCTGGAAGAGGTTGTACGTCGACCCCTCGACCTCGGGGGAGTTGATGACGTCCGAGAGCTCGGCACCGGAGTTCGTCGGCTGATGCTTGCGGTCGCGGTAGTCCACCGGCACGACCGGGAAGGGTCGGTCGCCGTAGCGAGCGGTGTCGTACTTCGCCGACGGCGGGATGACCCGCGGGCCGCGGGACTCGGAGTTGATGCCCTGGGCCCGGCCGTCGAGGACCAGGGTCGCGGTGGAGGAGAGGTTCTTCCACACAACCTCGGCGTCCTCGCCGAGGGTGTCCGCCTCGGCCTCGAGGATCAGCGTCCGCACAGTCGGCGTGCCACCGGCGTCCGCCTTCGGCACCGTGCCGAGCGTCCAGACCACCCTGCCGCCGGTCACGGTGGCCGAGCCCGCGCCGGCCCCCGGCCTGGCCTGGGTGAACGCGGTGCCGTCGGGCGCCGGGATGCTCACCGAGACGCCGGTGAAGTCCCGGTCGGTCGCGTTGGTCAGCGTGACCCGCGAGGGGTACTTCTCCCCGGGCTTCACCCAGCCGACTGCCGAGACGAAGCTGTTGTGGAGCTGCAGCGTGGTGGGGGCGCTGACCACGGTCGCCGTGCCGGTGCCGGCCTTGGCCGCCCGCCAGGTGCCGAGGTCGGGATCGGTGTAGCTCGCGCCGGTCGCCTCGAGCGCGAGGGTCGTCTTGAAGTCGGTGGCCGCGGTTGCGTACAGGTTCTTCGTCGCCGAGCCGGGGATCCGGGTCGCGAAGCTGCCGTCGTCGCCGGCCGTGACGTTCTCGCTGTGCAGCACGCGTCCACGCGGGTCGGTGACCCGGAAGGTGAACGTGGCCGGGACGCCCGCGTCCTCCGAGCCGGTGGCGCCGGTGTTGCGCTCGACGATCTCGCCGGTGACCGGGATCGCCTCGCCTGCCTTGGCCGGCTCGACGGGCGTGAAGTCCGCCTCGAGGGAGTTGTAGCCGAAGGTCGTCTCGCCGGCGAGCACGCCGTCGGCGATCACCGCCAGGCGCACGATGCCGGGCTTCCACTCCGCTGTCGGGTCTAGCGCGACCTCGTAGTCGCCCGCGCTACCCGTGACCGGGGCCGTCGCGAACGGCATGCCCTCGCCCTCGGCGTACAGCTTGACCTCGAGCCTGGTCGCGTTGCCGGTCAGCGTGAACGAGGCGAAGCCGCAGTCGTCCGAGGCGAAGTACGGCGCGTCGGAGACGTTCTTGCCGACCCCCGTGCACGCCGGCTCGCCCAGGGGGGAGAGCGGGAACATGTAGAAGCCGAAGTCCGAGGCGGTGGCCGCCGCCTGCTCGGCGTCGGCGGTCGTCACGATCGCCGCGGGTGGGGTCTGGGCCGAGGCGGTGGTCTGACCCGCAAGGGTGGCGAGCGGACCGAGGAGGAGAAGGGAGATCGAGGCGGCGGTCAGCCGTCGTGACCTTCGGTGTGCGGTCAACGGACAAGATCCTCTGCTGAGTGCGCGCCTCGTGGGCCGCGCGATCGGTGGTCTGAACCGATAACGAGGGCTTACTCAGCGCGTTACGCGAGGACCTGTCGCCCCTGGCCCGTGGAGGGCGGGCGGAGCTGGACACATAGGGGCCGCACCGGCTCCTGGGCGTTACCCCGCCTGTGCAGTGGGGGGCTAGCAGCACGGGGTACTGAGCCGGTGCGGCGACATTCCCAGCGTGACGCCTGAACATGGCCTGCGCAAGGGGTCTTGTGGCCCAACTCCGAAAAGTTCGTGGCCCGAGCACCCCAAGTTGGGGAGGCGGACCCTCAGACGCGGTCGCCGGCGTCCAGGTCGTCGAGCCAGGCTCGGACACTCTGGTCGTGCTCGCCGAGCATCGGGGGTGGGAGATGCTCCTCGCGATCGCCCGCGTGGGCGTTGTCGTCGAAGCGCAGCGGGGGACCAGGCAGGCTCACCCGGCCCGCCGACTGGTGCTCGACCTCGACCAGCAGACCCTGTGAGAGCGTCTGCTCCCACGTGAACACGTCGTCGAGCGTGCGGACCTTCCCCGCGGGCACCCCCGCGTCGGCCAGCCGCTGGAGCCATACCTCGGCGCTCTCCCCGGCGAAGGACCGCTCGATCTCCGCGATCAACGCCTCCCGGTTGGCGACGCGCACCTCGTTGGTCAGAAAGCGCGGGTCGGCGGCGTCGAGCCCCGCGACACCGGCGAACTTGGGCCACAGGGTCTCGCTGCCCACGGCCACCTGGACCGGTGAGTCGGCCGTCCGGAACAGGCCGTAGGGAGCGATCGAGGCGTGGTGGTTGCCGATCGCCTTGGGGACCTCGCCGGCAACGGTGTACCGCGTGCCCTGGAAGGCGTGCGCCCCGACGATGGCCGCGAGCAGGCTGGTCCGGACGACCCGCCCCCGCCCCGTGCGGTTCCGCTCGTTGAGGGCGGCCACGACCCCGAAGGCGCCGTACATCCCCGCCAGGATGTCGCCGATCGGCACGCCGACCTTGGTGGGCTCCTCCGGTCCGGGGCCGGTCATGCTCATGAGACCGGCTTCGCCCTGCGCGATCTGGTCGTAGCCGGCGCGGGTGCCTTCCGGGCCGTCGTGCCCGAACCCGCTGATCGACAAGACGACCAGACCGGGGTTGATGTCGTGCAGGTGCTCCGCCGAGAAGCCGAGCCGGTCCAGCACACCCGGGCGGAAGTTCTCCATCAGCACGTCGGCACGTGCCACCAGCCGCCGCAGGAAGGCCTTCCCCTCCTCGCTCTTGAGGTCCGCGGTGACGGACTCCTTGTTCCGGTTGCACGACATGAAGTACGTCGACTCACGTGACTCGCCCTCGCCGACGAAGGGAGGACCCCAGCCGCGCGCGTCGTCTCCGCCGCCGGGGGACTCGACCTTGATCACCCTCGCGCCGAGGTCGCCGAGCATCATGGCCGCGTGGGGGCCGGCCAGGGCACGGGTCAGGTCCAGCACGACGACGTCGGAGAGCATGGCCATGGACTGAGGCTCCTCGTGAAGCTGGGTCGGGATGAGCACGAGTGCCTCATGCAACCACGAACCGAGGACTGGATGGTGAGTTGACGGTGGTTCAGCCGAGATGGACGAGCGGACCGGCCTCGCTGACGCTGGTGCGCCATGCCCACAGTGTCGCCAACCGCGCCGACGCGCATGCACGAGAGACCGGCGCGGAGGAGCTCGCCCTCGAGCGCCGCGACGCCGACGTGGAGCTCTCCGACATCGGGCAGGCCCAGGCCGACGGCGTGGGGAGGTGGCTCGCCGGGCAGGGCGGGTCGGCCCACCCGACCGTCGTGCTCAGCTCGCCGTACCTCCGGGCCGTCGAGACCGCTGAGCGCGCGGTGGCCGGGCTCGGCGTCGAGGTGCTGCACGACGAGCGGCTGCGCGAGCGTGAGCTCGGCGTCCTCGACGGCCTGACCGGGGTCGGCATGCGCTCGAGGTACCCGGAGGAGGCGGAACGGCGCGAGAAGCTCGGCAAGTTCTACTACCAGCCGCCGTCGGGTGAGAGCTGGTGCGACGTGGCGCTTCGGGTGCGCAGCCTGCTCCAGGACCTCCGGCACGGGTACGACGACGCGCGGGTCTGGGTCTTCACGCACCAGGCGGTGGTGATGACCTTCCGCTACGTGCTCGAGGGCCTGTCGGAGGAGCGGCTGCTCCGGATCGACCGGGAGGACCACCTGCCCAACGCATCGGTCACGAGCTACCGGCGTACAGGTGAGGTGTTCGAGCTGGTCCGCTTCGCCGACACGACTGCGATCGACGCCACAACGGCGGCCGTCACCGACGAGGCCTCCTCGGGCTCGCCGCGGTGGTCGAAGTAGTCTTCACCGGGCTGCTGACATGACTGACGGCCAGCCACCGCGGGTAGAAGACCCGCAACACCGACCCCGAACGACGAGGAACGTCATGGCCGAGAACGAGACCGTGCGCCGGATGCCGACCACCAACCACCCGCTGAACGGCGAGCCGCGCAAGACCTTCGGGCCGCTCGTCCTGACGCTCATCCTGGTGGCGGCGATCGTCGGGCTCCTCGTCTTCACCATCAGCCTCATCACGCACTGACGCTCTTCTGGGGCCGGTCAGATCGCCTTGCGTCGACGACCGGCCTCCCGGCGAGCGGGCCTTCGCGGCTCCGAGGTCTCGACCGCGGCCCGGTGCGCTCCGATGCTGCGGACCTTCTGCTGCTGTGAGGCAGCGGGCTGCTTCGGCAGCTCGACCATGTGGGCCGACCCCACGGTGGCGTGGATGGGCAGTGGGGTCTCCCCGAGCGCCTCGGCCACCGTCGTCTGGCAGGTGACGTCCATCGCCAGCGTGCAGTGCGGCATCCAGTTACCGGGCCGGTAGTACGGCCAGGTCTCCATCGCGCCCAGGGCCGAGTGGACGTTCTCGTGCAGCCTCATGAGCGCGCTGGTCGGGGCGACGGCCAGGTACGCCGGCGCCTTGTTGGTCAGGAAGAAGCCCAGGGCCGTCATGGAGACGGGTAACCCGGCCACGTTCGCGAGAGGCATACGTAGCCGGGCTGCCGCCTGCTCCGGGTAGGGGGTGTTCAGCATCGCGAGGGTGATGTGCGGCCGGTAGCTCTCCTCGTACGTCGACCCGGCGGACGGCACGCCGTGGCTGTCGAGGGCCGCCCAGGCCTGCCGCACCCGCTTCTCAGTGAAGTCGTCGAAGTACAGCACGACCGCGAACGCGTCCGAGCTCGGCTCTGGCGTCCCGGGGGTGCCCTCGGGCACGGGCGGCCGGGTGCGACCGGTCGGGGGACCGTTCAGGGAACTGACGTCGCGCAGGTGCGATGCCACGGAGAAGCTCCTGTCGAACGAGGGTGGGGGCTGGTCTGTCAGAGGTGCTCGGCCGTCACACTGCCGCGTGCCCGTCGAGCTGCCAGGTCCGCTGCGACGAGATGCGCGACGCGATCGGGGTGTCGCTTCCCGATTGGCTGGGGCCGGGCGAGCTGTCGAGCGACGAGTAGTGGGACCCGGGCGAGCTGTCGCGCGGCGCCACCTGCCTGCTCGGGGACGATCCCCGGGCCTCGATCAGCATCGCCGCCGCGGTCTCCTGCGCGTTGCGGAGGATCGCGTTCTTCTCGGCGCGTGCCACGGTGAGCATGTCCCGCGCCCGGCGTACTGCCTCCTCCACGAGGTCGTCGGCGACCCGCTGGGCGTTCATCAGCAACGAAGCGGCATGCGGGACCGCCTCCGGGCTGGGGCGTGACTGGGGTTGAGCGGTGACCTGCTCGTTCTCGGCGCGGAGACGCTCGTTGTCGCGCCGCAGCCGGTCGCGTTCCTCCCGGAGCCTGCCGAGCTCGAGGTCGGTCGCGTGGACCTGGTCTGCCAGGAGGTCGAGGTACTCGGCGACCTCGTACTCGTCGAGACCGCGAACCCGGTGCGAGAACTGCACCTCGCGGATCTCCGCCGGAGAACGGTAGTAGTGAAAGGGGTGTTGGTGTTGTGTCACTGTGATCACCTGCCCGAGCGGGCGCTGGTGCCGGTACCCCCGTGCCGGCGTGGCGGACTTATGGAGTTTTTTGCCCACGGTCGCGAGGTGTAAACCAGCTCACGGCCCCCGCGGGCACGAGTCTCCGACAAGCCGGACAAACGGCGCAACGCCGTCTGGACCGCTTGAACTCCGATGTTTAGTTCGTCCGCCAGGTGAGTAGGGGGTCACCGTCCTTCCACGCAGAGGTAACGACCGCCTGGCGGGGAAGTTACGTGGGCCGTGTGAGACTGACCGGGTGGACGCTCTGGAGCTCCGAGCCGACTGCGAGCGCTGTGTCGGGCTCTGCTGTGTCGCGTTGCCGTTCACCGCGTCAGCGGACTTCGCGTTCGACAAGGACGCGGGCGAGCCGTGCCGGAACCTGACGGCGGACTTCCGCTGCGGCATCCACTCACGGCTGCGCGAGAGCGGCTTCCGCGGTTGCGTCTCCTTCGACTGCTTCGGCGCCGGGCAGAAGGTCTCCCGGGCCTTCGGCGGGCAGGCCGGGCGCGAGGGGCCCGAGGCGGCCCGGCAGCTGTTCGACGTGTTCCCCGTGATGCGCGGGCTGCACGAGCTGCTCTGGTACCTCACCGAGGCGCTGGCCGTCGTCGGGGCCGACCCGGTCGGGGACGACCTGCGCCGGGTGTTCGCCGAGGTCCGCCGGCTGAGCGACGGCACCGCCGACGCCCTCACCGGTCTGGACCTGGCGGCGCTCCGCGGTGACGTCGGGCCGTTGCTGCGACGGGCGAGCGAGCTGGCGCGGGCCGACGTCCTCGGGCCTCGGGCGGAACACGCGGGCGCGGACCTGGTGGGAGCCGATCTCGCCGGGGCCGATCTCCGGGGCGCCACGCTTCGCGGGGCTTGCCTCATCGCCGCCGACCTGCGATGTGCGGACCTCAGGTGCGCCGACCTGCTCGGGGCCGACCTCCGTGACGCGAACCTCTCCGGCGCCGATCTCGGGGGGAGCATCTTCCTCACCCAGCCGCAGGTCGCTGCGGCCCAGGGCGACCTGGCCACCGTGCTGCCCGGGTCGCTCGACCGCCCGGCCCACTGGCGCGGTTAGCGGACGCCAGGTTTCGCCGACCGTGGGTGCGGGCACGAAGGCCTGCGATCACGAGCGACGAGGAGTGCGATGACCCAGCAGCTGGCACGGGGTGAGGCCGAGGCCCAGACCTCCGGCGGTGAGACCACGACCACGGTCATCATCGCCTTCTTCGCCAACTTCGCCATCGCGGTCGCGAAGACTGTCGTCGCCCTGATCTCCGGGTCGGCGTCCATGCTGGCCGAGAGCGCGCACTCGTGGGCGGACACGGGCAACCAGATCCTGCTCTACATCGCCGACCGCCGGTCCAAGCGCAAGCCCGACCAGTCCCACCCGTTCGGGTACGGGCGTGAGGCGTACGTCTGGTCGATGCTGGCGGCGTTCGGGCTGTTCACCGCGGGCGCGGTCGTCTCGGTCTGGAACGGCGTGTCGAAGCTGCTGAACCCCGTGGAGGAGGACGTCTCGTACACGTGGGCGTACGTCGTCCTCGCCATCGCGTTCGTCTTCGAGGGCATCTCCTTCCTGCAGGCGTTCCGCCAGACGCGGAACGAGGCCAAGCGCCTCGAGCGTGACGTGCTCGAGCACGCACTCCACACCTCCGACCCCACGCTCCGGGCGGTCTTCGCCGAGGACTCAGCCGCCCTCGTCGGCCTGGTGATCGCGGCCGTCGGCGTCCTCCTCCACCAGGTGACCGGGAACGCGGCCTACGACGCGGTCGGCTCGATCCTGGTCGGGCTGCTGCTCGGGGTGGTCGCGATCGTGCTCATCAACCGCAACCGCCGCTACCTCACCGGCGAGGAGGGCGACCCGCGGCTTTGCGAAGCCGCCATGGCGAGGCTCAAGGAGATGCCGGAGATCAGCCGGGTGGCCTTCCTGCGCCTGGAGTACGTCGGACCGCGCCAGGTGTTCCTGGTGGCCCGCATCGACGTGGCCGGCGAGCAGCCCGAGTCGAGGGTCGCCTACGTGCTGCGTGACCTCGAGCGCCGGCTCGAGGAGGACCCCAACATCCTCGAGGCCGTCCTCACGCTCGCCACTCCCGACGACCCGAGCATCTAGCCCGACGTATCCACAGCCCATGCAGACCAGGCCCGCGGACCTCTCCGACACGGACATAGCGGCCGCGGCCTCCGACGGATGGGGGCTGCCGCCCATGCAGCGCGGTGTACCGACCCGTCGGCTACGGCAGCCACCACTGGTCCCTCGAGGATGAGGCCGGAGAACGGTGGTTCGCCTCGGTCGACGTACTCGACGAGCTGGACCCCGATGGTTCCTTCGGCCGGCTGTCGGCGGCCCTCGAAGCGGCTGCGACGGCGCGAGAGGCGGGCCTCTCCTTCGTCGTCGCACCGATCCGCACGTGCGCAGGGCCGGTGGCCCGCCTGCTCGGCGGCTACGCACTCGCGCTCTATCCGCACGTCGAGGGCCGTTCCGGAGACTTCGGCGACTCGTTGCCGCCGGCGGAGGCGATCGAGCTTGTGGGCATGCTGACCTCACTGCACGCCGTCTCGGGCCCGTCGGCCGCTGTGGACGTCCGGGTGGAGGCCTTCGAGCTGCCGGGGCGGGAAGTGCTCGAGGCGGCGCTCGGCGAGCTGGACGTCGCGGAGAGCTGGCCGGGCCCGTACGGGGAGAACCTGCAGCGGCTCCTGGGTCGGCACCTGGACGACGTGTGCCACCTGCTGCGCGAGCACGACCGGCTCGTGGCGACAGTCGGGCCGCAGACCGACCGGCTGGTGCTCACCCACGGGGAGCCGCATCCGGGCAACCTGATCCGGACCGCGGAAGGGCTGATGCTGGTCGACTGGGAGACGGCCCTGCTCGCGCCACCGGAGCGTGACCTCTGGCTTCTCGACGCCAGGACCGACGGGCAGGCCTCGGCCGAGTACGCCGCCCTCACCGGTCGACCGGTCGTCCCCGGGCTGCTCCAGCGGTACCGCCTCGCCTGGTCACTCGCCGACCTCGCGGTGTACGTCGAGCTGCTGAGGCACACGCCGGACGAGACCGCCGACACCACCTGGTCGTGGGACGCGCTCCGGGTGACCCTCGAGGAGACGGCCGACGCACGCTCGTGACGCGGCTGCGCTGTCGCCCGGATCAGCTGGGTCGCGCGAGCTCCGCCCACACGAGCTTGCCCTCGCCGGGCACGAACTCGAGGCCCCAGGCACTGGTCAGCGCGGCAACCAGGTGCAGACCGCGCCCGTGCTCCTCGGTGAAGCTGGCGGGCTGAGGCTCCGGGGTCCCCTCGCCGGTGTCGATCACGTCGATGCGCAGCGTCACGGGGTTGAGCGAGAGCCGGATCCGGCACGGGGACTCGGCGTGCGTGACCGCGTTGGCGGCGAGCTCGCTCGCGACGAGGAGGGCGTCGTCGAGGATCATCCCGAGGTTCCACTCGGTGACCTTCTCGGTGACGAACTTCCGGGCCGTGCCTGCGCTGGTCAACGCCTGCGGGAGGTCGAGCACCGCCTCGGTCTCAGCGGGCTGTCCCACGGACTCCAGGAGGTCGACGAGGTAGTCCAGCTCGGCGTCCTTGAGGACGTACGCCTCGACGTGGTCCGCGATCCAGGCCCGGTCAGGGGTCTCGTCGCCGGAGAAGACGACGACCTTGGATGCAGGCGACGAGGCGCGGATCCTGCTGAGGACCTCGCGGCCGGCGATGTCGGGAAGGCCGAGGTCGAGCACGACGATGTCCGGCTGCAACGTCTCCGCGAGGCGCACGGCCCCGGTCCCGTCGCTGGCCTCCGCGACCACGTCGAAGCCACCCCGGAACCGCAGCGCGGTGCGCACCAGGCGGCGCACCTCGACCACGTCGTCTACCAGGAGGACACTGATCGCCACCCTTGAAGAGTAGGCCCGGGCGTCCGGACAAACCAATCCGCTCGACGGCCTCAGGGTTTCGTTTTTTGAGAGGCCGCCGCGACGGGTCAAGACGGGTCGTCCAGGGCGGTCGGCTGGTGCCGGTCCCGCGGAAGTCGGATCACGAACGCCCCCGCAGGATCCTCGGGCGAGCCGGGCTGGTACTCGGCTTCACCGCCGTGTGCGCGGGCGAGCTCCCGCACGATGAAGAGGCCGAGCCCCGTGCCACCCTTGGGCCGACCGGTCGCGAAGCGGTCGAAGAGGCGTACCCGCATCGCGTCGGGGACCCCGGGGCCGCTGTCGACGACCCGGATGCAGACCGTGTCCGCGTCGCTCGTCACCGACAGCTGGACCGGGGGCGCTCCGTGCCGTAGAGCGTTGATGACCAGGTTGTCCAGGGCCTGGGCGAGTCGGTCCCGGTCCGCGGTGCACGACGATGTCGCTCGGTACGTCGATCTCCAGCTCGGCCTCGGGATGCGTGTGCCTCAGGGCCGCGACGGCCTCCGTTACGACCTCGTGGACCGCGACCGGTTCGGGATGGATCTCGAGCGCACTCGCCTGGAGCCGCGAGGCGGTGAGGAGGTCGGCGAGCAGCCGGCGCAGGCGGTTCGTGCTGGAGGCCATCCCCTCGAACAGCTCTGTGCGCTCGTCCTCGGTGAGGGCCGACCAGTGCTTCGACAGCGTCTCCGCCGAGCCTCCGAGCACGCCGATGGGGGTGCGCAGCTCGTGTGCGGTGACCGCGAGGAACTGCGACTGGTCCTGCGCGGCCTGTCGCAGCCGTTCGTTGAGGGCCTCCAGCTCCGAGTTCGCCTTGGACAGCGCCGTCAGGGCGTGCTCGCGGTCCTGCTCCAGCCGGCGCCGATCGGTCATGTCGCGCGTGACCTTGGTGAAACCGAGGTGCTTGCCCGCCGAGTTGAAGACAGCCGTGATGACGACGTTGGCCCAGAACCGTGTGCCGTCCTTGCGGATGCGCCAGCCCTCCTCCTCGTAGTGCCCGTCGCGCACCGCGAGCTCGAGCTCGTGCTCGGGGTGGCGTCGCTCCTGGACCTCGGGTGGGTAGAAGGTGCGGAAGTGCCGGCCGATGATCTCCTGGGCGGTGTAGCCCTTGATGCGTTGCGCCCCGCTGTTCCAGCTGACGATGATCCCGTCGGGGTCGAGCATGAAGATCGCGTAGTCCTGCACGGTCTCGACGAGCAGGCGGAACCGCTCCTCGCTCTGCCGGAGCGCCTCCTGCGCGTCGCGCCGCTCCGTGACGTCGCGGGTGACCTTCGCGAAGCCCACGTGTCGGCCGGTCGCGTCGAACACCGCCGTGATGACCACGCTCGCCCAGAACCGCGTGCCGTCCTTGCGGACCCGCCAGCCCTCCTCCTCGTAGCGTCCGTCCCGGAGCGCGAGCTCGAGCTCGTGCTCGGGGTGGCGTCGCTCCTGGACCTCGGGTGGGTAGAAGGTCCGGAAGTGCCGGCCGATGATCTCCTCGGCGGTGTAGCCGCTGCTCCTCTCCGCACCGGCGTTCCAGCTGGCGACCACCCCGTCGGGGCTCAGCATGAAGATCGCGTAGTCCTGCACGGTCTCGACCAGGAGACGGAACCGCTCCTCACTCCTGCGGAGCTTCTCGGTGGCCGCCCGTTCCGCGGTGACGTCCTGCACCTGGAGGAAGAGGTACAACGGCCGGCCCCGGGAGTCCCGGACCGGTGCCAGGGTCGCCTGGACCCGGCGGCCGTCGGTGGCGGCTGCGACACCGTGCTCGAGGTGCACGACCTCGACCGACCGGTCGCTGATGCTCGCGAGCGCGGCCTCGACCGACTCGCCCGTGACGTCGGTGAGCTCGCCGTAGTAGCAACCGACCAGGTCTGCGACGCCGCGCGCCATCAGCTTCGCCAGGGCACGGTTTGCCCGCACGATGTGGCCCGTCAGGGTCAGCGTCGCCATCCCGATCGCCGCCTCGTCGAAGACCTCCCTGAACCGTTCGAGGTGCTCGTCGAGCACGCGCTGGTCGGCGGACGGCCTGCTGGGCCGGGCCTCGGCGGACGGCTCGGCGGCGCTCGTCTTCCCTGCGGTCTGGTCCTCGGCCACGAGGGAGAGCAGCCGGTCCACCAGGGAGTCGATGGGCACGGACTTCTCGATGAAGGCGGCGGCACCGAGCTGCTCGGCCTTCTCCACGAGCCCCTGCTCCTCGAAGCCGCTGTAGAGGACGACGCGTGTGGCAGGGGAGGCGGCCAGGACTCGCGGCAGCGCCTCGAGCCCGTCCATCCCGGGCATCGACACGTCGAGCAGCATCAGCGACGGCCTGTGCTGCTCCGCCAGCGCGATCGCCGCGGCCCCGTCGGAGCCCTCGCCGACCACGCGGAGGGCGCCGGACATCCGGAGCCGTGTCTTGGTGAGGAGACGGACCTCGGAGGCGTCGTCCACGATCGCGATCGTCGGCAGCTCCGTGTCCATGAGGGGACGCTACCCGACGATGCGCGACCTGTTGCCCGCGTGTGACCGCGGTCGGCGGGCACGACGAGGACCCGGTGCGCGCCTGATTTGCGGGGTCATTGCCTCGCGTTCGGCGAAGAAGCACCGCGCCGTGACAGAGGTCGAGAACCGCCTCAGGGAGCCGGCGGCCCGCCGACCAGCTCGCGGAACCGCACCCGGTGGCCCGTGATCAGCAGGGCACGCCGGTAGATGGTGGAGGCGAGTGCGAGGAGCCCTACAGCCGTGACCGCCGTGAGCGCCATCGCGACGACCAGCTGGTACACGGGCACCTCGCCCGAGGCCCAGCGCAGCGGCATCGTCAGCGGGGCCGTGATCGGGAACATCGACGCGAGGACGGTCCACGGGCTGTCCGGGCTCTCCATGACCACGAAGAACGACAGGAGGTAACCGAACAGCAGGGCGACGGAGAGAGGCGCGGTCGCCGTGCTGACCTCGGTGACCTTGTCGACGAGGGCGCCGGCGGCGGCGTACATGAACGCGTAGAGGGCGAAGCCGAGGACGAACCACACGACCGCGAGCACGAGGTCGCCCGAGGCCACCGCGGGCAGCGGGTTGTCCTCGGTGATCCGCACCGAGACGGCGAGTGGTGCCGCGAGCACCAGGAACTCGAGGAACGTCACCATGCCGATCGCCAGCACGGTGCCCGTCAGGATCTGGCTGGGGCGAAGCACGGCCAGGAGCACCTCGGAGATGCGGGTGGACTTCTCCGTGGCCACCGTCGTCGCGATGATGTTCCCGCCGAAGTTGAGCGCCAGGTAGAGCACGACCCCGACGGCGAGGCCGACGTAGGCGCGGCTCTCGTCCCCGACCGCTGCGACGCTGACCTGCCTGGGCGGCCGGACCGACTGGATCTCGACGATCTGCCTGGGGCTCAACCCCGCCTCGCTGAGTCGTCGCGAGGTCTCCAGCGTGACGACCGTCTGGGCGACGATGGCCGGGAAGGTGCCGGCTTCCCTGGCGGTGGCGTAGATCGTGTCGGCGGTGAGCCCGACCGTGGCCTCCCGGTGCCGGACCGCCTGCCGGAGCTCCTCGGCGCTGTCGCGGGTGACGTAGTCGACCTCGAAGTCGCCGGCCCTCCCGGCCGCGTCCAAAGTGGCCACCACAGCCGCCGGAGCCTCACCGACCGTGGCAAGCGTGTACGTCTTCGTGTCCGAGGCGAGCAACTGCGGCAGGGTCACCGCAGCGACGGACACGAGAAGCAGGATCCCGGTGACGACCTTGAACGCCCTGGACCGAAGGTTCTCGACGAGTGCACGTCGGAAGACCAGCCCGGTGCCTCTCCACCACGTGTTCATCACCCGCGCTCCCTCAGTCCTCGGCTCTCCCCGCCGCTGCCAGGAACAGCTGCGAAAGGGTGGGCAGGTCGAGCCCGAAGTCGACGACCGGCCCCGCGTCGCGGGCGGCGTCGAGGACCTCGAGCGGGTCGGTCCCCGGCGGTACGGCGAGGCGCAGCTCGTCGGCCTCGTCGCCGACCACGGTGACGTCGGGGAAGCGGAGCAGCCAGTCGCGGCTCGGGGACATCACGTGCAACCGCAGCTGGCGGCGGCCGGACGAGGCCCGCAGCGTCGCGACCTCGCCCCGCAGGACGGTCCGGCCCCGGTCGATCATGGTGATGTCCTCGCAGAGGTCCTGGACGAGGTCGAGCTGGTGACTCGAGAACACCACCGTCCGGCCCTCCCGAACCCGCTGTCGCAGGCTCTCGGAGAGGCCCGCGACCGCCACAGGGTCGAGCCCTGCGAACGGTTCGTCGAGCACGATCACCTCGGGGTCGTGCACCAGTGCGGTGGCCAGCTGGAGGCGTTGCTGCAGGCCACCGGAGAGCTTGTCGGTCCGGTCGGCCCATCTCTCGGCCACGCCGAGCTCCTCGAGCACTGCCCTGCCCCTGCGCGCGGCGTCCCTTCGCGAAAGTCCGTGCAGCCTCGCGAAGTAGACGACCTGCTCACCGACCGGCATTCCTGGGTAGAGCCCGCGCTCCTGCGGCATGTAGCCCCACCGGCGGCGTTCCTCGGGACCCACCGCGCGGCCGTCGTACCGCAGCTCTCCGCGCTGCGGAGCCAGCACGCCCAGCATCACGCGCATCACCGTCGTCTTGCCGGCGCCGTTGGGTCCGAGCAGTCCCGTGAGCACCCCGGGAACGACGTCGAAGCTGACCCCGTCGAGGGCGACGCGGTCACCGAAGGAGTGCACCAGGTCGCGCACCTGGAGCCCTCGGGTCGGCTCCGCGGCTACCACATCATGCCCGGGCCCATGCCCGACCCGTGGTCGCCGTGGCTCCAGCCGGCGCCGAACCAGTCGTGGAGCCAGCGCTGCATCCGGAAGATCTCGTGGTGCTGCACGTCGCGGATCGTCTCGGCCAGGTCGGCGACCTCTGCGTGGTCCGCCAGGTCCCGGACGAGGAGCTGCTGCGACATCATCACGGCCATCATGTGGTGGGGGATCATGTCCTGCAGGAAGGCGCGGTCGAGCCTGTCGCCCGAGAGGCCGGAGAGGTCACGCATCATCGGCCGGTAGTCCACCTCGGTGGACCGTCCCGGATACCACTCGGCCAGCCACCCCTTCATCTGGTCGATCTGGGCGGACTGGGAGTCGACGATCGACCGGCCGAAGGCACGCATCTGCGGCCGGCTCGACCTCCGCAGCTCCTTGGCTGCTGCGACCGCCTCCTCGTGGTGGGCGACCATCTCGGTCAGGTAGGCGAACTCGCTGTCGGGTGCAGCTTCGTGCATCCATCCGCGTGGGCCGTGGTCCCATCCGGGGTGCCTCGACGCCGTCGTACCCATCATCCCGTGCATGCCCGACGCGCCTGTCCCTCCGGCGAGGGTGACCGCAACGGCAGCCGTCCCGATGGCGACCAGCACGGTCAGCGCGGCCAGCACCGCGACAAGAGAACGCCTCATCGCTGCTCCTGTTCGATTGCCTGCATCCAGGCTGGGTCCGGGACCTCGTCGGCCGTAGAGCCATGAGTCACCAGAATGTCGCCGAAAGGCCCCACCGCTGGTGAGGCCGCGGCACGTCTGGCCTCGGTCGGCTGCGAGCATGTTCCGGTGAGAGCCACCCGACTTGTCGCCCTGGAAGACGCCCCCGCCCTGGCCGAGCTGCTCTCCGACAGCAGGGAGTTCCTCGCTCCGTACGAGCCGGACCGGAGCGAGGAGTACTTCACCGAGGAGGGCCAACGCGCGGTCATCCGGAACCTGCTCGGGCAGCACGAGCAGGGGACGACGCTGCCCCATGTCATCCTCGATGCGGCCGACCGCGTGGCCGGCCGCATCACACTCAACGAGATCGTGCGCGGACCTTTCCTGTCGTGCCATGTCGGCTACTGGGTCGGCGCCGCGCACAACGGACGAGGGCTCGCCACCAGGGCAGTGGCGGAGATCGCCCGGGTGGCCTTCGGGGAGCTCGGCCTGCACCGCATCCAGGCAGGCACCCTGCTGGACAACGTCAGGTCGCAGCGGGTGCTCGCGCGGAACGGCTTCACGAGGATCGGAACGGCGCCGGCGTACCTGAAGATCGCCGGTGAATGGCGGGACCACGCCTTGTTCCAGCTGGTGAACGCCGCCATGCACCAGCCGACGGCTCAGGCCGGGACGACCGCTTCGGGTCGAGCCACCTCCTGACCCACCGAGCCGCGCAGGACGTGCGTGGCGAGCCGGGCGGCCTGGTTGCGGAGGTCGGGAATCGCGGCCACCTCCCACTCGACCCCTCTGCGGGCGGCTCCCACGGCATAGACGTCCGGGTGCGTTCGCCCTTCGGCGTCGACCACCCGGCCGTCCAGGTCGAGGTCCAGGCCCAGGCCGAGGCGATGTGGCCGCACCGACCCGCGCGCGAGCAAGGCGTCGACCAACGGGTTCCATCCGCGGGTCGGCACGGGACGCGGCCCTGTGCAGTTGACGACCCGGTCGAATGCCGAGAGGTCCACCTCTCCGACGCGCGCGATGCGCAGCGTTCCGGACGCCTGGAGACGGTCGACGTGGGCGGCCATCTCCGGAGACATGCGGTGCCTGGCGATCTCCCAGTGCCGCGAGATCTCTGCCACGAACCGGTCCTGGTCTTCGGGGGAGAAACCACGCCACAGGTCGTTCGCGCAGGCGCGCACGGAGTCGACTGCGTCGCGCCAGTCGCCGCCCACGTCCTCCAGCTCCCGGACCCGCGAGGCCACTCGATCCAGAAGCGCGTCGAGTGTGGCGGCCCCGGGGTGGAAGGTGTCGTGGAGGCGGAGGCTGCCCCTCTTGTGGGCCGAGGGGAGCAGCCCGTTTCTCGAGACGGCGGTGAACCGGGTCTCGGGTGACGCGTCGTGCAGCGTCGCCACGATGTCGACCATGGTGAGTCCGGTGCCCAGGAGCAGGACCTCGCCGGCGCCCCCGACCCGCTCGGTCAGCTGGTCCGTCCAGGGGTCCGCCAGGTAGCGGTCTCCCAGGCTCTCGAACTCCCGCTGCCGGCGCGGAGGTGGGTTGCCGAGAGCGAGGACGACCTTGTCCGCCGGGATCGTCCAGCCGCACGAGAGCTCGACACCGAGGCTGTCGCCGTCTTGCCGCACGTCGGTGACCACCCCTCGGGTCCTGCCCAGCAGGCTCCCCGGGGGTACGACGGCGTCGTCGAGGACCTGGGCGAGGTACCTGCCGTAGAGCGCCCGCGGCAGGAACGACGTGGGCTCCGCCGGCAGTCCGCGGTCCGCGCACCACCGCAGCAGGTGGTCCGGGTCTCCGTCGACCGCACTGAGGCGGCCGGCGAAGTTGTTGAGCGTGTGCTGGGGATGGGGCGTCCGGTAGGCCAGGCCCGGACCCATCGCCGCGTCCTTCTCGACGATCCGGACGTCGACGCGGCGGCCACTGGCCTGCGCTGCCCGCAGGAGGTGCGTGGCTGTGATGACACCGGCGGCGCCTCCGCCCACGATCACCACCCTCGTCGTCTCGGGCTCGACATCTGTGTCAGCGACCAGATTCCGCAACAGATCCTCCTCTTTCGTCCCACATGGCGGGTTCGGCTTGCGGCCTTCACCCCGTTTCTGGCTACTATTCCTACTAACTTACTCGACAAACACAAGTTGATGAGGAAGGTGTCTTGCATGTCTTTGTCCCCGCACAGCTCCCCTGCTCGCGTGAAGGTCCTGGTCGGCAACCCGGTGCCGGGTTCTCGCACCAGTGCGGTCGCGAAGGTGGTGGGGGAGCGGCTTCTCGGCGAGTCCGACGAGCACGTCGCCGTGGTCGAGCTGGCCGAGTACGCCGACGTCCTCTTGTCCTCCGAGGACGAGAGCGTCTTCGCAGCGCAGGAGTTGATCACGTCCGCGGACGTCCTCGTGGTGGCAACGCCGGTCTACAAGGCGAGCTTCACCGGCCTGCTCAAAGTCTTCCTCGACGGTCTCGAGCCGACCGCCCTGGAGACAACCGTGGTGGTCCCCGTCGTCGTCTCGGCATCCAGCGCCCACGGGGCTCTGGCCGACCTCCAGCTGAGGGTCGTCCTCCAGGCGGTCGGTGCACTCCTGCCGGTCCCGTCGTTCGTGGTGGAGGAGCACCACCTCGACCATCTGCCCCAGTACGTGGATTCCTGGCAGCAACGCTTCGGCCGTGCTGTCACAGCAGTGGCCGACGCCGTTCGACCCGAGGGGGTGGGTCGTCGATGAGCGCCGCCCTTCGCATGGAGGACATCGAGGAGGCGCCGCAGCCCGTCACGGCCGACCTGTTCCGGTCGGTGTTCCGTGACCACGCGGCCCGGGTCGTGGTCGTGACCGCACCGGGCAGCCCGGCTCCGGCCGGCTTCACCGCGACCTCGCTCACGTCCGTCTCCCTCCAACCGCCGATGGTGTCCTTCGCCGTGGCCCGCTCGGCCTCGGCGTGGGCGACGGTCTCGCGCTCCAGCCGACTCGCGGTTCACCTGCTCGCACGCGACCAGGACGGCCTCGCGACGACGTTCGCCACCAGTGGCATCGACCGGTTCGCAGAGGTGCGCTGGCGTACGGCGCCGGGTGGTGAGCCGCTCATCGACGGCTGCGCCGCCTACCTGTGCTGCGAGGTGGTCCAGCACGTCCCAGCCGGGGACCACGTGCTCGTCCTGGCGAGGGTCGCCGAGGCGCGCGTCAACCGGCCCGGCTCGCCGCTGATGTACCACGACGGCGCGTACGCCTCGGTCGGGCCGGTCCGTGAGAACTCCCCGACTCCCATCAGAAGGAGGTGACCTGATGACCACGCTCGTATCGCCGCAGGAAGAGGCGACGGCGACCGTACCGCTCGTCGAACCGCGGCCCGCACCGCGCCGGCGCCGCCCCCGGCAGGGCCTCGCCTGGACCCGCCGATGGGTCAGCCCGTTGCTGATCCTGGTGGCCTGGCAGACCCTGAGCGGCGTCGGAGTGCTCACCGAGGACGTCCTGGCATCTCCCCTCCAGATCGTCTCGTCGGGAGTCGAGCTGCTCGCCGACGGCACCTTGCAGTCGGCGACCGCGACGTCGATCAGCCGCGTGCTCTCCGGCTTCGTCATCGGTGCGACTGTGGGGCTGGCTCTGGCCCTTGTGGCAGGACTGTCGCGCGTCGGCGAGGACGCGGTGGACCCGCCGATGCAGATGCTGCGGACCCTGCCTCACTTCGGCCTGATTCCGCTGTTCATCGTCTGGATGGGTATCGGCGAGATGCCGAAGATCACCCTGATCGCCCTCGGCGTGGCCTTCCCGCTCTACCTCAACACGTTCGCGGGCATCCGCAGCGTCGACCGGAAGTTCCTCGAGGCCGCGCACACCCTCGGCCTCACGCGGCGGCAGCGGCT
This sequence comes from uncultured Actinomycetota bacterium, assembly GCA_963715375.1. Taxonomy (GTDB): domain Bacteria; phylum Actinomycetota; class Actinomycetes; order Propionibacteriales; family Nocardioidaceae; genus Nocardioides_C. The sequence goes on along the minus strand of CAVQSC010000005.1, from coordinate 147,652 downwards.
TCGCCACGTGATCGTGCCGGGCGCACTGCCCCAAGCCCTCGTCGGGCTCCGGCAGAGCCTCGGCGTCGCCTGGCTGTCACTCATCGTGGCCGAGACCGTGAGCGCCGACTCCGGCCTGGGCTACCTCATCAACGACGCCCGCGAGTTCCTCAAGACCGACGTCATCGTCGTGGGCCTCGCCGTCTACAGCCTCCTCGGCCTGCTCACCGACTCCCTTGTCCGACTCATCGAAAGGAAGGCGCTCGCATGGCGTTCATGACCAGTAGCCCCGAGCGGCGATCGACCCGCGAACCGTGGCGCCGGGAGGAGAGGGCCCGCGAAGCGAGCCGTCCGGTCGCCACCGTGACCGAGCTGCACCGCTCCTTCGGGGCGACCCACGTCCTGCGGGGACTCGACCTCGAGATCCGTCGCGGCGAGTTCGTCGCACTCCTCGGCCGCAGCGGCTCGGGGAAGTCCACGCTGCTCCGAAGCCTGGCCGGGCTCGACCCGACGGCGCCGCAGGAGCTGGAGGTCGACGGGGCCGTCTCGGTGGCCTTCCAGGAGCCGAGGCTGCTGCCCTGGCGCAGCGTCGAGCACAACGTCGCGCTCGCCCTCGCCAACAGCCCCAGGCGACGCGGACGTCTCGAGCACGCTCGGCAGGCGCTGGAGGAGGTCGGTCTCGCCGAGAAGCGAGCCGCGTGGCCGCTGTCGCTCTCAGGCGGGCAGGCCCAGCGGGTCTCCCTCGCCCGCGCCCTCGTGCGGGAGCCGGACCTCCTCCTCCTCGACGAGCCGTTCAGCGCGCTCGACGCGCTGACCCGCATGGAGATGCACCGCCTCGTCCTGACGCTGTGGAGGCGGCACCGTCCCGGCGTACTCCTCGTGACACACGACGTCGACGAGGCACTCGCGCTCGCCGACCGGGTGCTCGTCCTCGACCGCGGTCAGGTGGCGGCGCAGTGGCCGTTGGACGTGCCACGTGACCGGAGGCGCGAGGACTCCCGGATCTCGGCCATCCGGGCCCGGGTGCTCAACGCCCTCGGCGTCGACGCCCCTGACCGAAACGAACGACCAACCGAAAGTGGAGCAGCATGAGAACGAAGAAGATCCTGACCGGTTTGGCCGGCCTGGCCGTCGGCGCCACCGCTCTCGCCGGGCTGGCTGCGTGCTCCAGCGCAGCAGGCCAGAGTGCCGACGCGATCCGTGACGACGGCTCCGTGGACCTGTCCAAGGTGACCCTCACCGTCGGTGACCAGAAGGGTGGGTCCAAGGCGCTCCTCCAGGCCTCGGGGCAGCTCGACGAGCTCCCCTACGACGTGGAGTGGAAGGAGTTCACCTCAGGCCCACCGTTGCTGGAGGCGCTCAACGCGGGCGCCATCGACATCGGGGGTGTGGGCAACACACCCCCGTTGTTCGCGGCCGCCGCCAACAGCGACCTCGTCGTGGTCGCCGGCGACACCATGGGGGCCAAGGGTGACACCATCGTCGTGCCCAAGGCGTCCGCGGTGGACGAGGTCGCCGAGCTCGAGGGCAAGTCCGTCGCCGTGGCCAAGGGCAGCTCGGCCAACTTCAACCTGCTCGCGCAGCTGGATCGGGCCGGCCTCTCCTTCGATGACGTGGACGTGGAGTATCTGCAGCCGGCCGACGCGCTGGCCGCGTTCAGCGCCGGGCACGTCGACGCGTGGGCGATCTGGGACCCCTACACCGCCCAGGCGGAGCTGGAGGAGGACGCCCGGGTGCTGGTCGACGGTGCGGGCCTGGTGAACGGCATGACCTTCCAGGCCGCGTCCCCGGACGCACTGGAGGACAAGGCGACCGCCGCGGCGATCGAGGACTACGTGGCGAGACTCGCCGAGGCGAAGGTCTGGAGCAACTCGCATCGGGACGAGTGGGCCGAGGTCTGGGCCAACGAGACCGGCCTTGCTGAGGAGGTCACCAGCCGTGCCGTGGACCGTCGCGTCGCGACCCCCGTCGCGATCGACCAGAAGGTCATGGACTCCGAGCAGGAGATGGCCGATGCCTTCGTCGACGCAGGGCTGCTCCCCGAGAAGTTCGACGTCGAGCGGTTCTTCGACGACCGCTTCAACGAGGCGGTGCTGCGCCGCGCTGGTGAGACCACGGAGGAGAAGGAATGAGCATCAAGCTGCACTGGTTCCTGCCGACCACGGGCGACTCCCGAGGGCTGGTCGGAGGAGGCCACAGCGTCCCCCAGGGTGTTGGGCTCCCGAGCGGGGAGGCCGGGACCGCCACCGCCTTCCGGGAGGCGAGCATCGACTACCTCGCCGGCGTCGCCCGCACCGCCGACCAGCTCGGGTTCGAGGGTGTGCTGACACCTACCGGGACCTGGTGCGAGGACGCCTGGCTCGTCACTTCAGCGCTCATCCGCGAGACGCGTCGGCTCAAGTTCCTCGTCGCGTTCCGACCGGGGGTCACGAGCCCGACACTCTCGGCGCAGATGGCCGCGGCCTTCCAGCGGATCTCGGGAGGGCGTCTCCTGCTCAACGTGGTGACCGGAGGTGAGCCTTCCGAGCAGCGTCGCTTCGGTGACCACCTCAGCCACGCGGAGCGGTACACCCGCACCGACGAGTTCCTCTCGGTGGTGCGGGGCGCGTGGACCCAGGCCCCGTTCGACTTCGACGGCCGGCACTACCAGGTCGAGGGCGCACAGATCCGGGGCGAGATCGACCCGCTGCCGGAGATCTACTTCGGCGGGTCCTCCGCTCCGGCCGGCCCGGTCGCTGCGAAGCACGCCGACGTGTACCTCACCTGGGGTGAGCCGCCGGAGCAGGTCGCCGAGAAGATCGCCTGGATCCGCGACCTCGCGAAGGCGCAGGGTCGCGACATCCGCTTCGGCCTGCGCATCCACACGCTGTCCCGGGACACCAGCGAGCAGGCGTGGCGGCAGGCGCAGTGGCTGCTCGACGACCTCGACCCACGCGCGATCGAGAAGGCACAGGCGGTCCTCGCCAAGAGCGAGTCCGTGGGCCAGCAGAGGATGCGCGCCCTCCACGGCGGACGGAGCTCGTTCGCCTCCGCGCACGACCTGGAGATCGCCCCGAACCTCTGGTCCGGCGTCGGGCTCGTCCGCGGTGGTGCGGGCACGGCTCTCGTGGGGAGCCACCAGGAGGTCGCAGACCGGCTGGAGGAGTACCACCGGCTCGGGATCGACGAGTTCATCCTGTCGGGCTACCCGCACGTCGAGGAGGCCTACTGGTTCGCGGAGGGCGTCATGCCGATCCTGCGGGCGAAGGGGGTCTACGGCCAGGCGGAAGACGGCGACCGGCTGCGGCACAGCGCCTAGGGTCCGAGAGCCCGCGCGTGGGCGGCTCCCCAACCGCAAATGAGTGACGGCCCGGTGAGCACGGGGGACAACTCACCGGGCCGTCACCTCCAGAATACGGACCGGGGTATCCCACTCAAGGGCATGTGGCGAGGGTCACAAGGATCGTCCGACCTGGGCGGGGGGGCCTGAACTGACGGGCGCCCCTCAGCCGACCGGGTCGTCCCCGTCTCCCTGCCGGCGCGTCTCGAGTCGGGTGGCCTGCGTGGTCAGGTAGCGCTGCTCCGGCAGGCTCGTCGTCCGGCCGGCCGCGGCGCGGTAGTGCGCGATCGCGCGCCTCGGTGTCGCCGGCCATCTCCAGCAGGTGCGCCCGCACGGCGTCGAGGCGGTGGTGGCCGGCCAGCCGCTCGTCGACCGTCGTCGAGCACGGCCAGGCCCGGCGGACGGGCCGTGCGCCATGGCGGCCGCGACCGCCCGGTTGAGCGTGACCATCGGGTTGCCGGTCATCCGCTCCAGCAGCCCGTACAGGGCGAGGATCTGCGGCCAGTCGGTCTCGTCGGCGGTCGCGGCGCCCCGTCGTGCACGGCGGCGATCGCGGCCTGGAGCTGGTACGCGCCGACCGCGCCCCTGCGCCACGCGCGCGGTCGACGAGCGCGAGTCCCCTCGGCGATCGAGCTCCCGGTCCCACCGCGTCCGGTCCTGCTCGGCCAGCGGGATCGAGCTCGCCGGCGGCGTCGGTCCGGGCCGGGCGTCGGGCGTCGGTGAGCAGCATGAGCGCGAGCAGACCGGCGACCTCGCCGTCGTCGGGGAGCAGTCGCGTGCATCATCCGGGTCAGCCGGATCGCCTCGTCCGACAGGTCGGCGCGGTGCAGGTCGCTGGCCGCTGCTGCTGGCGTAGCCCTCGTTGAAGATCAGGTAGAGCACGTGCAGCACCGAGCGCGAGCCTGTCCGCCGCTCCTCGGTCGTCGGGCATCCGGAACGGCACGCCGGAGGCCTTGATCCGCTGCTTGGCCCGGCTGATCCGCTGCGCCATGGTCGCCTCGGGGACGAGGAAGGCGCTGGCGATCTCGGCGGTGGTGAGGCCGCCGACCGCCCGCAGGGTCAGCGCGATCGCCGAGGCCGGCGTCAGCGACGGATGGCAGCACAGGAACAGCAGGGTCAGCGTGTCGTCCTGGTCCGGCGACCTCGCGGCCGCGGCGGCCCCCGGCAGCACCGTCGAGGCTCTCGCGGCTCCTCCGCGGCCCGGTCGCTTCGCGCGCCGGTCGATCAGCCGCCGCGTGCGCGATCCGGATCAGCCAGCCGCGCGGCTTGTCCGGGACGCCTTCGTCGCGGCCACTGCGTCGCGGCCGCGAGCAGCGCCTCCTGTACGGCGTCCTCGGCGGCGTCGAAGTCGCCGTACCGGCGCGTGAGCGTGCCGAGGACCTGCGGCGCCAGCTCGCGCAGCAGGTCCTCGACATCGGGCGGGACGTCAGCGATCGCCGCTCACCTGCTGCAGGAACGCGTCCATCTCGTCGACGTCGGAGGGGGCCTGGTCCATCAGCCGACGGACGTGGATCGGCTGCTGGGTCGCGGCACCGCCCGGACCGGGCACTGCCGAGAGCCTCGCGGCGATCTCGATGACTCGGTCCTCCGTCTCCACGTCGACGATCTGGTAGCCGGCGATCCACTCCTTGAACTCCTGGAAGGGCCCGTCCGTGACCACCGGTGCGGTCGCGCCGTCGGAGGTCACGATCTTGGCCAGGTCGGGCCCGGTCAGGATCGTGGTCTCGACCAGCTCGCCGCTCTTCACCAGCTCCTCGTTGAGGGCCCCGTAGTAGTCCAGGTGCGCGGTGACCTCTTCCGCCTTCCACTCCTCCATCGGCGTCTCGACGACGCCGGGCTCGAAGGTGACTGCCAGCAGGTATCTGGTCATGTGGTTCCTCGCTTCGGTGACGTGCCCATTGCGGCACTCTCACCAGTAGAACGGAGCGGGCCGCCGGTTCTCGACATCGCCACGTGGCGGATCTCGACGAGAGTGGTCAGGGGACGCGGAGCCGGGCTGGGTCTCGCACCACCTTGGCGGAGCCGCCGGGCTTCTTGTAGGTGATGACGGCGAGCGTCGCGTCGTCCTTCAGCCGTTCGGAGCCGAAGCTGTGCACGGTGTCCATCACGTCCTCGGTGAGGGCGTGGACGTCTTCGATCTTGGAGGAGCGGAGACAGGAGATGAGCCGTTCGTCACCGAACTCCTCCCCGGTGGCGTTGCGCGCCTCGACGATGCCGTCGGTGTAGACGACGAGCATCTGACCGGACCGCAGTGCTGTCTCGCCCGTGCTCCAGGTCTGCCCCGGCAGGGGACCGAACAGCGGCCCGGTCACCGGGAGCTCCTCGAACCCGTCCGGACCGAACAACATGGGCGGCGGGTGCCCGGCATTGGCGTAGAGGCACGACCCGTTCGAGGCGTCGATCTCGATGACCACGCAGGTCGCGAACCACTCCGCGGTGTCGCCGATCTCGCTGGCCACCCAGTTGAGCGCCTCACCCGGAGCGAGTCCCATGCGGACGGCAGGCACCATCAGGTGTTTCAGCCACAGCGCCCGCAGACCGGCCTCCTCACCGTGCCCCGAGACGTCCACGACCAGGACGGCGGCGCGGTCCTCGTCGATCCTGACGACGTCGTACCAGTCGCCGGCGAGGACCCCGTGGGCCGGTTCGAGCGCTGCGGTGACCTGCAACCCCTCCGGCAGGTCGGTGGCGGTGCGGGCGCGGAGCTGGTCGCGCATCTTGGACACCACGGGAGCGCGCTGCTCCAACGCCTCGAACGCCTGCGTGGTCGATCGCAGCTCGCTCACGATGCGCCGCCGCATGCGCTCCATGTTCCTGCCGATCTGCTGGAACTCAACCGGTCCGGTGGCTTGGATGTGGGCGTCGAGGTCGCCGCCGGCGACACGTTCTGCCTGCGTCGACAGCACAGCGACCGGAACCGTGATCCAGCGTCGCATGGCCACCACCGAGAAGGCGATGAGCAGCAGACTCGCGCCCGACATCGTCAGCAGCTGGATCCTCAACCGCGACCTGGCGTCCGCGACCGACAGCCTGGTCGCCTCCTGGCGTCGGTCGAGACCGATGACGAGCTCGGTGACCGCGTCGCGGACCTGGTCGAACAGGGGGTCCCCGATGGTGACGACCAGCCGGGCGCCGACCTGTGCCCGCTGGTCCGGCGCGACGGTGATGATCGGTTCGGCCACGCGTCGCTGCCAGTCGGCCATCGCGGCCTCCGCCTTGACCGCTGACTCGCGCAAGACAGGCTCCCGCCGCAACAGGGTCTGCAGCTGCGCGCTGCGCAGGTCCTCCTCGATCCGCTGCCCCTGGTAGTCGCGGAGGAACCGCAGGTTGCCGGTGAGGGTGAAGGCGCGGATCGACAGGACCTGGTTGTTCCTGATGCCCTGCAGGCGTTCCTCGGAACGTGAGGCCGCCACGAGCCGTGCCCCGAGGCGGTCGAGCTCGGTCACGTGCGCGATCTCGTTACGGGTCAGCACGGTGAACGCCACGTTCATCGCGGCGAACAGGACGAGCAGCAGCGTCACCCGCCACCGCAGCGGGATCCTGGGTGCCGACGAACCGGCCATGGCCCCAAGCATGGCACCGCGCCGTTGCCTCGGTGGCCACTTGGGACATGCGGTCACGAAGCGACCCATGCCGGCGGTGAGGTCCGGACGCCCGCGGCCCACGGGTCCCGGGCGTGAAGGGTCGGGTCAGTGCAGCAGCGCCTTCAGCCCGATCATGGCTGCTCCGAACGCCCCGGCGACCGCTGCCGTTGCGAGGCGTTCGAGCGGCGCCAGTCGACCTCCGCGACCGATCTCCCACCCGGCCAGGAACAGCAGCAGCGTGCTGACACCGAGAGCCCAGAGGACTGCGTTCTTCACAGGCGCACCGAGGAACCCGAGGACTGCCAGCACGGCCAAGGGCAGCGTCGAGGCGGTGACGATCTCCCACCCGCTGGCCAGCTGGTGCCGCACCTGTGCCCAGCTCGGCCTGTGGCCCCGGTGGATCCGCTCGGCGACCAGCCGCGCGTAGCGCTCGGCCGCCCAGTAGACGACCAGGGTGACGAGCACCGCGACGCACACGGCCGTGGCGGAGTCGGCGTGGGATGCCGCCATCACGGCTGAGCACACGATCACGCCGTAGATGCCCGCTGCGGTCGCTTCCTCGTCCGGTCTCCTTCCCCCGCCTCGACCGGGAGGCGGGACGCGGAGCCGCCGACGGGTTGCCATGGGTCGATGGTTGCGCGCCCGGGGCCGGCGAGGCCTCGTCCGCGGCGGGTGACCCGGGGCCGTGACAGGACCCTGGCGATGGAGGAGGGGCGGGCCTACTGTGGGTGGAACGGTCGCGGTCGGGGGCTGTGAGTCCGCGGACACAGAGTCGTAGAACGCCGGCTCGGGCGGCGACTGGAGGGGTGACCATGTCGATCGCTTCCACGCCCGACGCTTGGGCGACCCTGGAGACGAACCGCGACGAGATCCTCGAGCGCTGGACCGCCGCCGTCGTGAAGTCGCTGGGCGGGCGAATGACGCAGGCCGAGCTCGAACGGGACGTCCGGGACATCTTCGAGGCACTGGTAGCGGTTCCGCACGTCGAGGGGCGAGGCCTGTCCGACCCCGCGTACGTCGAGCTGAGGTCCCTCCTGAGCGACCTCGCGCGAGCCCGGGCCCGGCAGGGGTTCAGCCCCACGGAGACGGCGGTCGGCGTCTTCGCCGTCAAGGAGGCCGTGCTCGAGATGCTGGAGGCGAAGGGCGAGGCGGAGCACTACCGGTTCTTCGCGGGCTTCTCGCGCTTCGTGGACGACCTCGGGCTGTTCATGCTCGACACCTACGCCCAGGCGCGCGAGGCGGTCATCGCCGAGCAGTCCACCGCTCTGCTGGAGCTGTCGACTCCGGTCGTCCAGCTGTGGGAAGGCATCGTGACCCTCCCGCTCGTGGGGACGCTGGACTCCGCGCGGACCCAGGTCGTCATGGAGAGGCTGCTCGAGTCGCTGGTGAACAGCCGGTCCGACCACGCCATCATCGACATCACCGGCGTGCCCGCGGTCGACACCCAGGTGGCCCAGCACCTCCTGAAGACCGTGATGGCAGCCCGGCTGCTGGGCGCGGAGTGCATCATCTCGGGCATCCGGCCGCAGATCGCCCAGACCGTCGTCGGGCTCGGCATCGACTTCGGCAACATCGCCACGAAGGCGTCGCTGTCCGACGCGCTGCTCCTGGCGCTGCGAAGGTCCGGGTACGACGTCGTCAAGCGCACCAAGAGCAGGGAGCGGTGATGGAGCGCATCCCCATCCTCAGGCTCGGGAACATCCTTCTGGTGTCGATCCAGGTGGACCTGCAGGACCACATCGCCGTGGCGCTCCAGGAGGATCTCGCCGAGCGCATCGTGGAGTCCGGCGCCGACGGTGTGCTCTTCGACATCACGGCGCTGGAGATCGTCGACAGCTTCATCGGGAGGATGATCTCGACGATCGCCTCGATCTCGAAGGTGCTCGACGCCGAGACGGTCGTCGTGGGCATGCGCCCGGCTGTCGCGATCACGCTCGTGGAGCTGGGGCTGTCGCTGGACGGGGTGCGAACAGCTCTCGACGTGGACCGGGGTCTGGCCATGCTGCAGGCCGGTCGCTCCGAGACCGAGGAGGCCCTCGACGGGGAGCCGGCCGAGACCCTGCCGTCGGCTGGTTGATGGACACGCCGGTCGCGGTCGAGACCCGCGAGACCTACCGGATCACCTCCGACGCCGACGTCGTACGGGTCCGGCAGTCCGTGCGGAACCTTGCGGTGTCCGCGAAGCTCACGCTCATCGACCAGACCAAGCTGGTGACCGCGGTCAGCGAGCTGGCCCGCAACACGCTGGTCCACGGTGGCGGCGGGGACGCGACCGTCGAGGTGGTCAGCGCGGGGACCCGGCACGGGGTGCGGGTGGCGTTCGTCGACACAGGACCCGGCATCGCGGACGTCTCCCTGGCACTGACCGACGGGTGGAGCAGCGGCACCGGCCTCGGGCTCGGTCTGTCCGGCGCGCGACGGCTCGTCGACGACTTCGAGCTGGAGTCGGCCCCCGGGACCGGGACCAGCGTGAGCGTCGTCAAGTGGACGCGATGAGCTCGCGCGAGCCACACGACCCGCGCCGCGCGTCGGCGCCTGCCCGCGCCGAGGACGTCGCCTGGCTGCGCGTGGAGGACGACATAGCTCCGGGCGCGGTCCGGCGCCGGGCGGTCGACCTCGCCGAACAGGTCGGCCTGGACGAGACCCACACCGGCCGCGTGGCCATCGTCGCGACCGAGCTGGCGACGAACCTCCTCAAGCACGCTCGAGAGGGAGTCGTCGTGCTCCGGATCCTCCGTCGTGGGACGAAGGGCGGAGTGGAGGTCGTGGCGCTCGACCGGGGCCCCGGGATGCGCAACGTGCGCGCACGCTTGCTCGACGGCTCCTCGAGCACCGGCACCCTGGGTATCGGCCTCGGCGCGGTGGCCAGGCAGTCGGACAGGTACGACGTCTACTCCGCACCCGGCCACGGCACGGTCGTCGTCGCCACGTTCTGGGCCGGTGACCCGGTCCCGGACGACGTGGCGGCAGGGATCACCCGGACGCTCGAAGGGGAGTCCGAGTGCGGCGACGCCTACGCGTTCCGGCCGACGCGGGACGGCTGGCTGGCGCTCTCCGTCGACGGGCTCGGGCACGGTCCTCTCGCCGCCCGCGCAGCCGAAGCAGCGACCCGGTGCTTCCTCGCCTCTGACAAGACGTCCCCTGGTGCCGCCATGGCGGAGATGCACCGCGCGACCGCAGGCACACGTGGCGCGGCGGCGGCCGTCGCGCACCTCGACCTCGAGCGTGGCCGGCTCACCTACGCAGGCGTAGGCAACATCGCAGGTCGGCTCATCACGCCTGGGCGGAACCGGGGGCTGGTGACACACCCGGGGATCCTCGGGCACAACGCGCGCAACCCCACCGAGACCGGCTACGACCTCGAGCCCGGCTGCTGGGTGGTGCTGCACAGCGACGGCCTCAGCGAGAAGTGGTCCTCCGACGCCTATCCCGGACTCTGGGACCACTCGGCGCTGCTGGTCGCCGCCACGCTGATGCGTGACGCAGCGGTACGACGGGACGACGCCAGCGTCCTGGCCGTGAGGGCGGACCTGTGAGCGAGGCGATCTACTCGATGGAGCTTCGCCAGGAGCTCGATGTCTTCTCGGTGCGGCGGGCAGGGCGCGAGGTCGCGGCGGCCTTCGGCGTCGAGGGTCAGGACCTGGTCCGAATCGCCACGGCGTTGAGCGAGGTCAGCCGGGACGTGATCGCCGCCGGTGGGGGGAGGGTCAGCTTCGGCGCGCCCTCCTCCGGCGTACTCTCCATCGAGCTCGTGACCACCGAGCCGGCCCCGCACCTGGGCGACGACGCCGTGGGCACCGGGGTGGACGCCGCAGGGCGCCTCGTCGACTCGGTGACGCTCGCTACCGACGACGCCGGCCATGCGGTGATCAGGCTCGACAAGAAGGTGGGGAGACCCGTCGAGCTGCGCGGCTCGGCACGCGCCGCGCTGAGGCAGCGCGTGTCCGCGGACGCGGTCCGCAGCCCCCTCGACGAGCTGCGCACCCAGAACCGCGAGCTGATCCACGCGCTGGAGGAGGCACAGGCCCGGCGCGAAGACCTGGCGGCGGTGAACCGGGAGCTCGAGGAGACCAACCGTGGCGTGATGGCGCTCTACGAGGAGCTCTCGGGGGAGCTGGAGACCACGAACCAGGGTGTCGTCGCCCTGTACGCCGAGATCGACGACAAGACCCGCCAGCTGCGGGAGGCGAGCGAGGCCAAGAGCCGGTTCCTGCGCAACATCAGCCACGAGCTCAGGACCCCGGGTAACTCCGTGCTCGGCCTCGCCCGGCTGCTGCTGCACGGCGACGCGGAACCGCTCAGCGAGGAACAGCGCCACCAGGTCGAGTTCATCGAGGCCAGCGCGCTGGACCTCGTGCGCCTGGTCAACGAGCTCCTGGACCTCGCCCGTGCCGAGTCCGGCCACCTCGAACCGTCGGTGGTGGACGTCGACCTGCAGCAGCTGTTCACGGAGCTCGAAGGGACCACCGCGCCTCTGGTCACACGCCCTGACGTGGCTCTCGTCGTCGAGGACACCGGCTCCGTCGGGGTGATCCGGTCCGACCCGACCCTGCTGACCCACGTCCTGCGCAACCTGCTCAGCAACGCGGTGAAGTTCACCGAGGTCGGCGAGGTCCGCATGTCCGCGGTGCGTGACGGGCCGGTCGTCCGCATCACCGTCGAGGACACCGGCATCGGGATCGCCCCGGATGACCAGAAGAGGGTCTTCGAGGAGTTCTTCCAGGTACGCACCCCCTTGCAGTCCGGCGCCAAGGGTTCGGGTCTCGGACTCCCCTTCGCGGCCCGTGTTGCGCATATCCTTGGAGGTGACCTCGAGCTGTCGAGTGCCCCCGGACAGGGCAGCAGGTTCGTGCTGGAGCTTCCCGTGCGAGGGCCGTCGGCCGGCTCCCGAGGAGACCAGGCGACATGACGCGGACCTCCGAAGGCTCGGTGCTGGTGTGTGACGACACCGCTCCCAAGCGGTATGTCATCGCGAGCTGGCTTCGGCGTGCCGGGTACGAGGTCCTGGAGGCGGAGACGGGGTCGCAAGCCCTCGAGCTCGCGTCGCGAGGCACGGTCGACCTGGCCGTGCTCGACGTGCACCTCCCGGACATGAGCGGTCTCGAGGTGTGCGCGCGGATCAAGGCGGACCCGCGCACCGCGGCCACCCCGGTCATGCACATCTCCGCCATCGCGGTCGACCCGGAGGATCGCAGCGCAGGTCTGGAGAACGGCGCCGACGCGTACATGGTCGACCCCATCGAGCCTCAGGAGATGCTCTCGATGGTGCGGTCGATGCTGCGGGCCTCCGGCTTCCGTCGCAGCGCCGAGCGGCTCGCCACCCGCCTGCAGCAGCTGTCCGCGGCGAGCCTGCGCATCAACGTCGCGCTCAACCCGGCACGTCTCGCGGCGGCGGCGTCGGAGGCCGCGGCACGAGTTCTCGACTCGGAGTCGGTGGTCGTCCTGCTCGACGACTCGAGCTCTGCTGCCGTGGCCAGGACGAGCTTCGAGGGCCTCACCACGAACCTCCAGGTCCCCCGGGGGCTCGCGGCGCAGCTGCTGGAAGGCGCGGCCACGCCCTCCGACGTACACGCCGCGGACGAGCCCTGGTCGGCCATCCTGTACGGCGGGTACGACGGGCCGTGGCGGGTCTGGCCGATCGGCCGCGGGGACGAGCACGGCGACGAGCACGGCGGCCTGATCGCGGTCCCGGCGCCCGCGATCGCCGTGGAGGACGACGAGATGCTCGTCCAACGGCTGACCCAGACCGTGTCCGTGGCACTGGGCAACCTGCGGGTCTTCGTGGAGGAGCACCGGATGGCGCTCGGCCTCCAGCGCAGCCTGCTGCCTGCGACGCTGCCTCCACTCCCGGGTCTCGTCGTGGCAGCGCGCTACCGGGCGTCGAACGACCAGGCCGAGGTCGGCGGGGACTTCTTCGACGCCTTCCGGGCCGACGGCATCGGCAAGGTCGTGGTCATCGGCGACGTCCAGGGGCACTCGCTGGAGGCGGCCGTGGTGATGGCCGAGCTGAGGTACTCACTGCGGGCCTACGCGTTCATGGACCTGAGCCCCGAGGAGATCCTGGCGCGCACGAACGAGGTCCTGCTGCGCAGCCACCCAGACCTCACCGCAACGCTGTGCATGCTGGTGTTCCCGGCCGGCGAGCAGTTGATGCTGGTCGCCAACGCAGGGCACATCCCGCCGCTGGTCGTGCGCGACGGAGTCGCGTCGTACCTCGACAACGGCGGGACCATGCTGGGCGTCGACCAGTCCCTGGAAAAGGCGCTGGTGGTTCCCGTGTCGACCGGCACCCGGATCGTGCTCATGACGGACGGTCTCATCGAGCGGCGCGGGGAGGACATGACGCTGGCGATGGACCGGCTGGCGCGCACCGTCGAGGAGCGGTCGACGGCGTCGCCCGAGATGCTCTGCGACCAGCTCATGGAGAAGTGGAGCGCAGGCGAGGACGACGTCGCGCTGATCGTCCTCGACGTGCTCGACCAGGACTGGGACGCCCAGACGTAGCCCGGTGTCGAGCGCCGGACCGCCGCCGGCGGAGTAGGGGAGGAAGACGTGCCCGAGATCGACCCGCAGGAGATCGAGGCCAGGGTCGGCGAGATCCTCAACCGCCGGCCCGCGGTGGGTCTGGCGGTCGCGGTGGTGCGCGACGGGTCTCTCGAGCTCTTCCACGGACACGGCGTCGCGGACGTGGAGTCGAAGGCCCCGGTCACCGCCGACACCGCGTTCCGGATCGCCTCCATCACCAAGACCTTCACGGCGATCGCGGTGATGCAGCTGTGGGAGCAAGGGCTGATCGACCTCGACGCGCCCGCCAACAACTACCTGCGTGCCTTCGAGCTGGTCCCCGCGAAGCCCGGCTGGCGGCCCGCGACCGTGCGACACCTGCTGACCCACACCGCCGGGATCGGCGAGCAGGTGCCCCGCTCCTCGATGTTCCGGCGGGACTTCGGGGAGAGCGTGAAGGCGGGACAGCCGGTGCCCTCCCTCGCCGAGTACTACCGCGGTGGCCTGCGCCTCGACGCGGAGCCCGGCACCAGGTTCCGGTACGGAGACCACAGCCCGTCGACGGTCGGGCAGATCGTGGAGGACCTCAGCGGCCAGCCGCTGGACCGTTATCTCCGCGAGCACGTCTTCGAGCCGCTCGGCATGGCGGACACCACCCTCGTCCGATCCGAGGTGCCTCCGTCGCTGCTCGCGACCGGCTACACGTTGCGCTCCAAGGGCCCCACGGCGGTCCCCGACCGCGCCTGGGTGACCGTGGGAGCCTCCAACGCCTACTCCACACCCGCCGACATGGCCCGCTACGTCGCAGCCCTCCTCGGCGGCGGCAGGAACGAGCACGGCTCGGTGCTCGAGCCCGCGACCTTGGCCATGATGTTCGAAGCCCAGTACCAGCCCGATCCGCGGGTGCCGGGCATGGGACTGGCGTTCTGGCGCCGCGAGTCGGGCGGGCATCACCTGGTCGAGCACCTGGGGGTCATCCCCGGTTTCGACTCGCAGCTCCTCGTGGCCCCCGACGACGGAGTGGGCGTCATGGCCGTCACGAATGGCACCAGCGGCGGCATGCTGTGGCTGCCGACGGAGCTGTCGCGACTCATGAACCTCATGCTCGGCGTGCCCGACTACGTGATCCCTGCCGACGTACCCCACCGCCCCGAGACGTGGTCCGACCTCTGCGGCTGGTACTACCTTCCCGGCCCGCTGACGGACACACGGGTGAGGACCGCGATGGGTGCCGGGGTCGAGGTGTTCGTCCGCGGCGGCAAGCTCATGCTCCGGTTCCTCACCCCCGTCCCTGCACTTTGCCGAGGCTTCCCTCTGCGCCCCGCGGACGACGCCGACCCCTACGCGTTCGACATCGACCTCTCCGACTTCGGCGCCGGCACGTTCCCCGTCGTGTTCAGCCGCGATCACGACACGGGAAGCATGGCCGTCCACTTCGAGGTGATGCCGCTTTCGGCGTACCGGCGGCCGGAGCGCGAGAACCCGCGCCTGTGGGCCGAGGGTGCGGTCGCCGTCGCCGCGACGGCGCTCCTGCGCCGAAGGCTCAGGGCGGTACGACGAGGGTGACCTCGGTGGACCAAGGGCGAACCGCCCGGCTACTGGAGAGGGCTCGACCCTTTGGCGGCAGTCACGTAACAGGCTTGCGGGCGCGGACGACGGCCCCGTGCATCGCGGGTGCGACCTCGTGCGTGAACGTGACCTCGGCGTCGACGAATCCGGCTGTCGCAAGGCCGTCGAGGTACTCGCTCTTGGAAAGGGCTCCCGCGATGCACCCCACGTAGGAGCCTCGCTCGGCCCGCTCGGCGGGACTCAGGTGGTCCTCGGCGACGACGTCGGAGATGCCGATGCGACCACCGGGAGTGAGGACACGGAACATCTCGGTGAGCACGGCCGTCTTGTCGGTCGAAAGGTTGATGACGCAGTTGGAGATGACCACGTCGACGGCCCCGTCGGGCAGCGGGACGTCCTCGATCACACCCTTGAGGAACTCGACGTTGCCTACCCCCGCCTTGGCCGCGTTCGCGCGGGCGAGGTCGAGCATCTCGTCGGTCATGTCGACGCCGTAGGCGTAGCCGGTCTCACCGACCCGTCGGGCCGAGAGCAGTACGTCGATGCCTCCGCCCGAGCCGAGGTCGAGGACCTTCTCGCCCTCCTTGAGCTCGGCCACCACCATGGGGTTGCCGCAGCCGAGGCTGGCCGCGACCGCCTCCACGGGGAGCTCGCCCTGCTCGCCGGCGGAGTACAGGCCGGCCCCGAACGCCGCGGTCACCTCGACGCTCCCCGAGCAGCAGGAGGCTGCCTCGTCGGCCTTTTGCGATGGGGCGCAGCACTGGTCGGAGTCCACGATCTCCAAAGGCGTGCGCGCGGATGCTTCCGTGACGGCGGTCGCAGCCTCGGCATACCGGGCTCGGACCTGCTCACGTGTGTCTGCGTCTGCCACGATGACTCCCTCGCATCGACGCTCGTCTATATCTTCAGGCCAATGTAGCGCGACGGGCATTGGGCTACGTTGACGGTGTCGCGAGGAGCGTGATGCCTCTGATCGCGCGTGGACAGGGGGTGGGCCCATGGGGAATGTGCCGACGACCGACCGAAAGCCCCGGCGCGGGACGTTCCGTAACGGGATGGACTACGTGACCTGGGGGAGCGGCCCCAAGTCGATCCTCTTCATCCAGGGAGGGCCGGGGAGCGCTGTCCCGAAAGGGATCATGCTTTGGATGTCCGGTCGGCTGTTCGCCCCGTACATCGAGGCAGGGTTCAAGGTCTGGATCGTCACCCGGCGGAGGCACATGCCGCCCCGGCACACGATCTCCGACATGGCCGACGACTACGCCCACATGATCACCGAGGAGCTCGGCGGCCGGGTCGACCTCGTCGTGGGAGAGTCCTACGGCGGGATGATCGCGCAGTACCTGGCGGCCCTCCATCCCGAGTGCCTCGACAGGGTCGCCCTGGTCGTCACCGGCGCCCTGGTGAGCGACTGGGGCAAGGAGGTGGACCACCGCCTCGCCCGCGCCCTCGCCCGGGGAGACAGGACGGGCGTCGGAACGGCCTTCGCCGAGTACCTGCTCCCGAGATCCTCCATGGCGTGGCTTCGCCGGCTGGTCGGCCCCCTCGTCGGCAGATGGTTGCTGTCCGGAGGCGACTACCCGGCTTCGGACCTCCTGGTCGAGGTCGAGTCCGAGGACGATTTCGACTCCCGTGCGGTGCTGCCTCGCATCCAGGCGCCCGTCGTACTCATCTGTGGTGACAGGGACCTGTTCTTCCCGAAGGACGTGGTCGAGGAGACCGCCGCGCTCATCCCGGACTGCGCGCTCGTCTGGTACGAGGGGAAGGGCCACGTGAAGGCAGCCTCCAGCAAGCGAGTCGTCCAGGACGTCCTCGAGTTCGTCGGCCGAAGCTGAGCGCATACGTCTCTCGGCGGACGGGGCGCACCTACCACGCAGCGGATGATGCGGGTCCCCCGCAGCCGTCCTACGGTCGGAGATTCCCGAGAGACAGGTGAGGGCGATGCGAGGTAGGCGACAAGAGCACCGTGAGGAACGCCGTGGAAGCGGACGCGTGCACTACAAGATGCGCCAGCGCCTGGTGTCGATCGGCGACGACTTCTGGATCGAGACCGACGACGGTGAGCGCGCCTACAAGGTGGACGGGAAGGCGCTGCGTTTGCGCAAGACGCTGGTCCTCGAGGATCCCGAGGGTCACAAGCTCGCGAAGATCCAGGAGAAGATGCTGCGGATCAAGGACGCGATGGAAGTCGAGGACGCCGACGGCAACCGGCTGGCCATGGTGAAGAAGGCGCTGATCAACCCGCTGAGGGACCGCTGGACCGTCGAGATCGAGGATGGCCCGGACCTGGAGATCCAGGGGAACATCGTCGACCACGAGTACACGTTCACCGACGGGCGCACCCCGGTGGCAGCCGTGTCGAAGCAGTGGTTCCGCGTAGCCGACACGTACGGGGTGGAGATCGAGCCTGGTCAGGACCCCGTGGTCGTACTCGCCGCTACGGTCGCGCTGGACATGATGGCCCACGAACACCGCTGACCTCGGACGGGCGATTTGCCCGCCTGGTCCCGCGCTCCCCAAGGGCGAGCCCGGTCGGGTCATGCGTGTGTGTCGGCACCGCCCTAGCGTCGTCAACGAGAACTCATTTGGCGGGCGTGACCACACGACGGTCATGCACTCCTCGGAGGAGTCATGGCCGACATGGAGGTCAAGGCATGGACGCCTGGGTCGTGGGTGACGTTCCCTGCGTGGTGGGGCCTGCTCGAAGCCCTGGTGACCCGGCCCGGCCAGCTGGTCCCCCAGCGGCAGCTGCTGCACGAGGTGTGGGGCCCGAACTACGGCTCGGAGACCAACTACCTCCGGGTGTACATGGCCAACCTGCGCCGCAAGCTCGAGCCCGATCCGGCAAGGCCGAGGCACTTCATCACCGACCCGGAATGGGCTACCGCTTCGTGTCCTGACAGCGCCTGCGCCGTGGGCGACGCGGCTTCTCAAGGTCCTCCTGTGTTCCGGAGCCGGACGCGCCTCGCTCCGTGCGACCGTCACCAGGTCCTTCACGGCGTAGGCGAGTGCTCGTCCAGCGTGATGAAGGCGTCGGCCTCGAGCTTGGTCAGGCGACGTACTCGGCGTCATAGGTGTCGGCCCACCCCAGCTGGTCGGCGACCTTCCAAGCCACACTCTGAAGGACCCGGTCTCCGAGCAGACGAATCCGCAGCTCGCGCACGCAGCTGAGGCGTCGCTCGGCATCCGTCTTCGTCATCTCACCGCCGCGGACTGCCTGGTAGAGCAGCGACAGCACTTGCGAGCGAAACAGCGTCGGCGCCAGGATCTGGCGCTCGTCGCCGATCGGAGCCTGGTCGTGGGCCAGGCGAAGGGCCACGTCCACCGATCACGTACCTGGTCATGGGAGAGCCTCTCCTCGACTCGCCTGAGTCAGCCCACCCGGTCGAGGAACTCTCGCGAGCGCTGCACCACCGACGCCGCTGCGTCCGCGTCGTACGAGGGCAGCGAGCTGTCGGTGAACAGGTGTCGGTCGCCCGGGTAGACGAACAGCTCGGCCAGCTCGGATCCGACCGTCTCGACCAGCTCGCGGGCGGCGTCGAGGTCGCCCTCCAGCGCGAAGAACGGGTCCTGGTCCATTCCGTGGATCTGGACCGGGAGCCCGTCCGGCCAGGGTCCGACGGCCCAGTCGCCGGTGATCGGCAGGCAGGACTCGTAGAACAGCGCGCCGCGTGCGCCGGGCCGGGTCTGCGCGAGCCGCTGCGCCGTTGCGGCGCCGAAGGAGAAGCCTGCGTACACCACCCCTTCGGGCAGGTCGGCCACGGCCCGGTCGGCGCGTTCGTCGACGACCTCCCCGAGCCCCTGGGCGTGTGCGACGCCCTCGTCGATGGTCGCAGGTCGCTTGCCTTCGAACAGGTCCGGCGTGTGCACGGTGTGCCCGCCGGCGCGCAGCTCCTCGGCGAACGCGAGCACGCCCTCGGTCAGTCCCTGCACGTGGTGGAACAGCACAACTTCGGCCATCTCTACTCCTGTCATCGGACGACGGTGATCGGGTGCACTGAGGAAGCGCTTGGCCTCGGTGCCGCCGGGAGTGGGTTCCCGGGGAATGTCGCCGTTGGGCATGGGCCGACTGTAGAGCGCAAACCGGACACTTTGCGTCCGGTTCGGTCGAGTCCCGGGCTCAAGGTAGGTCCGTTGACACGATGTCGGCGACCGTGTCCCGGGCGGAGCGGCCGACGCCGATCAGCGTCGCGGAAGCCGGACCGGTCCAGTCGCCGTACCCGACCAGGTAGAGGCGCGGCTCCTCGAGCGCCTGGGTTCCGGCGCGACCACCCGTGTGGATGTGTCCCGCCTCGTCACGCAGGCCGAGCGGACGGAGGTGGCGCAGCGCGGGCCGGAACCCGGTGCACCAGATGACGGCGTCCGCCGGTTGCTCCGTCCCGTCGGCCCAGGCGACGCCGGTCTTGGTGAGTCGGACGAACATCGGCTCCGCCTTCAGCACGCCTCGGTCGCGGGCGTCTCTGACGCCGGCGACCATCACGATGTCTCCGAGCCCGCCGACGCCGTCGTGGTGGCGGCCCTCACGCAGGGCCCGTATGCGGGCGGTGGCGGCGGCGAACAGGTCGCGGCCGTCGACGTCGTCGGGAAGGAACCGTGGTGGTTTCGTCGTCATCCACGTGGTCTCCGCGACAGTGGAGACTTCGGCGAGGATCTGGGCCGCCGAGTTGCCGCCGCCGACGACCACGACCCGCTGCCCCGTGAACTCCCCGGGGCGGCGGTAGTCCGCTGCGTGGAGCTGTCGACCGGTGAAGGACTGCATGCCCGGATAGGCCGGCCAGAACGGCTGCTCCCAGGTCCCGGTGGCCGACACCACGACCCTGGCTGCGAACGCGAGCTCACCGGCGTCGACGAGGAGACGCCCATCGGGTCGCCCGTCGATCCTGGTGACCGCACGAACGCGGTTCGGGCGGAGGACCGAGAGGTCGTACCGGGCCTCATAGCGCGTCAGGTAGTCCACGACGTGTGAGCGAGGTGGATAGCCCAGCTCCGCGTCGTTCCAGGCGGGCATCATCCAGCCCGGCAGGGAGGAGTACGCCGAGGGCGAGAAGAGTCGCAGCCCCTCCCACATCCGCGACCACGCCCCAGCCGGGCGGTCACCCGCGTCGAGGATGACGAAGTCCTCGCCCGGAGTGAGGCCGGCGCGGCGGAGGTAGAAGCCGGTCGCGAGACCGGCCTGGCCGCCGCCGACGACCGCGACGTCCACCTCTCGCGGCTCCGCGGGGGCGTGGTTGGAGGTCACCAGACGGACTTGGTCAGGCAGAGGTGGCCGGGGCGAGGACGCCGGCGAGCCCGCTCAGTGCGTCGGTCACCACCTGGTAGTAGGTGAAGTTGCCGACCCGGCGCTCCGGCACGATCAGGCCTGCCTTGGCGAGGGTTCGAAGGTGGTGGGTGACCGTCGGCTGGGTGAGCCCCAACGGCTCGGTCAGGTCGCAGGTGCAGGCCTCGAGGCCCGGGCTGGCGAGCATCAGCGACAGCAGCCGTAGCCGGGTCGGGTCGGCGATCGCCTTGAGGCGGACCGACAGCTCCTCGGCCTGGTCGGCCGACAGGGGCGCCTCCATCAGGGGCGCGCAGCAGGCGGCGGCGTTCGGCACGGGCTGGATCACGGGCAGCGGCTTGGGCATGTAGTCCATGGTGCCACGAGATAGGTGAAGGTCTATCCGCTTCGGGCAAGGCCTGGCCGCGCTGTCCTGGTCGCGGTCGCGGCGCTCAGCAGGCTCGCTTGCAGCTCTGCGCGGCCTCGGCTCCTGCCGCGAGCTGTGCCACCTCGGCAGCCAGGGCGTGCAGCACCTCGGGGCGAAGCCGGTAGTAGGTGAACCGGCCGCACGGCTCGGTCTCGACCATGTTGGCCTCGCGGAGTATCCGCAGGTGGTTGCTGATGGTGGTCTGCCCGGCGCCGGTCTCCTCGACCAGGTGGCACGTGCACAGCTGCTCACGCGCGAGCAGCTCGACGATGCGACGGCGCAGCGGATCGGCCAGCACCTTGAACAGGGTGCCGACTGTTGCATCAGGGATGGATGATGTCACCATTGGTTGATAC
The DNA here is from genome assembly GCA_963715375.1 of uncultured Actinomycetota bacterium. Taxonomy (GTDB): domain Bacteria; phylum Actinomycetota; class Actinomycetes; order Propionibacteriales; family Nocardioidaceae; genus Nocardioides_C. Next base: position 126,660 of record CAVQSC010000005.1, on the reverse strand, counting down.
GTTAGCCGTGTCTGACCGCTTCGCCAAGCACCGAGGAGAGCAATGAGCTCGCAGAGACCCTCCGCCGTCGACGCGAAGTCGAGCGGTGTCACGCCCCACGGGGTCGTCGGGGGCCTCTCCCTGCTGGACCGCTTCCTGCCCGTGTGGATCGGCCTGGCCATGGCGGCCGGGCTGCTGGTCGGCCGCTGGGTGCCCGGCATCGCCGACGCCCTGGACGCCATCAAGGTCGGCTCTGTGTCGCTGCCGATCGCGCTCGGCCTGCTGGTGATGATGTACCCGGTGCTGGCCAAGGTGCGCTACGACGAGGTCGGCCACGTCGCCAGTGACCGGCGGATGCTGATCCTCTCCCTGGTGCTGAACTGGTTGGTCGGCCCGGCCCTCATGTTCACCCTCGCCTGGACGTTCCTGCCGGACCTGCCCGAGTACCGCACCGGCCTGATCGTCGTCGGGCTCGCGCGCTGCATCGCGATGGTGATCATCTGGAACGACCTGGCCTGCGGTGACCGCGAGGCCGCAGCGGTGCTCGTCGCGTTGAACTCGGTGTTCCAGGTCCTCGCCTTCGCGTTCCTCGGCTGGCTCTACCTCGACCTGCTCCCGGGCTGGCTCGGGTGGTCCACCACCGGCCTGGACGTGTCCCCGCTGCAGATCGCGTGGAGCGTGGTGATCTTCCTCGGCATCCCGCTGCTGGCCGGCTACCTCACCCGCCGCCTCGGCGAGCGCGCCAAGGGCCGCGCCTGGTACGAGTCCGAGCTCCTGCCCAGGCTCGGGCCGTGGGCGCTCTACGGGCTGCTGTTCACCATCGTGATCCTGTTCGCCCTGCAGGGAGAGAAGATCACCTCCCAGCCGCTCGACGTCGCCCGCATCGCCATGCCGCTGGTCGCCTACTTCGCGCTCATGTGGGGCGGGTCGATGCTGCTGTCCAGGGCCGTCGGGCTCGGCTATGCCCGGTCCACCACGGTGGCGTTCACCGCGGCCGGCAACAACTTCGAGCTCGCCATCGCCGTGGCCGTCGCGGTGTTCGGCGTGACCAGCGGACAGGCACTCGCCGGCGTCGTGGGTCCGCTGATCGAGGTTCCCGTCCTGGTCGGGCTCGTGTACGTGAGCCTGTGGGCGCGACGGTTCTTCCGCGACCAGGCCACCAACGACCCTCGAGCCCGCAAGGAGACCGCATGAACGACCGCCGCCCACAGATCGTGTTCGCTTGCGTGAGGAACGGCGGCAGGTCCGTCGCCGCCCGCGTGCTCACCGAGCACTACGCCGACGGCCGCGTCACCGCACTGTCCGCAGGCACCCAGCCCGGGGAACACATCCACCCCGAAGTGGCCGACGTCCTCGAGAAGCTCGGGCTCGACACCTCGAAGGAGCGCCCGAAGCTCCTCACCAGAGACACGGTCGCGGCCAGCGACCTCGCCATCACCCTCGGCTGCGGTGAGGAGTGTCCCTACGTGCCCGGCGTGAAGTACGTCGACTGGCCCGTCGATGACCCCGGCGGCCAGGACGAGGCGACCGTGCGTCGAATCATCGGCGACCTCGACTCCCGCGTCCGCACCCTGCTCGTCGAGCTCGTCCCCGACATAGACCTGCCACCCTCGGTGCTTGGGCAGAACTGACCCGCCTTCTCGGTGCAGAAGCGCCGGCACGACGCGGGCGATCGAGGCTCACCCTTGAAGGTCGTTCTCTGTTTGGTCTGACGGTCGGCGCTGCCGCGGGATGGTGCTCTCCATGTGTTCACGAGCCTGCCGTTCGACGAGTAGCGGAACGAAGTCTCGGATGGGACGGCCGTCGTACTCGCGGTGGTACATGGCCACGACTGCCTCGACGGTTTCGGACGGCACGTCCGGGAACTGGTTGCGGATCCGGTCAATGACTACCGCAAGGGCTTCAGCCTCGACATCGTTCGCCATGGCCTCATTCCACAGCGGGCAGCGGAGCCGGGGCAACCGGGCGAAGGTCCCTGTCCATATCGGCTCACCGATGGATTCCGTCGACGGAGAACAGCCACAACGCGCTCGTCAGCCACGCCCCCACGACTGCGGTGAACAACAGCGCTCCGACCACCGGGATCGCCCACGCGGGTAGCCGTCGCGTGTGGACGAGAAGAACCTTCGCAGCGAACGCACCGTAGAAGATGCAGCCTGCGACCGAGTGGACCAGAGTCCGCGACGACAGGGGCGCAGGAGCGAAGCCGAAGCCGTAGAGACAGAACGCCGCCACCGGAAGCGACAGCACGAACGCCACGAACCCCATCGAACGGTGCACCAGACCTAGCCTCGGTGGCGCGTCACGGACACCGGGGATCCGACCGTAGAGCCAAAGCGCTGTCAGCAGCTGCGCGCAGGCCAGCCCTACGACGACGGTCCCGACCCACGCCTTGAAGGTGGCGGTGCTCGAGAACCCGAAGGCCGGCAGTCCCCCGTAAGTCGGCGAATGCACGCGTCCGTACACACCGAGAGTCACGGAGACTCCGGCGAACAGAAGCAGGCCCACGACCAGCACCCCGCGACCGCGGACAGCGTGGTCCTCCATAGTTCGGCCTCCTCACGGCCCGGCTTCCGCCGTACGTCGTACGTCGTCATCTCAGCGTGCGGCTGCGGCTGCTCGAACGCCAAGCCCCAAGGGACCTAGCTTCCTGCACCTGCCCCCCCAGCTGCGACCCTCAACCGCGCGGCTGTATCCGGCTCAGGTCCGCCGCGGGTGACGCCGGTAGTAGTCGCGCCAGATCAGCCGGTGGATCGGGATCCACCGGGGGATCGACCGCAGGCCGGGGATGAACGGCAGGAACATGAGGCCAAGGGTCAGCAGCATCATCAGACCCCAGACCAGCGCGTCAGCGTTGTCCGAGGTGGAGAACGGCTGGACCTGGTACCAGAAGGTGTAGAGCCACATCCACGGCTGACCGGGATAGTTGCCGGTCTCGTTCATCATGCCCCACTGGTCGCCGCCGAGCTGCTGCGCTCGTGCGGTGTCCTCGAGGTAGGCACCGTCGGAGAGCAACAGGAGGGACCGGGTCTGGTCGCCGCCGTAGAAGTTCCCCGAAGACGTCAAGGTGCCCTCGAGCCCTCCGCTGCGTGCCAGGCCCAGGAAGCCGGCCGCCATGACCGGCACCGGTCCGTAGTCGCCCGGCGCCGCCTTGGCCGGGTTCCCTTCGGGCGCCTTGGCCAGCGCGTCCGAGTAGGCCGTGGCCCAAGCCGTCTGTTGAGACGCGGGCGCTGCGTTCCAGCGAGCCAGCGCCGCCTTGACGAGCGGGCTGGCGGTCAGGTCGCTCAGCGGCTGGAGCACGAGCTTCTGGGAGTCGACCGGCAGCCTCACGCCGCCCCACTTCTGCAGCGGGATCCCGAGCAGCGTCTGCCCCTCCGCGGCCGAGTTGTACGGCGGCCCGTACGTCGCACTGGCCGTCGTACCGGCAAGCTCACCCGCCGCGGTGGCCACCACGTCCGCAGGCGCCGCCTGCGCCCACGTCTTCATCGTGATCGCCTTCTCGTCCGGCGACGAGAACAGCGCTGACAGACCGATCGTGAGGAGGCCCACCACCACGAGGGCGATCACGAACTCCTTCACCAGGTCATAGGGCCGGGTCGGGAAGCTGTGCGAGTCAGGAGTGGGGTGGACCGGACGCGGGCGAGTCGTTGTCGTGGCCATGTCAGCCACCCGCTTCGGCGTCGAGAGGAGGAACCACGCCGTGTCGTCGCACGAGCAGGATGTGTACGACGGTGAGCACCCCCACCGCGAACGGCAGCAGTACGACGTGCCACAGCAACATCTGGCCGGGGTTCAAGACGTTGAACCAGGCACCGATGCCTATGGAGTTCAGACCGTCCTTGGCCTCGGCGCTGATCCACTGCGAGTCGTAGTTCGCTTGGGACAGGTAGCCGGTGAACGCCGTGCCGATCGACGTCACGAAGGCGATGACCCCCGTGATCCAGGTCAGCGCCCGTTTGCCCCGCCATGCCGCCATCCAGAACTTGCCCCACAGGTGGATCACCATGAAGGCGAAGAACAGCTCGACGCTCCACAGGTGCAGCGAGTTGACGAAGCGGCCGAGTCCCGAGACGTGCCACCAGGCCGCACCGCCGACGGCCAGCCATGCGCCGGAGAGGAGCACGACCACCAGCGCCGACAGGGTGAGCACCCCGAACACGTAGATCCAGGAGGCGACGTACGCCGGCTGCCTGTCCGGGAGCAGCTGGCCCTCTGGCACAACTGTGGAGAGTCGGTTCCTCAGTCCGACGGTCCAGTTGCCGTCCTCGCCAGAGGCGCCGTGGGCACTGCCCCGGTACTGCGCACTCATGACCGCGCCTCGCGCTGTTCGTCAGGCTCCTCGGCCGGCCCCGGGAAGGGAAGGACGAGTGCGAGGACGAACAGCACCACCATCCCGAGGATGATGAGCAGGTTCGTCCTGCTGATCGAGATGACGCCCCAGTGGACGTAGGTTCCGGCCCCTGCTGCAGCAGCAAGGACAACGGCCAGTGCTGTCATGACAGCCGCCCTTCATTTGCGCACGCCAACCAGACGTCCGCTCAATCACAGGGTGTGACTCGCTGGCCTGTGGAGAAAGGGACCTTGGTCCCCTCCCAGGCGCGCGACCGTGCCCCGCAACGCCGCACGGTGACTATGGCCCGCCGCCCTCGTTCCTGACCAGCCACTCGTGGACCGTCTGTCGACGCACCCCGAACCGGGCCGCCACATCGGTGACCGTCTCGCCGTCGCTGATCACCGACAGCACGGCCTGATACCGCCGCTCCACCACACTCAACTCCCGCATGATCGGGAGTGTCCGGGATCAGCCGAAGTAGGTGTCGCCCATCAGCCTGAACACTGTCCGGCCTCAGCCGAAGCCCCGATGTCGGGGATCAACCGAAGTAACACACACGGTTTCGTAGGCCCCGTGGGACTCGAACCCACAACCCGCGGATTAAAAGTCCGCTGCTCTGCCAATTGAGCTAGAGGCCCGGGACGTGGGGATCCTCATCAGAATGATCCTCGGGAGTCACGCCCGCGTCGCGGATGCAGTATGTCAGGTGGCCGGGCACCCACCTGCCGTGGCCGTGCAATTGCCCGACCGCCCGGATCGAGAAAACCGTCGGGACAACAGCGATGTAGATCCCACCCGGGGCTCGCACACCACAGAGAAATCAGGCGCAGCCAATGTGCTCACTCCGCGCGACCCCGGGCGGGGCGCTCGACCCGAATCCGGCTCGACGGGAGGTGGCCCGCCATGGCCACCGGAGACAGTGCCCACTCCGGCGGCGGCGGAGCCGTCGTCCAGGCCTGCGTCGCCCATGTCGAGTCTTCGCTAGTCCGCGGGGGTAGGTCGGCGTAGTCGAATGGGGTCATTTCGGACTTTCTGCCTTTACCACGCGGCCCATGAATGACTGACTTCACCCAGAAAACGCCACAATTCGGGGGAATCCAAATGGCATTCGCAGGTTCTCGTGCCCGCGCGCGGACGACTGGATGAGCTGTACGACCTCAACACCACCCTGGAGAGCCTGCTTTGATGAATGCCCTGACCCGCAACGAGCTGCTGAGGGAGGACCTGCCGGCGCATCGTGACAAGTTCGAGGTCGGCGGTGAGTGGATCGCCGACCGCGCAGCCGCCCCGGCCGAGATCGTGTCGGAGGCCCGCGCGCTGGGGGTCCGGGCGTTGAGCTTCGCCGGCAAGGACCTGTCCTTCCTGCCGGAGCTGCCCGAGCTGGAGTTCCTCAGTCTCAGCGACTGCGGTGACGTGGCGCCGGCGATGAGCCTGCCCCGGCTGCGCGGGTTCAGCGTGGTCAGCTGGGAGGGATCGCTCGACGCGTCGGCCTGGCCGGACCTCGAGCGCTTTGCCGGCAGCGAGCCGCCCAGGGGCGGTGGCGGGGTCGACACGGTGTACGCCCATCCCCAGGTGAGGGTCCTCGCGCTGGGCCGCTTCGGCGAGCCCGACCTGACGTCCATCACCGCCCCCCGGCTGCGCCAGCTCCACCTCTCGGGTTCCAAGCTGGAGTCGCTGCGCGGGATCGAGCGGCTGACCGGCCTGGAGGTGCTGGTCCTGTCGCGGGTGCCGAAGCTCGCGTCGCTGGCGGGCGTCGAGACGCTGCCGAGCCTGGAGATCCTCGCCCTCGACGGCGCGCGCCAGGTCACCATCCTCGAGCATGTGGCCCAAACCCCGGCGCTGCGCTTCCTCGACATCGCCGACCAACGGGGGATCGAGTCGCTGGCCCCGCTGGCCGGCCACCCGACGCTGGAGTTCGTCACCTTCCAGCGCACCGATGACATGTCCCTCCAAGCACTCTTCGACCTGCCCCGGCTGCGGGCAGTCATCGGGTACCTGACCTCCAAGTGGGACCGCGACCTCAACGAGTTGCCCAATCTCACCGCCCTTCCCGACGATCACCCGGATAAGTTGGCCTACTACGAGCTGCGCGCGCGTTACTGACGCGCGAACCGCTGAACACAGGAGGGATCCGTATGGGGGCGTGGGGCTCTGGGCCGTTCGACAACGACGACGCGGGCGACTGGGTTTTCGAGCTTGAGGACTCCGGCGTGAGCGCCCTCCGCTCCGCCCTGGAGCTCGACGGCGAATACGTCGAGGCTCCCGAGGCCGCTGCCGCGGTGGCGGCCGCCGCGGTCGTCGGGCTCGCACGCGGGCTGACGGTCGAGGCGACCGAGGAGGTCTCCGACTGGCTCGAGGAGGCCGACACCGAGCAGGTCCGGTCGTTGACGGGGACCGCCGTCGCGGCGCTCGACCGGGTGCTCGAGGGATCGGAGCTCGCCGAGCTGTACGACGAGAGCGGTGACGACAGCTGGCGCGACCGGGTGAGCGCCCTGCGCAGCGGACTGCGGGGCTGATGTAACCGCGCCTCGAACGCGGTGGGGACCATGGAACTCGGGTGACGCCTGCGGACATACCAGGACACGAAACCGTCGTGGTGCTAGCTGTCGCCCGGTAGCGGGCTCACCCACCCACCATGACCCGGGCACATCATCGCAGACCGAACTCCCTGCAGCCTGCTCGGCTTGGCCGGCGCGATGTTCGCCCCTCGGCCGCCTGGCGTGACGCCAGAAGGCAACGATGACCAGGCTGGCCACGAGCCGGCGCCGACTTGGCCCATGCCACCATGGCGCGCATGAATTCCGGGCCGAAGACCATCCGCGGCAGGCGACATCTCCTTCACAAGCGGAGCTCGGCCGTGACCGTAGAGGCTCCTGCCTGGTTCATGGGCCCCACCACGTTCGCCACGACCACCCGTGTCGGAGCGTTCAGCTACTTCATGGGTGGAGTCGTCGACTACTGCGCGTCGATCGGCAGGTACTGCTCGATCGCGGGCGGAGTCCGCATCGGCGAGCCCGACCATCCCGTCGACTGGATGAGCACGTCTCCCTTCCAGTACGACGGTCAGCGGTTCGGCTGGCACCCCTCGGCCGACGACTGCTCTACCCGGGTGCCCGGGAGCGGACCGGGCGAGTCCTTCCGCAAGGGACCGGTCGTGATCGGCAACGACGTCTGGATCGGCGCGGACGCGGTCATCCTCAGAGGGGTCAAGATCCATGACGGGGCGGTCGTGGCTGCCGGAGCCGTGGTCACGCGGGACGTCGCGCCGTACTCGATCGTGGGCGGTGTCCCAGCGCGCGAGATCGGCCGACGTTTCGACGACGAGGTCACGTCCGACCTGCTCGACCTCGCGTGGTGGAGGTTCAGTCCGAACCAGCTCGACGGGATCGCGTTCGACGATGTCCACGCGGCTGTCAAGGAGCTTCGTCGGCGCATCGAGGTCGGCATGGAGCCGTACGAGCCCGAGACGGAGACGCTGACCAAGGCCTCGCAGGTGGACGACAGGCAGCCCGCCGTCCAGACAACGCCCTCCAAGCGCAGCGGGTTCGGCTTCAAGCGCTGAACCCGCTGCGCCGGCGCCCGCGACTCAGCCCGGGCGGACGGCTCCGGAGTACGGCATCGAGAACACCGGCGCAGTGGTGACACCGTCGCTCGGGTTGGCGGCGTGGACGATCTGGCCGTTCCCGATGTAGATCCCCACGTGGCTCACGGGCGAGTAGTAGAAGACCAGGTCGCCGGGCTGGAGAGAGTCCGAGGACACCGACGTACCGGAGCTCATCTGCGAGCTCGAGGAGTGCGGCAGGCTGACCCCGGCCTGCTGCCAGGCCGCCATCGTCAGACCGGAGCAGTCGAAGGCGTCAGGCCCGGTCGCACCCCAGACGTAGGCGTCGCCGACCTGGGCGAGGGCGAAGTCGACCGCGGCGCCTGCCCGTCCGGACACCGAGGCGGTCGGGGCAGGGGCCGGTGCGGGGGTCGGGGCAGGCTGAGCCACGGGCGTGCGGTCGAGGTCACGAGAGGCGCGCGCAGCCGCCCGCGCCGCTGCCTCGTCCTTCAGTCGCGTGAGCAGCTGCTTGGCCTCGGCGGCCTTGTCGTCGATCGTCGCCTTCTGGGTCGCAAGCTCCTCCTTGGCGCTCGCGATCTGGGTGAGCTCCCGCTTCGCGGCCTGCTGACGCAGCTCGAGCTGCTTGATCTGCGAGGCGAACTGCGACTTCACCTGGTTCTGCTGCTCGTTGTACTGGGAGACGACGACCAGACGCTCCAGGAAGGCGTCCGGGTCCTCGGAGACCGCGACCTGCGTGGCCGAGGAGAAGGCCTGGCCCTGGCTCTGCGCGAGGATCGACGACACGACCTGCTGACGGATCTCCTCGACCTGCTGCTCCTTGCGGTCGAGGTCGGCACGCAGCGACTTCAGGCGCGCCTTGCCCTGCTCCATGTCGTGGCGGACCTCGTTGTAGCGCTCCGAGGCGATCTCGGCCTGGTGGTACAGGCTCTCGACCCGCTGCTGGACGTCTTCGATGTTCGGCTCCGCCGAGCTCGGCGACGCGGTGAGCAGCGAACCGCTGACGGCGATGAGGCCAAGACTTGCGAGCAGGCGTGTGATGCGCTTCCGGCCGTCGGTCACGAGCGGCGGTCTCCCTCTTTGTCCTACGCCTACCGGGTTAGCTGACGGGTTCGGGCGGCAAAGTTTCCCTACACGCTCGGCGTGGACCGTCTGGTCCGCGCGTCGCGCGATTCACCCCAGGAACGTTGGGTCCCCGGCTCCGTGCATCGGCTCCCTCGGCCTAAGCACGAACTCGGCGCGGCGCCCGAGTCGACCCCCTCTGGTCGGCTTGTGCGGACGCCATGTTCAAGTGTGAACCGTACATATCCCGTTCAAACATGGGAAGCCGGCTTGCTGGACCAGTTTTCGGATTATTCGCTCCTGACGGGTCCCGGAAGCCGCCGCAGCCTGGTCGAGCATGCCCACCTGCCGGCCGGTTATGCGGGACCAGAGGCCCCCCGCACATGACTCAGGTCCCTCGACGGCGTGTCCGCGGGAGGAGCACGCTCGAAGGGTCAGGCGAGGGACGCAGGACGAAGCGGACCTCCGGTACGCGCACCGGAGCGGAGGGGCCGTGGGTTGGAGAAGTCATGATCGTGTTCGCCATGGTGGCTATAGGCATCCTCGTGGTTGCACTCGCTCTTGCGTTCGCCCTCCGGAGGGTCACGCTCGACGAGGCCAAGACCGAGGCCCATCTCAGAGAGCCCGCAACACACGCGCTGCAGTACGTCGTACCCGACGGGCAGGACCCCGCAGTCCTGGTCGGCGCCCTCACCCAGGCCGGCTTCATCTCTGCCGCGGAGCTGGAGCAGGGCAGGGAGGTGCTACTCGTCGAGTGTCCGCACGAGGACGACCGGGCGAAGGTGCGCAGCATCATCGAGCACGTCAGCCGCGCCGGCTTCGACGGGCCCGAGATGCACGTGGGGCACGTGAGCTTCGAGGACGAGCGCTAGGTCCCTGACAGGGCTCAGCGGGCCTGTCCGGCAGGCTCCTCCAAGGCGGTCGTGAACCAGACGCACTTCCCGTTGCCACTGGCGCGACTGCCCCACCCGTCTGCGAGCACGGAGACGATCTGCAGGCCACGACCGTGCTCGTCTGTCTCGGTGGGACGCTGCCTCCTCGGTCGGTACGGCGCACGGTCCTGCACCTCGACGAAGACCTCCCTGGCCGATCGTCGCAGCCTGAGGTCGAACGGCGGCCGGCCATGGACGAGCGCGTTCGTCACCAGCTCGCTCACCATCAGCACCACCTCTTCGACCGCGCCCTCGGGCACTCGCCACTCCCGCAGGTGCTCAGTCGCGAGCCCCCGGGCCTCAGCGACCATCTCTGCGCCGCCGCGAAGCCGGTGGGTCGCAGCGGCCTCGAAGGGCTGGGCGTTGACCCGCGCCGCGAGGATGGCGACATCGTCGTCCGGCACCCGGGGCAGGAGCGCGCCGGCCAGTATCTCGGGAATCTCGGAGAGAGGCGTCGCGGCATGCTCGCGGAGCTGCTCGGCGAGCGCTTCGATCCCCACCTCCAGGTCGCGTCCACGGTGCTCCACGAGGCCGTCGGTGTAGAAGGTGACGGTGCTGCCCAGGGAGAGCTGTACCGACTCCGTCGGGAGCCCGAAGTAGCCGGCGCCGAGTGGCGGACCGCTCGCCGTGAGGAACTTGAGCTCGCCGTCGGCGTCGGTGAGCAGCGGCGGCAGATGGCCGGCGTTGGCGAAGCGGAGGGTCTGGTCGGTGGAGTCGAACACCGCGTAGACGCAGGTGACGATCTGGTCCCCCTGGAGGTTCTGCACCATGCCGTCGAGATGCTCGAGGATCTCGGTCGGTGGGAGGTCGAGGTGGGCGAACGCGCGTACGGCGGTGCGCAGCTGTCCCATGATGGCCGCGGCCTTCACACCTCGACCCATGACGTCTCCGACGACGAAGGCCGTCCGTCCTGCGCCGAGCTCGACGATGTCGTACCAGTCACCGCCGACCTGCGTTCCTTCGACACCGGAGACGTAGTAGGTCGCCACCTCGAGATGCTCGAGGTCGAAGCTCCGCTCGGGCAGCAGGCTACGTTGCAGCTCGTCGGCGATCGTGTGCTCACGCGCCGCCGCCTCCTCACGGCCCGCCGCGGCGGCGAGCGCGAGCTCCGACTCACGCTGGCTGGTGATGTCCTGGACCGAACCCCGGAGGGTCTTGGGCGCGCCACTCTCGTCGCGCACGATCTCGGCCCAGACGCTGAACAGCCGGTGGCGGCCGGACGGAAGCACGACCCTGCTCTCGTGGGTGACGACCCCCTCGTCGGCGGCACTGTCCAGGGACGCCCTCACCCGCGCCCTGTCCTCGGGGTGGATCAGCTCGTCGATGACAGCGGGGTAGCCGAGACCGTCCAGGTCCTGGGGGGTGCGCTCCATGAGCCTGAAGTACTCGTCGGACGCCTGGATCTGCCCCGTCTCCAGGTCGACCTCCCAGCTTCCGACCCCGGCGAGACGCTCGGCCTGGTCGAGGAGAGCCTGGCTGCGTTCGAGCGCTGACCGCACCTGTCGCTGCTTGTCCAGCTCGATGTTCGCGCGTACCCGGGCGCGCAGCTCACGAGCGGAGAACGGCTTGACCAGGTAGTCGTCGGCCCCGGCTTCGAGGCCCTCGATCGTCCCTTCCTCGCCTGCCCGGGCCGACAGCATGATCACGGGTGTGCTCGTCGTCGCCGGGTCGGCCCGCATCTTCTCGAGCAGTCCGAAGCCGTCCAGGTTCGGCATCATCACGTCGGTGAGCACCAGGTCCGCGCGAACCTCGGACAGCTTCTCGAGCGCCTCGATGCCGTCGGACGCCGTGTGTACGTCGTACTCCGACGACAGCAGCTCGGCGACGTACTCCCGCATGTCGGAGTTGTCGTCCACGACGAGGACCGTGGCGCGCTGCCGGTCCCGTACGACGGAGGTGGTCAGGTCAGCCTGCTCGGCCGCCGGCCGGTCCTCCTCGAGCCAGCGGAGCGCCTCCGCGACGAAACCGCCCGCCTGCCGCTCTGCCGGGATGCTCTGTCCCTTGGGGACGACATGATCGGGCGGGAGGTGCTCGGTGCCGAACGGCACCCGCACGGTGAACGTGCTGCCCTGACCGAGCTGGCTCTCGGCGGAGACACCGCCGCCGTGGAGGCCCGCGAGCTCGGCCACCAGCGCGAGCCCGATGCCGGAGCCCTCGTGGGTCCTGGACCGGGCGCCGTGGACCCTGTGGAACCGCTCGAACAGGTGCTCCATCTCGTGCTCGGGGATGCCGGCGCCCGTGTCGGAGACCGTGAGGACCGCCTCGCCGTCCTCGGCGCGGAGGGACACGGTGATCTCGCCCTCGAACGTGAACTTGAGGGCGTTCGAGACGAGGTTCAGCACGATCTTGGCCCACTGGTCGGGGTCGACGTACACGGGCTCCGGGAGGGTCCGGCAGTCGACGACGAGCCGGAGGCCGGCTCGTTCGACAGCGGACTGGAACAGGGTGGCCAGCTCGCTCGTCGCCCGTGCCAGGTCGAGGGCCTCGAACCGCGAGGTCACCTTGCCCGACTCGAGCCGGGAGAAGTCGAGCAGGCTGTTCACCAGCTTGAAGAGCCGCTGGCCGTTGCGATGGACCACCTGGAGCCGGCGCCGCTGGACCGGCGAAAGCGGGTCGGCCGGGTCGGCGAGAGCGTCGTCGACCGGGCCGAGCAACAGGGTCAGCGGAGTACGGAACTCATGGCTGACGTTGGTGAAGAAGTCGGTCTTGGCCTGGTCGATCCGCGCAAGGCTCTCCGCACGTTGTCGCTCGAACTCGTAGGTCCGAGCATCGGTGACCGCGGCCGCGATCTGGCCCGCGACGAGGGCCACGAAGCTTCGGAAGCCCTCGTCGACCGGCCGGAAGGGGTTGAGTCCTGCCACCAGGAACCCGTACGGCGACGGCTGGGTCGGCTGGGCCAAGGGCACGACCAGCGCACGGCTCGGCGAAGCGTCCCAGGCGCCGAGGGGCAGGTCGGTGAACCTCCGCCCGAGATCCTCGACCAGGACCGAGCCTCCGTGGAACAGCTCGGCGGCGGGCCACGGTGCCTCCTCGTCGTCGACGGCGATGACGAGTGGCGCGGCCGCGTGCTCGCCTGTGAACCCGGTGGCGCCGGCGCGCGTGGCGGAGCGGCCGTCCTCGTCGAAGAGGTAGACGGCTGTGAAGGGCAACGACTTCGAGTTCGCGGCGAGGTGCTGACAGGCGGTGGCGATCGTCTCCGCCTCCGTGAGGTCGCCGGTCGAGCGCGATCCGAGGTCGCGCAGGGTCGCCATGCGTCGGGCCGCGACGACTTCCTCGGTGTCCTCCTTGACCACGCACAGCATGCCGGCGATATCGCCGGAGTCGTCGGCGAGGGGGCTGTAGGAGAACGTGTGGTAGGTCTCCTCCACGAAGCCGCTTCGCTCGAGGAAGAGCAGGAGACGCTCGTCCCAGGTCGCCTCACCGGTCGTCATCACATGGTCGATGCGAGGCCCGATGTCGGGCCAGATCTCCGACCAGACCGTGGAAGCCGGCTTCCCGAGCGCCCAGGGGTACTTCTTCCCCAGCGTGTCACGGCGGTAGGCGTCGTTGCAGAAGAAGGTGAGCTCCGGCCCCCAGGCCATCCACATCGAGAACCGTGAGGTCACCAGGATGCGCACCGCGTTCTGAAGACTGCCCGGCCAGGTCTCCAGCTCGCCCAGGGGGGTCGACTTCCAGTCGACCGCAAGAAGGTCCCGGCCCACCGAGCCGCTGGCGGTCAACGCGTCACGTAACCTCGTCATGCCTACCCGATCCGCCGCTGTCGCAGAGTCGGGCTGCGCCCGAGACAGCCCACGTTCCAGTGTTTCGACAGCGTACCCAGCCAAGGTGAAACTGCCAGCCCGGCTGGTCCGCCGGACGGTGCGAGCAGGGACAGAACACCCAGGACGGACGCGCGCCTACTCGAGGAGCGGGTTTCCCGGCGTGACGCGCGGGTACGGCGAGGTGTCGTCCAGGCCGTTCGAACATCCCCGCCAAGGAGGGCCCATGGCGCTCGCTGACTCCCGCCCGAAGTCACCCGCAACCCGTCGTCGGTACGCCACGTCATCGTGGCGAGCCTGATCGGCACCTCGCTGGAGTGGTACGACTTCTTCATCTACGGCACCGCCGCCGCGCTGGTGTTCAACAAGCTGTTCTTCCCGAGCTTCGAGCCGCTCGTCGGCACGCTGCTCGCCTTCGCCACCTACGCCGTCGGCTTCGTCGCCCGGCCGCTCGGCGGCGTCGTCTTCGGCCACTACGGCGACAGGCTCGGCCGCAAGAACGTCCTGGTCGTGACCCTGCTGCTGATGGGCGGTGCCACGTTCGCCATCGGCCTGCTGCCGACCTACGCCACGATCGGCGTCTGGGCGCCGATCCTGCTGGTCGCGCTGCGCTTCGTGCAGGGCCTCGGCCTCGGCGGCGAGTGGGGCGGCGCCGTGCTGATGACGCTGGAGTCGGGCGACGCGAAGCGCCGTGGGCTCAACGCCAGCTGGCCGCAGGTCGGCGTGCCGGTCGGGCTGCTGCTGGCCAACGGCGTCCTGTCCCTGATGGGCGGCGCTCACCACCGACGCGGCGTTCGAGTCCTGGGGCTGGCGGGTGCCGTTCCTGCTCAGCGGCTGCTGGTGCTCGTCGGGCTGTGGATCCGGATGACGATCGCCGAGAGCCCGCTGTTCCGCGAGGTGGAGGAGTCCGACACGCAAGGCCCGCGCGCCGATCGTCGACGTGCTGCGACCTACCCGAAGCAGGTGCTGCTCGCCGTCGGCGCGCGGGTCGGGGTCGACGTCGCCTTCTACTCCTTCGTCCTGTTCATCACCACCTACGTCGCCACCTACCTCGAGCTGCCGGACAGCTACGCCCTGAACGCCGTGCTGATCGCCGCGGCCGTCCAGGTCGTCGCTGATCCCGTGGTTCGGCATCCTGTCCGACCGGTTCGGGCGGCGGCCCGTCTACCTGTTCGGCGCCGTCGGGGCGGCGGTCTGGATCTTCGTCTTCTTCGCGCTGCTCGACACCGGCAGCTCTGCGCTGATCGTCCTGGCCACCGTGGTCGCGCTGTTCTTCCACGCGGCGATGTACGGCCCGCAGGCGTCGTTCATCGCCGAGATGTTCCCGACCAAGGTGCGCTACACCGGCGCCTCGATGGGCTACCAGCTCGCCGGCATCCTCGGCGGCGCCCTCGCGCCGATCATCTCCGTGGCCCTGCTCGACCGGTTCGACACGTCGCTGGTCGTGTCCCTCTACGTGGTCGCGATGCTGGCCATCTCGGCGGCCTGCGTCCTCGCCGCACCGGAGACCTCGCGGATCGACCTGCACACCCACCACGCCAAGCCCGGCCTGGGGTCCAGGGGAGCTACCGCGTCGGCGCGCATGGTCAGGGAGTGAGCGTACGGCGCCCGGTCAGTAGCCCTTGGGTCGTCCGGCGGTGTAGAGCCAGTCGTCGAACAGCTTGTCGAGGTCCTCGCCCGACACCTGCTCGGAGAGCTTCGTGAAGTCCTCGGTCGACACCCCGGAGTACTGGTGCAGGCGGGCCCACGAGCGGAGGATGCGGTTGAAGTCCGGGCCGCCGACCCGGTCCCGCAACGCCTGGAGGGCCATCGCGCCACGCAGGTAGACCGGCTCCCCGAAGAGGTCGGCCGGGTCGGTGAACGCTGCCGGGGCCGGCTTCCAGAGCTTCGACTTCGGCCCGTGCTTGCGGTACGCGTTGCGGAACGTCTTCTCGGTGGACGCGCCGCCGTGGTTGGCCTCCCAGAGCCACTCCGCGTAGGTGGCGAAGCCCTCGTTGAGCCAGATGTCGCCCCAGTCGCGGGGGGTCACCGAGTTGCCGTACCACTGGTGGGTGATCTCGTGGACCAGCGTCGGGGTGTCGATCGCACCCGGGAAGACGGGCCGGTCCTGGGTCTCCAGCGCGTAACCGACGCTCAGCCGGTGCGCGACCAGACCGGTGCTCCGGAAGGGGTAGGGGCCGAAGTGACGCTCTCCCCAGCGCACGACCGCAGGGAGCAGACGCCGCGCCTTGCGCTGGGAGGCGAGCTGCCGTTCGACGAAGGACCACACCGGCAGCCTGCGGCCCGAGATCGTCCGCATGGTCGACCGGAACACGTCGTAGTCGCCGATCGACACCATCGCCAGGTGGCCGGCCATCGGATCCGGTACCCGCCACGTCCAGGTCGTGCTCCTGTCGTGCCGCACCCGCTTGGTCAGCACGCCGTTGGCGGCGACCGCCAGCGCTGAGGGCGCGGTCACGCGGAAGGTGTAGCTGGCCTTGTCGCGGGGCGTGTTGTTGACCGGGAACCAGGTCATCGACCCGACCGGTTCGTTCAAGGCCGTCGCCCCGTCCGGTGTCTTGATCCACCCCTCGTAGCTCTCGTCCGGGTCCTGGTGACGGCGCGGGTGCCCGGAGTACACGACCGACACGACGAACCGCCCATCGACACCGGCCGCAGGCTTGATGACCAGCTCGTGTCCGTGCCGCGTGAACGACGCGGCCCGGCCGTCGACCTCGACGCTGCGGACGCGAAGCCCCTGGAGGTCGAGGGAGAAGGACGACAACGGGTGGTCGGCGGCTGCGACGATCCGGGCCCGCGCATGGAGCAGGTTGTGCGCGGGGCGGTAGCCGAGGTCGAGACGGTAGTGGCGTACGTCGTACCCGCCGTTGCCCGCGGTCGGGAACAGCGAGTCGCCGGATCGGATGGACCCGGGGACCGGCGCGTCGTCAGTGGTGGTCCGGGCGCCCACGGGTGACCCGACGGCTCCGACGGCGAGCGCGGCCATCGCGATGCCGGCGAGCAGGGTCCTGGTGTTCATGACTGGTCCTCCCCCGTAGGAGCGCACACGAGACGCGCCGAAGGCTCCCGATGTGCTGGTCGTTCGACCAGACTATGCATGTCCAAGCCCCTCCGATACCGCTCATCGGGGCCAGCCTGCCCCTGCACGAGGCCGAAGGAGCAGCCGTGAGCAGTGCCCGCTACGAGTCCATCCGGGTGGAGCGGGACGGACCCGTGACCACCGTCGTGCTCGCCCGGCCGGAGCGTCGCAACGCCGTCGACGGCCCGATGGCCGCGGAGCTGGCCGACGCCTTCTCCGCGTTCGACGCCGACCCCGATGCCGCAGTCGCGGTCCTGTACGGCGAGGGCGGCCACTTCTGCGCCGGCGCCGACCTGAAGGCCGTGGGGACCGACCGCGGCAACCGGGTCGAGCCGACCGGGGACGGGCCGATGGGGCCGACCCGGATGGCGCTCTCCAAGCCGGTCGTCGCAGCGGTCGAGGGGTTCGCCGTGGCCGGCGGCCTCGAGCTGGCCGTCTGGTGCGACCTGCGGGTGGCGGCGCAGGACGCGGTCTTCGGTGTGTTCTGCCGACGCTGGGGCGTCCCGCTGATCGACGGCGGCACCGTGCGGCTGCCCCGCCTGATCGGGCAGAGCCGCGCGATGGACATGATCCTCACCGGCCGCCCCGTCGAGGCCGACGAGGCCCTCCGGTTCGGCCTGGCCAACCGCGTCGTGGCACCGGGTGAGGCCCGCGAGGCGGCTGAACGGCTCGCGCACGAGCTGGCCGGCTTCCCGCAGACCTGCATGCGCAACGACCGCCGTTCGGCGCGACTCCAGGCGGGTCGCAGTGAGTCGGACGCGATGGTGTTCGAGCTGAACGTGGGCCTCGAGTCCCTCGCCTCCGACGCCCAGGACGGTGCTGCCCGGTTCGCCGGCGGCGCAGGGCGGCACGGCGCGTTCGGGGGCTAGTCGGCAACGCTTGCCGGCTCACGCTCCGGCGGAGGGTGCTCCTCGTGCAGGTCGGTCGGCTCGACCTCCTCGGGACGCCCCGTCGACCTCAGGGAGGCGCCGATCAGTGCGGCGGCGATCACGACGGCGGCGACGGCGAGGACCCATTCGCCCGCGACGTCGTACGGCGTCCGCCCGCTGGTCAAGGTGAGGGTGAGCGTCTCGGCGCCCTGCTCTCCGGGGCCGATCCACATCAGCTGACGACCGGTCGCGTCGAAGGCGGCGCTGGTGCCGGTCAGCGCGACGTGGATGGTCGGCCGGCCGGTCTCGACAGCCCGGACCGCCGCGAGACTCGCGTGCTGCGGCTGGGCCCAGCTGCCCTGGAACGTGCTGTTCGAGGTCTGGTAGACGATCAGCTCCGCGCCCAGCTGGACCTCGCGCCTGGCCATGTCGGAGAAGGCGGACTCGAAGCAGATCAGCGGACCGAACGTGAGCCGGCCGGCGTCCAGGACGGCGGGCCCGCTCCCACGCCCACGGTCCACCTCGGCCGCCTCGCTGAAGCCGGTGATCCAGCCGAGCAGCCGGCGCCCCGGGATGTACTCGCCGAACGGCACCAGCCGGGTCTTGACGTAGCTGCCGTCCATCCCGTCCTCGGTGACGAGCGTCGACGTCTTGTAGATGGTGCCGTTCGGGGCTCGGGCGTCGACGTTGACCAGCACCGGCGCGCCGGTACGCCGGGCGACACCCACCAGCCGGGCCAGCACCTCCGGCTCGCTCCGCAGGTCGAAGCCGACGCTGCTCTCGCCCCACACGACGAGGTCGGGATGCTCGCCGGCCACGGAGTCGCTGAGCCGGATCCCCCGGTCGAGCCTGACCTCCGCGTCACCCAGGACACCCGGCTGGACCGCCGCGACCCGGACCACGCCGTCATGGGTCGGGGAGGGCCGCGCCGCCGCCCAGACCGGACCGACGGCCAAAGCCGCTGCCGCGACCGACACGAGCGCCACCAGCGCACCGCGCCGGGCGGTGGTCAGTGCCGCGGCAAGCGCGACGTTGACCGCGACGATCAGGAAGCTGGTCAGCCAGACACCTCCGAGCGCTGCGGAGGCCAGCATCTCGGGCTGGTTCCACTGGGACGCACCGAGCATCGCCCATGGGCCGCCGAGGCTCTGCCACGACCGGATCGCCTCGATCGCGGCCCAGCCCGACGGGAGCACCAGCGTCGCCGCGAGCAGCGTCCTCGAGGACGGCCGACCCGACAGCATGCGCCGGACGGCCCACCCCCACGGCAGCCACAGGAACCCGACGAGGAAGGCGGCCAGGACGAGGGCCGGACCCGTGACCGGCCAGAGCCAGTGGTTGGCTGCCGCGATGTAGCCCGCACCCACCCACCAGCCACGAACCGCGGCCTCCCTGGACGTGGGCGCCGCCCGGAGCAGGAGGATCGCCGGCACCAGCGAGACCCAGGCGAACCACCACCACTGCACCGCCGGGAACGCGAGGAGCGGCAGTGCCCCACAGGCGAGCGCCGCCGTCCGCCACCGCCACCGACGTGCCGGCCGTACGGCGGAGGGCCGGGCGTCCGAGGGCAGGGCGTCGGAGGGCCGGGAGGTGAATGGCCAGGCCCGGAAGACCCGCGCGAAGAGCAGCCAGGCGAGCAGGAACGCGGCGGCCACCCACCACAGCAGGGTCGTCACCTCGTCGGGGTCCCAGAGGGGGACCATCAGCAGCCCGGCGAGCACGAACGCCACGTTGTAGAGCACGTCGTAGACCGAGAAGACCCGGCCGCGGACCGCGTCGGGGGACGCGCCCCCGACCACAGCGTCGACGAGGACCTTGAGGAGCTGGAAGGACGCCGCCGTCACCCCGAGGCCTGCGACCAGGACGGCAAGGTTCGGTGCCAGGCCTCCGACGTACACGGCTGCCGCGGGTGGCAGGAACGCGAGCGGCAGCAACGCGACCGGACGCCACCGACGGGCGCAGACCGGCGCGGCGACGGAGCCGACGAACGCGGAGACGCCCGTGACCGCGAGCGCGAGACCGTAGCCGGAGATCCCGAGCTCGAGCTGCGAGTCGGCGACGAGGACCAGCAGCACGAAACCCCGCGCCGAGCAGGAGGCGGTGCAGCCACACCGCGGCCAGCGGGCGCCCGATGTCGGGGATGCCGAGCGCCCGCAGCCCGTCCCTCACGTCGAGGAACACCTGGCGAACACGCCGCAGCACGTCGCGACCGTCTCCGCCGCCGACGTCCGGAAGCCGGGCGAAGACCGCGCTCGCGACGAGATAGAGGATGCAGGCCACGACGAACCCCGCCGGTGCCGAGTACCCGACGAACACCGCGCCGCCGACCGCGCCCACGAAGGCCGCGCTCATGCCCGCCACCGACGAGATCGCGTTCGCCGTCACGAGGTCCTGGGGCCGGACCGTGCGGGGGAGCGCCGCACCCTTCGCGGCGAGGACGAACCGTGAGGTGGACAGGAGCAGGACCACCCCGACGAAGGCGGCGGCCTCCCAGCGCAGGACGACCGTCGCGACCGCCGCCAGCGTCAAGGCCGCCCGGACCCACGACATGACCAGCAGGACGCCACGACGCGACCACCGGTCGATCACGACCCCGGCGAAGGGACCGACGAGGCTGAACGGGAGCAACGTGACCGCGAGGATGGACGTGATCCGCGCCGGAGTGGCGCCGGGCCCGACCTCGAACACGATGAACTGCGCGAACGAGATCTGGGCCAGACCGTCGGCAGCCTGGCCGAGGCACTGACCGCTGACCAGGGTGCGCAGGGACCCACGCAGGAGTCGAGGAGCCGCCCGCCAGCCCTGCACTCGATCAGCGGCCATGCGCGTACCCCTCTCGTGACTCAGGGTAGGTACGCCGCGACGGGGCACCCAGAGCCGAAGGTCACCGCGCGGGGGCGCGGGGCGGTGACCCGATCGGAGCAGTGCTGCGGCGGCGGCTCGACACCTATCGTGGGACGGGTGACCGCCGACAAGGCGTCGAGGGGGCCGTCCCGGCCGCTGCCGGAGGGTGTAGTGACCCTCCTGTTCAGCGACATAGAGGGCTCGACGAGGTTGCTGGAGCGGCTCGGTGACCGCTACGGCGAGGTGCTGGGCGCGCATCGCGACCTGCTGCGCGGATGCTTCGACGCCCACGACGGGTGTGAGGTGGACACGGAGGGGGACGCCTTCTTCGTGGCCTTCGCCTCGCCGCGCGAGGCGGTAGCGGCCGCGGCCGACGGGCAACGAGCGCTGTCGGCGCACCGGTGGCCCGAGGGTGCAGCCCTCCGGGTCCGCATGGGTCTCCACGTGGGCGAACCCCGTCTCGCGGACGACCACTACGTCGGCATGGACGTACATCGCGCCGCCCGGATCTGCAGTGCCGCCCATGGCGGGCAGGTGGTGGTCTCGGCAAGGCTGCGGGAGATGCTCGAGGATCGAGCGCTGGACGGCGTCGCCTTCCGGGCTCTCGGCGCCCACCGCCTGAAGGACCTGGACGAGCCCGAGGAGCTGCACCAGCTCGACATCGACGGGCTGCCGGCGACCTTCCCGCCGTTGAGGTCGCTGCGCCCTCCGACGAACGTCCCACGGCATGCCTCGCCACTGATCGGCCGTCACGTCGAGCGGGAAGAGCTCTGCGAGCTGCTCGGCCTGCCCGACGTACGGCTGGTCACGGTGACGGGGCCGGGAGGTGTCGGCAAGACACGGCTGGTCAGTGCGGTCGCGCTGGACGTGCTCGACCGGTTCTCCCACGGCGTGTACTTCGTGGACCTGAGCGACGTCACGGCCGGTTCGGCGATCCTGCCGGCGGTCGCCCAAGCGCTGCGGGTGCCGCTGGACGGCGGCGTGCCCGCCGGGGAGGCGGTCGCCGCGTACGTCGCGGACAGGCGCATGCTGGTCGTTCTGGACAACGCGGAGCAGATCCACGACGGCGCGCTCTCCGTGGCGGGGCTCCTGCAGGACTGCCCACGAGTCAGCGTGACCGTGACGAGCCGGCGGCTCCTCGGTCTGCGCGACGAGTACGAGTACAGCCTGTCCCCGCTGGGCCTCCCGGCCGGCTCGTCTCTCGCGCTCGTGGCGGGGTCGGAGGCCGCCCAGCTGTTCGTCGATCGTGCCCGCCGGTCCCGGCGCGGGTTCGAGCTCAAGGAGGAGAACGCCGCCTCGGTCGCTCGGATCTGCACCCTCCTGGACGGTCTGCCGCTCGCCGTCGAGCTCGCCGCCGCCCGGGCCCGGCTCTTCTCGGCCCAGGCACTCGCTGCCCGCCTGACCGACCGGCTCGAGCTGCTCACGACCGGAGCTCACGACGTCCCGGGTCGGCACAGGACGCTTCGCGCCACCGTGGACTGGAGCTATGAGCTGCTCACGGAGGAGGAGCGCCGGTTCTTCCAGGACATGTCGGTGTTTGCCGGCGGCGCCCGGGCCGACACCGTCGAGGAGGTGACCGGCCACGCCGACGCCCTGGAGCTCGTCTCCACGCTCGTCGAGCACAGCCTCGTCACCCAGGAGGAGGATGCTGACGGCGAGCCGCGGTTCACCATGCTTCGCACGCTCCGCGACTACGCGAGCGATCTCCTGCGCCGGGAGCCCGCGCGCGAGGCCGAGCTGCGCGAGCGGCACGCTCGCCACTTCCGCTTCCTGGTCGAGCAGGCACTGCCCCCGGAACGGTCACCGACGAGGCAGTCGCTGGAACTCGTCGAGCAGGATCACGACAACGTTCACGCCGCCCTCGCATACTGGCTCGGGCAGAGCGACAACGATCCCGATGCCGGGGCGCAGGCTCTCGGGCTCGCTGTCGCCATGGCGCAGTACTGGCACCGGCACGGCCAGGCGCAGGACGGCACAGCGTGGCTCGAGCGCGCGCTCGCCGCTGCCCCCGACCCGTCTGCGGCGACCAGGGCTACGGCCCTGCGAATGCTGGGTCGCATGCACGAGCAGCTGCGAGCGCACGAGCGTGCCGCCGCTCTGCTGACCGAAGCGGCGGCCCTCTACCGGCAGGTCGGAGACCGGGCTGGCGAGGCGGACTGCCTGACCGGACTGGGCATGGTCGCGCGGACGCTCGGGGAGTACGCCGAGGCCGAGTCGCTCCTCGAAAGGGCTGAGGCGATCCGTCGTGACATCGGTGACGGGCCCGGGCTTGCCGCCACCCTGAACAGCCTGGCCCTCCTGCGCCTCGACCAGGATGGACGCCCGGCCGGCGCAGCCGAGCACGACGCCCGCCCTGCCGTCGAGGCCATGGTGCGGTTCCTGGCGGTGGCCGACGTCGACGGAGTGGTCGAGACCCTCGAGGTCTGCATCGGGCTGGCGCTGGCTCGCGACCGGTGGATCGCCGCGGCGCGTCTGGCCGGTGCCGCGAGGGCCGCGCGGCGCAGGCTCGAGCTCCCGACGGACCCCCCGGGCCGAGGACCTCTGGACACACGAGTCGAGCAGATCCGCCGCCACCTCGGTGACCAGGCCTTCCACACGGCCTTGCGAGAGGGAGAGGCGTTGAGCCTCGAGGAGGCCACCGGCTACATCCTGGCCGAGGTGCTCGACTCGTGAGGGGCCGTCAGCCCGACTCGGCGGGCGGCGGCAGGTCCCGGCGTACGTCGCCCGCCTGCGTCTCGCGGACCAGGCGGTGCGCGGACTCCAGGGTCGGCACGTGGCCGTTCACTGCGGTGAGGAAGGCGTCGCGCTCGAGCCGGTAGGCCGTCACCGCTGTGGCCGCCACAGCCGTGGCGGTACGGCGCACCGAGCGCAGCAGGGCGATCTCGCCGAGTCCCGTCCCGCGTTCGAGCGTCCTCACGTGTTCTCCGTGGCGGCGTATCTCCACGGATCCGTCGGCGATCGCGTAGTAGCAGTCGCCGACGTCACCCTCCTGCACGAGCACCTCGCCGGGCGCGAACGTGACCCGCTCCAGGTTCTGTGCCAGACCCTCGAGCGCATCGCCGGGCAGGACGCGGAAGATCGGCAGCTGCCGAAGGAGCGAGATCTCGACGACAGGGACGCGCGCGTGCTGGTCGAGGCGGGAGAGCAGGCTCAGGCGCAGCAGGACCACCAGAGGCAGCACCACGGACGCGCCCAGGAGAGCCGCCCGCGGGCCGCCCAGCGCGACGAGCGCCGGTGCCAGGAGCGACCCGACCGCGAGCCCGACCATGTCGAGGCCCTCTGCCAGGCCGAAGATCCGGCCCAGCAGGTCGGGGGCGACCGAACGCTGGAGCAGCACCCGCACCGAGACCTCGAAGAGGGCCCGCGCACCGCCCAGCATCGCCAGGAGCAGCACCACCCCGAACAGTCCCGCGAAGGCCGTCGCGGCGAGGGCTGCTCCGGCCACGAGAGCAGTGGCGACGACCACCGGCCCGAGCCGCCTCCCGACCAGGAGGGCCGCCAGGGCGCCGAGCAGCAGTGCGCCGGCTCCGTAGGCGGTGTTCAGGTACCCGACCCATGCCTCACCGACGTCGAGCAGGTCGATGGCCATCACCACGAAGAGCACGTCGAGGGCCCCGATGACGACGTACTCCGCCCCGAGCAGTGTCGACAGGAGCCGCGCCGGCCGGTTCCGCCACAGTGTCCCCAAGACCCGCCCTGGCGCCGCCGAACGGTCCTCCGGAGGCACACGACGGTCCAGCCCCAGCTCCAGCAGGGGAGTCACCAGGAGTGCGGCGGCGGCCAGCATGACGGCGCTCACCCCGAAGACGTGGGCGACCGTGCCGAAGGCCAGAGCGAGGCCCGTGCCGATGCCCGCCGCGAGGATGCTGAGGTTCTCGACCCACCCGAGGAGGACGTTCGCCGCGGTCAGCTCGTCGACCTCGCGGGTCAGCGCCGGGACGAGCGCGGCCTGCGCCGGGCGGGTGGTGGCGATGGCGCTGGACACCACCACCGCTCCGGCATAGGCAAGGACCGCCGGGAGCTCCATGAACAGGACGGCGGCCGTGGCAGCCGCGGCGGCCGCCTGGACGGCGTACCCGACGAGGAGCACCCTCATCGGGGAGCGCCTGTCGGCGACCGGCCCCGTCGCGACCCCGACTACGGCAGACGGGAGCAGCTGGGCCAATGCCACCAGGCCCGCCGCGGTGGCACCTCCCTCGCCGTACGCGTAGACCAGCATCGCGATCCACAACGCGTACTCGCAGACCATGAAGAGCGCGTACGCCGCGATGACCCGCTGCAGACGCCGGTTGCCGGCCAGGTAGCCGAACACCCGACGTGTCGAGGCCATCGCCGGACCCCCGCGCTCACAGCCGGCCGGCCCGCACGGCGGCCGCCGCACGGACCCGGCTGTCGACCTGGGGCGCCGCGGCCATCAGCTCCGCGAGCTCGGAGTCGGTGAGGACGAGCACGTCGAGCTCCGTCCGCGCGGTCACCGTGGCGAGGCGCGGGTAACCGAAGCTCGCACCCCAGTCGAGAGCGGCGAGCTCTCCGAAGAAGTCGCCCGCGCCCAGTGACGTGAGGTGACGGCCGCCGCTCGACACGTCGGCCTCGCCCGAGAGCACGAGGTAGAAGTCGCGGTCCACGTCCCACTGACGCACGACGGTCTCTCCCGCCCTCACACGCCGCCTCCGACCCACGACGCCCACCCAGGACAGGTGCCTCTCGTCGACGTCCGCCAGCAGCGGCAGGGCACGCAGCTCCTCCACGTCCGTTCCGGCCGTGACCGGCCACCCGGTGGTCAGGTCAGCGCTCCGGGCATCGTCCGGGGCCGGCGCGGCCGGGACCTGCGGCGACCTGGCCTTCAGGGGCCGGGCGGTGACGGATGCGGTCTCGAGCCAGCCGAGCACCTGTTCGACGTCCTCCCACGAGGTGCCGTGGTTGAGCACGCACGCGCGGATGGCGTAGCGGCCGAACAAGCGGGTGGACGAGACGAGGCCGACACCGCTCTCGGCCAGGGCTTCGACGAGGTCCGCGTTCAGCCGCTCGAGCTCCGCCTCGTCGTCCCACCCCCGAGGGCGCCGGCGGAAGCAGACGACGCCCAAGGTGGCCGGCGCCAGGACCTCCAGCTCGGCTGATCTCTCGATGCGCCGCTCGGCCTCCTCGGCGATCCCCATCGCGCGCTCGACCGCCGCTGCGAACGCGTCGAGGCCGAAGTACCGCAGCGACAACCACACCTTGAGGGCGCGGCTCATCCGGGTGAGCTGCAACCCGCGCTCGGCGAAGTTGACCTCGCCGTCCGTGCTCGCCGTGTCCTGGAGGTACGTCGGATGGATCTCGAACGCCTCGCGCAGCAGCCGGCCCTCCCTGACGAGCACCGCCCCGCACTCGAACGGCTGGTACAGCCACTTGTGGGGGTCGAGGGTCACGGAGTCGGCGAGCTCGAGCCCACGGAGTGCTTCACGTCCCCGGGGTGTGACAGCCGCGAACCCGCCGTACGCGCCGTCGACGTGCATCCACACGCCGAACCGCCGACACGTCTCGGCGATCGCGGGCAGGTCGTCGACGGCGCCGGTGTTCGTGGTGCCCGCGACCGCGAGCACCGCCAGGGGCCTCTGTCCGGCGTCGAGGTCGGCGCGGATCGATGCCTCGAGGGCGTCCACCCTCATCCGGCAGCGTGGGTCCACCGGCAGGACCCGCACCTGTTCCCGGCGGAAGCCGAGGACCCGGCAGGCTCGGGCCAGCGACGAGTGGCCCTGCTCCGACACGTAGGCGACGAGGTCGGGCCGCATCGCCCCGACGAGCGCCTCGCGGGCGCAGGCCAGCGCGGTCAGGTTGGCAGCCGAGCCTCCCGAGACCAGGACACCGCGGGCCGTGTCCGGGTAGCCGATCCAGTCCGCGAACCAGCCCAGCACGATCTCCTCGAGCCGGCTCGGGCCGGCGGACTCCATCCAGTTGCCGACGTCGATGTTGTAGGCGGCCGCGACGAGGTCGCCGAGCGCTCCCGGCCAGGTTCCCTCTCCGGGCACGTAGGCGAGGTAACGGGGATGGTCGATGCGGCTGCGGAAGGGCAGGACGTCGGTCTCCAGGTGATCGAGGATCGCCTCGATGCTCTCCCCGGCCCTGGGCACCTCGCCGGGCACGCGACCTGCCATCTCGGCAGGAGAGGCCCGCCGCAGGACCGGCTCCTCACGCCTCGCCGCGGCCCGGTCCGCCAGCCGGTCGACGACCAGATGACCGAGGCGGCGCATCGTCTCGGGATCGACTGCGAGCGGGTCGACGTCCATGTGAGCCTCGGAGGGATGGTGGGCCGATGACTCACCGTAGACCCGCTCCGCTCGCGGCGGCGACGACGAATCCCTTGCTGGTCCGACGTCCGTCGTCCGGGTGGGCGACGCCTGAGATGTAGTGATCGCCGCCACGCCGGTGCGGTACCTTCAGTCCACAGGCCCCACGCAGGGTGCTCCTGCGGTGGGCCTCTCGAGGCTTGCGGACGACGAGTCCGCCCTAGGAGAAGAGGCTGCCATGGCTCGTGAGGTTCGCCATCTGAGGAACGTGGGCATCGGGCTCTGCGCCCTGCTGCTTGCCGCCGCCTGCGCGGCACCCGAGGAGGACTCCGGAGACGGGGGCGGCGGGGCCTCGGCCTCGAAGGCCACGTCGGTCGACGACTTCGGGACGATGGACGACTTGGTCGCCGCCGCCAAGAAGGAGGGCGAGCTCAACGTCATCGCGCTGCCGCCGGACTGGGCCAACTACGGCGAGATCGTCCAGACCTTCTCCGACAAGTACGACATCAAGGTCAACGAGGCGCAGCCCGACGCGGCCAGCCAGGACGAGATCAACGCGGCCAAGCAGCTCAAGGGCACCGACCGCGCCCCGGACGTCTTCGACCTCGGGCAGTCGGTGGCACTCGTCAACACGGACCTGTTCGCGCCGTACAAGGTCGAGAACTGGGACACGATCCCCGACGAGTTCAAGGACCCCGACGGCACGTGGGTCAACGACTACGGCGGCTACATGTCGGTGGGCTACGACTCCAGCAAGGTCCCCGCTCCGAAGACCCTCGAGGACCTCCTGGGCAGCGACTACCGCGGCTCGGTCGCCCTCAACGGCGACCCGACCCAGGCCGGTGCCGCGTTCAGCGGCGTCGTGATGGCCTCGATCGCCAACGGCGGTTCGGCCGACGACATCGCGCCCGGGGTCGAGTGGTTCCAGAAGCTCGACGACGCCGGCAACTTCCTCACCGTCGACCCGACTCCGGCGACGGTCGAGTCCGGCCAGACCCCGGTGGTCATCGACTGGGACTACCTCAACGGCGCCTACAGCAAGGACGTGCCGAACTGGGAGGTCATGGTCCCCGAGGAGGCCGTGGTCGGCGGCTACTACTTCCAGGCGATCAACGCGGACGCGCCGCACCCGGCCGCGGCACGCCTGTGGCAGGAGTTCCTGTACTCCGACGAGGGTCAGAACCTGTGGCTGAAGGGTGGCGCGCGGCCGGTGCGCGCCGACGCGATGGCCGAAGACGGGACCATCGACCAGGAGCTGTACGACGCCCTGCCGAAGGTGTCGGGCGACGCGGTCATCCCGACGAACGAGCAGACCGAGAAGGCCGCCCAGTACCTGTCGGAGAACTGGGCCAAGGTGGTGGGCTGAGCACGATGGCTCGCCACCCGGAGGTGACGGTGTGAGCCGACGTACCTCGCTCACCCCGTCACTGGCGCTCATCCCGTTCCTGGGCTATCTCACGATCTTCCTGCTGGTCCCGACCGTCACGGTCGTGATGGGGGCCTTCCAGGAGAAGGGTCAGTTCTCGACCGTCAACATCGAGGCGCTGTTCAGCGAGACGGTCCTCCGGACCCTGTGGAACAGCGTCCTGGTCTCCGGAGTCACCGCGCTGGTCGGTGCGTCCTTCGGCGCCATGCTGGCCTACCTGATCGTCACGCGACCGCCGAACAGCCTCCTGCGGCGGTCCGTGATCTCGGCCTCGGGCGTGCTCGCCCAGTTCGGCGGCGTCACGCTCGCGTTCGCCTTCATCGCCACCCTCGGCTTCTCGGGCGTGGTCACCGAGCTGCTGCGGTCGACCCTGGGCATCGACATCTTCGGCAACGGCTGGCTGTTCGACATCCCGGGGCTGATGCTCGTCTACTGCTACTTCCAGATCCCGCTGATGGTGATCGTCTTCCTCCCGGCGCTCGAGGGGCTCCGACCCCAGTGGCGCGAGGCGGCGCTGAGCATCGGGGCGAACACACGGCAGTACTGGATGCAGGTCGGCATCCCGCTGCTGAGCCCTGCGTTTCTCGGCGCGACGCTCCTGCTGTTCGCCAACGCGTTCGCCGCCTACGCGACCGCTGCGGCACTGGTGAGCCAGGGCAACCCGATCCTTCCGCTGCTCATCCGGAGCGGGCTGACCAGCGAGGTGCTGCTCGGAAAGCAGAACCTCGCGTTCGCCCTTGCGTTCGAGATGGTCATCGTCGTGGCGGTGGTGATGACGGCCTACGCGCTGCTCCTCCGACGTACCTCGAGGTGGCTGCGATGACAGCGGGCCTCACCTGGCGCGTCGTACGGGTCCTCCTCCTGGTCCTGTACGGCGTGTTCTTCCTCGTGCCTCTCTACGCGATGCTCGACTTCAGCACGCGCGGGACCGGAGGGGCTGGCCGCACCGGGGAGGCCTGGACCGCCCTGGTCAGCGACCCGACCCTCACCGAGGCGATCATCACCACGCTGCTGCTGTCGCTGTTCACGGTCGTGGGCATGCTCCTGCTGCTGGTCCCCACCATGATCTGGGTCCGGCTGCGGGTGCCCCGGGCCACGCGGGTGGTCGAGTTCCTCTGCCTGCTTCCGCTGACCATCCCGGCACTGGTCATCGTCGTCGGCATGCGCAACGTCTACAGCTGGGTGAACTACCTGATCAGCGACTCGGTCTACACCTTGACCTTCGTCTACATCGTGCTCGTGCTGCCCTACGCCTACCGCGCGATCGACGCGGCTCTGTCCTCGCTCGACGTGGTGACGCTGTCCGAGGCGGCACGCTCCCTCGGCGCGAGTTGGCCGACCGTGATCACCCGGGTGGTCGTGCCCAACATCTGGTCGGGGCTTCTCGGCGCCGCCTTCATCTCGGTCGCGCTGGTGATGGGGGAGTTCACCATCGCCTCGCTGACCAACTACGTGAACCTGCCGGTGGTCATCAACCTGCTGGGCAAGAGCGAGGCGCGTACGTCGGTGGCGGCCTCGCTCGCCGTTCTCGTGTTCGTCTTCGTGCTCCTCATGGCCCTGTCGTTCGTCGGCCGCAACCGCCGCGTCTCGGAAAGGAACTGACGTGTCGTCGCAGCAGTCACCAGGGGTCGAGGTCGTCCTGGACGGGCTCGTGCGTGAGTACGGCCAGGTCCGCGCGCTCGACGGGCTCGACCTGACCATCAAGGCCGGCGAGATGGTCGCCCTCCTCGGCCCCTCCGGCTGCGGCAAGACCACGGCGCTGCGCATCCTCGCCGGGCTCGAGCAGGCCGACAAGGGGCACGTGCGCGTAGGCGGCAAGGACCTCACCGGCGTCCCCGCGAACAAGCGGGACATGGGCATGGTGTTCCAGGCCTACAGCCTCTTCCCGCACATGACCGTGCTCCAGAACGTCGCCTTCGGCCTCAAGCTGCGCGGTGCCTCGCAGAAGGACCGGGAGGCTCGCGCCGACGGAGGTGCTGGAGCTCGTCGGTCTGGCGCGCAGCACCGGGACCGCTACGCCCACCAGCTCTCCGGCGGCCAGCAGCAGCGGGTCGCGCTCGCCCGGGCGCTCGCCATCGAGCCGACCGTGCTCCTGCTCGACGAGCCGCTGTCCGCCCTGGACGCCAAGGTGCGCACCCAGCTCCGCGACGAGATCCGACGGGTCCAGCTCGAGGTCGGCCGTACGACGGTCTTCGTCACGCACGACCAGGAGGAGGCGCTCGCCATCGCCGACCGGGTCGGGGTCATGTCCCAGGGCCGGCTCGACCAGATCGCCACACCGGAGGAGCTCTACAACCGACCCCGCGACCCGCTTCGTCGCGGAGTTCGTCGGGCTCACCAACCGTCTCGAGGCCCACGTCGACGGCTCGGTCGCGACGATCCTCGGCTCCCGGGTCCCGGTCCTCGACGGGTCGATCAGCAGCGGCACCGGCCTCGCGCTGGTCCGCCCGGAGTCCCTCACGGTCAGCGCCGCTGACGGCGGCAACGCGACGCTCGCCTCCCGCTCGTTCCTCGGACCGGTGTCACGGGTCATCTGCGACCTCGACGCGGGCGGGACGGTGACGGCGCAGATGTCGAGCTCCGACGCGGCCGAGCTCGTCTTTGGCGATCGCGTGGAGGTCACGGCGTCGTCCGCGCCCGTCCTGGTCGTCCCGGCCGACTGAGCGCACCGGCGACCCGACGCCTGCGGAAACTTCTTTGGGCTGCGCAAAGAACTAGGGTTTAACGGATCCGTCCTTGGGGGACTCGTGCCATAAATCTGACTTGCTCGCCGTGAGGCGCCGGAGAGACGAAAGGCACGGGGATGGCCACCGACACACAAGTTGCCCCCACAGAGCAACAACAAGATCTACGCCGACATGTCGGGATGGTCGGCCTGCTCTTCGCCAGCGTCGGGTCCATCATCGGCTCCGGCTGGCTCTTCGGAGCGCTCGACGCCTCCGCCCAGGCGGGTCCCGCGGCGGTGGTCTCGTGGATCCTCGGCGGGCTGATGATCCTGATGATCGCGCTGGTGTACGCCGAGCTGGGCACGATGTTCCCGCTCTCCGGCGGTGTGGTGCGCTATCCCCACCTGGCGTTCGGCTCGTTCGCCAGCTACACGAACGGGTGGATCACCTGGGTGGCCGTGGCGACCACGGCGCCGATCGAGGTCGAGGCGGCGCTGCAGTACGCCACGAAGTACGCGCCCTTCACCAGCGAGCACACCGTGGGCGGGGAGTCGGTCCACACGTTGACCGGTCTCGGCTACGCCTGCGCCGTCGTACTCATGGCCGTCTTCGTCGTCGTCAACTACTACGGCGTGAAGTGGTTCGCGCGGATCAACAACGCGCTGGTCTGGTGGAAGCTCTTCATCATCCTGCTGGTGATCGGTGCCTTCTTGCTCACCGCCTTCCACGGTGAGAACTTCACCAGCCACGGCTTCAAGCCCTCGGGGTGGCACGGCGTGTTCACCGCCATCGCCACGTCGGGCATCATCTTCTCGTTCCTCGGCTTCCGTCAGGGCATCGAGCTCGCCGGCGAGACCGACAACCCCAAGCGCAACGTCCCGATCGCGGTCATCGGCTCCGTGCTGATCTGCGGTGCCATCTACGTCGCGCTGCAGATCGCGTTCATCGGCGCGCTCGACCCGCGGATCCTCGCCGACTCCGGGTCGTGGGCCGACCTCAGCTTCAAGAACGACTTCGGGCCGCTGGCCGCGCTGGCGTCGATCCTCGGCATGGCCTGGCTGGCCGTGCTGCTGTACGCCGACGCCATCGTCTCGCCCGGCGACACCGGCCTGATCTACACCACGACGACCTCGCGCATCTCCTACGCCATGGCGCGCAACGGCAACGCCCCGTCGAAGCTGGCGAAGACCACCGACCGGGGTGTGCCGCTGTTCAGCCTCTTCGTCACGTTCGTGGTCGGGCTGATCGTCTTCCTGCCGTTCCCGAGCTGGCAGCAGCTGGTCGGGTTCATCACCTCGGCCACCGTGCTCTCGTTCGCGTCGGGGCCGTTGGTGATGGCCGCGCTCCGCAAGCAGCTTCCCGACCAGGAGCGGCCGTTCCGGCTGCCCGGCGGCCACGTGATCCCGGTCCTGGCCTTCTGGTTCTCGAACCTGATCATCTACTGGTCCACCTGGCCCATCAACTGGAAGCTCTTCATCGCCGTGGGCATCGGGTTCGTGCTGCTTCCGATCTACCACTGGCTCGGCAAGGACGTGCCGAAGCTGGAGATGAAGGCCGGTGCCACCTGGATGCTGCCGTGGCTCGGTGGCCTGGCACTGATCTCCTACCTCGGTGACTACGGGGGCCGTGGCGTGATCGGCTTCGGGTGGGCGATCCCGCTCCTCTTCGTCTTCTCGGTCGTGATCTACGTGATCGCGTTGAACGTCCGCTTGGCGCCGGACGTGGTCGCAGAGCACGTGGAGGAGTCGCGCAAGGAGGCGGAGCTCGAGGAGCAGGAGCTCGCCGGTTCCGGTCACTGAGACATCCTTCGAGCGTCTGCGGGGCCCGGTTGTCCACCGGGCCCCGCGGTGCGTCTCGCGAGGGGTGCCCATCAGGCTCGCGCCGGCCACGC
This sequence comes from uncultured Actinomycetota bacterium, assembly GCA_963715375.1. Lineage (GTDB taxonomy): Bacteria > Actinomycetota > Actinomycetes > Propionibacteriales > Nocardioidaceae > Nocardioides_C. The sequence continues at coordinate 93,996 of CAVQSC010000005.1, read as the reverse complement.
TGCAGAGTCGCCACACTGCAGAGTCGCCACACTGCAGAGTCGAAGGTAGGTCCAGGTCGAGGTCCAACGGCACTTCCCGTCCCCCTTGGTCCGCGTAGCGTCGGAAGCGGAAGGAGGGGCAAACGATGCCGAACGACGAGACTGGTCGCGAGACCGAGCTCCGCGAACGAGCGATCAAGCACCTCAAGAAGCGCCGCGACTTCCACGGTCACCTCTTGATCTACTTCCTGGTGAACACCTTCCTGGTCGTGATCTGGGCCGTGACGACGCCGAGTGGCTTCTTCTGGCCGATCTTCCCGATCGTGGGTTGGGGGATCGGTGTGGTCATGAACGCCTGGGACGTCTACTTCGCCGAGGACGTGAGCGAGGACGAGATCCAGGACGAGATCGAACGCCTGGAGCACAAGAGCTGAGCACTTCGAGGCAACGGGCAACGCCGGGGGAGGCGCGTAGGACGCGTGCCTGCGTCAGCGAGTGGCCGAGGCCCTGACGGCGACTGTGTCCTCGACCATCTTGAAGTGTGAGCGCGCCCGCACTCGGAACATCGTCCGGTCGCCCGGGTCGGCGGCCTTGGTGCGGGTCACCCTCACCTGCATACGGAGTGCCTTGCCGGGCAACAGCAGGCGAGTCGTGATCCAGTCGTTCGTCATCATCTTGGTCACGTTCCTGCCGCGCACGAAGTACGCCACCCGGAACGCCGGGCTCCCGGCTGTCCCTCTGACGGACAGGCGCTCGTAGGCGTTGCCGTCGTTCTGCAGACGGATCACCGAGGTGACGCTCTCTCCGTCACGGCGGATGTTCCGCACCAAGGTCTGGTTGGCGGCGCCGCCGTACACGTCGTCGCCCACCCAGCGCCGGCCCGAGATGCTGGCGGAAGCGTCGGGACGGTAGATGGCGGGGCCGACCTTGTAGTACTTCACCCTCTTCGTGAAACGCCCTGCTCCGTCCCACGCACGAACGAGGAGCTTGTGCTTCCCGGCGACCGACGTGTCCAGAACGTCTCCCGAATGGGCTGTCTCTCCGCAGTCTCGAAGACCTGAGCCACCCCGGTCCGTGCACTCGAGGTCCAGGACCAGCCGCTCACCGACGCGGTACATCACGTCGGTCCGTGGGCTCAGCACCCTGATCTGCGGGGCGTACGAGTCCCAGACACGGAACTTCAGCGCGCGATAGGTGGAGTACGGCGGAAGCCCGGCATCGACGTCGTCCTTCAGCTCCCACACGACCTCACCGGACGGGGCGACCTCCGTCGCGATCGCGTCGCGGACCGTCGCCCAGCCGACCATGGTGTTGCCGTTGGGAAGCCGCTGCGCGGACCCGGCGAAGAACGAGTAGCGGCCCTGTGGCTGGTAGGCCCACACGAGGCGGGCCGTCTCGGGTGTGGAGGGGTCGGTGTCCACCTGACCGAGGTCGTACTCCGTGACCCGGGTGAAAGTCCGAGCCACCGGCGCCCCGGTGGGGTCGTTCGGGTCGATGCACATGTTCTTGGAGATGCCGCCGGAGCCGTTGTCGTAGATCAGGATGTGGCCGTTCGGCAGCTCGCTGGCCGTGTGCTGGGCGCAGGGCCCGCCGGGGTAGGGGTCGTCGACGAAGGCGAAGTCGCTGTTGCGTCCTCCGAGCCGCCACACGACGTCGCCCTCCTGGAAGCCGTCATGGGCGGTGCGGGCGATCTTGAGCACCGAGCTCAGGTGGCGGAAGGAGACCAGGAGGTCCCCGTCCTGCATCACGACGACCGAGTTGATGTGCGCGTAGTCCTTCCCCGCCTCGGTGCTCGGGTCGACCACCGACTCGTCTGACGAGCCCGTCACTCCGCCACTCGAAGAACACCCGGCCGTCGTAGACGTCCTGGATGACGGCATCGGTCAGCCCGGTCTCGGCGTTCGGCTCGTAGGCGATCAGGATCTCGTGCCCGTTGCCGAGGAGGACCGAGTCGTGACCGTCCGTGTCGACCAGGCCGACCGTCTCGTGACGGGCGATCTCCCTGAAACCGGGGTCGAGCTCCACGATCGCCGAGCCGGTCCTGCCGGCGGTGGTAGTGGGCCGGGCGACGGTGAAATGACCGTCGCGCGCGGCCTTGAGGTCAAGCGAGGATTTCGTCGCGGACCGGACGTAGACCGGCACGCCGTTCTGGTCCACGACGGTCTCGAAGCTGGGGGTTGGCTGGTTCCACTGGGTCAGGGTCAGACCGACCAGGCCCGGGGCGACTCCCGGCTTCTTGGTCACGGCGCGCAGCGTGGGGAACCCGGCCGGGAGGTAGACCAGCGAATGGGTCGCCGTGCCGGCGGAGTCCTCGATGATCACAGAGATCTCGTCACCGGGCCTCAGCCCGGTCAGCGTGGTCGAGGAACCGGCGGCCAGGTGGCCGTTGACCCAGACATGTCCCCGGTCGCCCGTCGTCGTGGCGGTGACATCGACGGTTCCGCCCGTGTCCTCGGTGGTGGTCACCGCGTAGCGCTCCGTGTCGGCGGCGAACTCCGGATACATCCCGACGCCGTTGCCCGACACGCTCACGACATGCGATGGAGAGAGGTCGGCGGCCGGCGAGGCGGTGGCTCCGCTCAGCCCGGTGGATCCGGCCGCGAGGAGAACGAGGGCGAGAACCGGGGTGAGCGCTGTCCGGAGCATGGGAGGTCTCCCTACGCGGCGGCTCGGCCGGGCGGATCCGCGGCCGACCCTTCTCCTAGGAATCTAGGCCGAACCCACCGATTCCGGGCTCGAACAGCACAAAGACCCGCGGCCTCCGCGCAAGGGATGTTTGCTCGCAGGCGGGAGGCCGCTACGCGGTCAGCTGGCGATGGACGCGGAGCGCAGCAGGTCGCGCAGCGGCGAGTTCGCGGCGTACGCGCCGCTGGCGAGGAACGACTCCTGGACGATGTGGTGCACGCGCTGGGCCGACAGGAAGTCGTTGCCCATCGCCTCCTGCTCCTCTTCGCCGGGTCGGAAGGCGACCACGGGGGTGCCGCTGCTGCGCAGTGTCTTGACCTCGCGCGCGGCCAGCCGGGCCGAGTGCCAGCGTGATGCGTCGTAGATGCCGGAGGGGAGCGTCGCGGGGCCCGACATGGGGGAGACCACGATGACCAGGTCGAGGTCGCGGTCGCGCAGCAGGTCGGCGCAGGTGGGGGAGTGCGCACCGCCGTCGACGTACTCGTGCTTGCCGATGCGGACGGGCGCGAAGTAGCCCGGCACCGCGCAGGAGGCGGCGACGGCGAGGTGCAGCGGCGCGTCCGGCGCGTCGCCGCGGCCGAAGACGACGTGCTTGCCGTCCTTGCGGCGGACCGTGTTGATCCACAGGTCCTCGTCGGGCCACTCGTCGGTCTTGCCCAGCGCCTTCAGCTGCTCCACGATGTCGAACCGGCCCGGTCCGAGCAGCGCCATAGCGGCGGTGAGCGGCCGGAACTGACAAGGCTGCTTGATGGCGTTCAGCACCATGGCCGGGTGCGGCAGGCTCGGGCGACGCTTGATCATGTCGATGGGACGGAAGGGCTCGAGCTGGGGGTGCTCGCTCCCGAACATCTCCTCGAGCAGCCGCCCCTCGTCGGTCAGCGGCGCCCGGACCGTCCAGGCCGCGAGCTCGCTGGCGGGGACACCTCGTCGCAGGAGGCTCCCGGTGATGGAGCCGGCGGAGGTGCCGATGATGACGTCGGCGGTTCGAGGGTCCCAGCCGTAGTCGTGCTCCAGGGCGGCGAGGACACCCGCGTGGTACGCCTGCCCGACGATGCCGCCGGCGCCGAGGACGAGTCCGACTCGAGTCATCAGGCCACCACCCTTCAAGGAGTACGACGGGCCTCCTACCCCCGTCCGGGTGACTTGAACCACATGGTCTGGGCAAGTTCTCAAGAATTTCTTATCCCCGGGCGGTGGAGCTTTGCACCGTTTGGGATGGTCTAGCCCGGGTACCGACCAGTCGTGGGATGAGCAGCGGCATGTCTGCGACCCACGGACACGAGCGCGCCTCGCAGGGCATGTGGGCTTGCGGGGCGCGCCCGTGGCAAGACGCCAACGGGGCCGCCGTACTCAGGGCTTGGCTGCTCCGCCGATCGGCGTGGAGTCGGCGCCGTCAGGGGCGCCGGCCGCCTGGCGAACGTCGCTGACGCTCACCTCGAACTGGTTCAGCAGGCCGGCGTCGGCCTCGGTGTCAACCTGGCGGGGCAGAGCGCACTGGATGCTCGCCGCCTTGTCGTGCTGCCCCCGGGACCTCAATAGGTCAACGACATCTTCCTTGTCCACCTGCACGGTGACTCCCTCCCCAGGGTCTCGTGTGCATCGAACCTCACGTACCCCGCATCTCGTCGCTCCATGCTCGGGCCACGACGAAATCCGTCGTTCCGCCCACAGCGGCGTGCTGGGGCCAAGATCGATCATGTGGGCGGTTTGCGCCCCTTCTCCGCCGGGAGCCGGGGCCGACATCGCGCACGTGCGCGTTTTCGGCCCTTCCCCCGGTCCCGCCGGGGTCACTTCCGACGCAGTACGACGGTCAGCGCCCCTGTGTTGTCCGCGTAGCTGAACGGGTCCCACACCTTCACCCGCGATCGACCGTCGACGACCGGCTTGAAGGCCCCGACGTACCGATGGGCCCTCCCGTCGCAGGGGCGCGACGACCCGGGGACGTGGAGCGACACGCGTGAGCCCTGGATGAAGAGCGACAGGTGGTCGGCGTCCGGGGCGGTGAGGTCGAGGGTGTGCTGGGGCCACAGCCGGCTCGCGTAGCTCACGCACTGGCCGTCGAAGACCGTCGCCCCGCTCGCGGCCCTGCCGGTGACGACGACGCGGTAGCGCGCTCCTCGGCGCAGGGCACGTGTCGTGAGCGCACCGCGTGCGGAGGCCGCGCGCACCGTGAGCTGCTCCGAGTCGAGCGCCCTGGCCTGGAGTCCCGCGTTGCGGGCCGGCCGCGGCTCGGGCGACCCGGTGACGAGAGCGGGGGCGACCGTCCGTGCGGGGATGTCCGCGCGCAGGATCGAGAAGCTCAAGGAGCCCTCGGCGTCGGCCGGCGTGCTCTCGGCGACCCGCAACGTCAGGAAGTCCGTGGTGGTCGGCGTGTAGAGGGCCTCGTAGGTGTGCCGGTCGTCGCAGGTCTCGCCCCACGCGTCCGTTCCGCCGACCCGCAGCATTCCCGAGGGCGTCCAGCCGGCCGACGTCCACCGGCACGCGGCGTCGGCGACCTGCGAGCCCGCGCCGGTCCGGACGAGGCCGTCGGCGACGATCCGGTACGTCACGCCCCGGGTGAGCTTGAAGTCGGTGGTGACGGTTCTCCCGGTCGCCGGCACGTCGAGGGTCACCTCGGCGGTGCTCACCGGGTCGAGCTGCTTCGTGCCCGGGTAGAGCACCGGCACGGAGGGGACGCCCCGCGCGCGGTAGAAGGTGGTCTGCGCCGCGGCTCCGGCCCGCGAGAGGGAGACGTGCACGTGGTCGCGGTGCCGCAGCGTCTTGGAGCAGTCGGTGACCGGGTCGCAGGGCTCGTACGGCTTCTTCTGGAACCCGTCGTAGGCGCGGTAGATGTGGTCGTCCCAGATCACGTACATGATCCCCATCCGCCGCGCGAGGGCGTGGGTGTCGCCCTGCGCGTCCGTCGCGAAGATCGTGTCGAGCCACTCCTCGGCGGTCGCCTTCTCCACGGGGTCGGCGGCGTCCACGCCCCAGTCCAGCGCTCGCCCGTCCTTGTGCTCGGAGACCGAGTCGCCGCTGCACGGCCGCAACGTCGACACGTAGCGCGTACCGGGGTGCGTCCGGACCAGCAGCTTCAGCAGGTAGTCGGTGCCGGGGAGGACGGCCGAGGCGCAGGTGGACTGGCCGTCGTACTCCGCGTAGTCGTCGACGGCGCTGCCGGCGGTCGCGGCGGGGACGCCGGCGAGCAGGAGCGTGACGGAAGCCAGGACCGTCACGAGCCGCTGCAGGGGTGTCATGGGGGTCGCCTTGGGGGGTGAGGCGGAACGGGACAAATGTGCGCGTGTCGCCTTGACAGCGTAAGCAAAGTGACTGGTGTGGCGTGGGGTTTTGCCCGGACTCGGGTGGTCCATACCGGTTGGCCCGGATCGTCGGGGGTCAGAGTGCCGGACGGGGAGCCGGGTACCACCGGCGCAGTCTTCAGGTCTCGACCGCAGCACAGGCCGCACTCAGGGAGGGAGGCACGGGTGTGGCACCGGCTCGGTGCCACACCCGTGTCGTGTCCGGACTCCGTCAGCCGGGGTGTACGACGCTCAGCGACTGCCGAGCGATCTCCCACTCCTCGTTGGTCGGGACCACCATCACGCTGACCCGGCTGCCGGGGGCGGAGATGACGGCCGGCTCACGGCCGGTGACGGCGTCGTTCAGAGCGGCATCGACCTCGATGCCCCAGGTCTCGAGCCCCTCCAGGGTCGCCGCGCGCACGGCGCCGGAGTGCTGGCCGACCCCGCCGGTGAACACGATCGCGTCCACGAGCCCGAGCACGGCGGCGTAGGCCCCGACGTACTTGCGGATGCGGTAGCAGTAGACGTCGAACGCCAGCCGCGCCGCCTCGTCGCCGGAGTCGACCATACGCTCGAGCTCCCGGAAGTCGTTCTCGCCGGCCAGGCCCTTGAGGCCGGACTCGCGGTTGAGGACGCGGTCGATCTCCTCGAGGCTCCAGCCGCAGGTCCGGTGCAGGTGAGCATGCAGCGCGGGGTCGATGTCGCCGGAGCGCGTGCCCATCACCAGACCCTCCAGCGGGGTCAGCCCCATCGAGGTGTCCACCGAGCGGCCTCCGGCGACCGCGGTGGCCGAGGCGCCGTTGCCGAGGTGGAGCACGATCAGGTTCGCGTCCTCCGGCTCGAGCCCGAGCAGGCGCGCGGCCTCGCGGGAGACGAACGCGTGGGACGTGCCGTGGAAGCCGTACCTGCGCACCCGGTGCTCCTCGCGCCAGGAGAGCGGCACGGCGTAGGTGTACGCGTGCTCAGGAAGCGTCTGGTGGAACGCGGTGTCGAAGACCGCCACCTGCGGCAGGTCCGGGAACAGCCGCCGGGCGACCTCGATGCCCTCGAGGTTCGCGGGGTTGTGCAGGGGAGCGAGCGGGACGAGGCGACGGACCTCGGCGACGACGTGGTCGTCGATCAGCACGGACTCCGCGAACCGTGCGCCGCCGTGCACGACGCGGTGCCCGATCGCCTCGAGATCCACCTCCTCCAGGCTCGGCCCCTGGCTCTCGAAGGCCTCGAGCACCAGCTTCAGCGCGTCCTCGTGGGAGGAGACCACCTGCTCGAGGCGCTTCTCGCCGGAGGGGCCGCGGTGCGTGAGGATCCCGTTCGACTCGCCGATCCGCTCGACGAGGCCGCCCGCGAGCGACTCGCCCGTGTCGCCGTCGACGAGGCTGTACTTGAGGGAGGAGGACCCGGCGTTGAGGACCAGGACAACCCTGCTCATCGTCCCGCCTCCGCCGCGAGGTTCTGGGCCTGGATCGCGGTGATCGCGACGGTGTTGACGATGTCGCGGACCGTGGCTCCCCGGGACAGGTCGTTGACCGGCCTCCGGAGGCCCTGGAGGACGGGGCCGACCGCGACCGCCCCGGCCGAGCGCTGCACCGCCTTGTACGTGTTGTTGCCCGTGTTGAGGTCCGGGAAGATGAAGACCGTCGCCCGCCCCGCGACCTCGGACTCGGGCAGCTTCGTGCGGGCGACCGCGAGGTCGATGGCCGCGTCGTACTGGATCGGGCCCTCGACCAGGAGCTCGGGCGCGCGCTCGCGCACCAGCGAGGTCGCCTTCACCACCTTCTCCACGTCACTGCCGGCGCCCGAGGCGCCCGTGGAGTACGAGAGCATCGCGACCCGCGGCTCGACCCCGAACGCGGCAGCGGTCCGGGCCGACGAGATCGCGATGTCCGCGAGCTGCTCCGCCGTCGGGTCGGGGTTGACCGCGCAGTCGCCGTACACGAGCACCTGGTTCTCCAGGCACATGAAGAAGACCGAGGACACCACCGAGACCCCGGGGACCGTCTTCACGACCTCGAGTGCGGGACGGATGGTGTGGGCGGTGGTGTGCGCCGCCCCCGAGACCATGCCGTCGGCGAGGCCGAGCAGCACCATCATCGTGCCGAAGTACGACACGTCCGTGACCGCCGTACGCGCCTCGTCGAGGTCGACGCCGCGGTGCTTGCGGCGCTGGAAGTACTCCTCGGCGAACCGCTCGCCGACCTCGGCGTCCGCAGGGTTGAGCAGGCGGGCCTTGGAGACGTCGACGCCGAGCGAGGCGGCGCGTGCGCTGATCTGGATCGGGTCGCCGAGGAGCGTCAGGTCGGCGACGCCCCGTCGCAGGAGGATGTCGGCGGCCTTGAGGATCCGGTCCTCCTCGCCCTCGGGGAGCACGATGTGCCTGCGGTCGCTCGACGGCGGCGTCGATCAGCTGATGTTCGAACATCAACGGCGTCACCGCCTCGCTGCGGGCCACCTCCAGCCGGTCGAGGAGCGCGTCCCCGTCGACGTGCTGGCCGAACAGCGCGAGGGCGGTGGCGACCTTGCGCGGGGCGTCCTTCGTCAGCCGGCCGCGCACGGCGCTGAGGGCCGTCGACGCCGCGTGCGTGCCGAGGTCGGTGGTGATGATCGGCATCGTCACCCCGAGACCCTCGATGAGCCGGGCGACCTGGCCGGCGAGGGGCAGCCCGCCGTTCAGCACGATCGCCGAGATCTGCGGGAAGGTCGGGGAGGTGTGCGCCATCAGCACGCCGAGCACGACCTCGGGCCGGTCGCCGGGGGTGATCACGGCGGCGCCCTCGAACAGCCGGTCCAGGACGTTCGGCATCGTCATCGCGGCGACCACGAGGCCGGTCACCTCGCGGCTCAGCAGGGACTCGTCGCCGCTGGCCAGGGTGCCGTCCACCGCGGTGAGCAGGTCGGCCACCGAGGGCGCGCTGAGCAGCGGCTCGTCCGGGATGGCGAACGCCGGGACCACGTCGGTGCCGAGCGCCTCGACGTCCTTGGCGAGGTCCTCGGCGCTGACCCGGTTGGCGATGATCGCGAACAGCGAGCCGTGGTTCGCGTGGAGCTCCCCGACCGCCATGTCGGTCACCGTGTGGAGGTCCTCGGCGGTGCGGCCCGCGCCGTTGAGCACGAGGAGGACCGGCGCCCCGAGGTTGGCGGCGATCCGGGCGTTGTAGGAGAACTCCGTGGGCGTGCCGATGTCGGTGTAGTCGCTCCCGACGACGACCACGGCGTCGCACTTCTCGACCACCCGGTGGTAGCGCTCGACGATCCGGTCCAGCGCGGCGGCCGGGTCCTCGTGCACCTCGTCGTAGGTCACGCCGGCGCACTCGTCGTACGACAGCGCCACCGCGTCGTGCGAGGTCAGCAGGTCGAGCACGTAGTCGCGGCCGCCGTACAGCTCGGTGTCGCGGCGCACGATCGGACGGAACACCCCGACCCGCTCGACGCGCCGCGAAAGCTGCTCGAGGACCCCCAGCGCGACCGTGGACTTCCCGGTGAAGCCCTCGACCGACGCGATGTAGACGCTGCTACCCATGGAGCCGAGCCTAGAGGCGGAATGTCGGCTTCACCCACCTCGCCGGGACCATCGCCCGCGATTGGGGTCCAAGGTCCCCCGGGTTCAGTGCTTCCAGTCGATGACCAGGCGGCTCGGACTCGAGAGCTTGAAGATCCGGTACGGCGCCCGCCGATCCGTGCTGAAGCCGATGGTGAAGTACCCCTCGAAGTCGCCGGTGACCGCGATGCCCTTCAACGTCGGCATGTGGACGTACACCTTGCCCTGGGGTCCCTCGTAGACCGGCTTGCCGGCGGACGTGTAGCCGTAGGCCGGGTGCAGCACGATGGACATGTGCCTCCGGCCCGCCAGCCCGACCGGCGCGCCGCTGCCGTCGTAGTACAGGTGCTTCACGTAGCGGATGTCGTACCCGGGGTGCCTGCCGCGCAGGTCGATGACGACCCGGTCGAAGCGCTGGTGCTCGCCGTACCTGAGGTCGAGCACGCGCACGATGCGGTCCGACTCGTGCACGGTGGGCGTCGTACGCCACGCAGGGACGGCGGCCGCTGGGGCCGAGGCGGTCACGAGCCCGAGCGAGACCGCGGCAGCCGTGAGTGCGAGACGGGTTGAGCTGAACATCTGTGCCCCCTCTGTGATGGCCCCTCCGCGGGTCGCAGATGGTGCGTGCGGGGGACCCGCTGCCTCGATGTTCCTCCCATACAGGTGGGTATGTCACGGGGCGTTCGACCTATCTTCACGCCGCCGCCGACACGGGTGCGCGTCCTGGTATCGGATTCGGGCGGGTTAGTTGGTAGGCTCAGCAGTGCATCAGGTGCAAGTTCCAGCAGGTTACGCCCGCGGAGTTTGTGATCCGACGGCGTTTCTTCTCAGTAGCTCAAGGCTTTTCGAGGGGGCACGGCGTTTCACCCGCACCTGGTGCGGGGCCGTCGAAGTGGCGGTCTCACGCCCCGTTAGAGGAGTAATTGAGCATGGCTCAGGGCACCGTTAAGTGGTTCAACGCCGAGAAGGGTTTCGGCTTCATCGCGCAGGAGGACGGCGGCGACGACGTCTTCGTGCACTACTCGGCGATCCAGTCGCAGGGCTACAAGTCCCTCGACGAGAACCAGAAGGTCGAGTTCGACGTCACGCAGGGCCCCAAGGGTCCTCAGGCGGAGAACGTTCGCGCCATCTGACCCAGAGGAAGCGTCTAGTCAGACAGACGTGCAGGAGGCCCCGACGGATTCCGTCGGGGCCTCCTCGTTTTGTCCGGAATGACTATGGGTAGAACAAGGCCGTTCCGCGACAATGCTGGGCAGGGGATGGTTCGCCTTGGATCGGCCGGGACGGGAACAGCGGATGGATGAAGTCATGGTCAGGCACGAGAGGAGGGTTGTCGTGGACGACAAGCTGAACGTCCCCCTCGAAGACGCAGAGCTGCTGGCCGAGGTCGAGCTGACAACCAACCTGATCATCGCCGCGAGCGAGTCCGACGCCGCCCTGAGCCAGGAGCAGGTCGACAGCCTGCTCGGGATCCACGACGCGGCCAACCAGCCCATTCCCGCGCAGCAGCGTCGGCCCGACTGAGAGCCCGGTCGCTGCGGCGCCTTCTCCTGACCGGCCGAGGCTGGGTTACGTCGATCGGGGACTCACCGCCTAGCATGTTCGTGGCTCATTCCCAGTTTGTCAGGAGTTCACCGTGGGTCTGCGTTTCCGACCGGTTGACGCGACGTTCTACGACCTCTTCGCCCAGTCGGCGACCCACCTCGTCACGGGTGCGGCTCTCCTCGCCGAGATGCTCGGTCACGGCAACAACCGCGAGGCCATCGCCGAGAAGATGCGCGAGGCCGAGCACGCGGCTGACGAGACGACGCACGAGATCATCCGCCGGGTGAACTCCACGTTCGTGACGCCCTTCGACCGCGAGGACATCTACTCGCTGGCCTCCGGGCTCGACGACGTCATGGACGAGATGGAGGAGGCGGTCGACCTCGTCCTGCTCTACGGCGTGACGGAGCTGCCCAGCGAGCTCGCGCAGCAGGTGGAGGTGCTCCAGCGCGCCGCCGACCTGACCGCGGAGTCGATGCCGCGCCTCGAGACGATGAAGAACCTCGACGAGTACTGGATCGAGATCAACCGTCTCGAGAACCTCGGCGACAAGTCGTACCGGCGGATCCTCGCCAAGCTGTTCAGCGGCGAGTTCGAGGCGCTCGAGGTGCTCAAGCTCAAGGACGTGGTGGAGGCGCTCGAGGCGGCCATCGACGCCTTCGAGAAGGTCGCCAACATCGTTGAGCAGATCGCCGTCAAGGAGTCCTGAGCGTGGAGCTCGCGATCATCATCGCGGTCGTCGTCGTCGCTCTCGTCTTCGACTACACCAACGGCTTCCACGACGCCGCCAACGCGATCGCGACCTCGGTCTCGACGCGTGCGCTCACGCCGCGGGTGGCGCTGGTCATGGCCGCGATCATGAACTTCGTCGGCGCCTTCCTCGGGCAGAAGGTCGCCAAGACCGTCAGCGAGGTGATCACGCCGCCCGACGGCACTGCGGGTCTCGTGGTCGTGATGGCCGGCCTGGTCGGCGCGATCAGCTGGAACCTCATCACCTGGTACTACGGCCTGCCGTCGTCGTCCTCGCACGCCCTCATCGGTGGTCTCGGCGGCGCGGCGATCGCGTACGGCGTCCTCCAGGGCGACCCGCTCGGCTTCGTGCGCTGGGCGACGATCCTCGACAAGGTCGTCATCCCGATGGTCGCCTCTCCGATCTTCGGCTTCGGCGTCGCCTTCGCGCTCATGCTCTCCATCATGTGGATCTTCCGGAGGCGCAACCCGCACAAGGTGAACCGCAACTTCCGCCTGGCGCAGACCTTCTCGGCCGCCGCGATGGCGCTCGGGCACGGGCTCCAGGACGCCCAGAAGACGATGGGCGTCATCTTCCTGGCGCTGCTCGCAGGCGGATGGGTCTCCCAGGGCGACGACCTGCCCGTCTGGGTGATCGTCGCGGCCGCCAGTGCGATCTCGCTGGGCACCTACTCCGGTGGATGGCGCATCATGCGCACCCTCGGCCGCCGGATCATCCACCTCGACCCCGCGCGTGGCTTCGCGTCGGAGTCGGTCGCGGCCGGTGTCCTCTACACGACCGCGTTCGTGTTCTCGGCGCCGGTCTCCACCACCCACATCATCACCTCGGCGGTGATGGGTTCGGGTGCGACGAAGCGCTTCTCCGCCGTCCGGTGGGGTGTGGCCCGCTCGATCGTGACCGCGTGGGTGCTCACCTTCCCGATGGCCGGTCTCGTCGCCGCCCTCTTCTACTGGGTGGCGCACTTCTTCCTCGAGGTCGTGCTCTAAGGCAGGCCCCGAACCGCGAAGGGCCCGGATCCTCCAGGTGGACGATCCGGGGCCGTGGGAAAGCTCCACGCCCCCGGGGCATGGCCGCCGCTCAGCCGAAGCGGCCCGAGATGTAGGCCTCGGTCGACTCCTCGTCGGGGTTGGAGAAGATCTTGCGCGTCGCGTTCATCTCCACCAGCTGCCCCGGCATGCCCGGGCCGGCGAGGTTGAAGAACGCCGTGTCCTCGGACACCCGGGCGGCCTGCTGCATGTTGTGGGTGACGATCACGATCGTGTAGTCGGACTTGAGCTCGTGGATCAGGTCCTCGATCGCGCTCGTCGAGATCGGGTCGAGCGCCGAGCACGGCTCGTCCATGAGCAGCACCTGCGGCTCGACCGCGATGGCCCGGGCGATGCACAGCCGCTGCTGCTGGCCGCCCGAGAGGCCCATGCCGGGGCGGCTGAGGCGGTTCTTGACCTCTTCCCAGAGGTTCGCGCCGCGCAGCGACTTCTCGACGATGTCGTCGGCCTCGGACTTCTTGAGCTTCTTGGCGTTCAGCCGCGAGCCCGCGAGCACGTTGTCGTAGATGGACATGGTCGGGAACGGGTTCGGGCGCTGGAAGACCATGCCGATCTGCCGGCGTACCTGCACCGGGTCGACCTCGGGCGCGTAGAGGTCCTGGCCGTCGATGACGACCTTGCCCTCCACGCGGGCGCCCGGGATGACCTCGTGCATCCGGTTCAGCGAGCGGATGAAGGTCGACTTGCCGCAGCCGGACGGGCCGATCAGGGCGGTGACCGACTTGGCGGGGATCGTCATGGAGACGCCCTCCACCGCGAGGAAGTCGCCGTAGTAGATGTTCAGGTCGGAGACGTCGATGCTCTTTGCCATGGGACTCTCGTTTCGGGGGTTTCTGTCTCGCGGTGTTCTGGGACTACCGGGTCTTGGGGGCGAAGTAGCGGCCGATCGCCCGGGCCAGCAGGTTGAGCGCCATCACGATCGCGATCAGGACGAGTGCGGCGCCCCAGGCGCGGGCCTGGCCGAACTCGGGCGGGACGCCCGGCTGCATGTACGAGTAGTAGATGAACACCGGCAGGGTCATCATCCGCTCGCCGAACAGGTTCAGGTTCAGCGAGTCGGTGGAGCCCGCGATGATCAGCAGCGGCGCGGTCTCGCCCGCGACGCGCGCGACGGCGAGCATGACGCCGGTGACGATGCCCGACATCGCGGTCGGCAGGACGACCTTGAGGATCGTGCGCCACTTCGGGACACCGAGGGCGTACGACGCCTCCCGGAGCTCGTGGGGCACCAGCTTCAGCATCTCCTCGACCGACCGTACGACGACCGGGATCATCAGCAGGGACAGGGCGACCGAGCCGCCGATGCCCAACCGGACGCCCTCGCCGAAGAACAGCACGAAGAGCGCGTAGGCGAAGAGGCCCGCGACGATCGAGGGGATGCCGGTCATCACGTCGACCAGGAACGTCACGGTGCGGGCCATCCGGCCCTTGCCGCCGTACTCGACGAGGTAGATCGCGCTCAGCACGCCGACCGGGATCGAGATGACCGCGGCGCCCGCCGTGACGAGCAGGGTGCCCATGATGGCGTGGTAGATGCCGCCGCCCTCGCCGATGACGTTGCGCATCGAGTAGGTCAGGAACTCGCCGTTGATGACGGGGAGCCCCTCGCTCACGACCTTCCAGATGAGCGAGCCGAGCGGCACCAGCGCGACGCCGAAGGCGACCCAGACCAGGGCCGTGACCAGCCGGTCCTTCGCCGCCCGGCGCTTCTCGACCTTCAGCGACCAGAGTGGGAGCGCGATCGTGAACAGCACGACTCCCGCGAGCACCCAGCCGACGAGGCCCCAGCCCAGCGAGAGCGCGAGGATGCCGGCGGCCGCGGCGGCGATCACCGCCACCAGGGCCGGCGCCCAGCGCGGCAGCATGGGGTGGGACAGCGGCAGGTGCGAGCGGTCCGTGCGGGGCTCGGTCTTGCCGATGGTGGTCTGCAGGTTGCTCATCCGTTGAGCCTCTTCTCACTGCGCGCGACGATCGCCCGGGCCGCGAAGTTCACGCCGAAGGTGATCACGAACAGGACCAGGCCGCTGGCGATCAGGGCGTTGACGCCCAGGCCGGTGGCCTCGGGGAAGTTGTTGGCGATGTTGGCGGCGATCGTCGACGGGTTGACGCTGCTGATCAGGTTGAAGGTCACCACGCCGCTCGCCGACAGCACCATGGCGACGGCCATGGTCTCGCCCAGTGCGCGGCCGAGGCCGAGCATGACCGCCGAGACGATGCCGGAGCGCCCGTAGGGGAGGACCGCCATCCGGATCATCTCCCACCTCGTGGCCCCGAGCGCCAGGGCCGCCTCCTGCTGGAGGGTCGGGGTCTGGGCGAAGATCTCGCGGGTGATCGCGGTGATGATCGGCAGCGCCATGATCGCGAGCACGATGCCGGCGGTGAGGATCGTGCGGCCGGTGGTTGAGGCGGGACCGGCGAAGAACGGGATGAAGCCGAGGTGCCTCTCGAGCCACAGGTAGACGGGGCCGAGCTTGGGGCCCAGGTAGGCGATGCCCCACAGGCCGTAGACGACGCTCGGCACGGCGGCGAGCAGGTCGATGACGTAGCCGATCGGCCGCGACAGCCTCCGTGGCGCGTAGTGGGAGATCATCAGCGCGACGCCGAGGGAGAACGGGGTCGCGATGACCAGCGCGATCGCCGCGGCGAGGAGGGTGCCGAACAGCAGCGGCCACACGAACGCCGCGAAGCTGTCGGCCCCGCCGAGTGCTCCCGGCGGCGCGTCGAGGGCGGGGATGCCCTCGATGGTCAGGAAGATCGCCACGCCCGCCAGGGCGAGGAGGATCAGGAGCGCGGCAGTGCGCGCGGCTCCTGAGAAGACCAGGTCGCCTTTACGCTGCCGTGCGCGCTTGGGACGAGCGGTGGCTGTGACGGACACCAGGCTCCCTCTACTTCGTGAAAGTTGTCGTCGTCGGGTGGAATTGTGAACCACCCCTGACACGGCTCAGGGTCCGCGGGCCAGCCCAAGGCTGGTCCGCGGACCCGTGTCCGTTGGCTAGAGCGTCAGCCCTTCGCCTTGATGTTCTCAACGATGCCCTGTGCTTCCTCCTGCAGGGACGCGGCGAGCGGAGCCGAGCCTGCCGTCTTCGCGGCGGCCTGCTGGCCCTCGTCGCTGACGATGTAGGACAGGTAGCCCTTCACCAGGTCAGCGGTCTTCTGGTCCTCGTAGGTCTGGCAGGCGACCAGGTACGACGTCAGCACGATCGGGTAGACGCCGGCCTCGGTGGTCTTGCGGTCGAGGTCGAACGCCATGTCGACGTCGGGGCGGCCCTCGACCCGGGGGGAGACCTCGAGGATCTTGGCGGCAGACTCGGCGGACGGTGCGACGTACTCGTCGCCGACCTTCACCTTCGCGACACCGAGGTCGCCGGCCTGGCTCTCGTCGGCGTACCCGATGGTGCCGGAGCCGTTCTTGACCGCGGCGACGACGCCGGAGGTGCCCTGTGCGGCCTCGCCGGACTTGACCGGCCAGACGCCGTCGGCCTCGTGCGGCCAGGCACCCTCGCCGGCCTGGTTGAGGTAGTCGGTGAAGTTCTCGGTGGTGCCCGAGTCGTCGGCCCGGTGGACCGGGGTGATGGCCTGGGCCGGAAGCTTCGCGTCCGGGTTGTCCGCCGCGATCGCCTTGTCGTTCCACTTCGTGATCTTGCCGTTGAAGATGTCGGCGATCACCGGGGCGGAGAGCTGCAGGTCGTCGACGCCGTCGAGGTTGTAGATCACCGCGATCGGGGAGACGTAGTTCGGGACCTCGATCGGGTCCTCGTTGTTGCAGCGCTTCTTGGCGCCCGAGAGCTCGCCCTCGTCGTCGGACAGGTAGGCGTCCGAGCCGGCGAAGTCCACGCCGCCCGAGATGAACTGCTCGCGGCCACCACCGGAGCCGACCGGGTCGTAGTTGACCGTCACGTCGGCGTTGGCGGTCTGGAAGCCGGACTGCCAGGCGGCCTGGGCGGCCTCCTGCGAGCTTGCACCCGCACCGTTCAGCGTGCCGGAGAGGCCCTCGACGGTGGCGCCGTTGTTGGCGCCGGCAGGCTCCTCGTTGCCGGCGGCGCAGGCCGAGAGGCCGAGGCCGAGCGAGAGGGCCGCGATGCCGGGGCCTGCCACTCGGCGGAAGGTGTTGCGCTTCACTGCGTCATCTCCTGTGTTCGGGACGTCAGACAACTGCTTGTCGAGTTCGAACGTAGGGAGCGCAGGTGAAGCGATCTGTCGGCGTAGGTGAACGGCAGGTGAACGGTCGCGGCCGATTCGGCCACCGGTGGGCGTCGGTATGACGACCGTCACGTGAACGGCCGCGTCTCGACGTGTGACGGGTCCGTCCGCGGGTAGAGAGACCGTTCGTGCCTACGCGCTCAGCGGAAGCTGACGTCGTGGTGCTCGGTCGCCACGATCAGCCCCTTCCGGTGGTGCACGACGAAGACCGAGCCCGGGGCGAGCGCCTGCGGCTCCAGGCCGAGCGCCTCGAAGATCCAGGGCAGCACGGGGCGGTGGGAACAGATCACAGAGGCTTCCTTGAGAGCGAGGAGGCCCTGGACCTGCTCCGCGACGGTCTCGGGCGTCGCGTCCTCCTCCGAGAGGTCGTCGGTGTCCTCCATGTCGAGCTCCGCCACGTCGGCGTACGGCGCGACCGTGGCCCAGCACCTCCGGCTGCTGGAGGTGAGGACGTGCGTGACGCCGTACGCACCGAGGACCGGGACCACCTGCTCGGCCTGGAACTCGCCCGCACTGGTGAGCGGTCGCTCGCGGTCGTCCTTGTGCCAGGCCTTGCGCGACTTGGCACGCCCGTGGCGCAGGATCACGAGCGGGTAGGACTTCTTTCGCAGACGCAGGTACTCCTCGAGCGTCGCGCGGTCGTAGTCGTAGTCGAGCCGCTCGGGCACCTTCTCGAGCGGGACCCAGGTGACCTCGTCGATCTCGTTGTTGACCCTGTACGACGACACGTCGTCGTCGCCCACGACACGGCCGACCCAGTAGTACACGCGCTTGATGCGGCGCTCGCCATTGACGACCCAGTAGCGCTGGGTGCTCAGGGGAGGGCCGAGCCGGATGTCCAGCCCGGTCTCCTCGGCCACCTCGCGCACGGCGGCGGTCGTGATGTGCTCGCCGGGATCGAGCTTGCCCTTGGGGAAGGACCAGTCGTCGTACTTCGGCCTGTGCACGAGGAGGACGTCCCCGCCCTTGCGCGTGACGACCGCCCCGGCGGCGATCACATCGGAGGGGCGACGGGCAGATTGCGCCATGGCGTTAGTCTCACACCACTTCCCCGGTGAAGAGAGGGTCACCCACCAGTGCAGAGACGTGTCGTCGTGTCCGTAGCACTCGCTCTGGTCGGTGCTGTCGCAGTGGGCGCCTGGTTCGGCTGGCAGACGTTGAGCCGTACGTCGTACGAGCGGGCGGTCGCCACGCTCCCGGAGTCGACGTTGCGCGCCACCTACACCGACTGGGCCTCGGTGCGCGAGCTGGCGGACGGCTCGGGTCTCGGGTCCGCCTCCACCACCCGCGACGTCGCGAACTTCGTCTCGCGGGCCTACGACCTCGACCTGACCTCCACCTCGGCGGTCGTCGACGCGACGTACGCGATGAACCGCCGCTACGGCTTCTCGCCGATCGACGCGGACTGGGAGACCTACGGGCAGTCGCGCGAGGGCTCCGTCGTCGTCATGAGCTTCGACGACTCGGTCGACCTCGAGGGCGTCGAGCGCAACCTGCGTTCGCTCGGGTACACCCCTCCCTCGGGCGGCGCCGGGTCCGGCGGTGTCTGGGCGGGGTCGGCCGACCTCGTCGCCACGATCGACCCTTCGCTGACCCCGGTGTTCAACAACGTGGTCGTCCTGCCCGACGAGGGGCTCGTCCTCCTGTCCGACACCGCGGCCTACGCCTCGAGCTCGGCCTCGGTGGTGGACGGATCGGCCGAGGGCCTCGACGAGGTGGACGGGGTCCCGGCGCTCACCTCCGAGGCGGGCGAGCCTGCCACGGCCGTGCTGTTCGCCTCGGACTTCGCGTGCGAGGCGCTGAGCATGGCCTCGGCCTCCGAGGACGACCAGGCCGCCGCGGAGGACCTCATCGCCTCGGCGGGAGGGGTGTCGCCGCTGGCCGGGGTGGTCGTGGCGATGGAGCCGGACCGGTCGCTGGTCGTCGGCATGCACTTCGAGACCTCCGACCAGGCCGCCGACGACCTGCGCCCCCGCGTCGAGCTGGCGTCGGGCGACGCAGTCGGGCAGGGCGGCACGTTCGGCGAGCGCTTCCGGGTCGAGAAGGCCACCTCGGACGGGAACGAGATCGTGCTCGACCTCCAGCCGGCCGCCGACGACCTCCCCCTGGTCAGCGACCTCACCGAGGGGCCGCTCCTCTTCGCCTCCTGCTGACCCCCGTCGTACCCGACCGCCGCGCGTTTCCCGTGCCGCGGGCCCCCCGCGCCCCGCGTCCGCCCGGCCGCCCGTTCAGTTCCAGACCGAGGTTTTGGTAGCCGGAAACCTCGGTCTGGAACTGAATGGGCTCTCGGCGTCTCGTTCACCAGAGTCGAGCGGCCACGTCACTCCTCCAGGCCGTGCACGGCAGCGCGGTAGGCAAGGCGCTCGTCCAAGGTCATGGCGTCCTCGGGCGACTGCTCGAACCAGCCCTGCGGCGGCGTGAGCGTCCAGCTCCGCTCAGCCGGGCGCAGGAACTTCGCACGGCTTCGTGTGGCACGCATCCGGTCGGCGACCAGGGCGTGATCGCGGATGTCGAGGCCGGTGACCTTGAAGTACTCCAGGCCGGCACGCCTGCACCGGTCCTCCCTGCCGACATCACGTGCGTGCCGAGCCGCAGCGCGGTGATCCGCGCCGTCGTACTCGCCGAAGACTCCCGCCTCCTCGTCGAAGAGGTCCGCATAGCCGAGGAGCCGACCGCCCAGGGTGAACACAGGTCGGTTCACGAGAGGCGGCGGCAGGTCCGCGTCCAGAAGCCAGACCAACCTCATCCGGGTCTCGTTGGGCGAGCGACTGTCCTCGTCGGCGAGCTGGAGAGCGCTCCGCACCTGGGGGACTCCACGCGAGCCAGGATGCTCCTCGGCGTACGCGAGCATCTGGCTGATGGAGGCCAGCTCCGCCGCGGCCATCATCTCCATGGCGACCGTGGCCTCGCGGACGCCCTCCGCCTGGCGCATCTCGTCGAACAGCGCCCGTTTCACCGTCGTGCACGGCACGCCGTATCGAAACATGCGCTCGTCGCTGGGGAGCCGGTCCTGCAGGTACCTGACCCCTGGAGTCTCACGTCGATGCTGGGAAGGACCGAGAACGAGCGCCACGGGGCGCTCCGTACGTCCGTCAGGCATCAAGCCGTCGAAGAACGCCGCCGACGCCAGGCGGCAGGCCGCCCAGCCGGTGACCGCGCCTTGAGGTGGCAGCCGCATGGACTCCTCAAGGATGCGCTGCTCCGGGCGACTGCGGTCGACACCTGCGGGCACGTAGTGGCCCGGGCTGCTGCGCCGCCATCGGGGTCCGGCCGCCTGCCCCTCGGTCGGCCCCTCGAGGCCCGCCGGGTCGATGCGAACCGGGCGGTACAGCCCTGCAGGCTCAGGGCAGACCGGGCTCCACCTGTGGATTGGCTTGGGCATGCCGAGCAGGATGGCGGCTGAGAGGTCGCCATGCACCCGTTCATCCACAGGTGTCCGGCGGCACGACCCGAGCGGGCTTGCTGGTTCAGTTCCAAACCGAGATTTCCAGGGCGGTAAACCTCGGTATTCAACTGATTCGGCATCCGCACACGCGACTGGCCGACTGCGCACGTGACCGGGCAACCGCACACGTGATCGGCCGACCGCACGCCGATCCGACGGTACGACGGGCGGCCACTCGCCGCGGGTCAGCGCTGGCGGCGACGCTTGGACTGGATCAGCACGTCCTGCATGTCGCGCAACGGCGCCCCCTCGGCGTCGAAGGCGTGCCGCTCCCACTCGCCGGACGGCTGGAGCCACCACGAGGTCGTGCCCTCGTCGAAGGCAAGGTCGAGCAGCCGCCCGACCTCCTCGACCTGGGCCTCCCCGGGCAGCTGGACGAGCGCCTCGACGCGCCGGTCGAGGTTGCGGTGCATGAGGTCGGCCGAACCGATCCAGGCGCAGGGCGAGCCGCCGTTCTCGAACCAGAAGATCCGGCTGTGCTCGAGGAACCGCCCGAGCACCGACCGCACCCGGATGTTGTCGGAGAGGCCGGGGACCGAGGGGCGCAGGGCGCAGATGCCGCGGGTGAGCAGGTCGATCGGGACGCCGGCCTGGGAGGCGAGGTACAGCTCGTCGATGAGGGCCTCGTCGACGATGGAGTTCGCCTTGATCCGGATCCGCGCGGGGAGGCCCTCTGCGTGGTTGGCGACCTCGGCGCGGATCCGCTCGGTCAGCCCGGAGCGGACCGAGTCGGGCGCGACCAGGAGCCGCTGGTACTCGGTGTGCCGCGAGAACCCCGACAGGTTGTTGAACAGGTGCGCGACGTCCTCGCCGATCTCGGCGTCGGCGGTGAGGAGGCCGAAGTCCTCGTACTGCCGCGCCGTCTTCGGGTTGTAGTTGCCCGTCCCGATGTGGGTGTAGCGGCGGATCCCCTCAGGCTCGTCCCGTACGGCGAGCGAGAGCTTGCAGTGGGTCTTCAGCCCGACGAGCCCGTACACGACGTGGCACCCGGACTGCTCGAGCTTCCGCGCCCACTTGATGTTGGCCTGCTCGTCGAAACGGGCCTTGATCTCGACGATCACCAGGACCTGCTTGCCCGACTCGGCTGCGTCGATGAGGGCGTCGATGATCGGGGAGTCGCCGGAGGTGCGGTACAGCGTCTGCTTGATCGCGAGCACCTGCGGGTCGTCGGCCGCCTGCTCGAGGAACCGCTGCACGGAGGTGGAGAACGAGTCGTACGGGTGGTGGAGGAGCACGTCGCGACGTCGCAGGGCGGCGAAGACGTCGACCGGCGAGGCCGACTCCACCTCGGCGAGGTCGGTGTGGGTCGACGGGACGAAGGCGGGGTACTTGAGCTCCGCGCGGTTGAGGTCGGCGATCACACCGAGGCCGCGGAGGTCGAGGGGCCCGGGGAGCCGGAAGACCTCTGCTCGCGAGACGCCGAGCTCGGAGACGAGCAGGTCGAGGATGTGGTCGTCCATCGACTCCTCGACCTCGAGGCGCACCGGCGGCCCGAAGCGACGCCGCAGCAGCTCCTTCTCCAGCGCGGCGAGGAGGTTCTCCGCGTCGTCCTCCTCGACCTCGAGGTCCTCGTTGCGGGTCACGCGGAAGGTGTGGACCGCGATCACGTCCATGCCGGGGAAGAGCGACTTGAGGTGCTCGGCGATGACGTCCTCGAGCGGCACGAACCTCTGCTCCGCCACGGCGACGAACCGGGAGAAGATCGGCGGGACCTTCACGCGCGCGAAGTGCTCCTTGCCGGTCTTCGGGTTGCGCACCAGGACGGCCAGGTTCAGCGACAGCCCGGAGATGTAGGGGAAGGGGTGCGCCGGGTCGACGGCCAGCGGCGTGAGCACCGGGAAGAGCCGCTCCTTGAACTGCTTCTTCATGAGCTTCTGCTCGTCACGTGAGAGGTCGGCCCAGCGCAGGAGCTCGATGTCCTCCTTCCCCAGCGCCGGGATGATCTCGTCGCGGAACAGCGCGGCCTGGCGCTCCATGAGCGAGCCCGTCGTACTCCAGATCTGCTCGAGGACCTCACGAGGCATCAGGCCGGAGGCCGCCCGCACTGCGACACCTGCCGCGATGCGGCGCTTGAGGCCGGCGACCCGGACCATGAAGAACTCGTCGAGGTTCGAGGAGAAGATCTCCAGGTAGCGGACCCGCTCGAGCAGCGGCAGCGTGTCGTCCTCGGCCAGCTCGAGCACCCGGGTGTTGAAGTGCAGCCACGAGAGCTCGCGGTCCAAGAACCTGTCATCGACGAGGGCAGGGAGTGAGATCTCGGGCGCGGTCATGCCGCAATCGTTGCACCGGCCAGTGAACGGCGGTAGCCGAAGCCGCCTTCGTCCCGGGTTGCGGAGTATCTTGCGCGCATGGTCCATGGATTCTTCGAGAAGGTCGAGCCCGCCGTCCTCCGCGTGCTCATGGCTCTGCCCATGTGGTTGATGCGGGTGCTGGCCGGACGACGGGTCGTCGTGGACGGGCAGGTCCTCGACACCGAGACCCAGTGGATGCTGCGCCTCCGGCGGATCTTCCGCGAGCCCGAGGCCGAGAGCCTGCCGATGCCCGAGGCACGCGCGGCGATCCTTCGCCAGGCCAAGCTCGTGGGCGGCGCCCAGCCGATCGGCCTCGTGCGCGACCTCCGGATCCCCGGCGCGGAGGAGGAGATCCCCGCGCGCCTGTACGTCCCGCACAGCCAGGTGGCGAGCCCGAGGCCCTCGCCGCTGCTGTTCTTCGTGCACGGCGGCGGGATGATGTACGGCGGCCTCGACTCACATGACGCGACGTGCCGCTTCCTGGCCGAGCGTGCGGACGTCCGGGTGATCTCGATCGACTACCGCCTCGCCCCCGAGCACCGCTTCCCGGCTGCCGTCGAGGACTGCTGGGCGTCCTTCCAGTGGGTGAGCGAGTACGCCGAGCAGCTCGGCGTCGACCCCGAACGGATCGCCGTGGGTGGTGACTCCGCCGGTGGCTACCTCAGCGCGGTCACGGCGATCCGGGCCGCGGAGGCGGGCCTCCCGGTGAGGTACCAGCTGCTGATCTACCCGGTCACGAACATGGCGGACAAGAGCGACAGCCGCAGGATCTTCGGCGAGGGGTTCTTCCTGACCGCGAGGTTCATGGACCTCGCCGAGACGTCGTACCTGCACGACGACCACGACCGGCGACACCCCGACGTCTCGGTGTACTTCCGCGACAAGTTCCCCCCGAACCTCGCCCCCGCCTTCGTGGCGACGGCAGGCTTCGACCCGCTCCGGGACGAGGGGGAGGCCTATGCGCGGCTCCTCGCCGAGCACGGCCGGGAGGTCGAGATGAGGCGCTACCCCGGCTTCATCCACGGGTTCGCGAACCTCGTCGGCGTGGGCCGGACCAACCGGGCCGCGGTGGCCGAGATGGCCGTGAAGCTAAAGAGGGCCTTGGCTTAGCGGTCGAGCGACCTAGGTCAGTGGGGCCTTCCCAAGACCCCGTTCAAGATCGCCCCCCATGGCGGTAACTCACGTCCGTGTCGGCGTCGGCGTGGGTGAACCCGAGACCGGAGTACACCGCGATGGCCGGCTCGTTGTCCGCCTCGACGTAGAGGATCACCTCGCCGAGGCCCCGGTCGCGCAGATGGTGGAGCCCGGTCAGGGTGAGCACCTTGCCGAGGCCGCGGCCCTGTGCGGCGGGGGAGACGCCCACGACGTACACCTCGCCGACCGGCGGGTCCTCGTCGAGGTGGACCTTCGTCCAGTGGAAGCCGAGCAGCGACGGGCTGTCGACGAGCTCGTTCGCCTCGCCGCGGGGCGCGTCCTCGGGCTCGGCCACGAAGAACCCCTCCGCGTCGAACCACGGCTCGGCCATCCGCTGGTCGAGGTCCGCCCGGGTCAGCTGCCCCTGCTCCGGGTGGCCCGCGAACGCCTCGGCGTTGAGCGCGAGGAAGGCCTCCTCGTCCTGGCCCGGCCGGAAGGGGCGTACGACGATCCCGCCCGCCGGGGTGATCTGGGGCAGGGGGTGCTCGGGGTCGAGCGGGCGGCGCATGACCCACAGGTCGCGGACCCGCTCGAAGCCGAGGGCCTCGGCCAGGCGGGTGGCCCCGGGGTGGTTGCCGTGGGACCAGGCGGTGATCTCGGCGCCCGCGAAGGACTCGAGCACCGCCTCTGCGAGCGCCCTCCCCGCCCCGGACCGGCGCGCGTCGGGGGAGACGACCAGGTTCACCTCGACTGGGCCGCCGCCCCCGGCGTCGTGGCCGCCCGCAGCGTCCGGGTCGCGGTCGGCGAGCGCGAATCCGACCACGCGGCCGGCGTCGTCGCGCGCGACCCACAACGCCTTCCCGGCGAGCCCGTCGTGCCTCAGCGACAGCAGCGTTGCCTCGTTGAGGGGACTCTGCCCGTCGTACTTCGAAGATGCCTCTGTCACCCGACCGAGGGACTCCGCTACTGTCTGCTGCGCAGAGGCAACCGAACCGGTGTCCAGCGCGTCGTACTGGTCAGGGCTCACCCGCGAGATCGGTATCACGTGCCCACTCTAGGAAGTTACGCATGAACCCGTCGGCGACGGGCACTTTGAGCGCTATGCACCCTGTCGAGGTATTGGGAGTTTCAGTAATGAACGAAGCGATGATGCTGACGTTCGGGTTGACCGTCCCGTTCCTGTGCCTGGGTCTGCTGCTGTGGCTGGCGCGGCTCGAGGACACTCTCGGAGACGGCTTGGAAAGTCCGAAGGCGACTCGCGAGCCCGCTCCGGCTCCGGTCGTGACCGCGACCGCGTCCGCCGAGAGCGCAGCCGCCACGGCCGCCGCCTGAGGCCGGTCTTCCCGGCGACCATCGAGCTCTCCGGGCCTGACCGCCCGAGGCGCTACTCGCTGACGGCCGACTGCTCCTCGGCCGCCGCGGGCTCCTCTTCGGCGCTGCGATCCACCGGAGGGAGCACGAACCGGTAGCCGACGTTCCGCACCGTCCCGATCAGGGACTCGTTCTCCGGGCCCAGCTTGGCCCGCAACCGCCGCACGTGGACGTCGACCGTGCGGGTGCCGCCGAAGTAGTCGTAGCCCCAGACCTCCTGCAGCAGCTGCTGCCGCGTGAACACCCGGCCCGGGTGCTGCGCGAGGTACTTCAGCAGCTCGAACTCCTTGAAGGTCAGGTCCAGCGGCTGGCCGCCCAGCTTGGCGGTGTACGTCGCGTCGTCGACCGTGACCTCGCCGGACCGGATGACGTGCGCCTCCGTGTCGTCGGCGGACTTCTGGGCGGCGAGCCTGCCGATCGCGAGGCGCAGTCGAGCCTCCACCTCGGCCGGTCCGGCCGTGCAGAGGAGTACGTCGTCCATGCCCCAGTCGTAGGCGACGACCGACAACCCGCCTTCGGTCACGATCAGCAGCACGGGCTGGTCCGACCCCGTCGTGCGGATCAACCGGCACAGGTCGCGGCCGTGGGCGAGGTCGTTGCGCCCGTCG
This sequence comes from uncultured Actinomycetota bacterium, assembly GCA_963715375.1. GTDB lineage: Bacteria > Actinomycetota > Actinomycetes > Propionibacteriales > Nocardioidaceae > Nocardioides_C. The sequence continues at coordinate 68,125 of CAVQSC010000005.1, read as the reverse complement.
ATGAGCACGAGGTCGGAGTTCGGCGCCTCGAGAAGGGCGCTGCCCTCGGCCGGGAGGATCTTGATCTGGTGGGGGAGCAACGCGAGGGCAGGGAGCACTTCGGCTGACGGCTGGAGGGCGCTGGTCAGGAGGAGCAGGGTGCTCAAGGGCACCTCCTCGAGTGAGGGGGTCTTCCCGACTCTCCGTTGAGCCGCGCTTCGTCACCCGGCCACCACCCGCGACCTGGCTGGACAGCGAGTCGCGGGGTTGGTCCGATGAGGCAGGATACCGGACATGGAGGACCGATCCGCTGAGAGCGCCGCCGTCGAGGCGGGCGTGCTCGTGCACTACTGGGCCGGCGCCCGTGCCGCGGCAGGGGTGTCCGAGGAGTCCGTCCCGGGCCCCCTGACCTTGTCGCAGCTGCTCGACGAGGTCGTCGCGCGTCACTCCGACCGGCCTCGCCTGAAGGACGTCGTCTCGGTCTGCTCCGTGCTCGTCGGCGACCGCCCGGTCGGTACGTCGGACCCGGCGACCGTCGTACTCCACCCCGGCGACACCGTCGAGCTCCTGCCGCCGTTCGCAGGAGGCTGAGGGCGGGACACAAGGCCCGGACATAGAGGCCCGGAAGGGAAATCTTCGGCCTTCGGAACCCGGAACTTGAACGGGGATTGGACCGGGCAGGAGAGCCTCGCCGGAAAAACTAGTCATTTCGGACTAGTTACCCGTAACCTCTCAGCCCGCGCGCCGTTGAGTGTCTGCCGGCGTCAACTTCGCGCGCCGACAAATGACGCCTGCCCCACCGGCATTCCGCGGGGCACCTCAAAGGGGAACTGCGATGCAGATGAAGCACCACCTGTTGCGGGCAGCAGCCGCCGCCGCCGTCACCGTCTTCATGGCCGTGGGCGCCATGGGTCCGGCCAACGCCGTGACCACCTCCGCCGAGGACGGCACCACGACCTCGACGTCGACTGACGGTGGGAAGGCCCACGGCAAGAAGCAGACCGACGACACGACGACTGAGGACGAGAGCACCAGCTCTGACCACAGCGACGGGACCGCCGGCACGAGCGGCGACCCCACCGAGCCGCAGCCCGAGAGCACCGCTGACGAGAACGACGGCGGAGCCAACGCGGGTGACTGCGACGAGGGCACCGCGGGCAGCTACTGCTCGACGCGTGACGGCAGCGAGTCGGAGAACGGCAAGGGCGACGGCGAGGCCAAGGGCAAGCCGTGTGCGGGTTGTGTCGGCAAGGCGGACAACAAGAACCCCAAGGGCCAGTACCCCGACGGCAGCGACCACAACGCCGGCTACGAGTGCGACACCAACCAGGGCGTCGGCCAGTCGAACCCCGCCCACACCGGCTGCACCGGCGAGGAAGAGGTGACCTGCCCCGAGGGCGCGACCATGAGCGACGAGGGCGAGTGTGTGGTGCCTGCCGAGCAGGTGACCTGCCCCGAGGGCGCGACCATGAACGACGAGGGCGAGTGCGTGGTGCCCACCGAGCAGGAGACCTGCCCCGAGGACGCCACGATGAACGACGAGGGCGAGTGCGTGGTTCCCGCCGAGGAGGTCGTCTGCCCCGACGACGCGACCATGACCGACGAGGGCGAGTGCGTGGTCCCGGCGATCGTCACGGCTCCGGCCTCCGACGAGGTCGCCGGTGTCGAGCTCGAGCGTTCCGCTCCGCAGGGCAGCGTCGCGGCTCCGACCGCGAACCGTGCCCCCGCCGAGGTGGCCCCCGCCTCCGGCATCCTGCCTGACACCGGCGCCGGTCGGTACGGCCTGGTGATCCTGGCCGGCATCGGCCTCCTCGCTGCGGGCGGCGTGCTCATGTCCCGCAAGCGTCCCCAGACCGGCCGCTGACTTCCCCCACTCAGCGGCCGTCCGACAGTAGGAAGACCCCCGCCGAACCGCTTGGTTCGGCGGGGGTCTTGCTTGTGCGCGCCGGGAGACTGACCAGCCAGGACGCTCGGGTCAGGTTGGATCCAGGAGACTGTCGGCTGCTCTAGGGGATGTCCCCCGCACGGGCCAAGAGCAAAAGCGGAAGATCCGACTTTCCGGGACATTTCCAACGATGAAACTCATGGGTAGACCAAAAGCGCCGCTCCGCCCCGTTCCCGCCTTCTTCAGCGGGTTACTCCCTCTTTGACAGAACCGGTTTCGGCGCACGAACTCGTGCGCCGACTGACGTTTCTGGCCTCCGTTGCACGGGGGTCGGGGGGAATGGAGTGCAACGATGCTGCCAACCAAACGATGTCTGGCGCGCCTCGCCGCGGGAACGACGGCCACGGTCTTCATGACTGTCGGCGCGCTCGCTCCGGTCTATGCGGCGAGCGGTGGTGCCGACCCGAAGGGTTCCGACCACAGCCAGGGGAACGCGTCCACGACGGGTGCGTACGACGAGCCGCAGCCGGAGAGCAACGCGGACCAGAAGAGCGGCGGCGCCAACGCGGGTGAGTGCACCGCTACGAGCAGGCACAGCTACTGCTCCACCCGGGACGGGTCTTCGTCGGAGAACGGCGTAGGCGACGGCCAGGCGAAGGGCAAGCCGTGTGCCGGATGTGTCGGCAAGGCGGACAACAAGTTCCCTCCGGGTCAGTACCCGGACGGCAGTGACCACAACGCCGGCTACGAGTGCGACCGCAACCAGGGGATCGGCAAGACCAACCCTGCTCACACGGGCTGCGTGCCGAAGGAGCAGCCGAAGCCCGAGGAGCAGCCGCCGGTCGTGGTCCCGGAGGAGAAGCCCAAGCCCGTGGAGCACCCGAAGCCGGAGAAGCCGCCGGTCGTGGTCCCGGAGGAGAAGCCCAAGCCCGAGGTGGTGCCTCCGGTCGCGCCTGCCCCGCCCGGTCCGCCGGCGGTGACCCCGCCGGTCGCGCCTGCCCCGCCGGTGGCCCCGGCCCCGCCCGCGGCGGCTCCGGTCGAGCAGGAGCGCCCGGCTCCTGTCGTGAACCGTGCGCCGGCCCCCGTCGCTCCGGCGGCGGTCGCCCCGGCAGCCGGGGTGCTTCCCGCCACCGGCGCCGGGGAGTACGGCCTGCTCGCTCTCACCGGCTCCGTCCTGGTCGCGGCCGGCATCGTGTTGAGCACGCGCAGGCGTACTCAGACGGGTCGCTGACCTTCTGCAGCGCGAAAGCTGGAGGGCCCCCGTCGAACCGTTTGGTTCGGCGGGGGCCTTTCCCATTGTCCGCGCCAGGAGACTGAACGGCGCCGGGAGCACTGAACGACTGGATAAGTTCCATACCGAGGTTGAACCACGCTGAAGACCTCGGTCTTGAACTGATTCAGCCAGGACGCTCGGGTCAGGCTGGATTCAGCATGGGTGGCCGGCGCAGACGACGCCGCTGCCCTTCGGCGTACGCCGCACCGTGCTCGTACGACGAGACGGGACGCTGTGGCCGGAATGTCCCGCCTGCCGAGGTGGTTCAATCCAACCGTGAGTGAAGGTGCTTGGGTCCTGGTCGTCGCACTCGTGCTGGCGACCGCCTTCGGGCTCTGGCGCGCCGCGAGCGACGGACGCTTCCGCGGGACCCACGAGGTCCGTGGCTCGAAGGCCCCCGACCCGGAGGAGGAGCTGCCGGTGAGCGTGCTGCACGGCGCGGACATCGAGCACGACCTTGGCGAGCGGGCGACCCTGCTGCAGTTCTCGTCCGCGTTCTGCGCACCGTGCCGTGTCACCCGGCGGGTGCTCACGGAGGTCGCGACCGTCGTACCCGGCGTCGTCCACGTCGAGGTCGACGCCGAGCATCACCTCGAGCTCGTGAGGCGCCTCGGCGTCACGCGTACGCCGACGACCCTGATCCTGGACTCGCACGGTCGTGAGGTCTCCCGAGCGAGCGGGGCTCCCAAGCGCGACGAGGTCATCGCGACGCTGGCCAAGGAGCTGGCCTGACCTACCGCGAGGCGCTCACCTTCGAATCGGCCGGCGTCGCACCGGCCTGGGACGTCCGCGGTGTCTCTGCCCGGTAGTAGCCCCCGTAGTAACCGGCGTCGGACTCGCGCCTGGGCACCCGGTTGAAGACGATGCCGAGGGTCCGTCCGCTGACCGCCTCGATGTGGTTGAGGGCGGCCTCGAGCTCGGTGTCGAGGGTCTTGCCGGTGGAGAGCACGACGAACGCGCCGTCGGTCACGGCGGTCAGGACGGCGGCGTCGGTGACCGGCAGCAGCGGCGGGGCGTCGACGATCACGATGCCGTCCTCGGCGAGCTCCCTCAGCAGCGACCGCATGGTCCGCGATCCGAGGAGCTCGCTCGGGTTCGGCGGGGTCGCGCCGGCTCCGAGGATCGACAGGTTCGCGTGCTGCGACGGTTGCTGGGTCACGTCGGCGACCTCGACCCGGCCGGTGAGTACGTCGGTGAGGCCGGCGCCCTCGACGAGCCCGAACGACTGGGCCACGCTCGACCGACGCAGGTCGCCGTCGACCAGGGTGACCTTCTCGCCAGAGGCGGCGATCGCCGCAGCCAGGTTGGCCGCGACTGTCGACTTGCCGTCGCCCTGCTGCGGGCTGGTCACCACGATGACCCGGGGCGGGTTGTCGACGTCCATGAACCGCAGGTTCGTGCGCAGCTTGCGGAACGCCTCGGCAGAGCCGGTGCGCGGCTTGGCCTCGCTCTCCTCGAACACCGCGATGGGCGCAGGCGTGCCCGGATCGTGCTGGAGACCGGGGTCGCCGGGGATCGCTCCCACGACGGTGACCCCGAAGCGCTGCTCGACGGCCGCGGCGGAGCGGATCCGCCGGTCGAGCTGGCTGCGGACGACGGCGTAGCCGAGCCCGAGCAGCAGGCCGAGCACGAGGCCGAGGAGCACGTTGCGGTCGGTCTGCGGTGACACCGGCGAGGTCGGCAGCTCGGCGGACTCGACGGGGACGACCTCGAGCGTCCCGGCCTTGTTCTTGCCCTTGGGGTCCTCGATCTGTGCGACCTGGCCGGCGAGGGCGCCGATCCAGGCGTCCGCGAGCTGCTGCGCCTCGAGCGGCGTCGCGGCCCGGGCCGTGACCTTGATCAGCACCGTGTCGATCGGCTGCTCGACGTCGATGTTGCCGATCAGCGAGGACGGGGCGGCGTCGAGGCCGAGCTCGTCGATGACGTCCTGCGCCGTGGCCCGGCTCTTCGCGATGTCGACGTACGACTTCGCGCGGGACTTCGCGAGGCTGTCGCTGACCGAGGCGAGCGCGGGGTTGTCGTTGAGGCCGGAGCTGACGAAGCCGTTCGCGTTCGCGGCGTACACCTTCGGCTGGGTGAGGCTGAACGCCAGCGCCGCGGTGGCGGTGGCGACGGTCAGCAGCAGCACGCCGAGCCAGTGCGCACGAAGAATGCGTAAGTAGTCCGTGAGTTCCAAGATCCCGAGCCCCCCTGTGCTCGCTTCGACCGCCCGATGCTGCCGAAGCCGTGACGTACGGCCCCGTCGGCCGCTTAGAGTTCCTTCATGCGCCACGACAATTCGGGCGAATTCGTCGCCGTCCACCTTTCGGCGATCGGCGTACCCGTTGTCGTTCGCGCTTCGGGAGGTCGCTCATCCGAACTCGCCAAGGCCCTCGAAACGGCCTGGGAGTGGTGTCTGGTCGATTCCCCCGCGGGACATTTTGCCTCAGACACTTTGGTCATCGAGGCGTTTCTGGACAAAGACGACGAAGCGGTGCGATCGGCACGGAGTCAGGGGATTACCGCGAGTACGTCGCTGGGCGAGCTCATGCATTGGCTCACGCCGTTGATCACGACACGTGCAATCACGGAGCGGGCGAGCTCGTTGCTGATGATGCACGCCTGCGTCCTGGCCGATCCTGATTCGGGCGCGGCGGTCGTCCTGGCCGGCCCCTCGGGTGCGGGGAAGACGACGGTGGCCCGGACCCTGGGGAAGTCCTTCGGGTACGTGACCGATGAATGCGCTGCGATCCGCGATGGCCACACAGTTGTGTCGTTTCCGAAGCCGCTCTCCCTGGTCACCGGGGACTTCTCGGGGCTGAAGGACCAGGCGTCGCCGTCGTCGTTGGGGCTGGTGCGCGCCGCCGGTGGACCCGCGTGTGGTGGCTGTGCTCTATCTCGACCGCCGCGAGGACGCGCCTGAGTCTCCTTCGCTCGAGGCGGTGCCGAACGTCCAGGCGCTCGGGCTGCTCTGTCCGCAGGTCTCGTTCGTGGGGAGCCGTCCCGAGCCGCTGAAGCGGATCGTCTCCCTGCTCGACGCGGCCGGCGGGCTCCGGCGGGTGTCGTACCGGGAGGCGTCCGACCTCGTCGATGTGGTCGAGTCGGCTGATGGGCGGAGGCGTCATGAAGGTGCGTCGTGCGGCGTTCCTCGACGAGTACGTCGAGGGTGGCGAGTCCGCCGTGTTGGTCGAGGACCAGGTCTTCGTGCTCTCAGAGCTGGCGACCACGATCCTTGCCGCCGTGGGGGACGGCACGGTTGACCTGGAGGAGGTCGCCGCTGTCCTGGGGCAGGTCTTCGGGTCGCCGCCGGACGGGGTCGATCTGGTCGAGGCGACGACCGTCGCAGTGCAGGAGCTCGCTGCGCGGGGTTTGCTCGAAACCACCGAATAGGGGACGCAGCGGTAAGGGTTTTACTGATGCTTGGTCCTTTTCTGCCGTTTCTGTCCGAATTGCCCCGCGTCCTGCTTACTCTCTTCACGAGCGCATCGGGGGATGCGCTCGGGGGGCACATCCATGGGGGGAGTGCTTCTTCATTACATCCGGGGTGGGGACCCCTCTTTGAAAGAGGCAGTTGGATGGATCTGTTCGAGTCGATTTCGGGCGACGCCGAAAGCAGCAGCGCAAACAGTGGGGGAATGAGCGGGGGAATCAGCCGCCGCTCAGTCATGAAGGCCGGCGCTGCCGCCGCCTGGAGCGTCCCGCTCGTTCAGGTCGTCGCCGCCGCCCCTGCGGTCGCGGTTTCGGGCTCAGCAGCACTGTCCTTCGGCACATGCTCCGCGACGTGGGTGAGCTCCAACGTACAACTCAGCTGAGTACCTCGTTCCAGGTGCTCAACCGTGGTGCTGTCTCGACAACCGGCCTGCAGGTCACACTCACGTTCCCGGCAGCGTGGTCACCCACCGTGACGATGCCGGCCAGTTCCGGCTGGTCAGTATCAGGTTCCGGAACGACGAATGTCGATCGTCACTGACCGCTGACCCCCAGCATCAGCTCGCGGCGTCGAACGGCAACGTGACCCTTGTTCCAACGGTCAACGTTCTCGAAAAGAACAAGGGCAAGGCGGTTCTCGCTGGAGCTCGCTGCGACGGCAGGCGGTTCCGATCCCGGGTCGGCGTCAATCCCTGTAGCAAAGCTCTGACGATGCAGGGCCGCTCGAGCCGAGGAAATGAGGCCGCATCCTCGACCATGCAGATCGACGAGGCCGTCGTCCTGCTCCACGCTCTGGTCGCGCGGGTGGCGGAGGACGCGGGCATCCGCGTGCTCTTCATCAAGGGCCCGATCCTTGCGATGCAGGGGCTGCGACCCGAGCGCCCGTCCGTCGACGTGGACGTCCTGGTCGATCCGGCGCGCTTCGAGGAGATGCAGGAGCGACTTCGCGGCTACGGCTGGCGGATCGACGTGCCCAGCACGGGCGCGCACGTCATGACGTTCCACTCCAAGGCGTACCGGCACGACAACTGGCCGTGCGAGATCGACGTACACGACCGGTTCCCGGGGTTCTTCGCTGACCCGCAAGAGGTGTTCGAACAACTGTGGGCGCGACACACCACAGCGACGATCGCCGGACGCGAGGTGCCCTGCCCCGACGTACTCGGCAACGCGGCGATCGCGGCCCTCCACGCACTGAGGGACCCGACGTACGAGCGCAGCCGCCGCGACCTCGCGTACATGGTCGGCGCGCTCAGGGAGACCCTCGACGACGCCGGTCTCCACGCCCTCGCGGAGCTCGCGGCAGCCACGGGCGCCGCCGACACGCTGCGGCCCTTCCTCGACGAGCTCGGGCGCGCCACGGATCGGCGTGGGGTCGACGGCCCAGAAGGACCTCCAGGCGTGGCGCATCCGCACGCACTCGAGCGGGGTCAAGACGGTCCCGTACCTGTACCAGCTCCAGCACGCCCCGAAGCGCAGATGGCTGCCGATCCTCTGGCATGCCCTCGTGCTGACCGAGGCGGAGATCCGCAAGGCGCAGCCGGACGCCAGGCCCGGTGCCTTGGGCCTCCTGAGGGCCCGGCTTCGCCGGCTCCGATGGGGCCTCGGGGACCTCCCGCGCGCGGCCCGGATCATCTGGCGGTCGCAGCGCGAGCCGCTGCGCAAGCACCGGCGCGACGTGCGGCGCGGCCCTCAGCGCGAGGGGGCGGTGGGCGCATGACCGACGTACTCGACCACTTCACCTGGCACCGCTCCGGCGACCTCGCCGTCGTCGACCACGAGGACCGCGTGGTCGCGCTCAACCTCCAGGATCCGGCTGCTCCGCCGGTCGTCCTCGAAGGGACGGCGGCCCTGATCTGGCGACTGCTCGACGAGACCGACACCGAGGTGCGGCTCGTCGGTGCGGTCGCACGCGCCTTCCACGTACACCCCGCGCAGGTGCGCGGTGATGTTCACGCATTCCTTCTGCATCTCAAAGATCTCGGGTTCGTCACACCGGGGGATTCAAGATGAGCAATACCTTCCAGATCCTTGTCGTCGGCATCGGCAACGACTGCCGTTCCGCCATGGCCGAGCGCCACCTGCGTCACCGGCTGGACCTGCTCCGCCTCGGCGCAGACGTGGTCGGGGTCTCGAGCGCCGGCGCGCGTGCCGTCGAGGGGGCGCCGATGGACGATCATGCGGCCCATGAGCTGGCCCGGTTGGGTGGTACGCCGGACAGCTTCGTGGCCCGCCAGCTGACGCGGCGGATGATGCAGGAGGCAGACCTCGTTCTCGCCGTCACGCGAGCCGTTCGTTCACGTGCGCTGGAGGACGAGCCGTCGGCCCTGCACCGGACCTTCACGCTCCGGGAGTTCGCGACGCTCGCGCAGCTGCTGCAGTCGCCGGGCTCGCCCGAGATGTTCGTCGCGAAGGCGGCCTCTCACCGCTGGGCTGTCGGCCTCGACCACTTCGACCTCGCCGACGTGGTGGGTGGCTCCCAGCGCAAGTACCACCACGTCGCGAACCAGATCGCCGACGCCGCGAGCGCGATCAGCGGCCTGTGGAACCAGATGCTTGCGCCCGCGGGACCGGCCGCCTGACAAGCACGAACACCGGCGGGGATCGGACGTTGGCGTGAGGTCGAATGACTGGAGCCAGCTCACCCAGCGCTACCTGGTGCCTTCGCTGCCGGGCCGGTGGGTGAACATCGGGAACCACCTTGTCCGGGCACCGAACCCCTACCTGGCCTGGTACGTCAGCCGGCAGACGACCGCGGGCGGAGGGTTCTACCTCGACGCCGTCATCCTCCCGCTGTACATCGACGAGCGCGTGCTCGACGGTTCCCTGGGGCAGCGGCTGTCCTCGGAGGACAGCCCGAGCGGGCGCTACTTCACCACCGATCACGCCGGCCAGCTGGTCGAGCATCCGGTCCTGTTCATGCCGGACGTGGTCGACCTCGTGGTCAAGGGAGCCCTGCCGTTCTTCACCCGGTACGGCGAGGACGTCCCGTCGTACCTGCAGCTCTTCCGGGACTCCATCGCCCGGTCGGGTCGCGATCGGGGGAGCGCGCAGGTCGAGTTCAAGAAGGCCGCAACGCACCTGCTCCTCGGAGACGTGGAGGGTGCACGCGGGGCCTACCGGAACGTGCTGGCGAAGGCACTTCCCGTCGCCGAAGAAATGCCGCCTTGGCTCTCCGATCTGGTGAGCACGTGCAGTGCGCGTCTCGACCTCGACGACGCCGATCTCCTCGCGCTGGCCGATGACATGACGAGGGACGTCGTGCCCCGGATGAGGGCCAGGTGGAAGCTCCCGGACCCCGAGGACTGATCCCCGAGCGGCTGACGCATCTCGAATCCCGGGACGGCTGTCCACTATTCAGACACGCGATGCCTGGCCCGCCGGCCATGGCCTAATGTCTTCCCCATGTTCTCGACAGTGCTGACGAAGCGCCGCGCAGTGGACCACTGCCTCGTGCGCTCGGCGCTGTGTCGAATGTCCTGACGGGTACGTCCCCCGTCTCGGTCCGTCTCGGACCCGGTCGTCTGAGCCCCTGAACAGGCTTCCCACGACGTACCCGTGCCTTCTAGGCCGTTTCCTCCCCCGCATGCCCAGCCGCATCCCCGGCGTCGGCTCGAGCCGACCCTTCCACGATGCGATGGCTCGCGGCATGCTCGAACCAGGAGTCAAACCATGCCCGATCCCGGGTCAAGTCCCACCCGCATCGACCCACGAGGGCCCCGGTTCGCAGCGACGCTGACGACCGTGGTCCTCGCCGCGGTGCTCCTCACGGCACCGTCCCCCACGGCGATCGCCCTGCTCGTCGTACAGACGGCGCTCTTCGCCGCCGGCGCGATCGGCGGTGTCCAGCGCACGCCGTACGCCTGGCTCTTCAAGCGGCTGGTCAAGCCGCGCCTCGGGCCGCCGACCGAGCTCGAGGACGCCGCCCCGCCCAGGTTCGCCCAGGCCGTCGGCCTCGCCTTCGCAGTCATCGCGCTCGGCAACTTCCTCGCCGGCGTGACGGTCGTCGGGCTCGTCGCCACCGGCTTCGCGCTGGCTGCGGCGTTCCTCAACGCCGCCTTCGGCTTCTGCCTCGGCTGCGAGGTCTACCTGCTCGTACGACGGGCGCTGCCGAACCGCTCGACCGACCAGACCAACCTGTCCAACAACGGAAACAAGACCGGCGCCGGATCGATCCCCGTCGCCACAGAGAGGTAATGACAATGAGTCGCACAGAAGTACTCGTGACAGCCGACTGGGTCCAGGAGCATCTCGACGACCCGAACGTCGTCCTCATCGAGGTGGACGAGGACACCAGCGCCTACGACAAGGGCCACATCCGCAACGCGATCAAGCTCGACTGGAGCACCGACCTGCAGGACCAGGTCCGCCGTGACTTCGTGAACCGCGACCAGTTCTCGGCGCTGCTGTCCGAGCGCGGCGTGAGCAACGACCAGACGGTCGTGCTCTACGGCGGCAACAACAACTGGTTCGCCGCCTACGCCTACTGGTACTTCAAGCTCTACGGCCACGACGACGTGAAGCTCCTCGACGGCGGTCGCAAGAAGTGGGAGCTCGACAGCCGCGAGCTCGTCGAGGACGTCCCGACCCGGGAGAAGACCAGCTACACCGCGAAGGAGCAGGACCGCTCGATCCGCGCCTTCCGCGACGAGGTGATCGAGGCGATCGGCACCAAGAACCTGATCGACGTGCGCAGCCCCGACGAGTACGCCGGGCGGCTGCTCGCCCCGGCCCACCTCCCGCAGGAGCAGGCCCAGCGCGCCGGCCACATCCCCACCGCCTCGAACGTCCCGTGGAGCAAGGCGGCCAACGACGACGGGACCTTCAAGTCCGACGAGGAGCTGAAGACGCTCTACACCGAGGCCGGGGTGGACTGGGACAAGGAGACCATCGCCTACTGCCGGATCGGTGAGCGCTCCTCGCACACGTGGTTCGTGCTGCACGAGCTGCTCGACGAGAAGTCCTCGAAGAACTACGACGGTTCCTGGACGGAGTACGGCTCGCTCGTCGGTGCTCCGATCTCCCTCGGCGACGAGCGCGGGGAGGCCTGATGTGCGGCGCGACCACCGGGGGGATCTCCCTCGACGGGGTGAATGTGGCCAAGGAGTCGATCATCCAGGGCATCGTGACCCGCGGGGCTGGTGACGATGCCGAGCCGGTCGGCAACGCCTACGTCCGGCTGCTCGACCGGTCCGGTGAGTTCACGGCGGAGGTGCCGACCTCGGCGACCGGCCACTTCAGGTTCTTCGCTTCCCCGGGGACCTGGACGCTGCGCACGCTCGCGCCGAAGGCGGAGCCGGTCGACCGCAAGGTCGTGGCCCAGCAGGGTGTCGTGGCCGAGGTGACGGTCGCGCTGTGACGCGTCGTCGGTGCCTCTGCCTCCCGGCGGGGTGGAGGCGCCGACGAACCGTCTGAGGGGTCCCTGGGGGCGCGGCCGAGTGGCGTCGCCGGAAAGAAAGTCGTGCAGGCAGGTTTGGTTTCTGTGACCTGGGGCACTAGCGGTCTAGACCGCACTCGTCGTACCTGCCGAGGTCGAGGCGGACATAGCCCTCGCGTTGCTCACGCAGTCAACGCGAGGGCTACCTGCGTCTCACCAGGGGATGGAGATGCAGTCCCACTCACCACGAAATCAGGCTTCCACCCACGGGAGCACCTGAAACCCTGTCAAGACCACCTGATCAAAAGCGGGTAGATGGCTACACATGGCCCTGTTTCCGTACGCTGTCACCCGTCATGAGCCGACCACGTGATGACGAGTACGAGAGCCTGCGCGATCTGATGCGTGGCGGGACCCAGGACGACCCCGAGGCAGCCGCCGACGAGCCAACCGTCCGCATCGACAGGGACCAGCTGCCGGAGGCCGAGCCGGAGCCCGCCGTCGAGCGCGCGGGCGATGAGCCGACCCAGCAGATCCCGACCGCTCACGCGGTGCCGCCTGCTCCGTCGTACGACGAGCCCGCCGCCCCGCAGGGACCGTCCGACATCGCGCCGCCACCGTCGTACGACGAGAACACTGACTCGGACGAGGACCGCCGGAAGCGTCTCGCGTTGATCGGGCTGGGTGTGCTCGCCCTCCTCCTGGTCCTGGGCGCGTTCGGGATCGGCCGCCTGCTCGCCGACAACACCGCTGGGTCCGGGGACGGCTCGACGGAGGCGGGCTCGGGTCAGCCGGCGCCGTACGAAGGCTCCGTGGAGGCCGTGGTGGTGGCCGGGGCGTCGGCCTCCTGCCAGACGGACAACAGCGTCGACGGCGCCGGCAACCTCGTCAGCTACGAGCCGGCGAAGGCCTACGACTCGAACCTGGCGACCGCCTGGCGCTGTGACGGCTCGGGTGTGGGCCAGCGGTTCACGGTGACGCTGCCGGAGGAGACGGAGGTCGCGGAGGTCGGGCTCGTGCCCGGGTACGCCAAGACCGACCCGGCGAGCGGCGCCGACAGGTACGCCGAGAACAACCGGATCACCAAGGTGCGCTGGAGATTCGACGACGGGTCTGCCTACGTGCAGCGCATGAGCGGGAGCCCGACCGACCGGGACCTGCGGACCCTCCGCGTGCCCGAGACCTCGACGCGGCGGGTCGTGATCGAGATCCTGGCCTCGCAGCCCGGGCCGCGGAACACGGTCGCGATCAGCGAGCTCCGGATCGCGACGCCGGCTGGCTGAGTGACTGAATACCAGGGTATGCAGGAGATCTGTCGCTTCCCATGGCGATATCACCATGGGAAGCGACAGTTCTTCGACATCCCTTGGTAATTCGTGTGGGCCCGAGCCAACTCTCAGGAGGTCTCGAGGATCAGGGTCACCGGGCCGTCGTTGACCAGGCTGACCTGCATGTTCGCGCCGAAGGAGCCGCGCGCGACGGTCGCCCCCAGCCGCTCGAGCTCCTCGCAGACGGCCTCGTACACCGGCTCGGACACGGGTCCCGGCGCAGCGGCGTTCCAGGTCGGCCGACGACCTTTGCGCGCGTCGCCGTACAGGGTGAACTGGCTGACCACGAGCACCGGCGCGTCGAGCTCGGCCGCCGACTTCTCCTCGCGCATGATCCGCAGGTCCCAGATCTTGCGCGCCATCCAGGCCACCTGGGTCGGGCCGTCGTCGTGCGTCACGCCGAGGAGTACGACGAGGCCGGGCCCCTCGATCTGGCCGACGACCTCTCCTTCGACGGTCACGGAGGCGGAGAGGACTCGCTGGATCACGGCGCGCATGAGGCCGAAGGCTAGCCAACTGCGCCGGAGGGGCGACGATCTTCCTGCCAAGCGGCCAAAAGGCGGGAGGATCTCCGGCGGGCGGATCGACTGGCCGGGTGTTCTCTGGCACGATGGCGCGCATGAGTGCCGCCCCCGTGTCGAACCCTGTGTCGAAGCCCGCGTCGAACAAGCTCCTGGTCACCGTCGCCCCCACGGGCGCCGAGACGGCCAAGGAGGACTGCCCGCAGCTGCCCACGACGCTCGAGGAGCTCGTCGAGACGGGTCAGCGTTGCGAGGCGGCCGGTGCCGCCATGATCCACGTCCACATCCGCGACGACGAGCACCAGCCCACGCTCGACCTGGGCCGGCTCACCGCGACGGTGGACGCCCTGCACGAGCAGACCAACCTCGTCGTACAGCTCTCCACCGGCGGCTCGGTCCACGACCCGCTGGAGCGGCGCCTCAAGGTCCTCGACGCGCAGCCCGACTCGTGCTCGCTGACGATGGGCACGACGAACTTCGGCGACGACGTGTTCTCCAACCCGTGGCCGTTCATCACCGAGCTCTACCAGCTCTCCCAGGAGCGCGAGGTCGTCCCTGAGTTCGAGCTGTTCGACCTCGGGCACGTGCACGCCCTGCACCGGCTGCTCGACAAGCACGGCCTGCCGTACGGCGGGCGCGTCCACTGCGACCTGGTCATGGGCGTGCCCGGAGGCATGCCCGGTACGGCGGACGCGCTGGTCGCCGCGGTCAACGCGCTGCCCGACGCGGTCACGTCGTGGTCGGCGACCGGGATCGGCCGTTCGACGCTCACCGTGGCCCTCGCCGCGCTCAGCAAGGGCGGCAACCTCCGCGTGGGCATGGAGGACGTGCTGACCCTCGCCAAGGGTGTCCCGGTCGAGCACAACGCACAGCTGGTCGAGCGCGCCGTGGCCCTCGGGCGGCTGGCTCAGCGCGAGCCCATGTCGTGTGACGAAGCCCGCGACCTGCTCCAGATCAAACGCCGTTAGACTCGCGGCCATGGAAGCTGTGTTCATCGCGCTCATGGCAGCGGTCGTGCTGCTCAGCGGATTCGTCTCCCTGGTCGTGCTGTACAAGCTCATGAAGTCCGACAACTCGTAAGCATGCCTTTCGAGCTCCCTGAGAACCTCCACCCCGAGTGCGCCCCTATCGCGTGGCTGCTCGGCACCTGGCGCGGCAACGGACACGGGGACTACCCGACGATCGAGCCGTTCCAGTTCGGGCAGGAGGTCATCTTCACCCACGACGGCCGCCCGTTCTTCCACTACATGAGCCGGGCCTGGATCGTCGACGCCGAGGGCAACAAGGTCCGTGACGCCGCGATCGAGACCGGGTTCTTCCGGCCGAAGGCGGACGGGAACCTCGAGGTCGTGATGACGCACAACACCGGCTTCATCGAGATCTGGTACGGCCATGCGGAGGGCGCCAAGATCGAGATGACCACCGACGCGGTCGGGCGCACCGAGACGGCCAAGGAGGTCACCGCGGGCCACCGCCTCTACGGCCTCGTCGAGGGCGACCTGCTGTGGACCTACGACATGGCCGCCGTCGGTCAGAAGCTCCAGCCCCACCTCTGGGGCCGCCTGGTCCGCCAGTAGGCGCGGGTCGCGTGCTGGGCTGCTTTCCCTAGGTCCCTTGGGAAAGCGCCACATCCCGTTGGAAATACCCGACGGGAAGTGAGGCTATGCATTGGGAAGTGCCTCCCGCGAAGGCCTCAGGCGACCTTGTAGAGCGCGAAGCGCCCTACACGGATCGTGCCCACGCCACTGAAGAACACCTGGGCGACGAGCCGCTTGTCCGCCGAGGCGGGGACGGTCATGACCGGGGTGCCCAGCACGCCGGAGCCGGGCCGAGACTCCGCGAGCCAGGTCTCGCCGAGCCACTTCGGGTTGGTCACCGACCCCTGCTCCTTCTGCCACGAGTTCATGGCGACGACGTCGAGGTGGAACTCGGTCACGTCCGCCCAGTCCCCGTCGGTCTCGAACTCGCAGACGGCGTAGACCTGGGTCGTGCCGGGGGTCCAGGTCAGGTTGGCTCCGTCCTGGTTCTGGTAGAGCCGCGCGCCGGCGCCCGAGGAGACGGTGACCTGCTGCCACTCGCCGGGAAGCCCGTCGTCACGGGCCACCTTCGTGGCACGGGCGGTGACTCCGGTCCAGGGAGCGGCGTCGACCGTCCACCCGTCGGCCACCTCGCCGGTCACGCCGTTGCCCGCGGAGCCGAGGTCGCCGACCAGGTACGGGTTGGTGGAGAGGAGCAGCGGATCGTCCGGGCTGTGGCCGAGTACGTCGAGCAGCGGCGTCTGCTGGTCGAGGATGTCCGCGATGACCTTTCCGCAGCGGTAGGCGCCGTTCCCGTTCGGGTGGACCCCGTCGTCACTGAGCGTCGGGAGCATCCCGCCGGTGCGCGGGTCCACCAGCGCCTGGTAGAGGTCCGCGACCGCCACGTCACGCCGACCCACGGCCTGGTCACGGATCCACCGGTTCACCTGCGCCTGGACCGCCTTCGTCGCCGGGGCCGTGTCGTCGCGGGGAGGGACGGTGCACAGGATCGTGCCGGCGCCGATGCCACGGACCCGGTCCAACATCATGGCGAGGTTTCCGGTGGTCTCGGCGAACGGCAGCGAGAGGAACATGTCGTTCGTGCCGCACTCGATGACCACCCATCCGGGCGCGTAGGGCCCCACGTCGGTGTCGAACCGCGCGAGCACCTCCCGCGTGGTCTGCCCGCCCACGCCGGCGTTGTTCGCCAGCCTCACGCGCCGACGAGAGAGGATCTCCGCCCACGTCCAGTACCCCTGCGCCGAGTAGAAGCTGCCCGTGTCGTCCGAGCCGTCGTACTCGGCGGTGATCGAGTCGCCCCAGATGACGGCGGTGTTGGGGGACCCGCCGACGAAGGGCTCCACGGTGGGCGGCGCCGCGTCGGCGCGCCGGGCCTCACCGTTCCGCCGGCCACACCTCCGAGGAGCAGCCCGCGGAGCAGCGCGCGGCGGGCCGGGCTCTGGGGATGGTCCATGCGTGCTCCCCGACGGGTGTGACGTCACCACGAGGGTATGGCCTCGCCCACCACGACGGGCGAGGACTGCTCACACGGCCAGGTCGCCCCCTAGGCCGCTGCCCACCAGCGTCCCGGCCAGAGGCAGCTCGAACCACACCGTCGTACCGTCCGCGCTGTGCTCGGAGCTCCACGCCGACGCGAGCGCGTCGACCAGGGTGAGGCCTCGTCCGGAGATCGCCTCCGGCTCGAGGTCGGGGGCGTGGCGCACCGGGCCGCGGCCGCCGCGGTCCTGGACCATGACCAGGACGTACTCGCCGTCGTTGCGCACGGTGACCGTGGACGTCGTGCCCGAGTGGATCACGGCGTTGGTGACCAGCTCGGAGACGCACAGCTCCGCCGTGTCGACCACCTCCTCGTCGACGCCCCACTCGTCGAGCACGGCGATCACGAACCGGCGGGCGAGCCTCGCGGCGGAGGCGTCCGCCGGAAGGTCGGCGGAGGCGCTGGGCTGGGGCTCGGACGCGGTGACGGCGAGCAGGGTCACGTCGTCGTCGATCTCAGAGCTGCGCATCGCCTCCCCGAGCCGGGCGCACAGCTCCCGAGGGTTCCTGCGCCGAGCCGGCAGCTGCTCGACGTGGTCCCGCAGCAGGTCGATCCCAGCGAACAGGTCCTGCGACCGCGTCTTCACGAGGCCGTCGCTGTAGAAGAGCATCATCGCCTCGTCCACGAGGTCCACCCGCGACGACGGCCAGGGTCCGGCGCCGAGGCCGAGGGCGGGTCCGGTCGCGGTGTCGAGCAGCGAGGGGCGCCCTAGAGGGGAGACCAGCAGCGGCGGCGGATGTCCGGCCACCGCGAGCTCGACCCGCCGGCGCTGCGGGTCGACCAGGCCGTAGACGAGCGTCACGAGCTGGTCGGTGAAGGGAAGAGAGGAGACCACCAGGTCGAGGCGTTCGAGCACCACCGACGGGTCGGGGTCGAGGAGAGCGTAGGCGCGGGTGGCCGAGCGCACCTCGCTCATCACGATCGCCGCCGGCACCCCCTTGCCCACGACGTCGCCGAGCGTGACGACGACCGACCCGTCCGGCATCGTCATCACGTCGTACCAGTCGCCGCCGACGTCGACGTTGACTCCCCCAGGGCGGTAGTGCGCGCCCAGGGCCAGGCCGGTCAGCTCGGGAAGGGAGTGCGGCATGAGGCTGCGCTGCAGCTGCTCCGAGGTGGACTGCTGGATCTGGTAGGCCAGGGCACGCCTCAGCGCCTGGCTGACCTGCGCGGCGAACGCGCCGAGGAAGGCCTGCTGCTCGTGGGCGAACTCCTGGTCGGCCCCGTAGGAGAGGAGCAGGCTCCCGACGCACGTGCCCTCGACGGTCATCGGGACGGACGCCATCCCATGCGTCCCGAGACGTCGCTGTCGGTCGGCGATCTCGGGGTAGTCCTTCGCGAGCTCGTCGTGGTCGGAGAGGTAGACAGGGGCGCTGGTGCGAACGGTCTGGGCCACGGGTACGCCGGCGAGGCCGTCGACCGTGCTCCAGCGAACGCCGGTGGCACTCAGCGCGTCGTCACCGGTCGACACGAAGCTCAGCTCACGACCGGCCCCGTGGCTCACCGCGATCCCGGCGCGCACGACGTTCTCGACCAGCAGGAGCTCGGAAAGGCTGGCGCGGGCGACGTCGTCCACCGTCACCGCGTCGCCCAACGCGGCGGAGAGTCGTTCGAGAAGGTGCAGCCGTTGAGGCATGAGATCTCCGCTCTGGTCCATCCAGACTAGCCAGAGGGGTGTTTCCTGTCGCCGGTGGAACGGTCCGGGGTAACTCGATCGGGTGGTCAGCCTCGCGGAGACGGTCGCCGCCGTGATGTCCAGACCACCCTCTGCGCCGTCGCCCAGGGCGTCGGGACCCCTTTCTCCCGGGATCGGCGTAACCCCTCGCCCGCCAGCGGCGTTGAAGCCTCGTAGCCGTCCACCCAGGAGAGCAACCCGATGCGTCGTACCACTGCCAGCCTCATCGCGGTCGTCACCGCGACCCTGTCCGCGGTCGGGGTCGCCGCGTCCCTGGCACCCGCCACCGCGGAGCCCGTGGCACTCCCGGCGCCGGATCCGGCCTCGACGGCCGTGACGGGCGAGGTGACCGCCGCCATCGCGCCTCTCCCACGGTCGAGCCGGACCCGCGACGTGATGTTCGTGGGCAACAACTGGGACGGCACCGCGGCCATCGTCGACGGGCGCACGCACCGGAAGATCAAGACGATCAACACCATCCCCGACAAGGAAGCGCGGATGGCGGAGATCGCGTCGAACCCCGACAAGCTCGCGTTCTACCTCGCCATCCAGCAGGCGATCGGCGAGGGGCACGACCAGTACACCGACGACATGTTCAGCACCAACGACGGTCGCCTGGTCGCGGTCAGCCGGCCCAGCTTCGCCGACGTCGTCGGGATCGACCTCGAGAGCAACAAGATCGTGTGGCGCTTCCCGATGGAGGGGTACCGCGCCGACCACATGGCGGTCTCGCCGGACGGGCGTCGCCTCCTGGTCAGTGACTCCACGGCCAACAAGGTCCACGAGCTGAACATCTACACCGGCAAGAAGCTCCGCGAGTTCGCGAGCGGTGACACGCCGCACGAGAGCAACTACACCGCCGACGGCAAGCGCATCTTCCACGCCAGCATCGGCCGGGTCTACACGCCGACCGACCGCACCGAGCTCGGCCCCGCCTACGAGACGAGCAAGGGCGAGCGGGTCTTCCAGATCGTCCGCAACCGCGACTTCAAGATCCTGAAGCGGTGGGACATCGGCAAGGAGCTGGCCGAGGCGGGCTACCCGAACATGAGCTCCGCGGTCCGCCCGATGGCGGTCGCCCCGGACGAGCGGTACGTCTACCTACAGGTGTCCTTCTTCCACGGCTTCGTCGAGTTCGACACCCAGGCACGCGACCGCAAGCGGACGTACGACGGGGAGCCGCTCGTCGGGAGGGTGAAGCGGGTCGTGCCCCTGCCCGACCGCACGAACGGCATGCCCCGGGAGCAGTACGTCCTCGACTCCGCCCACCACGGGCTCGCCATCAACGCCCGCGGCACCAAGCTCTGCGCGGCCGGCACGATGTCGGACTACGCCGCGATCGTGAACCGCGAGACGCTTCGGCGCAGGATCATCAACGTCGGCTCCAAGCCGTACTGGGCGACCAACGGCGTCGACGGCAACGAGTGCTGGGTCTCGGTCAGCGGCGACGACAAGGTCGTCGTGCTCTCCTACCGCGACGGCTCCCGGCTCGCGACCGTGAAGGTGGGCGACCACCCGCAGCGGGTGCGGCCGGGGCGCGTCGCGGTCGACGTGATCCGCTCCTGGCGCGGCTGACCTACGCGGCCGCAGGCGCCCAGGACTCCTCGGTACGTCGGAGGAGCTCCTCGACCACGCCGCGCACGGAGCCGCTCACCTCGAACGCCGCCCGCTGCCGAGCGGCGCCGGTGCCCTGGGCCAGCAGGCGCTCGAACGCGTCCGCGGTCCACTCCCAGTCGCCGCTGTCGCGCAGCGCCTTCTCGGTGTGGGTCCGGAGAGCCTCGAACACCTCCCGGACCGGGGCGAGCGCCATCGTCCGCGGGTTGACCAGGGTCGACGCCAGCCCGTACCTCGCGGCCCGCCACGACGCTGCGCGCAGCAGGTCGCTCCTCCACGCGGCGGAGGCGTCGCTGGGGGACGGGTCGGACGCGGCTGTCTCGACGAGGGCACGGGTCAGGGCGGCGACGAGCACGGCGTCCTCCACCTCCGTGCAGACGTCGGCGACGCGGATCTCGATGGTGGGGTAGTCCTTGGCGATCCGGGCGTCGAGGTAGAGCATGCCCTCGTCGGCGGCGGCGCCCCACTCGACCATCCTGGCCAGCGTCTCGCGGTACGACTCCTGGCTCTCGAACGGCTCGGCCGGTCCGCTGCTCGGCCACCGACCCCAGACCTGGGAGCGCCAGCTGGCGAAGTGCGTGTCCCGCCCGTGGAAGTACGGGGAGTTCGCGCTGACGGCGAGGAGCATCGGCAGCCAGGGGCGGATGCCGTCCATGACGCGAACGGCCTCCTCCTCGCCGTCGACGTCGATGTGCACGTGCATCCCGCAGACCATGGACTGGCGGGACATCTCGCCGTACTCCTGGAGGATGCGCTGGTGCCGGTCCTTCGGCGTCACCTGTGCCTCCTCGGAGGTCAGCAGCGGTGTCGGCACGGCGACGGCCGCCGCACCGGCAGCCCGGGCGGCTCGTCCTGCGGCGTGCCGCCCACGCAACAGCTCGTCGGCGAGGTCGTCGAGACGAGTGCACGGCTTGGTGGCGGTCTCGATCTGCTGCAGGAACGCCTCCTGGTCGACGAGCTCCGCGTCCTCCGGTGCGCCCTCCTCGCTGGTCAGCTCCTCGTGGGCACGCAGCGCCTTGCTGGAGACCGCCGCGAGCTCGTAGGTGTTGGGGTCCACGAGCATCAGCTCTTCTTCGACACCGATCTTGCGCATGACTGGGTAAGCCCTCCCTCTCGAATCGCTTCCCGCGCCGGTGCCCTGCCGCGGGGATCTCACACTCAGCCGCCGCTTGAATAGACTCACCAGGGTGACCACGAGGGACTGGCAGACGACGCTGCGCGAGAAGGGGTACCGGCTGACCCCCCAGCGCGAGCTCGTGCTCCGTGCAGTCGACCGCCTCGGCCACGCGACCCCCGACGAGGTGCTCGCCGCGGTGCGGGAGGAGTCGCAGGCCGTGAACATCTCGACGGTGTACCGGACGTTGGAGCTCTTGGAGGAGCTGGGTCTGGTCCGGCACAACCACATCAGCGACCGCGCTCCGACGTACCACTCGACCGCGACCCCCGACCACGTGCACCTCGTCTGCCGCGGCTGCGGCGCGATCACCGAGGTCGCCCCGGAGGTCATCAAGCCGATGACCGACACGCTGTACGCCGAGTACGGCTTCACCACCGACATCGGGCACCTCACCGTCTTCGGGACGTGTCGCGACTGCACCGAGGGGTAAGGACCCAAGATGACCGATGGCAAGAGCCTTCTCGACACCGCCGCCGGCCTGTCGAAGCACCTGGGGGCGGGCGACCTCGACGCCACGTTGAGCGGGATCACCGCGGCTGCCGTTGAGCTGATCCCCGACGTCGTCTTCGCGTCGATCACGGTGCGGCACGCCGACCGGCTCGAGACCGTCAACGCCACCGACGACTCGCTGCTCGTGCTCGACGAGAAGCAGTACGCCTTGCAGCAGGGGCCGTGCTACGACGCGGCGACCGACCGCGCCCAGGTCGTCTCACCTGACCTGGAGAACGACGACCGCTTCCCCCACTACGGCCCGGCCGCCGTCGAGCGCGGGATCCTGGCCCAGGCGGCGTTCCGGCTGTTCGAGCGCAACGCGACGCAGGGTGCGCTCAACCTCTACTCCGACCGGTTGGGCGCCTTCGAGAACCTCGACGACGTGGCGGCCCTGTTCCGCAGCCACGCGGGCATGGCGATCGCCTACTCGTACGAGGTCAGCAGCCTCCAGGATGCCCTCGAGACGCGGACGTCGATCGGCAAGGCGATGGGCATCGTGATGGAGCGGTACCAGCTCAACGACGAGCGTGCCTTCGCGTTCCTCACCCGGCTGTCGCAGCACCGCAACGTGAAGCTCCGCCTCGTCGCCGACGAGCTCGTGAGCGAGCTGTCCGGCCGGGTCGGCCCATCCTGAGAATCAGCTACGAGTAGGTGGGAACCGCCACGCGCGGGCTCGCCCGCTTCTAGCCTGCTGGAGTGTTCTTCGCGCTCCTGCTGTTCGCCCTCGTCGTGGTGGCGGGCACCCTCCACCGGACCGGGCTGGTGGGCATCTTCGCGCTGAGCGCGCTGTCGGTCCTGTGGCTCCTGGGCAACAAGGGCGTCGAGCACGAGACGCTCCTGACGGTGAGCCCCGGCCACGGCATCACCCCGCTCGACGCAGCCGGCATCGCCGGCCTGCTGCTGGTGCTCGTGCAGATCGTGCGGAGTGTCCTGGTGCGAGGCGGCGACGAGCCGGTGGCGGAGCAGCGCGGCCCCGAGCAGCCCGCCTCCGAGCAGCCCGTCCCCGGGCAACCCGACGAGAACGTCGACGAGAACTCCTGAGCGGTTTAGACCAGTTCGGTCTCCGCGCGGCATATCCTGAACCGACGAGTTCTTGTTGCGGAGGGCGAGAGGGGTGCAATGACTACGATCCGTCGCCCCGGCCGCGTGCAGAAGATCGCGTACGACAACACTCCGCTCAACTCACGCAAGCCCGACATCGACGCACGCATCGGGTGGCTCCTCGCGATGTCGCGCCTGCACCACCCCGACCCGGAGATGGCCGACGGCCGCAGGTTCGTCGAGGCGCTCACCGCCGCAGGCTGCTCGGCGAGCCGGAGCCTGGTCAGCCGCTGGGAGTCGGGGGAGATCCCGATCTCCTACGAAGGCATGTCCGGGTACGAGCGCGCCCTCGGCCTCGCGGGCGGCCAGATCTCGTCACTCACCGGCTACATGCGGGCCGCTCTTCCCGGCGTGAAGGCACGGGTGGTCAGGCCGCAGCTCGACCCGGGGAGCAAGGCGTTCTCGGTCCGCCTCGACGAGCTGATCGTGCTCGCCGAGGACGGGCACGCGAGAGCCGGGGACTGGCAGGAGCTCGGTTGGCACCTTGCGGCAGTGCCGCTGGTCCACCTGCGCGCTCACAGCTGGGAGACCCTCTCGCACCGGATCGTCAACATCCTCCCGCGCTCGGTGAAGGTGCCCTACCGGCAGTACAGCACCGCCGCACTGAACATCGCCTGCGTGCCGAGGGCCCACGACTTCCTGACCAGAGCCGTCGCCGACCACCTGAACACCCCCGGCGTACAGGTGATGACGAACCCCGTCGGCCTGCTCGACCAGCTGCCCACGCGTGAGGCCGCGAAGATCGTCCTCGACCTGGTCGAGGAGCCGCACCAACGACGCGGTCTTCGCACTCGCCGTCTGGGTCGCCGCCCAGAAGGTCTCGCGCGGCGACTTCTCACCGGAGGAGCGCACTCGCCTCGACATGATGGTGCTCAAGATGTGGCGGGCGAACCCGGCGAAGGCGGCCGAGGACCTCGCCGAGCTGATCGCCTCGCTGCCCGAGGGCCTGCGCTCCACGCTGACCGACGCCGCCACGAAGGCCGGTCGCCGCAAGCTCGGGTACGTCGTGCAGACGGCGGAGGACCTCGGGCCCGAGATGGCTCGCGGGCTCTCCCACGACATGGCCGAGGCTGCCCGTGCGCGGGTCCCGGGCGATCCGACGTACGACGAGGACCGGATGCTCGTGCGTCTGGTGCGCGAGGCGCTCTTCCACCGCGACTCCGAGCGCCGCCACCTCGCCTCTCTGCTGATCTCGGCCTCTCCCTTCGGCGACGCGATCACCGAGGAGCTGCTGACCCTGCTCGCCGCGCCGAACGCCCCGAGTCTCGTGCGCGCCCGCGCCGCGACCCTCGCGAGGTACCTCAGCGGCGACGCCCACCGGCTGCGCATGCTCCGCTTCGTCGACGACCCCAGCGACCACGTCGGCACCGTCGTCGCTCAGGGCGTCGGACACATGACCTTCACGGCGTTCTCCGACCAGGTGATCCGCGCGTCGCTCCAGGAGGAGTGGTCGCAGCGGGAGCGGGCCAAGATGTACGCGCTCGGCATGTCCGGATCACCCGGCCTCGAGGCCATCCTCCGCTCGGGCCAGTCGCCTGAGTGGCAGAAGATCGCCGCACGCTGGTGGATCTCGCAGGGGTCGGCGGTCCGGGACTGAGCCGGGGTCGGTGGCTGCCGCTCTAGACCGGCGCCGGCCTACGGCTGGGAGGGGAACTCGTGCCGCAGACGTCCCTCGAGCCAACGCACGAAGCGCGGCTCGCTGGGCTCGGTCTGGTCTCCCTGGCAGATCTCGTGCACGAGTGCGTGGGCGACCGTCTCCATGCCTACGCCGGCCTCGGTCGCCCAGCCCTCGATGAGGCGGAAGGCGGTCCAGGCGTCGATCGAGTAGCGGAAGATCAGCACGCCCTTGGCCTGCTCCAGCAGCGCGGCTGCTTCGGTGATCTCCTGGAAGGCCTGGTCCGCCCGCGAAGGATCGGCGCTCTTCGTGAGGTCGAAGGCATCGTCGATCTTGCCGGTCATCGATATGCGTCCTAACGGCAGATGTCTGTCCGTGGTCGTGCTCCAAAGAGCAACCAAACGCGGACAAAGTACCCCACGTCACCGACAGGGTCCACACCCCTTGACGCCGTGCGGGGAGGTGGCTAGGAGGTCCTCGAGGTCGTGCTCGAGCCGAGGAACTCCGGCTCCTCTCCCTGCACGTCGACCCCGTGTCTCCGCAGCACCATCGAGACCGTCGCGACGATGATCGAGAGGTCCAGCCGAAGGCTCCGCTCGGCGACGTACCGGACGTCCAGTGCGAGCCGCTCGGGCCAGTCGACCGTGTTCCGCCCCTCGATCTGGGCGAGGCCGGTGAGGCCTGGCCGGACGTCGTGCCGACGCCGCTCTTCGGGGGAGTAGCGGTCGAGGTAGTGGACGAGCAGGGGCCTCGGTCCGACCAGGCTCATGTCCCCCTTGACGACGTTCCACAAGGTGGGCAGCTCGTCGAGGCTGGTCGAGCGGAGCCAGGCCCCGAACGGCGTGATCCGGTCAGCATCCGTGACCAGCCCTCGGGCCGGGTCGGGCTCGCGCATCGTGCGGAACTTGACGATCTCGAAGACCCGCTCGTCCTTGCCCGGCCGCCTCTGCCGGAACAGCACAGGCGAGCCGAGGTTCTTCCTGATCAAGCCCGCGAGCACCAGCTGGACCGGCGCGGAGACGACCAGGGCCACCGACCCCAGGGCGAGGTCGATGAGCCGCTTGACCGGGTCGTACAGACGGCTCGGGACCTGCCTCTCAGGAGGGACCAGCAACGTCCTACCCCCGACCCTCGTCCAGGGCGACGACGGTGCTCACCTTCGCCCCCATGACGTCCGGCCGCGGGCTCAGCCACTCCGCTCGCGGCTCCTGCCCGAGGACCCAGGAGATGAGCGTTGCCGGGACGTTCGCGCCCGCGGCGTGGCTGAACGGGTAGCCGCCGCCGAAGCGCGGGTTCACGTCGATGACCCAGTCGCGCCCTTCGGCGTCGCGGATGAGGTCGACGTCGACCGGGCCGACGTGGCCGGTCTGCGCGCCCACCGCAGCCGCGGTCGCACGGAACGACGTGGCGTCGACGGTCCGGGCCTTGTCGGTCTCGCCGGCCCGCATCTCCAGCTTCTGGCGCACGAGCACCCCCGCCGGTGACCCGGAGAGGTCGTGCACGATGTCCATGCCGTACTCGGTGCCCTCCACGACCGCCTGGACGAGTACGTCGGAGGGGTCGAACGTCGCGCCGAACTGCAGCAGGCTCAGCGCGTCCGAACGACTCGTCGCCCCGAGCAGCGTGGCCAGCTCTTCCCGGTCACGCCGGCTCACATGCGCTGAGGCGCTCCCGTTGCGGGGCTTGAGGACGACATTCTCCGTGAAACCGTCCAGCACGTCGGGGTCCTTGAGCACCCGGGCGAGGGTCGTCGTCTCGGGCACCAGGAAGCCCTCGGCGCACTCGGCGAGGTAGGCCTTGTCGCAGCTGACCCGCAGGGTGGCCTCGTTGGGCACGAGGAAGACCGGCTCCAGGGGAAGCGAGCCGGGCCTCTCCGCCCAGTGCATGAGCTCGTAGTCGTTGACGGAGAGGGCCAGCCGGACGCCCTGGGAGTCGCAGAGCGACCCGAGAGCCTCGAAGTACTCCGGACTGTCGAACGGCGGCAGCTGGAAGCCCTCGTCGGCGTCGGCGAAGGCGGCCGCCTTCAGGTCCGCGTCCGCGACCAGTACCCGGCCGTCGAGGTCGGGGAAGAGCTCGAAGGCCTCGCGGAACCACCGCACCAGGTAGTTCCTGCGACCCGCGGAGGAGATGAGGACTCGGAACGGCTGCTGTCTTGTCATGGCGAACCTCCCGTCGTCCGTGCGGCCCTGTGGATCCGGGCCGCACGAACGACGGACGGTGTCAGGGTCATACCTTCTCGATGTGGTTCGGTCGGCGGCGAGGCCGGCCCGTGATCGCGGCGGTGACCGAGCTGGCGCCGTACCAGCTGCCGGAGACGAACCGCTGCGTGGGACCGAAGCTCCACACGGAGGGCGCACCGAGGAAGTGCAGGCCGGGAATCGACGACTCCATGCCGGACTTCAGCACGGGGTACCCGTCCACCTTGCGGATGGCGCCCGCGAGAGCGGGGTCGAGGAAGGGGTACTTGGTGATGTCGACCTTGTACCCGGTCCCGTACAGCAGGTGGTCGACCTCGCGCCTCGTGCCGTCGCTGAGGGTGACCTCGAGGCGGTCGCCCTTCGGCTCGGCGCCGACCACCGTCGTACCGAACCTGATCGGGATCGGCGCGAGCCGGTCCATCAGCCAGTCGGCCGCCCGCGGCCGGACCGCGAGGTAGGAGAGCCGGTCCTGGACCTTGCGCGGGAGGCGCCGGAAGAGGTCCGGGAAGGCCACCAGGCGGGCGATGCCCATCGGGCCGACGCCGGTCGGGGCGTACAGCAGGGGAGCCAAGGGCCCTGTCATGTTGCGGTACGTCTCGCCGTGGAGCCAGTCGATGTGGTCGGTACGCATGACGATCTCGACCTCGCAGCCCATCTCGTTCAGCAGCGCAGCCGACTCGGTGGCGCTCTGGCCGGCGCCGATGATCAGCACGGACTTCCCGCGGAGCACCGACAGGTCCGAGTAGTCCCCCGTGTGGGAGGCGAGCTCGGTCGGCAGGCTGCGGAGCAGGTTCGGCCGGACCGTGAACGGCGCGATGCCACCCGCGACGACGACGTGACGACACGCCATCTGCGTCTCGTCGTCGAGGGTGAGCAGGAAGCCGCCGTCCTTGCGCTCCACGCGGTCGACCATCCGGCGGTCCACGTCCGGAACGGCCTCCTTGTGGACCCACATGCCGTAGTCGACGAAGTCCTCCAGGGGGACCGGTATGCCCGGCTTGATGCCGGTCGTCCGGCAGTAGCTGTCGAGCGACAGCGGCCCCTCGTAGTCGGCCATGCTCGTGGCGCCCCAGTTGGAGCGGAGCAGCATGCCCTTCGGCATGTTGTCGCGCCAGAACGACATCGGGTCCCCGAACACCGTTGTCTCGGCCCCGGCTCGACTCAGGTGTGCTGCCGCAGAGAGGCCGTGAGGGCCTGCTCCGATGATGACGGTATGAGTCTGGTGCACGTTGGTACCTCGCCCCGTAGACATGTTGTAGTCCGCTATACGTATCAAGCCCCGGACCCCGCCCCCCTCCCCAAAACAGGGGAACCTCGGAGACGACGGGTGGGTGGCAACGGCGCCGGATCCGGTATCTGCCTCATGGCGGTTATGGGCGATCCTGTAGGTCACGAGATGCGCCGTTCGGGGAAACCGGTCGGTTCAGCAATTCGCGGCCGGTTCAGCAATTCGTCGTGCCCGGGTCACGGGCATGAGGGACAGGAAGTTAGGGCAAAGTTGTTGCCATGACTCCGCCCAGGAGCGCCGGCTCTGACGGCAACGGTCGGCGCGCTCGAGAGGCCGCGCGGCGGTACTTCGGGCACAGCAGCCTGCTGCCCGGCCAGGAGGAGACGATGCGGGCGCTCCTCGACGGTCACGACGTCCTGCTCGTCTCACCCACGGGCTCAGGCAAGTCGCTGACCTACCAGGTCGCCGGGGTCCTGCTCGAGGGTTGCACGCTCGTGGTCTCGCCGCTGCTCGCCCTTCAGCAGGACCAGATCGAGGGGCTGCTCGAGGGCGGCCCCGAGCTGCGTGCCGCCCGCGTGAGCTCGGCGGAGACGGAGGCCCAGCGCGTCGAGGCCCTCGAACGTGCACGAGCCGGCGAGCTCGAGTTCCTCTTCATGTCGCCCGAGCAGCTCGCCAACCCCGACGTACTCCGCGAGGTCGCCGCGCTGGGGCCGAGCCTGGTCGCGGTCGACGAGGCGCACTGCGTGTCGGCGTGGGGTCACGACTTCCGGCCCGACTACTTCCGGCTGGGCGAGCTGATCGAGGAGATCGGCTCACCGCGCATCATCGCGATGACCGCGACCGCAGCCCTGCCGGTCCGCGAGGACATCGTCGAGCAGCTCGGCCTGCGCAAGCCCCGGATGGTCGTGACCGGCTTCGAGCGCAAGAACATCAGCCTGCGGGTCGTCCGCTGCAGTACGTCGGCGGACCAGCGGCGGACCGTGCTCGACACCGTGCAGGAGCTCGCCGGCGAGCTCGGGGGCTCGGGCATCGTCTACTGCCGCACCCGCAAGGGAACCGAGGAGTACGCCGCGGCGCTGGAGCAGCTGGGTCGGCGAACCACGATCTACCACGCCGGCCTGAGCCAGAAGCGCCGCAACGAGGCGTTCGACGCGTTCATGGACGACGAGGTCGACACGATCGTGGCCACCTCGGCGTTCGGCATGGGCATCGACAAGCCGGACATCCGCTACGTCGTACACGCCGAGGTCCCCGAGTCGCCGGACACGTACTACCAGGAGGTCGGCCGCGCGGGTCGCGACGGCGAGCCCGCCACCGCGACGCTGGTCTACCGCCCCGAGGACCTGTCGCTCGGCCGGTTCTTCTCCGGCGGTGTGCCCGCGCGTGAGGACGTGCGGGTGGTGCTCGACGCCGTGGCCGCGACCGGCGACACGGACCCGCGCCAGGTGCGGGAGCACTGCGGCTTCGGGGCCCGCAAGGCCGGGCGCATCCTCAACCTCCTCGAGCTGGTCGAGGAGACCGGCGGACCCACGGGAGCGGGTGACGAGACCGTCGACGCGGTCATCGAGCAGGCCGAGGCGCACCGCAAGCTCGAGCAGTCGCGGGTGGACATGATGCGGGGGTACGCCGAGACGGCGCGCTGCCGTGCGGACTTCCTGCTGGCGTACTTCGGCGAGGAGGCCGAGGACCTCTGCGGGATCTGCGACAACTGCGTGGCCGGTGTCGCCCTGGCGGTCGCGGGCGACGACGACTCGCCGTACCCGTTGCAGTCACAGGTGCGGCACGAGGAGTTCGGCGAGGGCACGGTCACCGACCTCGAGGAGGACCGGATCACCGTGCTGTTCGAGGACGTCGGCTACAAGACCCTCTCCCTGGAGCTGGTCGAGGAGCACGGCCTCCTCGAACCCGTTGAGGACGTCGGTTGAGCGTTGGCGACACACCTGTGCTGCCAAGCCCGGTCCGGTGGGCCGGTGCGGTCAGTAGACGAGCGCCTGTACGTCGTCGGCCAGTGCCTCCTCGACGAACGTCGACGACCCTGCGATCCGCACGCCATCGAGTACGTCGGACTCGGTGACGTCTCGGCGCTGGGCGCACTGGGTGCACACCGTGACCGTGGCGCCCGACAGGACCGCCGCCATCAGGTCGGCCACCGGAGCGGCGTGGGGGAGCGCGAGGTCAGGCTGCCGCCCTTCGACCGCGAACCACACCGACTCGCCGGTGAGCCACAGGCTGACCTCGGCCCCTGAGGCGACCGCCATGGCAGCGACCGTGAACGCTTGGTTGCATCGTTCGGGGTCCTCGACGCCAGCGGTGACCTTGACCAGGAGAGAGCGTGCCATCTCCGTAGGCTACGGCGTGAGCGCTCCGTGTTCCGCCCCGTCGCGGTCGGCCGTCGGTCCGCTCGACGTCGGCGAGCTCGTGCTCGACCTGCTCGATGTCGGGCTGGTCGTGGTCGGGCTGCTCGGCGACCTCGACCGGCTCGGTGGCCTGGATTGGCTCGGCGACCTCGACAGGCTCGGCGGACGCGGCGGACTCGGCAGGCTCGCCTGACGAGCCCATCGCCTGGTCCATCAGCGTCGTGGGTGCCACGCCGGTGAGGGTGGCGAGCATCTGCCGCACGTTCGCGAGCTGGGCGTTGATGCTGTCGCGGCGCTGGGTCGCGGCCACGAGCTCGCGCTCGGAGTCGGCACGGACACGCGCGGCGACCGTCTTGGCGTCGGTGACGATCGAGGCGGCCTGCTGCTCCGCCTCGTCGACCAGCCGCCGTGCCTCGCGGACCGCGTCGGCGTGGGTCGTCTCGGCCTCCGCGCGGGAGGACTCGATGTGGCGCTCGAGCTCCTCGAGCCGTCGCTGGGACTCCTCCATCTGCTGGGTGAACTCCTCCTCGGCGTTCTGACGACGCCGGGCCAGGGTCATCTCGAAGTCGGCCGCTGCCTTGGCCGCCTTCGCGCGCTGGTTCTCGTAGACAGCCTCTGCCTCCTGCAGGCGCGCGGCGGCGTCGCGCTCGGCGGCGTCGAGGCGCTCGTCGGCCGCTCGCCGGGCGTCCTCGACGATCCGGGCGGCCTCGGTCTCGGCTTCGCTGCGCCGTTGGTCGGCGTACCGGTCCGCCTCGGCACGCGCCCCGGTCAGCATCCCCTCTGCCTCGGCGCGCAGGGAGGCCGCTTCGATACGGGCCCGGTCCCGGAGCTCCTCGGCCTCCTCCTCGGCGAGGCTCAGGATCTGGCCGACCCTCTGGCCGAGGTGCGTGAACGTGGGCGGCTCGGGATCCTGCTCCTCCACGGCGGCAGTGCGCTCCACCGCGCGCGCAAGCTCCCGCTCGAGCTGCAGGGCACGCCCCTCGAAGCTGTCGGCGTCCTCACGGGCGAGCTTGCAGTCGTGCTCCAGCTCGTACAGGCGGCGGTCCACCTGAGCGGGGTCGTACCCACGCAGGACCACCCGGAAGGGGTTGGGGGAGTCGGTCATCTGTGGTCGTCCTCTTCTCCGTGGTTTATCTCTGTGTCCCCCGTGAGCTGTGTGGCCGGAGTGAGGGCGGCCCCTCCGGCAGTGCCGGTGTCGGCGGGCACGGCGAGCGCCCCTCCGGAAAGGCCCGAGTCCGCGGGCACGGCGAGCGCCTGGATGACCCCGGACAGCTGCCCGAGCTCGTCGGCGATCTCGTCGCGGCGGCGGCCGAGCACCGCGACCTCGCGCCGGGCGTCCTCGAGCAGCGTGCGGGCCTGGGCTCGGAGGGTGTCGGCCTCTCGCCTCGCCTCGGCTACCTGGGCCATGGCCTCCTCGCGGGCACGGCGTACCTCCTCCTGCGCCGTCCGCTGGCCGCGCATCACCTCGTCGGCGACGCGCTGGCGCAGGATCCGGGCGCCGGAGTCTGCCTCGTCGAGCCTGCGTCGGGCCCGCGACTCGACCAGGGACGCGTGCTGCTCGGCGTCGGCACGGAGGCGCTCGGCGTTGTCGTTGGCGGCGGCGAGCGTCTCCTCCGCCTCCTTCTGTGCGGCGGCGAGGACCTCCTCGGCCACCTCGGCGAGCTCCACCGCGCGGTCGTCGGCCTCCTGGACCTCGTCGCGCAGCCGCGCCCTCAGCCGCGCCATCACGTCCTGGATCCGGCCACGCACCCGCTTGACGTGAAGGGCCGCGTCGGCGTGACCCTTGGCGCGGATCCGCTGGGCCTCGAGCTGGGCCGTGGCGAGCAGCGAGTCCATGGTCCGCTGGGTCCAGGCCGTCTGCTCGGCCGCGGAGGCCAGGGCCTGCTCGGCCTCCACCCGTGCGCCCCGGATGATCTGCTCGGCCTGGGTCTTCGCGCTCGCGCGGAGCGACTCGGCCCTCTCGCGGAGGTCCGCCGCCGTCGCGGGAAGCGGCTTCACGCAGCTCGCGGGCCTCCGCATGGGCCTTGTCGAGGACGGCCGCGGCCTCCTCCTCGGCCTGTGCGCGGACCTCGTCGCCGATCTTCTCCGCATCGGCGAGGCGCTGCTCGGCGAGGGCGTGACTCGCGGCGTCCTGCGCCTTCGCCTGCCTGGCAGCGTCGTCGACGAGCCGGTCTGCCTCGGCCCTGGCCTCGGTGAGGAGTCTCGTGGCCTCACGGTGGGCGTCGTCGACAGCGCGCTCTGCGGAGGTACGCCGGTCCGCGACCGTGGCCTCGACCTCGGCGAGGATCTCCTGTCGCTGGGACTCGGCGGCCTGCATCAGCAGGGTGGCCTGCTCGGCGGCGTCGGCCACGAGCTGCTGCGACTCCTGCGAGACCTCCGCCAGCTGCTCGTTGGCGGCCTGGAGAGCTCGGGCTGCCTCGGCCCGGTCGGTCTCCGCGTCGTCGTACAGGCGCCGGGCCTCGCCCTCGAGGGCCCTGCTGAGGCGCCTCGCCTCGCTGAGCTCCTGCTCTGCCTGGGCGCGCAGCTCGTCTGCCACCTGCTCCGCTCGGCGGAGGAGATGGGCTGCGGAGGTCCCGGTTGGAGCCGCGGCCTCGCGAACCTCGTCCGAGGACTGCCTGGCTTCCACGGGTCGGAATGATGACAGGTAAAGGGACGGCTGTGGACCGGCGCCGTCATTCGGTCTAGTCGGGCGAATCCGGCACCTTGCCACGCCCGTGTGACGGCTCCCGTAGGCTACGGCCGATCGGAGAACGACCCGGGAGTCGACCCGGAGAGACGGCAGGGCGGAGGCACCGTGGCACTGGAGTCCGAGGAGCGCCCTTGGGGCTCGTGGCACGTCATCGACGTGGACCACGGCTACAAGGTCAAGCGCATCCACGTGAAGCCGGGCTGCCGCCTGTCGTACCAGACCCACGAGCACCGCTCCGAGCACTGGGTCGTGGTCTTCGGCATCGCCACCTGCGTGGTCGACGGCGAGACGATCACCGCCGGGCCCGGCCACAGCATCGACGTGCCCCAGGGCGCCAAGCACCGGCTCGGCAACGAGTCGAGCGAGGAGCTGGTGATCATCGAGGTCCAGCGCGGCGCCTACACCGGCGAGGACGACATCCAGCGCTTCGAGGACGACTACGGCCGCTGCGCGACCTGAACCTCACGGGCGCAGGAAGTGCCAGGCCGCCAGGCCGAGGCCGACGAACCCCGCGAGGTCGGCGGCGGTGAGCCCGTGGTGGGCGCTGACCTGCCAGATGATCGCGCCCTCCATCTGCTTGTTGAGCACGAGCCACAGCAGGGAGGCGAGCGCGAGCGCCACGGCGCCGAGGGGCCCGGTCCGGTCGGCCGTGCCCGCGGCGACGATGAGCACCACGAGGGCGAGGCCGGAGATCACGGCGTCGACCTTATGTAGAGACCTCTCGCCGCGTTCCCGTTTCGCAGAAACCTCCCCGAGAGTGGGGACGAAAGCCTCTAACCCCTCTGATGCCCCCATAGCAGGATCGAGGTGTCAACGCTCGCGTGCTGTCTTTTAAGGGGGCTGATCAGCATGGCGAAGAGCGTGAGAACCACGCGCAGGTTGTTCATCGCCGGAGCGGCGGGGGCGCTGCTCCTCGCAGGGGCGGCCCAGGCCGGGTACGCCGCACCGCGAACCTCCACCACCACACCGCAGATCGCCTACTACGGCTGGAACTTCGCCGAGGGGAGCTCGCAGGAGGACCTCTTCACCGTCAACCCGGCGACCGGCCGCATCCAGCGGCTCACCAACGACAGCAAGGCCAAGGACTTCGTCAGCGACCGGGACCCGGCCTGGTCGCCGGACCGGAAGCTCATCGCGATCCACCGCGCCTCGACCTCGATGCCGGTCACGACCATCGTCCTGCTGGACGGGGTGTCCGGGCGGACGCTGCGCGCGCTGGTCCCCGGTGTCTCGCCGGAGTGGTACGACCTGGACACCGTGCTGTTCCTGCGCGGGGGCTACGAGGAGGACCCGGTCACGGGTGAGACCACCGCTGCCTGGACCGACGTGTACGCCGTGGACATCCGCGACACGTCCAGCATCGTGAAGATCGCCGACCTCAAAGCCGGCAACGGCTCGGCCAGCTCCATGTCGTGGCACCCGAGGGCGGGCCTGGCTGTCGCCTACTCGGAGCTCGACGTCGCCTCGGGCACGTCCACCCCGGAGCAGGTGATGACCGTCCCGGCTGCAGCAGTGTCGGCGGCGCTCGCCGGCGGTCCCCCCGTGACCAGGGCGGACCTGACGACGGTGATCCCGGACGCCGGCAGCCCGGACTGGTCGTACGACGGGTCGCGGCTCGCGCACGTGTACTACACCGACATCCCCTTCCCCGAGCCGCAGTACTGCCGGCCGGGAAGCCCCTGCACGCTCACCGTCTCGGACGTCGCGGTGACGGACCTGACCACCGGGGCCACGGTCGCGATCACCGAGGACGGCCCGAGCGGCACGCCCTACGGCGACGGCTTCGGCGGCGCCTCACCTGCGTTCTCGCCGGACGGCACCCAGGTCGCGTTCACGAGGGGCTATGAGGACGAGTGGCAGGAGATCTGGCTCTCGCCCTCGACGGTGAGCAGCCCACGGCCTCTGACCAGCCAGGACAGGAGCTGGTTCAAGGGCGGCCTGGACTGGTAGCCGCGCGATCCCGGGGTCTCGACGGGCTCAACCGCCTGGAGGGGCCCCGGGTACGCTCGAAAGCGTGTCTCCATCGATCCAGCCAAGCCCGCTCCTGAAGCTGCCCAGAGCCGTCGCCGGCGACGGGATCGACTCGCCTGTCGCCGCGCACTACGGGTCGTTCAACCAGGAGCAGCGGACCCTCGAGTCCGGTGAGGGGTTCGTCGACCTCTCCCACCGGGGGGTGGTCCGGGTGAGCGGGCCCGACCGGCTGACGTGGCTGCACTCGCTGACCTCCCAGCACCTCGAGAGCCTCGCCCCCGACGTCCCCACGGCGGCGCTGGTCCTGAGCCCGCAGGGGCACGTGGAGCACGCGATGTACGGCGTCGACGACGGTGAGTCGTTCACCGCCCACGTCGAGCCCCGGCAGGCCCCCGCGCTCGTCGAGTGGCTGGACAAGATGCGGTTCATGATGCGCGTCGAGGTGGCCGACGTGACCGACGAGGTGGCGGTCGCCTGGCGGCCCGCGTCACGGATCGACGGCGCGCCGTACTCCGGCTATGTCCTCCTGCCTCGCAAGGACCTGCCCACGTTCGCCGAGGCGGCAGGGCCCGCCTGCGGGATGTGGGCGTTCGAGGCGCTGCGCATCGCCCGGGGCGAGCCGCGCCTGGGCCTGGACACCGACCACCGCACGATCCCGAACGAGGCCGGGTGGATCGGCACCGCCGTACACCTGGACAAGGGCTGCTACCGCGGGCAGGAGACGGTCGCCCGCGTCCACACCCTCGGCCGCCCTCCGCGCCGGCTCACGCTGCTGCACCTCGACGGCTCGGTCAACCGGCTTCCGGTCCGCGGCGCCGAGCTGCTGCTGAACGGCAAGAGCGTCGGCTTCGTCGGTACGTCGGCCCGCCACCACGAGCTGGGCCCGATCGCGCTGGCGATGGTCAAGCGCAACGTCGCTCTCGACGCGACGCTCGACGCCGACGGCATCCCCGCGTCCCAGGAGGTCGTGGTCGACCCCGAGGTCGGTCTGCACGTCAGACCGCAGCTGCGGTGACCTGACAGCGCATGACGGGGCCGGGGGAGCAGGGGGTGGCGGTGATCGAGTCGCGCCGTCTCGCGGGGACCCTGATGGTCGTCTACGCGGTCGTCGTGGCGTTCATCGTCTTCGCGCCCAGCGCCGAGGTCCCCTCCTGGTCCGTCGTGGTGATCTGGCGAGGGCTGCAGGCGATCGGCGCCCCCGACTGGATCTCCCCGAACGTCGTCGAGTTCGGCACCAACGTGCTGCTCTTCGTGCCGATGAGCTTCCTCGGCTCGACGTTCAGGCCCAGGTGGGGCCTGGGCGCCTGGCTGCTCGTCGGGCTCCTGGCGACGGCGTGCATCGAGGTCGGTCAGGCGCTCTTCCTGCCCGGCCGCTCGCCACAGGTGGACGACATGGTGGCGAACACGCTCGGCGCGATGATCGGCTACCTGCTGGTCCTGGCCGCGCGCCGAGCCTGAGGCCGTGCGGGCGTGAGGTGGTGGCGCAGGCGCGGGTAGAGGTCCTCGCGCAGCACGGCGTACTCCTCCGGGGTGTCGCACTCCATGAACGCCGCGTCGTCGAAGGTGACGATGTCGACGTCGCCGCGCGTCATCAGCAGCTGCGTCACGTCCTCGTGCTCGCTGCGGGTGCCGCCGCGCGAGCGCTCGATAGCCCAGTCGGTGGCGGCTGCGAGCGCCGCGTGCGAGGACGGCTCGAACAGCACGATGCCGGTCGCCTCACCGACGCAGACGAGTCCGTCGGTGAGCGGGCTGCCGAGGAGGCCCTTGCCGTGCAGGACGGCGCGCGAGCGATCGTCGGGCCGGGCGAACACCAGCACCTCCTCGTCGCCGGGGTCGTGGCGGGCGGACACGAGCGTCTTCGACCGCGGACCGGGCTGTGACGCCAGACGGTGGAGCAGCACGGGGTCGTAGAGGATGTCGGCGTCCATCAGCACCACCCGGCTGCGGCCGTCGAGGATGCGGTGCGGGCTGTGCCACGCGTACTGCGCCGAGTGCGCGCTGCCCGATGCGGACTCCTCGTCGGTCGGGTTGAGGATCCACGTGGCCGTGCACATCGTCCATCGCGGCGAGGTGGGTGCCGAACGTGTCGCGGTTGCCGACGAGGTAGATCTCGCGGCACCCCGCGCGCGACAGCATCGTGAGGTGCCAGTCGAGGAACGTCGGGGAGCCCGCGTGGCCGTCGAGCGGCAGCAGCGGCTTGGGCACGCCGCCCGCCGCGTCGGCGATGCGGTTGCCGCGACCCGCGGCGAGGATGACCGCCTTGTCGATGCCGCTCAAGACGCACGGTCCGCGGTGACCGACGCGAGCGCGTGCGTGGCCGAGGCGACGACGCGGTCCATGTCGTCCGCGTCGAGGTCGCCCATGACCGCGATGCGGAAGATCCGCCCGTCGAGGAAGCCCTGGCCCGCGTAGATGACGTAGCCGTCGTCCTTCAGCCGGTCGTGCAACCGGTCGTAGGACACGCCGGCGGGGAGGTGGTACGAGGTGAGCATCGAGCTCGACGCGTCGGCGGCCAGGAGAGGCTGTACGCCGATGGCCGAGAGCCCGCTGCGGACCCGATCGGTCAGGGCTCGGTAGCGGGAGCGCCGGGCCTGCCAGCCGCCGTCGTCGGCGAACTCGTCGAGCGCCGCGTCGAGCGCGTACAGCACCTGCGGTGACTGCGTGAACGGCGAGTAGCCGGTCTCCTGCGCTCGCCGGTACCGGTGGAGGTCCAGGTACACCGACGGCGAGCCGCTCGGACGTTCGAAGGCGTCGTCGCGCACCACGACGAACGAGGCCCCCGGCACGCCGTGGAGGCACTTGTTGGCCGTCGCGGCGCACGCCTCGAGGTTCCACTCGTCGAACCTGATCTCCTCGCCGCCGAAGCTGCTGACCGCGTCGAGCAGCAACGGGACACCGTGGTGACGGCACAGCGCGCCGAGGGCGTCGAGGTCGTTGAGACGCCCGGTGGTGGTCTCGTGGTGCACGGCGACCACGTGGCTGAACAGGCCGCGTGGCCAGCTGCTCCTCGACCGCGTCGAGGTCGATCGGCGCCGTCCACTCGGCCGCGACGACGTCGAACGCCTTGCCCTGGGCCCGGAGCATGTCGGCGATCCGCTCGCCGTACACGCCGTTGGCGACCACCAGGGCCCGGCCGTCGCGGGGGACGAGCGAGCCGACCATGGCCTCGACGGCCGCGGTGCCCGACCCCGTGAGCAGCACCGCCCGGTGCGCCGCCGCGGCCGGTCCGTAGACGCCGCCCAGCCGCGCGATGACGTCGAGCGCGAGCGAGGCGAACTCCGGCTCGCGGTGGCACAGGTCGGGGCGGCCCATCGCCGCCCGCACCCGGTCGGTGAGCGTGACCGGGCCGGGGTTCAGGAGCTTCGGTGCCGTGGCCATCACAGCCCTCCCACCGTGACGGCGGCGCGTGCGGTGCCGGTCGTGGGCCCTGTCATGGCGGCCGAGAAGCGGCGGGCGACCTCGGCGGGGTCACGACCGGCCGGGGCAGACCGTCGGGCACGCCGGGGCGGATCTTGACGTGCGCGAACCTGCACGTCCCACCGGGTTCGCCGAGCAGCGCGGAGACCTCGGACGCCGTGGTCAGGCGCCGCACCTCCGGGTACCCGCACGCGGCTGCCACGCCCGCGGCGTCCATCGAGTGCGCCACGGTGGACTGACCGCCGGTGGACTCGTGCATCTCGTTGTCGAGCAGGACGTGCACGAGGTTCGGCGGGCGCTCGTAGCCGATGGTGGCCAGCGCGCCGAGCCGCATGAGGAGGGCGCCGTCGCCGTCGAGGACGACCACCCGGCGGTCGGGCTGCGCGAGCGCGATCCCGAGCCCGATGCTCGACGCGCAGCCCATGGAGCCGACCATGTAGAGCTGGTTCGGCCGGTCGTCGAGCGCGTAGAGCTCACGTCCGGTGAAGCCGGTGGTCGCGATCACGGCGTCGTCGGGCCCGGTCGCGGCGATGACGGCGGAGAGCACCTCGCGTCGCGTCGGGCGCTCACCTTCCTCGAGCGGCCACGGCGCGGGCGCTTCGCCACGCGGCCGTGGCTCGGCCTTCCGCTGCAGCGCGCGTGGAGCCACTGCGCCCTTGCGCATCACGAGGGCGTACGGCGTCCGGTGCACGTCCATGTGCGCGACCGCCCGCTCGATGACGCCGGCGACCTCGGCGCTCTCCTCGGGGAAGAGCTCCCAGGGGATGCCCATCAGCTCGAGCATCTGCGTCGTGATGGCCCCCATCACCTCGTGCTGCGGCTCGTCGGCGGGGCCGCCGGGCTCACCGCGCAGCGTGACGATCACGAGGACCGGGATGTGGAACACGAGGTTGAGCGACGTGAGGGGGCTCACCGCGTTGCCCATCCCGGAGTTCTGGAAGATGGCGACGCCGCGACGACCCGCCAGCGCGCCACCGCTCGCGACGGCGACCGCGTCGCCCTCGTTGGCCGCACCGACGTACACGAGGTCCTCGGAGTCGATCACGTGGTTGATGAACGGCGAGAGGTAGGAACAGGGGACACCGGACCACAGCGAGAACCCGTTCGCCGTGGCATGGTCCATGAAGTCTTCGGCCGTGATCATCTGCACTCCTGGCTCGTCGGGTGAAGGGTCATGGCGCTCAGAAGCTCGCGCCGGCGACGACGTCTTCGACGCTGTCGATGTCGAGCCAGTTGCCGATGGAGTAGAGGACGCGTACGTCGTGTCCGCGCGCCACGAGCTCCTCGATCAGGTCGGGCATCGACATGGAGCGGAAGCGTTCGGGTTGGGAC
Organism: uncultured Actinomycetota bacterium; assembly: GCA_963715375.1. Classification (GTDB taxonomy): domain Bacteria; phylum Actinomycetota; class Actinomycetes; order Propionibacteriales; family Nocardioidaceae; genus Nocardioides_C. The sequence goes on along the minus strand of CAVQSC010000005.1, from coordinate 28,413 downwards.
TCGGCGAGCTCGCGCAGCAGCGACGAGAGCTTCGCGCTGCCGGACGCCGAGGTGCGCAGGAAGCCCATCCACTCACCGGTCACGTCGTCGTCCGGGCGATGCGAGAACCGCAGCCAGCTGACTCGGTGCAGGAACGAGTAGCGGTTGTAGTCCTCGGAGCACACCACGTAGTCGGCGATGCGGTCACGGTTCGCGCTGTCGCGCCAGTTGGCGTCGACGCAGACGGCGAAGTCGTCCTCGACGTCGAGGAGCTCCGAGATGACCGCCCGCTTGAACATCACGTCGCCGTACGAGACGAGCATCGGCCCGTGAAGCGCATCGATGGCCTTGAACAGCGAGACGACCTCGTGTGACGAGTCGAACTCGTCGTTGTCGACGTACTCGATGCCACCGACGTCGACCCGCTCTCGCATGTAGCCGCGGACCGCGGTGATCTGCTTCACTCCCGCCGTCCGATAGGCCGCTTCGATGTGCCCCAGCAGCGGGATGCCCCTGATCGGCACCATCGTCTTCGGCATGTCGTCGGTGAGCGACCCGAGCTCGTCGCCCCGTGAGGAGGCGAGGACGATGGCACCGGCCGCGGCCGTGTCCTGCGGCAGGTAGCGGTCCTCGGCGGCCTCGAGCTCGGCCTGGCCCTGGATCCGGAACACCTCGCTCAACGGCGCGATCGCGTCCTCGACTCCGACGAGCGACTCATGCTCATGGACGCGTTCGGCGGTCTCCTGCATGGCCTGCAGGGCGCTGCGCATCAGGTGGTTGGCCCAGATCACCGTCGAGAAGCCTTGCTCGCGGAAGACCTCGGTAGGCGTCGTGTAGTACTTCGTCGGAACGATCACGACGGGGAGCCGGTCGCCCCACTCCGCCTTGAACTCGAAGATCTCGGTCGGCTGACGGAGCGCGCTGTGGATCAGGATGGCGTCCGCGCCCGCCGCGCGGTACGCCTCGGCGCGCTCGAGCGCCTCCGCCAGGCCCTGCCCCGCGATGAAGGCCTCGACCCGCGCGACGATGACGAAGTCGTCGTCGGTCTGCGCGTCCTTGCCCGCGCGCGATCTTGCCGGCGAACTCGTCGATGTCGGCGAGCGGCTGTGCACTGCCGTGGAGGAAGCTGTTCGTCTTCGGGAACAGCTTGTCCTCGATGCACACGCCGGCGATGCCGCGCTGCTCGAGCTTGCGAACCAGGCGCCGCATCGAGTTGAAGTTGCCGTAGCCCGTGTCGCCGTCGAGGAGGATCGGCACGGTGGTGGCGTCGCTCATGAACTCGACGACCTCGAGCACCTGCGTCCAGCTCGCCTCGTTGTTGTCGCGGCAGCCGAGAGCGGCCGAGATCGAGAGGCCGCTGCCCCAGATGCCCTCGAAGCCTGCCTCCTCGACGACCTTCGCGCTCAGGCCGTTGTGGGCCTCCATGATGAAGGACAGGTCGGGCGACGTGAGCAGCTCACGCAGCCTGGTCGTCTTGCGACGGGGGTGCGCGTCGCCGTCGTGCATCGCAGGTTGGGCGCCGATGGGGATACGCCCGAGCGTCGTCATGAGTCGGCCCTTCCGTTCGTGTCGGTCCGCTCGTTCAACGACCCGGCTTGTTCATTTGTGTCGGCCTGGAATGCTCAGCCGATCACGCCCTGAGCGCGCAGCGGCGCCACCTGGTACTTGGTCACGAACGCCAGCTCCGCGTGCTGCTCCTCGGGGGTGAGCGGCTGCATGTAGTCGTCGTAGACCCGCTCCAGGTACTCGTGGGCCCCGACCGGGAGACGTACCGTGACGTCGCCCAGGGTGCCGGTCGAGGCCGACGAGAACCAGGAGGCCTCGAAGAAGTTGTGCAGGTGGTCCTCGTGGCAGTGCGGGCTCGTGAGGTAGCCGGTGTCCTTCCTGGAGAACCACGCCTCGAGCCGTTGGTTGGCACGGATGAGGACCGTGTCCTTGACGGGGCTCAGCAGGACCTTCCCCACCCGCACCGTCCAGCGCTTGAGCGCGCCGTAGTGCTGCCTGTTCCGAAGCTCGACGCGCTTGATGAAGAAGGCCTGGGCGAAGGCGTGCGCGGCCAGGAGGTAGGCACGCCGCGCGAGCCCCGACACCGGCGAGGGGAGGAGCGGGAAGAGGTCCACGTGCGCCAGGTTGTGGTGGATGCCCTTGATGGCGACGCGCGGGAAGAGGTACTCGTAGTCGCTGATGGTCTCCGGGTCGCAGACGTAGTACGGCGCGGGCAGGTTCATGCGCAGCGCCGTGCACAGCTGGTCGAAGCACTCCGCGGGGACGAGGAGGTCGGCGTCGCCGTCCCACGGGATCACGTCCCCGTCGCGCACCGCCCCGAGGGCTGTCCCGTACGCGGCGAAGTACGTCACGTCGGGCTCGTTCGCGACCGCGGCGTCCACCTCCCGAAGCAGCTCCCGGAAGATCCCCCGGAACTGCTCTACGCCCTCGTGGTCGATCTCGCCGATCTCCGACAAGGCCCCCACTCCCTCTCTCAGAAACCGTCTCAGCCCAGGACCTTCGCGACCGCCCGCAGGAAGCGGGTGTTGTCCTCGCGGTCGCGCACCGCGACCCGGATGAACTCCCCGGACATCCCGACCTTGCTGCTGCAGTCCTTGACGAGGATGTCGTGCTCACGCAGCAGCGTCTTGCTGAGCTCCGTCGCGGAGAGCCCGTTCACGACCTCGCACAGGAAGTAGTTGGCGTGCGACGGGACGACCCGGAGGCCCTCCACCTTGCTCAGCTGATCGCAGAAGGCGTCGCGCTCGGCCCGGATCTTCAGGCAGGCCTCGTCGTACTCGCCGGCGTACTTGCGGATCGTCTGCAGGAAGAACTCGCCGAACGAGTTGATGTTCCACACCGGGAGCATCCGCCGCAGCTCCTTCAGCAGCACGGCATCGGACGACGCCAGCACGCCCAGACGGGCCCCCGGCACCCCGTAGCTCTTGCTGATGCTCCGCACCACCACCATCGACGGGAACTGGGCCAGCCGCTCCGGCGTCAGGAAGGTCTCGCAGTGCGACGGCTCGGCGAAGTCGATGAACGACTCGTCGAGGATCAGCCGCTTGCCCTGGCTCTCGAGGTGTCTGGCGAGCGCCTCGACCTCCTGCGTGCTCAGGCACTGCCCGCTCGGGTTGTCCGGGTTCACGAGTACGACGGCGGACGCACCGGCCATCGCCCCGGCAACCGCCTCCGCGTCGACGCTGCCGCATTCCGAGGGCGCCTGGACGCCGTGGGAGTCGAACCTCTCGAGGTACTCCTCGAACGTCGGTGTCGAGATGACCATCGGGGTCTCGGCGAGAGCGATGCCGAGGGTGGCGATCAGCTCCGCGGCGCCGTTGCCCGCGATGACCTGGCTGTCGTCGTCGAACCCGAACATCCGAGCGGCGAGGTGGTTGTTGACCGTCGCGGACGACGGGTACTGGCTGAGCAGCGAGTCGAACTGCCGCTTCATCTCGTCGAGCATGTCCCGCGGCGGGAAGTAGGGGTTCACCAGGTAGCAGAAGTCCAGCACCTGCGGGAACCGCCAGTAGCCGCCGTGCCTGCCGAGGTACCTGTCGTACATCTCGTCCTCGGGCGCGAGGACGGTCTCGGCGTTCATGTAGTCCTGGATGTCGTCGATCTCGTACCACTTCTCGCCGTTCAGCCTCATGGCGACGAGGTCCTGGCGCTCCAGCGTGGTCACGACTCGGAGCACCTGCTCGTAGTACTCGTTGTTGCCCATCGTCTGGACGTAGGCGCCCAGGAACGGCACGTAGGTCGAGCGCAGGTAGTCCGCGGACAGCTTGTAGATGTTGACGGTCTTGTAGTACTTGTCGACGTCCGCCCCCTTGAAGTCCTTCTTGGGGATGAACCGCTCGATCGACCCGTCCTCGAGCAGGGTGACCACGGTGCCGTCCATCCAGGACTTGTAGTGGTCGACCACCGCGACGTTGGGCGCGGGGTGCGCCAGGAGGTCGGTCAGGATCTTCTCCTGGAAGGCGACGTCGCTCTCGAGGAGCAGGGTGTCCTGCTCGACGAGGTAGTCGCGCGCCAGGTAGAGCGAGTAGACGTTGTTCGTCGTGGTGAAGCGCGGGTTGTGCACGTAGACGACCGGCACGCCCTGGTAGGTGTCACCGACCAGGTTCATGACCCCGGCGGCGTGGTAGCCGACGACCAGCACGATCCGCTCGACCCCGGCGTTCACCAGGGCGTCGAGGCTGCGTTCGATCAGGGTGCGGCCGTGGAGGGGGACCATGCACTTGGTCTTGTCCTCCGTCATCGCCCCGAGCCGTCTTCCCATTCCCGCAGCGAGAACGACTGCCTGCATTTACAATCCCCCTTGCAATTCGATCTTTGCTCTCCAAGGCGGGAACACACCCGCTGTCGAACTGCCCCCCGTGAGGGCCTCGTAGCGGGCGGGATCATGCACCCATTTCCCGACATACAAAGGCCTGGGCAGCGTCACCGGGTCGAAACGCTGCGTGAATGTGAGCGGAAATTCGGTCGCTCCTCCTAGACCTCCCAGAAGAAATTCGGAATATCCGTTCGCCTTCGCCCACTGCGCGGCCGCGAGGAACAGCCGGTGGGACGCGCACGCCCGCCGGCCCTCGTCGTTCGACGCGCCGAGGTGGTAGTGCAGGGTGGGCGGGCTGGTCAGGCAGAGGATCGCCGCGACCAGGTTGGTGTCCAGGAACGCCTCGAGCAGGAGCAGGTTGCGGGCGCAGCCTCTGGTCAGCTCGGCCCAGTAGCGGTCGGAGAGGAAGTCGAACTCCTTGTCGCCCTGCCGCTCCATCCTCGACTCGTACAGCGCCCGGAAGGCGTCGAGGTCCCGTGGGCTCCGCGTGACGCGCACCTGCAGGCCGGCGTGGTCGGCCCGCTGGACGGACCGCCGGTGGTTCGTGTGCATGCCCGCCATCAGGTCGGTCCGTCGCGCGAGGTCCCACATCGCCGTGTAGCCCTGGCGTGAGACGTCGACGCGGCTCGGGCCGAGTCGGTCGTTGCCCAGGAGCGGGTGGTACCGGATGAACGAGGCGACCAGGTTGTTCCTGCGGGCCCAGTCGTCGACGGCCGCTCCCAGCTCGGGATCCTCCGCGGCCGCGTTCGAGATCGGGCCGCCGAGCCCGTAGGCGGTGATCGCGTCCCAGCCGCTCCCGTCCGGAAGCGGTCGCATCAGGAGAGGAAGCGCGGTCTCGCTGACCCTGCCGCGGTGGTGCAGCAGGACGGGGGTGGTGCCCTCCGGCTCCAGGTGCGCCGAGGCCCGGTTGTAGCCGAGCGACTGGTACATGGCGTCGCCGCCCAGCCGTCGTACGAGCCCGTCCCACCCTCGATGGTCGACGGCCCGCACCGTGTCGGTGTCCACGAACGAAGGCTTGGTGAGACTCCGGGTGTCGGGCACCGCTCCGGGCACGGGCGCCGCGACGGTGCCGGCCGAGGAGCCGTTCGAGGGCTCCAACGGTGGTTCGACGGGGAGGCGCTGGTCGGGCACGAGCGGCGCGACGACGTCCTCCGGCGGGTGCGGACGCCCGTTGTGGGCGAGCGCCTTCACGCCGCCGGACGGGGTCGTCGTGTCCTCCGGGTGCCGGTCCGCGTCCGGGGCGAGGAGGAACTGGTCGCTGCCGTCCGGCCCGAGCGGGAGCGGTTGGCGGTACCCGTCGCCGCGGTAGGTGTAGTAGTACGCCGATCCGCGGCTCGGGATCATGTTCAGCACGGCGCCGAGCGGCCGGCCACCGACGGCCCGCAGCCGCTCGACCGAGTGGTGCAGCTGCTCCTTGGTCGTCTTTCCGTGGCGCACGACGAGAAGGGCCCCGTCGGACTGCACCGCGAGCAGGGCGGCGTCGGTGACGGGCAGCAGCGGCGGCGCGTCGATGATGACCACGTCGAAGGACTTCCGTGCCTTCTCGAGTACGTCGGCCATGGCGCGTGACTGGAGGAGCTCCGCCGGGTTCGGGGGGAGCACGCCGCTGGTCAGCACCGACAGGTTCGGGACCTCGCACCTCTGGACCGCGTCCTCGAGGTTCGTCCGCCCGACCAGGACCGTGGTGAGGCCCACCGCCTGCTCGAGGTCGCTGTTCAGGTGGATCCGGGGCCGCCGCAGGTCGCCCTCGATCAGCAGGACGCGCTGGCCCGCCTGCGCGATCATGATCGCGAGGTTCGTGGCGGTGGTGGTCTTGCCTTCCTCCGGGATCGAGCTGGTCACCGTGTAGACACGGCTCTCGTTGTCCACGTCGACGAACTGCATGTTCGTGCGGAGGACCCGGAAGGCCTCGAGCCGGGGATTGTGCAGGTCGAGGGTGGTGACCAGGGGGCGCTTCGCCGCCGCGGGGTCGTAGGCGATGTTGCCCATGACCGGGACGTCGGCTGCGTCAGCCACGTCCTGGGGGCTCTTGACCGTCGAGTCGAGCAGCTCCTTGATGATGGCCGCCCCGAGTCCCAGGAGGAGTCCCAGCACGCCCGCCAGCACCATGTTGCGCAGCGGCTGCGGTGTGGTGGGCGTCGTGGGCAGCTCGGCCGCGTCCACGATGGTCGCCTTGATCGGAGCCCGGCCGCGACCCGGTGGGGTCTCCAGGGTCGACACGAGGGTGCTCACCTCTCGGGCGACCGACTGCGCGATGCGCTGGGCCTGCCGCGGCCGCGTGTCCCGAGCCGTGATCTCGAGGATCACCGTCTCCGGCACGACCGTCGACGAGATGTTCTCGGCCAGCTTCGACGGGGTGGTCTGCAGCCCGAGGTCCTGGATGACGGCGCGACCGACCCCGCGGCTCCGCACGAGGTCGGCGTACGAGCCGATCCGCTGCGCGGAGAAGAGGCTGCCCTGGTAGGCCTGCGTGCTGTCACCTTGCGCCGCGGAGACGAACAGCCGGGCGCTCGAGGAGTACGTGGGCGTCGCCAGGGCGGTCAGGAGCGCGGCGCAGCCGATCGCCGCGAACACGCTCCCGAAGATGATCTTCCAACGCCGGCGCGCGATATGCACGTATTCCCGAAAATCCACATTGTCCCCCTCGATGGCTTCATGGCGAAGCGCGGCGAAAGACCGAATTGACGAATTTCTAGGTCACGGATGATGTGGCCCCCCACAGACGCTTTTCTCGCACACATCTTTCGCCCTGTCTAATAGCGGCTACCCAATCTTGGGGATTGCCCGTGCCAGTGCCATTCCTAGGGTCGAGGCAAAGGGGGGTTGGCTTTGGTTCACGTGTTGTTTACGGGGGGTTTCCCATGAGCATCGCCCTCGAGCGTCTGCGCCCGAGACGGCATCTGGTCTTGGCGGGGTTCGACGCGCTGGTGTGGTTCTGTGCCGTTGCCGGCTTCCTCGTCCTGAGCCCCGACGGCATCTCCGACGTGGGATGGGGGGCAGCGGTGATCCTCGCCGCCGGTGCGGCCGCGCTGCACACGGCGCTGGCCCGGGCGGTCGGCCTGCACAGCGGGCGGGCGACAACGGGAACGCTCGAGGAGATGATGCTGCTCGGCCTGGTCGCGGCCTCCGTCGGCGCGATCATCACGCCGGCGAACATGGTGGCCGACCTCGGCATCGTGCCGGCCGTGCCGATCGCCGCGACCTTCATCTCCCTGGTCCTCATGGCCTGGGGCCGGGCGACGTACCGCCGGCTGCAGGAGCCGGCCACGCGCAGGGTCGCCGGCACGGACCGGACGCCGGTGGTGGTCATCGGTGCGGGCGACGGCGGGCGCCAGCTCATCTCGTCGATGCTGCGCGCGGAGAGCAGGTGGCGCCCGGTCGCGCTGCTCGACGACGACCCCCTGAAGAGCCACCTCCGCATCCGCGGCGTGCCGGTCATGGGGACCACGAAGCGGCTCGCCGAGGTCGCCGACCTGGTCGGGGCCAACACCGCGATCGTGGCCATCCCCAGCATCTCCGGCGCGAGGATCAGCGAGCTCTCGCACCAGGCGAGGCTCACCGGCGTCCAGCTGAAGGTCGTGCCGCCGCTCAACGAGCTGCTGAGCCTCCGCGCCGACATCTCCGACGTGCGCGACATCGACGTACGCGACCTCCTCGGCCGGCGGCAGATCGAGACCGACCTCGCCGCCGTGGCCGACTACCTGACCGGCAAGCGCGTGCTCGTCACGGGTGCGGGAGGGTCGATCGGGTCCGAGCTGTGCCGCCAGGTGGCGCAGTTCAACCCGTCGGAGCTGATCATGCTCGACCGCGACGAGTCGGCGCTGCACGCCGTGCAGCTCTCGATCTACGGCAAGGCGATGCTCGACTCCGACGACGTGGTGCTCGGCGACATCCGGGACACGCAGTTCATCAACGGGCTGTTCGAGTTCCGCCGGCCGCAGGTGGTCTTCCACGCGGCAGCGCTCAAGCACCTGCCGATGCTCGAGCAGTACCCGGGCGAGGCCATCAAGACCAACGTCTGGGGGACGCTGTCGATCCTCGAGGCGGCGAAGCTGGGCCGGGTCGAGAAGTTCGTCAACATCTCGACCGACAAGGCCGCGAACCCGGTCAGCGTCCTCGGCTACTCCAAGCGGCTCGGCGAGGCCCTGACCGCGGCGGTCGCCCGCGAGGCGGAGGGCACCTACCTGAGCGTGCGCTTCGGCAACGTCCTCGCGCAGCCGGGGATCGGTGCTCACCGCGTTCACGGCGCAGATCGCCGCCGGGCGGACCGCTGACTGTCACCCATCCCGACGTGACTCGCTACTTCATGACCGTCCAGGAGGCCGTCCAGCTCGTCATCCAGGCCGCGGCCATCGGCCGGGACGGTGAGGCGCTGGTGCTCGACATGGGCAAGCCGGTCAGCATCGACAGCGTCGCCCGGCAGCTGATCGAGCTGTCCGGGAAGCCCATCGAGGTCGTCTACACCGGGCTCCGCGACGGCGAGAAGATGCACGAGGAGCTGCTCGGCGACGGCGAGCCCGACGAGCGCCCGGTGCACCCGCTGGTGTCGCACACCCCGGTGCCGCCCCTCGACCCTCTTGCCGCTCGTGGCCTGGACCCGTGGGTCACCCCGATCGAGGTGGCCAAGGTCCTGCACAACATGTGCGACGACCTGTCGCTGGCCCGCCCCGAGGTGCCCTCGTGACGCAGCTCCGGATCCCGATGTCCCCGCCCGACGTGGGCGAGCTCGAGCAGGAGTACGTCCTGCGGCGCCATGAAGTCCGGGTGGGTCGCGCCGGCCGGCCCGGACCTCGTCGCCTTCGAGCAGGAGGTCGCGGAGCGCTGTGGAGTCCCGCACGCCGTGGCGCTGAGCTCGGGTACGGCGGCGCTCCACCTGGCGCTGGTGTCCTGGGGCGTGGGGCCGGGCGACGTGGTCGTGACCTCGACGATGACCTTCGCGGCGACCGCCAACGTGATCAGGTACGTCGGCGCGGAGCCCTACTTCGTCGACTGCGACCCCGCCACGGCCAACATGGACCCCGACCTCCTCGACGAGGCGCTCACCTACCTCGGCCCTCGGCGGTCGCCGGGTCGCCGCGGTCATGCCGGTGGACATGCTGGGCAAGTGCTGCGACTACCGCGCCATCGAGAAGGTGACCGCGCGGCACGGCGTACGCCTGCTGTGCGACGCCTGCGAGTCGTTCGGGGCCGGGAGCGACGGCCGCCCCGCGGGGTCGATCGGCGAGGCCGCGGCGCTGTCGTTCAACGGCAACAAGATCATGACCACCTCCGGCGGCGGCATGCTGCTCACCCGCGACGAGGCCCTGGCCGCCAAGGTCCGCTACCTCTCGACCCAGGCGAGGCAGCCGGTCGCCCACTACGAGCACACCGACATCGGCTACAACTACCGGCTGTCGAACATCCTCGCCGCCCTCGGCCGGGCACAGCTCGCCCGGCTGGACGAGATGCTCAGTAGCGCGCCGCGAGTGGCGCGAGCGCTACAGAAGCCTCCTCGCGCCGTACGACGGTGTGGAGATCGTCGGGGGAGCGGACGACGACGAGGACAACTGCTGGCTGACCGCGATCACCGTCGACGAGCGGGTCGCTGGCGTCTCGGCCCGGGAGGTCAGCGCCGCGCTCACCGAGGCCGGGATCGAGAGCCGGCCGGTGTGGAAGCCCCTCCACCTCCAGCCGGTCTTCGCCGACTGCGGAGGGGTGATCGACGGCAGCGCCGAGCGGATCTTCGAGCAGGGCATCACCCTCCCCTCAGGATCGGGTATGTCGCGTCAAGAGTTCGCCGAAGTCGAGTCGAGACTGTCCGAGGCGTTGCAGAGTGGGTTGGTGGATGCCATGCGTCACCCGAAGCCCGCCGTGCCGAGGCAGCACGTCGTGCACAAGGAGCAAGGTCAGGGTCTCCGCACGTGAAGCTCTCGCAGGTGATGACCCGGGGGAGGCTGCACATCGCTACCGCGGGTGTGGCGGACCAGTTCTGCACGTCGCTCGGGAGCTTCCTCGTCGTGTCGGCTGTGGCCCGCAACGCCTCGGTCGACCAGTTCGCGCAGTTCAGCCTGGCGATCGCGGTCCTCATCCCGATGATCACGACCTTCACGCTGATGCCCGGGAACTGGCTGATCGTGGAGGCCACCTACGAGCCCCCCGAGCGGATGCGCACGCACCTGCGGGGCGCGGTCCTGCTCGCCATGGGCCTCGGGCTGGCCGGAGGACTCGTGGCGGATGTCGTCTCCGTGGCGATCGGCGTCCATGACCCGGCGTTCCTCCTGGCACTCCCGGCGCTCCTGGCGGGCCAGCTCACCGCGAGCATCCTGCGCACCGACGGCTACCGGAGGAACCGGCCGACCCAGGCGCTGGGCATCAGCGGGTCGATCCTCTTCCTCTTCGGCATCGGGCTGGTCGTGACCCACCTCTGGGTCGGGACCTGGACGGCGCCGGTCTGGGCCTACGTCCTGAGCCACTGGCTCGTGCTCTCGGTGCCGCTGCTGCGTGCCCGCTGGTTCCCGAGCATCCAGGCCCTGCTCGGCTTCACCCGGCTGGGCAGGGAGTCCTGGAAGGGCGTGGGCGCGGACATGGTCGGCGTGAACGCCCGGCAGCTGATCCTTCCCTACGTCGCCGCCGCGTTCGCCGGTCTGCCGGCCGCGGCGGGCATCCGGGGCGCCCAGGCGCTCGCGGGGCTGCCGCTGCAGGTGTCACAGGGTCTGCTGCCGCTGTTCCAGGCGAAGCTGGCGAGGATCTACGCGGCCACGCACGAGGTGAGCCGGCCGATCCTGCGTCAGTGGACGATCGGGCAGTGCACCCTGCTCATCCCCTGCGTGGTGATCGCGATCTTCGTGCCCGACGTCATCGGGGAGTTCTTCCTCGGCTCCACGTGGGCGGTCGCCGGACCCGCGCTGCCCTGGATCCTGCTCGCTGCCCTCGGCACGCAGCTGACCAGGACCAAGGAGATGCGGGCCCGCCTCACCGGTGACATGGACGTGGTCGCCACCGGGCGCCTCGCGTCGATCCCGCCGAGCATCGTGGCCGTCGGGTGGCTCGGTGCGGTCTACGGCCCGCTGGGCGCGGCGGTAGGCGTCTTCATCGCGCACGCGCTCATGTACATCCTCATCAGCCTGGCGCTCGAGCGCCGGCTGCGAGTCAGCGCCGCAGCCCAGGCCGCGGCCCCAGCGAAGGTCGAGACATGAGCGCGATCAGGTTCTCAGCACGAGGCCTCGACCTCACGCCCGCCATCATCTTCATGGTGGTGGCCGCCGCGGCGAGCCTGGTGATCGTGGGGGCCGGCACCCTGGCGTGGGCTCTGGTCGTGACGCTGGTGGTCGCCCTGGTGGTGTCCCTGCGCCACGGCACGATGCGGCTGCTCGTCGCCGCGATGCCCATCTCCTTCCTCTTCGGCCCGCCGGACGCCACCATCAACGCCTCCCCGGCGGACTTCGTCCTGATCTTCGCCACCTTCGGATGCCTGCTGTCCCTGCACGGGGCCCAGCTCGACCAGCCCCAGGCAGCACGGATCAAGACGTTCCTGGTCTACGCCTCTGCCGTGCTGATGGTGGAGTCGCTGAGCCTGCTCTGGGTGGGGCTGCTGCAGTCAGAGAGCCCGCTCCTGACCTACGCGATCCTCGGCATGTTCAAGATCGTCAGCGTGATCGTCTACTTCGGGGTGTTCCTGCTCTACCTGACGGTGCACCCGGAGGCCTTCAAGGACATCCTCAGCGCGTGGTGGTGGGTCTCGACGATCATCGTGACCATCGGCGCGGTCGTCGGCATGATGAACATCTTCGGCATCCAGAGCCCGCTCACCGACATCATGCTCGAGGCCTACCGGCTGAGGGGGACCCTCACCGACCCCAACGCCTTCGCCTCCTACTGCATCCTGTCGCTCTCCCTCATCCTGGTGCTGCGCGCCTCCAAGGGACAGCGGGCGCCGATCCTGCTCACGACCGTCTTCATGCTGGCGATCCTCCTGACCGGGTCGCGGGCCGCCGCCCCGGCCCTCATCGTCGCGGGGCTCGTGGTGGCCCTGACCTCGGCGCCGATGCGCAGGTTCCTGACGCCGGTCGTGCCCAGCGTCGCCATCACGGCCGGGCTCATGTACTTCGTCACCTCGGGCCCGCTCCAGGTGGAGGCCTTCGACCGCGTGGGCACCGGCGTCGAGAGCCAGGGCGCTGACGACATCCGGTTCCTGTTGTGGCGGACGGCCGTCGACCTCTGGACGAACAACCCGATCTTCGGGGTCGGCATCGGCCAGTACCAGGTGGCCGGAGAGAAGTTCCTCGGCTACCCGCCCGGGAACATCCCGCACAACACCTACCTGAGCCTCCTCGCGGAGTTCGGCATCGTGGGGTTCATCGCGGTCCTGAGCGTGCCGGTGCTCGTCGGCCACCAGCTCTACAAGCTGCACCGCACCAAGGACATCGTGGCGTCGTGCCTGCTGATCGGGTTCCTGACCTTCGCCGTACAGGCGATGACGCTGAACCTCGAGAACTTCCGCCCGTTCTGGGCCTTCCTCGGGATCTCCCTCGTCTACACCTCGTGGGCCCGCGCCCGTCAGGGAGCCGAAGCGCCCGTGCCCTCCTCGGCGATCCCGAGGTCGGACAGCGCCGCCTCCATGCGGTCAGCCACCTGACGCTGCCCCTCGTCGGTGGGGTGGTAGATGTCCACCCCGAAGTAGCCCTGGCCTGCCGGGAGCCACGTGGTCGCGTTGACGTACGGCACGTCCTGCTGCTTGGCGATCTCCTTCAGGCGTGAGGCGAACTCCAGCGTGAACGGTCCGGGCTCGCCGTTGGAGAAGGGGGAGACGACCACGACCTGCGCGTCGGGTGCCCCGTCGACCAGCCGGGAGACGACGTCCTCGGCCGCGGTCGCGATCTGCGCGGTGGGGTAGGCCCCCACGTCGCCGACACCGCCGGCCACGACGATCACGTCCGGGTCCTCCTTGAGTACGGCGTCCACGCGGTCGCCGTACGGCTCACCCATGCCGGGGCTGACGTAGCCGCTGCGGTCGGCCGCGTCGAGGACGACCTTCATCCCGAGCGCCTTGCCCACGAGCTGCGGCCACTCGGGGCCGTCGCTCACGTCGCTCTCGACGCTGATGGAGTCGCCGAGGACGACCATGACGTTCTGGTCGGCCGTGGGCTGGGGCGCCGAGCCGGTGTCGGAGTCGCTCTCGCCGTCGCTGGTCTGGGAGACCGGGGCGGCGGCGCTCGGCGGATCAGGCGGCCACGTGGCGATCAGGTAACCGCTGAATGCCGTCACGGCAACCGCTGCCGCGACAAGCAATACCGCTGACCAGCTCGCGTACCGATTCATCCTTCGAGAATACGGACGCGGGCCTTTACTGTTCGGGGTTCGGAAGACTGGTCCCCCGACCTTCGAACTGGTCTAGGACGGGGCGTCGACGAGGTCGCGGTTCCGCAGGGCCTGCTGCGCTTGCTGAAAGCACTCTCGGCGGCGAGCCGCGGCCGGTCTCAGGCGTAGCCGAGCACTTCCCTGCGGCGCCGGGTCCATGCAAGAGCCGAGCAGATGGCGTCCTCGACCGAGTGCGACGCGCGCCACCCGAGAACGTCCCGCGCCTTGTCGACGTTCGCGAAAGCGCCAACGGCGTCTTCAGGGCGCGGCGGTCCGACTCTGACTGGTACCGGCTTGCCGAAGACGCTCTCGAACGCGGTTACGGCTCGCGGACCGTGACCCCTTCACCCGTGCCGAGGTTGATGACCGTGCTCGAGGCTTTCGATGCCTCGACGGCCTGATCGAACTTCTCCACGGCGGGGACGTCAGCCCGAGCGAGGTCCCAGACGTGGATGTAGTCGCGGATACCGGTTCCGTCGCGGGTGGGGTGGTCGGTCCCGGTGATCGTGAAGGCGTCCATCTGACCGAGTGCGGCCATCACGAGTCGGCCCAGTACGTGAGAGGGCTCGCGGGCGTATACACCGGACTGCAGATCGGGGTCGGAGCCGATCGGGTTGAAGTACCGGAAGATGATCGCCCGAAGGTCAGTGGCCTCAGCCATGTCCTCGAGCAGCTGCTCCATCATCCGCTTGGTGCGGGCGTACGGCGAACGTGGATCCAGTGGCGAGTTCTCGTCCACTTCGAAGTCCTCGACCATGGCGTACAGAGACGCCGAGGACGAGAACACGACGCGAGGTTTGCCGAGTCGCACCAGCTCATCGATCAGCTCCAGTGACTTGGCGACGTTGTCGCGGTAGTACTCGTATGGCTGCTCGACCGACTCCGGGACTACGGTCCGCGCTGCCATGTGGATCGTGCAGTAGATGTCGGGGTGCTCCTCGACGACGCGCGCCAAGAGGTGACGGTCAGCGATGTCGCCCGGGTAGAAGATCCTGTCGCGCACAAAGGCACGTGGCCCCGTGAGAAGTGAATCGAGAATGACAGGCGTGTGTCCCGCGCATTCCAGTGCTTTCGCCGTCGTCGACCCGATGTATCCGGCGCCGCCGGTGACCAGGACCTTCATTCGTACGAGACGTTCTTCCGTGCGGCTTGGTCTCGCTCTCGCTGAGATGGCACCCAGCCTCGCTCGACGAGCTCGGAATCGGACGCGCTCGCCAAGGACTCATCCGAGGGTTCGCGAAGCCGCGGGCCGCCGCACGCAACCGCGAGGCCGAGCAACCACAAGAACTGGGGCTGGAACTCGCCGGATATGAACACATACGAGCTCAGCAGACCCACGATGCCGACAAGCGCCCCCCGCGCCTGAAACTCTCCCTCGATGTCTCTCGTAGCCATCCCGTTTCGGATCCCTCGCAGCGCCATGACGATGGCTCCTGCGATGACGCTGAGAAACAGGAGCATTCCTACCGCACCGAGCCCGGCCAGAATCTCCAGATAGGTGTTGTGAACGATCATTGATTCGCCGGTGACGGTTCGAAAGTTGCGCGCACCCACCCCGAGGACGGGGTGATCCCGGATCAGCTCGATGGCGGCTTTCCAGAGCTCTTTTCGGCCTGATCCGTCCGACAGCCCACCGTAGGCATCGATGCGTAGCAGGCTGTTTACTCGGGCATGGGTCGCGTCTGATGCGAAAGAGAAGTAGTAGCCGACGCCCGCGGCGATCATCACGCAGCACAACGCGCCGATCCAAGCTCTGAGTCGACCGGCCAGACATACGCCTGCAACCAACATCACGACCGCAGCCACCAAAGCGCCGCGAGACTGTGAAAGCAGCAATCCGGCTGCGAGCACGACAACTGCTGCGGCAAGTGCCAGGCGGCCCACGATGTTCCGTACGAATGGCAGGCTGAACAGGCCTAGTGCAATGGCGGGAAGCAGCACTGCCCCGAGGTCGTTGGGTTCTCCCATGCCACCGTAGAGGCGAGTGGGATCGAACACTCCTTCGACCGCCTGGCCAGGTTTGAATATCACCCCGTACAGGACCGTGAGCACGCCGCCGGCGATATAGGCCACTATCAGCCAACGCGCAGAATCGCGGTCTCGGGCGACGGTGAACACGATGATCATCAGCGCGACGCCGATCGCCATCCGGCCCGCGGCGCTGAGTGCCGTGGCACGATCGGGCGCCCACAGAGCGGATGCCAGGGTCCACAGCGACAGTCCGAGCGCGGCCCCTGCGATCCATGGGTGTTCACGCCAGATGACCGCTGGTTTGTCTGCCCGGAGAACCGCGATCACCCATGCAATCGCAATGACCGCACCGGCGACCTTGAGCTTCCCGGGCACCGTGCTGGGTACAGCCGGGAAGAAAGACTACGACGGTGAACACCACCAACAGCACGAGCAGCCACATTTCCGACGCACTGCGTTTTGCACTCAACGGGTGGCTCGTCTTCATCAGATTGCTCCCGCGGCCGAGAAGCGTTGCCGGACGGTGTCGGCCAGGCATTTCATGCGCTCTTCCCGCGACGGGAGGGCATCGACGTAGGCAGCTCCCCGACGCCCCAGCTCAACCAGCCGTGGAGGATCCTCCAGGAGGCCTTGAATGGCAGCAGCAAGGCCGACTGGATCAGCGGGCGGTATGGCGATGCCGCAGCCGATCTCGGTTATCAGATCGGCGGCATCGCCATACCCGGCATAGACGATCGCTCTCCCTGCGGCCATGTATTCGAACAGCTTCGACGGCCTGGCGGTTTCATTCAGAGTCGGCGCGTCGACTACCTGGGCGAACAAGATGTCGCTCGCCGCGAACACGCCCGGCAACAGCTCTGGCCGCACGTAGCCCTGGAGCCGTACGTTCTGGCATCCCTCCGTGCGTATGAGCTCCTCGACTTCGGTCCGCTGCGGCCCTTCGCCGACAATGACGAATTGGACGTGCGGGAGTCGTTGAGCGGCTTCGACGAGCGTCGCCAGCTGCTGAGCCCGGCCCAGCAGACCGACGTAGGTGACGACGGGGCAGGATCGTTCAGTGCGAGGTCTGCCACCGCTCAGCACGATCCTGAGGTCGCTCGTGATTCCGTTCTCCACGGTCACGATCCGGTCGGGATCGACGCCCGCCTTGAGCGCTACTCTCGCGATTCCCGGGGTGGCGGCGACGAACAGGTCGCATCGCCGTCCCGTCTTCCACATCACCGTGTGCAGGAGCGACGCCAGCCTGCCGCCGACGTTCTGCTCGACCGCCATGGTCCACGTGACGTCGCGGACATCCCAGATGAACCGTGCTCCCTTGACCCTCGCCACGGCCAGCGCCACCGGCCCGAGGAACATCGATGGCGACGACGTGATCACGGTGTCGGCTGGGACGACGAGGGCGCGTGCGCCCAGCAGCAGAGTCGCCCACATCTCCCGAATGGCACGACCGATTGGGGTGCGATACCGATGCGGCGTGAAGCTGGACCGGCGCTTGATCGAGAACGGTGCAGCTGCATCGAATCGCGCTGTCGCTTCGAGTTCATAGCAGTGCGGTTGGGGGTAGGACGGATTGAGCGTCACGACTCTCAGATCGTGCGTTTCCGCGAGCGCACGGGCGATGGCGTGCGTCCGGTTGGCGCCGGCGAAGGTTTCCGGGGGAAAGAACTGGGTGAGGAACAACGCCCTCGAACGCCCTACTGTCATGAGATCCTCCTCATCAGCGCCGCCACGATCCGCTCGCCAACCGATCCCACTGGTGCACACGGGCGCCGATCGCGGCGACCGTCGATCACGGTCCGAGCCGCGGACAGGATCGTGGAACGATCTGCACCGACTAGCTGATTCACGCCGTCGAGCAATGTGTCGTGACGCTCAGTCGTGTCGCGGAGGGTGAGGCAGGGGAGTCCGAGGCAGCGAGCCTCTTCCTGGACCGACCCCGAGTCCGTGAGTACCAGACGAGCGTTGGCCTCCAGACCGACGAAGTCCAGGTAGCCGAGCGGTTCGGTCAGTATCACGCAGCGGGGGAGCGGCACACGGTGCTCGGCCATGCGCCGGCGAGTCCGCGGATGAAGCGGAAGAACGACCGGGATGTCGGTCGCGAGCTCGTCGAGTGCCCCGAGCAGATCCGTCAACCGATCTCGATCGTCGACGTTCGAAGGCCGATGCATCGTCGCGAGGGCATAGCCATCGGGCGTCAGCCCCAGTCGCTCGACTATCGGGCGACGACGTGCGGCCGGCAGGAACCTGTGCAGCGTCTCGGCCATGACATCGCCGACCAGCTCGACCTTCTCGGCGGCATGACCTTCGCGCAGCAGGTTCGACACGGCGTCGCGGGAAGGCGCGAAGAGCACGTCGCTGACCGTGTCGGTTACGACCCTGTTGACCTCCTCGGGCATGGACCAGTCGCCGCTCCGTAGCCCGGCCTCGACATGTGCGAGGAGTGTCGGCATCTTTGCAGTGGCCAAGGCCGCCCCCAATGTCGAGTTGACATCTCCGACAACGACGACTGCATCCGGACGCCTCGCTTCGAGCAACCTGTCCATTTCAGTGAGCACGCCGGCAACCTGTTCGGCGTGCGTGCCCGATCCGATCCCGAGGTGGATGTCGGGTCGTCGAAGGTCCAGATCGTCGAAGAAGACTCGGCTCATCACAGCGTCGTAGTGCTGACCCGTGTGGACCAGCTGTGACGTGACGCCCCGGCATTCCAGCGCGTCGATGACCGGCTTGACCTTCATGAAGTTGGGCCGTGCGCCGACGACACAGGTGATCAGAGGCCGCCCGTTGCTGGTCACAGTGCCTCCACCGGTCTGTCGAGCGACGCCAACCACGCCTGGACAGACATCACCGCCCATAGTTGACCCGGACTCAGTGCCTCTGGGCGCGAGAGGAAATCAGACGTGAACACCGACTTGTCGGAGTCACCGTCGCGCCGCGCCGAGGGATGCACGAGGTCCTGCACGAGGCGGCGCATCCGAGGCAACGTCTGCCACCGTTCCAAGGGGGTCGGGAAGCCCAGTTTCACGCGCCTGTCGGCAACGAGCTTCGGAAGCCAGGGCGCGACGGCATCGCGGAGAACGGGCTTGCTGGTGCGACGGCGGAAGTGGCTACGCTCCGGAAGGCTGGTAGCGAGGTCCACAAGGCGGTAATCCAGCAGCGGCGCTCGAGATTCGATCGAGGCGGCCATGCTGATTCGATCCTCGGCATGGAGCAGTCCCGGCAAGTAATGCTGCAAGTCCCAGCGCATCAACTCGGCGGCCGAGGTGAATCCACCGGGGCCGCGTCGCGCACGCTCCCTGACCTCCGGGTCGACCGAAGCAAGGAAGGCAGGGGCCAGGTCGGCGTCGCGTACCGTCTGCGCTTTCGAGAGGCGCTTGCGAGCCTCGACGGCCAGCCGAGCGAGCTCGACAGCCGCCAGCGACCGCTGGGCGAGGCTGGTGTCATGACGTGCGCGGTCTCTGAAATACACGCCGCGGTGCCTCAAGTACCCGCCGAACAGCTCGTCGCCACCGTGGCCGCTGAGGATGACCTTGACGCCGTTCTTCGCGGTGGCGTCGTAGACAAGCTGCTGTGGAAGAACGCCGGGACCGACCACCGGCTCATCGAGGTGCCAGAGCACCCGATGGAACACGTCAGCGAGATCGTCCAGGTCGAGCTCGACCTCTACTCGGCGGAACCCTGTCTTCGACACCACCATTCGCGACCAGGCTCGCTCATCTGCGCGGGGTTCGCTCGCAAACGCTCCGGTGAACGTCACAAGGTCGCCGCCTGCACCGCCGCGGGCGGCCGCGACCGTGACAGCGCTGGAGTCGAGACCTCCGGACAAGTGTGTGCCGAGCCGCACGTCGCTGCGCAGACGCAGACAGGTGGCGTCGGCAAGCATGCTGCGGACCAGCTCGGCTTCGTCGTTCTCCGCGATTCCGCCGGACTGTTCACTGCCTAGGTGCCACCACTGCCATCTCCGCTCGCGTCGTTCCGTGTCGATGTGCAGAGCGTGCCCCGGGGGAAGTGTCCTGATGTCTTCATACAGGCTTCCGCCTGCGGAGACGTGTCCCTGTGCGATGAACTCATACATTCCCGTCGGGGAGACCCGGCGATCTGCCAACCCCGCGTAGATGAGCGCCTTGTGTTCCGAAGCGAACGCGAAAACGCGAGCATTCGAGACGTACGCGAAGGGCTTGACTCCCAGTCGGTCTCGAGCACAGAACAGTTCGCGAGTGTGCCGGTCGTAGATGGCGAAGGCGAACATTCCATTCAGCCTGTCGAGAGCGCTCGAGCCCCACGCGGAATACGCTTCGACAAGAACTTCTGTGTCACCTGTTGATCGAAACTCGATGCCCTTCTGCTCGAGAATGTGGCGTAGTTCCAGATAGTTGTAGATCGCCCCGTTGAAGGTGCATACATAGCGGCCTGACGAATCGGACATCGGCTGCGCGGAAGCCGGCGTGGGGTCGAGCACCGCTAGCCGGCAATGGCCCAGGCCGACGTCTCCGTCGCGGAATGTCCCCGATCCATCTGGGCCGCGGTGGCGCATGGCGGCGAGCATCCGTGGCAGCGTCTCGGGCTCCAACGGCCCTCGTCGAGCAACTACTCCAGCGATGCCGCACATCAGTCCGGTACCTCCGCGAGTCGTTCCCCGCGCACGAGCGCGTCCATCACCGCTTCGAACCGGCCGAGATTCGTCGTGAGGTCCGCCAGCTCATGGACGAGGTCGACGTTCCGTCTGATTGCGGCATCGCGGTCGAGGAAGCTGGCTCGTTGAATCCCGTCAGCGACATCTGTCGGAGACGGTCCGACCAGAACTGCTCCCTCCGGAGTCGCCCAGGGTCGATTGGCAGGAATATCGCTGAGGACGGCGACCGTCCCAAGCGCCATTGCCTCGAGAACCGCCAGCGAAGCGCCATCTCGAGTGGAGAGGCTGACCGACACGTCCGCACGTGCGACGCGTTCCTCCACGACAGCGGGCGGCACGGTCCCCAAGAAGCGGACAGCGTCCTTCACTCCGGTCCGCTCGGCAATCTCGTCGAGCGTCCGTCGATCAGGGCCGTCACCCAGGACCTCGCACTCGAAGGACACTCCACGCAGTCGCAGAATCGCCAATGCTTCGATCAGTAGGCGAACTCGGTAGAGCGGCATCAGCGGACGGGCACTGACGATCCGTAGCGGCCTCTCGGACTGCGCTCCGTTGCTGATCCGATGTGCCTCGGAAAGCTCGGCCAGACGTGCGGACTCCACGCCGTACTGGAACCCGAGTACGGGAGTACTGCTGCTTCTGCCCTGTAGTCGGTGCACCGCGTCGCGCATGTGCTCTGCCGGAACCGTGACCAGATCCGCGCGTCGAAGCACCCTGCGCACGATCAATCGCTTGGCTGGGTCACGGGGGGCGACGAGTACGTCGTCGCCGTGCGCGGTGACGACCAGCGGGCGGAAACCCGCACCCAGGGCGATCGCACCGTAGCTGGTCGCATAGTGCGCGTGGACGAGGTCGGGCTGCAGACTTCGCAGGATTCGTCGAGCGGCCGGAATCCGTCCGAGATAACCGATCTTCGGTGGCCAGGGACGCCCCAGATCGTGAACGACATAGTCCGCTGTGCCTACATCGGCCACGCCACACGTCAAGAGGTGAACGTCGTGGCCCTTGCCGGCGAAGAACGACACCCACCGCCGCGTGTGGACCGAGGAATGTGCAGCCAAGTACGCGATTCGCATCAGGGGCCCCCTGTTCGAGGGCGACGGCTGCGGAAGCTGAGCTTTCCTGCTATCGCGTTGGCGAAAGTCACAGGGTTCCTGCGTGCGCGCTGCCATTCCACGGCGGTGCGGCCGAACACCGGCACATCGACCAGACGAGCGAGCGCGGTCAGCTGCTGGATATGAAGATGGTGGTAGAACGGGCTGGCAACGTTGATGTGCTTCGCCGCGACCAGGTCATAGCGTGACCATCCGCCTGGCAGCTGATACTTCGGCAACCGACGGGCAAGTGTCGCGACACCGTCCTCGAACGCCGCCATCGCTTGGTCGGCCACCCAGTTCGGGCCGGCCAGAGCCGCGTCATAGAGGCCCCACAGCCCGAAGATCCAGCCGTTGAGAACATGTGCCGGCGGGTCCGTCGGGTACTCCTGCAGCACGGGCCCGTCCTCAGTGATCGCCACGAGCGCAGTGTTCGCCTCAGTCAGGCACACCACGGCCCGTCCGGCAGCGTCGCGCAGTGCGTTCGTCCCGAGTACGTCGGCCGCACGAACGAGGAAGCTCGCCGCCTCGCCCTGCGCCATCGCGGAGTACCAGGGCGGGCTCAGTCGATAAGTGTGTGGCCATCGCGAACTCGTACGGCAGCATGCCGTTCTGGTCCATGCGGTCGGTCAGCCACCGCGCGCTGTCAGCGACGACCTCGACCCAGCGAGAATCATGGGCCGTCAGCTGCCAGGCGCCCAGACCGACCTGAGCGACCGTTACTGGATTCGACGCCGTCGCCAGTGCATCGCCATGACGTCTCGCGTGCCGGGTCAGATCGTTGTAGTAGCCGTCGAGTGGCGAGCCGGGGCGGAATGCCGCGATGGGCTGGTGGCGAATGGTCGTCATGGGCCGGCTACCTCCGCCGCGGAGGCGACCTCGCCATAGATCTCCTCCAGCGTGGCGACGATGGAGGCCGAGTCGTGCTGCGCCTGCACGCGTCGCTGGCCTGCGGCTCCGATCCGCGCCGCCGCCGCGGGTTGACCATGAAGGGTCTCGATCGCGTCGGCAAGCGCGTCCGCGCCACCGGAGGGCACGAGCACACCGCCGCCATCGGCCAGCAGGTCGGGGAGCCCGCCCACCGCAGTTGCGATCAGCGGAACACCTGCGCTCATCACCTCCAGGGCCGCCAGTGGCAGGCCCTCCCACTCGCTGCACAGGACGGCAACGTCGAATGCCGTGGCGACCCGTGCTGCATCGTTCAGCTCGCCGGCCCAGACCACGTGATCGGTGATGCGCAGGTCCGCGGCGAGGAGCTCGAGCTGAGCGCGTCGCGGCCCGTCACCCACCGCGCAGATCATCAGCTGAATGTCCTTGGCGACGAGCGCAGCCGCCGCCCGCAACAGCAGTTCGTGGTTCTTCTCCGGTCGGAGTCGGGCAACTATCCCCACGACGAAGGAGTCTGCGGAAAGGCCGAGTTGTCGACGGGCGGCGTCACGTGAGAGCGGTGGAACAAGGTTCACCCCATTCGGCAGAACCCGTACGACGGCCGGCGGCACGTGGCTCTCGATGAGCTGATCCGCGACTGACGGAGAAACGCAGAGAAAGTGCGATGTCACGGGGGCGATCCATCGCCGATTGACGTACGAGCGAAGGCGAGACGGCGTCCCACTCCAGTTGTGTTCGTGAGCGATCATCGGCTTGCCTGTGGTGCGAGAAAGCAGCGCCGCCCAAGCGTTGTTGGAGAACTTGTGGGCGTGGATGAGGTCGCAGTCCTCCGCGATTCTTTTCACCCGCCGATACGCCGGAAGTGAGATCCGTCGCCGCCGACCCAACACCGTGACGGGAATGCCCGCGCCGTCGAGGCGCCGCTGCAGCGGACCGGTGGATCTGGTGACGACGACATGCGGTGAGAAGCGCTTGGGATCAAGCCCGCACGCCAAGTCGACCGCGACGTGTTCCGCTCCGCCGGTCGCAAGCGTGTCTATGAGCACCATCACCTTCGCGGTCAAGGCAGTACCGCCTGCGCGTCCAGGACCTGCTCGTAGACGTCAGCCATTCTGCGTGCCCAGTCACGCATGTCGTAGTGGGCCAGAACGTGCGCACGGTTCATCGCGCCGAGCGCGGGCCAGTCCTTTCGCCGGGCGATCAGATCGGCGATGCCGTCGGCCAGACACACCGGATCGTCGACCGCGACCGCGACGCACCCGGCAACTCCTTCGAAGATCTCCCGCTGTCCCGTGGCCAGGGCGGCGACCACGACGGTGCCTGTCGCCATTGCCTCAACGACACCGTTGCCGAATCCCTCGGAGCGACTCGAGGACACGAAAATATCTGCTGCCTGGTGCAGCTCCTGCACTTGATCGGTGAACGGAAGCGACCGCACCAGGGATGACCCCGTATCAGTCGCACCGACGCTCGCGAAGATCAGACCGGTGTGTCCGCGCTGTCGCAGGTCCTCCGCCGCAGCCACCAACAGGTCTCCGCCCTTGCGGTGCCACGCCCAGCCCAGGTGCAAGATGAGGATGTCGTCCGGCTGAAGTCCCATCGCCGCGCGAACCCGTGACCGCACGCTCGGAGCTGGCCGGAACGTCTCGGTGTCGCAGCCGGCAGTGACCGCGAGGGCTTTGGCGCCCAGCCCTCGCCGGGCGGCTTCGTCCGCCAAGGCTTCGGTCACCGCCAGGCACCCGTCCACGGACCGCCTGGCCATCCTGTATCGGACGAGATCCTTGACTCTGCGCTGTAGCGAGCGGTTCTCGACTCCCTCCTCGAGCGCAGTTCGGTAGTGCCAGAGCAACCCGACGTTGCGACCACGACGCCGCAGGCGCCATGCGGCCAGCGCCGCCGCGAGATCGTAGCTACCGAAGTGCGTATGAACCACGCAGGCTTTCGAACCCTCGACGATCTGCATCAGATCGTTGGCGGCCGCCACCATCCCGCCTCTGGGCGTCGGGTCCACGGTGAAGGTCTCGAAGCCATCCTGCGAGAGCTGGCGGTACCAGTCGGTGTGCTCCGCACGAGGCGGAAAGACGTAGGCGCAATGGGCGATCGCACGGCGGCGCAGCTCCTCGTCGAGCATCCGCAGTTGGGTGATGAAGGCACCGGGGTACGACGCGGCGAAGTCGGACACATGCAGGACAAGGGGCATCACTGGAGCACCCCGGTTCCGGCCACCGCGACGTAGGCGCCCAGTGCGGACACACTCGCCACTGTTGCCGCGGCGAGCGGCCCCGACGACGACATCCACTCGGCCGTGAGGTTGGCCACCAGGAACGCGGCACCGGCCCCGAACGCGACGCGCATCGCCACGCGGACGCCACCAGGCCAGAGCGAGGCGTCGAGCAGTCTTCCGGCGATCCGAGCGTGTCCGACCACGTAGATCAGGTAGGCCAGCGTCGAGCTGACGGCGGCGCCGTACACCCCCCATGAAGGGATGAGCGCGAAGTCGAGAACGAGATTCGCCAGCACGGCTGCAGCGGCCACCGGAAGTCGGGCCCGGGCCCCGCCGAGGAAGTTGCACGCCAACGACACCAATGGCGCAAGCCCCAGCACAGCCGCGTACGCGATCAATGCCTGCAGCACAGCGCCGTCGTCGCGGTACCGACTATCGATGAGTCCCATGATTTCTGGAGCCAGCGCAGCCACAACCGCCAATACGCCGGCATTGACTACGACCGTTCGCTGAATCCACCGTCCGAAAAGTTCGGCCGCCTGCTCGTGGTCCTGAGCAAGGCGCGGGGCAACCACCGTGGCGATGGCCACCGCCGGCAGGTGCAGAAATACGACGAGCTTCCAGCTGAGCGCATACGGGGCGACGGTGGCAGCGTCGTGGAAGAAGCCGATCAGCACCTGATCGATGACGCCGAACACACTGACACAGGCAAAGACGCCGAACAGGGGCAGCGCGTATCGACAGACCTCGAGCACCGAGGTCATTTCCCGGACAGGCATCGGATTCGTCAACAGCACAACCGACCCGATCAATGCGCTCGTCCCCGCCGCCACCGCCATGGCTGCCAGTGCCGTAGGTGTACTGAGCCCTGAGGCTGCAGCAGTTGCGATCCCGGCGAGCTCGACTGCTGGCTGAAGCACCGTCAGGCACGCCGCGGTCCCCACTCGGCGCATGGTCGGCAGAGTTCCGTGAGCTACCGACGTGATGCTGTTGGCCAACAACAGGATCGACGCGAGGACAGTCGCGGTTCTGAGTTCTTGCTCTTCGGCTGTTCGCCCGTAGGCCAGAACCGCCAGAGCAGCGACCCCGGCCAGGGCCCCGCGCAGTGCCATCACCTTCAGGAAGATGCGGCGGCCGACTCGCCGCTCTGACAGATACCTCGCCAGCGATGAAGTCAAGCCGCCGTCCGCGATGACGACAGCGAGGCCGACGACGCCGGTGAGCATCGCAAGCTGACCGTAGTCCGACTTGGTCAATGAACGAGCCAGGATCAGTGTCGTCACCGCACTGAGGGTGGCGGCGGTCACGCGGGCGCCGCTGAGCATGACAACCTGCACGGTCACGCTCTTGTCGTCACCTGGCCGAGCGGGTGCCCCGGCCGCCTCGCGAGGTGCCAGTTCCAGCCTTCGGCGGCGAGGACGGAGCCGAACGTCTCGAACATGATGGCCAGATCGAGCCGCAAGCTGCAGTGTGCGAGGTAGTACAGGTCGTGGGTCAGCTTGACCCGGGAACCTTCGGTGCTCGCGACGTACCCCTGACGAACCTGAGCCCAACCGGTGATGCCGGGACGAGCCTCATGCCTGCGGCGCCACTGCGGTATCTCGATCGCAAGCGCTTCGTCGATCTCAGGACGCTCGGGTCGTGGTCCCACAAGGCTCATCTGGCCGACGAAGACGTTCCACAGCTGCGGGAGCTCATCGAGATGATGCGACCTCAACACCCGCCCGACGGTCGTGATGCGTTCGTCGTTCTCACAGCACCAAAACGGCCGACCGTCCGCCTCCGCGCCGTCGATCATGGTCCGGAACTTCAGCATGGCGAACACCGATCCGTGCACTCCTACCCGTCGCTGTCGCAACAGGACGGGACCAGGCCCAGACAGCCGGACGGCGATGGCGACCGTCAAGAAGATCGGCAGCAGGAGCACCATTCCGAGAAGGGCGAGCAGCAGGTCGACGGCACGCTTGACCGTCCTCTCGTATCCGCGTCGAGCTGGAACATCGTGCGGCGGGTCCGGAAAGGTGATCGGAGCCGGCGGCGCCGCGGCACCCGTGTCGAACGGTGCGGTCCACACAGGGCCGCGCGGGTCGTCTCGACGCATTGGCGAACCCCCGTCCCCCGCGGCTCGTTCGAGCGGCACCAGCGGCTACGAGCCTTGCCTGCGTCTCGAAAACGTGTACATAGCCCCGGTCAGGAGTCGGACTCGTCACGCCTCGTCACCCGTTGGGGCCCGGCGTTTTGGACATCCGCGGATATACGTGAGCGACCTCGCCGCGCCGAAGTCGGGCATGCCCGTTCAGTCGTGGCATAGAGGGCTGAGTAAGGCTGACTAGCCCGGTGGCGGAGGTCTGTCCCCGTGGCGGTGTACGAGGTCGGGGTGATTCCTCGTTGCCCTAATTGGGCGCTGCCGTTCGTCGAGTTCTCACCGCGGTCATGTTGGCCAAATAACCGCGAGGCTGTGAGCTTCCTCCTACGCTGCCGAGTAGGTCGATGCGCTCCTGCATGGCGTGCCCTGTCGGAGCGCTGCACCGTCAATCGCAGTTCGGAGATCCGCAGGGGCCACTTGCGTGTCATCTTCCCGGGCATGGAATGACGCGTGACCAGGAGGGGGAGCAAGAGTGCAGGTCGGTGTCATCGGACTCGGACACGTTGGGCGGAACGTGCAACGTCGCCTGTCGGATCTCGGCGTGGACGTCGTCGGCTACGAGCGGACTTCGGGCGATCCGTACCCGGACGAGGAGCTCGAGAAGTGCTCGTTCGTTGTCGTTTGTGTCGGCACGCCGGGACTGCCCGACGGGACTCCAGATCTCGCGGACGTCAACGAGGCGGTGAAGCGAGTGCCGTGCGACCACGTCTTGCTTCGCTCGACTGTGCCTCCCGGCACGACCGATTCGCTCGCGGCAAGAATCGGCAAGAGCATCTGCTTCAGTCCCGAGTATTTCGGCGAGTCGGCCTTTTCGAAGGACCGATGGGACCAGTGGGCAAGCGATCAGCTGTTCCAGGTCCTCGGCGGTTCCGCGGACGTCACTCGGTGGTTCGCCGAACAGCTGACTGCCATCTATGGACCGCAGACTCGGATGTTCCAGTGCTCTGCGATCGAAGCCGAGATCGTCAAGTACATGGAAAACAGCTACTTCGCAGTCAAGGTCACGTTCGTCAACGAGTTCTTCGAGCTCTGCGAGAAGTTCGGCGCCGACTGGTACACCGTTCGAGAGGCGTGGCTTCTCGATCCCCGCGTAGAGCGTGACCACACCGCAGTCTTTCCGGAGTCACGCGGGTACGGCGGCCGCTGTCTGCCGAAGGATGTTGACGCGATCCTGCACGCGGCCGCCGAACGGCGGTTGGCCATGCCGCTGCTCAACGCCACCCAGCGGGCGAACGAGCAATACAGGGGCCGATCGGACGGAAACAGCCCGCCTAACGGGGCTTGACCCCGGATCTGGACACGCCGACGCGGCCTGGCTCAGGAAGCGGAGTCCGTGAGGCCGCGGTTCCGCAGAGCGCCTCTTCCATCCGCTCAGCCAGCCTCTGCTGCCCCAGATCGGTCGGGTGTACGCCGTCGGGGGACATCAGATCGCCGCCTGTCGCGAGCCATCGGGTCGCATCGACGTACTCCGCGTCGTGCTGTCTCGCCACCTCCTCGAGGCCGGGAGAGAGCCGTCGCGTGAACACGCTCGGCGCACCGTTCGAGAACGGCGACACGAGCACGACCTTCGCGTCGGGAGCCTGCTTGCTCACCTGCGCGACCACGTCGCCCGCGGCCTTGCTCACCTGGGGGATCGGGTAGCCGCCGAGGTCGGAGAACCCGCCCGCGATCACGACGACGTCGGGGGAGCTGCGGAGTACGGCGGGCACCCGCGCGCCGAACTTCAGGCCCTGGCCGGCGTTGATGTAGCCGCTGTCGTCGACGGCGCTGCTCGTGACCTTCCAGTCGAGCGACTTGCCGAGGAGCTCTGGCCACTCAGGCCCC
>CAVQSC010000004.1:0-402258 GCA_963715375.1 uncultured Actinomycetota bacterium | reverse complement strand
GTCACGCCGCACGGGCGGCAACCGGTTCGCGCGTGGCCTTGCCCAAGAGCCTCGGCTCTGCGCTTCCCAGCCATTGGCCTGAGCGCGCCCACCGTCACCGTGCTGGCTGTTCAGCAGGTGGCTCCCACCGCGGTCCTGAGGTCTTCGAAGGCCGGCGAGGGCGAGCGAGATGGTGGCTCCGGACAGGGGCCCTGTGTTCATGGAGCGTCACGCCGACAA
This sequence comes from uncultured Actinomycetota bacterium, assembly GCA_963715375.1. Lineage (GTDB taxonomy): Bacteria > Actinomycetota > Actinomycetes > Propionibacteriales > Nocardioidaceae > Nocardioides_C. Next base: position 402,039 of record CAVQSC010000004.1, on the reverse strand, counting down.
CCGACCGGTGCATCACCTTCCCGGGGTGACCCGAGGCGGCTGCATGCTCAGGGCGACATGGGCCGTGCACAGCCGGCGGGACCAGTCCCGCCCGGTGAGGTTCCAGCGTTGGGGCTCCAACGCGCTCGAGATCGGCTGAACGCTCGGCAGACGAGCGGCTGACTCACCTGCCAAGGGTGAGGTGCTATGGGCCAGTCGAACGCATCGTCGACGTGTACTGGCCATGCACCACCCGCGGAAGGGCGAGGTGACATGAACGACATGGACGAGGTCGACCGCCCACAGGCGCGCGACGCTGAGCTGGAGGCACAACAGGCTGCGGGAGATCCTCCTGGTCCGAAGGAGCGGAGAGGGTCGGTCGGCTGGGCCGTAGGCTCAGCGGTCCTCATCATCGTGGCCTGCGTGCTGGCGCCGCTGTCGGTGGCGTCGGTGTGGGCCAGCTCGCAGCTGTCCGACACCGACCAGTACGTCGAGACGGTGGCACCGCTGGCCGACGATCCGGCGGTGCAGGACGCACTTGCGAACGAGGTGACGACGGCGGTCTTCGAGAACCTCGACGTCGAGGGCATCACCACCGACGCCCTGGAGACGATCGCGGAGCAGCCGAACGTGCCGCCGCGGGTCGCGGACCTCCTTCCCACCCTGGCCGTGCCCATCGCCGACGGGGTCGAGAGCTTCACGCGCGACCAGGTCGACAGCTTCTTCGCCAGCGACGAGTTCGCCACGCTGTGGGCTGAGGTGAACCGGATCGCGCACGAGCAGGTCGTCACCCTGCTGGAGGGCAACGAGGGCGGTGCCGTCAGCGCGCAGGACGACCAGATCACGCTCAACCTGGGCCCGATCGTCGCGGCGGTCCAGGAGCGGTTGGTCGACCGTGGCTTCGAGCTCGCGGCCAACATCCCCGAGGTCGACCGGACCTTCGTGCTCGCCGAGTCGGACGCCATCACCCAGGCGCAGGGCTTCTACAGCACGCTGAACACGCTCGGGGTCTGGCTGCCGATCATCACTCTCGTGCTCTTCCTCGTCGGCGTCGGGCTCGCCCGGGACCGCCGTCGTGCGCTGGTGAAGGGCGCGCTCGGAGTCGCAGCGGCGATGGTGGTCCTCGGTGTGGCGCTCACGCTGACGAGGATGTGGTACGTCGAAAGCACGCCGGCCGGCGTGCTGAGCGCCGAGGCCGCAGGTGGGGTCTTCGACACGCTGGTGCGCTTCCTCCGGACGTCGCTGCGTGCGCTCGCCGTGGCCGCGCTGGTAGTCGCACTCGCCGCCTTCCTGGCCGGGCCCTCGGCCGCCGCCGCGAGGACACGTGCCACCTTCAAGCGCGGCATCGGGTCGGCCCGGGGCGGTGCCGAGCAAGCCGGCTGGGACACCGGCGCCTTCGGTGCCTGGGTTTTCGCCCACCGTCGTGCACTCCAGGTCATGACCCTCACCGTCGGCGGGCTGATCCTCATGTTCTGGACCCAGCCCACCGCGTGGGTGGTCGTGTGGACCGCCGTGGCCGTCGTACTCGCACTCGCCTTGGTCGAGTTCCTCGGCACCCCGCCGGTGCAGCCCGTCACCGCCCCCGAAGGACGCGAGCCTGCGCCCACGGTGCCACGGCAGATGGCGCGTGAGCCGGCGGAGGAGGAGACCGGCCCCACGCCAGCGGCGTCGGTGCACGGCGCCGACGAAGCACCCAAGCCCTGACTCGGCAGGATGATTCACACAACGAAGACGACTGACTTCCACGGACCGGTGGGCTTCGTGCTGCTCAAGGTCCCGCGTGAGGTGCTAACCGGGGAGCGGGCCGCCAACTTCGCCTGCTTCTAGGCTGCGCGCTCCGGCCTGCTCGGTGACGAGGAGATGCAGAAGGCGGCCGCGGCGATGGAGCCGGACACCGTGGCAGCGCTGATCGTCAACGAGAAACACCAGGGCGATCCCGTCCGTCGCGGCTGCTCGCAACAGCGGGGTCGAGCTCATCGCCGGCGCACGACGCCCCGCGCGGACGTCATACCCGGCGGGTGATGCGAGACGAAGGCCGCAGGCGGACCCTGGTATGCGAGAAGTCGCCATCCCAGGAGGGATCGCCATGAGTGACATTCAGCAGCAGGCTCCTTCGGCCGGAACGGCCAGGATCCCGCAGCAGCGAGAACCGGATGCAGCGACCGAGCAGACCGGCTGGGTCGGCTGGGTCGTCTTCGGCGCGGCCATGATGGTCCTGCTGGGCAGCTTCCACGCCATCGCCGGCCTGGTAGCGCTGTTCAACGAGACCTACTTCGTCGCCCCGGCAGCCGACCTCGTGGTGTCGGTCAGCTACGACACCTGGGGTTGGGCCCACCTCATCGGTGGCCTAGTCGTCCTGGGCGTCGGTATTGGCCTCTTCACCGGTGCCACGTGGGCACGGGTGCTCGGTGTGGGCATCGCGATGCTCAGCGCGATCGTGAACCTGGTCTTCCTCGCCGCCTACCCGGTGTGGTCGATCATGATGATCACGCTGGCCGTCCTCGTCATCTACGCCATCACCGCCCACGGCGCGGAGATCAAGAATCAGGCCTGAGCCCGAACCAACCGATGTGTCGGATCGGGCACCTGGTCAGACAGGTGCCCGATCGCCTTTCCCGGCCGGTACGTCGCGTTCGGGACCGTCGCTGCCTCATCCCCGAGACCTGCGCACCTCGTGGTGCAGAAGGCAGCAACGGACAGTGCAAGCAAACGGGCGTTCTCGAGGAGGTACGCACCATGATCACCACCCTGACCGCCAAGATGACAGCTCCGGGACCGCCGACTGTGCGGGAGGACCAGGGCGCAGGCCGCTCACGCCGGCCACACGACCCCGCGGACCGGCTCCACGTGTCCGCCCTCGTGTTCGGTCTCATCGATGCGCGTGCGTGCCACATCGACTTCCTCGACACCTCCGGCGGTGAGGAGCTCGAGCGCTGGCTCCGCCGGCACCACTCGCATCGCCGCCGCGTGAGGCACTAGCCCCCGCGTCCCCCAGTTCGAAGAACTCGAGCGACCCGGATGACGCACGAACGGTTCTCGACCACGTCTGGGTACGGAGGCCTCGACGCAGCCGTCTGGCACAACGATCCCAAACTCAGTAGGAGAGGTGAGAACGATGCTCGGTGGAAACAGGCGGCACGAACGCCGCGAGACCCGCCAAGGGATGGAGCGGGTGCACTACAAGATGCGGCAGCGACTGGTGTCCGTCGGCGACGACTTCTGGATCGAGACCGACCGCGGCGACCGTGCCTTCAAGGTGGACGGGAAGGCCCTTCGGCTCCGCAAGACATTGGTCATCGAGGACGCGCAGGGCCACAAGCTCGCGAAGATCCAGGAGCGGAAGCTGCACGTCAAGGACGCGATGGAGGTCGAGGACGCCGAGGGCGACCGGCTGGCGATGATCAAGAAGGCGCTCGTGAGCCCGATCCGGCACCGCTGGACCGTCGAGGTCACGGGCGGGCCCGACCTGGAGCTGCAGGGGAACATCGTCGACCACGAGTACGCCTTCACCCATGGGCGTGACACCGTGGCCACCGTCTCCAAGAAGTGGTTCCGGGTCGCCGACACCTACGGGGTCGAGGTCGAGCCCGGCCAGAACCCCGTCGTGATCCTCGCGGCTACCGTCGCGCTCGACGTGATGACGCACGAGGGAAGTTGATCGGCTCGGTTCTCAGACGTCGGCTGTCCCCGTCTGCCGCAGAGACAGCAGGCCCAGCCCCAATGACTCGAGCGCCTCGAGGACGCGGGCCAGGTCATCCTGGCTCATCGCCGCGCGCAGTACGGTCCTGTTGCCCTCCGTCGTCCACGACGACCCCGGCAGCCCAGCGATGCTGTCGTCGCTGAGGATCCCTCCGATCACGAGCTCGTAGCTGGTCATCGAGACCCTCCCGGCGAAGTTGGCGGACACGCACTGTCCCCGGCAAACAGTCTTGCGTGGGCCGAGCAAAGGACCATCACCTAAGCGGGATGACCTACGCGCCGTGCTCAGTCGTTCTCCTCAAGGGGTTCACTGGGGGAGCGCACCTGCAGGATCGTGATGCCGCGGTCGGCCAAGGCCACGAGCACACTGACGAGCTCCCGGCTGTCATGTACGTCGAGGGTCAGGAGGCGACTCGAGCCGAGCGTCGGCGAGGCGGTGACGTATGGCCACAGCTCCAGGGGGTCGAAGTCTCCTGTGACGCGTACCAGTACCTGCATCACTCCTCCTCGCACGGGCAGGGTCGATGAGACCACGCTCTCGCGAGGAAGGTCCTCAGAGGTCACCCTCAACGGGCGAGATTCGGTCCTGGTCTCAGAGGAGGCCGAGATCGGCCAGCCGACGCACAGCCGCACGTCGGCTGGCAACCTCGAACTCGCGGTAGAGATGCGCGACGTGGGTCTTGACGGCGTTTGTCGAGATGAACCTCCGCCTCGGAGAGCGACAGGTCGGTCGCGAGGTAGCGAGGGACGTCCTGCGCGCGATGGGTCAGGGACTCGCCCCCATTCGTTGACCCTGTTGGAGGCCGGGGGTGGCGACCGGTTCCCGACGTGCATGAGGAGCCCCGATACGCCGTGCCCGCACGACGTGCTGCCCGAGCAGCGGCGAGAGCCGCCTGGTGATCATCAGGAGGGGCCCGAGAACCGTACGTGGACGCGCTCGTCAGGGCACGCTCGACGGCTGGGTCGACGGAGCGCCACCGATGGGCAGCGCGCAGCTCCCTCGTCCTGGACCGAGGCTCCTGCTCCCGCCGTCGTACGCCCAGGTGCGCGGCCGACAGGCCGTGCCACCGGAACCATGGCGAGTCTCCGTTCCTGGGCTCCGTGGTGACGAAAGCGGCCCTCCGCGACACAACGCTCCAGTTCGGTCAGCAAGCCCTGCGGAACCGCGTACCTCGTCAATGAGTGATGGGCACACCAGTTCGTCAACAGTGGCCCTCCACGACGAACGTATTCAGCACCTCGGTCGTCAGGTAGTCGGCCAGGGCGTCGTCCGATCGGAGCGTCAGCGAGAGGTCGGTGCCCCCTCCCATCTTCATCGCCAGTGTGGCCATGCAGACTCCCGCCAGCCAGCCTGCGTCAGTCGGTGCACGTGACGTTCGGGCCGCCCGGTGGTGGCGTCTCGCGTGATGTTGCGCTCGCGGCAAGCGCTGTCGATCGTGCCGCACATATTCCCCAAATAATATCGGTCCTGAGAAGGCAGATTGACGCAAAGCAGCACTCACTTCCAGGTCGGATCGAGCAACATATCCGCAGGTCAGCGCACAGATTCGCAAGTCGCTGCATGGAAGCTGAACCGTGGAGCACGCGGACAAGGGGTCGCAGGTTCAAATCCTGTCAGCCCGACCGATCGAACCGCCTCTGACCTGCGGAAACGCAGAGTCAGGGGCGGTCGGCATTTCGAATTGCGCCGCAGGTTGTCGCGCGGTCGAGTCGCTCGAGGGATGACCCGAAGCCCCGGCTGAACTGCGAAAATGCAGGTCTGCGCTCCCGACCCGCAACGCCGGCGTTCCGCACTTCTTCCCCAACTATTCCGGTGCAGCAGCGAGCTGTGGTGGGGGTCTTGGGTCGGCGGCTTCGCAGCACGACGACCACCAGTGCGTCCCGGGGCTCTGGCCTCCGGTGCTGATAAGATGCCCTTATGGGGCTGTTGGCTGAGTACAGGGATGCCAAGCGCGACGAGCAGATCGCGCGGTTGCGTCGCGTCCTCGCGCTTCGGGCCATGGCGGCCACTGGCATGAGCCAGCGCCAGATCGCGGATGCGTTGGGTGTCACCCAGCCAGCGGTCAGTCAGCAGCTCAAGTTCGGTCCCGAGCTCAACGATGTCCACCCGGAAGACCTGCTGGAGGCTGCTGCGCCAGTTCTCAAGGCCCTCGCCGCGGAGCATGGATATTCGCGTCTTGCGGTGTTCGGCTCCATTGCACGCCATCAAGCCCGGAAGGACTCCGACATCGACCTGCTGGTCGAAACACCTGACGGTACGTCGTCGTTCGATTTCATCAGGTTCAAGCAGCTCATCGAGCATGTCCTCGGACGCGAGGTCGACCTGTTGTCCTACGGCGGCTTGAAGGCGAAGCTCGATGATGACATCCGCCGCGAGGCGATGCTGCTGTGATGGACCGCAAGGCCGCCAAGGAACTGATCCACATCCAAGCCTGGCTCGAGCGTGTCGGCGAGATCATTCAGCGCGGCAAGGCGGCCTACCTCGCCGACGCCCTGCTACAGGAGGCCGGCGACTCGCTGATGATGAAGCTGGGGGAGGCTGCCAACCGGCTATCCCGGCTCGGTGTGCTGGCACCCGACGGAGTCGAGTGGGCCCTCGCGATTGCGAACCGCAACTTCATCATTCACCAGTACGACGAGATCAACCGCGAACTGACCTGGCTCACGCTCTCGCGCGATCTCCCGGCATGGAGGTCATCCTTGGCGCTGCTGTTCGTGGAAGCTTCGACCACGATCGAAGACGACTCGTACTGACGACGCAGGTCAGGTGTCACCAGATCGGCTCGCACGCGCCGGGTCGCGCGCTGACGTGCGGCGGAGCGACGCACGTCGACGTGGATGACGGGCGGCAACCTGCTCCGTGGCCATCGGTCACATGAGCCCGTTCTCCAGGGCGTGGACGGCCGCCCCGGCTCGGGACGACACACCGATCTTCTGGTAGATGTGCGTGACATGCCGTTCGACCGTCTTGGTGGAGATCTCGAGCGCTCGAGCTATCGAAGGGTTGGTCTGCTCGCGAGCCACCAGCCGCAGCACCTCGACCTCGCGCTCGGTCAATGCAATGCTTGCCGCGCGACGAGTCCAGGTCCCCCGCTGCCCGACGGACGTGATGACCGCATCAACGGCGTTGCGGTCCAGAAGTCCCTCGTCGGCCTGCGCCCGGAGGACGCTGCCGGCCTCGGACTCGGTCAGCGCCGGACGGTGCGGCCGGGTCTCGGTCTGCGAGCACCACGAGTTCGCGGCTGCCAGGAGCCGTGCGGGTGCTGACAGACCGGACGCCTGGCGCCCGCGGTGGTAGCCGGACCCGTCGAGATGCTCGTGATGGGCGGCGCCGAGAGTGCCCACCGGCGCCAGGACCGGGTTCGCCGCGAAAATGCGCTCGGTGAAGTAGCTGTGCAACCTGATCCGTTCGTGTTCAGCCCGGGACAGCGGGCCTGCCTTCGCCAACAGACTCGACTGCACGCCGACACGTCCGACGTCATGGACCAACGCTGCGCGGGTCACAAGGTCGACGTCGTCCGGCGACATGCTCGAGGCTCGAGCCGCCCTCTGAGCCACCTCGGCCACGCGCCGGGAGTGGCCGACCATGTGCGGGGACTTGAGATCGCCGAAGTCGGCGACGCAGGTCAGCGCGCGGTCCACCTGCTTACCGGACAGCAGGATGGGGTCGCCCGGCTCGGCGTCCAGCAGCAGGTGTCCGAGATCGGCCTGGTCCAGGTCCGAGAGGAGGTAGGTGAGGTCGTCGGCGGCGAGGGTCGCCAGGCTGGGGTCGAGTGATCGGCCGGCCCGTAGGCGAAGACGCCGCGCGATCTCTGCCGCGTCCCGGCTCGCGCTCTCCTGGCCAACCAGCCAGGCGACGTGCACCACCCGCATCGGCAGACTGATCGCCTCTCCTGCAGCGAGCCGTTGGGAGCCCATGCCGTCCCAGCGTTCGTAGGCATGGGTCAGCCCACCCACGACCCGCGGTCCGAGCTCCAGACGCTTCGCCATCAGCTCCGCCGCCTCGCAGTGGTTGCGGTGGTGCTGTCCCATCTCGGGCGTGGCGAACCACGCCGCCATCGCCTGCGCAGCGGCGCCGGCATCTGCAGGCGGCAAGGTCGCGGACAGCGCTCGTTCCAGTTCGGGAAGGAACTCCTCGTCGGTGGCGACCAAGAGGTTTCCCAGCCCGAGCTCGTCCACCGCCTTCGAGGTCTCGTGCGACGTCGTGGTGCAGCCGACGTAGCACAGGGTCGCGATGTAGTAGGCCGCGACCACGTCCTGCTCGTCGTGACCCGCCCCTCGGCCGAGGCGCGCCGAGATGATGGCCGTCCGGTGAATCGTTTGCGCGGGCACCCCTAGGCCCAGCTCGATCGCCAGGGCCAGCGAGTCCAACACGTGCGCCAAGCGCACCGGCGAAGCATCCATCGGGCATCCGTTCGGTTCGGATCGCCAGTCCAGCCAAGAACGGGTACCTGCGTCAAGCGCAGCCGGTGCCCCGTACGGTCCAGGCAGGTCCGCGCGGCGGGGCGGACCGCGCGCCTTGCCCCGGCACGGTCAGTCGCTGGTGGTCAGCTGGGCACTGGCACGGCGTCGATCTGCACCATCAGCCCCATCACGTCGAACTGCGCGTGGTGCTCGACGAGCTTGCCGTTCTCGATGCGGTCGAAGGCGTCACCGCAGACCCGGACCGGACGGTTGCTCGCCGGGACGCCGTTGAACTCACCGGTGTGCAGCGCAGTCCAGGTCAGCCGGGTCGCCACGCGGTCGCCCTCGACCACCTGGGACTCGATGATGTGTCGACCGTTGGAGAAGCCTCCGACGATCCCGCGCACCATGCCTTCGAACTCCTCGCGATTCATGATGTCGCCCCCGTTGGCGCTCGCGACCAGGTCGGGTGACGCGATCGCACGCCAGGCCTCGAAGTCGACATCGTCGACGCTCTGCAAGAAGGACCGGGCGATCTGCTTGTTGGTCTCGGCGTTCATGTCGAGCCTCCGCTTTTTTGAATGGTCACTCTCGGACGTGCTCAGCCTGCTCACGGAACCGCCTACCCACATCCGGCGACACCCCCACGAATCAAACGCCTGCTTCAAGCAGTCGGGACTCCGCTCGACTCGAAGCTCGTCGGGAGACGTCTCGGTCAGTCCGCCATATGTTTGACCCGGACGATCGCGGCGGACTGACGCATCTATCGATGGTCTTGTTCCCATGGGAGCGCATGAAGATGGGACCGCCGATAGTGGCCTCTCGAATGGCGTCGACCTTGCGGACATCGCTGTCGACCGTGCCGCGCTTATTCCCCGTTAGTTCCGTCCCAAGAGAGCAAACATGGGCATGCCGCGTATGAATCTGCAGTGGAGTCGGCTGAATCGCCGCAGGTCAGGACGCCAGTCCGCAACCGAGCGAAAGAACCATGTGCGTACAGCACCAGAACAAGGGGTCGCAGGCCCAAATCCTGTCAGCCCGACCGTGTGTGGCCAGACCTGTTGATGCAGGTCAGGCCCCTTTTCGTGTCCGCCCGATTCTAAAGACAGTTCAACGGCTCAGTCGGTGCCCGCCCACTCCAGCGATGCAGCGTCTGATGGACTGGGCCCAAGAGTCTCTTGCCTGGCGTCATCCGTCTTTCTGGCCATTGTCGGTCGAGCAGATGTCCGGGGCTTTCCGCGTGGGCGAGTGCGACGCATCATTGTGATCGGGGGAGGGTCGCAAGGGCGAGGGGTACGGGCCATGCGGACGCGGAACGGAGTACGTCGCGTCGGACCCGTCTGCGTGGCTACGGCCGCGGCTCTGACGCTGTTGGCCGGCTGCAGCAGCGGAGGCGGGCCGAGAGTCGGGGCTCCTTCGAGCTCTCCGCTTCCCATCGTGAACGAGGACGACGAGCCTGTCCCGCTGGCCTCGGGAACGTGGGCCATGGTTGGGCCTGATGCCTTCATGCCCGGCCTGACGATGACTTTGCCGACCGGTTGGTCTGCCGGGGAGCACGATGTCGGAGAGCTCAACCTAATACCGCGCGACAATCCAGACGAGCGGCTGTTCCTGTGGATGGACCTGGCGGTGGTCACGAGCGATGGCACGGGTGCGCTCGTCGACGGCGTTCCAAGGACAGTCGCCGGGTTCACGTCCTACTTCCGCAGCCACCCGGAGTACGACGTCTCGGCGTCCGAGAGGACGACCATCGGCGGTGGCGTCTCGGCCCTGAGCTACGTCGTGGGAGCCAGCCGAAGTGCCAAGTTTGTCCGGAAGGACTGCCCCTCGTATCCACGATGCGTCGCCCTGTTCACCAACCCGGGTTATTGGACCGGCTTCTACGCAATCGGTGCCCCGGAGGTGGTGCGTCTCTACCTTGCGACCGTCGGCACTGCCGGGAACCGGCATCTCTTCGTCGTGGGACTCGATGCCCCCGACAAGCAGGACCTCGTCCGGCTTGCCAAGGTGGCTGAGCCGATCCTTGCCAGCATCAGGCTGCCGGCAAGATCCAACTAGCGGCCGCGTACGGCGACGCCGCACACACTGAAAAGGATCGCTCGGTCAACCTTCCGGACGAGGGTGCTGTCATCGAACCGCTGCTCGCAGCTGGCAAAGCACCCCGGCTGACACTTCGCATACCACCCGAGGACGGACTCAGTTTGATTGCCCCGTGTGTCATCACCGTCTACACCACCGCCATTGGGACGGCTACACAACGGGTGACAGGTTGGATTGCCTGCCTGAGCGGCAGGTGCGGTCATGATGGTCTCGTGCTCCACAGGGGTCAACCGGCCAAGGGCGTCTTGCCTGCGGCGTCGGTTGAGCAGAACGGGCACGAGGTAACGCAGCCTGAGGCGCGCGGGCAGCTATGGGGACGCCCGCAAGCCGCTTGGCAGTCGAGCGGCAGTTCGAGATCATCGGCGGCGCTCACCAGGCTTACAGCGGTGCAAAACGCGCATCCCCACGCACGATCGCCCCTAAGCGTCGGAGCTCGAGCTCGAACTGGCGGGCGTGGTGGCCGCAGAACACCAGATCGAGTCCTGAGCTCAGCACGACATGAACGCACGCCGAAGCGCAGCAGCGGTCACATCGTTCCTCTGCGACAGCGGGTCGCGTCCCTGCGACATCTGCTCGCACGAGAACCTTGGAACGGGTCATCGGTGCCCTCCCGACTTCGGCATCGCACTCAAACGTCTGACTTCCAGCGCCTGCAGGGGCTGGTCGGATCACCTCCTGGTCGTCGTACGGCGGTGCCTCGCCGCCGAACTCGTACAACGTTCCGGCATCGGCGGCGTCCGGCGCATCCTCCTGCACGGATGAGCGGCACGATCTCGGTCACCGTGTCGCAGGTCGTCCGTCGAGGACATAGCCCTCGTCAACGGGCTGTGGGGATCGGGGGCGCTGCCGCCGTTGAAGCCGGCACGGGGGAGGTCTCCCGACGTGCACTCACGACCGGGGGAGGGGAGGGGAACGGCAGAGGGAGGTGCCGCCATGCGCGGCACCAGGAGGTCGACTGTCAGGCTCGCAGGAAGCCCACCACCGCGGTTCTCTTTCAACTACAGAGATAACAGGCCCATACGCCCGCGCACTCCGGCTCGACCCGAACCTGCGACGGTCCGATCAGCAAAGGCAGCGAGGGGAGGTGCGCCAGCGCCGACTGCTCACCCGGTCGTGTCTGGTGTACGACGGCCGCGCGGGCGAGACTCGGGAGATGGACGAGCACTCGGAGGCGCTCGAGCGGGCGCACCGGCACGTACTGGACTGGCTGGCGTCACTTGACGACCGTCCTGTGCCTCCACAGGCGTCGGTCGAGCAGATCACGCAGGCGCTTGGGACGGCGCTGCCACGGGAGGCCACTGAACCGGCCAAGGTCGTCGACCTGCTGGCACAGGCGTGCGACCCCGGGCTCACTGCGATGCCGTCAGGGCGGTTCTTCGGCTTCGTCATCGGTGGCACTCACCCGGCCGCTCTCGCCGCCGACTGGCTGGTCAGTGCGTGGGACCAGAACTCCGGCCTGCGCCGGCTGACACCCGCCCACAGTGCTGTCGAGGACATCGCGAGCGCCTGGGTGCTCGACCTTCTCGGCCTACCTGCCGAGAGTGCTGTCGGGTTCGTTACGGGTGCCACGATGGCGAACTTCACCGGGCTCGCGGCGGGTCGTGACGATGTTCTGCGCCGAGCCGGCTGGGACGCGGCGCGTCAGGGTCTCAACGGTGGCCCGAAGGTTCGGGTACTCGTGGGGGAGGAGCGGCACGACACCGTCGACCTCGCCCTCAGGTACCTCGGCCTCGGCGCCCCGGAGGTGGTCCCGGTGGATGAAGAGGGGCGGATCCGTGAGGACGCCCTGGCCGCGGCTCTGGACGAGGGTGGCGACGAGCCGACGATCGTCGTACTCCAGGCGGGCAACGTCCACTCCGGCGCGTTCGACCCTTTCACGGAGGCGATCGCTGCTGCTCATGAGCACGGCGCCTGGGTCCACGTCGACGGTGCGTTCGGCCTGTGGGCCGGGGCTTCGCCGTCGTACCGGCACCTGGTCGCGGGCTGCGAGGAGGCGGACTCCTGGACCACCGACGCCCACAAGACGCTCAACGTCCCCTATGACTGCGGCCTCGCCATCGTCCGCGACGCCACGGCCTTGAAGGCGGCCATGGGCATGCACGGCGCGTACCTGATCCACGACGAGCTGGGGGAGCCCTTGGACAAGGTCCCGGAGATCTCCCGTCGGGGACGGGCGTTCACCGTGTGGGCGGTGCTGCGGTCACTCGGGGGATCGGGGGTGGCCGACCTCGTCGACCGCCTGTGCCGGCACGCCGCAACCTTCGCCTCCGGGCTCGAGGCGATGCCGGAGGCGACAGTTCTCAACGACGTCGTGTTCACCCAGGTCTGTGTCGCGTTCGGCGACGACGCCCGGACGGAGGAGGTCGTCCGCCGGGTCCTCGCCGACGGCACTGCTTGGATGAGCGGTTCGACCTGGCGCGGCCGCAGTGTGCTTCGGATCTCCGTGAGCAACTGGTCGACCACCGACGAGGACGTCCAGCGCAGTCTGGACGCAGTGCGCAAGGTCCTCGCCGGGCTGCCCTAGCCCGCATCGTCGAGCTCACGCAGTGCTGCGACCTGTTCACCCCGATGAACCGGATCGGCCCGCTGGCGACCGCGGCCGCCTGACCCAAGCGGGAGGCTCGACGAGTTCGCGCCCGACACGCCGGGGTCTCCCTGAGGCCGGGGGAGAGGTCGTAACGTGCACTCCAGAGCTCATCTGGAGGGTGACGATGACCGACGCGACCGCGACGTACCGAAGTGCCCGTGACCAGCTCCTGGCCCTGCGGGGCCGGCATGACCAGGCGGTCAAGGAGTTCACGTGGCCCGATGTCGGTGAGCAGTTCTGCTGGGCGGTCGACTGGTTCGACGCCGTCGCGCGCGGCAGCGACAGACCGGCTCTCGTCGTGGTCCACGAGGACGCCGGCACCACCTCGGTCACCTACGACGAGATGGCACGACGGTCGGACCAGGTGGCGCAGTGGCTTCGCGGTCTGGGCGTCGCCAAGGGAGACCCCGTGATCGTCATGCTCGGCAACCAGGTCGAGCTCTGGGAGACCATGCTCGCAGTGATGAAGCTCGGCGCTGTGGTGGTGCCGACGACGACCGCGGTCGGCGCCGCGGATCTCTCGGATCGCATCCAGCGGAGCGGCGCGCGGCACGTCGTCGCAGACGCGGGCTGCACCGCGACCGTCGACTCGGTCGAAGGCTCGTTCACCAAGATCTGCGTGGGCGCTGCGGCACCGTCCGGCTGGCAGGACCATGCCGACAGCGGGCAGGCCCCCGACGCGCCGGTCGGCCACCCGGGCACGGCTGCTCAGGACCCGTTGCTGCTCTACTTCACCTCCGGTACGACGAGCCGGCCCAAGCTGGTCGAGCACACACAGGTGTCCTACCCGGTGGGCCACCTGTCGACGATGTACTGGCTCGGGCTCCAGCCCGGCGACGTGCACCTCAACATCTCCTCGCCAGGCTGGGCCAAGCATGCGTGGTCGTGCTTCTTCGCGCCTTGGATCGCGGAGGCGACCGCGATGGTCGTCGACTACGCCCGCTTCGACGCCCAGAACCTTCTCGGGGTCCTGCGCACACACGAAGTCACGACGTTCTGTGCGCCGCCGACCGTGTGGCGGATGCTGATCCAGGCGGATCTCTCCGGCGGGCCCGGGACGTTGCGTGAGGTGGTCGGGGCGGGCGAGCCCCTCAACCCCGAGGTGATCGAGCAGGTCCGTGCGCACTGGGGTCTCGACCTCCGTGACGGCTACGGCCAGACCGAGATGACGGCGGCGATCGGGAACACCCCGGGCAGTGCGGTGAAGCCGGGGTCGATGGGCCGGGCGATGCCGGGTTATCCGGTCGTCCTCGTCGACCCGCTCACCGGCGACCTCGTGGCGGGGGAGGGCGAGGGCGAGGTGTGCCTCGACCTCGGCGGCCCCTCGGGCAGACCGCTGCCGCTCATGACCGGCTACCAAGGCGACCCGGAGCGAGACGCGGATGCGACGGCGGGTGGGCGCTACCACACGGGTGACGTCGCGACGGTCGACGCGGACGGTTACCTCACCTTCGTCGGTCGCACCGACGACGTCTTCAAGGCCAGCGACTACAAGATCAGCCCGTTCGAGCTGGAGTCCGTGCTCATCGAGCACCCGGCCGTCGCCGAGGCCGCGGTCGTGCCTGCGCCGGACCCGCTGCGGATGGCGGTGCCCAAGGCGTTCGTCGTGCTTGCGCCTGGCTGGGAGCCGAACAGGGAGACCGCCCTGTCCATCCTGCGCCATGCCCGGGAGAACCTCTCTCCCTGGCAGCGGGTACGCCGCATCGAGTTCGCCGAGCTGCCGAAGACCATCAGCGGGAAGATCCGTCGTGTCGAGCTGCGTGCCCGCGAGGCGGAGCTGGCCGCGGACCAAGAGAGGGCGCCTGAGGAGTGGCGCGACGACGAGTTCCCAGAGCTGTTCAGCCGATGAGCCCTCGACGTTGACGCGCCGACCAACCTGCTCGGCCCTCGGCCGTCCGGGGGCCAGGGGCAAAGGTCCCTGCTGAAACCCCCGGGTTGGGGGCGCGATGAGGCAGCATGGGAGACACCGCGGGTGGTGCCGCACCGCGAGCCACGCTCGAGGAGCACGTCGTTACGGAGGGATGCCATGTCCGACCACACCACGAGACCGCACTCGCCGGCGCCTCAGACCGAGGAGCACCTGCACCTCGCCGACCGCTTCGTGGCGCACAACTACGACCCGCTGCCAGTGGTCGCTTCCCATGGCGACGGATCCTGGGTGACCGACGTCGACGGCCGCCGCTACCTCGACTGCCTGGCCGCCTACTCCGCGCTCAACTTCGGCCACCGGCATCCCGCCCTGATCGAAGCCGCGCGCGCCCAGCTTGATCGGCTCACCTTGACCAGTCGCGCCTTTTACAACGACCAGCTTGGCCCCTTCTGTCGGGATCTTGCGGCACTGGCCGGCATGGAGATGCGTCTTGCCGATGAACACAGGTGTAGAGGCCGTCGAGACTGCGATCAAGGTGGCGCGCCGCTGGGGGTATGACGTCAAGGGCGTGCCCGAGGAACAGGCCCAGATCGTGGTGATGACGAACAACTTCCACGGCCGCACCACCACGGTGATCAGCTTCTCCAACGATCACATCGCGCGCCGCGGCTTCGGCCCGTTCACGCCCGGGTTTGTTGCCGTCCCGTTCGGGGATGCGGACGCACTGGCTGGGGCAATCACCCCACGGACCGTTGCGGTGCTGCTGGAGCCAGTGCAGGGCGAAGCCGGCGTTTTCGTGCCGCCGCCGGGATACCTCGCGGCAGTACGGCGTATCTGTACCGACTCTCGCGTGCTGTTCCTTGCCGACGAGATCCAGTCGGGCTTGGGACGGTGCGGGACGACATTCGCCTGCGAACGTCGAGGACGTCGTACCCGACGTCTACATGTTGGGCAAGGCGCTCGGTGGCGGGATTGTGCCGGTGTCCGCCGTCGTGTCTCGAAACGACGTTCTGGGCGTGATCACTCCGGGCAGCCACGGGTCGACCTTCGGCGGCAATCCGCTGGCGGTCGCGGTTGGTCATGCAGTGGTAGGCCTCCTGGAGACCGGGGAGTTCCAAGAACGCGCAAGCGAGCTCGCCGCGACCCTCGACGCCGGCCTGCGCAAGCTCGTGGGCCAAGGCGTCGTGGAGGTGCGCACCCGCGGTCTCTGGGCCGGGATCGACGTCGAGCCCTCGCTGATGAGCGGTCGTGAGCTGTGCGAGCGGATGCTGGTCGAAGGGCGTGCTCGTCAAGGACACCCATGGCACCAGCATCCGGTTGGCCCCACCCCTCGTCATCGCCCAGGAGGACCTCGAGTGGATGACCGAGCAGTTCGGCAAGGTGCTGGCCGAGGCCTGAGGAGGACCTGGCTCAGGCCGGTCGTGGGACGGAGGCGAACCCCGACAGCGTGAACCAGCCGGGTACGGCGCGCCGCAACGCCTCGGGCCCTTGCACCTCGACCGCTCCTGCACGGAGGGCCTTGGACCAGGTCACGTCGCCACGCCAGATCTCGACCATGCTCCGCAGGCGGGAGGTCACCGTCACGGCGACGGGATGGCCGGGGTCGGCGTCACAGACGTCGGCATCCCCCTGGTCGATCACCAGCCACCAGTCCTGGGCCGACCTGGGCAAGTCGGAGAAGTGGAACTGGACTACCGTGCGTCGGTCCGGGACGGCGGTCTCGTCGATGTGGCGGTGCATGTCCCACAGCAGCAGCTTCGGGTCGAGGTCCTCGTCACCCATCTCGCCGATCCAGCGGACACCCCAGGCGCCGAGCGCCTCGACCACCGGCCGTAGCTCCTGCCCGGCCTGGGTGAGCACGTAGCGCACGTCGTTCCCCTCGACCCGCCTCTCCACGACGCCCGCACGTCCGAGCTGGTGCAGCCGTCGCGACAGCAGGGTGGGCGACATCCGCGGGCAGGCCGCGCCGCAGCTCGTTGAAGTGCTCGCTGCCGCTCACCAGCTCGCGTACGACGAGCATGCGTCCAGCGTTCGTCGAGGAGCTCCATGGCCTTCGCGACCGGGCAGAACTGGTGGTACGTCGACCCCATCCCCTGAGGTTAGGCCGCGGCGGGCCGAGCAGCCAGTACAGATCTGGTACTAGGTGGGCCGGCCCGTACTTCCTAGCGTCGATCTCACGACAGCCACGGTGAGATCCGCCGGGGACCACGATGGAGGGAGCACGTCATGACCGTGCAGATCGATGCAGTCGAAGCCGACCGTGCGCTTAAGGCCAAGCACCGCGCCATGTGGGAGCTCGGCGACTACCCGGCGGTCGCCGCCGAGATGATCCCCGACCTTGGAGCGGTCCTGGTGGAAGCCGAGCGACGTGCGGCGTGGTGAACGTGTCCTGGACGTCGCGGCCGGGACCGGGAACGCCGCCATCCCCGCGGCACTGACCGGTGCCGACGTGGTGGCCTCCGACCTGACCCCGGAGCTGCTCGAGGTGGGACGACGGCTGGCCGAGAGCCGCGGGGCGCGCGATCCGGTGGGAGGAGGCGGACGCGGAGGCCCTTCCGTACGACGAAGCGCGAGTTCGACGCCGTCATCTCGTGCGTCGGCGTGATGTTCGCACCTCACCACCAGGAGGCCGCCGACGAGCTGGTGCGGGTGTGCCGCCCTGGCGGGACGATCGGCCTGGTCAGCTGGACACCGGAGGGGTTCATCGGCGAGATGTTCCGGGTGATGAAGCCGTACGCGCCACCGCCGCCGCCGGGAGCGCAGCCGCCGCCGCTGTGGGGGAGCGAGACTCACGTCCGCGAGCTGTCTCGGAGACCGTGTGAGCGAGGTCGTGACCCGGCGGCAGTCGGTGACCGTGGAGGCGTTCGACGGTCCCGAGGACGTTCCGTGACTACTTCAAGGCCAACTACGGCCCGACCGTCGCGGCGTACCGCGGCATCGCCGACGACCCCGACCGCGTGGCCGCGCTCGACCGTGACCTGGCCGACCTCGCCCGACGTCACGGTCTCGGAGCGGCGAGGACGACCTTGGAGTGGGAGTACCTGCTCGTCACCGCGCGCAAGGCGGCTGAGAAGCCACCGGGGCAATCTCAACGACGTGTGGGTGCCGCTTCCACTCGGGCGCGCAGGCTCGGACGTGCCGGGTGCAGGTCGGCCACGAGCATCGCCCCGGCTGCCGCCGCGTCCCGGTTCCGGCTGAACGGACCGCGGACGCCGGCGGCGTCGGCGAGCATGATGTGCTCCCAGCGCTTCGGGCAGGGCGAGCGCAGGGTGGTGTGCGAACTCGTCGAGCACCACCCGCAACGCCAGGTTCTCCTCGGCGGTGTCCCTGAAGGCGGCCCGGACCGCTTCCTGCGCGTGGCCGGCGGGCGCGGCGGCGACGTACTCCTCGACCTTGTCGGCGAGTGCAGCGTGCCAGCGTTGCTGGAGCTCCAGCAGGGTCTCGATGCTTTCCTGACCGATGTCACCGTGCCGTGTCATGGCATCCCTCAGAGCTACCTCGTTTGCTTGGACCACAAGGTTCACCCGCGCGACCACGTGGCAGCAATGACGTCTTCGGGTCGTCTCGAAGGGCGCCGCCGTTGCCATCCCGTCGTCGGTCATCCCTTCCAATGAGGAGGACCGTCGAGCCGCCCCCCTTCGAGGCTCTCCCCCGGACGTCCGCGACCGACCCGGCATCCGGGTGGTGCCCGCATGACCCGATCGGGTGGTTTCGAAACTCGTGGGGTGAAACGCCGAAAGAGTGCGCCTGTTCCGCCGTCCCAGATGGTGACCTTGCGTGAACCAGCTCACATACGGGAGACGAGAACGGTGACCACCAAGAAGACCGGCAGCATGAACCGAGGCAAGCGCACTCAGGGGGCTGTGCGCCGCCCGGCCTCGGCGGGAAAGTGCCGCTGCGGCCAGGACCTCGACGTCTGCTCGCGTGCTCACTGCCCTCGGTGCGGCAGCACCCTCCGTGCGGACTGAGCTAGGGCTGCGCGGAGACCGAGTCCGGTAGTCCCGCGGCCTCGCGTGCCTCCTGCTCGTTGAGGGTCTCGGCCTCGAGCAGGCGGTTCGCGAGTCGTTCGAGACTGCTTCGGTTCTCGCGCAACGTGTCGACCGCCTCTGCGTAGCACTCCTCGACGATCCGGCGGGCCTCGGCGTCCACGAGCTCGCGCGTCGCGGGAGAGGGACCGCTGCCGTCGAAGATGCCCTGTTCCTGGCCGGCGGGCGGCAGCACCGTTAGCGGCCCGATCTGCTCTGACATGCCCCAGCGCCCCACCATCTGCCGGGCGATGTTCGAGACGCTGTCGAGGTCGGACTCGGCGCCGGTGGTGAAGTCGCCGTACACGACCTCCTCGGCCGCCCGCCCGCCCAGAGCCCCGACGATCCGTCCACGAAGGTAGCTGGACGTGTATCCGTAGTGCTCGGTCTCGGGTGACTGGAACGTCGCGCCGAGCGACTTCCCGCGCGGGATGATCGACACCTTGCGGACCCGGTCGGCACCCGGGGTGAGCATGCCGAGCAGAGCATGGCCGGCCTCGTGGAAGGCGGTGCGCTCCTTCTCCTCCGGCGACATCATGATGTGCCGCGCGGTGCCGAGCACCACCTTCTCGAGTGCGTCGGTGAAGTCGCCCATCATGACCCGGTCGTGTCTGCGGGAGGCCGCGAGGAGCGCCGCCTCGTTGACCAGGGTCTTCAGGTCGGCACCCACCATCCCAGGCGTCGAGGACGCGACCGCGTCGAGGTCGACGTCCTGGCCGAGCGGCATCTTCCGGGTGTGCACGCCGAGGATCTGCGCCCGCCCTGTCTGGTCGGGAGCGTTCACCACGACCCTGCGGTCGAACCGGCCGGCTCGCAGCAGCGCCGGGTCGAGGATCTCGGGACGGTTGGTGGCCGCCAGCACCACCACGCCCTCGTTCCCGGTGAACCCGTCCATCTCGGTCAGGATCTGGTTGAGGGTCTGCTCCCGCTCGTCGTGGCCGCTCAGGGTCACGCCGGCGCCGCGCGCTCGGCCGATCGCGTCCAGCTCGTCGATGAAGATGATCGACGGCGCTGCCTTCTTGGCGTGGTCGAACAGGTCACGCACCCGGCTGGCGCCGACCCCGACGATCATCTCGATGAACTCCGAGGCCGACAGGTGGAAGAACGGCACGTTGGCCTCACCTGCGACCGCCCGGGCGAGCAGCGTCTTGCCCGTGCCCGGGGCCCCGGTGAGCAGGACGCCCTTGGGGATGGAGGCGCCGAGCCGGCGGTAACGCTCGGGGTTCTTCAGGAAGTCGACGACCTCCATGACCTCGGCCTGCACCTCGTCGATCCCCGCCACGTCGGCGAAGGTCGTGCGGGGTCCACTGTCGGGGCGGTAGAGCTTCGCCCTCGACCGGCCGAGGTTGCCGAGACCACCACCCCCCGAGATGCCCGCGGACGCACGGCGCAGGAACCAGATGAGCAGGCCGATGAAGAGCAGAGTTGGCCCGAAGCCGATCAGCACCTGCTGCCAGAGGGAGGCGGTCTCCTCGGGCTCGGCGTTCACCTCGACGCCCTTGTCCATGAGTGTCTGGACGAGCTGGTCGTCGGCGAACGCGGGACGCTGGGTGCGGAAGTCGGTGACCTCCGTGGGGT
Source organism: uncultured Actinomycetota bacterium (assembly GCA_963715375.1). GTDB lineage: Bacteria > Actinomycetota > Actinomycetes > Propionibacteriales > Nocardioidaceae > Nocardioides_C. The sequence goes on along the minus strand of CAVQSC010000004.1, from coordinate 381,797 downwards.
TCTTCGCGCGGGGTGGGTAGCTGACCTTCTGCTTGAACGTGCCCGTGATCTCGTCCTCGACGGAGGTGACCTCGGCGACGTTGCCGGACTGCACCTGTTCGTAGAAGTAGCTGTAGGAGACATCCGTCGGCTGGACGCTGGTCATCATGGTCGAGCTGATCGCCCAGTTGACGAGCAGGCCGACCAGGAGCGCCCAGATCAGCCACGGAGGGAACATCCTCCTGGGGCCCTGCCGCTCGTCGTCGCTCCCTGACGAGTCGTCGGGCGGCTCGACGCGCCACGGGCGGCCACGGGAGTCGGGCACGTCTCGCTTGTCGGCCGTGTCCCGGTTGCTGCGACGTAGGGCCGACATCCGAGTCGGTGTGGTCAGCATCTGCTCCCTCCGTGGACTGGCCCATTCCAGACTTGCCACCACAGTCCTCGCGGGCCAGAGGCAAAGGTCCCCGGGAGGTGAAGGACGCCGGGAGTGGCGGGTTCGGCCGGGTGACGCCGGTCCCCGTCAGCCCTTGACGACGCCTAGCGGGACGAGCCGGGCGACCCGTCGCGCGAGACCGGCCCGGTCGCTGATCTCGGCCACGACGTCGATGTCCTTGTACGCCGCGGGCTTCTCCTCTGCGAGCCCGCGCCAGGAGGTGCCGCGGACCTGGACGCCCTCGGCCTGCAGCTGGTCGCGCAGTGCCTTGCCGCTGGTGTGCTTGGCCGCCTGGTGACGGCTCTGCACGCGCCCGGCGCCGTGGGCGGTGGAGGAGAAGGCAGGGTTGTCGGGCACCCCGGCCAGGACGTACGACGCGGTGCCCATCGTGCCCGGGATCAGCACCGGCTGACCGACAGCCGCAAGATCCTCGGGCAGGTCGGGATGACCCGGAGACCAGGAGCGGGTCGCACCCTTCCTGTGCACGCAGAGGCGGCGGTCGCGGCCCTCGACGGAGTGGGTCTCGAGCTTCGCCAGGTTGTGGGACACGTCGTACACGAGGTCCAGGGTGGTCCCGAGATGCGTCTGGAAGACGCGGCGTACCGCCTCGGACAGCAGCTGACGGTTGGCGCGGCCGAAGTTGGCGGCCGCGGCCATGGCCCCGAGGTAGGCCTGCCCCTCGGCCGACTCGACAGGCACGCACGCGAGCTGCCGGTCGGGCACCGAGATCCGGTACCTGCTCATGGCCTGCTCCATCAGACGGACATGGTCGGTGCAGACCTGGTGGCCGAGTCCTCGGGAGCCGCAGTGGATCATCACGCACACCGACTGCTCCTCGAGCCCCATGGCCTTGGCGGTGGCGGGGTCGAACAGCTGGTCCACCGCCTGCACCTCGAGGAAGTGGTTCCCGGAGCCGAGGCTCCCGACCTGGTGCAGCCCACGCTCGAGCGCGCGGTCGCTCACGGCGCCGGCGTCCGCCCCGGCGATGACGCCGAGGTCCTCACAGCGCTCGAGGTCGCGGGCCACGCCGTGCCCGCTCTCGACCGCGAACCGGGCACCGCCCTCGAGGAGCCGGTGCAGTGTCGCCCGGTCGGGCAGCCGCCAGACCGCGCCCCTGCCGACGCCGCGGGGGATCGCACGGTCGAGGCCGTCCATGACGGCTCCCAGCCGGGGGGCGAGGTCCGCGCGGTTCACGTCACGTGTCGCGAGGAGCCTGACCCCGCAGGAGATGTCGAACCCGACGCCGCCAGGTGAGACCACTCCGCCGGCCTCGACGTCGGTCGCGGCCACCCCGCCGATGGGGAAGCCGTAGCCCCAGTGCACGTCCGGCATCGCGAAGGAGGCCTCCACGATCCCGGGCAGCGTCGCGACGTTCGCGACCTGTGCCAGCGACTTGTCCTCGCGCTCGTCGGGCAGCAGCGAGCGCGACACGAACAGGATCCCGGGTACGCGCATCGCACCCTCTTGCTGGATCCGGAACCGGAACGGGGTCTCCTGGAGGATCTTCATGCCATGTCGACGATTCCGGGCACGGCTCGGAGCCGCCAGGGTCGAACGACCCGGCCGGTCATCGCGTCTGAGGCGCGGTTCATCAGGGGCTGGCGGCTAAGGTACGTCACGTCGGGAGTGGCAGGCGGACGAGGAGAGACGTGAGCGAGCAGGGCGCCGTGGCGGGGGAGAGCACCCGCGTCCTGACCATCCCCAACGCCCTCAGCATCCTGAGGCTCGCGGGGGTGCCGATCTTCCTGTGGCTCGTGCTCGGCCCCAAGGAGGACGGCCTGGCGCTGGCGGTCCTCCTGGTCTCAGGGATCACCGACTGGCTCGACGGGTACCTCGCCCGTCGTCTCCACCAGACCTCCCAGCTCGGGCAGATCCTGGACCCGGTCGCCGACCGCCTCTACATCCTGGCGGTGGTCATCGGTCTCGCCTGGCGCGACATCATCCCCTGGTGGCTCGCGGTCCTGCTTCCCGCGCGGGACCTGCTCCTGTGGGTGCTCGTGCCCTTCCTCCGAACCCGCGGCTACCACGCGCTCCCCGTCCACTTCCTCGGCAAGGCGGCCACGGCGAACCTCCTCTACGCCTTCCCGCTCCTCCTGCTCGGTGACGGCGAGGGGTCGCTGGCCATGCTCGCGAACGTCTTCGGCTGGGCGTTCGCGATCTGGGGCACCGGGCTGTACTGGTGGGCCGGGCTGCTCTACGCCTGGCAGGTCCGCAAGCTCCTCGCCGACCGTGACCGAAGGGCGCCCTCGATCCATGTCCGCTGAGCGCCGCAGCAGTACGGCGACCGGGCCGGAGCAGGTCCAGGAACCGGCACACGAGGAAGAGCGCACCGACGCTCCCATGCAGCAGAGCCCTCAGCTCCCGCCCCAGGTGCACATGCCCCTGCTGGACTACGTCACCTCCCACTCGTTGGACGCCGACTACGCCCATGTGGCCGAGCGCGCCGACGAGGAGAAGGAGTCTGCGACCGCCCGACGGAGCGTTGCCGCACTCGTGGTGATGGGCCTGTTCGGACTGCTCGTGGCCACCGCCGCCGTACAGACCGCGCGCAACGCCGGCGACAGCTCTGCCGGTCGCGACTCCCTGGTCACCCAGATCAAGACACGCACCACCCAGGTCGACGTCCGCCGCGCACGCATCAACAACCTGCGCGAGGAGAACGCCGCCCTCCAGAGCCTCTACCTGGACACCACCAGCCAGGGGCGAGCACTGTCGGCGCGGCTCGACCGGCTCGGCGTGCTCAGCGGTGCGATCGCCGTGACCGGTCCCGGTGTGAAGGTGGTCGTCGACGACGCCCCGGACGCGGTCAGCGACAAGCAGCGTGTCCTCGACGAGGACCTCCAGAAGCTCGTGAACGCGTTGTGGGCGTCGGGCGCGGAGGCGATCTCCATCAACGGCCAGCGGCTGAGCAACCTGAGCGCGATCCGGTTCGCCGGGTCGGCGATCACGGTCAACTTCGTGTCGCTGTCGAGGCCCTACACGGTACTGGCGGTGGGGAATCCCGATACGATGCCCGCGCGGTTCGTCGAGACAGAACATGGAAGGGACTGGCTGGATCTCCATGCTGTCTACGGCCTGGAGTTCGACATGAGCGCGGAGGACTCCATGAGCCTGCCGGCCGCGCCCACACGACGCCTTAACCTTCGCAACGCGACACAGGGAGAGACGCCATGATCGCAGGTCTCGGGCTGCTGGTCGGCATCATCGTCGGACTGATGCTGCAGCCGGACGTGCCGCTGTGGCTGGAGCCCTACCTGCCGATCGCCGTGGTCGCAGCCCTCGACGCCGTCTTCGGCGCACTGCGGGCCTTCCTCGACGGCATCTTCGACGACAAGGTGTTCGTCATCTCGTTCGTCAGCAACGTCCTGATCGCCGCCGTGATCGTCTACCTCGGGGACAAGCTCGGGGTCGGCGGACAGCTCTCCACCGGCGTCATCGTGGTCCTCGGTATCCGCATCTTCTCCAACGTGGCCGCCATCCGCCGGCACATCTTCCACGCGTGAGGAGGCAGACATGAGCAGCTCGCCCGGTCGCGACCGCCTGGTCGCCTCGCTGAAGCGACCGCACTCCCGGGGCCAGATCACGGCTGCGTTCCTGCTCGCCATCGTGGGCTTCGCCAGCGTGGTGCAGGTCCAGGCCCAAGGTCGCAACGACGACTACGAAGGCATGCGTGAGGAGGACCTCGTGCAGCTGCTCAACTCGCTGTCGGGTGCCTCCCAGCGCGCCGAGAACGAGATCGCCCAGCTCGAGCAGACCCGCAGCTCGCTGCGCAGCGACACCTCCAGCCGCCAGGCCGCCCTGGCGCAGGCGCGTGACCGGGCGACGATCCTCGGGATCCTGGCCGGCACGCTCCCCGCGGTCGGCCCCGGTGTGGTCGTCACCGTGAACGACCCGGAGCAGAAGGTCGGGATCGACCAGATGCTCAACGGCATCGAGGAGCTGCGCGACGCGGGCGCGGAGGCGATCGAGATCAACAACACGACGCGGGTCGTGGCTCAGACCGCGCTCGAGGACGGCGAGGGCGGGATCGTCGTCGACGACACACAGCTCACACCGCCGTACACCATCGAGGTGATCGGCGACCCGCACACGCTCTCGCAGGCACTCAACTTCACCGGTGGCTTCGTCGACGACATCGAGGGCCCCACCATCGGCGGCAACGTGGCCATCGACCAGGCCGACGAGGTCAAGGTCGACGCGCTCGCCGAACCACGGCAGCCGAAGTACGCCGAACCGACTCAACCCGAGTAGCCTGCACGCGTCCGCGCCCGCGGGCGGTAGACCAACCCGACGAGGAGTGCCGTGTACCCCGAGGACCTCAAGTACAGCAGCGAGCACGAGTGGGTGCGCAGCCCGGGCGAGACCGAGGGCTCGGTGCGCGTCGGCATCACGCACTACGCGCAGGACGCGCTCGGCGACATCGTCTACGTCTCCCTGCCCGAGGTGGGGGCCGAGATGGCCGCCGGGGACACCGTGGGCGAGCTCGAGTCGACCAAGTCCGTCAGCGACGTGTACGCGCCCGTCGGCGGCAAGGTCGTCGCCCGCAACGACGCCCTCGACAGCACGCCGGAGCTGGTGAACTCCGACCCGTACGGCGAGGGGTGGCTCTTCGAGGTCGCGGGCGCAGAGGCCGGTGAGCTCGACGGGCTCATGGACGCCGCCTCCTACCAGGCCACGCTCGACTCCTGACACTCCGCGGCAGTCGGGGGTTTCGCCCTTGATCGCCGGGGTCTGACTGATAGGTTCGAGTAACCGTCAACCTCGACTACTTGTTGAGGGTTGAGGTCAACTGCCAACGGGAGGCTGGACATGCCGTTCTGCACACAGTGCGGACACCGGAACCCTGACGACGCACGCTTCTGCTCCCAGTGCGGGAACAAGCTCGTCAGCGACGAGACCGCGTCTGCTTCGCGGGACACCGGGGAGACCCCTGGAGAGACCACCGCGACGATCACCTTCGGTGCGCCGGCCAAGCCGGAGGCCGAGGAGCGCGCGGCCCTCAACGACGCCGACGCCGCCGCGGTCGACGCGCTGCCAGCCGGGAGCGCCCTCCTCGTGGTGCAGCGCGGACCGAGTGCCGGCAGCCGGTTCCTCCTCGACACCGATCTCGTGGGCGCCGGCCGGCATCCCGAGAGCGAGATCTTCCTCGACGACGTCACCGTCTCCCGCCGCCACGCCGAGTTCCGCCGGGGCCCGGACGGCTACCGTGTCGCCGACGTCGGCAGCCTCAACGGCACCTACGTGAACCGTGACCGTATCGACGAGGTCGAGCTCCAGAACGGTGACGAGGTGCAGATCGGCAAGTACCGCCTGGTGTACTTCGCCAGCCACGCAGGAGCGGGCAAGCCCCAGTGAGGCAGGCGGCGTCGACTCGGTCCTTGATGAGCATCGGGGAGGTGCTCTCCCTGCTGCGGGCCGACTTTCCGGAGGTCAGCATCTCCAAGATCCGGTTCCTCGAGGCCGAGGGGCTGGTCGAGCCCGAGCGGACGCCGTCGGGCTACCGGAAGTTCTCTCACCGAGACGTGGAGCGGCTGCGCTACGTCCTCAAGAGCCAGCGCGAGCACTACCTCCCGTTGAAGGTGATCAAGGAGCACCTCGACGCCATCGACCGGGGCCTGGAGCCCCCGGAAGTCAACGGGGGCGGCCCGCAGGTGCCGCGCGTGGTCCTCGCGGGGGACGGATACCCGTCGGCCGACTCGTTCACCGCCGACGCCTCCGAGCTGCGGCTCTCGCGTGCCGAGGTGCTCTCGGGCGCCGAGATCGACGCGTCCTTCCTGGAGCAGCTCGAGACCTACGGGCTCGTGAAGCCCCGCCCGGGCACGAACCACTACGACGGCGACGCCCTGGTCGTGGCCAAGACGGCGGGGGAGCTGGCCGCGTTCGGCATCGAGCCCCGCCACCTGCGCGCCTTCAAGACCGCCGCCGACCGCGAAGCAGGCCTGGTGGAGCAGGTCGTCTCGCCTATGCGCCGCAGCCGAGACGCCGGCGCGAAGGCCCGCGCCGAGGACACGATCGCGCAGATGGCCGCGCTGTCGGTGCGGCTCCACGCCACGTTGGTGAAGGCCGGACTGCGCTCCTCCCGCTGACTTCGGTGGCCCGGACCGGGGTTGTTCGCGGGAGTAGTGTTGTGGTGTGCGAGAAGTCGACGTAATCGGGGTCCGGGTCGAGATGCCTTCGAACCAGCCCATCGTCCTGCTCCGTGAAGTCGCAGGTGACCGCTACCTGCCGATCTGGATCGGGGCGGTCGAGGCCACCGCGATCGCGTTCGCTCAGCAAGGCGTGATCCCGCCGCGGCCGCTGACCCACGACCTGATGAAGGACCTGATCACGGCGACGGGCAACGACCTCGTCGAGGTCCGGATCACCGAGATGCGCGACGGCGTCTTCTACGCCGTGCTTGTGCTCGAGTCCGGCGTCGAGGTGAGTGCTCGGCCCTCCGACTCGATAGCTCTCGCGCTCCGCACCGGGTCCAAGATCGTGTGCGACGAGGACGTCCTCGCCGAGGCGGGTCTCTCGGTCCCCGAGGAGCAGGAGGACGAGGTCGAGAAGTTCCGCGAGTTCCTCGACCACGTCTCGCCCGAGGACTTCGAGAGCAAGTGATCGCCTAGGCCGACCGTCAACCTAAACCTCTACTTGAGAGTTTGCGACACGCCGGGCGAGGGTTCCCGTTGTCGTTGACCCGACCCTTCGTGACGCCTACCTTGGTGAGTGTCTTCGTTGTAACTCCACCGTTGTGCTCCGCCCCGGGCACGTGCGGCTTCCCCTAGGAGTTGCAGGTATGCGGAGCGGACGACGGAGGTTGACGTGACGAGGAACGGCGACGAGGTAGCCAAGACCGCCGACGAGGGTGCTGCCCAGCGCGCTGCGGCAACCGCCGGCGAGCAGGGTCTGCTCTTCGACGACGACGTCTCACCCATTCCCCAGGACGCCGGCTACCGCGGGCCCACCGCGTGCAGTGCCGCCGGCATCACCTACCGCCAGCTCGACTACTGGGCCCGCACCGGCCTCGTCGAGCCGAGTGTCCGCGGCGCCCATGGTTCCGGCACCCAGCGGCTCTACTCCTTCCGCGACATCCTGCTGCTGAAGGTCATCAAGCGCCTTCTCGACGCAGGGATCTCCCTTCAGCAGATCCGCACCGCGGTGCACCACCTGCGCGCACGCGGCACCGACGACCTCACCCGTGTGACGCTGATGAGCGACGGCGCCAGCGTCTACGAGTGCACCAGCAACGACGAGGTCATCGACCTCCTCCAGGGCGGCCAGGGCGTCTTCGGGATCGCGATCGGCGGTGTGTGGCGGGAGATCGAGGGCTCTCTCGCCGAGCTGCCCAGCGAGCGGGCCATCAGCGACGACTCCAGCGCCTCCGACGAGCTCGCCGCTCGGCGCCGCGCCCGCGAGGTCGGCTGAGCTTCCCTTGGCTGTCCGAACCCGGTGTCCCGCTCGCGGGGCACCGGGTTTCGTCGTCTGTGCCGACTCGCCTGGGCTGATAGCGTGTAGGTGCTGACGAACCCGCGCGGGAGAGTCTCCGTCAGGCCAAGGGAACCTGGGCCTGTCGCGGAGCGCCGAAGGGGCAAACCTCCCCGGAACCTCTCAGGCGCCAGGACCGTGCGGACGAGGCAACTCTGGAAGTGCCGCTCTGCGTGCAGTGCGGGCCGACAGAGGGGGAGGCCACCCTGTTCACGCCTGCCAACCGGGAGCCTCTGTTGTCCGACCAGCCCACTCTGTCCCAACTCGACGCGCTCAGCCGCTTCGCGGACCGACACATCGGTCCGGGCGAGGACGAGCAGCGCACGATGCTCGAGGCCCTCGGGTTCGCCTCCCTCGACGCGCTCATGGACGCCGCCGTTCCCGGCGGGATCCGCACTCCGTCCGGGCTCGGCCTCCCCCCGGCCGCAGGGGAGGAGGAGGCCGCTCGCCTCGCCCGTGAGACCGCGTCCCGCAACAACCCGCTCGAGCCGATGATCGGCCTGGGCTACTACGGCACGGTCACCCCGGCCGTCGTACGCCGCAACGTGCTGGAGGACCCGAGCTGGTACACCGCGTACACGCCCTACCAGCCGGAGATCTCACAGGGCCGGCTGGAGGCGCTGCTGAACTTCCAGACCATGGTCGGGGACCTGACCGGACTCCCCACGGCGAACGCCTCTCTGCTCGACGAGGGCACGGCGGCTGCAGAGGCGATGACCCTGGTACGACGGGCCAACCGCAAGGCCTCGGGGCGGTTCGTGGTCGACGCGGACGCGCTGCCGCAGACGATCGAGGTGGTCCGCACCCGGGCCCACGCCATGGGCATCGAGCTCGAAGTCGCCGACCTGGCCGCGGGGCTGCCGGAGGGCGAGATCTCCGGTGTCCTCGTGCAGTACCCCGGTGCGAGCGGGCGGATCCTCGACCCGCGGCCGGTGATCGAGGCGGTCCACGAGCGCGGCGGCATGGCCGTGGTCGCAGCAGACCTGCTCGCGCTGACCCTGCTGGAGTCACCCGGGTCGATGGGCGCCGACGTCGTGGTCGGCTCCTCCCAGCGGTTCGGCGTGCCGCTGTTCTACGGCGGGCCGCACGCGGGCTACATGTCCGTGCGCGCCGGGATCGAGCGGCACCTTCCCGGCCGCCTCGTCGGGGTGTCGGTCGACGCGGAGGGACGGCCGGCCTACCGGCTCGCGCTGCAGACCCGCGAGCAGCACATCCGCCGCGACAAGGCGACCTCCAACATCTGCACCGCCCAGGTCCTGCTCGCCGTCGCTGCCTCGATGTACGCCGTCTACCACGGCCCCGAGGGACTTCGTGGCATCGCCCGACGCACCCACCGGTACGCCGCCGTCCTCGCCGAGGCGCTACGCGAGGCGGGGGTCGAGACGGTCCACGATCAGTTCTTCGACACCCTGCTGCTGCGTGTGCCGGGTCGCGCGGAGGACGTCGTCGCGGCCGCCCGTGACGGTGGCGTCCACCTGCGCCTCGTCGACCCCGACCACGTCGGGGTCTCCACGTCCGAGACCACCCGCCGCGAGCACCTCGAGGTCGTCCTGGGAGCCTTCGGCGCCACCGACCTCGACCTCGACGCCGTCGACCGTCGTACCGAGGAGGCACTGCCGGAGAGCCTGCACCGCTCGTCGGCGTTCCTGACCCACGAGGTGTTCAACTCCCACCGGTCCGAGACCTCGATGCTGCGCTACCTTCGGCGGCTCTCGGCCCGTGACTACGCGCTCGACCGCGGGATGATCCCGCTCGGCTCCTGCACGATGAAGCTGAACGCCACCACCGAGATGGAGCCGATCAGCCTTCCAGGTTTCGCGAACCTGCACCCCTTCGCGCCGGCAGAGGACGCCGAGGGGTACCGCGCGATGGTGGAGGAGCTCGAGGGCTGGCTCGCCGAGGTCACCGGCTACGACCGGGTGTCCATCCAGCCGAACGCCGGCTCCCAGGGCGAGCTCGCGGGCCTCCTCGCGATCCGCGGCTACCACGTCGCCAACGGCGATATCCAGCGCGACGTCTGCCTGATCCCGTCCTCGGCGCACGGGACGAACGCCGCCTCGGCGGTGATGGCCGGGATGCGGGTGGTCGTGGTCAAGGCCGCCGAGGACGGCTCGGTGGACCTCGAGGACCTGGCCGAGCAGTGCGAGAAGCACCGCGACGACCTCGCCGCGATCATGGTGACCTACCCGTCCACGCACGGCGCGTTCGAGGACGGCATCACCGAGCTGTGCCGGATCGTCCACGAGCACGGCGGGCAGGTGTACGTCGACGGCGCAAACCTCAACGCGCTCCTCGGCTACGCCCGGCCGGGCGAGTTCGGCGGGGACGTCTCGCACCTCAACCTCCACAAGACCTTCTGCATCCCGCACGGCGGAGGTGGCCCAGGCGTGGGGCCGGTCGCGGTGCGGGAGCACCTCGCGCCGTACCTCCCGAGCCACCCGATGCACCCCGAGAAGGGCCGCCGCGACGGCATCGGCCCGATAAGCGCGGCGCCGTACGGGTCGGCCGGGATCCTGCCGATCTCGTGGACCTACGTGCGCATGATGGGCGCGGAGGGGCTGACCAGCGCGACGGCGGTCGCGGTGCTCTCGGCGAACTACATCGCGCACCGGCTCGGCGAGCACTACCCGGTGCTCTACCGCGGTCACAACGACCTCGTCGCGCACGAGTGCATCCTCGACGTGCGACCGCTGACCAAGGCCACCGGCGTCACCGTGGACGACGTCGCCAAGCGGCTCGTCGACTACGGCTTCCACGCGCCGACGATGAGCTTCCCGGTCGCCGGCACGTTGATGGTCGAGCCCACAGAGAGCGAGGACCTCGCCGAGATCGACCGGTTCTGCGACGCGATGATCTCGATCAAGGCCGAGGCCGACCGGGTCGCGGCAGGGGAGTGGACCGCGGAGCAGTCGCCGTTGCGCGGGGCCCCGCACACCGCCGCCGCCCTCACGGGCACGTGGGAGCGGGAATACAGCCGCGGGGAGGCCTTCTTCCCGGCCGGTCCCGACCCGGACAAGTACTGGCCTCCGGTCGCCCGGATCGACCAGGCGTACGGCGACCGCCACCTGGTCTGCAGCTGCCCCCCGCCCGAGGCCTTCGCCTGATGCCGGCGGTCACCGAGCTCACCGGCCGCCGGCTGCAGGCTCTCGTCGCCACCGAGCAGGCGACCGCGCGGATGCCCTCGCTCGTGGCAGGCGTTGTGCGCGACGGCGAGCTCGCCTGGTCCGGCTCGCACGGAGCTCACACGGGGTCGACGCCACCGTCCACCGACACCCAGTACCGCATCGGCTCGATCACGAAGACGATGACGGCCGTGCTCGTCCTGCAGCTGCGCGACGAGGGGCTCCTCGACCTCGGCGACCGGCTGGAGCAGCACCTCCCGGGGGTCGGCTACGGAGACCGCACCATCCGGTCGCTGCTCGCGCACTCCTCAGGGATGCAGTCGGAGCCGACCGGTCCGTGGTGGGAGCGTAGCCCTGGAGTGAAGTACGACGAGCTCGCGGCCGCCGTGGACGACGCCGCGGCGCCGTTCGAGCCCGGTGCGACCTTCCACTACACCAACCTCGCCTACGGCCTCCTCGGCGAGATGGTCGCCCGGCTCCGGGGCGGGCGCTGGTGGGACCAGGTGGAGCAGCGCATCCTGCAGCCGCTCGGCATGGACCGCACCAGCTACCTCCCGCTGCCGCCGGTGGCGACCGGTTACAGCGTCCACCACTTCGCCGGCACCCTGACCGAGGAGCCTGCCCAGGACACCGGCGCGATGGCGCCCGCCGGCCAGGTGTGGAGCACCCTCGAGGATCTCGCGACCTACGCGCGGTTCCTGCTCGAGGGGCATGCGGACGTCCTGCCGGGCAGCACTCTGAGCGAGATGTGCACGCCCCAGTCCGGCTCGCTGGCCGGCGGGTTGAGCGGCGGGTACGGCCTGGGCCTGCGTCTCCTCGCCGGCGGCTCGGGCACCCTGGTCGGCCACACGGGCTCGATGCCCGGCTTCCTCGCCGGCCTCTTCGTCGACCGGGTACGCCGGACCGGGGCGGTGTGCCTGGCCAACGGGACATCCGGCCTGCGCTGTGAGGGTCTGCCGGTGGACCTGCTCGCAGAGCTCGAGCGCTCCGAGCCCACCGTCGTACCTGCCTGGACGCCCACGGGGCACGTGCCGGAGGCCGTCCGCGAGCTGCTCGGGGTGTGGCACTGGGGCAACAACGCCTACGGCTTCTCCTTCGAAGGCGGCGAGGTCGTGGTGAGCTCGCTGGGCTCGGGTGGCGTGGCGCACCGCTTCCGGGCACGTGTGGACGGAACGTTCGTCGGCTCGGCCGGCTACCACCACGGTGAGACGCTGCGGGTCGTCCGGCGACACGACGGGACCGTCAGCCACCTCGAGTGCGCGACCTTCGTCTACACCCGCGTGCCCTACGACCCGGGCGCACCGATCCCCGGCGGGGTCCCCGAGACCTGAGGGCCCGACTTCACGGTCAGGCGGACGGTGGCGCCATGAGGGGACCGAGCTCCTGTGCGAGATCGGGCGTCATGATCGGGTCGTCCTCCACGATCCGGCCCTCGGCAAGGCGGTAGAAGGTCAGGCCTCGGAAGGAGATCGTCTTCCCGCTCTTGTCGCGAACCTCGCCGGTGTACCGAGCCACGACGGCGTCCCCGTCGGCGACCATGTCCTGGATGTCGAACCGGCGATCAGGCAGAGCAGCCGCGAGGCCGGCGAGCACACCCTTGAAACCCTCCAGGTCGACGTCGTACGCCCGGTTCACGTAGCCCGGAGCCAACAGGTCGTCGGCCCGGTCGATCTGGCCGGCGACGAGCACCTCCTCCATGAACTGCCGGACGACGTCCTTGTTGTCCCCTGCCATCGAGCGGCTCCTTCTGTGACGTCTGGACCCCGCCCCCGCATCAGGCTTCTCATTCGCAGTCCATACCTGCGAAGACAGATGGTCAATAGTCAGGAAGCACCTGCCCGGCCACGGGGTGCACCTGGTCAGTTGGCCTGGCTGACGCTGGACATGTTGAAGTCCGGCACCCGCAGGGCGGGCATCGCCGTGCGCGAGAAGTAGTCACCCCACTCCCGCGAGAACGCCGGAACCGTGCTGCGACGCCGCCGAGAACCTCCCCAGCAGGTCCACCGGGCTCTCGTTGAACCGGAAGTTGTTGACCACACCGGTGACCTCGCCGTTCTCGACGAGGTAGACGCCGTCACGGGTCAGCCCGGTCAGCAGCAGCGTCTGGGGGTCCACGACGCGGATGTACCAGAGGCAGGTGACCAGCAGGCCACGCTCGGTGTCACCGACCAGCGCGTCCAGGGACCCTTCCGCGCCGTCCGACCTCGAGCACCAGGTTGTCGATGCCCGGCGTGACCGGCTGACCGGTCATGGCCGCGGAGTGGCGGGTCTGCAGGAGAGCCTGAAGTGTGCCGTCCTCGACCCAGTCGGTGCGCGAGAGCGGCAGACCGTTGTCGAATACGCTGCTGATGTTGTCACTGGAGGAGACGGTGAGGAACGGCGCCGCCTGGAGCCCCTCGTAAGAAGGGTCGGAGAAGAGCTGCACGGGTCGGCTGGTGAGCCGTTCGCCGATCCGGGTGCCACCGCCGGGGCGGGAGAAGACCGACTGACCCTCGTGTGCCTCCCGTGCCGAGGCGCTCCAGTAGGCGTAGATCATCAGGTCCGCCACCGCGGTCGGCGGCAGGATCGTGTCGTACCGGCCTGCGGGCAGGTCGACCCTCCGCTCGGCCCAGCCGAGGCGTCGAGCGAGCTCGCGGTCCAGGGCGAGGGCGTCCACGTCCTCGAAGTCGCGGGTCGCTCCGCCCACCCAGGCGCTGCTGGACAGGTCGTTCGGCTTGCCGGTGCAGCCGTAGTGCCCGGTCGGTTGGACGTGACGCAGCCGCAGGCCGGTGCTAGACCCGAGGTAGGTGGTGGTCACCTCGTGGTCGACGAAGCCGTAGAGGATGCGGTGCTCGGCAGTGGCCTTTCGGAAGGCCTCGCCCAGAGCGGGGGCGAAGTCGGCATAGACCTCGATCGACGTGCCCTGCGGCGCCTCGAACCAGTCCCCGGCTGCGGTGCCGGCCACGAGCTCTGCGGCGTCCTCTGCGGGTGTGCTCTCCCGGGCGGCGGCGTCGGCGGCCTCGACGAGTGCTGCGACCTGCTCGAGCGACGAGGCGCTGCCGGTCACGGACCCGGCTGCTGTGCCCTGGCCGGCGCCGACGAAGGAGATGACGTTGAGCGACACGTTGTGCATGACGCCGTTGGTGGTCAACGTGTTGTTCGCCCAGCGAAGGTTCGCGCTCGTGGAGTCGTTCAGCGTGACGATGCAGTCGTCGGCCTTGGAGACCTTCAGCGCGTGCTCGACGAGGTCCTGGGGGGTCGGTGAAGTCATCGGGGGCTCCTCAGCTCTGGTTGCCGGCTTCGGCGGCGGTGTTGAGCACCCGCACGTCGCGGAACAGCGCGGTCGGGCAGCCGTGGGAGACCGAGGCCACCTGGCCGGGTTGGGCCTTGCCGCAGTTGAACGCTCCGCCGAGCTCCCACGTCTCGGGGCCGCCGACGGCCTCCATCGAGTTCCAGAAGTCCGTCGTCGTGGCCTGGTACGCCACGTCGCGCAGCTGCCCGGCGAGGCGACCGTTCTCGATCCTGTAGAACCGCTGGCCGGTGAACTGGAAGTTGTAGCGCTGCATGTCGATGCTCCAGGAGTTGTCACCGACGATGTAGATGCCGCGCTCCACCTGGGAGATCAGGCCGTCGGTATCCGGGCCGCCTGCGGCGGGCTGGAGCGACACGTTGGCCATCCGCTGGATCGGGATGTGTCCCGGCGAGTCGGCGTAGGCGCAGCCGTTGGACCGCTCGAGACCCATCAGGTGCGCTGTGGGCCGGTCGAGCTGGTAGCCGACGAGGACGCCGTCCTTGATGATGTCCCAGCTCTGGGTGCGCACGCCTTCGTCGTCGTAGCCGATCGTCGCGAGGCCGTGCTCGACGGTCCGGTCGCCGGTCACGTGCATGACCGGTGATCCGTACTGCAGGGTGCCGAGCTGGTCCGGCGTGGCGAACGACGTGCCGGCGTAGTTCGCCTCGTAGCCGAGCGCACGGTCGAGCTCGGTGGCGTGGCCGATCGACTCGTGGATGGTCAGCCACAGGTTGGAGGGGTGGATCACCAGGTCGTAGCGGCCGGGCTCCACCGACGGCGCCGCCAGCTTGGCCGCGAGCAGGTCAGGGAGCTCGTCGAGCTCGGCCGCCCAGTCGTACACGTCCCCGGCGAGGTACTCCCATCCGCGACCCACCGGCGGCGCGATCGTCCGCATCGAGTCGAACCGGCCCGACTTCTCGTCGCTGCCGTGGACCTGGAACTCCGGCTCCACGCGCACGCGCTGCTGGGTGGTCGTGGTGCCGGCGAGGTCGGCGTAGAACTTGTTCTCCACCACCTGGCGGAGCAGGCCGCTCGAGTGCGCGACCACCGGGGCGTCCAGCAGCTTCTGTGACCACCCGGCGAGCAGCTCGGCCTTCTCGGCCAGGGAGACGGTGAGCGGGTCGACCTCGTAGGCGGAGACCCACTCGACGTCGGAGTGCACCGGCTCCGGGGCGAGCGCGATCGGCCGGGTGGTCATGGCAGCGGCCACCTGCGCGGTCCGGACAGCGGTCTCCGCGACCTGGACGGCGGACTCCGGGGTGAGCACCACTCCTGAGGCGAAGCCCCAGGCGCCGTCGAGGATCACGCGCACCGCGAACCCGAGGTCCTCGGTGTCGCCGGCACCTTGGAGGTGACCGTCGCGCACCCGGATGTCTTGGTAGCGGACCCGCTCGAAGCGGAAGTCTGCGTGGCTCACGTTGAAGTCCCGCGCCCTGGTGAGGGCGGCGTCGGCGAGGCGCCGGTAGGGCAGTGACGTGAACGCCGGGTCGATGGAGTGCGTCACGGGTGCTCCTGTGGTCATGGGCGCGAGGCTATGTGGTCTGGAGTCGTCACGTCACGCCGGTTACCCGGGCGACGGCTGCGTATTCTCAGGTTTCGCCCTCGACCTCCTGGGCCTCGCGCAGCGTCTCCTCGACCGGCATCCAGTCGGCTGGGAGGACGTCGTAGCCGGCGTCGCGTGCGGCGTCGAGGACGAGCGGGTCGTCGTCGACGAGCACCGCGATGCTCCGCTCGACCGACAGCCGGTCGAGCACCTCCACCTTCATCAGCCGCGCGGGACGTCTGTCGCCCGGACGCCGGAGCAGGACCTCACCACGGGGGAGGGCGTGCCTCTCGAGCCAGGTCAGGGTGTCCTCCCGGCAGCGCTCCGGTCGCCCGGACAGGTAGACGATGTCGAACACCTCCGCCAGCCTCGACACGGTCTGGTGACCTTGTTCCAGCAGAGGGTCCGCGAGGGCCGCGGCGAAGAAGGCGTCCCAGTCCTTCGGAGCCGAACGCACATGGTGCAGCCGGTGGCGTACGTCGGCCAGCACCCCGTCGAGGTCGACGACGGCCAGCATCCGTGGGGGCTGTGACACCTCAGCCGACCGCCGTGCGGACCGCGACGGTGGAACCGTGGCGACTCTTCTCGACGTGCAGCTGGGTCGGGATGCGGTTGCGCATCTCGCTCACGTGGCTGACCACACCGACGGCCCGGCCTCCGGCACGCAGGGCGTCGAGCCGGTCCATCACGTCGTCCAAGGTGTCGGCGTCGAGGGTGCCGAAGCCCTCATCTACGAAGAGGGTCTCGATCTCGGTGCCGCCTGCCTCCTGTGTCACCACGTCGGCGAGGCCGAGAGCCAGGGACAAGGAGACCACGAACGTCTCGCCGCCAGAGAGGGTCGTGGGGTCGCGGACGTCACCGGTCCACTGGTCGACGACCTCGAGGCCGAGTCCGGCCTGGGAGCCCTTGCGTGCTGCCCGACCTGTGCGCTGGAGGAGGTACCGCTGGTCGCGCATGTGGGCCAGCCGCTCGTTCGCGGCAGCGACCACCTGGTCGAGCCGGGTGGCCAGCACGTACGCGGACAGGCGCATCTGCAGCTGGTTGTCGGCGCCCATGCCTCGGACCAGCTTGGACATCGAGTCGGCGCGGACGTACTCCTGGTGCAGGGGTGCCCAGGTCTCGAGTGCCTCGACGAGCCGGGTCCGAAGACGGCGCAGCGCCTCGACGACCTCCTCTCGGTGGTGCAGCGTCCGCGCGGTGGTCGCTTCCTGATCCTCGGACTCGGTCACCGCCGCGACGAGCAGCGAGACGTCGGGCGCAGCGTCGTCGTCTGCGGCGCGCACGTCGTCGTCCTCGAGCACCGCGCTTGCCCGTGACTGCGCCTGCGTCCTGGCCTCCAGCAGCCCTTCGAGCCGCGCACGCTCGCCGCCGTCGAGCACGGCCGCCCGCAGCGCGGACACGTCGGCGAAGTCGTGCTCCGCGGCGGCCGCTGCGACGAGCCGCTGGAGCTCCTCTGCGCGCGACACCGCCGCCTCGTGGTCGCAGAGAGCATCTCGAGCCTCACCGAGTGACGCGACCAGGGCGTCCAGCCACTTCATGCGCTCCGTCAAGGAACCAGGTGTCCCGCCGCCGGCCGAGGACCCCAGCGCGGATGCGATCTCGGCACCGACCGTCTCGATGGTCTGGCGCAGTGAGGTCCTGGACTGCTCCAGCGTGGCGACACGGGTGGCGAGCACATGGACGCGCGTGGTCAGCTCATGCTGCTCCTGGGTCAACGCTGCGAGGGACTGCTCGGCCTTCGCCAGCTCACCCTCGGCCTGCCGCGCGACGAGCAGCTGGGCGGCGAGCTCGTCGACCCTCGCCTGTGCGTCGACGACGGACTGGTGCCCGGCCGCCTCCCGCAGGCCCTCGAGGCGCTGCACGGCCTGGAGCACCTTGCCACCGGCGGTCGAGTACGCGGCGTTGGCAGCGTCGTAGGCGGCGGCCGCCTCCGCCTGCTGCGCCTCGGTAACGGGGTCGGCGGACGGCTCCGCACGGAGGGGGTGGTCGGTGCTCCCGCAGACCTGGCAGGCCTGGCCGTCCTGGAGCTCACCGGCAAGCTCGGCCGCGATGCCGGCGAGACGGCGGGCGGTGAGGTCCTGCATGTGCTCACGGGCGTCGGCGGCTCGGTCGCGCGCCTCCCGCTCGCCCTCACGCAGCCAGGTCAGCGACTCGGCGCAGGCCTCGGCCTCGCGTGCCGCGTGGAGCCGCTGCCGGGCGTGGCCGAGCTCCAGCGAGAGCGCCTCTGCTCTCCGCGCGACCGCCGAGGCGGTGGTCACCTGCCCCTGTGCCTCCTCGATGGCGCGGGGCAGGGCGTCGCAGCGGGTGCGCGCGACCTCGTGTTCGGTGCTCGTCTGCTCGAGGTCGGCCTCCGCCTGCTCGAGAGCGCGTCGTGCACGTTCGAGCTCCGCCTCGCGAGGCAACAGCGCCTCGAGGCGCGTGGAGGAGGCCCGCAGCTGCTTCTCGGCGTCGGCAAGGCCGTCGGCGGTGACCGGGTCCGGCAGGGACAGTGTGCCGAGGTCGAGCCTCGAGATCCTGTCCTCGGCGCTTGCCCTTGTGGCAGCAGCGGCGTCGCGGTCCCCGAGGGCGCTGTCGAGCATGCCGAGCAGGGGGAGGCAACGGGCGGCGCGATCGTCTGCGGCGATCCTGCGACGAGCCTCGTCGGCCGCCGGTGCCTCTTCTGCCAGCCGGTCGAGGGTGGCGCGCGCCTGGTCACGCCGCTCCAGGAGGCCGCGGACTCGCAGGCCCTCCTGGTGCCGTGAACGTGCCTCGGCGGCCGCGGTCGCCGCCGCGACGTGCTGGTCCTTGGCTGCGACGTGGGCCGCCTCGGCGGCCTCGACGAGACCGTCGGCCCAGGGGAGCGGGTCGGAGAACGGGGCCTCGGGAAGCTCGGCTCCGGCACGGTCTGCGAGGGTGTCGAGCACCCTGAGCACGGCGGCCTCACCTGTGGCCGAGCGCTCCTTGAGGGACCGGCTGTGCTCGTGGACCCAGTCCTCGATGCGCGAGAACCGGTCGGTGCGGAACAGGTGCTGGAGCACGTCGTGCCGGTCCTGGGAGGAGGCCCGCAGGAACTTCTGGAACTCGCCCTGCGGGAGCATCGCCACCTGCACGAACTGCGTGGCCTGCATGCCGACGAGCTCGCCGATGAAGTGGCCGACCTCCTGGGCTCGGGAGCTGAGCAGATGCTCCTCGCCGGAGGTCGTCTCGACGAGAGTGGCCGTGGCGTTCTCGGTGGTGAAGCCGCTGCCGCGTCGCTTGGGGCGGCTCCACTCGGGGGTGCGGCGGACGACGAAGCGGCGGTCGCGCACGCTGAAGTCGAGCTTCACCTCGGGGCGGGCGTCGTCGGGAGCGTGCTGGGACTTCAGGGCCTTCACCCCCCGCACCCCCGGCACGGACCCGTAGAGGGCGAAGCAGACGGCGTCGAGGATGGTGGTCTTGCCGGCCCCCGTGGGACCGGTGAGCAGGAAGAGCCCCGCGTCGCAGAGCTCGTCGAAGTCGACCTCCTCCGTGCCCGCGAACGGGCCGAAGGCGGTCAGGTTCAGGTGGTGCAGCCGCATCAGCCGGCCTCCTCGATCCGCAGCGGCTTGTCCGCGTCGTCGTTGATACGGCACGAGTCACAGGCCAGCTGCAGCAGGAGGGCCTCCTCGGTGGTGGCCTCGATGGACCGGACCTCTGAGACGAACCCCAGGGCGACGTCGAGGTCGCTGCGGCCGTCGACGTGGGGCATCAGGGGGCCACGCTGCCGGGTGACGCCCTCGGGCTCGAAGGACAGGATCAGGACGTGGGGGAAGCGCGTCTTGAGCCGGTCCATGGCGTGCATCGGTCGCTGCGGGTCGGTCAGGGTGACCTGGAGCCAGGCTTCCTCGACCTCGGCGTGCGCAGGGTCGGCGAGCAGGTCGTCGATCCGCCCGCGGATGGTGGCGAGACGGCGAGGGACCGGTGCGGGGACGAAGTCGGTGCGCTCGACGCCCTCCGGTCCGAGCTCGACCAGCCAGGAGCCCTTCGTGTGGCGGGCCTCGGAGAAGGAGTAGGCGAGCGGCGAGCCGCTGTAGCGGATGGTGTCGGAGAGGGTCTGTCTTCCGTGGAGGTGGCCGAGGGCGGCGTAGTCGACGCGGCTGAACAGGCTGGTCGGGGCGATCTGGACGCCACCGACGGATATGTCGCGCTCGCTGTCGCTCGCCATGTCCGCGGCCGCGTCCGGAGAGCCCGCGACGAAGGCGTGCGCCATGACCACCGACCGGGTGCCGGGACGTGAGTCGAGGTCGGCGTGGACCCGGGCCATCGCCGCTGTCAGCGCGGCCTCGTGGGTGCGGGAGGACAGACCCCAGGGAGCCCGGACCGCATCGGGCTCGAGGTAGGGCAGGCCGTGGACGGCGACGGGGCCGTGGTCGTCCTCCAGCAGCACCGGGGTGCCGACGTCCTGCCACCGGGTGCGCAGGTGGATGCCGGCCGCGTCGGCGAGCCGGGAGTTGAAGCCGAGACGGATCTGGGAGTCGTGGTTGCCGCTGGTGACCACGACCCTCGCGCGGGAGGCCGCGAGCCGGGCGAACGTCTCGTCGGCGAGCTCCACCGCGTCCACGGGGGGCAGCGCCCGGTCGTAGATGTCACCGGAGACGACCACGAGGTCGACCGCCTCTTGGTCGATCGTCTCCAGCAGGTGGTCGACGAACGACGCCTGCGGGTCGAGGAGGCCCTCGCGGTGGAACGAGCGCCCGAGATGCCAGTCGGAGGTGTGGAGGATTCGCACGAGGAAGACGCTATGCAAGGCCACCGACAAACCGGTCGATCACACGCCGATCCGGTCCGGCTCCGTGTAGACGACGAACCGGTCGTCCCTGAGGAAACCGACAGTGCACAGGCCGGCCTGCTCCGCGAGCTGCACCGCGAGGCTCGAGGGGGCGCCGACCGCGGCGATCACGTCCACCCCGGCGGCCACGGCCTTCTGCGCCAGCTCGAAACCGATCCGGCCGCTGACGCAGAGCACGGAGAGGTCTGTGCGCTCTCCGGCGAGGACGCGGCTGCCGACTACCTTGTCGAC
This sequence comes from uncultured Actinomycetota bacterium, assembly GCA_963715375.1. GTDB lineage: Bacteria > Actinomycetota > Actinomycetes > Propionibacteriales > Nocardioidaceae > Nocardioides_C. The sequence continues at coordinate 360,965 of CAVQSC010000004.1, read as the reverse complement.
TGCGTTGTGGCGGCCGACGTCCTCGCGTACGACGACCGGCGTGCCGTCAGCGTCGAAGAGGGCCGCGGCGTGGAGGCCACCCGTGGCGCTGAAGACCTTCTGGGCCTCCCGGAGCCGGTCGGGGAGGGAGGCGATCACCTCTCCTGGCACGGGGGTCCTCGGGCGGGAGGGTGCGTCGGTCGTCCCCGGGAGGGCGGCCGTCGCCGCGCCCAGCACATCCTCGACGCTCTGCTTGCCGCAGACACCACAGGCGGACGATCCGGCGGTCGGGCCGTCGTACCGGCCGCCGAGGTCCCTGAGCGGGGGACGGGCCAGCTCGACCGTGACGACGTTGAACTTCTGCTCCGGCGTCAGCGTATGGTCAGTGCAATACGCAACTGTATGGAGATCACCGGCGGACTGGACGATGCCTTCGCCGAACAGGAACCCCGCCGCGAGCTCGAAGTCGTGACCTGGGGTGCGCATGGTGACGGTGAGACGTTCCGCTGATCGTCCGGGCCAGGCCAGCCTCATCTCGAGCGGCTCCTCGGTCGCGAGCCGGTCCTCCCGATCGTGGGAGAGACCACGTGTGACCTCGCGCACGCGCACGCGGCGGGACGGTCCTGGACGGCGGTTGAGGCTCACACGAGCAGCCTATATTTGTCGGGTGGACGGGAGCAGGAGCGAGGAGTCTGACGACGGCTGGACCTCAGCCGTGTCGTCGGGGTTCGCGCTGGCCGGCTTCCTGTCGCTGGTGTTCGTCGCCTTCACGTTCCTGGCAATGGGACCGTTCGTCCGCTACGACGCCTACTTCAACCTCGCACCGCCGCCGCAGGAGTGGGTGCCTTTCCTCCACGTCCTCGACCGCGTCGGGCAGCGCGCGGTGGCCCTTCCCATCCTGGGCTTCGTGCTCTACAGGATCTACCGCCGCACCGAGTCGTGGCGGCCGGTCGTCGTGGCCGTCTGCTCGGTCTTCATGCTCAACCTGCTGGTGCTGATCCTGAAGGTGAGTCTGGGCCGGGCCTCGCCCAGCACAGCGGACCCCTCGTTCTTCACCGGCGGCATGGCCTACCCGTCGGGACACAGCGCGAACATCGTCCTGATGTACGGCCTCGCGACCTACCTCGTCGGCCGTTACACCAGGCCGGCGCGCCGGACCCTGGTGCTGTCCTGGAGCCTGGTGGCGATCCTCGCCGTGACGATGGTGGTCACCTCGCTGACCCTCAACTGGCACTGGTTCGCCGACCTGGTGGCCGGGCTGCTGGTCGGGGGCATCGTCCTGGAGCTCACCGTGACCCTCGACCGGATGGTGCCTGCGCACGTGTTCGCCCAAGGTGGCATGGAGGGCCTGCGGGCGATCCTCGACGACATGCTGCGCGTGTTCCGCCTGCATCGCCCGCAAGGCCCTACCGGCTCCGCGTGAGCCGGACGATCATCCCCAGAAGGCCTCCCGCGTCCGCAGTGCCCGCTCGAGCTCGTCGGTCGAGTCGACCAGCGCCCGCCTCAGGCTGAGGTCGAGGGACTCCTGGCCGGCCAGGGCGTGGCCGCGCTCCACGGTCGTCTGGCTCACGGACAGCCGCGGGAAGAAGTCACGCGCGGCGTCGGCGAGGATCCACCCGGAGCGGACCTCTACGGTGCCGGGCAGCTCGGCGAAGTAGCGCTCGACGTAGCCGCTGGTGAGCTCCTCCTGGCCGCTGCGCCACATGCCACGCCCGGCAGCCTCGATCTCGTAGTTGGAAGCCTCCCGCTCTCCGGTGAAGTGCGCCCAGGCGAAGGCCTTCGCCTCCGCGTCCGGGATCGCCGAGAGCGCCTGAACGTGGTCGACCGCCGCCTCGGTGCTGCGGTCCCTGGCCAGCCAGTCGTCGAGCTCGGCACGCTCGATCGCGCCCAGGGACGCCAGCCGGATCAGGATCCGCCAGCGCAGGTCGCGGTCGGTCTCCACCTCGGCCGGCAGCCCGGCGCCGTCGAGCCAGCCGCGCAGCGCCGAGGGGTCCGTCGCCGAGGCCACGGCCGCGCGGAAGGCCGCGAGCTGGACCCCCGAGCCGGGCTCGGAGGTGGCCACACGGGCCGATGCCGCGGCGTGGAACCTGCGGAGGGCGCTCTCCGGGTCGGGGTGGACGCGGTCCACGAGGGTGCCGAGCCCGAAGGTCGTGAGCGCCGTGACAGCGAGGTCCTGGGTCTCGTGGGGGAGGCCGGCCTCCAGGACGGCAAGCGCTGCCTCCGGGTCGACCGACGCGTTGGCGACGCCGTCGCGGATCGCGCTCCAGACCGAGGCGCGCATGAGCGGGTCGGCCATGTCGGGGAGGAGCTTCGGGAGCGCCTCGAGGGTCACCTCGTCCAGTCCCAGCCTGGCCCAGGTCTGGTCGCGCGGGTCGAGTACGACGGGGGCGGTCGACGCCGCGGGGGAGAGGGGAGCCGCCGTCGTGCCGACCACGATGTCCTCCCGGGCCCAGCCGCCCTGACCGTCGTACACCGCAACGGACAAGGCGTGGGTGCGGTCGGCCGGGTGGGCCTCGGGCGCGGTCCGGTGCACCGTCGGCGGCTCGGAGCCACGGTCGACGTGGAGCAGGTCGACCCCCGCCGTACGCAGCCAGCCCTTGGCCCACGACGAGAGGTCACCGGCGCCGGCGTCCTCCCAGGCCGCGAAGAGGTCGTGCATCGTGGCGTTTCCGAACCGGTGGCGCGCGAAGTGCTCGCGGACCCCTGCAAAGAACACGTCGTCGCCGAGGTTGCTGTTCAGCTGCTTGAGCACCGCGGAGCCCTTGGAGTAGCTGATCCCGTCGAAGTCCTGGAGAGCGGCGAGGGCGTCCGTGGCGCCGTTGCCGGCGACCGGGTGCGTGCTGGGGCGCTGGTCGGCGTCGAGTCCCCAGCGCTTCCTGCCGAACGCCTGGTCGACGAGCGCGTCGGTGAACTCCGTGGCGTCATGGGCGACCCGGTTGCCCATGTAGTCGGCGAAGGACTCGTTGAGCCACAGGTCGTCCCACCACCGGGGAGTCACGAGGTCGCCGAACCACTGGTGCGCCATCTCGTGCGCGATCGTCACCGCCCGGTTGGTGCGCTCCGCACGGGTCACCTTCGAGGTGAACACCATCGGGTCCCGGAATGTCACGCACCCGGGATTCTCCATCGCTCCGGCGTTGAACTCCGGCACGAACGCCTGGTGGTAGTCGCCGAAGGCGTAGCGGACGCCGAAGAGCCGGTGGAACTCGTCGAAGCACTGGTTGGTGACGGTGAGGATCTCCTCGGCGTCGCGGTCGAGGTGCGGGGCCAGCGAGGCGCGGCACTCGAGCCCGAGCCTGATCCCGTCGTGCTCGCTGCGCACCACGTGGTAGGGGCCGGCGACGAGGGTGACGAAGTACGTCGAGAGCGGCTGCGTCTCGGCCAGCTCCCACCCTCCGGGCTCCACCTGCTCCGCGCGGCCGTTGCCGACCACCACCCAGTCCTCGGGTGTCCGCACGTGGAAGGTGTAAGGCGCCTTGAGGTCGGGCTGGTCGAAGCAGGCGAAGATACTCGGCGCGGCGTCGAGGAAGGACATGGCGTACGTGTAGTGCTTGCCGTCGGCGGGGTCCACGGCGCGGTGGAGGCCCTCGCCGTCGTTCCGGTAGCCCATGACGGCCACGACGACGAGCTCGTTCTCGCCGTCCACACCCTTCAGCGGGAGGCGGCCGTCGCGGAGTGTCTCCACGTCGAGCGGGGCGCCGTTGAGATGGGCGCTCAGGAGCTGCTTGGGCTTGACGTCGATGAACGTGTCGGCAGGGCCCTGCACCGTGAACCGCACCGTGGTGGTCGAGGCGAAGGTGGTCTCGCCAGTGTCGAGGTCGAGGGAGACGTCGTACGACGTCACGGCGACCTGTTGCGCGCGGCGGACGGACTCGTCGAGAGAGAGGCTTGGCATGGGGGACACCCTAGGCGGACAGGCGCGCGATGCCCTCGAATTTTCGGTGTCCCCTCAAGACGCTTCCGCGGTCCGCCGATAACCCTGACGTGTCCGGTCTCGCAGCGAACCCAGAGCCGCGGTGGATCGCGGGTCGCCTCACAGCGGCACCCGGTCCCCTCGTGCTCGTCGTGGTCGGGCTCGCCTACCTGACGCTGGCACAGCTCGTGATGTCGCTGCACGACCCGACCACGCCCGGGGTCACCCTGTGGCCCGCCGCCGGGCTCGGCCTCGCGGCGCTCCTGCTCCTGCCCACCGACCGATGGGGCTGGGCGATCGGTGCCATCGCCCTCGCGGAGCTCGGAGGAGACCTCGCGTGGGGCTACTCCGCCCTCGCGTCCTTGGGCTGGACGGTCAGCAACACGCTGGAGCCCCTGCTCGGTGCGCTGCTGCTGCGCCGGCTGGGCAGCGGCTACGGAGATCTGGTCCCGGTGCGACAGCTGTTGCTGTTCCTGGTGCTCGGCGCCGTCGTGGGGCCCGTGGCCGGCGCGACGCTCGGGGCCGCCGTCACCGGCCTGGCAGGGATCACCCCCTTCCCGCAGGCCTGGCCCGGCTACTTCCTCGGACACGCCCTCGGCGTGCTCGTCGTCGCCCCGGCGCTGCTTGTTCCTTGCTGCCGGCTGTCGAGGAGCCGGCGCGAGCTGGCCGCCTTGCTCCTGTCGACCACGCTCGTCTGCGCGATGGTGTTCACCGACTTCGGCGGTTCGTGGATGGTCACGATGCCCTACGTGCTGGTCCCGTTCTTCGCATGGGCGGCCTTGCGCTTCGGCACCTCAGGAACGGCGTGGACGTCGCTGGGCGTGACCGCTCTCGCAAGCGCGTTCACGGCTGCTGGGCTCGGGCCCTTCGCGCAGGCCGGCGGTCCCGCGGGGATCGCGGTGACCCTGCTCCAGGTCTTCCTCGCGGTGACGGTGTCCTTCTCGTTCCTGCTCGCGGCCCTGGTCAGCGACCTCACCGAACGCCGGGAGATCGAGGACGTGCTGCGCCACCAGGCGACCCACGACGCGCTCACCGGGCTGCCCAACCGCACCCGGTTCGCGGAGGCCGTCGAGGCAGCCCTGAGCACACCTGACGCGACAGACCGGGGCACCGGCCTCCTGGTCTGCGACCTGGATCTGTTCAAGGCGGTGAACGACCGGGTCGGCCACAAGGGCGGCGACGAGCTCCTGGTGCAGGTCGCTGAGCGGCTTCGCGGTGGGGTGCGGGCCGAGGACCTCGTCGCCCGGATGAGCGGGGACGAGTTCGTCGTCCTCTTGACCGACGTGGACGTGGAGGCGACGCAGCATGTCGCGCGGCGGCTCGTGCAGGAAGTGGCCCGCCCCGTCGAGCTCGACGGCCGACGTCAGGTGCGACCCTCGATCTCGGTCGGGGCAGCGGTCGCCGAGCCGGGTGAGGACGCCGACGCCTTGTTCCGCGCCGCCGACGCCGCCTTGTACCAGGCCAAGCGACGCGGACGCGGCCGGGTCGTGGTGGTCGACGACGTGGTGCGGCGGCAGGCGCAGGCGCAGGTCCGCGTCGAGGACGAGATGCCGTCGGCCTTCGCTGACGGGCAGATCGTCTGCCACTTCCAGCCCGTCGTGGACCTCGCCAGCGGGCAGCTCGCCGGCGCGGAGGCGACGGTGCGCTGGCGGCACCCCGAGCTCGGCCTCCTGGACGCGGAGCGCTTCCTGCCGGCGGTGGAGGCGATGGGCTGGGGTGACCGGCTCTTCGAGACCGTGCTCGACCAGTCCCTGCGGGCGCAGGCGGAGTGGCGCCGCAAGTCGGGCCGCCCGCTGCGGGTGGCCGTGAACACCTCGGCACTACAGCTCGGGAGCGGCGGAGTGGTCAACGTGCTGCTTCGCGCGCTCGCCGACACCGACACGCCGCCCGAGGCGCTGTGCGTGGAGGTGTCGACGGCCAAGCCCCTCGACGACATGGGGGTCGCCGCCCTGCACCAGCTGCACGCCCTCGGCGTACACCTTGTGCTCGACGGGTTCGGCGTCGGCTGGTCGTCGATGAACCGGCTTCGGAAGGTCCCCTGGGACCTGCTGAAGATCGACAGGTCCTTCGTCGCCGAGCTGGGGAGCGAGCCTTCAGCCTGTGACGTGGTGCGGGCGATGGTGGCGATGGGCGACGCCCTGGGTGTCCGCACCGGGGCCGACGGGGTGAGCAGGCTCGGCCAGCTCGAGGCGCTGCTGGAGCTGGGCTGCGATGTCGCGCAGGGGCCGCTGTTCAGCCGCCCCGAGAGCAGCGACGAGGTGACCAGGATGCTCGCGACGGAGCGGGTCTGGCTTGCCGACGAGCTCCCCGCCTGAGCCGGATCAGAGTCTCACGAGCATCTTGCCGATGTTCGCCCCGCGGTGCAGGTCCAGGAACGCGTCGACGGCGTGGTCGAGCCCGTCGACGTAGGTCTCCTTGAACCGCAGCCTGCCTTCGCGGAGCCAGGTCGAGGCGGTCTGGAGGTACTCCTTGGCGAGGTCGTTGTGGTCGGTGACGATGAACCCCTCGAGCTTGAGGCGCCGGGTCACGACGAGCCACATGTTGCGGGGGCCAGGAGCCGCCTCGGTTGCGTTGTACTGGCCGATCGCGCCGCACAGGGCGACACGGCCGAAGTCCTTCATGTTCGCGACCGCGCCTTCGAGGTGGTCGCCGCCGACGTTGTCGAAGTAGACGTCCAGACCCTCGGGAGCGTGCTTTCGCAGCTGCCGCGCCACGGAGCCGTCGTGGTAGTCGAACGCGGCGTCGAAGCCGAGCTCGTCGACGACGTAGGAGATCTTCTCCGCGGAGCCGGCGGAGCCGATGACACGTTCGGCGCCGAGGTTGCGCGCGATCTGCCCGGCCAGGCTGCCCACGGCGCCGGCCGCTCCTGAGACGAAGACCGTGTCGCCCTTCTTCACCTCGGCGATGCGGACGAGTCCGGCGTACGCCGTGAGGCCCGGCATGCCGAGCACACCCAGGTACGCCGAAGCGGGCACCTCTGTCGTGTCGATCCGACGTACATGACGCGCGTCGACCACAGCGTGCTCACGCCAGCCGAGCTGGTGCTGCACGATCGCGCCGACGGGGACGTCCGGGGACTCGGAGACGACGACCTCGCCGACCGCGCCACCGTCGAGCGGCTCACCGAGCTCGAACGGCGGGATGTAGGACTTCACGTCGTTCATGCGCCCACGCATGTAGGGGTCGACCGACATCGTCTCGTTGCGAACCAGCACCTGCCCGCGCCGGAGCGGCGGGATGTCGACCTCCACCAGCTCGAAGTCGTCGTGGGTGGGCCATCCCTTGGGACGGGACACGAGGCAGATCTGGCGCGTGGTGTCGGTCATGGGCCGATCCTTGCAGGCGGCTCAGCCGCGAATGTCCTCGGGCCGCCTCGGTCGCGGAACCGAGATGACCTCGGCGTGGAGCGCCCACTCCTCCTTGCCCAGCCTGGCGAGGGGGTCCAGCAGCGTGTATTCCGGGTGGCCGTCGACGAGGACCTCCTCGGCCACGGAGATCACCTGGACGTCGCCCAGGATGACTGTCGAGTCACCGAGCTCGTTGGTGCTGTGCAAGGTGCACTCGATCGACACCGGCGAGGCGGACACCCGCGGCGGCGCCACCTTCACGCTGGGCTCCATCTCGATGCCGAGCGCCTCGGCCTCGCTCTGTTCGGGCGCGAACCGCGCGGCGCAGTTGTTCACCTCGCGGAGCAGGGCGGCGGGGGAGAGGTTGACCACGAACTCGCCCGTCGCCAGCACGTTGCGCAGCGTGTCCTTCTTGCCGACCGAGGTGAACTGCACGATCGGTGGACGTGCGCACGCGACCGTGTAGAAGGAGTGCGGAGCGAGGTTCACGACCCCGTCCTCGGACACCGTCGACACCCAGGCGATGGGACGTGGGACGACGACCGCCGTGAGCAGCCGGTACGCGTTGACGTCCGGGTCGGTGACGGAGAAGTCGGTCCGCATGGACTCGATCCTAGGTGCTTGTCCGGCTGTGGGAGAGTTCCGGCATGACCGACGAGAACGTGCGCACTGTCGAGATCACCCGGATCAACAAAGGCCTGTACGAGGCGACCAACCGGCACGGCGTGAAGCTGGTCTTCGGCCACGACAACACCCAGAACTTCTCGGCCGTCGAGCTCCTGCTCACCGCGATCGCCGGCTGCAGCGGCACCGACGTCGACTTCATCACGAGCAAGCGCTCCGAGCCGGCGTCGTTCAAGCTGAACATCTCCGGAGACAAGGTCCGTGACGAGGCCGGGAAGAACCACGTCGCGAACATCTCGCTGACCTTCGATATCACCTTCCCCGAGGGGGAGGAGGGGGACGCCGCCCGGGCAGTGCTCGAGCGTTCCGTGCACCAGTCCCACGACCGGCTGTGCAGCGTCAGCCAGACCGTCGAGAGGGGCACGCCCATCAAGATCGAGATCGCGGGGGAGAGCGCCTAGTTCCGGGGCGGCCGATGAGTTCCGCCCGTCGGTCCGGTCATAGGTGGCACGTCCGAAAACCGTTTCGGACTGTCGGTACCGGAACCTAGGGTGGAGCCCATGTCATCGACACCGGCCGTCGAGGCCGTAGACCTCGTCAAGCGATTCGGGGACAACACGGCTGTCGACCACGTCAGCTTCGAAGTCCCACAAGGCACCGTGCTCGGTCTCCTCGGCCCGAACGGCGCGGGCAAGACCACGACCGTGCGCATGCTGACGACGCTCTCGGTGCCCACCAGCGGCACCGGTCGCGTCGCCGGCCACGACATCGTCAAGGAGCCTGACGCCGTACGCCGGAGCATGGGACTCACGGGGCAGGCGGCGACGGTCGACGAGCTGCTGACGGCCCGGGAGAACCTCCGCCTGATCGGGCGCCTGTCCGGACTGTCACGCCGCTATGTCCGTGACGTGAGCGACAGCCTGCTCGAGCGGTTCTCGCTCAGCGACGCCGCCAACCGGATCGTCAAGACCTACTCAGGTGGGATGCGCCGCAGGCTCGACCTCGCGGTGAGCCTGATCGCCGCTCCGCCCGTGCTGTTCCTCGACGAGCCCACCACCGGCCTCGACCCACGCAGCCGCTCGGAGCTGTGGGAGGTGCTGCGCGGGCTGGTTCGCGAAGGGACCACGCTGCTCCTCACGACGCAGTACCTCGAGGAGGCCGACCAGCTCGCGGACGACATCGTCGTGATCGACAAGGGCAAGGTCATCGCCGCCGGCACCCCCACCCAGCTCAAGGACCAGGCCGGGCGGGCCAGTGTGGTGCTGACCCTCACCCATGCTTCGGACCTGGTGCGTGCCACGGATCTCGTGCGCTCGTGCTCGGCGGAGGTGCACGTCGAGGCCGCTGCCCGCCGCATCACCGCGCAGGCAGACGGTCTTGCGGACATGACGACGATCGGCGAGGTCATCGCCGCCAGCGGCATCCAGGTCGACGACCTCGGTCTCAAACGGCCCAGCCTCGACGACGTCTTCCTGCACCTCACCGGCCACCGTGCCGAAGAGACCGACCCCGACTCACCGGACGGCTCCGAGGACGGCAGATCGGGTTCAGACGACCTTGCGGAGGCAGTGCGATGACAACCGTTTCGCTGGCGGGCTTGCGGACGAGTCCTGAGGACCGGCCCACCATCACCCCGCCGTCCTTGGCCAGGGCATCGGCCACGATCGTGTGGCGCAACCTGATCCACATCAAGCGGATGCCCGAGATGCTGCTCGACGTCACCGTCCAGTCGGTGATGTTCGTCCTGCTCTTCGCCTACGTCTTCGGTGGCTCGATCGCGGTGGCGGGTTCGAGCTACCGCGAGTTCCTGCTGCCGGGGATCATGGTGCAGACCATGGTCTTCTCGTCGGCGATCGTGGCGATGGGTCTCACCAACGATCTCCAGAAGGGGATCGTCGACCGGCTCAAGTCGCTGCCGATCTCGCGTGCGTCAGTCCTCGTCGGTCGCAGCATCTCGAGCCTCATCCACTCCAGCATCGGCGTCGCCGTCATGGGCGTGACCGGGCTGATCGTCGGCTGGCGCGTGCGCACCGGCCTCGCCGACGCTGCACTCGGCTTCCTGCTGCTCCTGCTCTTCGGGTTCGCGATGATCTGGCTCGGCATCTGGGTGGGGTCCTTGATGCGGACGGTCGAGGCGGTGCAGGGCCTGATGTTCACGGTGATGTTCCCGCTGACGTTCGTGGCGAACACGTTCGCGCCGACCGAGAACATGCCGAGCTGGCTGCGCACGGTCGCAGAGTGGAACCCCGTCTCGGCGCTCGCCCAGGCGTGCCGTGAGCTGTGGGGGAACGCTCCTGCGCCGCCGGCCGACGCGGCGTGGCCGTTGCAGCACTCCGTGCTCATGTCTGTGGCATGGGCGCTACTGCTGACCGCGGTCTTCGCGCCGCTGGCCCTGAGCGCCTTCCGCCGCCGTTCCCGAGACTGAATTGTCAGGAGTACAATAATATGTTGCGCATCGTCGTCACCAGCGTCTTCGTGGAGGACCAGGCCAAGGCTCTGGCCTTCTACACCGACGTGCTCGGCTTCGTGAAGAAGACGGACGTGCCGCTGGGGGAGGCGCGGTGGCTGACGGTGGCCTCGGCGGCCGACCCCGACGGGGTGGAGCTGCTGCTGGAGCCCAACGGCAACGACGTCGCCAGGGCGTACCAGGAGGGCCTGAAGGCGCAGGGGATCCCGGCGACCAGCTTCGCCGTGGACGACATCACGGCCGAGCACACGCGGCTCGTCGGGCTCGGTGTGCGATTCACCCAGGAGCCGACGCAGATGGGCCCGGTGACGACCGCGGTGTTCGACGACACCTGCGGCAACCTCATCCAGATCGCCAAGATGCCCTGAGGTGCGGGGAGGGGTCCCAGTCCTTCCCACGAGTCACCCCTGCGGTAGTTGACATAATGTCGCTTATCGGCGATGTGTCAGGAACGCCGAGAGGGGTGCCGAGACAGCATCAGGCTCCTCGGGCCTTGTCCTTGCGGTCGCACGTGCCTCGCGGCGAAGCCTCGCGTCCTCGGCCAGGATCGCCGCGTGGCTCGCATGACGTCGTAGCTGGCCCGCGGGACGGCATCCACCCGGACGACCACGCCGTCACCTCTGGAGCTCGAACTGCACATCAGGAGCTTCGCAGGACGGCTCAGACAGCCTCTCGGGTCAAGATCCCAGGTCTCCGCAGCAGGCGCAGTCGCTCAGAAACGCTCTGACAGAAGTTCGTGTGCGCGTTGCCGCGTGGCAAACGCCGGTTCGGCGCGCTTGGCGACCCAACGGCCCCAGAACCCCTTCCTCCCCGAAACGGTCATGTTTGCCGCATACCGGGGATTATGCAGCAAATTACAACGATGTAGTTCGGACAAGATTCTTGTCGGTGTGCGCCGATAACGTCACGCCACGTGGAGCGCACACCTTTGGTCATCGACGCAATCGACGGATGGTTCCTGGCGCGGGCACCCCGCAAGGACTCTCGGCACACCCGCGCTGCCTACGAGCGCGACCTTGCCGCTATCTGCCAGGCGGCCGCGGCTCACCTGGGTCGTCCCGTCGACGAGCTGCGCGTCGGCGACCTGACGCTGCGGGTTCTGCGCAACGCCTTCGCCACCTGGTCGGAAGGACGCGCCGCGGCGACCGTCCGCCGAGCACACTCGACCTGGTCCGGCTTCTTCGAGTACCTGGTCTCCGAGGAGCACCTGGCCGGCTCCCCCATGCCTGGCGTGGCCAAGCCCAAGGCCCCTCGTCGTCTCCCGAAGCCGTTCGCCGAGGACGACGCGGCCCGCATCGTGCGGGTGCTCACAGACAGCTCCGTGCGGCGGCGCGACCCGTGGCCGGAGCTCGACGCGGCGGTGGTGCTGACCGCCATGGTCACCGGCGTGCGCGCCGCGGAGCTCCTCGCAGTCGATATCGGCGACGTCACCCGCGCAAGCGGCAACGAACGCGTGCGGGTTCTCGGCAAGGGTGAGGCGGAACGATCGATCCCGGTCGAGCCGGCGCTGCTCGACATCCTGGCGACGTACCTGGACAGCCGCCGGCAACGGTTCCCGGGGACTGCCCGTCAGCGCGGCGTCGACGCACCCGACGACGCCTGGGCGTGGTGGCGCAAGACCGATCCGCTTTTCGTCGACCGCACCGGTGAACGGATGCAGATCGGGGCGCTGCAGTACCTCGTCGAGCTGGTCTACCGCGACGCCGGCGTCAACGCCTCGCGGGCCCGCGGCGCCCTGGTGCACGCGCTACGGCACACGGCGGCCACCCGGCTTGTCGAGCGCGGCGCGACCGCGGTGGAGCTGATGGACTTCCTGGGCCACCGGTCCCTGTCCACCTCGCAGGGCTACCTGTCTGCGACAGCAGCAAGCGTCCGCGCCGCCGCCGCTCGCTCCCCCGTCTACGGGCTGCTCCAGGCTCAGGCCGAGGCAGACGAGGACGCAACGGCTCCGGACGGGGTGCCTGAGGGCGCCTGATCGCCGGCGGTTCCCCAGGCCAAGGCGCCGGCCCTCTCAGCGGGCCAACAGATCGGTGATCTCGCGGATCGACACCGGCGTGCTGCGGTGGAGCACTGCGTGCCAGCCGAGCCTGCGCGCCGCCTCGACGTGCTCCTCATGGTCGTCGAGGAACACGATCTCGTGCGGAGCGACGCGCAGCCGTTCCTCGGTGAGCCTGAAGACGGCCGGGTCAGGCTTGGCGAGCCCCACTTCGTGGGAGTAGACGATCGTGTCCACGAGCTCCTCGAAGCCGTAGCGGCGTTGCTCCTCACGGCGCGCTCCGTCGGCGGAGTTGCTCAGGATCGCGGTGAGGTACGCCGGACGCAGGCTTGCGGCGAAGTCACGCAGCTCGACGTCGAGCTCGCCGCAGTAGGCGTCCCACATCTCGGCCATCATCACGTCGGCTTGCTGGTCGTCGAGGCCGAGGCCTCCGGCGTACATCTGACGCAGCTGTGCCTCGGAGATGCCGCCGGTGACCAGTTCGCCCGACGGCTCGTGGTCGGCGAGATGCTCCAGCAGGTGGCCGGCCGGCAGGTTCATGCGCTTCTCCCACCGGCCGATCCACACCTCTGGCCAGGCGTCGTCCTCCACGCGCTCCAGGACGCCGCCGATGTCGAACACCACGGCCTTGATCGTCATCCCCGGTCCCCTGCCACGCTCCGAGCAGCTCCGGCTCAGGTTGACATAACCGAATCAGGGCTGGAGCAGCACCTTGATCGCCCGGCGCTCGTCCATGGCGCGGTAGCCCTCGGCGACCTCGTCGAGCGGAAGCGTCATGTCGAAGACCTTGCCCGGGTCGATCGCGCCCGACAGCGTCCTCTCGAGCAGGTCGGGCAGGTAGGCGCGCACCGGCGCCATCCCCCCGGCCAGGCCGACGTTCTTGGCGAACATCCTGCCCACCGGCAGCTTGACGCCGTGAGGCACCCCGACGAAGCCGACCGTGGAGCCCGGACGGGCGATCGAGAACGCGGTCCGCATGGCCTGGTCGGTGCCGACGCACTCGAGGACCGCGTCGGCTCCCACGCCACCGGTCAGGTCGAGGATCCGCTGCTCCCCCTCCTCACCGCGCTCCTCGACGATCTCGGTCGCACCGAACTCGGTCGCGAGCTTCTGGCGGCTCTCGTGGCGCGACATCGCGATCACGCGCTCGGCCCCGAGCTCGGCTGCTGCGAGCACACCGCAGAGGCCGACCGCGCCGTCGCCCACGACGACAGCCGTGGACCCGGGACGCACCTGCGACGCGACGGCTGCGTGCCACCCGGTCGCCATCACGTCCGAAAGCGTCAGGAGCGACGGGATCAGCGACTCGTCGGGCATGCCGTCGGTCTTCACGAGGCTGCCCTCAGCCTGGTTGACCTTGGCGTACTCTGCCTGGCCGCCCTGGGTGAAGCCGACGTTCTGGCAGCCGGAGGTCATCCCCGCCCGGCAGTGCGGGCACGTGTTGTCGCTGTGGCAGAAGGGCGCGATCACGAAGTCACCGGGCTTGAACGACCTGACCTCGGAGCCCACCTCCTCGACGATGCCGACCATCTCGTGGCCGATCGGGTCGCCGGGAGTGATCTCGTTCTCTCCGCGGTACGGCCACAGGTCGGAGCCGCAGACGCACGCGGCGACGACCTTGACGATCGCGTCCGTTGGAGCGTCGATCGTGGGGACCGGCCGGTCCTCCAGGCGAATGTCCTTGACCCCGTGAATCGTGGTTACTCGCATATCAGGCATCCTGCCACGCTGGTCCTAATCGAATCGGGCAGACTGTCCGCCCATGACCGAGGACTGGAAGCGGGATCGAGTAGGCGCCGCCCTCCGCGGCGACAACCCCACCGTGCTTGCCCGGCACGAAGCGGGCTTCGCGGTCATCGGCGACATCCAGTTCCTCCCGGGCTACTGCGTCTTCATCACCGACACCCCCGGTGTGGACCGGCTCACCGACCTGCCGCGCCCGCGCCGGCACGCGTTCCTCGCCGGCGCCGAGATGCTCGCGGAGGCGGTGCAGAACGTCTGCTCGCGCCGTGACCCGGAGTTCCGCCGGATCAACCTCGAGATCCAGGGCAACTACGACGCCTTCTTGCACGCCCACGTCTGGCCACGCTACGAATGGGAGGGTCCGGATCACGTGTGGCGACCCGTTGCCCTCCACCCGATCGAGCGCTGGCGCGCCCCTCTCCCCCATACTGTTCTCGGACCCCAGCACGACGATCTCCGCGCGGAGCTCGAGAAGGAGCTCGCCGCACTTGCCTGACATATCTCATATGTGAGATACAGTGGGTTTATGAGTGAGGACTACTTGAGCCGGATCGGCAACCTGATCCGTGACGCCCGCAAGCACCGTGGCTGGACACAGGCCCAGCTCGCCGAGGTGCTCTCCACGAGCCAGAGCGCGGTGAACCGCATCGAGCGCGGACACCAGAACCTCAGCCTGGAGATGCTGGCGCGGATCGGCGAGGCCCTCGACTCCGAGATCGTCTCCCTCGGCGGCGGCCCCACACATCTGCGGGTCACCGGGCCGACCACCCTGTCCGGAAGCATCGAGGTCAAGTCATCGAAGAACGCCGGCGTCGCCCTGCTCTGCGCCTCCCTGCTGAACCGCGGGCGTACGACGCTGCGCAAGGTCGCACGCATCGAGGAGGTCAACCGGCTCCTCGAGGTGCTCAACAGCATCGGGGTGCAGACCCGCTGGCTGAACGCCGAGAACGACCTCGAGATCGTCCCCCCGGCCGACCTGGACCTGTCGAAGATCGACGCGGAGGCGGCCCGGCGTACTCGCTCGATCATCATGTTCCTCGGCCCGCTCATGCACCGGGAGGACTCGTTCGAGCTGCCGTACGCCGGGGGCTGTGACCTCGGCAAGCGCACCGTCGAGCCGCACATGGCCGCGCTCCGGCCGTTCGGCCTGGAGGTGAAGGCCACCGAGGGCAGCTACCACGCCACGGTCAACCGGGCCATCACACCGCTGCGCCCGATCGTGCTCACCGAGCGCGGCGACACCGTCACAGAGAACGCCCTGCTCGCGGCCGCGCGCCATGACGGCGTGACCGTCATCCGCAACGCGAGCCCGAACTACATGGTCCAGGACCTGTGCTTCTACCTCGAGAAGCTCGGCGTGCAGATCGACGGCATCGGCACCACCACCCTGACCGTGCACGGCGTGCCGGAGATCGACGTCGATGTCGACTACGCACCCTCCGAGGACCCGATCGAGGCGATGTCCCTGCTCGCCGCGGCGATCGTCACCGAGTCCGAGATCACCATCGAGCGCGTGCCGATCGAGTTCCTCGAGATCGAGCTTGCCCTGCTCGAGGAGATGGGCTTCAGCTACCACCGCAGTGACGAGTACGTCGCCGCGAACGGCCAGACCCGCCTGGTCGACATCACGACCAAGGTCTCGCAGCTGCACTCGCCGCTCGACAAGATCCACCCGATGCCGTTCCCCGGGCTGAACATCGACAACCTGCCGTTCTTCGCGGTGATCGCCGCTGTCGCGGAGGGCCAGACGCTCCTGCACGACTGGGTGTACGAGAACCGCGCGATCTACCTCACCGAGCTCACCAAGCTCGGAGCCCAGGTGAAGCTCCTCGACCCGCACCGCGTGATGATCGAGGGCCCCACCCGCTGGCGAGGCGCTGAGATCGTCTGCCCTCCGGCGCTGCGGCCGGCCGTGGTCATCCTGCTCGCGATGCTGGCCTCGAAGGGCACGTCGGTCCTCCGGTCGGTGTACGTGATCAACCGCGGCTACGAGGACCTCGCGACGCGGCTGAACCTCCTCGGCGCCCGGATCGAGACCTTCCGCGACATCTGAGGGTCTCGCCCGCCCGGGGAGCCTCAGCTGCCGAAGAGCGTCTCGATGAACGACCGGGCGCGGGGCTTGCTCGGCGGCGGGGCGGTCATCTCCGCGGTGATCCGAGGCAACGGCTCGGTGTGGTGGATACCGGCGCTGGCATGCCAGTCGTTCTCGGCCTCGATGAGGTTCCCGAGGTCGGCGCGTTCGAGGAAGATGCCGTTGCACGAGGAGCATCGAGCCACCTGGGCGTCGCCCACCGTCCGCGTCTGCATGGTCGACTCACACTTGGGGCAGGTCATCTCGTCCACGCGCCCGACGGTACTCCCCCGCCCTCGCCATGTCCGCGAGAAGCGACATGAGTACGACGACGGATGTCGCACCGCCTCAGGGCCACCACGATGTAGCCATGTCGCAGCACGAAATGTCGCTCGCCGCTCGGGACGGCATGGATACTTCTCAGGTGATGCGCCCCAGGACCGGCTACCCCTACCTCGACGCGGTCTGTGACCAGCCTGAGGCCGTCCTGGCGTTCGCGCACCGAGGAGGCGCCTACCACCCGGAGCTCGAGGGTCTCGAGAACTCCATGCTCGCCTTCCGCCACGCCGTGGAGCTCGGCTACACCTACCTCGAGACGGACGTGCACGCCACCCGTGACGGCGGACTGTTCGCCTTCCACGACGCCGCTCTCGACCGCGTGACCGAGGACCGCGGGACGGTCGCCACCCTGACCTCCGCCGAGGTCAAACGGGCGCTGATCGGCGGCCGGGAGCAGATCCCCACGATGGCCTCGCTCCTCGAGGAGTTCCCCGAGGTCCGCTTCAACATCGACATCAAGTCCGACGCCGCGGTCGGCCCCCTGGCCGACCTGGTCCACGCCACGTGCGCCTACGACCGGGTCTGTGTCGGGTCCTTCTCCCAGCAGCGCGTCGACACCTTCCGCAAGCTGGTGGACGGACGCGTCGCGACGTCGGCCGGACCGTTCGAGGTGGCGCTGTACCGGGTGCTCCCGCTGGCCCGGCTGGTCGACGTACTCGCCCGGCGCGGCGCCGCGGCACTCCAGGTGCCGCTTCGCCGGAAGGGGGTCACGATTCTCACGCGCGGGGTCGTCAGACGGGCACATGCGCTCGGGCTCCACGTTCATGTCTGGACCATCGACGAGCCGCAGCAGATGCACGCCCTACTGGACCTCGGCGTCGACGGACTGATGACCGACCGAACCGACCTGCTGCGTGAGGTCCTCATCGACCGCGGCCAATGGATGGGAGCGTCCCGATGACAGGCACCACGCCACAGGGTCCGGGAGGGCAGGTGGGTATCGCCGACCTCAGCCCGCTGGCCAGACGCAAGGAGCAGCGCGCCTGGTACTGGTACGACTGGGCGAACTCCGCCTACGTGACCACCATCGCCACGGTGCTGTTCGCGCCGTACCTGATCTCGGTCGCCGAACGCGCGGCGTGCGGGTACGCCGGCAGCACCGACCGACCCTGCCGGGCCGACCTCAGTGTCCTGGGGCTCACGGTCTCGCCCGGGTCGCTGGTGGCCTACGTGATCACGATCGCGACTCTCGTGTCCGCGCTCGTGCTTCCGGTGGTCGGCGCCGCCGCGGACCGGTCCTCGCGCAAGACGACCGTGATGGCGGCCTACGCGTGGACGGGCAGCGCGGCCGCGGCGCTGATGTTCTTCGTGACCGGCTCCAACTGGCAGCTCGGCGCGCTTCTCCTGTTCGTCGCCAACATCTGCCTCGGCTCGTCGCTGGTGGTCTACGACGCGATCCTCTGCCAGATCGCCACTCCGGACGAACGGGACCGGGTCTCCTCACGCGGCTGGGCGCTGGGGTATCTCGGCGGGGGCCTCCTGCTCGCGGCGAACCTGGCCCTGGTCACCAGCGCCGACGGCCTCGGTCTCGGCACCGAGATGGCGGTACGCATCAGTCTCGTGTCGGCGGCCCTGTGGTGGGCAGGGTTCACGCTGGTGCCCTACTTCGGCATCCGGAACCGGCCCGCGGTCGCCGTGGTGCCGGAGAGCGGCGGCCTGGTGCGGCAGAGCTTCGGGCAGCTCTTCGCCACGCTGCGCGACCTGCGCAACTACCCGGTCACGCTGACGTTCCTACTGGCGTACCTGTTCTACAACGACGGCATCCAGACCGTGATCGTCTCTGCGTCCACCTACGGCGAGAAACAGCTCGGCTTCGGCACCTCCACGCTGATCGCGACGATCCTGATGGTCCAGTTCGTCGCCTTCGGTGGCGCGCTGCTGTTCGGCAAGGTCGCCGAGCGCTTCGGCAGCCGCAGGGTGATTCTCGTCGGCCTCCTGATCTGGATGCTCGTGGTCGCGACGGCGTACACGCTGCCGGCCGGGAAGGTGGCGCCGTTCCTGGTCCTCGCGGTCGGGATCGGCCTGGTGATGGGCGGCACGCAGGCGCTGTCGCGGTCGTTCTTCAGCCTGCTCATCCCGCGCGGCCGTGAGGCGGAGTACTTCAGCCTCTACCAGGCCGCCGAACGAGGGACCTCCTGGCTCGGGACTCTCGTGTTCGGCGTCGTCCACCAGCTCACGGACTCATACCGGCCGGCGATCTTCGCCCTGATCCTGTTCTTCGTCGTCGGTGCGCTGCTGCTGTGGCGGGTGGACCCCGACCGGGGCATCCGCGAGGCCGGGAACGTCCGTCCCTCCGTGGTGTGAGGGGTGCACGTGGTATGCACCACGTGTATCCCTTCGGAGTGCGGGTACGAGGTGTGGTGCACCACAACACGGGACGCGCCGGTCGGGAATGCACGGCGCCTCTACTTCGTTGGACATTCGTAGCGCACGATGCTGTGCGCCAGCATTGAGGGCTGTCCGGAACTGGACAGCCGACGGGGAACAGACATCAGGAGGTGGCTCGATGGGAGAGCGCACTCTGCGGGGCGCCCGCCTCGGGGGCCAGAGCTTTGAGGACGAGCGCGGCATCGAGTTCGCCGCGCGGCAGCAGGTCGGCTACAAGTGCCCACAGGGCCATGAGTTCGAGATCACCATGTCGGTGGAGGCCGAGGTGCCCGCGACGTGGGAGTGCCCGCGCTGCGGGTCCGAGGCGCTGAGCACCAGCGGCGTCACGCCTGAGGAGAAGGTCGAGAAGCCCGCGCGTACCCATTGGGACATGCTCCTCGAGCGCCGCTCGATCAAGGAGCTCGAGGACATCCTCAGCGAGCGCCTCGAGCTGCTGCGCGGCGGCGAGATCGGCCCCGCCCACCTGCACCGCACACGCAAGTCGAAGACCAAGAAGACCGCGTAGGCCCCGATCTCTTAGTCGACGACCTCGCCCTGGACCACGGATTCATCAGGTCCGGGGCGTCGTCGTGTCTGGCCACCTGATCGCGTGGCCGGCCCGCCGGGCCCGCCAAGGAACTTCCGGGTGATGACCGTCGTGAGCGCTCGACGCGCGAGCGGCCGGGTGACCGGCAGCAGGAAGAAGAACCCGACGACGTCCGTGACGAAGCCCGGTGTGAGCAGCAGCGTGCCGCCCACGAGCACGAGCACGCCGTCGGCGAGCTCGCGAGCGGGCATGCGGTAGGACCCCAGCGCGTCGCGCAGGGCACGCCAGGCGGCGGCGCCCTCGTGCCTGAGGAGTGCCGCACCCAGGATGCTGTCGGCGATGAGCAGCAGCACGGTCCACCACGGGCCGATCGCCTGGCCGATCTGGATGATGAAGTAGATCTCGACCAGCGGTACGACCAGGAACAGCGCAGCCACCAGCCCCCACGGGCCTCGTCGGGTCACGGCTCTCACTCCCTGTTGCGACGTGACGTCATCTTCGAGAGTACGTCGCCCGCCTGACGGCGCCTCTCGCGCAGCCCCCAGGCGGTGATCCTGCGCAGCGACTCGACGGCCACGTCGGGGCTCATCTTCGACTCGCCGCGGGTCCGCTCGACGAACTCGATGGGCACCTCGCGCACCCTCAGCCCGGCCTCCACGGTCCGCCAGGCGAGGTCGGCCTGGAAGCAGTAGCCGACCGACTCGACGTCGCCGAGCTCGATCTTCTCCAGCGTGGTCCGCCTGAACAGCCGGAAGCCGCCCGTGGCGTCCTTGACCGGGATGCCGAGCAGCACGCGGGTGTAGAGGTTGCCCCCGCGGGACAGCGCCTCCCGGGTCCAGGGCCAGTTGACGACAGAGCCGCCCGGGACCCAGCGCGACCCGAGCACCAGGTCCGCGTCCTCGAGCGCCTCGAGCAGGCGTGGCAGCTGCTCGGGCTGGTGCGAGCCGTCGGCGTCCATCTCGCCGATGACGTCGTAGCCCCGCTCGAGCGCCACCCGGAAGCCTTGCAGGTAGGCCGCGCCGAGCCCTTCCTTCGCCGTCCGGTGCACCACCTGGACGTGGGCGTCGGCGGCGGCGAGCCCGTCGGCGATCTCGCCGGTCCCGTCGGGCGAGCTGTCGTCGACGACGAGCACGTCGGCGTCGGGGACCGCCTTGCGCACCCGGCCCACGATCTCGGTGATGTTCTCGGCCTCGTTGTAGGTCGGCACGACCATCACCACCCGACCCAGCGTCATGCCTCTCCTGCTCTCACGGTGACCGACTCATGGGGGCTCTCGCCGTTCTCCTCGCCGCGAGCCCGGCGACGACGATAGTTGAGCCAGATGGCCGCGGAGACCGAAATCGCTGCACCCAGGGTGAACACGAGCTCAACGACCGGTGCCCAGCGCAGAGCAGGGGTGTCGCCGCCGAAGAGCGGGAGGCTCCGGGACAGCACCGCCTGGGAGCGCACCGGCGCGCGGTCCAGGACATGGCCGTCCGGGGCGATGATGCCGGAGACGCCGTTGGTGGCCGCGACGATGACGTACCGGCCGGTCTCGATCGCCCGCAGCCGGGCGATGGCGAACTGCTGCTCGATCTGGCCGGTGCCCATGTAGGTGGCGTTGTTGGTCTGCACGACCACCACGTCCGCTCCCCCGCTCACGACGTCGCGCACCACGTCGTCGTAGGCGACCTCGAAGCAGATCACGTCACCGACCCGGGTGCCGCCCATCGGCAGCAGCCCGGGCCGGGTGCCCGGGACCATGTCACGCGGGATCTGGTCGAGCCGGGTGATGAACCGGGAGAAGAGGTCGCGGAAGGGGATGTACTCGCCGAAGGGCACCGGGTGTGTCTTGGAGTACCGCTGGGCCGGCCCGGTGGTGGGCTGCCACACGATGCCCTGGTTGTAGACGTCCTGGGGCCGGTCGCCGGAGACCATGGCGCCGACGAGGACGGGTACGCCCACTGCGTCCACGGCGCCCTGGATGTCGTCGTACACGGTGGGGTCGGAGAAGGGGTCGATGTCGGTGGAGTTCTCCGGCCAGATGACGAGGTCCGGCCGTGGCGCGCCGGCCTCGATGCGGTCGGCGAGCTCGTGCGTCGCCCGCACGTGGTTGTCGAGCACGGCGCGCCGTTCGGCGAAGGCGTCCATGCCCACGCCGGGCACGTCGCCCTGGACGGCTGCCACGGACACGAACCGTCCGGGGTCGGCGTTCGTCGGCGGGGTCCCCGGTGACAGGGCGCTGCCGGTTGCGACGAGGAGACAGGGGGCGAGGACCGCTGCCAGGCCCCGCAGCGGCGCCCGTCGTGCACGTTCGACCGCCCAGGCCAGTCCCGTCCCGACCAGGGCCACCGCGAACGTCGTACCGGCGGGACCGACGTAGGCGAACAGGTCGGCCGCCGGGGTGTCCACGGCCGCGAACGCCAGCCTGCCCCAGGGGAACCCGCCGAACGGTACGGCCGATCGCAGCGCCTCCACGCCCACCCACAGCATCGCGGTCCACAGCGGCCACCAGCGCAGTCGCTGCACCAGGGCGCCACCGGCACCGAGGAGGCCGTAGAACACGCCCTCGAGGAGCGAGAGGGCGATCCACGCGTCGACACCGATGACCTGCAGCCAGGGAAGCAGCACCAGCATGAAGGCGGTGCCGAAGACCGCGCCCACCACGAAGCCACGCCCAGGGGTCACCTCCCGTAGGAGCAGGCTCAGCGCGGCCACCCCGAGCGGGAGGAGCACGACGAGCCGGAACGGCTCGAACGAGGTCGCGAGCAGGGCTCCGGCCAGGGCGGCCAGGGCCAGGCGCACGAACGGGGGCATGTCCAAAAAGTATCGCGGCACGGAAGCGCGGAGAGGCCAGGCCCTTCGGACCGAACCTGTACCCGCTGGCTGCGGGCCACGGGTCCGTTGTCTACTGGGCTCCGGCCTCTCCGCGTGTCCTGGCCCCGCCCCGCGCAGCCGACCTCCGGGAACAGCGTGCCCCAGGTTCGTGGTACCCGACCTGGTCACGTGGCCACCTGGACGTCAGCCCGCGGATGCGGCCTGCTTGGCAGGACGAGGAGAAGGTACTCCCGTTGAGGAATCTGTCAACCACCTCGCGAGACCTGGGAAAATCACGAAAGAGCAGGTCAGAGCGCTCATCGGGCACAGAACGGTCGAACAGATTTGTCTTTCCCGGCGGCGTGTCGTCTTGCGACACGCCGCCGGTCCTCAGCCGGGGACGACGACGGTGCCGGTCGCCGTGGTGGCGACGATCGGCTCGTCGAGCATCCGGGCTGCCGACTCCGAGACGTCGGGGCGACCGCGCGCGACGACCGCGGCGGTGAAGTCGATGGTGCGCGAACGCCGTCCCACGCGGACCACCTTCGCGGTCACCTCGAGCACGTCGCCGGCGCGCACGGGCGCCTTGAACTGGACGTCGGAGTAGGACGCGAAGAGCCCCTCGTCACCGTCGGTGCGGATGCACACCTCGGTCGCGACGTCCCCGAAGAGCCCGAGGGAGTAGGCGCCGTCGACGAGGTTGCCGGCGTAGTGGGCGTGGGAGTAGGGCACGTAACGGCGGTGCGTCACCGTGAGACCGAGCCGCTCGTCCATGTCAGACCCCCGTCTTCTGGAGCGCGCCGCGCCGGGTGATGATCGCGTCGGTCAGGTAGCTGGCCACCTCGCCGGGCGTCGTGCCTCGGCCGAAGACCCGGTCGACGCCGAGCTCGCCGGCCAGGGACTCGTCGAACCGCGGCCCGCCGACGATGAGCAGCGGGCGCTTGTCGGCCGGGTAGGCCTCCCGGAACGCCGCGGACATCTCCTTGGTGTTGAGCATGTGGGCGTCGCGCTGGGTGACCACCTGGGACACGAGAACGGCGTCGGCGCGCTCCTCCTGGGCCCGCGCCACCAGCTCGGGCACCGAGACCTGGGCGCCCAGGTTCACGACGTTGATCTCGCTGTAGTACTCGAGCCCCTTCTCCCCCGCGAAGCCCTTGATGTTCAAGATCGCGTCGATGCCGACGGTGTGGGCGTCCGTGCCGATGCAGGCGCCGACCACGACCAGCTCACGCCGCAGACCGCGCTTGATCGCGGCGTTGACCTCCTTGGGGGTGAGCAGCGGGAAGTCTCGCTCGACCACGTTGACCTTCGAGGTGTCCACGAGGTGGTTGACCCGCCCGTAGACGACGAAGAACGTGAAGTCGGGGCCCATCGCCTTTGCGTGCACGACGAGGGCGGGGTCCATGCCCATCTTGTTCGCCAGCTGGGCCGCTGCCCCCTCGGCCACCTTCGAGTGCGGCATGGGCAGCGTGAAGGACAGCTGGACCATGCCGTCGCCGGTCGTGTCGCCGTACGGCCGCAGGATCGTCATCGCTCGCCCTCCAGGATCTCGGATGCGGGGTTGAAGTAGACCTCGGACTTCTTGGCCACGCCGTCGAGGCCGCGGCCGGCGTGTGCGGGGCGCTTCATGAGGCCGAAGGTGCCGTCGGCGATCGCCGCGAGGAGTGGCGGGTCGCCGGCGGCGTCGCTGTCGCGGGCGATCTGGTCGAGGAGGTCAATGCTCTCGGCGAGGACCTGGCGTGCCCGTTCCGCGATGAACCCGTCGGGTGCGGGCCGGAAGTCCTCGTGGAGGCTGCCGGCGGCGTTGAGAACGTACCTGACGTTCTGGAGGGCGAGGTCGCGGTCGGAGAGCCACGGGGTCACCACGGCCTCGGTCATCATCCCGACCAGGAGGATGCCCTGCCCGGTCAGCGCTCCGGCGAGGTTGAAGAACCCGTCGAGGAGGTAGCCGCGGAAGATGTCACCGGTCATGTGCCGGGTCGGGGGCATCCACTTCAGCGGCGCGTCGGGGAAGAGCTCTCGGGCCAGCAGGGCGTGGGCGAGCTCCATCCGGAAGCTGTCCGGTTGGTCGGGGTCGATCTCGAACGCGTGGCCGAGGCCGAGCTGCCAGTCCTCGAGGCCGGCCTCCTTGGCGAAGTACTCGTTGAGCAGCTGGGAGGTCGTGACCGTGTGGGCGGCCTCGACCGCGTCTGCGGTGGTGAGGTAGTTGTCCTCGCCGGTGTTGATGATGATCCCGGCACGGGCGTGCACCTGGCGGCTGAAGCGCTGGTCCACGAACGTGCGGATCGGGTTGATGTCGCGGAAGAGGATGCCGTACATCGAGTCGTTCAGCATCATGTCGAGCCGCTCGAGACCGGCGAGCGAGGCGATCTCGGGCATGCACAGGCCGGACGCGTAGTTCGTCAGTCGCACGTAGCGGCCGAGCGCGGCGCTGGACTCATCGAGCGCCGAGCGCATCAGGCGGAAGTTCTCCTGGGTCGCGTAGGTGCCCGCGAAGCCTTCCCGGGTCGCTCCCTCGGGCACGTAGTCGAGCAGCGACTGCCCGGTGGACCGGATGACCGCGATCACGTCCGCGCCCTCGCGCGCCGCCTGCTGGGCCTGCGGGATGTCCTCGTAGATGTCGCCCGTGGCGACGATGAGGTAGATCCAGGGCTTCTGCTTCGGGTCGCCCCACTTCTTGACCAGGCGCTCGCGCTCGCGCCGGCGCGCGTCGACGCGCTTGAGCCCGGCGCCGACCTGCTTGCGTGAGGCCGAGCGCGCCCGGGTCAGGTCACGCCCCTCGGGCAGGCGGAACCGCACCGATCCGGCTGCGGCCTTCTGGGCGAGGACCGCGAGGTCGTCGGCCTCGCCGCGGACGATCGCGTCCCACACGGGCAGCGCCGCGCCGTGCTCGATGCCGACGTCGCCCCTCACGGCGTCGAGCAGCCGGTTCACCCAGGGGATGCCGTCGGCGTCGGCGCCGTGGAGGCCTGCCAGCCGCAGCGTCGCGCGCTCCACCGAGACGGTGGTGTGCTGCTGGGCCAGCTTGACGATCGGGCGACCGACCTGGCGCGCGAGCGACCGTGCCTTGCGGACGGTGGCCGGGTCCAGGTCGAGCTTTCCCCGTGGGCGGCGGCTGCTCATCCAAGTGCTCCTGGTTCTTCGTAGGCGATGTCGCCTGCCACGACCGTCATCACGCAGCGGGGCAGGTCGATGTCCGGGTGCAGGTCAGGGAGGTGGGGTACGCCGGCGCGCGGGTCGGTCGACCAGGCCGCCACGCGGGCGTCAGGGGTCTGCACGACGAGATCGCCGGGGACGTCCCACACCGCGATGCTGGCCGGTGCTGCGAGGGCGATCACGCCGCCCTCGTCCCGGCGCGCGGCCCGCCAGCCTCCGCGGGTGTGCGCGTTGAAGGCGGCCCGGACGGTGAGCCGTTCGCTCTCGGTGTGGTGGTGGGCGGCAGCGCGGACCGCGGCCCAGGGGCCGAACGACGTCACCGGGGTGTCGGACCCGAAGGCCAGGGCCACACCGGCGCGGTTGAGCGAGGCGTAGGGGTTCATCGGCATCGCCCGCTCGGCTCCGAGGCGCTGGGCGTAGAGGCAGTCCGCGCCACCCCACAGCTCGTCGAAGACCGGTTGCACGCTCGCGGTGACGCCGAGCTCGCCGAGTGTCCTCATGTCCTGCGGGCTCACCATCTCAAGGTGCTCGATGCGGTGGCGTGCGCGCACGAGGGCCGGTGCCCCGAGGATCTCGGCGGCCATGGTGAAGCCGGCCACGAGCTCCGCAGTGGCCCGGTCACCGATGGCGTGGAAGCCTGCCTGCAGTCCCGCGCGGGTGCAGGCGACCACGTGGTCACGCGCCTGCTCGGCGGTGAGGTAGAGGTGGCCGGCGGTGTCCGCGTCGACGTACGGCGCCCGCATGGCGGCGGTGCGGGAGCCGATCGAGCCGTCCATGCACAGGTCGCCCGCCGCGCCGGAGCAGCCGAGCTTCCGGGCCTCCTCCACGTCGAGGGAGCCCCAGTAGCGCTCCACCTCGGGCACCGCAGCGCCCTCGAGCCGGGCGGCAGCCGTCACCGCGTCGATGATGTCGAAGTCCTCATGCGGGCTGATGTGGGGGGCGCCGAGCTCGTGCACCATGCCGATGCCCTGGCGGGCGGCGTCCTGCAGAGCCCGCCGGATGGCGGCCTCGCGTGCGGCTGGCGTCACCAGCCGGAAAAGCCCCTCGCGGGCGACGTGGTGGGCCTCGCGCTCGACCCGCCCGGTCGCGTCGTAACCGTCGGCGTGCGCGACCTCGGGGCAGGTGTCGAGGAACGCCGTCGAGACCACGGCGGAGTGCTCGTCGACGCGGGAGAGGTAGACGGGCCGGCCGTTCGCGGCCCGGTCGACCTCCTCGCGGGTGAACGCCCGCTGCTCGGGCCAGGCGGTGTCGTCCCAGCCGTGGCCGAAGACCACCGGCGCGCCCGACCCGACGTGGGCGGTGAGCATCGCGAGCGCCTCGTCGAGGCTCCTCGCCGAGGTCAGGTCGACCCCGGCCGCGGCGAACCCGGACTGGGCCAGGTGCACGTGCGCGTCCACGAACGCCGGCGTGACGAGCCGGCCTTCCAGCTCGATGATCCGGTCGGCATTGTCTACGAAGTGGGCGGAGGCGTCGTCGTCGCCGGTCCACACCACCTGTCCGTCCTCGAGGCAGAGTGCCGTCGCGTGGGGGTCCGAGGGGGTGTGCACGTAGCCACCGCGAAGAAGAGTCCGAGTCATCGGCTCATTCTCACAGGCGTCGTTCGAACAGCTCGCGCACGCCCGGGTGCTCGCGGAGCAAGGACATCGCGTAGTCCGCGTGGCCGGGGACGTAGCCGTTCCCGACGAGCATCGTGACGTCGGCAGCCAGGCCCTCGGCGCCGAGCGCGGCGGCGCTGAACGAGGTCGCCATGGAGAAGAAGATGACCGTGCCGCGGTCCGCGGTCGCGAGGATCGCCCCGCCCTCGCAGCCCGGCACGTCGACACACACCACCGTGACGTCGGCGGGGCCGCCCGCCTCTGTCACGGCGCGGGAGAGCCCGACCGGGTCGCGGGCGTCGGCGACGGTGACCACGTCGGCGCACCCGGACGCCTCGAGGAGGTCCGCCTCCTGCTGGTGGGGCACCACCCCGATCGTCCTGGCGGCGCCGGCGGCCTTCGCGGCCACGAGGGACAGTGACCCGGACTTGCCGGCGCCCCCGATGACGACCACGGTGGGGTCGTCGTACTGCCCGACCACGCGGGAGGTGAGCGCGGGGGCGCCGCAGACGTCCATGACCGACAGCGAGAGCTCGGCCGGGAGGTCGTCGGGGATCCGCGCGGCGATGGACCGGCCGAACAAGATGGCATACCCGTCGACAGGGACCTGCTCGCTGTGGCCGTCCCAGCGGGCGAGGCCGTCCTCGACGACCAGCGGGGTCAGGGTCAGCGAGACCAGGGTGGTGACGCGGTCGCCGACGGAGAGCCCGAGCGGTGAGGCCTCCCCCACCTCCTCCACGGTGCCGACGAGCATGCCGCCCGAACCGGTCTCGGGGTTCTGCATCTTGCCGCGGGTGGCGATGATGTCGAGCACCTCGGCCCTGATGGCGCTGCCCGCGTCCGCTCCTTTGCCCTGGTGCTTGCGCTCGAGCTGACGGAAGGAGGCGGCGTCGAGGTTGAGGCGCTCCACCCTTACCCGGACCTCGTCGGGCCAGAGCTCGCGGCGGGTGTCGAGCCGGGTGGCCGCCTGGGGCAGGACGCCTTCAGGCTCGAGCACCCGGTGCAGACCAGTGGGGTCTCCGGCACGAAGGTGGGCGATTGCGGCCTCCGACACGCTCGATCGTCCTTTCACATGCACAGTCATAAAGAAATCTTGCGGCGCGCTAGTTGTTCGACGAGAGATTCTTTGCGTACTCTGTCACGCATGGGCATCGCCGATCAACCAGGCTCGCCCGCGCACGCAACACCAGCTGCGATCGACGACGACCGGAGTGTGACATGACCCTCGAAGGCCAGCCCTACCCCTACCGCCGGGTCGAGCTCGTGGAGCCCGACTGGAGCCGATTCCCGGGGTGGAAGGACGTCACTCGTGAGGAGTGGGAGTCGGTCCAGTGGCAGCGCGCCCACTGCGTGAAGAACGTCAAGCAGCTGCGCGCGCTCATGGGCGACCTCGTCGACGAGCGGTTCTACGCCGACCTCGAGCGTGACCAGCAGCAGCGGGCCACGATGTCGATGCTCGTCACCCCCCAGATGATGAACACGATGATGCCCCACGACGAGCCTGCCGGCCCCGGCTCGTTGACCGAGGCGCTGTACGCCGACCCGGTGCGGCGTTACATGCTGCCGGTCTTCTCCGACCGTCGTACCGACTGGCCCTCCCACCCGCACGCGACACGCGACTCGCTGCACGAGCACGACATGTGGGTCGCCGAGGGGCTCACCCACCGCTACCCGACCAAGGTCCTCGCCGAGCTGCTGCCGACCTGCCCGCAGTACTGCGGTCACTGCACCCGCATGGACCTCGTGGGCAACTCCACGCCGACGGTCGACAAGCTCAAGTTCCTCGGCAAGCCGGTCGACCGGCACGCCGCGATGATCGACTACCTCCGCAAGTCCCCGAGCGTGCGCGACGTGGTTGTCTCCGGTGGCGACGTGGCCAACCTGCCCTGGGCCCGGCTCGAGGACTTCCTTACCAAGCTGCTCGAGATCGACAACGTCCGCGACATCCGCCTCGCCACCAAGGCGCTGATGGGTCTGCCCCACCACTGGCTCCAGGACGATGTCCGGGCCGGCATGGAGCGCGTGGCGAAGGTCGCCCGTGACCGCGGCGTCTCCATCGCGATCCACACCCACGTCAACCACGCGAACTCCGTGACGCCGCTGGTGGCCAAGGCCGCCCGGGCGATGCTCGACACCGGGATCCGCGACGTTCGCAACCAGGGCGTGCTGCTCAAGGGGGTCAACGCCGACGCGCACACGCTGCTCGACCTGAGCTTCGCGCTCCTCGACGGCGCGCAGATCATGCCCTACTACTTCTACATGGCCGACATGATCCCCTTCAGCGAGCACTGGCGGGTCTCGGTGGCCGAGGCACAGCGCCTCCAGCACGGGATCATGGGTTACCTGCCGGGCTTCGCCACGCCTCGCATCGTGTGCGACGTGCCGTTCGTCGGCAAGCGCTGGGTCCACCAGATCGACGAGTACGACCGCGAGCGCGGCATCTCCCACTGGACGAAGAACTACCGGACCTCGATCGAGGCCAGCGACCCCGAGGCGCTCACCCGGACCTACGAGTACTACGACCCGATCCACACACTCCCCGAGGCCGGCCAGGCGTGGTGGCGCGAGCACGCCGGCCAGGACCTCGCGGAGGCGGAGAAGCGGGCCGCGGCCTCACGTGAGGCCGCGGAGGCGCAGAAGCTGCTGCCGATCAGCTGAGCCCGTCAGTACCTGCTGAGCACGGGGTAGGAGTCCCGGGCGCGGGGGGCCCGGGACTCGCCCGCGGTGAACCGCACCGGGCCGGCGTTCACGTTGCCGAACAGGTCGCGGGCGGCGCGGCTGTCCACGACGACCACGCTTCCCGCAGGGGCACGGAAGACGAACGTCCCGTCTCGCTGTGCCCGAACCCTCGACGTCGACCGGCCCACGCGTACGACGGCCGTTCCTCTCCGTGCCACGTCGGGGCGGTAGGTCAGATCGGCGTACGGCTGCGCCTTCGGGTAGGCCAGCATGAACGCCGCTCGTCCTCGTGAGGCACGGACCGGGCGAACCGCCAGCAACGCTCCTCTGCTCACGTCGAAGGCCCGTGAGGCGAAGCGGTACCTCTTGGCTGTGACCACGAACCGGTAGCTCCCGGGCTCGGCGTCGAGCGGGACCTCCCACAGGGCGCGGTAGGTGCCCGCGGTGGCCTCCTTGGCGTAGCGCGCCCCCAACGGCACGGCCTCGTCTCCTTCGACCTCCCAGCGGATGGTCATGCCCAGGTCGTCGTACGCCCGGACCCAGCCGCCCGCCTCACGCCTCTGGACCGTGACGAAGGCTCGGTCCAGCGGCCGGTCGGTGCCGCGGGGGCCGCCGCGCCAGGAGAGCTCGGCTCGCTCGAGCCTGCGGACGTCACGAGGCTGCTCCTCCACGGAAGCCTCGTCGGCGCCGGCGGGGAACGGGGTGTGGTCCGCGGCGAGACCGTTGGTCGGGTCGAAAGGGTACGGCGGCGGAGCGGGCCGCCGCTCCCCCATCGACCGGGCGAGCCGGGCGGTCTCCTCGACCAGCAGGTTGGCGCTGTACTTGCCGAAGTTCGTCTGGCCGCCCTCGTAGGCCTGCCAGGCGTACTCCTCCGGGGTGGTGAAGTAGCCCTGGTACTCGTTCGCCAGGCCGCTGATGGCGACCGACCTGACGCCGGAGCCTCGCAGCGCGTCGCTGACCGCGGACTCGATCCGGCGGCCCACTTCGACGGTGACCTCCCCGGGGTCGGAGACGACCACACCGTCGCCGACACGGACCAGGGCGAGGGGCGCCCCGGCGGGGATGGGCACGCCTTGGGGCTCGAGCTGGATCTTGTTGCCCTGCGGCCCCACCTCGGCAGGAAGCCGTCGGCCCTCGAAGACGACCCCGGTGTGCTCGTGTAGCTGGCCGCGGTGCTCGTCGGATCCGCTGAGCAGGGGCAGCCCGGGGACGGCCTTGTCGTCGACCCTGCCGCCGGTGGTCTCCTGGCCGCAGAAGCAGAAGCGGGTCCACCGAAGGTCGAGCACCGGTGTGGACGAGAGGCGCTCCCCGGCGTCGACCCAGGCACGCATCATCGCCGCCGCCTCCACGCGGCCGACGTACTCGGCGGCCGCCGGCCCTGTGCGGTGGAGCGCGGACGACACGTCGCCCTCGTCGGCGTTCGAGAAGGCGGTGACCACGTCCTGTCCGCGCGGTGCTCTGCCGGCGAGACGGAGGGCCTCTTCGGAGGCGAGCATCGCCGCCCCGAGATGGTCGCCGTTGTAGTTGCGGGCCATCGAGCCGAGATTGACCGTGCCGTGGTTGGCGAAGGTCGACCACATGCCCACCGGCACGAGGCGCCCGCCGATCCGCTTGTCGACCCGCAGCACGTCAAGGTCGGGGTCGATCGTGGCGTCCGGCCCACGCGGGTCGTCGGCGGCCCTCCCCTCGCCCAGCTCGCGTTCGATGCCGAAGTTCGCGAGGTGAGCCTCGATGGAGCGGTTCTGGGTCAGGCCCTCCGGGATCTCGGTGTGTCCCCAGGCAGCCGCCCCCGGTGCGAGGTCGTCGTCGGCGCGGGCGACCGCGGTGGCGATGCGACGGGCGAGGAAGCCGTACAGCTGCGGGTCGGGCTGCACAGCGAAGGCTGTCGCGGTCTCCGCGTTGGGGAAGACCACATCGTGGGCGGCGAAAGGGAAGTACTGACCGGGGGCGCTGTGGGTATGGGTCGCGGCCACGACCATGTTGGTCTCGTCGAGCCCACGGCCCTCGAGACTCTTGGCGGCCTCCGTGAGCAGTCCGCCCGCGACGCAGCACAGGTCGGTGACGACGAGCGCCACCTTCTGCTCCCCGCGCTGGAGGACGATCGCGCGGGCCTGCAGGCGAGTGTGCTGGCCCGTCGCACGCGCATCGGAGCGCACGTTTCCCATCGTGAAGTACCCCGTCGGCGGGGTGATGTCCGCACGGGCCACGCCGACCCGGAGCATCGGTGCGGGATCGCCGACCCTTGCGGTGGGCGCGCCGACGGGGACCGGGACCGCGGCCATCGAGGCGAGAACGGCCAGGACGGCCAGGAGCGGAGCGAGGGGCGGCACGGCTTCCCCAACGAAGGCCGCCTCCTTTGGTTATGCGTCGGTGAGGGTCTCGACGAGCCTGGCGACCGACCCGCCGAGGCCCCACCGCTCGCTCAGCTCGACGAGCCGGTCGGGGTCCTTCGGCGTGCGCGGCAGCGCGAGGTCCGGTGAGCCCAGGTCGAGTTCTCTGGCCACGGCGACGACCTTGGGCGCCACGAGGAGGTACTCCTCGGCGTCGCGGATCTTCCTGCGCGGTCCCGGCGCCATGTCGCTGTCGCCGTCCTCGGCCGCGGTGACGATGCCCGGCAGGTCGCCGAAGCGTCGCAGGAGCGAGGACGCGGTCTTCTCCCCCACCCCCGACACGCCCGGCAGACCGTCCGACGGGTCCCCGCGCAGGACCGCGAAGTCGGCGTACTGGCGGCCGTCGATGCCGTACTTGCCCTGGACCACCTCGTTGGTCACCCGCTCGTGCTTGCCGACCCCCCGCGCCGTGTAGAGCACGCGCACCTCGGCGTCGTCGTCGACGATCTGGAAGAGGTCGCGGTCACCCGTCACCACGTCGACGGGCATGGCCGCACCCGTGGCGAGGGTGCCGATCACGTCGTCGGCCTCGTAGCCGTCGGCTCCCACGATCGCGATGCCGAACGCCTCGAGAACCTCCACGATCACCGGGATCTGCGCCTCGAGCGGGTCGGGCACCTCCTCCTCGAAGTGGGCGCCACCCGGCGACGCCTTAGGCAGCTCGGCCTCCACCCGATGCGCCTTGTACGACGGCAGCAGGTCCACCCGCCACTGTGGGCGCCAGTCGTTGTCCCAGCAGCACGCCAGGTGGCTCGGCCGGTACTCCGAGACCAGACGCGTGATGAAGTCCAGCAGGCCGCGGACCGCGTTCACGGGGGTCCCGTCCGGCGCCGTGATGGAGTCGGGAACGCCGAAGTAGGCCCGGAAGTAGAGGCTGGCGGTGTCGAGGAGCATCAGGCGTTTCGTCACGGCCCTGAGTCTTTCATGGTGAGAAGGACCCCGATGGCGCTGCCGCGGGACGCCACGCCGCTAGGGTGTGCCTCGTGGAAGACCTCGACCGCCGGATCCTGGCCCTGCTCGCCGAAGACGGCCGCATGTCCTTCACCGACCTCGGCAAGGCCACCGGACTCTCGACCTCCGCTGTCCACCAGCGGGTCAAGCGTCTGGAGGGCCGTGGCGTGATCAAGGGCTACGCCGCCCAGATCGACTACGACCAGCTCGACCTGCCGCTGACCGCGTTCATCTCGATCCGGCCGATCGACCCGTCGGAGCCCGACGACTCTCCCGACCGGCTGCGGGGCATCCCCGAGATCGAGAGCTGCTGGTCGGTCGCGGGCGACGAGTCCTACATCCTCAAGACCCGGGTGGCGACCCCGGTCGACCTCGAGGACCTCCTTGCCCGCATCCGCAGCGCGGCCAACGTCTCGACCCGCACCACGATCGTGCTGTCGACCCCCTACGAGAGCCGCCCCACCGGTCAGCTGGGCTCGAGCACGCCGGTCCGCTGAGGCGGCAGACTAGGGCGGCGCAGCGACACCTGGCTCCGGATGGTCTGGCTGATCCGGTTCGCCAGGGCGAGGGTCACCTCCACCGAGTCGATCCCGTTGGCCAGCTCGTCGTAGAGCACCGAGTCGGTGAGCCTCGGGAGGTTCGCCAGCACGGTCAGGTGCGCCGTGGACGCGGCTGCGCGCAGCGCCCCGACCGCGGCCATCAACTCGAGGCGGCTGCGCGCGCTCTGGACGACGAGCATCTGCTCGGCCAGCAGCAGCATCGAGTGGCACGTGTCGACCAGGGTCGCGGTCGTGCGCACGACGCCGCTGAGGGACGAGGCGAGCACCCTGGCGTGGCCGACAGGGTCGATGCTCGGAGACGGCGCGAGGTCGGCCTTGCGGGCCCACGAAGCGACGTCCTCGTCGAGCATGCGGGCCAGCTCGGACAGCAGCCGCGCCTGGTGGCGCGCTGTGCCGAGGGCCTCATAGTCCGCACGCGGGAGACCGCTGCGGTCCTCGGCGACCCGGGCGAGCTGCTCGCCGGCCAGGACCGCCTGACGGAAGGGTGACAAGGTCCCGCCGGGCGCGGGGCCATGAAGCACGAACTGATCGATCCACGAGGCACCAAGGCCGTTGAACACGGATCCTCCACCGAGACAAAGAGCACCCGTTGAAGGGCAACGAGAGGGAAGTGAGTAGAAGGTTAAAGGATCGCTCGCGCCGCGTCGAGCGCGCCCTCAGTCCGAGACGCTGGAGTAGGCCACGACCCCGCGCCGCAAGGCGTCGGAGGCCTTCCGAGCGGTCTTCCGCAAGGGTGTGTCACCGGCCGCGTCGGCGACCTGGTCGGCGAGGTCGAGGAGCTGTTTGACCCATCGCACGAAGTCTCCGGCAGCGAGGTCTGTCTCGGTGAGCACGTCGTCGAGCGAGGCGCCTTCGGCCCACCGGTACGCCGCCCAGGCGAAGCCGAGATCGGGCTCGCGGAGGAAGTCGAGCTTGTGCTGGCGCTCGAGCGCGTCGAGGTCGCCCCACAGCGAGACCATCTCGCCCAGGGCGTCCTTGACACGTCCGCCGGGGAGGCGTGGCGCCGAGGCGTCGTCGGCCCGCCGGGACTCGAAGACCAGCGCCGACAGCGCGGCGGCGAGCTCGCTCGGCGAGAGGTCGTCCCACAGGCCGTGGCGCAGTGACTCGGCGGCGACGAGGTCCATGTCGGT
This sequence comes from uncultured Actinomycetota bacterium, assembly GCA_963715375.1. GTDB lineage: Bacteria > Actinomycetota > Actinomycetes > Propionibacteriales > Nocardioidaceae > Nocardioides_C. The sequence goes on along the minus strand of CAVQSC010000004.1, from coordinate 326,315 downwards.
GTAGATCCGCATGAGCCGCTCGCCGGTGGCTGTCACCTCGTCGTTCTCGAGGTAACCGAGTGCGGTGAGGAGGTCGCAGACCCGGTCGAACTGGCGCGCGATCGTGTTCGTGCGCTGCTCGATGCGGCGCTCCAGGGTGCGGGTGTCACGGGCCAGCTTGTGGTGTCGCTCCGCCCACCGCGCGTGGCTCTCGCGCTCGTCGCAGCCGTGGCAGGGGTGGGCCCGCAGCTCGGTGCGCAGCCTGCTGATCTCGCGCTCGCCCTCCGCCTGCCTGCCGCTGCTGGGGCCTCCCCTGCCGCGTGAGGGGCCGCCACGGCGTTCTGGAGGCGGAGGGGTGATGCCGTGCGTCTTCGCACGCAGGGACGAGGCCAGGTCACGGCGGGACTGCGGGTTGCGGCCGTTGAAGTTGCGAGGGATGCGCATCCGCGTCACGGCGCTCACCGGCACCGGGAAGTCCACGAGCGAGAGCCGGCGCGCCTGGCGATCGGCCGTGACCACGTAGGGCCTGGGCCCTTCCCGGTCCGAGGGTGCGCCCGGGTCCACGACGACCGCCAGGCCGGCGTACCGGCCGGCCGGGACCTCGATCACGTCACCGGGTCGCAGCGCCTCGAGGGAGGCCACCACCTCGTCGCGCTGGTCGCTCTTGCGGGACTTGGCCAGCGACGCCTCGAGGTCGCTGAGCCGACGGCGGATCCCGGAGTACTCCATGAAGTCGCCGAGGTGGCAGGTCGCCGCCTCGGCGTACCCGGCGAGCGCCTCCTCGCTCTTGCGCAGCTGCCGCGCGAGCCCGACGACGGCCTTGTCGGCCTGGAACTGGGCGAAGGAGGACTCGAGGAGCTCCCTGGCGGTGTGCCGACCGACCCGGTGCACCAGGTTGACCGCCATGTTGTACGACGGCCGGAACGACGACTTGAGCGGGTAGGTGCGTGTGGAGGCCAGCCCCGCCACTGCCCGGGGGTCGGTGCCGGGCTGCCACAGCACCACCCCGTGGCCCTCGACGTCGATGCCGCGGCGCCCGGCGCGGCCGGTGAGCTGGGTGTACTCACCCGGCGTGATGTCGGCGTGGGTCTCGCCGTTCCACTTGCTGAGCTTCTCGATCACCACCGACCGCGCCGGCATGTTGATGCCCAGCGCGAGCGTCTCGGTGGCGAACACGACCTTGCACAGCCCCTCGGCGAAGAGCGCCTCCACGCACTCCTTGAAGGTCGGGAGCATCCCCGCGTGGTGGGCGGCGACACCGCGCGTCAGGCCCTCCAGGAAGTCGTGGTAGCCGAGCACGTGCAGGTCCTCGTCGGGGATGTTGCTGCACCGCTCCTCGACGAACCGGCGGATGGTCGCGCGCTCCTCGGGCGTGGTGAGCCGCAGGTTCGCGTCGAGGCACTGGGTGACGGCCGCGTCGCAGCCGACCCGGCTGAAGATGAACACGATCGCCGGGAGGAGGCCCTCGGAGTCCAGGCGCTCCACCACGTCGTAGCGGCTGGGCAGGTACGGGCGGCGAGCACCCTGGCCCCGTGCACCGGCGCGGCCACGTGGGCCACCCCGCTTGTCCCGGCGGTCGCGGGTGCGGCTGGACCGCCAGTCGTCGCGGGCCACCTTCAGCAGGTCTGGGTTGACCTTGCTCTCCTCCCCCGCGCCGGCACCCTCACGGTCCGAGAACAGGTCGTACATGCGGCGGCCGACCATGACGTGCTGGTACAGCGGCACCGGCCGCCGCTCCTCGACGATGGTGGCCGTGGCGCCACGCACGGTGAACAGCCACTCGCCGAACTCCTCGGCGTTCGAGACGGTCGCGGAGAGGGAGACGATCGAGACCGAGTCGGGGAGGTGGATGATCACCTCCTCCCACACCGCGCCCCGGTAGCGGTCGGCGAGGTAGTGCACCTCGTCCATCACCACGTAGCCGAGGCCGGTGAGGGTGCGGGACCCGGCGTAGATCATGTTGCGGAGGACCTCGGTGGTCATCACGACGATCGGCGCCTCACCGTTGATCGTGTTGTCCCCGGTGAGCAGGCCAACCCGGTCGGCGCCGTACCGGTGGACGAGGTCGTTGAACTTCTGGTTCGACAGCGCCTTGATGGGTGCGGTGTAGAAGCACTTGCGCCCCTGGGCGAGGGCGAGGTGCACCGCGAACTCCCCCACCAGGGTCTTGCCGGAGCCGGTGGGCGCCGCGACGAGCACGCCGTTGCCCGCCTCGAGCTCTTGGCAGGCCTCGACCTGGAACTCGTCCAGCTTGAAGTCGTAGAGCGAGGCGAACTCCGCGAACAGTGGTGACTGCTGGTCCCGGCGGAACTTGGCGTACTTCTCCGAAGGCGTGCTCATCTCGGGGCCAGTAACCGGAGCGCCTTGGGAACAACCTCGACCGTCAGCGGCAGCGCCCCGATCCGCTCACCGTCGGCATAGGCGACGATGCCCGGGGAGGCAAGTGTCACCGAGCGCACCCGGTGGTGCTCGTAGGCGGGATGGGTGACGTGGCCGCCGTAGTAGAGCTTGGGGTAGGTCTTCACCAGCTCCACCTTGCTCATCGGCTTGATGATCACGACATCAAGCATGCCGTCCTCGAGGTCGGCGCCGTGGGTGATCCGTAGACCACCTCCGAACGAGGGGCCGTTGCCCACGGCCACGAGCATCGCGTCGAGGTGGCGCACCTCCCCGTCCATCTCCAGCGTGTAGTGCAGCGGCTCGAAGACCCGGAGCTCGGCGATGGTCGCGAGGTTGTAGCGCATCTGCCCCTTCGGCCAGCGCATGTGGTTGGCGCGCTCGTTGACCTTGGAGTCGAAGCCGGCGGCCAGGACGGTGACGAAGTACGACGGTCCCGCCTTCGCGAGGTCGATGGTCCGCACGTGCGAGCCGACGACGATGTCGGCGGCCGCCTGGGGGTTCTTGCGAGGGACGTCGACGTAGCGGGCCACGTCGTTGCCGGTGCCGGCCGGGATGATCCCGAGGTTCACGTCGGTCCCGGCGAGCGCCTGGACGGCCATGTGGACCATCCCGTCGCCGCCGACCACCACCAGGCTCTCAACGCCCTCGGCGACCGCCTGCCGCGCCAGGGCCAGCGCCTCCGGGCCGTCCTCGCCCTGGAGCTCGCGGACGTGGAAGCCCGCCTCACGCAGCCGTGGCAGCGCGATGGCCGCGGTGCGCGACCCTGCTCCCTTGCCGGCGGACGGGTTCGTCAACAGGGCGATCTCTCTGGCCACGGCGCCGAGGATACGCGGTCAGCGGGACGAGGCGGTCAAAGGCGTAGGGCCGCCACGAAACGGGACGGCTTCACGCCCACGGCCTTCGCCAGGCGGCTCAGGCTCTCCAGGACCCGGTCGGCGGTGAAGTCGGTCCCCGGCACGGCGAGGGTCAGCCGGCCGCCGTACTCGACGAGGAGCACCTGGCCGTGGGTCCACTGCTGGTGGGCCGCCCGGCGGCACTCGTTGTCGAGCACCGGCCGCGGGTAGGCGAGGTCGGCCGCGAGGAGGTCACACGGCAGCGCCTGCGCACCGCCGAGCAGGTCTCCTGTGACGTGGGGCGAGCCGGTGACGCTGGACTCCGCGCGCCAGGTGACCTCCGACTCCCCCAGCCAGTCCGGCAGGTCGAACGCGTCGAACTCGGCGACCTCTGGGGCCGTCACCTCAGTCGTCCTCGTCGAGCCTGGATGCCGTGACATCCTCGGGAGCGTAGTCCAGCGGCGAGGCGGCGTCGTCGTCGAGCCCCTCCAGGCCCTCCTCGGCGGCCCGCTTGTGGCGCCGCCGGTCGATGAAGCGGGCGATGACCTCGGAGATGAGGAAGAGCACCGTCATCGGCAGCGCGAGCATGAGCATGGAGAACGGGTCCGTCGACGGGGTGGCCACTGCCGCGAAGACGAACGTGCCCACCACGATCCACGGCCGGTAGTTGCCCAGCGCCTTGCCCGAGACGACGCCGGCGAGGTTCAGCATCACGACGAACAGCGGGACCTCGAAGGCGATGCCGAAGACGAGCAGCATCCGGGTGAGGAAGCGGAAGTAGTCACCGAACTCCACGAGGTTCTGGATCGACTCGGGGGTGAAGCCGATGAGGACCTCGATGCCCTTGGGCAGGACGTAGTAGCCGACCGCGACGCCGGCGATGAACAGCGGCCCGGCCACGGTGGCGAAGACCCGCGTCCAGCGTCGCTCGTGGGGGTGCAGCCCGGGTACGACGAAGGCCCAGATCTGGTAGAGCCAGAAGGGGCTGCCCAGGACCACGGTGGCCAGGGCGCACAGCTTCAGCTGGAGCAGAAGGGGGTTCGCGACACCGGTGAGGACCGGCTTGGAGTCCACCCCCCTGCCCTTGAGCGTCTCCTGCGCTCGTGCGTACGGCTCGTAGATGAGGGCGAAGAGCTGGTCGTAGAAGAACCAGGCGACCACGATGCCGACGACGAGGAAGACCGCGATCCGGAGCAGGCGGGCACGCAACTCACGGAGGTGGTCGGCCAAGGCCATCCGGCCGTCGTCGCCGACCGCGTTCTTCGGTGTGGTCCGGAAGAGTCCGGCGACTCCGCTGAGGGACACGGGTGCTCGAGGGTCAGACGGGAGCCGTCAGCGCTCGTCGGGGTGGGGCTGCTGCACCGTGGTGTCGGTGGCGCCCGCCTCGGCGCGACGCGCCGCCTCGATCTGCTTCTGCTCGGGCGTCTTGTACTTGTCCTCCACGTCCTCGTCATCCATCAGGCCCTTGGTCTCGGCCTTGAAGATGCGCAGCGCACGGCCGCTGCCACGCGCGAGCTCGGGGAGCTTCTTCGCGCCGAAAAGGAGCACGAGGACGAGCAGGATGAGCAGGATCTCGGTGGGACCGAGGTTCATGGCCATGGGAGCTACAAGGGTGTTCATCTCGCCTCTTCGATGTCGCGGTTCGGCGTACTCATCGTACGTCGCGTCAACTGTAGTTCCCCAGGGCCCCGGTGGCTGCCCGATGAACGGCAATCGACAGATTGGGGGGTTCTTCGACGCGGGCGGCCCCTCCCAGGCGCAGCACGAGCCTGGTCAGCCACTCCGGGTCGCCCACACGCAGGCGGACCCGTAGTGTGCCGTCACCGGCCTCCTCTGCCTGCTCGACCGGGTAGTACTCCGCCACCCAGCGCGCCGACGGCTCGAGACGCAGCGTCGCGAGGAGGTCGTTCGGGGAGGGCGCGAAGATGCCCTCGGACAGGTCGCGCGGAGGCAGGTCGGAGTGGTCCGCGGCCGGCAGGTCGAGCACCTCGGCCGAGGAGACCCGGTCGAGGCGGAAGAGGCGGCGGTCCTCGGCGGTGTGGCACCACGCGTCGAGGTAGGTGTGGCCCTCGGCGGTCACGACCCGCAGCGGGTCCACCGTGCGCTCGGTCGCCTCGTCACGGGCGGGCACGTAGTAGCCGAGACGCACCTGCCGGCCCTGCTCGGCGGCCTTCTCCAGGTCGGCACGGAGGCCGGCCAGCGCCGCCTCGGTCTCGGAGAGCTGTACGTCGATCTGGGCGGCCAGCGCCGCGCCGTCGCCGGCGGCGGCCTCGAGCTTCGCGATCGTCCTCTCCACGACCGGGCGGACGGACTCGTCCCCTCCCTCGCGGAGCGTGCGCAGGGCCACGAGCAGGGCGGACGCCTCGGTGCTGCCCAGCCGCAGGGGGCGGGTGAGGTAGTCGGCGTTGGAGAGCCGGATCACACCCTCGCCCTGGAGGGCGTCCATGTCGATGTCGATCAGGTCGCCCATGCCCAGGCCCGGAAGGCCGCAGAACCACAGCACGTTGAGGTCCTTGACGATCTGGGCCGGGCGGACCCCGAAGTCCGCGGCGGCCTGCTCGACCGACACCTCATTGCGGCTCTGGATGTAGGGCACCAGGGCCAGCAACCGGCCCACCTGGTCACGCGCGCCGCTCATGAGGCCTCCCCCACCGCAGCGACCTTGCGGAGCCGCCCGACGACGAGCTCGCGCAGGTCCGCGGGCTCCTCGACGATGACGTCGGCGCCGAAGCCGAGCACCTCGTCGGCCATGGCGTCGGTGCGCCCGTAGGAGACCTCCAGCCGGTCCCAGCCGGCCGGGGAGTCCTCGGGCATGGGGCGGCCCTGGCGGCGCAGGCCGTAGGCGGCCCCCGGCCGGACGAGCAGCCGGGCGCGCTTCTCGGGGGCGGCAGGGGCGAGCGACTCGGTGAGCGCCCGGATGTCGGTGCCCTCGGGGACCTCGAACGCGCCGGGCTTGCCCGTTGTGCGCACGTCGCCGTGGACCCGTGAGAGGCGGAAGAGCCTGGGCGCGTCGCGGTCGGTGTCCTGGCCGACGACGTACCACCGGGCGCGGAAGGAGACCACGCCCCAAGGCTGGAGGTGCCGCGTGGCGGTCTCGGCGCTCTGTGCGGTGCGGTACTCGAACTCGACCGGGGTGCGCTCCTGGGTGGCGGCCCAGAAGGCCTCGAAGGCGGGTTCGTCGACGGTCAGCTGCGGCGACACGGTGTTGAGCACGGTGCGGTCGACCTCGATGCCGGCCGCCTTGAGCTTCACCAGGGCGTCCGAGGTGGCCGAGGCCAGCCCGGCGTGCTGCCAGACCCGGGCGGCCAGGCCGATCACTGCGGCCTCGTCGGGCTCGAGGTCGATCTCGGGGAGCTCGAAGGCGGACCGCTCGATGCGGTAGCCCGGCTCGTCCTCGAACGCCCGGTCGAGGTAGCCCACCTCGATCGGGATGCCCAGCGAGCGGAGCTCGTCCTTGTCACGCTCGAACATCTTCTCGAACGCCTCGTCGCCCGCCTCGCGGTACTGCTCTACGACCGAGCGGATCCGCTCCTTGGTGACATAGCTGCGTGCCACCAGGAGCGTGATCAGCAGGTTGAGCAGCCGCTCGCTCTTCCGTGCAGCCACGTCGTCTCCCCCTTTCGAGGGGTGAACCTACCTCAGCGGGTCAGCCCACGCCGAGGACGTCGACCACGAACACCAGGGTGTCGGTGCCCTTGATCTTCGCCTGCGGGTTGCCGCTCTTGCCGTAGCCGTACTCCGGCGGGGCGATGATCATGACCCGGCTTCCGGCCTTGACCCCGACCAGACCCTCGTCCCAGCCCTTGATGAGCTGGCCGGCGCCGACCGTGAAGGTACGCGGCGCGTCGGTGTAGGACTGGTCGAAGATCGTGTCGGTGCCGTAGATCTGGCCGAGGTAGTCGAAGGTGACCGAGTCGCCGGCCTCGACCGGCTCCCCGTCGCCCTCGATGACCGGGATGACCTGCAGCTTGTCCGCGGGCTTCTTCGGAGCGTTCTCGAAGGTGAACTTGGTGACGTTGCCGTCCCCGTCCTCCACGATCGTGGGGGCGTCCTTGGGCAGCGGGGCCTTGTCGCCCTCGGGGCCGGTGAGCGGCACGGACATCACGTCGACGATGAAGAGCACGTTGTCGCCGGGCTTCACTCCGTACTGCTGCGCGCCTTGGGCGCCGAAGGCGTCCTCAGGGGGCGACGCCACGGCCACGCGGCTGCCGACGGGTTCGCCGACCACGGCGTCGAGCACGGCGGGGAAGATCTGTCCCTGCGCCATCGTGGCGGTCAGCGGGGTGCCCTGGTCGTAGGTGCCCACCGTCTTCTTCCCGGTCTCACCGTTGACGACCAGGATGTGCAGCGAGGCGGGGCGGCCCTCCTCGACCTTGGCGCCGTCTCCGGTGACGAGCTCCTCGGACTCCACCTCGGTGTTGTCGAGGTTCCCGTCCAAGGTGACCTCGGGCTCCTCGCCGACCTTGCCCTCGACGGTCAGGCCCGGGATCTTCCCGCCTGCGCCGGTGCTGGACGCGCCGGAGCTGTCGTCGCCGGACGAGTCGTCACCGCAGGCTGCGGTGCCGAGCAGGAGCAGGGGTACGACGGTCAGCGCAACGAGACGTCGGCGCACAGGTTTCACCTCGAAATGAAGGGACAAGAACGCAAGCCACCCTATCCGGGCAACCTGAGAGGACCTACATGCCCTCGATCAGCTTGTGAACACGCTCGTCGTGGGAGCGGAACGGGTCCTTGCACAGAACCGTCCGCTGGGCCTGGTCGTTGAGCTTCAGGTGCACCCAGTCGACCGTGAAGTCGCGGCGGCGCTCCTGGGCCCGCTTGATGAACTCCCCGCGCAGACGCGCTCGGGTGGTCTGCGGAGGGACCGACTTGGCCTCGAACACCTTGAGGTCGGAGGTGACCCTGGCGACCGCCCCACGCTTCTCGAGCAGGTAGTAGAGCCCGCGGCCGCGGTGGATGTCGTGGTAGGCGAGGTCGAGCTGCGCGATCCGCGGGTGGCTGAGCGGAAGGCCGTGCTGGGAGCGGTACCGGTCGATCAGCTTCCACTTGATGACCCAGTCGATCTCGCGCTCGACCAGGCTGAGGTCGCCCGACTCGACCGCCTTGAGGCTGCGCTCCCACAGGTCGAGGGTGCGCTCGATGACCGGGGTCTGGATCTCCCGCCGGTCGACGAACTCGCGCACCCGGGTGAGGTACTCCTGCTGGATGTCGAGTGCGCTCGCCTCGCGCCCGTTGGCCAGACGCACCTTGCGGCGGCCCGTCATGTCGTGGGAGATCTCGCGGATGGCGCGGATGGGGTTCTCCATCGTGAGGTCGCGCATCACCACGCCCTCCTCGATCATCCGCAGGACCAGGTCGGCGCTGGCCACCTTCAGCAGCGTGGTCGTCTCGCTCATGTTCGAGTCGCCGACGATGACGTGGAGGCGGCGGTAGCGCTCGGCGTCGGCGTGCGGCTCGTCGCGGGTGTTGATGATGGGCCGGCTGCGCGTGGTGGCGCTCGAGACGCCCTCCCAGATGTGCTCCGCACGCTGGCTGACGGAGTACATCGCCCCGCGCGGCGTCTGGCTGATCTTCCCGGCGCCGACGATGATCTGCCGCGTCACGAGGAACGGGATCAACACGTCTGCGAGCTTGGCGAACTCCCCGTGCCGGGCGACGAGGTAGTTCTCGTGGCACCCGTAGGAGTTGCCCGCCGAGTCGGTGTTGTTCTTGAACAGGTACACGTCCCCGGCGATGCCCTCGTCGTGGAGTCTGCGCTCGGCGTCGACGAGCAGCCCCTCGAGGACCCGCTCCCCCGCCTTGTCGTGGGTGACCAGGTCGACGATGTCGTCGCACTCAGGGGTGGCGTACTCGGGGTGGCTGCCCACGTCGAGGTAGAGCCGGGCGCCGTTGCGCAGGAACACGTTGCTGCTCCGGCCCCACGACACCACCTTGCGGAACAGGTAGCGGGCAACCTCGTCCGGCGAGAGACGTCGCTGCCCGTGGAACGTGCAGGTGACGCCGTACTCGTTCTCGATCCCGAAGATCCGGCGGTCCACGGTCACACCCTAGGTGGTAGACCCAAGCCGTGGCAGCCAACTCGCTGAACCGTCTCATCCAGAAGGCCCCGCGGCTCAGAGCAGGCCGGTGTGGTCCAGTAAGAGGTAGACCTGACGAAGACGCCGTTCGTCACTTGTCCTCAGGCTCGACAGGCGGTGCAACGGGCGCCTCGTCGGTTGCTCCGGACGCGGCCGCGTCCCGCTCCGAGGGACTCGTCGAGTCTCCCGGACCGTGCCTCCCGGCCGCCATGCCGGCCCGTTCGCCGAGGATCTGGTCCAGCTGGGCTGCCGAGAGGCGCTTGAACTTCCGCGCCTGCGGCCGGCTCCGGTCGAGGACCGCCACCTCGAGGTCGCTCGGTGCGATCACGCGGGGCGCGCTCTCGCCCTGGCCGAGTCCCTCGACGGCGAGCCGGAGGGCGTCCTCCATGCTCGCGCCGTCCTGGTACCGCTCGCGCATGTGGGTGGCGACCGCCTCCGCGTTCCCGCCCATAACCGCGAAGCCGTGCTCGTCTGCCACCTGGCCGTCGTAGGTCAGCCGGTAGATCTGGTCCTGCTCCGCAGAGTCGCCCACCTCGGCGACGAAGATCTCCACCTCGTAGGGCTTCTCCCCGCCGCTGGAGAAGATCGTCCCGAGTGTCTGGGCATAGGCGTTCGCGAGCCCGCGGCCGGTCACGTCGCGGCGGTCGTAGGCATAGCCGCGCATGTCCGCCAGTCGCACTCCGGCGATGCGGAGGTTCTCGAACTCGTTGTAGCGCCCGACCGCCGCAAAGGCGATGCGGTCGTAGATCTCGCTGACCTTGTGCAGGGCCTGGGAGGGGTTCTCGGAGACGAAGATGATGCCGTCGGCGTGCTGGACGACGGCCACGCTGCGGCCTCGGGCGATGCCCTTGCGCGCGAAGTCCGCCCGGTCCTTCATCAGCTGCTCGGGCGAGACGTAGAACGGCATGGTCATGGTGCGAGGCTCCTCAGGTCAGGGACGCGGCAGGGCCGTCGGGGCGCGTCATGCGGGCGTTGATCACCCGGTCGGCGATCGCCGCCACCTCGTCGTCGGGCATGCGACGGTAGCCGTCGGCGGTGATGACCGCGATCACCGGGAAGATCCGGCGGGTCAGGTCGGGGCCGCCCGTGGCCGAGTCGTCGTCGGCCGCGTCGTACAGGGCCTGGATGGCCGCAGTGGCGCTCTCCTCGGCGTCGAGACCGTCCCGGTAGAGCTTCTTCAGCGACCCACGTGCGAACAGCGAGCCGGACCCCACGGCGTGGAAGGCGGTCTCCTCGTAGCGTCCGCCCGTGACGTCGTAGGAGAAGATCCGGCCCTGTCCCGTGGTGAGGTCGAAGCCCGCGAAGAGGGGAACGACCGCCAGGCCCTGCATGGCCATGCCCAGGTTGGACCGGATCAGCGCGGCGAGGCGGTTGGCCTTGCCGTCCATCGACAGGGTCGTGCCCTCGATCTTCTCGTAGTGCTCGAGCTCGGTCTGGAACAGCCGCACCATCTCCACGGCGAGACCGGCGCTGCCGGCGATGCCCACGGCGGAGAACTCGTCGGCGGGGAAGACCTTCTCGATGTCACGCTGGGCGATGACATTGCCCATCGTGGCGCGCCGGTCCCCCGCCATGACCACGCCACCGCCGAAGGTGGTCGCCACTATCGTGGTCCCGTGCGGCGCGAGGTCCGCGGCGCTGCCGGGAGGCAGGTTGCGGTGGGCGGGGAGCAGCTCGGGAGCCTGCCGGGACAGGAACTCGGCGAACGACGAGGATCCGGGCGCCAGGTAGGCGGAGGGCAGGCGTGCGTCGACCTGTCGTGGGTCACTCATGTTCGGTCTACTCTCCACCCTTCTGGATGAACGACTTCACGAAGTCCTCGGCGTTCGACTCGAGCACGTCGTCGATCTCGTCGAGGATCGCGTCGATGTCCTCGTCGAGCTGCTCCTTGCGCTCGGCAACATCCTCCTTGGGGGCGACCTCAGGGGCCTCCTCGGTCTCGGGGGACTTCTTGGGCTGCTTCCGCTCCTGCGCCATGACCGCATCCTCCTCTGTCAGGAAACCAAACCCCTCGGCAATGACGACCCTACCGAGTCAGCGCCGCAAAAAGGCTCTCTGCGGTCTCACAACGGTCAAGGAGTTCACCCACGTGCCTCCGGGTGCCCCTCAACGGGTCGATCGTGGGGACCCGCTGGAGGGACTCGTGGCCGGGCAGGTCGAAGATCACCGAGTCCCACGAGGCCGCCGCGATCCGGTCGGCGTACTTCTCCAGGCACCGGCCACGGAAGTAGGCGCGCGTGTCCACGGGCGGCAGGTGCATCGCGTCGGCCACCTCGTCGTCGGTGAGCAGCCGGTCCATCCGCCCCATCCGCACCAGCCGGTGGTAGAGCCCCTTGTCCGGCCGGATGTCGGAGTACTGCAGGTCGATCAGGTGGAGCTTGGCGTCGTCCCACTCGAGACCGTCGCGGTCACGGTAGGAGTTGAGGAGCTTGAGCTTGGCGACCCAGTCGAGCTCGCGGGCGCACTGCATGGGGTCGGTCTCGAGCCGTGTGAGCACCGACTCCCACCGGTCGAGCACGTCGAGGGTCTGCGCGTCGGCGTCCGAGCCGAACCGGTCCTCGACGTACTTGCGGGCGAGCTCGAGGTACTCCATCTGCAGCTGTACGGCGGTCAGGGTGCGCCCGTCGGCCAGGTTCAGGAGGTGCTTCAGGGCGGGGTCGTGGGAGACCGCACGCAGCGAGCGCACCGGCTGGTCGACGGTCAGCTCGCGGGAGATGAACTTGTCCTCGATCATCGCGAGCACCAGGGAGGTCGTGCCGACCTTGAGGTAGGTCGAGATCTCCGAGAGGTTCGCGTCGCCGATGATGACGTGGAGCCGTCGGTACTTCTCCGGGTCGGCGTGGGGCTCGTCGCGGGTGTTGATGATCGGGCGCTTGAGGGTGGTCTCGAGGCCCACCTCGACCTCGAAGTAGTCCGCACGCTGGCTGAGCTGGAACCCGTGGTCGCGGCCGTCCTGGCCGATGCCGACCCGTCCTGCCCCGGTCACGACCTGCCGGCTCACGAAGAAGGGCGTCAGGTGGCGGACGATCTCGCCGAAGGGCGTCGACCGGCGCATCAGGTAGTTCTCGTGGGCTCCGTACGAAGCGCCCTTGTTGTCGGTGTTGTTCTTGTACAGCAGGATCGGCGCCGCCCCGGGGATGATCCCCGCGAGCTTCGTGGCGTCGAGCATCACCTGCTCCCCGGCCTTGTCCCACACCACGACGTCGCGGGGGTTGGTGCACTCGGGCGTGGAGTACTCCGGGTGGGCGTGGTCGACGTACAGGCGGGCCCCATTGGTCAAGATGACGTTCGCGAGACCGAGGTCCTCGTCAGTGAGCTGGGAGGCGTCGGCGACCTCGCGGGACATGTCGAACCCGCGGGCGTCACGCAGCGGCGACTCCTCCTCGAAGTCCCAGCGGGCGCGACGGGCACGCAGGGTCGCGCTCGCGTAGGCGTTGACCACCTGCGAGGACGCCACCATCGGGTTGGCGGTGGGCTGGCCCGCGACCGAGATGCCGTACTCCGTCTCGGTCCCCATCACGCGACGAACGCTCATGACCCGAGCGTACGCGGCGCAACCAGGACTCGTTGACGTGGTGGCGTCATCGCGGGGCCGGAAAGCTTCACCGCCCTAGGGTTCCTAACGGTCGGAAAACGCCCTCTTGGGCAACGACCGCCGCTTTACTATGAACACTCGGGGTGTGGACCTACACCTCGGCGACCGGGGGGAGCGGGAGCGGGATGTCGCAGGACGAGGTGGGTTCGTTCTCAGCCGAGGAGATCCTCGAGTCCTTGGGCATCGCTGTCGTCGTCACGGACGCCGACGGCGTGATCACGTGCTGGAACCACGCCGCCCAGGACCTCTACGGATGGACCGCCCAAGAGGCAGAGGGCAGCAGCGCCGACGACCTCATGGTCCCCGAGATCGCGCACGAGAAGGTCGCCGACATCAGGAGCGCCCTCCGCAAAGGGATCCCCTGGTCCGGCGGGCTCCCGGTCCGGCGCAAGGACCGCACCGTCCTGCCCGGGTTCGTGATCAACAGCGGCATCTACCGCGACGGCACCCTGGTCGGCGTCGTCGCTGTCTCCACGCACCTGGGCGCGTTCGTCCGGCCTCTCCTCGAGCGGTCGACCGACGCGGCGCTGGTGCTCAGCTCCGACGCCGTCGTCAGCTATGCGAGTCCCGCCGTCAAGCAGCTCTTCGGCTGGGAGGAGTCGATCACCGGTACCAGCGTGGTCCCGCTCCTGCACCCCGACGAGCGCCCCGCGCTGGCGGAGTTCATGGAGCAGGTCGTCTCACAGCCCGGCGTCCACCCGCCCCTCGAGATCCGGGTCCTGACCGAGTCGGGCTGGGTCTGGGCGGAGGCCGCGCTGACCAACCTCCTCGACGACCCCGAGGTCCGTGGCGTGGTGTGCAACCTCCGCCGCAGCCTTCGCCGAGAGGCGCACGAGACCGCCGAGCTGCGGGTCGAGCAGCTCAACACCGCCCTGCAGTCGCGCGTGATCATCGAGCAGGCCAAGGGCTTTCTGGCGGCACGTCACGACATCGACCCTGATGCGGCTTTCCAACGGCTTCGCAACTACTCGCGCAACAACCATCTGGTCATCCGGGAGGTCGCGCGCCGGGTCGTGGCCCGGGAGCTGGACCTTCCGTCGTAGTCATTTCCGGTAGTCCTGCCGGGCCACGCCCAAATGCGGAGGTAACGGACAGCCAATACCACATCACCACCAGAATGGCCCGAACCGACGCGCTGGAGTTTCCGCATTCGCTTGCGAAGCCCGAATCGCTTGCCTACCTTGGCTGATCTAAATCCCTTTTGGGGAGCCACCCCAGACTCCGGTGGCGACGGCTCGAACCACCGGAGGTTTCTGCATGAACACCGCTTCCGCGGTCTACCCGCGACCCCGTGTGAGAACTCGTGTGGACCACGCCTCGATCGCCCTGCTTCGAGCGGTCATGGCCGATGGATGGCGCCCGGAGAAGGCCGCCCGCGAGCTCCTGGTGAGGGTGCACGGTGACCGCCGCGTGCTCCGCCTCCTGCGGGCGCGGGTGTCACGAGCCCTGCTCCAGCGGCCGACGCGGATCCAGGAGAAAGCGGCAGCCACCTTGGACTACGCACTGTCGACCTCGGCCGTCCTCAGCCCCGTCGTCCCGAGGCAGGGTGGTGCAGATGCCTGAGCTGGCCGTCGTCGAACAGGCCAAGGGGGTGCTCATGCTGCGCTACGGAATCGGCTCCTACGAGGCACTCGCTGTCCTGGGCCGCTGGGCGCAGGAGAGCGGGTTCTCCATCCCCGACGTGGCCCGTGCGATCACCCACGGCGTCTGTCAGGGCCACAGCGGCAGCGCTCCGTACGAGACCGGGCTCGTCCGCTGGCTGGAGCAGAGGCTTCGAGACGACATCTTCGGCCCCGGCCCCGCAGAGGCGGTGTCGCTACGTGGGTGACGACCTCACAGAACCCAGGACGAACGACTCAGACGTGACGGGCACGGCTCGCGAGATGCGGGCCGGCTCGGCTGCCAGGCCCCGCGATGGCGCACGACGCGACACCACCGACCTCACCGGAAACCGGTGGAGGTTCTCCTCGGCCGTGGAGGCAGCGCGCCACCTCGGCGCGGCCCCGAGACGCCGCTGAGGATTCCGGACATGACGAGGGGCCGAGGCCGGACTGGCCTCGGCCCCTCGTCGTACGTCAGAGGTACTGGCCGGTGTTCGACACCGTGTCGATCGAGCGACCCGGCTCGGTGCCCTGCTTCCCGGTGATGAGGGTGCGGATGAAGACGATCCGCTCGCCCTTCTTGCCCGAGATCCGCGCCCAGTCGTCGGGGTTGGTGGTGTTGGG
Organism: uncultured Actinomycetota bacterium; assembly: GCA_963715375.1. Taxonomy (GTDB): domain Bacteria; phylum Actinomycetota; class Actinomycetes; order Propionibacteriales; family Nocardioidaceae; genus Nocardioides_C. The sequence goes on along the minus strand of CAVQSC010000004.1, from coordinate 311,206 downwards.
CAGGTCCTCGTTCTCCTTGAACTCGTCCACACAGGCCTGGAGCAGGTGCTGGACCCGAAGACCCTTCTGGTCGTTGTCCAGGAGGTCCTTGATCGCCATCTTCTTCGCCCGGTCGACGATGTTCTGGATCATGGCGCCGGAGTTGAAGTCCTTGAAGTACAGGACCTCCTTGTCGCCGTTGGCGTAGGTCACCTCGAGGAAGCGGTTCTCCTCGGTCTCGGTGTACATCCGCTCGACGGTCGCCCGGATCATGCCCGCGACGCAGGCCTCCCGGTCGCCGGCGAACTCGCTGAGGTCGTCGGCATGGAGTGGCAGCTCGGCCACGAGGTACTTGGAGAAGATGTCGCGGGCCGACTCGGCGTCGGGGCGCTCGATCTTGATCTTCACGTCCAGACGCCCCGGCCGCAGGATCGCCGGGTCGATCATGTCCTCGCGGTTCGACGCACCGATCACGATGACGTTCTCGAGGCCCTCGACACCGTCGATCTCCGACAGCAGCTGGGGGACGATGGTGTTCTCGACGTCGGAGGACACGCCCGAGCCACGGGTGCGGAAGAGCGAGTCCATCTCGTCGAAGAACACGATCACCGGGGTGCCGCCCGAGGCCTTCTCACGGGCCCGCTGGAACACGAGCCGGATGTGGCGCTCGGTCTCTCCGACGTACTTGTTGAGCAGCTCGGGGCCCTTGATGTTGAGGAAGAAGCTCTTCCCCTCCTGGCCGGTCTTCGCAGCGACCTTCTTCGCGAGCGAGTTGGCCACCGCCTTGGCGATCAGGGTCTTGCCGCACCCGGGCGGGCCGTAGAGCAGCACGCCCTTGGGCGGCTTGAGCTGGTGCTCCTTGAACATGTCGGGGTAGAGGTACGGGAGCTCGATGGCGTCGCGGATCTGGTCGATCTGCTTCATCAGTCCGCCGATGTTCTCGTAGTCGATGTCGGGGACCTCTTCGAGCACGAGCTCCTCGACCTCGGACTTGGGCACCCGCTCGTAGACGTACCCGGAACGGGCGTCGAGCAGCAGCGAGTCGCCGGCGCGCAGGGTCATCCCGCGCAACGGCTCGGCGAGGCGTACCACTCGCTCCTCGTCGGCGTTGGCGATGACGAGGACCCGCTCGGCGTCGGCGAGGATCTCCTTGAGCATCACGACCTCGCCGACCTCCTCGTAGTCGAAGGCGGCGACGACGTTGAGGGCCTCGTTGAGCATGACCTCCTGGCCGCGACGCAGCTCGTCGAGCTCGACCGAGGGGCTGACGTTCACCCGCAGCTTGCGGCCGCCGGTGAACACGTCGATGGTGTCGTCCTCGTTGCGGTTCAAGAACGTCCCGAAGCCGGCGGGCGGCTGCGCGAGCCGGTCGACCTCCTCCTTGAGCGTCATGATCTGGTCGCGAGCCTCACGAAGCGTCTGCGCGAGACGCTCGTTCTGCGCCGTCACGGCAGCCAGAGATCGCTGGGTGTCCGCCAGCCGCTGCTCGATCGCCCGGGAGTGTCCCGGGGTATCGGCGAGCCGGCGGCGCAGGTCGGCGACTTCCTCCTCGAGGAAGCCCAGCTGCGCTCTCAGCTCCTCCGGCGATCGTGAAGACCGGCCGGAACCATCTTCTGACGCTGACAAGCCCATCACCTCCGCAGCATGGCCTCTGGATTTCGACCCTACTCGCGGAGGCAAGTTTGTGAAGGCGTTATCTCACGTGTGTCGGTTGCAGAACCACAACGACTCGTCCGTTTCCCTGCACATCAGGCATCGAACGGCTCCTCGTTCACCGTGGGCGGGAGACCGGCCGGACGCGGGCCCTGGTAGTCGGACCCGTACGCCCCCGGAGCGGGCCGGCGCTTCTTCGCCGGCGCCTTCTCCCCCGGCGCCATCCGGCGCGCGGTGACCAGGAACCCGGTGTGGCCGATCATCTTGTGCCCCGGCCGGATCGCCAGCCCCTCGACGTGCCAGTCGCGCACGAGCGTCTCCCAGGGCTGCGGCTCGGTGAAGCCGCCGTGGGCGCGGATGGTCTCGACCGTCCGACCCAGCTGGGTGGTGGTGGCTACGTAGGCGCAGACGATGCCGCCCGGCGTCAGCGCCTCGGCGACCACGTCGACGCACTCCCACGGCGCGAGCATGTCCAGGATGACCCGGTCGACCGACCCGGGCGCGTCACCCTGCGGGAGCGCCTCCACGAGATCTCCCACGGTGAGCTTCCAGGCGGGGTGGTGGCCGCCGAAGAACTGGGTGACGTTCTTGCGTGCCACCTCCGCGAACTCCTCACGCCGCTCGTAGGACGACACGACGCCGTGGGGTCCCACCGCGCGGAGCAGGGAGCAGGTGAGCGCGCCGGACCCGACACCGGCCTCGACGACGTGGGCGCCCGGGAAGACATCGGCCATCGCGACGATCTGGGCGGCGTCCTTGGGGTAGACGACAGCGGCGCCCCGGGGCATCGAGACCACGAACTCGCTGAGCAGCGGCCGGAACACCAGGTACTCCCCGCCGGCGGAGGAGGTGACGCTGAACCCCTCGGGGCGGCCGATCAGGTCGTCGTGGTCGATGGAGCCCCGGTTGGTGAAGAACTGCTTCCCCTGCTCGAGGCAGATGTTGTGCCGTCGGCCCTTGGTGTCGGTGAGCCTGACCCACTCCCCCGCCCGGAGTGGTCCCCGGTGCACCCCGGACCAGGTCTGTGGGGACACATCGGGGGCAGGCGTCAGCGCATCAGGATCGTGGGTGGGCATGCGCAGGAGGATAACCGGCGCTACGTGGAGGCCGCGAAGGCGCGGTCGACGTCGTCGCTGACCAGCACGCCGTAGACGCTGCCGTCAGGCTCCACGAGGAGGTACTCCGTGGCGGGCGTGCGCTGCATGGCCCGGATCAGCTCCTCGCCCCCGATGTCGGCCGGGAGCATCAGGCCCGGCTCGATGGTCCGCGACACCGCGTCCACGGCCAGCCAGGGCCGGCGCGCCTCGGGCGTGGCCAGCACGGCGGCCTCGTTGACGATGCCGCTGGGCCGCCCGTGCTGGTCGAGCACGACGATGCTGCCCGCCTGCTCCTCCTGCGCCCGGCGAACGGCCTCGGCGACCGGGAGGTCGTGGGGAACCGCGAGGGCACGGCGCGCGAGCGGCCGGGCCTGCAGCGCCGGCAGCTTCATCCGCACCCGCGCGGAGACGATCGCCGCGGAGGCCCCACCCCACAGGAACGTCGCGATGACGAAGGCGAGCAGGTAGTCGAAGAGGTCCGGGGGGCGGTTCAGCACGAACGGCTGGAGCATCGGCCACGACAGGGCGAGCACGGCCACGACGCGACCGCCCCAGCCCGCCACGATGGTGCCGCGGTAAGGGCTGCCGGTGATCCGCCACACCGCCGCCCTGAGGACCCGGCCGCCGTCGAGAGGCAGCCCGGGCACGAGGTTCAGCAGCCCGACGACGAGGTTCGCCCCCGCCATGCCCTCGACCGCCATGAGGAGCAGACCGTCCGGGGTGACGAACCAGAGCCCCACGAACACGAGCCCCACCGCGATCGAGGTCAACGGGCCCACCACCGAGACCGCGAACTCCCGGCGAGGCGTGTCCGGCTCGCCCTCGATCTCGGTCACGCCGCCGAGGAAGTGCAGGGTGATCGAGCGGACCGGGAGGCCGAACCGCTTGGCCATCAGGGCGTGCGACATCTCGTGCAGCAGGACCGAGAGGTACAGCAGGACGGCGAAGGCGAGGCCGGCGATGTACTTGCCGCCGCCCAGACCGGGCTGTACCTGCTCGACGCGGGGTGCGAGCATGACGGAGATCAGGACCGCGACCAGCAGCCAGGAGGAGCGGACGAGTACGTCGACGCCGCCGATCTGGCCGATCCGCCACGTGCCGGGCGGTCGCTTCGCGGGTGCGCCGCCTGGGTCTGCTGTCGTCTGCTCCACACCCCAACGCTATCTCGCGGGGCGTGCCGGAACTGTCGGCACTGTCACCTAGGGTTCGGTTCATGACCCAGGACGTGGCAAGCAGGACATCCGTCGACGGCGTCGAGGTGCTCGGCGCCCTCTCGCCGAGCCGGGCGAGCGACTTCATGTCATGTCCGCTGCTCTACCGCTTCCGGACCGTCGACCGGCTGCCCGAGCCCTTCTCGCCCGACGCGGTCCGTGGCACGGTCGTCCACAAGGTGCTCGAGGACCTCTTCGACCTGCCGGCGACGCACCGGACACCCGCCCAGGCAGCCGCGATGCTCCAGCCCGCCTGGGAGTCGGTGCTCGAGGCAGACCCCGAGATCGCCGAGATGTTCGGCCAGGAGGGTCCTGAGGTCGGCGCGTGGCTCGCCTCGTGCCGCGAGTCCCTGGAGCGGTACTTCGCGCTCGAGGACCCCACCCGGCTCGAGCCTGCCGAGCGAGAGCTCTACGTCGAGACCCTGCTCGACTCCAAGCTGCTGCTGCGCGGCTTCGTCGACCGCATCGACGTCGCACCCACGGGCGCGATCCGCGTGGTGGACTACAAGACCGGGAAAGCGCCTCACCCTGCCTTCGAGGCGAAGGCGCTGTTCCAGATGAAGTTCTACGCCCTGGTCATCTGGCGCACCCGAGGCATCGTCCCCGCGATGCTCCAGCTGATCTACCTCGGCAGTGGTGAGCTCCTGCGGTACTGCCCCGACGAGGCCGACCTGCGCGCCACCGAGCGCAAGGTCGAGGCGCTGTGGAAGGCGATCTCGCTGGCGCGGCAGACCGGCGACTGGCGCCCTCGGCGCAGCGCCCTGTGCGACTGGTGCTCTCACCAGGCGCTCTGCCCCGAGTTCGGCGGGACCCCGCCGGCGCTGCCGGACGACCAGGGCCTTGCCGCCGTCGGCGGCGAGAGGTCCTCCTAGACACAACGCCCGCCGCTCGCTGGTCGCGAGCGGCGGGCGTGAGGCAGCTGTCCGCGAGGGTCAGCGCTTGGTCTCCGCGGTCTCTGGGTGTGCGGGCTCCGTGGTCACCGGGGTCGGGTAGAGCACGCAGGCGACGTCCACGTCGTTCGACTTGCGCAGCAGCGGGTCGTACCCCTTGTGGAACCGCAGCTTGACCCCTTCCGCGGTCTCGTCGATCGACTCCACGCCGGTCCAGAACCGCTCCTCGGGGTTCTCCGCACGGATCTGGCCGAGCATCGCCTTGACCTTCGCCGCGCTCGCTCCGTCACCGAGCGTGACCTCCTTGGCGGGCACGTCGAGCTTGTCGAGGTCGCCGACCAGCCCGCGTTCCTCCTCGTAGACCGAGGCGTCCTGGCGGGTCCAGTGCTCCTCGAGGAGGCTCCGCAGGTCGCGCGACTCCCAGCCGCACTCCGCGACCGCCACCGGGCAGCGGGGGTGGAACGAGCACCCCAGCGGCGGCCGTGCCGCGTCGGGGATCTCACCGCGCGGGAGGTCTCGCGGCATCATCTTGCGGGGGTCCGGCTCGGGGATCGCCTTGAGCAGTGCCTTGGTGTAGGGGTGCTTGGGATCGGCGAAGATCTCGTCGGTGGGGCCGATCTCGACGATCCGGCCGAGGTACATGATCGCGATCCGGTCGCAGAAGAACTTCGCGCTCGCCAGGTCGTGGGTGATGTAGACGTAGGTGAGCCCCAGGTCGTTCTTCAGGTCGAGCATGAGCTGGAGGATCTTCGCCCGCACACTCATGTCGAGCATCGAGACCGGCTCGTCGGCGACGAGCACCTCCGGGTCGAGGATGATCGCGCGGGCGATGACCGCACGCTGCTTCTGGCCGCCGGAGAGGTCCGAGGGGTACTTCGACATGAACTGCTCGGCCGGAGCGAGCCCCACCCGCTCGAGTGCTTCGGCGACCCGGCGCTTGAGCTCGGCACCCGACGCGATCCCGTGGATCTTGAGCGGGTGGCCCACCGCGACCTCGATGGTCATCGACGGGTTGAGCGCGGCGTGCGGGTCCTGGAACACCATCTGGAGGTCGGTTCGCAGCTTGCGCAGCTCGGCTCCCCGCAGGTCGGAGACCACACGGTCGGTCACCTGACCGCCCTCGACTCGCTCGTGGTAGGTGATCGAGCCCCTCGTCGAGGGTGCGAGGCCCAGGATGGCCCGGCCGAGGGTGGTCTTGCCGCTTCCGGACTCCCCCACCAGCCCCAGCACCTCACCGCGACTCAGGGTGATGTTCACCCCGTCGACGGCCTTCACCGACCCGGTGTCCAGGCCGAACAGACGCCGGAAGGCGCCTCCCCGCAGCTCGAAGTGGACCTCCAGGTCCTCGATGCTGACCAGGTCCGCCCCGGTGTCTGTCACGTCACGCTTCGTCTGCAACGGAGATCTCCTCTCGGACCAGCGGTGCCTTCTCGTCGTCGCTGAGCTCGACGACCCCGTTGGCGAGGTCGGCGGCCCAGCACTGTGCTCGGCTGCCGTTGTGGTGCACCCGTTGGACCGGGTGTCGGTCCGCGCAGACGTTCATCGCGTCGGGACACCGCGGATGGAAGTGGCAGCCGCTCGGCGGCGTGAGCAGGTCCGGCGGGGCGCCGGGGATGAAGTTGAGTCCCGTGGTGGACAGCGAGATCGTCGAGCGGAGCAGCTCCCGGGTGTAGGGGTGCTGTGGCTCCGAGAAGACCTCCCGGGCGTCACCGATCTCGACGATCTCCCCGGCGTACATCACCGCCACCCGGTCGCACGCCTCCGCGATGATGCCGAGGTTGTGTGTGATCAGCAGCAGTGAGGTGTCGAAGTCCCGCGCAGGTCGTGCAGGATCCGGATGATCTGTGCCTCGACCAGCACGTCGAGCGCAGTCGTCGGCTCGTCCGCGACCACGAAGGCCGGCCGGAGCACGAGCGCCAGCGCGATCATCAGCCGTTGGCGCATGCCGCCGGAGAACTCGTGCGGGTAGGAGCGGTACCGCGTGGGCGGGATGCCCATCACCCGCAGGACCTCCAGCGAGCGGCGCTCGACCTCCTCTTTGCTGATGCCCTTCTCGTGCGTCTTCAGCGTCTCCTCGAAGTGCTGCGAGATCCGCATCAGCGGGTTTAGCCGCGTCAGCGGCTCCTGGAAGATCATGCCGAGCTCGGTGCCGCGCTTGGCGAACATCTGCTTCTTCGGCAGCGCGAGCAGGTCCTCGCCCATGAAGTCCAGGTGTCCGTCCATCTTCGCGCCCTCGGGCAACAGGCCCAGGAGCCCGCGACCGAGCGTCGACTTGCCGCAACCGGACTCACCGACCAGGCCGAGGATCTCCCCCTTGCGAAGGGAGAAGCTGACCCTGTCGACCGCCTTCACCGCGCCGCGGTCGCTTCCGTACCAGATGCGCAGGTCGTGGGCGTCGATCACGAGGTCCCCGCGGGTGCGGGTCTCAGCGGAACCGTCGTGCAGCTCGATCATCGTGCGTGGTCCTCTCGGCGACTGTCGTCGTTCTCCTTGCGACGAGCCACGTCGTCCCTGCGACGGGCGTCGGGGGCGCTCTGGCCCAGTGCAGCGGCGTCGCCCTCGGCGAGATAGCTGCTGGGCTCGTTCGCCGGCATGTCCACCGGAAGCAGCCGCCGCTTACGCAGGACCGGGTTAATGGTCTCGTTCAGCCCCTCGCCCACCAGGGTCAGGCCGGTGACCAGCAAGACGATGGCCAGACCGGGGAAGAACGCCGTCCACCAGATGCCGGCGGAAGCGTCGTCGAGGGCACGGCTCAGGTCGTACCCCCACTCGGCCGCCTCGTTCGGCTGGATGCCGAGGCCGAGGAATCCGAGTCCGGCGAGCGTGCCGATCGCGTCGGCCGCGTTGAGCGTCCCGATCACCGGGACCGACTGGATGACGTTCCCGAAGAGGTACTTCCCCATGACCGTCCGGTGGGGTGCGCCGATGGCACGTGCCGCCTCGACGTACGTCGCCTCCTTGGCGCTCACCGCGGTGTTCCGCACCACCCGGAAGTACTGCGGGATGTAGATGACCGTGATCGAGAGTGCCGCCGCGACGACACCGCCACCGAGCGCGTCGGTCAGGAGGAACGAGAAGACGATGGCGAGGAGCAGTGACGGGAAGGCGTACAGGGCATCCATGACGAACACCAGGCTGCGGTCGAGCCAGCCGCCGATGTACCCGGACATCAGGCCGAGGGGCACGCCCACGATCACCGAGATGATGATCGACAGCCCGACCACCTCGATCGCGGTCCGGGCTCCCCAGATCACCCGCGAGAAGACGTCGTAGAACTGGTCGCTCGTGCCGAACCAGAACTCCCCGCTCGGAGGAGCCATCTTCGGAAGCTTCTGACCGTCGATCTCGCGCTGGTTGAAGTCGAGCGGCGCCAGCCACGGCGCGAAGAGGGCCATGATCACGAAGGCGACCGTGATGACGATGCCGACCACCAGGATCCAGCGGGCCAGGCCGCTGGTCTTCCGGAACGGAGCAATGACACCGGCGAACATCAGTACCTCACTCGAGGGTCGATCAGGGCGTTGACGATGTCGATGATCAGGCTGACGACGATGACGATGAGCGCGAAGAAGGTCACCAGCCCCTGGACCGCCACGTAGTCGCGCGCGATGAGGTAGTTGTAGAGCTGTGTCCCCAGGCCGGGCCAGTTGAACGTCCGCTCGGTCAGGATCGCGCCGGACAGGGTGAGCGCGACCTGGAGGCCGATCACCGTGATGACCGGGACGAGCGCGTTCCTGAAGGCGTGACGACGCATGACGTGCTTCTCCGAGATGCCCCTCGCCCGCGCCGCCTCGACGTAGTCGCCCTTCAACGTCTGGAGGACGTTGACCCGGACCAGCCGGATGAAGACGCCGCAGAGCAGAAGACCGAGCACGAGGCAGGGCAGGAGGTGGTGCTCGAGCACGTCGCGCGTGGCGTCCCAGTTCCCGGCGAGCATGGAGTCCACGAGCAGGATGTGGGTCACCGGCTGCACCTCGAACTTCGTCATCGGCGAGGCGATGTCCGACGTGGGCCATCCCAGGGGCGCGGCGATCCAGATCTGTGCCATCAGACCGATGAAGAACACAGGCGCGGCGTAGGACACGACGCCGAAGAGCCGCGCCACCACGTCGCCCGCCGAGTCGCGGCGCCGCCCGGCCATCAGGCCGAGCGGGATGCCGACGATGAGCGCGATGAGGAATGCCCCGACCGACAGGGTCAAGGTGGCCCCGCCGTTGTCCCGGATGATCTCGATGACCGGCCGGTTGTCGGAGATGGTCTTGCCCAGGTCGAGTGTCGCGACGTTGCCGAGGTACTCGAGGTACTGGACGATCAGCGGCCGGTCGAGCCCCAGGGCCGCACGCCGCTCGTCGAGCGCCGCCTCGCTGAGCTTGCCACCGACCGCTGCCGAGACCGGGTCACCCGGTGCGACACGAAGCAGCAGGAAGACCATGGTGATGACCAGCCAGATCATCGGGATCATCAGCAGCAGACGCTGCACGACGTAACGGGGTAACGATCCTGCTCCCGCGCTCATCAAGTTCCTTCCTCGCAGAAAAAGGGGGAGGGCGCGCGGTTCACGCGCCCTCCCCCTTTCGATGTACTAGCCGTTCTTGCTGATGCCCCAGAACCGGAAGATGTAGGTCGGGTCGAGGGTCTCCTCGACGCCTTCCATACCGTCACGGGCCACCGCGACGTTCTGGCCGTTCCAGGAAGGAACGAGCGGGACGTCCTCGGCCACGATGTCCTGCAGCTGGCCGATGATCTCGTTGCGCTTCGCCTCGTCGGTCTCGGCGAGCTCCTGGTCGAGGAGCTTGTTGACCTCGGGGTTGGAGTAGTTGTTGGCGTAGAAGCCACCGTCACGCACGAACGGGGACAGGTAGTTGTCCGCGTCGAGGATGTCGGGGTACCAACCCAGGATGAACAGGTCGTACGCGCCCTCCTTGTAGAGGGTCTGGTACTCCTCCCACTCCGCGTCCTCGGTCTTGACCTTGAACAGGCCGCTGTCGTTCAGCTGAGCCGCGAGCTCGCTCGCCTCGTCGACGGCGTTGGGACCGTAGTGGGTCGGCGTGTAGCCGAGGGTGAGGTCGATCGGCGTCTTCACACCCGCGTCGTCGAGCAGCTTCTTGGCCGCGTCGACGTTCGGCTCACCGTACTTCTCCTGGAACGAGTCCTTCTGGCCACCGAAGCCCGGAGGCACGATGGAGAGTGCCGGCGCGACGGTTCCGTCGTAGGCGTCCTTGGCGATGGTCTCGCGGTCGATGACCTGCGCGACCGCCTGGCGGACAGCCTTGTCCTTGACCGTCTGGTTGGCGAGCTGGAACACCCAGTAGCGGAACTCCGAGCCCTCGCCCTTGATGACCTGGACGCCGTCCTTGCCCTCGAGGTCGTTCAGGTCGGTGGGGCTGAGGGTGCGCCAGGCGATGTCGACGTCGCCGGCCTCGATCGCCTGCTTGAGCGGCGAGGGGTCGTTGTAGTACTGGACGAAGATCTGCGGCGCGCTCGGGGTGCGCTCGCCCTCGTAGCTCTCGTTGGCCTCGAGCACGGCCTGCTCACCAGGCTTGTACTGGCTGAGCTTGAACGGGCCCGAGCCGACGACCTGGTCGTCGGCCAGCAGCTTGTCGGCGGGGAAGACCTCCTCGTCGACGATCGAGGTCGTCGCCGTCGACAGCAGCTTCAAGAAGGTGGTGTCCTCGGCGTTGAGGTGGAAGGTCACCGTCGTGTCGTCGGGCGTCTCGATGGCGCCCTCGGCCAGCTTCTTGGTCTTCGGGTCGGTGATCTGCCCGAGCAGAACGGAGGAGCCGTTCGGGTCGGCGATCGCGATGTTGCGCTCCAGGGAGAACTTGACGTCCGAGGAAGTCAGGTCGTGGCCGTTGGAGAACTTCAGGCCGGACTTCAGCTTGCAGGTGACGGTCTTGGCGTCCTCGTAGTCGCAGGACTCCGCCGCGTCGCCCACAGGCTCGGTCTCGCCGGCCGGGATCGTCAGAAGCTGTTCGAAGATGTTGTACTGCAGGTTCCACGAGCCGAAGTCGTAGGAACCCGCCGGGTCCATCGCGGTCACGCTCTCGGTGGTTCCCAGGATCCAGGGCTCCCCCGACGCGCCTCCGCCACCGTTGCCTCCGTCTGTCGAGTCGTCGCCACCACATGCTGCAAGTGACGCGACCAAGACGCCCGCACTGGCCAGGGCCAGCAATCCTCGTCTGCGGTTCAACTTTCACCTCACGAATACGTGCCCCCGACAGGGATGTCCGGAGCGGAACCTCGTGGACACTACTCGCCGCCCTCATGGACCTGCCACCCGGAAACGCCGCAGGAAAGGTCGCAATATCGCAACAATCAGCCGGGAAGCGGTGTCGGAAGTTCGGAAAGGGTCAGTCCGTCCAGGCTGGGGCGAAAGGTCCGTCGCGGGCCCGGGAGCACCGGAACGTGGTTCGGGACGACCAGGACGGTGCACCCTGCCGCCTCGGCCGAGCGGGCGCCGGTGTTGGAGTCCTCGATGGCCAGGGTGTCAGCCGGGTCGACGCCCAGCACCGCCGCGGCCGTCCGGTACGGCTCCGGGTGAGGTTTCCCCCTGGTGACCGCGTCGCCGGTGACGACGACCTCGAACGTCCCCTCGGGCAGGGCGGCCAGGATCGGTTCGACGAACCTGCGGTAGGACATCGTCACCAGCGCACACCGCACGTCGTGGGCTCGCAGGTCGGCGAGCAGCTCGACGGCGCCTGGCCGCCACGGCACGCGTCGCTGGACGTGGGCGACGACCCGGTCGAGCAGCTCCTCGACGATGTCGGCCGGCTCGAGGTCGATCCCGCCGTGCTCGCGGATGTACCTGCCGGACTCGATGAGGTCGTTGCCCACCAGGTTCAGCGCGTGCTCGGTGCTCCACTTGCCGCCGTGCTTCTCGACGAGCTCGAACTCCGACTCGATCCAGTAGGGCTCGGTGTCGACCAAGGTGCCGTCCATGTCCCACAAGACGGCCTCGAGACGCTCCCCCACACTCAGTCCTCGGGCTCGTAGCCGAGGTTGGGCGAGAGCCAGCGTTCCGCCTCGGCCAAGGTCCATCCCTTGCGGCGGGCGTAGTCCTCGACCTGGTCCTGCGAGACCCGGCCGACCACGAAGTACTGCGACTGCGGGTGGGAGAAGTACCAGCCGCTCACGGCGGCGCCGGGCCACATGGCCATCGACTCGGTCAGCTCGATCCCGGTCTTCGCACGCACGTCGAGCAGGTCCCACAGGACGGCCTTCTCGGTGTGGTCCGGACAGGCCGGGTAGCCCGGTGCGGGGCGGATGCCCTGGTAGCGCTCCTTGATGAGCGCGTCGTTGTCGAGGCGCTCATCGGGGGCATAACCCCAGAACTCGCGACGGACCCGCTCGTGGAGGCGCTCCGCGAACGCCTCGGCCAGACGGTCGGCGAGCGACTCGAGCAGGATCGCGCTGTAGTCGTCGAGCTGCTCCTTGAACTCCGCGATCTTCTCGCCGCTGCCGAGGCCGGCGGTGACCGCGAACGCACCCACGTAGTCGCGCAGACCCGTGTCCTTCGGTGCGACGTAGTCGGCCAGCGAACGGTTGGGGACGTTCTCGCGGTGCTGCCCCTGCTGACGCAGGTGCTCCAGCCGTTTCACCACCTGCGTGCGCGACTCGTCGGTGTAGACCTCGATGCTGTCCTCGTCGACGGCGTTCGCGGGGAAGAGCCCGATGACCGCGTTCGCCGTCAGCCAACCCTCCTCGACGACCCTGTCCAGCATGTGCTGGGCGTCGTCGAACAGCCTGCGGGCGGCCTCGCCCGAGGCCGGGTTGTTGAGGATGTCGGGGAAGCTGCCCTTCATCTCCCACGCGTTGAAGAACGGCTGCCAGTCGATGTAGTCGCGCAGCTCGGCCAGCGAGTACCCCTCGAAGACCCGGACGAAGGGCTGGTCACCTTCCATCGCGGCCGGACGTGGCGGCTCGTAGCCCTCCCACGCCACGGGCGTGCGGTTCTCCCGGGCCTTCTGGAGCGAGAGGACCGGCCGGTCGTTGCGCTTCTGCGCGTGGCGGAGGCGGATCGACTCGTAGTCGGCCTCGACGTCCGCGAGGAGCTGGGGTCGCTGCTCGTCGGAGAGCAGGGCAGCGGCGACGGGAACCGAACGCGAGGCGTCCTTCACCCAGACCACGGGGCCGTGGTACCGCGGGGAGACCTTCACCGCGGTGTGCGCGCGCGAGGTGGTGGCACCGCCCACCAGGAGCGGGATGTCGAACCCCTGGCGCTCCATCTCGGTGGCGAGGTTGACCATCTCGTCCAGCGAGGGCGTGATCAGGCCGGAGAGCCCGACCAGGTCCGCGCCGACCTCCTTCACCGTGTCGAGGATCTTCTGGGCAGGCACCATCACGCCGAGGTCGAACACCTCGTAGTTGTTGCACTGGAGCACGACGCCGACGATGTTCTTGCCGATGTCGTGGACGTCGCCCTTGACGGTGGCCATCACGATCTTGCCGTTGCTGCGGCCCGCGTCCGCCGGGTCCTTCTCCGCCTCGATGTAGGGGATGAGGTGGGCCACGGCCTTCTTCATCACCCGTGCGGACTTCACGACCTGGGGCAGGAACATCTTCCCGGCCCCGAAGAGGTCGCCGACCACGTTCATCCCGGCCATGAGCGGTCCCTCGATGACCTCGATGGGCCGGCCGCCGCGTTCGGCGATCTCCTGACGGAGCTCCTCGGTGTCGGCCTCGGCGAACTCGTCGATGCCCTTCACCAGTGCGTGCGTGATCCGCTCTCCGACGGGGAGCGAGCGCCACGAGTCGTCGGCGCCCGGCGCCTGCCTGCCCTCGCCGTTGAAGCGTTCGGCGATGGCCAGCAGCTGCTCGGTGCTGTCGGCCCGCCGGTTGAGTACGACGTCCTCCACCCGTTCGCGCAGCTCGGGGTCGATCTCGTCGTACACCGCCAGAGCACCGGCGTTGACGATGCCCATGTCCATGCCTGCCCGGATCGCGTGGTACAGGAAGACGGCGTGGATGGCCTCCCGGACCGGGTTGTTGCCGCGGAAGGAGAACGAGACGTTCGAGACGCCGCCGGAGACGAGGGCGCCCGGGAGGTTCTGCTTGATCCAGCGCGCAGCCTCGATGAAGTCGACGCCGTAGTTGGCGTGCTCGTCCATGCCGGTCGCGATGGCGAAGATGTTCGGGTCGAAGATGATGTCGGTGGGGTTGAAGCCGACCTCCTCGGTCAGCAGGTCGTAGGCGCGCCGGCAGATCGCGGTGCGACGCTCGAGCGTCTCCGCCTGGCCGGCCTCGTCGAAGGCCATGACGACCACCGCGGCGCCGTACTTCCGGCAGAGCCGGGCCTGCTCCAGGAACGGCCCCTCCCCCTCCTTGAGGGAGATGGAGTTGACGACCGGCTTGCCCTGGATGCACTTCAGGCCGGCCTCGATCACCTCCCACTTGGAGGAGTCGACCATCACCGGCACCCGGGAGATGTCCGGTTCGCCGGCGATCAGCTTGGTGAAGCGGTCCATCGCCTCGACGCCGTCGATCATCCCCTCGTCCATGTTGACGTCGATGATCTGCGCGCCGGCCTCGACCTGCTGCCGCGCGACCGCGAGGGCGGAGGCGTAGTCGCCCTCCTTGATCAGCCGGCGGAAGCGCGCGGAGCCGGTGATGTTCGTGCGCTCGCCCACGTTGACGAAGAGCGACTCGTCGGTGATGTTGAGCGGCTCGAGCCCGGAGAGCCGGCAGGCGGGCTCGACCGTGGCGGGGACCCTCGGCGCGCTGCCCTTCACGGCGGCGGCGACCGCTGCGACGTGCGCCGGGGTCGTCCCGCAGCATCCGCCGACCAGGTTCACCATGCCGCTCGAGGCGAACTCGCCCACCACGGAGGCGGTCTCCTCGGCGGCCTCGTCGTACTCGCCGAACGCGTTGGGCAGCCCGGCGTTGGGGTAGGCCGAGACGAAGCAGTCCGCGATGCGCGAGAGCTCGGCGAGGTAGGGCCGCATCTCCTTGGCGCCGAGCGCGCAGTTGAGCCCGACGGCGAGCGGCCGGGCATGACGGACGGAGTTCCAGAACGCCTCGGTGACCTGACCGGAGAGGGTGCGTCCCGACGCGTCGGTGATGGTGCCGGAGATCACGACCGGCCAGCGGCGGCCACGGTCCTCGAAGAGCGTCTCCAACGCGAAGATCGCGGCCTTGGCGTTGAGCGTGTCGAAGATCGTCTCGACCAGCAGCAGGTCCGCTCCCCCGTCGACCAGTCCCCGGGCCTGCTCGAGATAGGCACCGACCAGCTCGTCGAAGCTGGTGTTGCGCCGGCCGGGGTCGTTGACGTCCGGCGAGATCGAGGCGGTGCGGTTCGTGGGTCCGAGCGCCCCCGCGACGTACCGGGGACGGCTCGGGTCCTGCGCCGTGACCGCGTCGCAGGCCTCGCGGGCCAGCTGCGCGGACGCGGCGTTCATCTCGTACGCGAGCTCCTCCATGCCGTAGTCGGCGAGGGAGATCCGCTGTGCGTTGAAGGTGTTGGTCTCCACCAGGTCGGCACCGGCCTGGAGGTACTCCTCGTGGATCCTGCGCACGATGTCGGGCCGGGTGATGCTCAACAGGTCGTTGTTGCCCTTGAGGTCGGAGGGCCAGTCTGCGAACCGATCGCCGCGGTAGTCGGCCTCCTCGAGGTTCTCACGCTGGATCATCGTCCCCATCGCTCCGTCGAGCACCAGGATCCGGTCGCGGAGGGCGGCCGTGAGCTCCTCCGTGAGATCGGGTCGAACACGGGCAGACGGGGTCACAGGGCTCCTCGGGAGTCAGCGGGGCAGGCGGGCGCACCTTCACACCACGGTAGGCGCACCTTCACACCACGGTAGGCGTCCTACCAAGGGCACCGCACCCGGTCCGGATGCTGACACCTCGGTCCCATTCGCAGCGCCGGGGACTCCCCAGCATTGCGTACGTCGAGACGTGCCCCACGCACTACGCTGGGGAGGGTGATCGAGCTCGAAGAGGTACCCGACCTGGAGTCGCCCGTCCTGATCGCGGCGTTCGAGGGGTGGAACGACGCGGCGGACGCCGCCTCAGCGGTCCTGGACCACCTGATCAGGGTCTGGGACGCCCGTGTCGTGGCCGCCATCGACCCTGAGGACTTCTACGACTTCCAGATGAACCGCCCGATCGTCGGCACCAACGACGAAGGCATGCGCAAGATCACCTGGCCCTCGACCCAGATCTCGGTGGCCCGTCCGCCCGGCGCCCAGCGCGACGTCATCCTGCTCCGCGGCATCGAGCCGAACATGCGCTGGCGCCAGTTCTGCGCCGAGCTGCTGGCCGCCGCCGACGAGCTCGGAACCGAGCTCGTGGTGACCCTCGGCGCGCTGCTCGCGGACACCCCGCACACCCGCCCCATCCCGGTGAGCGGCACCGCCACCGAGCCGGAGCTCGCCGACCGCCTGAAGCTGGAGCAGTCCAACTACGAGGGTCCCACCGGCATCGTCGGGGTCTTCCAGGACGCCTGCGTTCAGCTCGACATCCCGGCTGTCTCGTTCTGGGCGGCCGTGCCGCACTACGTGGCCCAGCCGCCGTGCCCGAAGGCGACGATGGCGCTGATCGGCCAGCTCGAGGACCTTCTGGAGATCTCCATCCCGCTCGCGGATCTCCCGGAGGAGGCGCGCGCCTGGGAGCGCGGCGTCGACGAGCTCGCCGAGGAGGACGACGAGATCGCGGACTACGTGCGTGCCCTGGAGGAGACCCGGGACACCGCGGAGCTGCCCGAGGCGAGCGGTGAGGCCATCGCCCGGGAGTTCGAGAGGTACCTCAAGCGCCGGGAGACCGGGGACCAGTAGGGCTAGAGCCTGATCCCCAGGCGGGCGTCGAGCAGGTCGCACACGTCACCGCAGCCGCCGCCGTCGCTCTGCGCGGTCTCGGCCCACGCGTCGATCGCCTCGAGCGTCGCGGGGGCGTCGAGGTCGTTGGCCAGGTGCCGGCGTACCTCGACCACCAGCCGCTCGGCATCCGCCTCGCAGGCGCGGTCCGCGGCGGCACGCCAGTTCCTGAGCCTGGTCTCCGCCTTGGTGAGGTCCTCGTCGGTCCACTCCCAGTCCGACCGGTAGTGGTGGGCCAGCAGCGCCAGCCGGAGCGCCATCGGGTCGGTGCCGGACTCGCGCAGGCGGGAGACGAAGACCAGGTTGCCGCGGGACTTCGACATCTTCTCGCCCTCGTAGGCGACCATCCCGGCGTGCATGTAGGCGCGGGCGAACGGCGTGCCGCCACTGGCGGCCTGGGCCTCCGACGCGCTCATCTCATGGTGGGGGAACACGAGGTCGCTGCCCCCGCCCTGGACGTCGAAGCCCTCCCCGAGGTACTCCAGCGCGATCGAGGAGCACTCGATGTGCCAGCCGGGGCGGCCACGGCCGAGCTCGGAGTCCCACGCCGGCTCCCCGGGCCGCTCGGCCTGCCACAGCAGGCAGTCGAGCGGGTGCTTCTTGCCCGGGCGGTCCGGGTCGCCGCCGCGGTCGGGGAAGATCTCGATCATCTGCTGCTCGTCGAGACCCGAGACCTCCCCGAAGCGCGGGTCGGCGTGGACCGAGAAGTACAGGTCGCCGTCCACGTCGTACACGAAACCGCGCTCCTGCAGTCGCTGCACGAGCGCCACTGCGAGCGGGATCGACTCGACGGCGCCGATGTAGGCGTCCGGCGTGAGCGAGCGCAGTGCCTCCATGTCGGACCGGAACAGCTCGGTCTGCTCCTCGGCGAGCTCACGCCAGTCGGCGCCGGTGGCGAGCGCCCGCTCGAGCAGCGGGTCGTCGACGTCGGTGACGTTCTGGACGTAGCGGACCTCGTGGCCGGCGTCGCGCCAGGCGCGGTTGAGCAGGTCGAAGGCGACGTAGGTCGCGGCGTGGCCCATGTGGGTGGCGTCGTACGGGGTGATGCCGCAGACGTAGAGCCGGGCGGCTCCCTCCGGGCTGGTCTCCTCGACGGCGCCGGTCGCGGTGTTGAAGACGGAGACCGCCGGGCCTGGCCCGAACTTCTCGAGTGACGGAACGTCCGGGCTCTGCCATGCGCGCATGGTTGAAGCCTAGCCAACCGCCGTCAGAATGCAGGCCACGGGATTGCGGGCCACTCCCCCGACGGCAGCGGCATCCGGCCATGGGCGAGGAGATCGTCACAGCGGGTGCACAGTGCCGAGACCTCGCGGGTCGAGAGGAACAGCTCGAGCGCCGACCTGAGCTCGCTGCCACGGGTGCGCAGCTCCTCGGACAGCCTCGTGAGCGCGTCCTGCTCCTCCGTCGGGATGGGCAGCGTGGCCCAGCCCCACAGCACCGTGCGCAGCTTGGGGGCGACGTGGAAGCAGACGCCGTGGTCGACGCCGTAGCGGTGGCCGTCGGGCATGGCGAGGACGTGGCCGCCCTTGCGGTCCGCGTTGTTGACGACCGCGTCGAACACGGCCATCCGGTGCAGCGCAGGGGTGTTCTCGTGGACGAGCGAGACCGGGTGGCCGTCGCCGTCCGAGGCGTCCAGCACGTGGAGGTACCCGTCCGGGACCTCACCCTCTCGCACCACGTCGACCGGGTCCTGCTCCTCGTCGGGCTCCCGCCAGGCCTGCACCATGCCGGAGCCCAGCGGGCCCTCGCGCTCGAGGGTCAGCGGGACGACGTCCCAGCCGAGGGCCTTCGAGACCAGGTACGCCGCGACCTCGCGGCCGGCGAGCGTCCCCTCCGGGAAGTCCCACAACGGCCGCTCGCCGGCGACGGGCTTGTAGACGCACCGGAGGCTGGAGGACCCGAGCGTCGCCGTGGCGACGAGGGTGACGTTGGACGCGGGCAGGATCCGGCCGTGGACCTCGAGCTCCCCGTCCCGGAGGACCGCGAGCTCGTCGTCCTCGGTCAGACGCTGGTGCGCCGGAAGCCGTTGGCTCGGGGACACAGGTGGCCCTCCGGGTCGAGTGGACCGCCGCAGAAGGGGCACGGCTGCCGGCCGGCGGCGACAACGGCCTGGGCGCGCTTGCTGAAGGCCCGCGCGAGCCCCGCGGGCATCCGGACGACGAACAGCTCCTCCGGCTCGGGCTCCTCGATCTCCTCCTCCGGCTGGTCGGGCGAGACCACCGACTCCTCGGTGAACGGGAACACCTCGACCACGATCCGCTCGTCGGAGGAGTCCCACGACAGGGTCATCGTGCCGGCGCGGAACTCCTCCACGATCGGCTGCTCGAGGGGCTCGGAGTCCTCGAGGTCGAGCGGGGCGACCGCCGGGACCGTTCCCTCTCCGCTGCCGGTGCTCATCACCTCGTCGAGGAGCTCGTCGATCCGCGTGGCGAGGACCGCGACCTGCTGCTTCTCCAGGGCCACGCTGGTGACCCGGGTGCCCGCACGAGCCTGGAGGAAGAACGTGCGCTGACCTGGCTGACCGACCGTTCCGGCGACGAACCGCTCCGGCGGGTCGTAGGCGTGGATGACAGGAGGCATGTTCCCGACCTTATGCGGTGGTGGCTGAAGGGTGCTCGGGTGGAGCATCTGGCCGGACGGTCCCGGCCCCTCCGCCGACGGCGGCGTCGCTGTCGTGCCTGCTTCGCCGGGAACGCTGCTTCTTGGGAGGCCTCAGACCGCTCATGTCCCCGGCGACGGAGTTCACCGACAGCACGAAGGGACGCAGCGGCGTGTAGCGCACCACCGACAGCGACGCGGGGTCGACGGCGATGCGCTGGAAGAGGTCGAGGTGCATGCCGAGCGCGTCGGCGAGGACGGCCTTGATCACGTCTCCGTGCGTGACCGCGAGCCACACCGCGTCCGGTCCGTGCTCGGCCTCGACGCGAGCGTCCCACTCACGGACCGCGGCGACACTGCGCGCCATCATCTGGGCCATCGACTCGCCGTCGGGGAAGGTCGCCGCAGACGGGTGGGCCTGCACCGTCTGCCACAGCGGCTCCTTGGCGAGGACCTTGAGCTCCTTGCCGGTCCAGCTGCCGTAGTCGCACTCGAGGAGCCGGCGCTCCGCGGAGATCTCGGCGCCGCCGTTCTGGAGCCTGGACACCTCGCGTGCCGTGTCGCGGCACCGCTCCAGCGGGCTCGTCACGATCGCCGCCAACGGCAGGCCCGCGAGCCGCTCCCCCGCCGCGCGCGCCTGGTCCACGCCCCGCTCGTCCAGGCGGATCCCCTTGGCGCGCCCCGCGAGGACGCCGTTGGCGTTGGCCGTCGTACGCCCGTGTCTTGCCAGGATCAGCGTTGCCATGGACTGACTCTATGAGGGTGTGTCCCTATTCGCAGCGCTGTCGGCGGTGTGCGGCACTATCACGATCGTGCCGGGTGGTTGCGGGGAGAGCAGACGCTGGGCTCGTTGGTGTCGCACACCGGTGTGCCCTTGACCCGGGCGACGACGTTCCGGTTCACCCTCGACCCGAACCGTGAGCAGGCCCGGTGGCTGCTCGCGCACGCGGGCGCAGCACGCCTGGCGTACAACCACCACCTGGGCCGGGTGCGGGCCAACCTCGACCAGCGCGCCGCCGAACGGTCCTACGGCATCGCGGAAGCCGACCTGACTCCGCCGTTGTCGTGGAGCAAGGTGTCGTTCATCAACCACATGAACGCCTGGAAGGACGGCCGGGCGCCTGACGCCCCGGTGTCGGTCGACGCGGCTGGCGACGAGGTCCGCGGGCTGGCATGGCGCGCAGAGGTGTCGGCGGACGTGTTCGAGTGCGCGTCCGTGAACGCCGCCCAGGCGCTCGCGAACTGGTCGAAGTCCCGCACCGGCGAACGCGCCGGCAAGGCCGCGGGTTTCCGCGGTTCAAATCCAGGCACAAGACCGCGCCTGCGTTCCGGCTTCGCGCCAGGTACACGGAGGGGAAGGCCTCCCCGGTACGCCCGGCCGGACCTCGGTTGATCCGGTTCCGGAAGCTCGGGGAGCTGCGCGTCCATGAGCACACCGGCAGGCTCGCGAGGATGCTCGCCGCCGGCAGGTTCCATGTCTACGCCGCGTCGTTCCGGTACGAGCGCGGCCGGTGGGTGGTCTCGATCACCGGCGTCGCCGCCGAGCTCCACCACCAGCGGCGGACACCGAAGAATCGGCACCCGAACCCAGTGGGTGTCGATCTCGGGGTGAAGACCCTCGCGGTCGTCGCGGATGAGACAGGGCGCGTGCTGCACGCGTGGGAGGGGGTGAAATCATTGCAGCAAGCCCGGGCACGCCTGGAGGCCCGCTCGCGCGACCATCGAGGACCTCAACGCCGCCGGGATGCTCAGCAACCGGCGCCTCGCCCGGGTCGTCTCGGACGCCGCGTTCGGGAAGCTTCGCCGACAGCTCGCCTACAAGGCGACCTGGTACGGCACCGAGTTGGTCGTCGCCGACCGGTGGTTCCCGTCGTCGAAGACCTGCTCCGGCTGCGGCGCCCTCCACGGGGACCTCACGTTGTCGGACCGGGTCTACGAGTGTGGCTCGTGCGGCCTGGTCCTCGACCGCGACGTCAACGCCGCGGTCAACCTCGCCCGCTACACCGCACCTTCGAAGACTTCACCGCCACAATCCGTGGCCGCCTGACACCCGTTACCTGTGTCTGCACCCGGATGGGCCGGGCCAAGAGCCGACCGCCACCTCGCACCACGAAGGGGCCCTGGGTCGGAACCAGCACAAGACCACCCGCAAGGCCGGGTGGCGGCTGGAAGGCAACCAAGAACCCGCACCCCCGAGGGGGCGCGGGTCAAGGGAAGCCGGTGAGTCCCGAATAGGGACACACCCAGTTAACCTGAGCCGCATGATCGTCGACTGCGCGCTGTACCGCGACGGTGTCCGTGTCCCGCTCGACGTGAGCAGCCACGACCTCGGTGCGATCCGGGACGCCCGGCGAGGTGACGGTGACTTCGTCTGGGTCGGTGTGCACGAGCCGGACCAGGCCGAGATGAGCCGGGTCGCCGAGCTCTTCGACCTCCATCCCTTGGCGGTCGAGGACGCCCTGAACGCCCACCAGCGCCCGAAGCTGGAGCGCTACGACGAAGCGCTCTTCCTGGTCCTCAAGACCCTCTGGTACGTCGACGAGCGTGACGCCGTGGAGACCGGCGAGATCGCCATCTTCGTGGGCGACGACTTCGTCGTCAGCGTCCGCCACGGCGAGGGAACCGAGCTGCACACCGCCCGGCGCGACCTCGAGCATCGGGCGGCGGTCCTCGGCCACGGCCCGTCAGCGGTGGTCTACGCGATCTGCGACCGGGTGGTCGACTCCTACGAGGACGTCGCCGCCGAGCTCGAGATCGACGTCGACGAGGTCGAGGCCTCGGTCTTCTCCACCACCCGCAGCGACGACTCCGAGCGCATCTACGTCCTCAAGCGGGAGCTGTCCGAGATGAGGCGGGCGGTCAACCCGCTCAAGGACCCGATGAAGCGCTTCGCCGCCGGTCAGGTCACGGGCGTGTCCGAGACAGTCCGCGCCGTTCTTCCGCGACGTCGCCGACCACCTGGCGAGGGTCTCCGAGGCGATCGACACCTTGGACGGTCTGCTCTCGACGGCCTTCGACGCCCTGCTCGCGCGGATCAGCGTGCAGCAGAACGACGACATGCGGAAGATCTCCGCATGGGTCGCGATCGCCGCCGTCAGCACCCTGGTCGCCGGCGTCTACGGCATGAACTTCAACCACATGCCCGAACTGCAGTGGAGGTACGGCTACTTCTTCGCGCTCAGCCTGATGCTGGTCGCCTCATGGGGGCTGTACCGACTCTTCAAGAAGTCCGGCTGGCTCTAGACCCCGCCGGAGGGTCAGGCCGCGATCACGCCCAGGCTGAGCATCAGCAGCGTGAAGCCTCCGAGGGCGATCCGGTACACCACGAACGGCAGGTAGGACCGGGTGCTGACGTAGCGCAGCAGCCAGGCGATCGCGGCGTACCCGACGACGAACGCGACCACCGTGGCGAAGAACGTCGCGGTCGGGCTGTAGGCGTTCGCGCAACCCTCGGCCGTGGAGCCGCTGCACGCGAGGACGTCCTTGAGCTCGAAGATCCCGGCGCCGATCACGGCGGGGATGGCGAGCAAGAAGGCGTACCGAGTCGCGGCCTCGCGGTCGTAGCCGAGGAAGCGGCCCATGCTGATCGTCGCTCCGGAGCGGGAGACCCCCGGCACGAGGGCCATCGCCTGCGCGAGGCCGTAGAGGATCGCGTGGTTGAGGTTGAGCTGCCGGATCGTGCGGTCGGTCCGTCCGACCCGGTCGGCGATGCCCAGGACGACACCCATCACGATCAGTGTCGTGCCCACGATCCAGAGGCTGCGGAAGTCGCTCTCGATGACGTCCTTGAGCGCGATGCCCAAGAGGACGATCGGCAGCGAGCCGATGATCACGAACCAGCCCATCCGGGCGTCGAGGTTGCCGCGCCAGCGGGGGTCGAACAGCGACCGGACCCAGGCCGAGGCGATCCGCCAGATGTCCTTGCGGAAGTAGATGACGACCGCGAGCTCGGTCCCGATCTGCACGACGGCCGTGAACGCAGCGCCCGGGTCACCCCACCCGAACACCTCCGGGAAGATGCGCAAGTGGGCGCTGCTCGAGATGGGCAGGAACTCGGTCAGGCCCTGGAGCACGCCGAGGAAGGCAGCCTGCAGGAAGTCGAGCACGAAGGTTTCTCCTGGACGATAAGGACAGCGAGCGCGAACAGCCTACGCACCCCGCTGCTCGGCGAGGCGACCGCGTCCTGTCCGCCGTGTCTGGATAGCGTGTGCCCCATGCAGCAGAGGTTCCTGGGTCGCACCGGCCTGCGTGTCTCCCGGCTCGGGCTCGGCACGCTCACCTGGGGTCGTGACACCGACGAGCACGAGGCACGCGACCAGCTCATCGCGTTCACGGAGGCCGGCGGGACGTTCGTCGACACCGCCGCAGGGTACGGCGACGGGGCCTCCGAGGAGCTCATCGGCTCGCTCGTCGGCGACGTCGTGGCGCGTGACGACATCGTGCTGGCCACCAAGGCCGGCATCAGCCGCGCACGCGGGGTCCGCGAGACCAACGCGTCCCGCGGCTACCTCATCTCGGCTCTGGACGCCTCTTTGAAGCGGCTGGGCGTGGACCACGTCGACCTGTGGCAGGTGCACACCTGGGTCGACGACACCCCGCTCGAGGAGACGCTCACGGCCCTCGACTACGCGGTGACGACGGGCCGGGCGTCGTACGTCGGCGTGTCGAACTACTCGGGCTGGCAGAGCGCGAAGGCGGCCACCTGGCAGGCCGCGGTGCCTGGCCGCGCGGCGATCGCCTCGAACCAGGTCGAGTACTCCCTGCTCAACCGCTCGGTGGAGGCAGAGGTGCTCCCCGCCGCCGAGCACCTCGGGATCGGCATCCTGCCCTGGTCTCCCCTTGGCCGCGGGGTGCTCACGGGGAAGTACCGCACAGGCACTCCCGCCGACTCCCGGGCGGCCTCGCCCCATTTCTCCAACTTCGTCGGCGCCTACCTCGGCGACCAGCACGCCCGGATCGTCGAGGCCGTGGCCCGGGCCGCCGACGGGCTCGGCTGGTCCCCTGTCGAGGTGGCGCTCAGCTGGGTCCGTGACCGCCCCGGCGTGACCGCCCCGATCGTCGGCGCCAGGACGGCTGCGCAGCTGCGCGGCTCCCTGACCGTCGAGGAGTGCGAGCTCCCTGCCGAGATCACCGTGGCTCTCGAGGACGTCTCGTCACCCTCATGTTGAGGTAGACAGGTCGCACGCCCCTCGGGTCACGTGGCACCATGGCGGCATGTCCCGTGCACCCATCGCCACGACGCCGAGGCGACGCGCGCTCAACCCTGGAGTCGAGTACGAGTTCGAGCGGCTCACCATCTCCCGGGACTTCTCCCGAAACGCCGTGACCCGGATGCTGACCGACCGGGCCGAGCACGGTGGCTGGGAGCTCGACCGGGTACGCCTCTCCCCCGACGGCACCCGCCGCGTCGTGCTGCGCCGGAAGATCATCCGCCAGGCACGCGTGCCCTACCTCATGTTCTGAGGCGCGCAGCCCTCAGGCGCGCTCGAGGAACCGGTCGAAGACCCGCGCGCCGAACTCCAGGGCATCGACCGGCACTCGCTCGTCGACGCCGTGGAAGAGCGCGGTGAAGTCGAGGTCGGCCGGTAGCCGGAGCGGGGCGAACCCGAACGACCGGATACCGAGCTTGCGCCAGTGCTTGGCGTCGGTGCCACCGGACATGAGGTACGGCGCGACCTTCGCCCCTGGGTCCTCCTCCAGCAGGGACGACGTGATCGCGTCCACGAGATCGCCGTCGAAGGTGGTCTCGAGAGCATGCTGCTTGCTGACCCACTCGAGCGAGATGTTCTCCCCGAGAAGCTCCGCGAGCGTGTCGAAGAACTCGTCCTCGTAGCCGGGGAGGAACCGGCCGTCGACATGGGCGGTGGCCTCACCCGGCACAACGTTCACCTTGTAGCCGGCCTGCAGCATCGTGGGGTTGGTGGAGTGCCGGATCACCGCACCGAGCATCCGCGCCGCCGATCCGAACTCCTCGATCAGCGCCTCGGCGTTCTCAGGCGTCGCCTCGATCCCGGCGATCTCACCCACCGCGGAGAGCAGGACCTTCATCGACGGCGTCAGCCGCACCGGCCAGTCGTGCCGGCCGATCCGCGCCACGGCCTCGGCCAGCTCGGTCACCGCGTTGTCGGGGTGCCGCATCGAGCCGTGGCCGGCGTTGCCTTTTGCGGTGAGCCTCATCCAGGCCATGCCCTTCTCGGCGGCCTCGATGAGGTAGAGCCGCTGCCCGCGGATGGTGGCGCTGAACCCGCCCACCTCGCCGATCGCCTCGGTGCAGTCGGCCAGCAGGTCCGGGTGGTCCCTGACGAGGTACTCGGCGCCCTTGTGCCCTCCGGCCTCCTCGTCCGCGGTGAAGCACAGCACCATCGGCCGCTCCGGTACGGCACCCGCCCGCTGGCGGGCCCGCACGACCGAGAGCAGCATCGCGTCGAAGTCCTTCATGTCGACAGCGCCACGACCCCAGACGTACCCGTCCTGCACCTCCCCCGAGAACGGGTGGACCTGCCAGTCGTCAGCGTTCGCGGGCACGACGTCTAGGTGGCCGTGCAGGAGCAAAGGGTCTCCCCCGGCTCCCTCACCGGCGCCGCCCCAGCGCGCGACGACCGACGCACGACCGGGCTCGGACTCGTGGATCTCAGGCTCGATCCCCACCTCGGACAGCAAGGCCGCGACGTGCTCCGCTGCCTTGCGCTCCCCCGGTCCCGAGCCGTCCCCGAAGTTCGTGGTGTCGATGCGGATCAGGTCGCGGCAGATGTCGACGACCTCCTTCGCGGGGTCGTACCGCTCGGCCGAGCCGTCGCTTTGAGGCGTTGCAGTCATATGTCCATCCTTACAGCACGCAGGTGCCCAGGGTCGATGCGAGTTCTCCGGATGTTCTTTGCTACAGTTCCCACCGCGCTCGCAACGAAGCACAATGTTGCGGAGCGAAACCCTTGTCCGGGTGGCGGAATAGGTAGACGCGCTAGCTTGAGGTGCTAGTGCCCTTTATCGGGCGTGGGGGTTCAAGTCCCCCCTCGGACACCACTTTGAGGCCCCTGACCTGCCGGAAGACGCGCGTCAGGGGCCGCTCGCTTTCTGTCCCTGGGCTCACCTTGACGCACATTCGGTGGCCCGGGATCGGGATCTTCATGATCCGGTGCATCGCCTCGGGATACGGTGCCAGGGAACTGGACCTGAGAGGACCCGAAGATGGTCGATGTCGACGAGGTGCTGGATGAGGCAGGGCTGAAGAATCCCCACGTTCGGGAGTACGTCCGACATTGGGCAGACTTCACCGCAGCCGAGCGCATCGAGGTGGTCAGCGCCTCCGACGACGCAAGGCTCATCAGTGAGTCGCTCGAGTCGGGTGAGCTTCTTCCCGCAGGAGAGGGGCTGTACTACTCCCGCAGCTACCACAAGGACACGGCCCGCTCGGAGGAGCGAACCATCGTGGCCACCAGCCGGCCTGAGGACCGTGGCGTCTACAACAACTGGCATCTCTCCTCGGAGATCAAGCCGGTCGTCGAGGGCCACATGCAGGGCGCCCTGGCAGGCAAGACGATGTACGTGGTGCCGTACCTGATGGCACCCGCCGGCTCGCCGCTGGAGGCGTACGCCGCCGGCGTCCAGCTGACCGACCACCGGACCGTGGTGCTCCACATGATCCGGATGGCGCGCGTGGGGGTCCACTTCATCGAGAACCTCGCCGACCCCACCAGCTTCGTGCGCGCCGTGCACGTGACCGGCGATCTGGAGAACCTCCGCCAGGGCACGCCTGACGACATGCGCTACTTCGTCACCGTTGCGGATGAGCGCACCATCCTGCACTTCGGGTCGTCCTACGGCGGCAACGCACTGTTGGGCAAGATCGCCCACGGCCTGCGCCAGGCGTCGTACGACGGCTGGGCCTCGGGCAAGTTCCTCGCAGAGCAGTTCATGCTCCTGGCCATCACCGACAAGGAGACCGGCCGGAAGTACCACATCTGTGGTGGCTTCCCCAGCGCCTCTGGCAAGACCAACCTCGCGATGATGCTTGCCCCCGACTCCCTCGGCGACCGGTACCACGTCGAGTTCTACGGTGACGACATCGCCTGGATGTGGGTCAACCCCGAGGACGGCAGGCTCTACGGGATGAACCCCGAGTACGGCGTCTTCGGCGTCATCAAGGACACCAACGAGTCCACCAACCCGACAGCTCTCGACTCGATCGCGCCGGGTACCCAGGCACTGTTCACCAACATCGCCTACAACGACATCACCCATGAGGTGTGGTGGGAGGGCCGGACCAAGGAGCCGCCGGCCGACGTCACCGGGTGGCGCGACTGGAGGGGCAACCTGATCTCCGAGCGCGCCGAGGGCGACGACTCCCCCTGGGCGCACCCGAACAGCCGCTTCACCACCACGCTGGCAAACGTGCCCAATATCGCGGCCGACTTCGAGGAGCCCCAGGGCGTACCCATCGACGGCGTCATCTTCGGTGGCCGCACCCGAGACCGCGAGCCGCTGATCCGTGCCATCACCGACCTGGCCGAGGGCGTCTACGACGGTCTCACGCTCGGTGCCGAGGCGACGTTCGCGGCCGAGGGCGTCGAGGGCAAGCTCCGCTACGACCCGATGTCGCTGCGCCCGTTCATGTCCTACCCCGAGGGGCTGTACGCCGCGCACTGGCTCAAGATCCTCGGCGAAGCCACCGAGCAGCCGATCTTCGCGCACGTCAACTGGTTCCAGCGTGACCCCGAGGACGGCCACTTCCTCTGGCCCGGCTACCGCGACAACCTACGTGCGCTGCTCTGGCTCATGGAGCTCAAGAACGGCGAGGTCACGGGCCGCCAGACGCCCATCGGCGTCCTCCCCACCGAGGAGGAGCTCAAGCTCGAGGGCATCGACATCACGGCCTCGGACCTCACCAAGCTCCTGACGCTCGACACCGACAGGTGGCGACAGGAGATGGAGCACCGCAGCCAGCACCTGTCGCAGTTCGGTGACCTCCCCGAGCAGATCTGGCAGGTTCATCACCGCATCACCTCGGCCCTCGAAGGTGAGTCCCCCGGGACCTGATGCCGGTGCGTCTACGCCCACCAGGGCCGTTGGGGCCATTTCGGGGGCTCAGGAAAGAAGCCACAGGTAGCCGATCCCCCAGGCCGACAGCTGGCCGAGGACTGCGAGCACCAGCACCAGACCTGCACCGAAAGCCCGAGACCGGCTGCCGGGACGACCTGCCACGGTCAGCGGGAGGCCGACGGCCAGCATCACGGCAACCACGCAGGACGCCCAGACCAGCGCCACCCACAGTCCCATGCCACTGGTGAGGACGCTCCGGAAGTACACGAACGGGAACGCCAGCGAGCCGGCGCCGACCAGGAAACCGACCACTGCGGTGGCTGGGGGCCGCATCGACCCGGCCGCGGCAGCGGGCGCCGGGGTCGCGCCGCGCGGTGGCAGGTGCGACGGGTTCGAGGCGGGATGGGGGACGGGCACGACACCGAGTATGGGACCCGCGGCCGAGCCGCGCGCACGAACATGCGGCCAAAGGGACGACATCCCGCGGGGAGCTTGATCGGCCCGCATGGTCTGTTCATGCTAGCCGCCAGGGAGGAGCATGGGGTCATGACATTCCCCGACTCACGGACCGGGGAGCAGGCGAGGGGCGACGGCGCATCCCGCGTGCGGGCACGGATGCAGTCCCAGCTCGCCGAAGTTGCTGCCGAGGCGAGTGCCGAGGGGGACCGCGCTGCGCTCAGCGAGATCGTGTACTACCTGGCAGACGACCTACCCGCGTTGGTCAACGTGGTCTCCCTCGCTCTGGAGATGGCCCGACAGCAGCCGAACTCGGACAGTCAGTCGCCTCACCGTCCCTGACGCAGCGCCCTCGGCACCGCTTTCGTTGCCTTCGCAAGGTAATGAAGCGGCCGACCCGACCCCTAGCCCCGCAAGACCGCGGGTTTCTTACCGCGGCTTATCAACAACGCAGCTTGGAGGACGGCCCCGGGATCGGGGTAGATACCGCGTTGCTTGAGTTCGGAGGCGAGCACCACGTAGACCTCGTGAGTGGGTTGACCGACGGCAGTCGAGTAGGCGACCGAGGCTGCCTGACGGACGAGCTCGACGAAGCACGGGTCCGACTCACTCACTACGCCATCGCTGCGGGCATCGTCCTCCATGCCGGGCACCTTATCGACGGGTCGCGTGAGGCACCACTGCCGTGCCGACCGCGCATGTCGCAGTTCTGGGCCCGGCGGGAGCGGCGTGGGACGCACAGAGGCGAAAGTCCCGTTTTGCCCAGGATCCTCATAGGACAGACACATACATAGACTCCCGGCGTCGCCGCGGAGGGTGGCGACATGTCTCAACTGAGGGAGCCCAACTTTGCTGCTTTCACCCGAGTCGGAAGCCGTGGTCAAAGCCACCGCTGCTGTGGTCGCCGAACACGCCGTGGCGATCACATCCCGGTTCTACCCGTCGATGTTCGAAGCGCACCCGGAACTACTGAACCTCTTCAACCAGGGCAACCAGACGAACGGCGAACAGCGCCAGGCACTGGCGTCAGCCGTCGTCGCCTATGCGACTCAACTGGTCGACCCTGACGCCCCGTCTTTCGGCCCCGTGATGCGGCGCATCGCTCACAAGCACGTGTCGCTGGGAATCCTTCCCGAGCAGTACACCATCGTCGGACACCACCTGATGAACGCTGTCGGGGAGGTGCTCGGTGACGCGGTGACACCAGAGGTCGCCCGGGCCTGGGACGAGGTGTACTGGCTCTTCTCCGTACAGCTGATCGCCGAGGAGGCGCGGCTGTATGCGCTCGCCGGAGTCGACCCCACCGACCCGTGGCGCAAGTACGAGGTGGTCGAACGGGTCGAGGACGCACTCGACACCATCACGCTCGTCCTGCGCCCGCAGGACGGCTCACCGGTGCCCCCGCACCTTCCCGGGCAGTACGTGTCCGTGGCCGTGGACCTGCCCGACGGGTCGCGGCAACCGCGGCAGTACACCGTCTCGACGGGAAGCCGCGAGAACTCCCTCCAGATCACGGTCCGCCGGCTCCGTGGCCAGGACGGTGCTCCGGATGGGGCGGTGTCGACGTACCTCCACGAGCACGTCTCGCTCGGAGACGTCCTCGAGGTCGGGCCGCCAGCGGGCGACATGGTTCTCGACGAGGGCGAGAACCCGTTGGTGCTGATCAGCGCCGGTGTCGGGATCACCCCGGTGGCGGCGATCCTCGACGACCTGTCCGCCCGTGGCGTGAGCCGGCCACTGACGGTGGCGCACGCCGACCGCTCCGCGCACAGCCACCCACTCTTCGAGGCGGTATCGGCTTGCCTGTCGGCGCTGGACAAGGCAGAGACCCACACCTGGTACGAGCACGTCGACTCGACAGGCGAGGAGCGCGGCGCGAGAAGTGGGCTGATGGACCTTGCGGACGTGGATGTTCCTACCGACGCCGATGTGTTCATGTGCGGGCCTCTCCCGTTCATGCGCGACGCCCGTGCGGAGCTGATCCGGCGCGGACTGCCCTCCACACGGATCCGCTACGAGGTCTTCGGGCCGGACATGTTCGCAGGCAGCTCACTCGGCTAGCCCGGAACCGCTGCAGTACCCGACGCTTCAGGACATCGCCGGCACCCCTGAACCCTCACGAGGGTTCAGGGGTGCCCGTCCCGATTCGTTGCCCGCCAGGAAGGCGCGCGACGTCCGCAGTGGCGTCGCTCATGTAACGCTCATGGCACAGTCGACGGTGTCTAAGGAGGTCCGACTTATGCCTCCACCCGAGGGACTTCATGACCGCG
This sequence comes from uncultured Actinomycetota bacterium, assembly GCA_963715375.1. Taxonomy (GTDB): domain Bacteria; phylum Actinomycetota; class Actinomycetes; order Propionibacteriales; family Nocardioidaceae; genus Nocardioides_C. Next base: position 280,209 of record CAVQSC010000004.1, on the reverse strand, counting down.
TACCGACCGACCGACGACGACGTCAGCATGGCCGAATGGCTCGCCGACGACGTCCCGCAACAGCCCGCCACGCAAGTCACTGCACCAGCTCCCGTCCCGATGTACCCGCACGACCCGCCGTACTCACACGGACCACTGCTCGGCGAGCAAGAACCAGTGCCGAGCGAGGACGACGGCTATAGCCAGGACCGGCAGCGCGAGCGTTTCGGCGGACTCAACTGGGGAGCCGGATTCTTCGGCTGGCTGGTTGCCGCCGGGTTGGTGGTTGTCCTCTCCGGCCTCGTTGGCGGACTCGTCGCCGCACTGGGCATGACCGACGAGGTGCTCTCCGCAGATCCCGAGGGAGGGAAAGGGGCCACCGCCATCGCGACAGTGGCGACCTTGTTCAGCGTGTTGCTTGTGGCCTACTACGCCGGCGGGTACGTCGCTGGACGCATGTCCCGGTTCGACGGCGGCAAGCAGGGCGTTGCTGTCTGGCTCATCGGTGTGCTGCTGGGCGGAATCGGCGTGGGCCTCGGGCTCCTAGCCGACGCCAAGTACGGCATCTTCGACCAGATGCGGCTGCCCACGTTGCCGCTGCCGCCCGGGGTTGCTCCTCTGAGCGGCGTGATCACGGTTTTCGCCGCCGTTCTCGCTTTGCTGCTCGCTGCGGTTGTCGGTGGCAAGGTCGGCTGCCGGTACCACCGCAAGGTCGACGACGCCGCGTATCCGTGAGGCGAGCCGCGGATCGACGTGAGCGCACACCTCACTGTGGCGCTCGTTTCGTCGGTTAGACGCGATCAGCGTGTGAAGCGGGTGGCCTGGACACGCGCCATGGTGGAACCGGCGGGCTGGAACGCCCACACCACAACCGCCGCACCGGTCGCACCGAGCGCCAGGGCGGGACCGGCAGTCTGGCCGCTGCCTGCGGTGAGAGTCCTCGGATGACGTTGCCAGACACCGGCGCGCGATCGGTAGACGGCCTGGACAGCGTGAGCACCCGGCCTGGACGTCCACCCGAGCAGCGCGGCGCCTGCCTCGTTCACGGCCAGCCAGTAGTCGTCCCCGACCGCTCCCGGAGGGGCGACCCGCACCTTCCGTGTCCATCCGACTCCAGGTGCGTGCTGCGCCCTCCAGAGCGCGCCGCTCGACAGGTTGCTCCACGCGACTGTCACCACGCCCGAACCGTCCATTCCCATCCGCGGCTTCCAGGCGTCCTTGCCCAACGCCGTCGGAGCGGTTCGGACCCAGCCACCTACGCGGGGCTTTCGTGCGACCCGGATGCCCGGCGAGCCCCCGGCAGGTGTCTCCCAACGCGACCGCGACCTCACCGTCACGGCGAAGGGCGATGATCGGCCCTCCCGTGCCGACTTGCGTCCGGGTCAGCGGCCGCGGCTTGGTCCAGCGTTCCCCGACATCTCTGGACGCCGTCATGACCCTGCCCGCCCAGGCACCCTCCCCCCAGACCGCCGTGACACGTCCCCAGCGGTCGACAACTGCGTCGGCGCCACCGCTCCTACGCGAGAGGGTCCGGGCCCGGCCCCACCGTCCGTCGGAGAAGCCGATGGCCACCTTCGCGCCGCGACCCTCCCAGGTCAGCACCGCTCTCCCGTTCTCGTTCACGGCCAGGTCCAGGGAGTTCGGAGGCCGCGGTTCGACGCTCGCAGCGCTCCGGTACACGGTGACCGGTCTCGTCCACGAGCCGCCGGCGGTACGTCGGGTTGCGACGATCCGGCGTCCGGCCAACCAGGTGACCACCGCCTCCCCGGCACCGTCGAACGCGACGTCCGCGTCCGCTGCACCGCGGGAACCCGGCACCGGCACCGCGTGCCGCCAAGGCCGTCCCTTGGGCCGGAACGCGGACATGAGCGGAGATCGGCTCTCGTCGGTGTGCACCCAGACCGCGAGCGTGTTCCCCCGCTTGTCGACCGAGACGGAGGTCGGAAGCAGGTTCCACGACGGCTCGGGCGCGGAGAGGTTCACCACCGGCCCCCATGCCGCCGCTTGTGCGGCCCGCTCGGCTCGCACGGGACCCGAAGAGAGGGTCGTGCCCCCGAGGGCCACGCCCAGCGCGATCGAGATCGATACCAGCTGCCCACTGCGACGCATGAGATCTCCTGCCAGACGGCCGTACTCCTCACACTGCAACAGGCCGCCGCCCGAGGCATCCCCTGCACGGGGTGAGAACGTCAGCTGCCGAGCACCGTCGCGGCTCGTGGCCGATCCTCCGCTGCTCTTGGCCTGAGGCCGCGTGGCACTGACTGGTCGAAGTCAGGGACTGGACCAAGGCTGAGAGGGTTACGAACGAGCCGTCTGGGCCTGTTATCTGTATATGTAGCGTGCGAGCTGATCCCCGCGGCCCTCGCGGTTGGACAAATCGATCTCGGGGCGCTCCCCTCGACTGGCTGAGCTCTCACTCCCTGGTGGCGCTCCCCTACCCCACCCAACACGGGATCGAGCCAGCCGGCACTCCTGCCCTCCCCTGGTCTCTCTGGCGCCAACAAGAGACAGCCCTAGAGCAACGCGTCGGGCCCCCATTGCCGGGCAGACCCCTCGCCCGCTCGTACCGAGCGGCGTGTCGGTCCCCCGATCCAGGCGTTTGGGCCTGTTATCTATAAGGGATGAGCAGCACCGATCAGCCTGCGTCCCTCGACCACTGCCTCGCGGCCGCGCGCGCCGGCCGCAGCGCCAGCAGGTCGCGACAGCTGGCCTGGGTGGCCGGCGAGCTGGCCGCGTACGCAGCCACGCTCCCCCCTGCCGAGCGGCCCGCGAACACATCGTCCTGGTTGGACGCGGAGTTCGTGTCGCGATACCTCACGGAGGCAGACAGCGGACGGCTCCGCCGCCGGGGCGTGGCCGAACGCCCCTCCCCCGACGCGACCCGCCGGATCAGACGTGCCTGCCTACGTCTGCTCGCTGAGGCGGCCGGACTCGACGACCCGGTCCAGGACGCTGTGGAGCTGCCCCCGCTGCGACCTCGAGCCGACGACCATGCGGCCACGCTTGCGTTGAGGCACTGGAGGTGGCGGGCGTTGCCGGTCGACGCCAAGCCCGGGGATGTCCGTACGGCGGCCATGGCGGCTCTGGTGCACGAGGCGGGAATGCGCAGTGGCGAGCTCGCCGCCCTCGTGCCCAGCGACCTGGACCTGGCTGCGGGGACGGTGACCTACCAGCCGCGCCCGCCGTCGACCCGGACCCTCCCACCGCCCCGGACGGCCGCCCTTTCCGACTCGGCCGTGGCGGCCCTGAAGCACTGGCTGACAGTCCGGGCGGTCCTCACCGAGAAGACGCCGCGAACCCGCTCACTCTGGGTCTCGCTGGCCGCCAACCACGACGGCTCGGGCATCCGACGGCCGGCCGGCATGCCGCTGCAACCCACCGGTCTGCGTCGCGCACACGCCAGGGCGGTCGCCGCGGTCAACGTGTACCTGGCGGCCACCCCTGGGTACGAGCCGCTCCCCCGGACCGTGGGTCAGCTGCGCCGCGAACAGGACGCGTAGACCCCGGGTACATCCGCCGATCGACAAGAATTTCTGTCGCCCTCGGCGGGGACAGCCAGACACGAGCCTCGGTCCCGTCCGACCGCGACCAGCGATGAGCGAGAGCCGGCCGCGACACGGGCCTCGGGGTCCGGGAGGGCCACGTGCCTGGCACAACCCATGGTGTGCACGACGCTCCGCCGTGACTCAGAGGCATTGGTGTGGTTTCCGTTAGTACTGATGTACCAAGCCCCGGCGTACCGCGATGGAGAGCGCCTCGAGCTTGCTGTGCGCGCCCAGCTTCGCCGACAGGTTGGCGATGTGGTTGCGCACGGTGTTCACGCTGACCGTCAGCTCATCGGCGATCGCGGCGTTGGAGAGCCCCTGCGCGAGCATGCTCAGCACCTCCTGCTCCCGCTTCGTGAGCAGTGGCTCGGGGCCCGGGGAGCGACTCAGCTTGGGCAGGAGCCTGGAGAGGAGCTCGGGAGAGATGACGGCCTCCCCGGCAGCGGCGGCCCGCACGGCTGCGGTCACCTCCGCAAGGCCCCGGGTCTTGGAGACGAAGCCCGCCGCGCCGGCTTCGATGGCCTCTACCAGGACCTGGTCGGAGACCGCGGCGGTCAGCACGACGACGCTCATGCTCGGGCGGAGGGCGCGCAGCTCCGGGATGGCCGCGACCCCGTCGCCGTCCGGGAGGCGCCGGTCGAGGAGGAGTACGTCGGGCGCTGACGTGGACACGCGGGCACGCGCCTGCGCAAGGCTCTGGGCCCAGCCGACCGAGACCATGTCCGGCTCGTCGTCCAGGACGTGACCGAGACTCGCCGCCAGCACCTCGTGGTCGTCGACGATCAGGACACGGATCGGCCGATCGGTGTCGCTCCACCGCCCTTCGGTCACGGGCGCGGTCTCTTGGCTCACGGTCCTCCCCCTCCCCCGGCGACGCTCATGACGCACACCACCTCCAGTATGCAAGCCATAGTCCCCCGTGGCCCGCGAACCCATGCGACGCCTGTCGGGGTCGTGCATGATGAGAGTCCTCGGTGCAACCGCGCCCCGGCACGGGTAGGGAGCGAAGATGCCACGCATCCGGGTCCTCGTCGCCGATGACCACCTCGAGATGCTCTCGGCCCTCGTCAGCGTCATCGAGGACGACCCGAGGTTCACGGTCGTCGGCACGGCGACGACCGGCCAGGAGGCCCACCGCCTCGCCGGTGAGATCCACCCGGACGTCGTCCTTCTCGACGTACACATGCCAGGTGGGGGGCCGGCGGCTGCCGAGGCATTGACCGATCTGCCTGTTCCCCCGGTCGTCGTCGCGATCTCCGCGGAAGCGCGGTCCGGGGTCGTCGAGGAGATGGTGCGGGCGGGCGCCGTCGGTTACGTGACCAAGGGACACGTGGGGGACGCGCTGCCCGATCTGCTCGCCCGATGTGCTGCCGGAGAGGTGGTCCTCGCGAGTCCTGAGGCGACCGGCGGGGTGAGGGCGCTCCTGCGCACGCCGCACGGGCCGAGTGGTGGCAGCCGAAGAGAGCCCGGCATCCGGCAGCACCCTGAGCGGGGGCCCGCGGTCGGCCCGCACGTGATCTTCGGCATCGATGCCAGCGGCCTCTGCACGCTCTCGTTCGGATCCGGCCTGAAGGACCTGGGACTGCGGCCCGGCGAGCTCGAGGGGCAGAACCTGTTCGAGGTGTACGCCCACGACCCGACGGCCCTGCACTCCCTACGCCGGGTCCTGGCCGGCGAGGAGTTCAAGGTCGAGCGCGAGTTCCAGGGCCGACGCCTGTGGGTCGACTACCAGCCGATGCGCGACGACGAGGGCAAGGTCACCGGCGCGATGGGCGTCGCCACCGACGTGACCGAGCAGCGCCGGATCGAGCGTGAGGCACAGGCGGCCAGGGAACGGACGAGCCTGCTCGCCGACCTGTCGACGGCGCTCTCCCGGGAGGTCCCCGACTCGGAGGCGCTGTTGCGGGTCGCGGTCCGCTCGGTGACAGAGGCGATCGCCGAGGCGGGCGCCATCTGGCTTCGTACTCCGGACGGCCAGGAGCTCGAGCAACGCGCGGTCTGGATCGCGGGCGGCGCGTCCCAGACCTCCTCCGACGGCTCCGCAGTGCGCAGTGACCGGCAGACGCCACGCCTGGACGCGGCTGTCGTCGACCCGCTCAGCGGGCCCATCGTGCTCGACCTCGAGAGCGACGGCGCACAGCTCGGCCGGGAGTCCGAACCCCTGGCCGCGCTCGCAGGTCGTTTCGGTCTCCGGACCGGTCTTCGCGCGCCGCTACGGTCTCGCGGCATCTTGCTCGGAGTCATCGACGTCGCCCGAGGCGACCGCCTTGGCGCCTTCACCGAGGAGGAGATCGCCTTGGTCGCGAAGCTCGTCGAGAGATGCGCTCTGGCTCTGGACAACGCGCTGCTCCTCGAGGCCCAGCGGGAGGCGGGCGAGGAGCTCGTCAAGTTCCAGGCCCTCGCCGATGCCTCCGACAACCTCATCGCGATCTCCGACCGTGGCGACCGCTTCCTGTACGTCAACCCGCGCCTCCAGAAGTCCGGGCTCGCACTCACACCGGATGACGTCTGGGCGACGGTCGCCGCGCATGTGGGGGACTCCCAGAGGGCGGCCATCCGGGGTGCCCTCGAGACGGCAGGCCGGTGGTCAGGGGACCTCACCCTGGGGGCCACACCTGAGGAGATCATCGCGCGCATCGACATCTTCCGTCTCTCCCACCCGGACACGGAGGCTGCGCTCGGTACCGCCTGGATCGGGCAGGATGTCACCGAGCTGCGTGAGACGGAGGCGGCGCTCCGCGCGGCGAACTCCGACCTGAAGAGGTTCAAGGCGCTCGTGGACGCCTCCCCCGACTTCATCGCGATCGCGGACCTCGACGGCCACGTCACGTACGTCAACCCGGGTGGCCGGGAGCTGATCGGCATGGACCCCGACGTCGACGTCACCGCCACGACGATCCCCGACTACCTCACCCCTGAAGGACTCGAAGCCTCCGTCCGGGTCGAGCAGCCCGCGGTGATCGCGAACGGACACTGGGAGGGCGAGTCCACGCTGCTCAACCACCGGGGTCCGCCGATCCCCGTGGCGATCGCCAGCTTCCTCATGCGCGACGCCGTGACCGGCGAGCCGTTCGCCCTGGCGACCGTCCAGCGCGACATCACCGACCGCCTGGCCGCGGAGAGGGCGCTGCGTGAGCTGGCAGACCAACGGCAGGCTCTGCTCACGCGGCTCGTGGACGCGCAGGATGCCGAGAGGACCCAGATCGCCGCCGACGTCCACGACGACCCGGTACAGGCCCTCGCGGCCGTCGACCTCCGGCTGGGGCTCCTGAGGCGCCAGCTCCGCGAACACGCGCCGATGCTGCTCGAGACCTTGGAGCCGTTGCAGGAGAGCGTCTCCGGCGCCACGGCGCGCCTGCGGGCGCTTCTCTTCGACCTCGAGCCACCGGACCTGCAGCACGGCTTGTGCGGCGCCCTCTTCGCCGCGGCCGAGGAGATCTTCGAGGGAACCGAGACGCAGTGGACCGTCGACGGGGACGACGAGCCCGATGTCCCCGACGCGACCCGCGCCATCGCCTACCGCATCACCAAGGAGGCGATGATCAACATCCGCAAGCACGCCCGGGCACGGAACGCCACCGTCGTCGTCGCGGACCGCGACGGTGGCCTCGAGGTGTCGATCGCCGACGACGGCGTGGGCATCGGCCCCGAGCCCATCGAGTCCGCACCCGGTCATCGTGGGCTGTTCAACATGCAGGACCGGGCCGCGGTGGGAGGCGGGCGGTGCTGCATCCACAACAGGGCCGAGGGCGGGACACTCGTGACGGTGTGGCTTCCCGGCCCGTCGAGCGTCGGGGACACCCCGATCGCGTGATGGCCCGGTTGAACTAGCCCCTTTGCACTAGAGAAGTTCGTGCGGAGATACCGGGTGTCCGGGGTCGCCGCGAGACAGACTGGTGTCACGCCGATCGGCCTGTATCCCCCGTCAGGCCGGTCGGCGTTCCCATGCCCTCGACGCGTCGTCCTGACCATCTGTCGGGCCACTCCGCGAGCAGCCCCCGCCGGGCCACTAGGGTCGCCTGACGCCCTGCCACGGAACCAGCCAGGAGACACAGTGAGCAACATCATCGACGTCGCCCGTAACCAGGTGCTCGAGGAGGGACGGGGACTGACCCAGGACCAGCTCGTGGAAGTGCTGCGGCTCCCGGACGAGGCGCTCGAGGATCTCTTGGCACTCGCCCACCAGGTGCGCGTGAAGTGGTGCGGCGAGGACGTCGAGGTCGAAGGCATCATCTCGCTCAAGACCGGCGGCTGCCCCGAGGACTGCCACTTCTGCTCGCAGTCCGGCCAGTTCACCTCCCCCGTCCGATCGGTGTGGTTGAACATCCCGGAGCTGGTGGAAGCCGCCAAGGAGACGGCGAAGACCGGCGCGACCGAGTTCTGCATCGTCGCCGCGGTCCGCGGCCCTGACGAGCGGCTGATGACCCAGGTCCGGGCCGGCATCGAGGCGATCACGGCCGAGGTCGAGATCAACATCGCCTGCTCGCTGGGCATGCTCACCCAGGAACAGGTCGACGAGCTCAAGGACATGGGCGTGCATCGCTACAACCACAACCTCGAAGCGGCGCGCTCCTACTTCGGCGACGTCGTGACGACACACTCGTACGAGGAACGCTGGGCGACCTGCGAGATGGTCAAGCAGTCGGGCATGGAGCTGTGCTGCGGTGGCCTGGTCGGAATGGGCGAGACCCTGGAGCAGCGTGCGGAGCTCGCCGCCCAGCTGGCCGAGCTCGATCCCCACGAGGTGCCGCTGAACTTCCTCAACCCCAGGCCGGGCACCCCCTTCGGCGACATGGAGGTCATGGACGGCCGCGACGCCCTGCGCACCATCGCCGCCTTCCGGCTGGCCATGCCGCGCACGATCCTGCGGTACGCCGGCGGACGGGAGCTGACCCTCGGCGACCTCGGCACCCGTGACGGCCTGCTGGGCGGGATCAACGCGGTCATCGTCGGCAACTACCTGACCACGCTCGGCCGCAAGCCGGAGGAGGACCTCGACCTGCTCCACGAGCTGAAGATGCCGGTCAGGGAGCTGCAGAAGACGTTGTGATGACGCAAGCCCCCTCACAGCCGTACTGCGGCTACTGCGGCCGGGAACGATCCGCCGTGGACCACGACAGGTGTGACAGGGCAGCTGCCCTCGAACCACCTCGCTTCTGCGCCCTCTGCCGGCGACGGATGGTGGTCCAGGTGACTCCGACGGGGTGGAGCGCGCGGTGCTCGCGTCACGGCGAGGTGCACCATGCCCCGTCCTGACGAGTCGGTCCAAGGGTTGCTCGACCGGGATGCCGCGCTCGTCTGGCACCCCTACTCGTCGATCACCTCGCCAGGGCAGGTTCGCGTGGTCGACCATGCCGAGGGCGTGCGTCTGCACTTCGCGGACGGCTCGAGCGCGATCGACGCGATGGCGTCGTGGTGGTGCATGATCCACGGGTACCGCAACCCGGTGCTCGACGCGGCGCTGCACGCCCAGGTGGACCGGATGAGCCATGTGATGTTCGGCGGGCTCACCCATGCGCCGGCGGTCGACCTCGCCGAGCGGCTGGTCGCGGTCACCCCCGAGCCGCTGCAGCACGTCTTCTTCTCCGACTCCGGCTCGGTGGCGGTCGAGGTGGCCGTCAAGCTCGCGCTCCAGCACCAGGTCGGCAAGGGCCATCGGGGCCGCACCCGGCTGCTCACCGTCCGCGGCGGCTACCACGGTGACACCTTCACGCCGATGAGCGTGTGCGACCCGGTCACGGGGATGCACTCGCTGTTCACCGGCGCGCTCAAGGAGCAGGTCTTCGCGCCCAGGCCGCCCGGCGGCTTCGACCGTCTCGAGGAGGACGACGAGGTCGCGGCGTGGGCCGAGGCCACCCGGAGGCTGGCCGAGCAGCACGCCGGCGAGATCGCGGCGATCGTCGTCGAGCCCGTCCTCCAGGGCGCGGGCGGCATGTACGCCTACAGCCCGACGTGCCTGCGCCTGCTGCGGGACCTTGCCGACGAGCACGGGTTCCTGCTGATCCTCGACGAGATCGCCACCGGCTTCGGCCGCACCGGCGAGCTCTTCGCGTGCGAGCACGCCGGCGTCGTGCCCGACATCATGTGCGTCGGGAAGGCGCTGACCGGCGGCTACCTGTCCCTGGCCGCCACGCTGTGCACGACCGAGGTGGCGCACACGGTCTCCTCGGGACCCGGTGGGGCCCTGATGCACGGTCCCACGTTCATGGCGAACCCGTTGGCCTGCGCGGTGTCGTCGGCCAGCATCGACCTGCTGCTCGGCAGTGACTGGAAGTCGAACGTCGCGCGGATCTCGACCGGGCTACGGGAGAGCCTGGCTCCCGCCCGTGAGCTGCCGGGCGTGAAGGACGTGCGGGTGATCGGAGCGGTCGGCGTGGTCCAGCTCGAGGGACCTGTCGACGTACCTCGCCTGACCGACGCCGCCCTGCGGCGGGGTGTCTGGGTGCGTCCCTTCCTCGACCTCGTCTACACGATGCCGCCCTACGTGTGCACCGACGAGGACGTGAGGGCCATCGGGCGGGCGATGTGCGAGGCGGTCAGGGAGACCACACCATGACCGGGCTCGATCACTGGCTGGCTGCCGAGGCTGCCGAGCGGCAGGCCCTGGCACTGACCCGCAGGCTGCGCCCCCGACGGGCGTCTCACGGTGACGGCGGCGTCTCGGCAGATGACCCGATCGACCTTGCGGGCAACGACTATCTCGGGCTCTCGACCGACCCGCGCCTGGTAGAGGCCGCCGTTGTCGCGACGCGCACCTGGGGCACCGGCGCGACAGGGTCACGCCTGGTCACCGGCACAACCGACCTGCACGTCGAGCTGGAGCAGGCACTCGCGGCCTTGGCCGGGCAGGAGTCCGCGTTGGTGTTCTCCTCGGGCTACCTGGCCAACGTCGGCGCCGTCACCGCGCTCGGTGGCCCGGAGACTCTCGTCGTCTCGGACGCGCACGTACACGCCTCCCTGGTCGACGCCTGCCGGCTCTCCCGCTCACGGATCTCGGTGGTGCCCCACAACGACGTCGACGCGGTCGAGCGAGCGCTGCGCGAGCGAGCCGAACCACGAGCTCTCGTGCTCACCGAGTCGGTGTTCAGCGTCCTCGGGGACGCGGCACCGTTGACCGACCTGGCCGCGGTGTGCGACCGCCACGGCGCCGTACTCCTCGTCGACGAGGCGCACGGCCTCGGCGTCACGGGCGGTGGCCGCGGCTCGGTGGCGGCTTCCGGTCTGGCCCACGCCGACCACGTCGTGCTCACCGCCACGCTCTCCAAGGCACTGGGAAGCCAAGGCGGCGCGGTGCTGGGCTCCAGGCGCCTCACCGAGCACCTCGTGAACAAGGCCCGCACCTTCATCTTCGACACGGCACTCGCACCGGGCGCCGCCGCCGCGGCCCTCGCCGCGGTGCAGGTCGTCGCTTCTGAGCCCGCGCTGACAACGGATGTCGGGAGGGCGGCGGCCGCACTGGCTTCGGCCTGCGGGGTGGAGCCCGTGGCCGGCGCAGTGCTGTCGGTCCCGGTCGCGGGCCCACGCGAGGCGGTCGAGGCGGCGGCGTTCTGTGCTGACCGGGGAGTCCGCGTCGGCAGCTTCCGCCCGCCTTCTGTGCCAGACGGGGTCAGCCGGCTGCGGATGACCGCCTCCGCGGTGCTCGGGCAGGACCGAGGGCGGGAGCGCCTCGACCGCGCATGTGCCGTCGTGGCCAAGGCACTGGGAGAGGCGTCGTGAGGATCCCGAAGGTCCTCGTGGTCACCGGCACGGACACCGAGGTCGGCAAGACCGTCGTCACCGCGGCTCTCGCCGTCTGCCTGAGCGAGGAGCGCACCGTCGCGGTGTTCAAGCCCGCGCAGACGGGCGTCGGTCAGTACGACGCCGGCGACGTCGACGAGGTGCGCCGGCTGTCGGGGGTCGAGTCCGTTCACGAGGGCGTGCGGCTGCGCGATCCTCTGGCGCCGACCACAGCCGCCCGGCGTGAGGGCGCGCGAATCCCGAGCGTGGAGCAGCACGCTGAGACGGTCCGTGACCTGGCCGGCCGGCACGACACGGTGATCGTCGAAGGCGCAGGGGGGCTTCTCGTCGGGCTCGACGCCTCAGGGTCAGGTCTGCCCGAGCTCGCGTCCCACCTGGCGCTGTCGTTCGCCTTCGTCGTCGTCACGCGTGCGGGACTCGGCACTTTGAACCACACCTGCCTCACGGTCGAGGCCCTGCGAAACCGCGGCCTGCCGGTCCTGGGACTGGTCGTCGGAGCGGTCCCGAAGACCCTCGACCTCGCCGAGCAGACCAACCTCGAGGACCTCGGCGACGTGACGGGTCTGCCGGTCATCGGGCGGATCCCCGCCGAGGCGGCCTTGCTGTCACCCGAGGTCTTCCGTTCGTCTGCCCCGCGCTGGTTCACGCCTCCGCTCGGCGACACCTGAGCTCAGCGTTCGCTGATGTCCCGCCTGCGGAAGCCGACGAATCCCGCGGCGACGAGGACCACCGCGATGCCGGTCAGCCACAGCAGGGGCACCAGCCGGAACTCGCCGCCGGGCAGACGAGGAACGTGCGTGAACGGGGAGAGGTCCATGACCCAGTTCGGCAGCTCCAGCAGCGGGCCGAGCTCACCGAGCAGGAGGAACGCGACCAGCGCGGCCCAGCCGACCGCCACCAGACGGGGGGCCAGCCCGTATGCCGCAACGACCAGCCCCACCACGACCCAGGTGGCCGGTAGGTAGACCAGCGCACCGCCGAGCGCCCGGCCGAGCTCACGCGGCTCGCCGGTCTGGGCCGCGTGTGCGGCGCCCACCGTGAGCCCCGACACGGACAGCAGGGCGAGCGGCCCGAGCGCTGCGATACCGGTGTGGCTGCCCGCCCACCTGATGCGGTCCGTGGCAGTCGCGAGGAGCGACTCGAGGCGCAGTGAGGTCTCCTCCCCGTGCAGCCGCAGTGTCGCCTGGATCCCGAACGCGGCGGCGAAGACCGCCATGAAACCGATCTCCGCGGCGATGAACGCGTCGGTGAGGCTTTCGACTCCCCCGAGCTTGGTCATGAGCTCCCGCGACTGGGGACTGTCCAGCATGTCCCCGATGTTGCTGGCCACGTTGCCCAGCACGAGCCCGAGCACCGCGAAGCCGCTCGCCCAGGCCAGGAGGACACCGCGTTGCAGGCGCCAGGCCAGAGCCGCCGGCGATCGCAGTCCTCTGGGCGCCGCGGCTGGGCCCGGCCGGTCCGGGAACAGTCCAGCCGCGAGGTCCCGTCGCCCGTTGAGCACGAAGGCACCCGCGGCGCAGACAGCGGCGAACGCGACCAGCAGCGAGAACACCACCCACCGGTCCCCCGCGTAGGGGCGGACCTGCTGTCCCCATCCGATGGGCGAGAACCAGGACAGCCAGGTCGGCTCCTGGTCCCCGGTGGAGTCGCCGACCGCACGCAACACGTACGCAAGGCCCAGCGCTGCCGTGGCGAGCCCTCGGGCAGCACGTGCGCCGGTCGTCAGCTGGGCGGCCACGGCCCCGACGGCGGCGAACACGATGCCGGTGGCCGTCCACGCCAGGCCGAACGCGAGGGAACCTGCTACAGGTAGCCCGACGGCGCTCAGTGCGAGCGCGGTCATCACCCCGGTCGCGACCGCGGTGCAGGTTGCGCAGGCGAGCGCCGCAGCCAAGGGGGCGTGCACGCCGACGACGCCCCCGGCCAGGAGCTCGAGGCGGCCGGTCTCCTCCTCGGCGCGTGTGTGCCTCACGACGAGCATGAACGCGAGTACGGCGAGCAGGGCGGAGCCGATCCCGCCCATCTTGATCATCGCGATCGCGCCCAGGGAGGTCACGTCGTAGATCCGCCCGTAAAGGGCGACCAGGGAGGGTGTCCCGTTGATGGCCTCGGCCGCCTGCACCCGCGATGCGGTGTCGGGGTAGAGACCGACCGTCGCGTCGGCGGAGAAGGCTGCCATCACCACGAAGACCGCGACCCAGACCGGCAACATGACCCGGTCACGATGCAGGGCGAGGCGCAACAGGGTGCCTGTGCCGGCCAGCCCCTCGGTCATGGGTCCAAGATAGGCCCGCAACCGCGCCGCCGTGGGCGACTTGCCGGGTCCCACCTAGGGCGCTGAACGCGTGGAGCCCGGCGGCTTGCCGTCGTCGCGGGGCATGCGACTCTCGAGCGCCTCGAGGCGATGGATGATCGAGGTCAGGGCGCCGAGGATCTCCTCGTCGACGACGGCCTCGTGCCGCTGCATGGGGGCCTCGTCCTGCTTGACGAACAGCGACGCCAGCGCAGCGCTCACCAGGGACAGCAGGGCGAACCCGGTCAGCATGAGCACGATCGACAGGACCGCGCCCTCGGTCGTCCGAGGCGGTTGCCCGATGTAACCGACGGTCGTCATCAGCGAGATGGCCCACCACAGACCGCGTCCGTAGGACCCGACGGTGTCGGACTCGAACGCCGCAGCAGCGCCGGCGCCCACCAGGAGAGCCACCGAGCTGACCACGAGCCCGGGCTTGACCCACCTCCTGCTCGGCGTGAGGAGCCTCATCGCCGACGCCCGATGGCAAGGTATGCGATCGGACCGACCGGCTGCACGAAGCACCCGAGGGCCCAGAGCGGCTTGGGTCCACGGACCTGCGTGGCCGGCCGCCTGGCGAGGTCGGCCAGCGCGCAGGTGGTCAGGAGGAGCTCCACAGCCGCTGTCGCGAGGATGACCTTCTGCTGGGTGCCCGTGAGGTCGCTCCATCGCCGGGTCGTCGCCATGCTTCGACGCTAGCCCAGGCCAGACGAGTCCGTGACCGGTTTCCCTGTGGCTGTGGGGGTTCTCCGGCCGGGCGCTACTCGGCCCGACCGTGCGTTTCGTGTGTTCTCGGCTGCCAGTCGTAGACAACCCCTGTACGGAGGACCACGTCCTGGACCGAGCGGTTCTCTCGGCTGACAGCGCACCACAGGAGCCCGATCGGGAAGAGGGCGTAGAGCGAGGCCCGCACCAGGGCTTCCAGGAACCGGAGCTTCCTGCCACCTCGGCCGACGACGCGCAGGCCCATGACCAGGCAGCCGTAGGTGCGCCCGCTGGCCGTCCAGGCGACTGTCAGGTATCCCACCAGAAGGGAGAGCCACCAGACCACGCTGAACAGCAACGACGCGTCCGGGAAGCTGAAGTTGCGCGGGTCGGCGATGAAGATCACGGCCGCGATCGCGCCGTACCCGAGCAGGAGAGCGACCGTCACGACGACGCTGTCGATCGCAGCCGCCACGAACCTGGTGACCAGGCCGGCACGGCGACCCTGGTAGGGCCGGGCCTCCCGGGGAAGCGGCGATACCCCACCCTCCGTCACAGCTGCTCAGCCTCGCGGCGTCCGGCGGAGCAGCAGCCGGTCCACGGCTCGCCCCACCGCCTCGTCTGCCGAGATGCCCTGCATGCGCGCGCTGCGCACCGTGTCCGACGCCATCGAGCCGCTCGACTCTCGGATGATCTCCGGGAGGTCGATCTCGTCGATCACCTCTGCGGCGAGCTTCGCGAGGTCTACCTTGTCGAGCACCGCGCTGACCAGCGCCTCGAGGTCCACTCGTTTCAGGACCACGCCCGTCAGGTCGAGCCGGTCGAGGATGGCGTCGAGGTCCACCCGGCGTACGACGGCGTCCACGTCCAGCCGCTGCGCCACCACATCCAGGTCGACCCTGCTCACCGCCGCATCCAGGTCGATCCATGTGACGACCTTGTCCAGGTGCACCTGGCTCACCGCCGCGTCGAGGTCCACCCGTCGCACGACGGCGTCGACGTCGACCGCCGACACGACGGCGTCGAGGTCGACGTACCTGACGACTGCATCTGTCAGGTTCGCCCGACGCAGCACCTCTACGAGGACCGCAGGCACGAGCACGTCGAGAAGGCGGGAGAACCCCTCCGTCATGGACGCACGCTCGACTGCGCCTCGTTCACCCAGCGAGTCGAGCCAGTGGGCCGGCTGCAGCCGCGCAGGCAGAAGGGGCGGGCGCAGCACGACCCGGCTCACGGGCCTCGTGACCGGGCCCGCCCACCGCCGGGCAGCGGCAGCCTTCTCGAGGACGAAGGCGGACGCACCGATGACGACGTCGACGGGTCGCTGGGCAGATGGCTCCACGCTCCTCATGCTGGCTCACGGCCCTCCGGAAGAGCATCATCCGTTCTGGGTGAATCCCGGCATGGCTGACAGCCGTTCCAACACCTCCTCCACCACCGTTCGCGGGCCGGGGGCGGCGTCTGCGACGATCACAGGCTCGTCTGCGGCGGGCTGCTCGAGGGCCTCGAGCTGGCTGTCGAGAAGGCCGGCGGACATGTAGTGACCACGGCGCTCGGAGAGACGCCGCCGGAGAAGGTCATAGTCCGCCGCGAGCTGCACGAACACCACGCCGTCCCGGACTGCGAGCCGGTCCCGGTAGGTCCGCCTGAGCGCCGAGCAGGCGACCACCGCGCTCTCGCCTGACTCCAGCCGGCCCTCGATCCACGTGGCGACCCGCTCCAGCCACGGCCACCGGTCCTCGTCGGTCAGCGGGATGCCCTCGCGCATCTTGGCCACGTTGGCGGCTGGATGCAGGTCGTCACCGTCCAGGAAGGACCAACCCAGGCTCGCAGCCAGCATCCGTCCGACCGTGCTCTTGCCGGCACCGGCGACGCCCATCACCACGACCACCCGCACCGGCTGCATGGGTGAGAGTGTCGCAGGACGCTAGCCTGGCGTGACCATGACAAGCGAGCGGACCGACCACCACAGCGGCCCCTTCCGCGTCGCCTTCGTGCCGGGTGTGACACCCGACAGGTGGGTGCGCAGGTGGGCCGAGCGCATGCCCCGGCTACCGCTCGAGCTCGTCCCCGTCGACGAGGAGCACCAGACCGCCGTCCTGTACGACGACCGCGCGGAGATGTGCTTCGTGCGGCTGCCCGTCGACCAGGACGCGCTGCACGTCATCCCGCTGTACACCGAGGTGCCGGTGGTCGTCGTACCCAAGGACCACTTCGTGGAGGCCGCCGACGAGGTGAGCGTCTCGGACCTCACCGACGAGTACCTCCTGCAGGACCCTGACATCACGACCAGGCAGGCGATCGAGACCGTCGCGGCCGGTGTCGGCATCGTGATCGTCCCGATGTCCGTGGCGCGGCTGCACCACCGCAAGGACGTCGTCCACCGGCCGGTCAGCGACGTGCCGGAGACCCGGATCGGACTGGCCTGGCGGCGTGACCTCGACGACGAGCGCGTCGAGACCTTCGTCGGGATCGTCCGCGGACGCACCGCCAACAGCTCTCGGGGTGAAGGCCCGGCGGCACCGACGAAGACCCAGCCCCAGAGAAGAAGGCGCAGCCGCGCAGGCCGGCGCGCGAGCGTCGCCGACGCTGAGCGTGCCCGCGTCCCTCACCAGGAGGTGGTACCGGGATCGCCCTTGAACGGGCCCACGACGTTCGAGGTGATCCAGCCGCCGTAGAAGCCGCCCGCCTGAGGACGCACCACCTCGCCGTCCACCAGGCAACGGTCCATCTTCGCCGGGTACACCGCCACGTGGCCGAGCAGCTCGGCGAACCCCGGCGTGGGGTGCGGGTAGTGCCACGCGGCCCGCTCGGCCATGACGCCGCCGCCGGCCACGTCGAAGTACGCGGCCGTCCCCTTCCACTCGCAGAAGGAACTGCCGGCAGCCGGTCTGAGGCTGCCCTCTTCGAAGTCGGCCTGCGGCAGGTAGTAGGTGGGCGGGTGGCTGGTCTCGAGCACCCGGAGCGCGCGGGTCGTGCGGGCGATCACCTCGCCGCCGAGGACGACCTCGACCAGGGAGTCGCTGCGCTCGACCCGAGGCGGACGCGGGTAGTCCCAGACCGACTCCTGCCCGGGTCCAGGACGTTCAGGTTTCGACGGCCGCATCGGTCCCCTCCCGCTCATGCCGGCAGCGTCGGCGCGGTCACCGGGACGGGAGGTTCTCCGAGAGCCACTTCCCGAGGGCGGCGGCGCTGGCGGCGACGAGGTCGGGCCAGTCGAGGGCGGACTCGTCGGCGTTGTCCGACACGTGCTTGACCAGGCGCACCGGCGCCCCCATCTGCAGGCAGGCGTAGGCGACGGCGTACCCCTCCATGTCGACGAGGTGTGCCCTGGCCGCGAGCGCGGACCGCACCTCGGGGTCGGTGACGAAGAGGTCACCCGAGGCGAGCACGGTGTCGTCACCGCCTTCGACCTCGAGCCGCTCCTGCGGGTCGTAGCCGAGCGCCCGGATCGCGTCGGCGTTCATGTCGTGGTTGAGCGCGAGCCCCGGGACGTGGATGCCTTCGAGACCGTCCCGGAGGGCGCCCGCCGTACCGATGTTGACCACCAGCGTCCTTGCGGCGTCGACCCCGGCCAGGGCCCGGGTCGTGGCGACGGCCGCCGCCGTCTTGCCGAGCCCGGTGACGACGACGGGCAGGTGGCTGGGCACGCAGGCGGCCTCGGCACGCGTGGCCGCGACGACGAGAGTTTGGTCATAGCTCACGCAGGCAGCCTAGGCCGGCTAGAGACAGCCGCCCTCGGGGAGTGCCGCTTTGACCCGATTGGGCATAGGGTCGCCAAGTGCATCACTCTTACGAGCCTTTCGGCTCAGTTCCCCCCGCCCCCACTCGTCAGATCTCCTACGACGAGGAACGGCGGACCGCCGCGGTACGCGCCCACCAGATCCTCGACACCCCGCCCGACGGCATCTTCGACGACTTCGCGGCTCTGGCGGCCAAGCTGTTCGAGGTGCCGATGGCGATCGTGAGCATCGTGGACACCGACCGGATCTGGTTCAAGGCCCATCACGGCCTCGACGTCGACGAGATCACCCGCGACCCGGGGCTGTGCTCGTCGGCGATCATGACCGACGAGACCTGGGTCGTGACCGACGCCGCCCAGGATCCGCGGACGATGACCAACCCCCTTGTCGCGGGTGAGTTCGGGCTCCGCTTCTACGTCGGTCACCCGCTCACGACCCGCGACGGCTACAACCTCGGCACGCTCTGTGTGCTCGACCGCGAGCCCCGTGAGGTCACCGAGGAGCAGAAGCACGTCCTGCGGGACCTGGCCGGGCTGGTCGTCCATCAGCTCGAGCTCAGGCTCGAGGCCCGCCAGCTGGTCCATGCCTACGAGACCCGGCTTCACGAGGTCCAGCACCTCGCGGACGCCCTGCAGCGCAGCCTCCTCCCACCGAGCATGCCGCTGGTCCCCTACCTGAACATCGCGGCGTCGTACAACCCCGCCAGCAAGTACGAGGTGGGCGGCGACTTCTACGACGTCTTCCCCGTGGACCCCACGTCCTGGGGCCTGGTGATCGGCGACGTCTGCGGCAAGGGCGCCACGGCCGCCAGCCAGACGAGCGGGGCGCGTTACTCCCTACGGGCCGCCGCCATCCAGCAACCGGCACCTGCTGCGGCCCTCGAGGTCGTCAACCAGGCGCTGCTGCGCGACACCGGCTCCGCGCCCGACGTGCCCTTCGTGACCGCGCTCTTCGCGAGGATCGCCGCTCGCCCCGAGGGCGCCGGCCTGGTGTTCGCCACGGCGGGCCACCCCGGGCCGGTCGTGCTGCGCGCCTCGGGCGAGGTCGAGTCCGTCGGCGTGCCGGGCACGCTGCTCGGCATCTTCGACGACATCGACGTCTCGGAGACCAGCGTCGAGCTGGGCGCCGGCGACCTCGTCGTCTTCTACACCGACGGCCTGACCGACTCGGGCACCAAGCGCCTCGAGCACGAGGGTCTCGTCGCGATCCTCCGCGAGTGCACGGGCCTGTCTCCCCAGGCGGTGGTGGACCGGCTTCTCACCGCTGTCGAGTCCGCCCAGCGCGACGACATCGCCATCGTGGCTGTCCGCTGCGACGCCGTGGGCTGAGCCGTCTCAGCGACGCGACTTCTGTCACAGAAGGTTTTCAGGGTGTCCGATTTGGGGTAGGAGCGGCAGGTTGAAGACTGATCCCTGAACCGTCAGAAGGAGGGGCGTCGCTCCGCGGCGCCGCACACTGCATGGCATTGGACACGACGTCACCCACCGAGCGGGCGACATCGCCCGCCCCACACCCCGCTCTCGAGGACCCCGTGACCGAGGAGGCCAGCCCCACTACGGGCAAGGTCGACAAGGTCGTCTTCGGTGTCACTGCCGCTCTCGCCCTCGGCTTCCTGGTCTGGGGGTTCGCGAGCACCTCCAGCCTCGGCACGGCCTCGGCAGCGGCCCTCTCGTGGACCGTCACCAACATGGGGTGGCTCTTCGTCACTCTCGCGTCGGCCTTCGTGGTCTTCGTGATCTGGCTGGCGGCCGGTCGCTTCGGCACCATCCCCCTCGGCAACGACGACGAGGAGCCGGAGTTCCGCACCGTCTCCTGGATCGCCATGATGTTCAGCGCCGGAATGGGCATCGGCCTGATGTTCTACGGCGTCAGCGAGCCGCTGACCCACTTCACGACTCCGCCCCCTGGCACCGTCGACGCCGGTAGCCCCCAGGCCGTGCAGACCGCGATGGCCACCACGCTCTTCCACTGGACGCTGCACCCCTGGGCGATCTACGCCGTGGTCGGTCTCGCCGTCGCCTACGGCGTGTTCCGCAAGGGCCGCCGTCAGCTGATCAGCTCCGCGTTCATCCCCCTCATCGGGGAGCGCCGCGCATCCGGTGGTGTCGGGCGAGTCATCGACATCCTCGCCATCTTCGCCACCCTCTTCGGCTCTGCGGCCTCCCTCGGACTCGGTGCGCTCCAGATCGGCAGCGGTCTGGAGATCGTCGCCGGGATCGGGAAGGTCGGCAACGGCCTCCTCGTCGGTCTGATCGTGCTGCTCACCATCGCCTTCATCGCTTCCGCGGTCTCCGGCGTGGAGAAGGGCATCCAGTGGCTGTCCAACATCAACATGGTCCTCGCCCTGGTCCTCGCGGTGTTCGTGTTCGTGGTCGGCCCGACCGTCTTCATGCTCGACCTGATCCCCACAGCTGTCGGCAGCTACTTCCAGGACCTGGCCGCGATGTCGGCCCGCACCGACGCCTCGGGCGGTGACGGCATGGCCACGTGGCTCTCGGGTTGGACCGTCTTCTACTGGGCCTGGTGGCTGAGCTGGACGCCGTTCGTCGGTATGTTCATCGCCCGGATCTCGCGTGGCCGCACCATCCGCCAGTTCGTCACCGGGGTCCTGCTCGTCCCGAGCCTGGTCAGCCTGGTCTGGTTCGCGATCTTCGGCGGCGCCGCGATCAAGATGCAGCAGGGCGGCGCGGACCTCGCCGGCGCGTCGTCGGTGGAGGGACAGCTGTTCGGCATGCTCGGCGAACTGCCGCTCGCCACGATCACCAGCGTGCTCGTGATGGCACTCGTCGCGATCTTCTTCGTCTCCGGCGCGGACGCCGCGTCCATCGTCATGGGGTCGCTCTCCGAGGAGGGCGCGCTCGAGCCGAGCAGGAAGACCGTCATCTTCTGGGGCGTGGCCACCGGTGGCGTCGCAGCGGTCATGCTGCTCGTCGGCGGCGACTCGGCCCTGACCGGCCTGCAGAACATCACCATCGTGGCGGCACTGCCGTTCGCGATCGTGATGATCGGCCTGGCCGTCGCCCTGGTGAAGGACCTTCGCAACGACCCGCTGATGGTCCGCAGGCGCTACGCCCGTGAGGCGATCGAGCAGGCCGTGGTCAACGGTGTGACGTTGCACGGCGACGAGTTCGCGCTCGCGGTCGAGCCGGCCGACGAGCCGGTGCTCTCGAACGGCGACACCACGTCGACCCGGAGCAGCGACAACGCGCGCTGACCGACCACCTGACTGATGTGGGCGTCTCCCCCGCCGGGGAGGCGCCCACGTTTCTTTCACCAGCCGGCGGGAAGCGGGCGGCCCTCGTGGAAGCCGGCGTCGGACTGGACGCCGATGACGGCTCGCTCGTGGAACTCCTCGAGGTTCGCTGCGCCAGCGTACGTGCAGGCCGAACGGACCCCCGCGAAGATGTTGTCGACGAGGTCCTCGACACCGGGGCGAGCCGGGTCGAGGTACATCCGAGAGGAGGAGATGCCCTCCTCGTAGAGCCCCTTGCGGGCCCGGTCGAACGCGGTCTCGGTGCTGGTGCGGCCGGCGACCGCCCGGGCCGAGGCCATGCCGTAGCTCTCCTTGTAGACACGGCCGTCGGCGTCCACGTGCAGGTCGCCCGGCGACTCGTAGGTGCCCGCGAACCAGGAGCCGACCATCACCTGGGAGGCGCCCGCGGCCAGCGCCAGCGCGACGTCGCGCGGGTGCCGCACGCCGCCGTCGGCCCAGACGTGCTTGCCCAGCTCACGCGCGGCTGCGGCGCACTCGAGCACGGCCGAGAACTGCGGCCGCCCCACGCCGGTCATCATCCGCGTCGTGCACATCGCACCCGGTCCGACGCCGACCTTCACGATGTCCGCCCCTGCCCCGACCAGGTCGCGCACCCCCTCGGCCGACACGACGTTGCCCGCGACCACCGGCACCTGGGGGTCCAGCGAACGGATGGCTACCAGCGCCTCGATCATCCGCTCCTGATGCCCGTGGGCGGTGTCCACGACCAGGCAGTCGATCCCGGTGGCCAGCAGCGCCTTGGCCTTGGCCGCCACGTCGCCGTTCACCCCGACGGCCGCGGCCACCTTCAGCCGTCCCTGCGCGTCGACGGTCGGGGTGTAGAGCGCCGCGCGAAGCGCGCCGGTCTTGGTCAGCACGCCCTGGAGAAGCCCGTCGGCGTCGACCACCGGCGCCATCCGGCGGCGAGCCTGGTCGAGACGCTCGAAGGCGCTCCTGGGGTCCACCGTGTCCGGGAGCGTGACGAGCGCCTGGGTCATGACCTGGTGCACCTGGGTGAAGCGGTCCACCCCGAGACAGTCGTCCTCGGTGACGACACCGACCGGCCTGCCCTCCTCCACGACCACGGCGGCCTTGTGGGCCCTCTTCGGCAGCAGCCCGAGGGCGTCGCCGACCGTCTGGTGCGGGTCGAGCACGATCGGGGTCTCGAAGACGAGGTGCCGCGACTTGACCCAGTCGACGACGTCCTCGACGACCGTGACGGGGATGTCTTGGGGAACGACCGTGATGCCGCCACGGCGGGCGACGGTCTCCGCCATGCGGCGACCGGAGATCGCGGTCATGTTGGCCACGACCAGCGGGATCGTCGTACCCGTGCCGTCATGGGTGGACAGGTCGACGTCGTAGCGGGAGGAGACGTCGGAGCGCCGCGGGACCATGAACACGTCGTTGTAGGTCAGCTCGTACGGCGGCGGTGAGTCGTTGAGGAAGCGCACGAGGACGAGAGTCTACTCCTGAGGAAGGCTCACAGCCGCCGTGGCGGCAACGGGGACGAACCCGCTCGTCCGGCGCGTCGGTTTCGTCAGCCATCCCACGATTCCGGCGGTCGTCCAGCCCGTACAGTGCTCCCATGCCGCAGTCCGTGCCGTCGTCGTTCCTCTCGCCAGGGGACCCCGAGCAGATCGGGTCGAAGCTCGCTGAGGCCTTCGCGTGGCGTGTGGGCCACGAGCCCACGGTCGTCACGGCCGCCCCTGGTCGCGTGAACCTGATCGGGGAGCACCTCGACTACAACGGCGGGCGCTGCCTCCCGCTCGCGCTCCCCCACGCGACGTACGCCGCCCTGGCGCCGCGCCGCGACCGCACGCTCTCCGTGACGTCCCGACAGCTCGCGCAGACCAGACAGGTGGACCTCGACGAGCTACGGCCGGGGGCCGTCGAGGGCTGGATGGCCTACGTCGCCGGGGTGGCCTGGGCGCTGGAGCAGGAGGGGTGGGACGTCGGTGGCCTCGACGTCGTGGTCGACTCACGTGTGCCGATCGGCTCGGGCCTCTCGAGCTCGGCTGCCCTCGAGTGCGCCGTCGCGCTCGGGATCTCGGCGCTCACGGAGGTCCCCGACACCGAGGAGCAGCGCCACCGGCTGGCGCAGGCGTGCATCCGCGCCGAGACCGAGGTCGCCGGCGCGCCCACCGGAGGCTTGGACCAGAGCATCGCGCTGCTGGGCAGTGCCGGACACGCCTTGCTCCTGGACTTCGCCGACGGCTCGTCCCGTCAGGTGCCCTGGGAGCCGGAGGCCGAGCGGCTCACCCTCCTCGTGGTGGACACCCGCGTGTCGCACGCCCTCACCGATGGCGGCTATGGATCGCGGCGCGCGGACTGCGAGTCGGCCGCGCGGACGCTCGGTGTCGACACCCTTCGGGAGGTCCAGGGTCGTCCGGAGGTCCTCGACGCGCTCACCGAACCCCGGGTACGCCGGCGCGCCCGCCACGTGCTGGGCGAGATGGACCGGGTCGACGCGGCCGCCGAGATGCTCGAGCGCGGCAAGCACACGGCGCTGGGACCGCTGCTCGACGCCTCGCACGAGTCGCTCCGCTACGACTACGAGGTCTCCTGCCCCGAGCTCGACGAGGTGGTCGCGACGTGCCGGCGCCACGGTGCACTGGGTGCGCGGATGACCGGGGGCGGCTTCGGCGGGTCGGCGATCGCGCTCCTGCCCTCCGACGCCGTGGGCGAGGTGGCGGTGGCCGTGGCGGCTGCCTTCAAGGAGAACGGCTGGTCGCCGCCGGGCTTCCTCTACGCCCCGGCGAGCGACGGCGCCCGACGCCTCAGGTAGCGCTGACCCCGCCGATCTCGCCCTCGCGAAAGGCGCTCACGAACAGCGAGTGGTCGCGCCGCACCCTCGCGGCGTAGCTGAGGCCGAAGTCGACGACGTCGGCGGTGAGCTCCTCACGACGTCCCTCCAGCGCCTCCGCGATGGCCTCCTCGACCTGGAAGTCGACGAGGTCCTGGTCGCTGTCCTCGTCCGAGGCGCAGTGCACCTTCGCGCTGGCGCGGCCCAGGCTGTCCACGACCAGGGCCATGTCGTCGGGTTCGTTGATGTCGGACCAGTCGAGGTCGACCTCGTAGGGAGAGACCTCGGACACGACGTACCCGCACCCGTCGAGGCTGGTGTGGCCGAGGAGCGGGTCGGTGTGCACCTGGAGGGCACGCTGGCTGACCACGGTGCGGTGCCCCTCGTGGTCGAAGTAGCGGTCCACGTTTGCGGTGTCGACGAACCGGCTCACCGCGGGCACGTTCGCCTGCTTCATCGAGAGCACCACGTCGTTGTCGAGTGCCTGGCTGTAGCCCTCGACGAGGATGTTGTACGCCGGGAGCCCGGCGCTGCCGATCCCGAAGCCGGAGCGTCCCACGACGTCGCGCACCTCGTAGAACAGGTCCCGGTCGAAGCGCTTGGACTCGGGGATGGTGGTGAGGTACTCGTCGAACGCACGCAGGACCTTGCGCTTCTCGTCACGCTGCAGACGCCGGACCCCCGACCCGTCCCGGAACACCCGGACCCCGTCCTCGAACACCGTGACGTCGTCGAGGAGGTCGCGGCGGCTGAGGCGTCTGGCGCGGACGAGCATGTCGAGCACCGGCCCATCGGTGTTGTCGAGGTAGAGCCCGAAGTCGTTGTCGTCGTCGGAGCCGACGTAGTGGTCGACCTGGTCGAGGTAGGCGCGCAGGTACCGGGCGACCAGATCCCGGACGGCTTCCTCGGGCAGCGCCTTGTGCCAGCCCATGAGGGCGAGGCTCGCCGCGAACCGGCGCAGGTCCCAGGTGAAGCAGCCGAGGTAGGCCTCGTCGAAGTCGTTGACGTCGAAGACGAGCCTGCCGTCGCTGTTGAGGTAGGTGCCGAAGTTCTCGGCGTGCAGGTCGCCGTGGATCCAGATCCGGCTGGTGCGGTCGTCGACGAACGGGTCGCGCTTGCCCGTGACGTCGGCGTAGAAGAGGCAGGCGGTGCCCCGGAAGAAGGCGAACGGGTCGGCCGCCATCTTGCGGTACTTCACCCGGAACGCCTGGGGGTCTGCGTGCATGAGGTCGGCGAAGGCGTCCTCGAGGACTTCGATGATCCGCTGCTTGCGGGTGCGGGTGGCGGCCATCCGCAGATGGTACGCCGAGGTGCTGCGCGTCAGAGCAGGCCGCGGCTGACCTCGGCCAGCGACGACGCCCAGATGAAGTAGCCGACGAGGCCACCGAGCATGCTCAAGGGGATCTTCATGACTCCGAGGCTCCCGGAGCGGCCTTTCTCCCAGGTGAACGGGCGGTGGCGGTCGTCGTACGGTCAGGCGATCAGTGCCGCGAACAGCTCGGCGTACTGGATCAGGTGCCGGTCGCCGAGGTACTGGTCCTCGACCCGCTCGCGCGCGTTCTGCCCCAGCTTTGCGGCGAACGCCTCGTCACCGAGGACCCGTTCGAGCGCCGTCGCGAACGACTCGAGGTCGAGGGGGTCGTCGAGCAGCAGTCCGTGGACGCCGTCCTCGATCTGGTCGCGGATCCCGCCGACGGCCGAGGCGATGACCGGGCGCGCCTTCCACATCGCCTCGGTGACCGTCAGCCCGAAGCCCTCGACCAGGCTTTTCTGGACCACGACCGCTGAGCGCTGCTGCATGGCGTTGACGAGGTGGGCGTTCTCGTCCACGTCGTCCATCGGCAGGGTCACGAGGTGGACGCGGTCCTGGTCGCGGCGAGGCAGCCGGTCCCACAGGCTCCGGCACTCGTCGAAGACAGCTGCTCCCTCGGGGTCGTCGGCGACCCCTGCCGCCTCCGGACCGACCAGGGCGAGGTGAGCGTCCGCAGGCAGGGCGTCGAGGCAGTCGGTGAAGCCCTTCAGCACCCCCGGCATGTCCTTGAGACGGTCCCAGCGGCTCACCTGGACGACCAGCCTCGCATCGTCCGGGATCGGCCCGTGGCCGTGGATCAGCTTCTCGTGCGCCCGGACCTCGCCCACCGAGCCGTCACGGCGGTTGAAGCCGAGCTGGGTGGGATCGGGTGAGTTCCCGACGAGGCCGGCTCGCGCGAGCGAGGAGCGCACCCGGCCCTCCGGCAGCGGGATGTTCTTGGCGCTGAACGGGTCGATCGACGGCGCGACGATGATCACCTTGTCGGCGGGCACCCAGGAGGGGACGTACTCCTTGCGCGAGAAGATGAAGCCGTCCGCGTCGTGGATGAAGTCCCGCAGGAACGCCCAGCCGATGTCGGTGAGCGCGTCGGGGACGTCGCGGCCGATGTGGCAGCGCCAGACGACGTGGGCGCCCCGGCGGCGGAGGCCGTCGACCAGGCCCGCGGTCTGGGGGTCGTGCAGGACCACGATGTCGCCGGGCTTGACCACCTGCTCGGCCATCGGCAGGTTGAAGGACAGGACGCGCGCGAAGTGCTCCCGCTGCTCCACCCCTAGGGGTCCCCCGTCGCCCGGCGATCCGTGCAGGAAGTTGTGGAGCCGCTTGGTGATCATGAAGAACTCGTGGTCACCGTCGAGCACCAGCCACCGTGTGTCGACGCCCGCGCCGCGGCCGTAGGCAAGCATGAACTGCAGCATCTCGGCGACGCCGCCGCCCTTGCTCGTGGCGTTGATGTTCCACACGGTCCGGCCGTCGAGCAGGACACGCGCCTGGCTGGCGTAGGCCGCAAGGCGCTGCGCCCTCTGCTCGCTGAGGAGCTGGGCGAGGCGCTCCAGCGGGGCGGGCTGGATCTCGATCTCGCGCATACGACCATCTTGAGGTCAGGCCGGGGGGTTGTCAGCCGATACCGAAACGAGAGGGACGGACAGGCCGCTGTCGCGCAGCTCCAGCGCCGCGAGCTCGCGGACGACGTCCGGGTCGCCGCGGCGCCACGCCCCGACCGGGTCGTCGCTGATCGGCGCGAGGCGGTGCAGCGGCTGCCGCGCCATCGCCCGGAGCGCGAAGAGGCTCAGGTCCTCGGTGCTGTCGACGAAGCGGCGCCCGGCGGTGGCCTGCCTCACGAACCGCCACCGCACGGGCAGGTAGATGCCGAGAGCGATCAGGACCGGTATCGCGCCGACCGCCAGCGCCAGCCAGAAGGCAAGTGTGTGGACCGCCTCCACCTGCGCGCTGCCCGCTGCCGCGATGCGGTCGGCCGCCCCGCCGGCACCCTCGAAGGGTGCACTCGCCTCGTCACCGACCAGTGGCAGGCCGCTGACCGTGTCGCCGGCGTCGCGCAGCTGCGATGCCAGCCCGGACCCGGCGTCGGAGAGCTCCTCCCCCGGCCGCGCGAGCGCCAAGGTCGCGTCACGCACGACGAGGGCGGTCTTGACCCAGAGGAGGACCCACCCTGCGAGCAGGAGGTCACCGAGCATCTGGCGGGACCTGTGGGCACGAGCATCGGCGTAGAGCTTCATAAGCAGATGGTTCCCGCTTCGCGGCGGTTCACCGCTTGACCCCGGTTCTCGCCAACCGGAACATCGGTGATGTGGCATTGCGCATGAGCACCTATCTCGCAGCCGTTCTGACCGAGCTCGCGGCCGAGCCCGCGGCCTTCCGTGTGCGCGGGTACGCCGACGGTCACGTGTTCGTCGACACGCAGGACGCCTGGCTGGTGTGGGAGCCGGGCCGGGTGGTGCCCATGTACGCCGTCCCGGCGGCCGCCCTTGACGCAGAGCTGGTGGAGCCCTCCTCACCGGACGACTCGCCGAGCCCGATGCCTCCCGTCCTCGGCCCTCGCACCTTCCGCTGGCACAGCTGTCCCGGGACCTCGTGGGACGTCCGCGTGGCCGGCACCACCTATGAGCGCGCGGCATTCCGCCCCGACGACGCCGACCTCGCCGGGCACGTGCTCCTGGACTTCGGCCCCTTCACCTGGAAGGAGGAGGACGAGGACCTCATCGGGCATCCCCACGACCCCTTCAAGCGGATCGACATCCGCAGGTCGACCCGGCACGTCGTGGTCTCCCTCGACGGCGAATTGCTGGCCGACAGCCGCGACCCGATGGTCCTCGCCGAGACGTCGCTGCCCCTGCGCTGGTACCTCCCGCGCTCCGACGTACGCCTGGATCTGCTGAGACGGTCCGACTCCAGGACGACGTGTTCCTACAAGGGGCACGCGTCCTACTACTCCTACGACGGCGCCGGTGAGGAGGGAAGGGACCTCGCCTGGACCTACGAACAGCCCCTGCACGAGGCAGAGGCCGTCCGTGACCGCATCAGCTTCTGGAACGAGCGCACCGACATCACCGTCGACGGTGTCCTGCTCCCTCGGCCGGCCTCGCCCTGGTCGCCGTCCCGGTCGGCTACTTGAGCTCGGCGGAGGTCTTCCCGAGCAGTCGGCGCGCGACGATCAGCTGCTGGATCTGCTGGGTGCCTTCGAAGATGTCGAGGATCTTGGAGTCGCGCGCCCACTTCTCGAGCAGCTCGTGCTCGCTGTAGCCGATGCTCCCCGCGAGCTCGACGCAGCGCAGCGTGATGTCGCTGCCCACGCGACCCGCCTTCGCCTTGGCCATCGAGGCCTCCAGCGAGTTCGGCTTGCGGTTGTCGGCCATCCAGGCGGCCTGCAGCGTGAGGAGGTAGGCCCCCTCCCAGTCCGACTCCATCTGCAAGAAGGCCGCGGCGGCAGCCGACTGGGTGTGGGCGGGGCGGTCGTAGTCGATGACCACGCCGGCCCTCTCCAGCAGCTCCTTGGTGAGCTCGAGGGACGCCCGGGCGCAGCCGACCGCCATCGCCGCGACGAGCGGCCGCGTGTTGTCGAAGGTCGCCATCGCCCCGGCGAACCCCTGCTTGACGTCGATCTCGGGGCTGCCGAGGAGGTTCTCCTTCGGCACGCGGCAGTCCTCGAAGCGGATCGTCGCGGTGTCGGAGGAGCGGATGCCGAGCTTGTGCTCGAGGCGCTCGACGTTCATCCCCGGGGTGTCCTTGGGGACGACGAAGGACTTGATCGCGGCGCGGCCCAGGCTCTTGTCCAGGGTCGCCCACACCACGACTGCGTCGCAGCGGTCACCGGCAGTGACGAAGATCTTCTCGCCGTTGATGACGTAGTCGTCGCCGTCGAGCACGGCGGTGGTCTGGATGTTGGCCGAGTCCGAGCCTGTTCCGGGCTCGGTGATCGCCATGCTCGCCCACAGGCCGTCGAAGCGCTTGTGCTGCTCCTCGTTGGCCACCGAGGCGATGGCGGAGTTGCCGAGGCCCTGGCGCGGCATGGACAGCAGCAGGCCCACGTCGCCCCAGCACATCTCCATGATGGAGAGCACCGAGGCGAGGTTGGAGCCGTTCTTCGTGCCGGCGGCCGCCTCGTCCGACGTACCCTCCTCGCGGCGGACGCCCGACGCGCCCGCGCCGCTGGCGGCACCGGACTCGCTGAGCCCGTCGATCATCGCCGCGAGCATGTCGAGCTCCTTGGGGTACTCGTGCTCGAGCTGGTCGTACTTGCGGGAGTTGGGGCGGAGCAGGTTCATCGCGACCTGGTGCGCCTGGCCGATCAGCGGCCGGAACTTCTTGGGTGTCTCGAGGTTGATCATGATGGCTTCCTCGCTAAGGGACGGGGTCTGGGCAGAGTGGACCGGCCGTCGGTCAGACGAGGACCCCTCCTTCCAGGACACCGATGGCGCGAAGGTCGCGGTACCACCGCTCGACGGGGTGTTCCTTGACGAAGCCGTGACCGCCGAGCAGCTGGACCCCGTCGTTCCCGATCTGCATGCCGCGCTCGGCGCACAGCTTGCGAGCCAGGGCGACCTCGCGGTCGAACGGCTTGCCCTGCGCGGCGCGGGAGGCGGCCTTGTAGGTCACCAGGCGCATCGCCTGGAGCTCGATCCCGATGTTGGCGACCATGAAGGCCACCGACTGCCGGTTGCTGACCGGCTCCCCGAACGCGTGGCGCTCGTTGACGTAGGGGATGACGTAGTCGAGGACGGCCTGTCCCGTGCCGATCGCCAGGGCGCACCACGCCAGGCGTGAGAGCCGCACGCACTCGGCGTAGGCCTCGCCGTCGGCGTCGCCGAGCAGGCCCAGGTCGTTCACGCGGGCGTTCTTCAAGATGACCCGGCCGAGGCCCGCCGCGCGGACGCCCATCGACGGCTCGGACTCGATCTCGAGGCCCTCGGTCGAGGACTCCACGAGGAAGAGGGCCGGCTTGCCCTCGAGCTGGGCACCGACCACGAAGAGCTCGGCGTCGGCCGCCCGCGGCACCAGGGACTTCACGCCGTCGAGGACGAACCCGTCGCCGTCGCGGGTGGCGGTGGTCTCGGGGCTCATCGCGTCGAAGAGCGGGCGGGGCTCGGTGAGGGCCAGGGCCGCCGCCGGCACCTCGTCGCCCGTGAAGGCCGGAAGGTACGTCGACTGCTGCTCGTCGCTGCCCCACAGCGAGAGCGCGGTGGCGACCGCCCCGGGGGCGAGGCAGGCCACCGCGAGACCCATGTCGCCCTTGGCCAGCGCCTCGGCGACCAGTGTCCCGGCCATGGCGGACCGCTCCGTGGAGATGCCGCCGAGCTCCTCGGGCACGCCGAGGATCGGCAGCCCGATCTCGAGGCTGGACGCGAGCAGCTCGTCGGGCGCGGCACAGGCATCGTTCGCCTCGGCTGCGGCGGGGCGCACCATCTCCGTCGCGAACTCGCCCACCAGGTCGACGAGCATCTGCTCGTCCTCGGTCGGCGTGAGGTCGAAGAGGCCCTTCGCCGCGGCGCTCGGCACGCGCACCGGCTTGGCGCCGGGCCTGCCCTTGCGGCTGAACGTCCGGCCGACGGTGCCGGCGGTGCGGAAGCCGGCCCTGGTCGTCTCGAACACCACCCGCTCGGTCTGCTTCCGGAGGCCGAGGCGGTCGAGCACGCTGGTCTGGGCAAGGCGGTTGAGCATGGCGACCGCGAAGCCGATCGGGTCCTGCCTGTCCGTGGACGGGACGCCGTTCCTGCTCGGCGTGGCTCCGTCGCGTCGGGTTCGTGTCATCGACATGTGCACAACTGTAACTCTGAGTTACACAACGAGCCACACCCGGCGATTGTGGCCCCGGTCACGCCGGCGGGAGAACCACCTGCGCGGGTTGAGTACCTGTGCTCATGTGCCGCGGGGTCGCCCCCTCCGACACTGACGACATGACACAGGACCTCACCCCGGCCGCGCGGCCGGTCCCCACGGGCCAGCTGGCCTGGCTCGAGAAGGAGCTCGCCTCGTGGCTCGCCACGGGAGTCGTCGACGACAGCCAGGCAAAGGCGATCCGCAGCCGGTACGTCGGAGTGCGCCGCTTCTCGCTGAACCGGCTGCTGCTGTTCCTCGGCGGCGGCTTCGTGGGCGTCGGGCTGCTCTGGCTGGTCGCCACCAACCTCGACGAGATGTCGCCGCTGCTGCGCTTCGCCGTCGTGACCTCGCTGTGGCTGGGCTTCGTCGCCACGGCGGAGCTGTTCTCGCGACGAGGCGCCCGCCTGGTGGTGGGGGCGTTCCGCCTCCTCAGCGCGCTGTCCTTCGGGGCGGTGGTGTTCCAGGCGGCGCAGAGCCTGCAGGTCCCCGCCTACGAGCCGTCCCTCGTCGGCGCCTGGGGCCTCGGGGCGCTGGTGTACGCCTACGCCGTCGTGGGGGTCGCGCCGCTGCTCGTGGGGATCGCGGTCACCGCCACCTGGTTCGTCTGGGACGTCTTCGACTCGGCCGAGGACGGGATGGGTTTCGTCCTGCCCATCCTCCTCGCCGCGGTGGTCGCGGGTGTCGTCGCGGTGACCCACGACGCCCGGTGGCGGTCGTCCTTCGCCGCCCCGTGGCGGGACACGTCGGCGGTGCTCGCGCTGCTCGGGCTGTTCGTCGCGGCGTTCCCCTACGTCGACATGGAGCGGTTCGTCTGGTCGGTGCCCGTGGTGGTCGGCCTGGCCGTGACCGTCGCGGCGGTCACCGCGGCCGTCGTGCTCAGCACCGGCAGCGCTCGGCTCGAGGCGCTGGCCCCAGCGGTCGCCGTGGCCGCGGGGGTCCTCCTGGTGGCCTGGCAGCCGCCGGAGCCTGTCAACGGCGCCGTGACCGCGGCGGGCTACGCCCACGCCTTCGTCAGCGTGGCGGTCTACGTCCTCGCCGCCGGCTGGTACGCCGTGCTGGGGGTGCTCCGTGACTCCAACCGGCTGACCTTCCTCGCCACGGCCGCGCTGGTGCTGTTCACGACGGTGCAGAGCTTCGCTGTCTTCGCCCCGATCGTCACCGGCGCCGCCCTGTTCCTCGTGCTCGGCGTCATCTTCCTCGGCACCGGCTACCTGTCCGACCGTGGTCGCCGCCGGCTCACGGCCACCCTCGAAGGAGCATCGGCATGAACCCCATCCGCTCACGCACCGGTCGAGTCGCGCTGGCCTCGGCGGTCCAGCTCGCTCTCGTCCCACTGGTGGTCGCCGGCCCGCTGTCCGCACGGCTCACCGGCGAGGAGTACCTCCTCGAGGTCGCTCCGCTCGACCCGGTCGACCCGTTCCGAGGCGCGTACGTCGCCCTGTCCTACCCCGGCCTGCCGAGCAGCCAGGAGCTCACCGGACGAGAGGACGTCGACGGCGACGTCGCGTACGTGCCGCTGGTGCGCTCAGGTGATCACTGGGTCGGTCGTGCGCCCGTCGCCGAGCCTCCCGCCTCAGGGCCCTTCCTGCGCTGCAAGGACGAGCACTGGCGGCTCCGATGCGGCATCGACAGCTGGTTCCTCCCGCAGGAGGACGCCTACGCCTTGGAGCAGGCGGTCGGCGACGGCCGCGCGATGGCCAGGGTGCGCATCGACGCCCGCGGCAACGCGGCACTCGTGGACGTCGAGGTCCGCGGCCGCACCTAGGATGTGCGGCATGTCCGACACCGCACCCGAGCACTCCGTCCTCCCCGACGGCGGCACCGTCCGCCCCGTCACCCGCTGGGGCGAGCACGTCATGCACCGCTTGCAGGAGCCCGTCACCGAGTTCGACGCGAAGCTTCGGGAGCTGGCCGCCGACATGGTCGCCACCATGTACGCCGCCGACGGGGTGGGGCTCGCCGCCTGCCAGATCGGTGTGGACCGGTCGATCTTCGTGTTCGACTGCCCCGACGACGACGAGGTCCGCCACCAGGGCGTGGTGTGCAACCCCGAGGTCTTCCTGCCCGAGGGCCGTGACCGCAAGCTCGACGACGGCGACGAGGGCTGCCTCTCCCTCCCGGGTGCGTTCGTCTCGTGCGCCCGACCCGACTTCGCGCGCGTCGAAGGGCAGGACCTCGACGGGAACCCGGTGAGCTACAGCGGCAGCGGACTTCTCGCGCGCTGCCTCCAGCACGAGACCGACCACTGCAAGGGCACGGTGTTCGGCGACCGGCTCAACAAGCGCGCCCGCAAGAAGCTCTTCAAGCAGGCAGAGGAGTACGCCGACAGCTTCCCCCCGGACTGGCCGGTCGTCAGCGGCGAGCAGTGACGTAGCAGGCGACGGCGGTCGCCGCGGCCACGTTGAGCGAGTCGATGCCCGCGGCCATCGGGATCACCGCACGACGGTCGGCGGACTCCATCCACCGCCGCGAGAGACCCGGGCCCTCGGAGCCGAGGAGCAGGGCGACCTTGTCCAGCCCGCGGACTGCCTCCTCGATCTCGACGGCGTCGGCTGCCGGCGTGAGAGCAACCGTCGTGAAGCCGGACCGCGACAGCTCCGCCGGGCCGTCGTACCACTCCTCCATCCGGGCGTAGGGGACGGTGAACACCGCGCCCATCGCGACCTTGATCGAGCGTCGGTAGAGGGGGTCCGCGCACCGCGGCGAGAGCACGACGGCGTCGACACCCAGCGCGGCGGCGGAGCGGAAGATCGCCCCCACGTTCGTGTGGTCGACGACGTTCTCGAGCACGACGACGGTGCGTGCGCCTTCGAGGACGTAGGCGACCGACGGCAGTGGCGCCCGCTCGAGCGACGCCAGCGCCCCCCGGTGCACGTGGAAGCCGGTCACCGCCTCGGCGAGCTGCTCGCTCACGACGTAGCACGGCGCGTCGCTGCGGTCGAGGACGTCGGCGAGCCCCTCCAGCCAGCGGGGAGCCATCAGGAAGGACCGCGCCGGGAAGCCCGCCTCGAGAGCGCGGCGCACGACCTTCTCCCCCTCGGCCAGGAAGAGGCCGTGCTCGGCCTCGAGGTGCTTGCGGAGCTCGACGTCGCGCAGGTCGCGGTAGTCGGAGAGCCGGGCGTCGTCCGGATCCGACACCTCGATCAGGTCTGCCATCCATACCTTTCCGGGTTGCCCACGGCCACCACTTCTCCGACCACCACGATCGCCGGCGGGCGTACGTCCTCCTGCTCCACGTCCCCCGCGACCGACTCGAGGGTCGAGAGTACGGTGCGCTCCCCCGGCATCGTGCCCTCGGCGACCACAGCGACCGGCGTCGACGCGGGACGGCCGCCGGAGATGAGGCGGTCGGCGATGGCGGCGAGGTTCTGCACGGCCATCAGGAGTACGACGGTGCCGCGCATCCGCGCGAGGGCGTCCCAGTCGACGAGGGAGCTGTCGTGGTCGGGCGGGACGTGTCCGGACACCACGGTGAACTCGTGGGCGACCCCCCGGTGCGTCACGGGGATCCCGACCGCGGCGGGCACGGAGATCGCACTCGTGACACCTGGCACCACCGTGCAGGGCACGCCCGCCTCCGCGCAGGCGATCGCCTCCTCGTAGCCACGACCGAACACGAAGGGGTCGCCGCCCTTGAACCGGACCACCCTCTTGCCCTGGCGGGCCCGCTCGACGATCACCCGGTTGATCTCGTCCTGGGACGCGGAACGCCCGCGTGGCAGCTTCGCCACGTCGATCAGCTCCACGTCGGGAGAGAGCTCGCTGAGCAGCTCCCGAGGGGCGAGCCGGTCGGCGACCACGACGTCGGCCTCGCCGAGAGCGCGTCGGGCGGCGACGGTGACGAGGTCCGGGTCCCCCGGGCCGCCGCCCACCAGGACCACGCCCGGCGTGCGGTCACGGTGGGCGTCCGCGTGGATCACCCCGTCACGCAGGGCGGAGACGATCTCGTCACGCACGGCGGCCGAGCGCTGGGGCTCGCGGTTGCCGAGCACTGCGACGGTCACCCCGGCGTGCCTTCCCACTGCAGGCGTCCACGCCGTGGCCCGGGTGGCGTCGTCGCTTCGGACGCAGAAGACGCGCCGTTCCTCGGCGGCACGGCTGACCTCCTCGTTGACCTCCCGCACGTCGGTCGCGGCGATCACGTACCACGCCTCGTCGAGGTCACCGGCCTCGAAGCCCCGCTCGCGCCAGGTCACCTCCCCCGAACCCACGAGCCCCTCGATGGCGGGGGTCACCGCGGGTGAGACGACCTCGACGTCCGCGCCCGCCGCGAGGAGCGCGGGGACGCGACGTTGTGCGACGTGGCCGCCGCCCACGACGACGACCTTGCGACCGGTCAGGCGCAGCCCTGCCGGGTAGGGAGGGAAGTTGTCCTCAGGCATCGGGCGCCTCCTTGTTCGCGACCCCGGCGGAGTCGAAGGTCGCCATCTCCCGGAGCGTCGCGCCGGCGGCCTGGACGAGCGGCAGCGCGAGAACGGCGCCGGTGCCTTCGCCTAGCCGGAGGTCGAGGTCGACCAGCGGCCGCAGCCCGAGGGTCGCGAGGGCGACGGCGTGGCCCGGCTCCACGCTGCGGTGCCCCGCGAAGCAGTAGCCGATCGCGGCAGGAGCGAGGGCTCGGGCGACGAGTGCGGCCGCCCCCGCGATGACGCCGTCGAGGATGACGGGGACCTGTCTGCGGGCCGCGCCCAGCACCAGCCCCGCTATCCCGGCGTGCTCGAAGCCGCCCAGCGAGGCCAGGGTCTCCACGGGGTCGTCCCCGACGGGCCGCGCGGCGATTGCGCGCCCCACGACCTCCACCTTGCGGGCCCAGACCTCGTCGTCGACACCTGTCCCGCGTCCGGTCACCTCCACCGGAGGCACTCCGGTGAAGGCCGCCACCAGTGCCGCCGACGGCGTGGTGTTGGCGATCCCCATGTCGCCGGTGAGCAGCACGTCGTGGCCGCGGTCGACCAGCGTGTCCGCCACCGAGACGCCGGCCAGCAGCCCGGCAAGCGCCTCCTGCCGGGTCATCGCGGGTCCGGTCGCCAGGTCCGACGTACCGCGTCGGATCTTGAGGTCGAGCAGGTCGGGACCGGGGGCCAGGTCGGAGGCGACGCCCATGTCGACGACCACGACCTCCGCGCCGGCCTGGCGGGCCAGGACGTTGACGGCGGCCCCGCCGGCCCGGAAGTTAGCGACCATCGAGGCGGTCACCTCCTGCGGCCAGGGGCTGACTCCCTGGGCGTGGACACCGTGGTCCCCGGCGAACACCGCCACCACCGGGTCCGCGAGCGGTCGCGGCGGACACTGCCGCTGGATCCCGCACAGGGTCACCGAGGCGTCCTCGAGGACTCCCAGTGCGCCGGAAGGCTTGGTCAGCTGTGCCTGGCGCCGACGCGCGTCGGACATGGCAGTGACGTCGAGGGGTACGACGGACCCCACGACGTCGAGCAGCTGCTGGTCGGCTGTGGGAGGCATAGGCCACATTCTCCTCGCCGCGGTCAGAACCCTGGCAGACGACCAGCCTGCGGACTAGGGTCGCAGCACGCACTCCCAGAGGAGGTATGGATGAGCCTGGACCGCCCCGTCAGCCCGAACCCGTACGACCTGCTCCCCGAGGTGCCGTCGTTCACGGTGACCAGTGAGGACGTGCAGGACGGCAGGCCCCTGAAGGACGACCAGGTGGCTTCGAAGGGGAACACCTCGCCACAGCTGAGCTGGTCAGGAGCCCCGGAAGGCACCAAGAGCTTCGTGGTCACCTGCTTCGACCCGGACGCACCCACCCCGTCGGGCTTCTGGCACTGGGTCCTGGTCGACGTCCCGGCCGACGTCACCTCGCTCGACACCGGAGCGGCCTCGGGCGAGCTGCCCGGCAAGGCCTTCCACTGCCGCAACGACGGCGGTGAGAAGGGCTTCATGGGCGCCGCTCCCCCGCCGGGCGACCAGGTCCACCGCTACTTCTACGTCGTGCACGCGGTGCAGGAGGAGAGCCTGGGCGTCGACTCGGACGCCTCACCGGCCGTGGTGTCGTTCAACCTCGCGTTCAAGACGCTGGGCCGCGCGATCATCCACGGCACCTACCAACACTGACCGAGAAGGAGTCAGTGCATCTCGCGGTACGTCGGGGAGTCGAGGAACAGCCGCAGCACGTGCTGTGCCGAGAGAGCCAGGTCGAGCTCGCCGGAGCGGATCCGGTCCGGGTCGACGAACACGATCTGGCGCCCCTCCCCGAGCCGGATGTCGGCGTCGGTGGCGTCGGTGCGCTTCACCCAGATCTGCCAGTGGTCCGCGAGGTGCGAGGAGATCTTCGGCGAGTGCTGCACGATCTCGTCGAACCAGAGCTCGAACCCCCGCTCGGTGAGGCCGGTCTCCTCCTCGAGCTCACGGTGCAGCGCGTCCTGCCAGCTCTCACCCTCGTCGAGGTGCCCGCCCACGAGCCCCCACTGGTTCGGCGAGACGAGGGCGTGCTCGTCGCGCTCCTGGAGAAGGACCCACCCGCGGTCGTCGACGAGCAGCGCACTCGCGATCCTGCAGTTCTGCTCTGCGCAGGGCGTGGCGTTCTCGCTCAACGGTGCGGCGTTGCTGCGGGTCACAGGTCCTCCGGGTCCGGCTCGGCTGCTCTTCCTCGCACATTAGCCCACCGCCTAGGGGCGAGACGAAGCGTCGGATCTTTTCTTGACCTGTTCCAGAAACGGTGCTTGTCTAGGGAGCGATGAACGACGATCCCACCATCGCCCTGCGTGACTGCGGTCTGCGCGTGACGAAACAGCGGCTCGCCGTGATCGCCGCACTCGCCGAGGCACCCCACTCGGGAGCCGACGCCGTGCTGTCCCGGGTCCGCGCCGACGTCGGCCAGGTCTCCACCCAGGCCGTGTACGACGTGCTCCACACGCTCACCGACCGGGGGCTGGTCCGGCGCATCCAGCCGGCCGGCTCCATCGCCCGTTACGAGCTGCGTGTCGGCGACAACCACCACCACGCGGTCTGTCGCAGCTGCGGAGCCGTCACGGACATCGACTGCGCGACGGGCGAGACCCCGTGCCTCGACCCCAGCGGACTCGACGAGCACGCTCCCGGCTTCCTGGTCGACGAGGCCGAGGTCACTTACTGGGGACTCTGCGCAGGCTGCACCACCTGATCGATCGCCAAGGAGGCCCCCGCACCGCCTTCGTGTGTGAGCAACCCCGTGGGTCACAATCTTCCCCATGCCTCAGGAGAACACCGTGCACGAGGTCGACATCCTCGGTCACCCCTACCTCGCCGAGACCATCGAGCTGCCCGACGACGAGGAGGGTGAGGTCGTCGCGACCCTTGTGCACCGCCGCGCCGAGCTCTCAGCGGGCAGCACGGCCGGCGCCGTGCTCCACCTGCACGGCTTCTCCGACTACTTCTTCCAGACCCCCGCAGCCGACTACTGGACCTCCCGCGGGTACGACTTCTACGCCCTCGACCTCCGTAAGTACGGCCGCTCCCTCCGTCCGCACCACACCCCGAACTTCGTCACCGACCTCCGGCACCACTTCGAGGAGATCGACGCCGCCATGGAGCGGATCCGCGAGCGCGACGGCCACACGCGGGTGATCGTGACCGCGCACTCGACCGGTGGGCTGATCGCCCCCCTGTGGGCCGACGCCCGCAAGCCCGACCTCGCAGGCATGGTGCTCAACTCCCCTTGGCTCGACCTGCACGGGAGCTTCCTGCTCCGCACCGCCGGCACCGCCGCCATCGACCAGGTGGGCGCGCGCCGGCCCTACCTCGCGATCCCGCGCAACGTCTCGGGTCTCTACGCCCAGAGCCTGCACAAGGACCACCGGGGCGAGTGGGAGTTCAACCTGGACTGGAAGCCCATCGACAGCTGGCCGGTGTACGCCGGGTGGCTCCGCGCGATCCGTCGCGGCCACGCGAAGGTGCATCGTGGGCTCGAGGTCGGAGCGCCGGTGCTCGTGCTGACCTCGGGCGCGAGCTCGTTCCCTCGCGAGTGGTCCGAGAACGTCGACCGGCACGACATCGTGCTCGACGTCGAGCAGATCAGGAAGTGGGCGCACAAGCTCGGCGCACATGTGACGGTGAGCAGGGTCGAGGGCGCGCTGCACGACGTGACCCTGTCTGCGGAGCCGGTCCGGACCCGTGTCTTCGACCAGATCAGCCGCTGGCTCGACGCCTATGTCCGGGAGTCCTGAGCGCCCTTCGCGATGATGTCGAGCAGGGCATCGGTGTCGATGTACTGCTCGACCGCGTCGGCGAGCGACTCGATCCGCTGCAGGCGTCGCGAGCCGAAGTCCGTGTCGGTCCGGACGCGCCAGTCGGGACGGTTGGCGTCCGCGGCGACCTCGGTGAGGAAGGCGCGGCGGAACCCGTCGTTCTCCAGGGCCCCGTGCCACAACGTCCCCCACGTGGCACCCTCGCGGCACCCCTCGAGGAACGCCGTCCCGCCGCGGACCACGACCTCGCCGTGATGGATCTCGTACGCCTCCACCTCGTGGCCGAGCGCGGTTCCCCGAGGCCGACGCAGCACCTTCTCGGCGGCGAAGGTGGTGCGAGCGGGGAGCAGGCCTATACCGATCGCCGTCGCCGGGCGTCCGGTCTCCACACCGTCCGGGTCCGCTACCAGCTCTCCCAGCATCTGGTAGCCGCCGCAGATGCCGAGGATCGGCTGCCCGCCACGGTGCCGCGCGACGAGCGGACCCTCGAGCCCACGCTCGCGCAGCCAGGCCAGGTCGTCGAGCGTCGCCCTCGTGCCGGGCAGGACGACGAGGTCGGCCTCGGCCAGCGGCTCGGGTGAGTTGACGAACCTCACGTCCACCCCGGGCTCGACGGCCAGGGCGTCGACGTCGGTGAAGTTCGAGATCCGAGGGAAGCGGACGACCGCCACCGTGAGCGGGCGGCCCTGGTGTCGGTCGGTCGCTCTCCTGCCCTCGAGGTCTATCGCGTCCTCGGAGTCGAGCCAGAGGTCCGGCAGCCACGGCACCACGCCCAGCACGGGTCGATCGGTCGCCTCCTCGATCATGCGGAGGCCCGGTGCCAGGAGCGACTCGTCGCCCCGGAACTTGTTGACCACGAAGCCCTCGAGCAGCCGTTGGTCGGGCTCGGGCATGAGCTTCAAGGTGCCGTACATCGCCGCGAACACTCCGCCCCGGTCGATGTCCCCGACCACGATGGTCGGCACCTGACCATGCTGGGCCAGGCCCATGTTCACGAAGTCGTGCTCACGCAGGTTGATCTCGGTCGGGCTGCCGGCGCCCTCGCAGATGACGACGTCGTATCTCGACCGGAGGTCGTCGAAGGCGGCGTATGCCGCGTCGGCGAGCGTGGTGCGCGCCTCGGCGAAGGAGGCGGCCTCGAGCTCACCGAACGGCTGCCCCATGAGGACGACGTGGCTCCTGCGGTCGGAGCCCGGCTTCAGCAGCACCGGGTTCATCGCGGCCTCGGGCTCTGCCCCGGCAGCCACGGCCTGGATCCACTGCGCCCGCCCGATCTCGGCGCCGTCGGCGGTGACCATGGAGTTGTTCGACATGTTCTGCGCCTTGTACGGCGCCACGCGAACGCCCTGCCGTCGAAGCCACCTGCAAAGGCCCGTGGTCAGCACCGACTTGCCTGCGTCGGAGGTCGTGCCCGCCACCAGCAGGGCACCGCGCAGCCCGCTGTTCACGACGCCACGAACGCGACGACGGCTACGAGGCCCACGGTCACGATGACCATGCGGAGCGCGAGGGGCGGCAGGCGACGGCCCACCGTCGCGCCGATCTGTCCGCCGACGACGGAACCGACGGCGATGAGCCCGGCCGCGAGCCAGCTGATGTCCTCGCCCCTGAAGATCGCCATGTAGATGAACACCAGAGCGGCAACGCCGTTCACGATGGCCGCGAGCACGTTCTTGGTTCCGTTGAGCCGCTGGAGCGTCTCCTGGTGGATGCCGATGCCGAGGATGGCCATGAGGAGCACACCCTGGGCGGCGCCGAAGTAGCCGCCGTAGACACCGGTGAGCATCACAAGCAACCACACCCACAACCCGCCGTGCTCGTCCGCCTCGCGGCTCTCGTGCTTCGACGCGACCCAGGAAGAGATCCTCGGCTGCAGCAGGACGAGCACGCAGCCGGCCAGGATCAGCACGGGGACGATGCTCTCGAACGCCTTCGCGGGGAGCACGAGCAGGAGCACGGCACCGGCCACCCCGCCGACCAGTGACGCCGACGCCAGGCGGGCCAGCCTGCTTCGTTGTCCGCGCAGCTCGCGCCGGTAGCCGATCGCTCCCGAGACGGACCCCGGGACGAGTCCGATGGTGTTGCTGACGTTGGCGGTGACCGGGGGCACCCCGAACGCCAGGAGGGTCGGGAACGTGATCAACGTCCCCGACCCCACCACGGTGTTGATGGTGCCGGCCGCGACCCCGGCAAGCAGGATCGCGACGACTTCCAGAGCACTCACTGAGCGGGCGGCTCCCCGGGTGCGGCGCCGTCGACTCCTGGCGAGCGGCGGGGCGGCTCGGCGGACTCCTCGGCCGCGGCGATCGCCTCAGCGACCGCTTCGTGGGCCCGTGAGAGCGTGCGGTCCGCCTCGGGTGCCTCGGGCACCTCGCCCAGGTCCATGCGCTTGACCGGGCCCTCCACCTCGTCGGGGATGCCCTTGAGGCTGTTCATCGTCGACCCGAGGCCCTCGAGGGCCTTGCCGATCTCGCTCGGCACGATCCAGACCTTGTTCGCGTCGCCCTCGGCGATCTTCGGCATCATCTGGAGGTACTGGTAGGCCAGCAGGGACTGGTCGGGGCGTCCGTCGTGGATCGCCTGGAAGACCGTCTGGATGGCCTGTCCCTCACCCTGCGCCTTGAGGATCTGCGCCTCCCGCTCCGCCTGGGCCCGCAGGATGCGAGCCTCCCGCTCACCCTCGGCGGTGAGGATCGCCGACTGCTTGGAGCCCTCGGCGGTGAGGATCGCGGCCTGGCGAGAGCCCTCCGCGGTGAGGATGACGGCTCGCTTCTCGCGGTCCGCGCGCATCTGCTTCTCCATCGAGTCCTTGATCGACGGCGGCGGGTCGATGCCCTTGAGCTCGACGCGGTTCACGCGGATCCCCCACTTGCCGGTCGCCTCGTCGAGGACGCCGCGCAGGCGGCTGTTGATCGCGTCGCGGCTGGTCAGTGTCTCCTCGAGGTCCATGCCACCGACGATGTTGCGCAGGGTGGTCATGGTCAGCTGCTCGACCGCCTGGATGTAGTTGGCGATCTCGTACGTCGCCGCCACCGGGTCGGTGACCTGGAAGTAGATGACGGTGTCGATAGAGACGACCAGGTTGTCCTCCGTGATCACCGGCTGCGGCGGGAAGGACACGACCTGCTCGCGCAGGTCGATCATGTAGCGGATCTTGTCGACGAACGGCACGATCACGTTGAGGCCCGCGGGGAGCGTCCCCTTGTACTTGCCGAACCGCTCGACGATGGCCGCGCGGGCCTGCGGCACGATGCGCACCGTCTTGGCCATGACGACCACGGCGAACAGCACCAGCAAGCCGAGCACGATGAGGACGGCTGCGCCTTCCACAGTGGTAACCCTCTTCCTTGATGTTTGGTGGCTCAGGAGCCCAGGGTCGGGATCCGGTACACGTAGGCGGTGGCGCCCCGGATCTCGAAGATGTCGACGGGCGCGCCCGGCTCGATCACCTCGGTCTCGTCGTACGGACGGGCCGTCCACAGCTCGCCACCGACGCGGATCTGGCCACCCTGGGTCGAGACCTCGTCGACCACCACGGCCTGCTTGCCGACGAGGGCCGCGTGACCGAGGGTCAGCTCGGGCCCGGAGTGCAGGCGCTTGACGATGTTGGGTCGCACCAGGGCGAGCATCCCGATCGAGGCCACGACGGCAGCGACGACCTGGAGCGGCCAGCCCACGCCGACGAGGGCGAAGATCATGCCGACGAGAGCGCCGGAGGCCATCATGAGCAGCACCAGGTCGAGGCTGAACAGCTCGGCCACACCGAGCGCGATCGCGAGTCCTAACCAGGCCTGCCAGGCCTGGACCCAATCCGGGAGGTCCATACCGCCAGCCTAGTCACTGTGTCCGATGTCTCACACGGCGACGCGCTGCCCAACGGCCGTCCTCGTGGGTCAGCTGAAGGGGCATCCCGAAGGTCGCGGAGATGACCTGGCTGGTGAGGACCTCCTCGAGCGGCCCCGAGGCGACGACCCTCCCCTTGCGCAGCAGCATGGCGTGGGTGAACCCGGGCGGGATCTCCTCGACGTGGTGCGAGACGAGGACGGTCGCCGGCGAGAGCTCGTCCATGGCG
Source organism: uncultured Actinomycetota bacterium (assembly GCA_963715375.1). Classification (GTDB taxonomy): domain Bacteria; phylum Actinomycetota; class Actinomycetes; order Propionibacteriales; family Nocardioidaceae; genus Nocardioides_C. The sequence continues at coordinate 236,752 of CAVQSC010000004.1, read as the reverse complement.
AGCGTGGAAAGGATCGCGACGAGGTCCTCGCGGCCACCCAGGTCGAGGCCCGCGGCCGGCTCGTCGAGCAGCAGCAGCTCCGGGTCGGTCATGAGGGCACGCGCGATCTGGACGCGCTTGCGCTCACCCTCGCTCAAGGTGCCGAAAGTCCGGTCGAGGAGCTTGCCCGCGCCCACCTCGACAAGCAGGTCCCGAGCACGGTCGTGGTCGAGCTCGTCGTAGTGCTCGCGCCAGCGGCCCAGGACGCTGTAGGAGGCGGAGACCACGACGTCGCGCACGAGCTCTTGGCGCGGGATCCTCTCCGCGAGGGCCGCGCTGGTCAGGCCGATCCGGGGCCGGAGGTCGAAGACGTCCACGGCGCCGAGGACCTCTCCGAGGATCCCCGCGACACCCGAGCTGGGGTGGATCTGGGCGGCAGCCACCTGGAGCAGCGTGGTCTTGCCCGCTCCGTTGGGGCCGAGCACCACCCAGCGCTCGTCGTCCTCGACCCTCCAGTCGATCCCCTCGAGTAGGGTCGCCTGCCCTCGCTTCACGGTGACGTCGGCGAACTCGAGAACGGCGTCCATGTATCCCTCATGTGGTCGGTGCGTGGGCGGCGGGCAGTCGCGGTCCAAACCTACGGTACGAATCACCGCCCCCGCATACCGACTGGAGGCACTGACTACGCTCGTGACGTGCGTACGACGACCGCGCTTCCGCGCTCCGCCGACCTGGCCGTGTGGTTCACGGCGTGGGTCGACGGCGAGGTGAGCCTCGACGACGCCCGTGACGCGATCGTGGCCGGCGACGCGGCCCACGACGTGGTCGCCATGCCCGGCGAGGCCGAACCCGTCCCGCTGATCCTGGCCATGGGACGGCTCCGGTCCGCGGGCGCCTCTGCGGCGGGGGTGGCCCTCCCCGTCCCCGGCGACCCACTGGGCCTGGCCGGCCCGCCCGTCTTCAACGCCGCCGCCCTCGAGTCCGCCGAGGCAGTCGTCTTCGCCGGCCTCGACGCGGGCCTGGTGCCCCACGTCGCGGGGGCGGGCGTGATCTGGGGCTACCACCCCGCCGTCGCATGGCGTCAGGTGCCCGACGTCGCCGAGGCCGACCCTGCCCTTCGGCAGGCGCTGCTCGAGGCCGCCGACGCCCTCGCCGCCCTGGACGTCGCGAGGTGGCGCCCCGAGGTGGCCGACGAGCTGATGTCCCTGCGACGCACAACCGACCTGCAGCTCCCACCCCACTGGGACGCGCGGGCGGTCCGTCTCGCCTCGCTGTCCTTGCGCTGCCGAACCATCGTCGACCTCGCACTCGAGGACGAGGGCGGCGCCCTCTCCGCTGCCGAGGCGGACGCACGCCGGGCGGCGCTGACTCCCCTGGACCACGCTGCGAGACGAGGCCTCGTGGCCGCCTGCTCGCCGCGGGTGGACAGGTAGCCTGCCGCACGACATGGCTACGGCGAACGGCGCGGACCAGACACCGCAGACACTCCTGATCACCCTCACCGGCAAGGACCGTCCCGGTGTCACCTCCACCGTGTTCAGCACGCTCGCCGCCTTCGGTTGCGAGGTGCTCGACATCGAGCAGATCGTGCTCAGGCGTCGCATGGTGCTCGGCGTACTCGTCTCCTCGCCTCGCGACTGGAAGGCGCTGAGAAGCGCTGTGGAAGCCGTGGCGGCAGACCTGGACATGCACGTCGAGGTGGAGCGGGGCAAGGGTGACAACCGTGCCCGGCCCGTGGGTCGTGCCCACGTCACCGTGCTCGGAATGCCGCTCAAGCCCGCCGCCGTCGCCGCGATCGCCGGCCGGATCGCCGACACGGGCGCGAACATCGACCGCATCGAGCGCATGGCCCGCTACCCCGTGACCGCCATCGACCTCCACGTCTCGGGCGCCGACCCGGACCGCCTGCGCGTCACGCTGTCGGAGGAGGCGGCTCGTCAGTCGGTCGACGTGGCGGTCCAGCCGGCGAACCTCCTGCGGCACGGCATGCGGCTGATCGTCATGGACGTCGACTCGACGCTGATCCAGGGCGAGGTCATCGAGATGCTCGCCGAGCGCGCCGGCTGCCTGCAGCAGGTCGCCGAGGTCACCGAGGCGGCCATGCGGGGCGAGCTCGACTTCGAGCAGTCGCTGCGCGAGCGGGTGGCGCTGCTCGAGGGCCTCGACGCCTCGGCGTTGGACCAGGTCTACGAGTCGGTGGTCCTCGCTCCGGGCGCCCGCACGATGGTCCGCACGCTCAAGCGGCTCGGCTACCGCTTCGCGATCGTCTCGGGCGGCTTCACCCGGATCACCGACCGGATCGCCGCCGACCTCGGCATCGACTTCGCCGCGGCCAACGAGCTCGAGGTGGTCGACGGGAAGCTGAGCGGCAAGATCAAGGGAGCGGTCGTGGACCGAGCCGGCAAGGCCGAGGCCCTGCGCCGGTTCGCCGCGGAGGCCGGCGTGTCCACTGCGGCCACGATCGCCGTCGGCGACGGTGCGAACGACCTCGACATGCTGTCGGCGGCGGGCCTCGGGATCGCCTTCAACGCCAAGCCCGTGGTGCAGAAGGCCGCGGACACGTCGGTGAACGTGCCATACCTCGACGCGATCATCTACCTGCTCGGGATCAGCCGCGAGGAGGTCGAGGCCGCGGACGCCGAGGCCGGCATCGTCACGCCCTCCCCGCCGCTGCTCTGACCGGTCAGCCCTGGCCGGCGCGGAAGTCCACGAGCCGGCCGGTCTCCGGGCCCAGCTCCTCCCACGGGACGTCGACCTCGAAGATCGCCATCGACGCGGTCGGGAAGCCGTGGAGCATCGAGTGGAGCGCGGCCGGGTCACCCTCACCGTCGTCGAGCAGGTGCGCGAGATAGCCGATGGTCGGCTGGTGCCCGACGAAGACCAGGACGCCGGCGCCGTCGGGCACGAAGCGCAGCGCCTCGAGCACGACGTCGGTGCTCCCGGCGTAGACGCTGTCGTCGTACACCACCTCGGCAGAGGACTCCATGACGGCCTCCATCGCCTCCCACGTCGCCCGGGTGCGCTCGGCCGGGGAGACGACGGCGTGGTCGGGGACGACGGACTGTTCACGCAGGTACACGCCTGCCGCCTCGGCCTCGCGCCGACCCCGGTCAGTGAGCGCGCGGGCATGGTCGGTGGACGCGAACGGCTCCGCCTTCGCGTGGCGCACGACGACTAGCCGCCTTCCTGCATTCACGGCGAGGATTCTCCCACCCCGTAGGCTGCCCTGCATGCCGAATGGACCTGTCGACCAACTCGCCGCCGGCCCGGGCCCCTTGCTCGCCATCGGGGGCGCCGAGGACAAGCTCGGCAAACGCACCGTACTGCGGGAGTTCGTCCGCCTCTCCGGCGGCGAGGACGCCCGGATCGCCGTGATCCCCACGGCGTCGTCGCTCGGACCGGAGATCGTCGAGGTGTACGACGCCCTGTTCCGCCGTCTGGGGGCACGCGAGGTCGTGGCCGCGCGACCGCAGACGCGCGAGGACGCCGATGACCCGGCCTTCGTGGACCTGCTCGACGGGGCCACCGGCATCTTCATGACCGGCGGCAACCAGCTCAAGCTCTCGGCCGTCGTCAACGGCACCGCGTTCGGCGAGGCGATCCGGAAGGCGCACCTGCGGGGTGTCGCGGTCGGCGGCACGTCCGCCGGCGCCAGCATCCAGTCCTCCCACATGGTGGCCTTCGGCTCGGGCGGCTCGACGCCCAAGCAGCGGATGACCCAGCTCGCCGCCGGTCTCGGGCTCGTCGACGGCTGCGTGATCGACCAGCACTTCGGGCAGCGCAACCGCTACGGCCGCCTGCTCATGTGCGTGGCGCAGAGCCCGAGCCTGCTCGGTATCGGCGTCGACGAGGACACCGCCGCGATCTTGACGCGCGGCGAGGGAGGCGACCTCCTTCGCGTGGCCGGCAAGGGCGTCGTGACCGTCTTCGACGGCCGCAACGTCGTCTCGAACGCCTACGAGGCCCGGCACACCGCCCCGCTGCTCGCCTCGGGAGTCGTCCTTCACGTCCTCCCCGCCGGGTCGGTGTTCGACCTCACCTCCCGCGCTCTGGTCGAGAGCCGTCCAGCCGTCGACGAGGAGCAGGCGGCCGAGCTCGAAGTTGCGGGACGCGACCTGAGGCGGTTGGCTCGTGACATCGCGGCCGGCGACGTGTCCCCCACACAGCTTCGCCGCCGTCTTTCCCGCCGCCACCAAGAAGGAGACCCCACCGCATGAGCCCTCGGCCGACCCCAGACCTGGCGATCCTCGAGACCCGGGTCTACCGCGGCGCGAACATCTGGTCCTACGACAAGGCGATCCACCTCGTCGTGGACCTCGGGTCGCTCGAGGAGTTCCCCACCAACACGGTCCCCGGGTTCACCGACAACCTCCTCCAGCTGCTGCCGGGGCTGCGTGAGCACACCTGCTCGCGAGGGCGGCGTGGCGGCTTCGTCGAGCGCCTGCACGAGGGAACCTGGCTCGGTCACGTCGCCGAGCACATCGCTCTCGCACTCCAGCAGGTGGTCGGCCACGACATCCGGCGGGGCAAGACCCGGCAGGTCAAGGGCGTCCCGGGCCGCTACAACATCATCTACGGCTACGTCGACGAGCAGGTCGGGCTCGCGGCCGCACGGCTGGCGGTGCGGCTCGTCAACCACCTGGTGGAGGCCGACCCCGACTTCGACTTCGACGCCGAGCTCGAGCAGTTCATCCTGCGGGCGGAGCGGACCGCGTTCGGGCCCTCCACTCAGGCGATCCTCGACGAGGCGGTCTCCCGCGACATCCCGTGGATCCGCCTCAACAAGTACTCCCTCGTCCAGCTCGGCCAGGGCGTCCACCAGAAGCGGATCCGCGCCACGATGACGTCCGCGACCAGCGCCATCGCCGTCGACGTCGCCTCCGACAAGGACCTCACCACGCGCCTGCTCGGTGCCGCCGGGCTGCCGGTGCCCAAGCAGGAGTCGGTGCGTACGGCGGAGCAGGCGGTCGCCGTGGCCAACCGGATCGGCTACCCCGTGGTGTGCAAGCCGCTCGACGGCAACCACGGACGAGGGGTGTGTCTCGACCTGAAGAGCGCGGAGGATGTTCGTGAGGCCTTCCCGGTCGCCCAGGAGCAGTCACGTCGCGGGTGGGTGATCGTCGAGTCGTTCATCACCGGCCGCGACTACCGCTGCCTGATCATCGACGGAAGGCTCGCGGCCGTCGCCGAGCGTGTCCCCGCCCATGTCGTGGGCGACGGCCACAGCACGATCGAGCAGCTCGTCGAGCTCACGAACGCCGACCCTCGCCGCGGCGTCGGGCACGAGAAGGTGCTGACCCGGATCAAGGTCGACGACGCGGCGATCGAGCTGCTCGCCGACCAGGGCTACAAGCTCGGGGACATCCCGCCGGCCGGTGAGATGGTGAAGCTCACACTGACCGGCAACATGTCCACCGGCGGCATCTCGATCGACCGGACCTTCGAGGCCCACCCGGAGAACGTCGAGATCGCCGAGGAGGCGGCCCGGGTCATCGGCCTCGACATCGCCGGCATCGACTTCATCTGCCCCGACATCACCGAGCCGGTCCGGGAGACCGGCGGCGCCATCTGCGAGGTCAACGCTGCCCCCGGCTTCCGGATGCACACCCACCCGACCATCGGGGAGCCGCAGTTCATCTCCAAGCCCGTGGTGGACATGCTCTTCCCGCCCGGGACGCCGAGCCGGATCCCGATCGTCGCGGTGACCGGCACCAACGGCAAGACCACGACGGCGCGAATGATCTCGCACATCTTCAAGGGCATGGGCCGCAAGGTCGGCATGACCTCCACCGACGGTGTGGTCATCGACGAGCGCCTCATGATCCGCGCCGACGCCTCCGGCCCCAAGTCCGCGCGCATGGTCCTCCAGAACCCCCGCGTCGACTTCGCGGTGTTCGAGGTCGCACGCGGCGGCATCCTCCGCGAGGGGCTGGGCTACGAGCGCAACGACGTCGCGGTCGTGCTCAACGTGCAGCCCGACCACCTCGGCCTACGCGGTGTGGACACGGTGGAGCAGCTCGCCGACGTCAAGGCCGTCGTGGTGGAGGCCGTCCCCCGCGACGGACACGCGGTCCTGAACGCCGACGACCCGCTCGTCCGGGAGATGAGGCGGCGCTGCTCGGGCCAGGTGGTGTGGTTCAGCATGGCCGAGCCCGGCAGCGAGGTGCGCGACATGGTCGACGCCCACTGCCGCAGGGGCGGCAAGGCGCTCGTGCTCGAGCCCAGCGACCGCGGCGAGATGATCGTGGTGAAGCACGGCCGGCGCGAGATGCAGCTCGCCTGGACGCACCTTCTGCCTGCCACCTTCAGCGGCCGCGCCCGGATGAACGTGCAGAACACCCTCGCTGCCGCGGCCGCCGCGTTCGCCGCGGGCGCTCCGCTGCACGACATCAGGCAGGGGATGCGGACGTTCTCGACGAACTACTACCTCTCCCCCGGCCGGCTCAACGAGGTCGAGGTCAACGGGATCAACGTGGTGGTCGACTACTGCCACAACGCACCTGGCATGCGCATGCTGGGCGACTTCGTCGACCGGGTCGGCGAGAGCCTGGCGTCGTCGAGCGAGCTGGGCAAGCCGCAGCGGATCGGCGTGATCGCGACCGCGGGCGACCGTCGCGACGAGGACATGCGGGAGCTCGGCGAGGTCGCCGCGCACCACTTCGACGTGCTCGTCGTCCGCGAGGACGAGGCACTGCGAGGCAGGGAGCGTGGGCAGACCGCGGCCCTGGTCTCCGAGGGTGTGCGGGCGGCGAGCGCGGACGGGGCGCGGTGCCGGCAGACCGAGGTGATCCTCGACGAGATCGACGCGGTGCAGCACGCGCTGGGTCGCGCCAACGCGGGCGACCTCGTGGTGCTGTGCGTCGACAAGCACCCCTCGGTGATGGCGGAGCTGGAGAACTGGTCGAAGCAGGCTCAGGCGGGCGCCGGGTCGAACGCCGGCTCTGTGGCGGACCCGGACTTCAGCCCGGCGGTCACGCCCTCCGAGGACTAGCGAAGGCCGCGAAGGCACCGAGGACGGGCTCCCAGCCGATGTCGTAGCTCTCCCGCGCGGCCGCCCCGTCGTCACGGCTCTTCCAGCCGTCATGGGTGAGCTCGACCTCGGTGCCCTCGGCGACCTCTCGGAACCGCACGGCCACGAGGGTCGCGCGCTCCTCGGTCTGGCCGGGGTGCCACGTGAAGGCCACCTCGACCGGCGGCTCCCAGTGGGTGACCGTGCCCCACACGTGCTCCCGTCCGTCGGCCGTGGTCTCCACGATGGACGCGCCCACCTTGCTGCCGATGCGCAGGCCGACCGCCTCTGTGAGCCCGACCGAGTGGGTGGCCAGTGGCCACCATTGCGCCAGGTGCTCGGTGAAGAGCTCGAAGGTGCGCGCCTGGTCGGTCCCCACGGTCACCGTCTTGACCACGGGTTCCACGGTTGCGCCTCGGGTGCTCTCGTTCATTGATCTCTCCTCGGGTGGGGCTCTCGCCGGGTGTACTCGGCGAAGCTGTCGAGTGCGGCACCCCAGAAGTCGTCGAGCCACTGCCGCAGAGCGAGCAGTCCGTCCGGGGCGACACGGTAGACGTTGCGTGTCCCGACGGAGTCGTGCGCCACGAGGCCGCACTCCTCGAGGACACGCAGGTGCTGGGAGACCGCCGGGCGGCTGATGGGAAGCCGCGCAGAGAGCTCGCCGACTGGCGCGGGGCCGTGTCTCAGCAGCTCCAGGATCTCCCGCCGGCTCGGGTCGCCCAGGGCGTCCAGCACATGGTAAGTCGCCACGAACGGTAAGTTACTACTTACCACCGCCGGAGGGAAGGCTCGTCTCAGCCGGACTGGGCGGCCTTGACCTTCAAACGCAGGGCGTCGGGGTCGTCGACCGTGCCGCCCGCCGCTGCGAGCCAGTCGTAGACCCCCTGCCGGTCCTCGTGGCACATCAGGCCGACCACGTCACCCGGACGCGCCTGGGCGACCAGCGCCTCGAGCCCTGAGACCTCGGTCGGGTAGGACGGGAGATCGGTCACCCCGACCCGCTCGGCACCGGCCCGGAACAGGACGTCGAGCTCCTCGGTGGAACGGCCGCGAAGGTACCTCGCCTTGTGCGCGATCACGACGAGGTCGGCGTCCCGGGCACCCATCTCACCGAGATGCTCCACGAGGTCGTCGGTGCGGTCACCCACCGCGCCGAGGCCGAGCAGGAGACGGCCGTCCGGCCGTCGTACTCCCCGCATGATCTCCAGCAGCGCTTCGAGGCCGGCCTCGTTGTGGGCGAGGTCGATCACCACGCTGACCTCACCGACGGAGAAGAAGTTCATCCGCCCCGGGTTGTGCTCGGGGTCGGGACGGAACGACGTGAGCCCCTCGATCACTGCGGCCCGGGGCAGCCCTATGGCGAGGGCGGCGGACGCGGCACCGAGCGCGTTCTCCACGTTGAAGCGGGACAGGCCGGCGAGCGTCATCGGGATGTCGACGACCTCGACCACCGGGTCGGGGTCGGCGTCGGGCACCAGCACCGTTAGCCAGCCGTCCATCACGGTGGTGGCGCGACCACCGTCGGCGAGCACCTCGCGCACTGCCGGGGAGTCGGGGTCGCGGGAGAATACCCACGGCCGTGCCCGGATGACGTTCCGCATCGCGAGGACGCGGGGGTCGTCGGCGTTGAGAACGGCCCAGCCGTCGGTCTTCGTGATCCGCGGGACCACGCTCTTGACCTCGGCGAGCTGGTCGAGGGTGTCGATGCCCTGCAGACCGAGGTGGTCGGCGGAGATGTTGGTGACCACGGAGACGTGGTTGTGGACCAGGCCGATGCCCTTGAGCAGGATGCCGCCGCGGGCGGTCTCGGTGACCGCGAGCTCGACCTCCTTGTGCGCGAGCACCCGGCCCGCTCCGCTCGGCCCGGAGTAGTCGCCCTCCTCGACGAGGACGCCGTCGACGTAGATGCCATCGGTGCTCGACCAGCCCACGTGCATCCCGTGGGTGCGGGCGACGTGGGCGATCATCCGCGACGTCGTGGTCTTGCCGTTGGTGCCGGTGACGGCCACGACCGGCACCCGCGGGCGCAGCGTGGAGGGGTCGGGGCCGGGCTCGGACGCGCGGACGTCCTCCGCAGCCTGGTCGACGAGGGCGTCGAGTTCCGGCGCGGGCAGGGCGTCGAGGACTGAGGCCACCGCCCGGCCGAGCGCCTGGGCCCGCTGCCGGTTGCGCCACGGGTAGGCGACCACGATCCGGTGCACGTCGTTGGTGGGGCGCACCCGGACCGCGAGCCGGGAGATGCCGGCCTCGGTCGCGATCTGGCGCACCAGCCGCGCGACGGCGCGCATCGCGAAGCGCTGCCGGAAGCCGCTGCCCGCTCGCTCCTGGTCGCGCCTTGCGGAGCCCGATGCGCGTGGCGAAGCGGACCGCCCGTTCCTCCTCGGTCTCGATCAGCCCGGTGAGGTCGAGCGTCAGCTTGATCGCTGCCCGGGGGAAGTAGAGGTTCGGGCCCTCGAGGACGCGGAGCTCGACGAGGGAGGAGGACTGAGCTGGCTGCGACGACACGCGCGCACGCTACCTGATGGTCATGCACCCATCGCGTGGTAGCCACCGTCGACGTGCACGATCTCGCCTGTCGTCGCGGGGAAGAAGTCCGAGAGCAGCGCCACCACCGCCTTGGCGGTCGGCAGCTGGTCCTTCTCGTCCCAGCCGAGCGGGGAGCGGTCGCTCCACATCGACTCGAGGTCCTCGAAGCCGGGGATCGCCTTGGCAGCCAGCGTCTTGAGCGGTCCTGCGGAGACCAGGTTGCAGCGAATGCCCTTGGGACCGAGGTCGCGGGCGAGGTAGCGCGAGCACGACTCGAGCCCCGCCTTCGCCACCCCCATCCAGTCGTACGCCGGCCAGGCGACCGTCGCGTCGAAGGTCATCCCGACCACCGAGCCGCCCTGGCCCATGAGCGGCAGGCAGGCCGTGGCCAGCGACTTCAAGGAGTACGCCGAGACCTGCACCGCCTGGGCCACGTCTGGCCAGGGACCGTCGAGGAACTTGCCGCCGAGGAGGGTCTCGGGGTTGCCGTAGGCGATGGAGTGGACCACCCCGTCGAGACCGTCGACGTGCTCGCGCAGGAGCTCGGGCAGCCGGTCGAGGTGCTCCTGGTCGGTGACGTCGAGCTCGATCACAGGGGCCTCCTTGGGCAGCCGGCCCACGATGCGTCGCGTGATGCCGAGCGCGCGGCCGAAGTTGGAGACCACGACGGTGGCCCCTTCCTCCTGCGCCACGCGCGCCACGGCGAACCCGATGGAGTTGTCCATCGTGACCCCGGCGACCAGGATCTTCTTGCCCTCGAGAATGCCCATCCCCGTGTACCCCTGTTCTGTGCGGTGCGTTCGTTCGTGAAGGTCGGTGTCAGTGGCCCATGCCGAGGCCGCCGTCGACGGGGATGACCGCCCCCGTGATGTAGGCGGCGCTGTCGGAGGCCAGCCACTGCACGGTGGAGGCGACCTCGTCGAGGGTGGCGTAGCGCTGCAGCGGGATCTGCGCCTTGTACTCGGCCTTCTTCTCCTCCGGCAGCTCCTCGGTCATGTCGGTCTCGACGAAGCCGGGGGCGACCACGTTCGTGGTGATCGACCTGCTGCCGAGCTCGCGCGCGAGGGAGCGGGCCATGCCGACGAGACCTGCCTTGCTGGCGGCGTAGTTCACCTGGCCCGCCGAGCCGAGCAGCCCGACGACCGAGGAGATCAGGATGATCCGCCCCCGGCGGAGTCGGAGCATCCCCTTGGCGGCTCGCTTGGTGACCCGGAAGGTGCCGGTGAGGTTGGTGTCGAGAACGTCTGACCAGTCGTCCTCGCTCATCCGCAGCAGCAGGGTGTCGCGGGTGATGCCGGCGTTCGCGACGAGCACCTCGACCGGCCCCTGCTTCTCCTCGATCTCGGCGAAGGCGGCCTCGACGGCCTCGGGGTCGGTGATGTCGCACCGGACGGCAAGGAAGCCCTCGGGCGGCTCGCCGCTGCGGTAGGTGATGGCCACGTCGTCGCCGGCCTTGCGGAACGTCTCCGCGATCGCACGGCCGATGCCTCGGTTGCCTCCCGTGACCAGGACCGATCTGCCCACTGTGCCGTCCTCACTCGCTGTCGGGACCCCTTCCCGGGGCGGTACGTCGCGACGCTAGCGGCTACCCGTGGGTACCTGTAATCGCTGAGGCGCGGTCACTCGTCCTCGAGGCGGAAGCCGAGCTTCAGACCGACCTGGAAGTGCTCGACGGCCTCGTCCTTGATCTGGCCACGGACCTGGGTGACCTCGAACCAGTCGAGGTGGCGCAGGGTGCGCGAGGCGCGCTCGATGCCGTTGCGGATGGCCTGGTCGATGCCCTCCGGTGAGGTGCCGACGATCTCCGTGACGCGGTAGGTGCGGTTGGACATTCTGTCTCCCTGCGGGTCGGGTCGGAACGAGCTCTGAGCCCTGATGCTAGTGGCGTTCAGATTCCTTGCCCCGACTTACGCCGGGTCCCCACATCCGACGTACGGTTGAAGAATGCCCCGCAAGGATCCCGAGCCGATCCGGATCACCTCCGCCTCGCACGGCCGCAGCGCCGATGTGGCCGGCCGTGAGCGCCGCTACCTCATCTCGATGGCGGTCCGCACCGCCTGCTTCCTGCTCGCCGTGGTCTTCGCCGGGACCGCCTGGATGTGGTTCTTCATCATCGGCTCGTTCCTCCTCCCGCCGGTGGCCGTGGTGATGGCCAACGCACAGGCCAAGACCGACCCGGACCCCGCTCCGGACACCGCGTTCGACCCCGGTCGGCCGGAGATCGGCCCACCCAAGGCAGGTTGACCGCGACAACTGGTCCAGACCTTTCGACGAGTTGGCGCGACGCGCCATCAGAGGCTGGCCCTCCTCGTCAGCCGCGTGCAAGACTCGGCGCCGCGCCGCTCGGTCTCCCCCGTCCGAGCTGCGCCTCGCAGTGCCGGACGACCTCCCCCGTGGTCGTCCGGCACTGCGCATGAGAGGGTCGATCGCATGGACCTGATCTGCTCCGCCAAGGGATGCACCGCCCCGGCGCAGTGGTCACTGCTGTGGAACAACCCGAAGCTGCACACCCCCGAGCGCCGCAAGTCATGGTTGGCGTGTGACGAGCACAAGCAGAGCCTGAGCGACTTCCTCAGCGCGAGGTCGTTCCTGCGCGACGTCGAGCCGGTGACGCCCGGGGAGGACCGGCAGTCAGCCGCCGATCGCTGACATCGGCCGTGTGGGCTGGAGGAAGCTCACGTCGTTGATGCCGTGGCCCGGCCGCTTGGTGATCATCGCAGCGCGCCAGCGGTCGGCGATCTCCTCGTCGGAGGCACCGCCACGCAGAGCCGTCCGGAGATCGGACTCCTCGCGAGCGAACAGGCAGTTGCGCACCTGGCCGTCCGCGGTCAGGCGCACCCGGTCGCAGTCGCCGCAGAAGGGTCTCGTGACCGACGCGATGACACCGACCGTCGCCGGGCCACCGTCGACGAGGAACAGCTCAGCGGGGGCGCTCCCCCGGGGCTCGTCGACCGGCTTCAGGACGAACTCTGACTCGAGCGAGGCAAAGATCTCGTCGGCGGTGATCATCGTGTCGCGACGCCACCCGTGCTGGGCGTCGAGCGGCATCTGCTCGATGAAACGCAGCGCGTAGCCCCGCTCGATGCACCAGCGAAGCAGCTCAGGGGCCTGGTCGTCGTTGATGCCGCGAAGCAGCACGGCGTTGACCTTCACCGGGCCGAGCCCCGCCTTCTGGGCTGCCTCCAGGCCCACCATGACGTCGGCGAGACGGTCGCGGCGGGTGATCGCGAGGAAGTCCTCGCGGCGGATGGTGTCGAGGCTGACGTTGACCCGGTCGAGGCCCGCGTCGGCGAGCGCCTCGGCCGTGCGCGCGAGTCCCAGGGCGTTGGTGGTCAGCGACGTCTCGGGCCGAGGGGTGAGAGCGGTGGTACGTCGGACGATGTCCACCAGCCCCCGGCGTACCAGCGGCTCACCACCTGTGAACCGGACCTCGCGGATGCCGAGCTGTTCCACGCCGATCCGGACGAGCCGGACCACCTCGTCGTCGGTGAGTGTCTCCTCGGTGGGCAGCCAGTCGAGACCTTCGGCGGGCATGCAGTAGGAACACCGCAGGTTGCAGCGGTCGGTCAGGGATACGCGCAGGTCGGTCGCGGTGCGGCCGAACTTGTCGACGAGTGGTGCGGTGCTCACCCGACCCAGTCTAAGCGTGGGAGCGGCAGTTACTGTCGTCCGCGTGAGATTCCTGCTGAGCCGACGCTGGGTGCTGTTCTTCGTGGCGGTCGTCGCGCTGGCCTATCTCGCCTTCCGACTCGGCGAATGGCAGTTCCATCGGCTCGAGGACCGTGAGCAGAGCAACGCCATCACCGAGCGGAACCTGGCGGCGGCTCCCGTCCCCGTGGAGAAGGTGCTCGCCGTCGCTGAGCCGGTCTCCGAACAGGAGGAGTGGCGCCACGTCACCGCGACGGGCCACTACGCCGACGACCAGACCGTCGTGGTTCGGTACCAGACCCGGGACGGCCAGTCGGGGGTCGACGTGGTCACCCCGCTGGTCACGGACCAGGGGCCGGCCCTCCTGGTCAACCGCGGCTGGATGGCCACCGGCAACGTCGGCACGACCCGGCCCGACGTCCCGCCGGCTCCCCCTGGTGAGGTCACGGTCAGTGGCTGGGTGCGCGCCGATGCCACCGGCGACTCCACGGCCGTCGAGGATCGGTCCACCCGGGCGGTGTCGAGCCGAACCATAGGACCGACGCTGTCCTTCCCCGTGTACGGCGGCTTCGTCGAGCTCGACGAGGAGACGCCCCCGCCTGCCGAGCCGCTGGCCAAGGTCGAGATGCCAGACCTAGGCAACGGCCCGCACCTGTTCTATGGGATCCAGTGGTGGTTCTTCGCTGCCCTGGCGCTCTTCGGCTTCGTGTACCTCGTGCTGGACGAACGCAAGAAGCTCCGGCAGGCGAAGAACGCGCCCACGTCGCCGGAGAGGGACTCGAAACCTCTCGACGAGGACGTGCACGCGCCCTAGCACGGACGGCACGGAACGCGAGCCGGCCTACTCGTCCTGGCGCGGTGTCTTGCCCTGCGGGTGGGTGCCGGCGTGGTCGACGAGGTATCGGTAGCCGTGGGGTGAGGTCCACTCGTACACGCCGGGTCGGAGCTGGCGCAGCCGCCAGCGGCCGTGGGTCTTGAGGCGGTGCGGGAACCGCGCGAGGCGGGCCAGGTTGTGCATCCCGGTCTGCCCCGGTGGCCCGCCCCGCTCCGGGCGGCAGGTAGGGGATCACGTGGTCGTTGTCCTTGCGGCGGCCGGTGTGGGTGGCCCAGGGGGAGACACACGCGGGGTTGCGCAGGTGCAGCGCCTCGGCCATCTTGTCCGGCACCACGTACCCGTCGACCGGGTCGATGTCCGCGGGGTCGATCACCGCCACCGGGCGGACGTTGGTGTGGCCGAGGAACTCGATCACCTGGTCCCGGACCAGCGGCCCGACCCCCTCCATCGTCGCGATCCCGGGCCCCTCGCCGGTCAGCATCGCCGCCGGCAGGTGGATGTAGAGGGTCGCGTCCGGCCGCAGCCTGCGCGGGTCGATGCGGTCCAGCAGCGGCCTGACGAAGGCGGTGGGGTCGCCGGTGACCTGCCCGGCGCCCGCGCAGGTCGGGCACGGCCGCGGCTCGGGGGCCGGGTCGTCGGCGTCGTTCTGCGACGGGTGCACATCTGCCTCGGTGATCACGTCCGGGTCCTCGGCGCCCGTGTCGCCGGTGCCCTCCTCGCCGTCATCTGCGCTGTCGCCCGCATCGTCGCCGTCGGCCCTGGCCTCCGAGCCGTCCCCGGCGCCGGTCCCGTCCACGCCGTCTTCTTTGTCCGACGCGCTCGCGCCGCCGCTCGCGCGATGGTCGCCGGCGTTCTCGCCGCCGGGGTCGTCGTCGGGGTCGTCGTCGGCGCTGCCGGGACGGCCGGGCCGGTGATCTGGGTGGCGGAGTGCAGCAGCGCGAGCGCGCGGGCGGGATCGGCCAGGATCCCGATCGCCTTGGACCGGCGCACGTCCACCGGGTCGGCGTCGCCGTGCAGCGCGAGGACCTGCGCGATCCGGTCGACCATCGCGACGAAGAAGATCACCTCCCCCGCGGCCGCCCGGGCGACCAGCGTCTTCAGCCCGTGCTCGCTGGACTGCCCGGTGGCCACGAACCGGCGCAGCGCCGCCGCCCGCGCCCGCTCCGCCGCGGCGGCCGGGTCGGCCTCGGCGATCTTGGCGACCACCAGCGCCTCGAACCGGCCCCACGGCAACGCACCGAGGTACTCGGTGGTCTGCTCATCGACCCAGCCGGCCTGCTCCCACGACAGCTCCGCGGCCGCGCACAGCTGGGCGACCTTCCGGGCCTGCCACACCCGCCCCACCCCGGCATCCAGCGCCGCCCACAGCAGCGGGTGCCGGTCCCGGACGTTGACCGCGTCCCGGATCAGGTGGTCCCCCGCGACGTGCCCCATCCCCTGCAACGCGCCCAGCTCGGCGGCCGCGAACTCCGCCACCCGCGGCGTGCCGTGCGCCCCGGCCCGCTTCGCGCGCTCCATCCCCGGCCGCACCCGGACCCCGCGGCGGGCCCGCTCCCCATCCAGCGCGTCACCGCAGTGCAGGTCCGCCCAGTGCGCGGCCAGCGCGAACAGCTCGAACTCCGCCCGCACCCGCTCCGCGTGCAGCCGCTCCACCGCCGCACACGCCCCCGCGGCGTCCAGGTCGCTGATCCACTCCCCATCGGGCATGGCTCGAACATATCTTCGAACACCGACAACTTTTCGGCGCACTCTAGACAGTTGTCGAGAACGATCCCAAACCCGTCGCAAACGTCCACCGTGAGCCGTGTCTGCCTCCGTGTTTCAGCGGACGTACGCCCCGCCAGAACCAACCCGCCCCGCAGGTCCCTCAGGCGTCGGGCGCGCCCACCTCAGGCGTGTGGGTCGCGAACTGCGTGCGGTACAGGTCGGCGTACAGCCCGCCCTCCAGAAGGAGCTGGTCGTGCGTTCCCGACGCCACGATCCGGCCGTCGTCGACCACGAGGATCAGGTCGGCGCTGCGGACGGTCGAGAGCCGGTGCGCGATGACGAGCGACGTCCGCCCCTCGAGGGCCTGGTCGAGCGCTCGCTGCACCGCCACCTCGGACTCCGAGTCGAGGTGCGCGGTCGCCTCGTCGAGGACGACGACCCCCGGCGCCTTGAGGAGGAGCCGGGCGATCGCGAGCCGCTGTCGCTCGCCGCCGGAGAGGCGGTACCCGCGGTCCCCGACGACGGTGTCGAGCCCATCTGGGAGCGAGGCCACCAACGTCCGCACCTGCGCCGCTCCGAGCGCCTCCCAGATCTCCTCGTCGGACGCGTCTGGCTTCGCGTACTGGAGGTTCGCGCGGATCGTGTCGTGGAACATGTGGGCGTCCTGCGTGACGTAGCCGACCGCGTCCTCCAGGGACTGGAGGGTCACGTCGCGTACGTCATGGCCCGCGACGCGCACGGCACCGGCCGACACGTCGTACAACCGCGCCACGAGATGTGTGATCGTCGTCTTCCCGGCACCCGACGGTCCGACCAGCGCGACCATCTGGCCCGGGAGCGCGGTGAAGGTCACGTCCTTGAGAACCGGGCCGTGATCTCGGGTCTCCTGACGCGCCACGGTCTCGAGGCTCGCCAGGGACACCTCGTCGGCGCGCGGGTAGGTGAACGCCACGTGGTCGAACTCGATGCTCGCGGCGTCCCGCGACAGCTGTACGGCGCCCGGCCGCTCCTGGATCATCGACGGCAGGTCGAGCACCTCGAAGACCCGCTCGAAGCTGACCAGCGCGGTCATCACGTCGACACGGACGTTCGAAAGGCCCTGCAGCGGGCCCAGCAGCCGCATCAGCAGGGTCGCCAGCGCCAGCAGGGTCCCGACGGTGAGGGCGTCCTCGATCACGAGCTGGCCGCCCACCCCGTACACGAGCGCCGTGGCGAGAGCCGGGATGAGCATGAGGCTGGCGCTGAAGATCCGGGTCACGAAGGCGATCCGGACGCCGAGGTCACGGACGTAGGCCGCTTTCTCGGAGAAGCGCTCGTCCTCCTCGTGACGCCGCCCGAAGAGCTTCAGCAGCAGGGCGCCGCCGACGTTGAACCGCTCTGTCATGTTGTTGCCGAGGTCGGCGTTGCCCTGCATCTGGTCGCGGGTGAGGCCGGAGAGCTTGGTGCCGACCCACCGGGAGGCGATCAGGAGCACCGGGAACAGCATCAGGCACAGCAGCGTCACCTGCCAGCTGAGAGCCAGCATGGCGACCCCGACGACCAGCACGCTGATCGAGTTGGAGACCGTGCTCGACAGGGTCGACGTGAAGGCGCGCTGGGCGCCGATGACGTCGTTGTTAAGCCGGGAGACGAGGGCGCCGGTCTGGGTTCTCGTGAAGAACGCCAGCGACATGCGCTGCACGTGGGCGAACACCTGTGTGCGCAGGTCGTAGATGAGCCCCTCCCCGATCTGCGCCGAGAGGTAGCCCTGGAACAGCGACAGCACCGCGCTGACGACTGCCACGCCCGCGATCGCGAGCGCCAACAGCGTGACCAACATGCTGTCGCCCTTGAGGATGCCGTTGTCCACGATCTGCCGGACCAGCAGCGGCGAGACCACGACCAGGGAGGCGTCGACGACGACGAGCGCGACGAAGATCGAGATCAGCCGCCGGTGAGGCTTCGCGAACGTGACGACACGCCGCACCGTCTCGCGTGCGAGCTTCTGGCTCGCGACACTGCGGTCGGTGCGCAGGTTGCGCCAAGCCGGCCCCATGCCCGTGTGCATCGACAACCGACGTCCCTCCGATCCCGCCCGGCTTCCCGGGCGCTGGTCCTACTCCCCCATCAAGGCGGCGAGCTCGCGGAAGCGGCGCACCTGGGCCTCCCGCTCCCGGCGCCGCTGTTCCTCCAGGTCGAGCACGGCTGCAGACTGGAGCAACGCCTTGGTCTCCGAGACCGCGCCGTACAGCGGCGCCGTCAGGGCGGCCACGAGGTCGTCCACGGTCTGCTGCAGCTCCGCACGGGGTACGACGGCGGTGGCGAGACCGATCTCCCGGGCCTCCTCCGCCCCCACGTCGCGAGCCGTCGCGCAGAGCTCCAATGCTCGTGAGTAACCAACCAGCTCGACCAGGTCCTTTGTTCCCGTGAGGTCAGGCACGAGACCGAGCAGGGGCTCGCGCATCGAGAACGACGCGTCGTCGGCGACCACCCGCAGGTCGCAGGACAGCGCGAGCTGGAAGCCCGCTCCGATCGCATGCCCCTGGACCGCGGCGATCGAGACGATGTCGCTGCGGCGGAGCCAGGTGAAGCCCTCCTGGTAGCCACCGATCGTCTCGGCCAGCTCGGCATCGGGCATCGCGAGCAGCGAGAGGAGCGAGGACTCGCCCTCGACCCCCGCGGGCGTCAGCATCCGACGGTCCAGGCCCGAGGAGAACGAGTCGCCGGCGCCCCGGACGACGACCACCCGGGTCCCGGGGTCGAGGTTGTCGCCGATGGCGCGGAGGGCCAGCCACGTCGCGGGGGTCTGGGAGTTCTTGGTCTCGGGCCGGTCCAGGGTGATCGTCGTGACGAGACCGTTGACCTCCAGCCGGAGCCCGGCGCGCTGGAGGACCTCGGGGTCGATGTCGAGGGCAGTCATGCCCGAAGCCTAGGCGAGCGCCACGAGGTCGGCGTACTCCTCGTTCCAGAGGTCCTCGACGCCGTCGGGAAGGATGAGCACCCGGTCCGGCTCCAGCGCCCGCACGGCGCCCTCGTCGTGGGTGACCAGGATGATCGCGCCTTCGTAGCTCCGGATCGCCGCCAGCACCTCCTCGCGCGAGGCGGGGTCGAGGTTGTTGGTGGGCTCGTCGAGCAGCAGCACGTTGGCGCTGGAGACCACGAGGATCGCGAGCGCGAGCCGTGTCTTCTCGCCGCCGGAGAGCACACCCGCGGGCTTGGTGGCGTCGTCGCCGCTGAAGAGGAAGGACCCGAGCACGCTTCGGGCCTCGGTGTCCGTGAGCTGCGGCGCGGCGGTGCGGAGGTTCTCGAGCACCGTGCGGCCGGTGTCGAGCGTCTCGTGCTCCTGGGCGTAGTACCCGAGCTTGAGCCCGTGTCCGGGGACGACCTTGCCGGTGTCCGGCTCGTCGACGCCGCCGAGGATCCTCAGCAGCGTGGTCTTGCCGGCTCCGTTGAGCCCGAGGATGACGACCCGGCTGCCCTTGTCGATCGCGAGGTCGACGTCGGTGAACACCTCGAGGGACCCGTAGGACTTCGACAGCTCGGCCGCTGTGAGCGGGGTCTTGCCGCAGGCCGCGGGTGAGGGGAACTTGATGCGTGCCACGCGGTCGGACCTGCGCTCGGCCTCGACGCCCTCCATGAGCCGCTCGGCGCGCTTCATCATCGACTGCGCGGCCTGCGCCTTCGTGGCCTTGGCGCGCATCTTGTTCGCCTGGTCCATCAGCGTGCTCGCCTTGCGCTCGGCGTTCATCCGCTCACGCTTGCGACGCCGCTCGTCGGTCTCACGCTGGGTGAGGTAGGCCTTCCAACCCATGTTGTAGACGTCGATCTCGGCGCGGTTGGCGTCGAGGTGGAAGACCTTGTTCACGCACGCCTCGAGGAGCCCCACGTCGTGGCTGATCACGATCAGCCCGCCCTTGTGGGACCTCAGGAACTCCCTCAGCCACACGATCGAGTCCGCGTCGAGGTGGTTGGTCGGCTCGTCGAGCAGCAGGGTCTCCGCACCGGAGAACAGGATCCGCGCGAGCTCCACCCGCCGCCGCTGGCCGCCCGACAGGGTGCGCAGGGGCTGCTTGAGAATGCGGTCCTCGATGCCGAGGCTCGACGCGATCTGCGCGGCCTCCGCCTCGGCGCCGTAGCCGCCCCCGGCGTGGAGCTCGGCGTCGGCGCGCTCGTAGCGCCGCATGCCGCGGTCGCGCCTGTCCGGGTCGTTCGAGGCCATGTCCGCCTCGGCGTCACGCAGCCGCCGGACCACGTCATCGAGCCCGCGGGCGGAGAGGATCCGGTCCTTGGCGATCACCTCGGGGTCGCCGGTGCGAGGGTCCTGAGGGAGGTACCCAACGCTGCCCGACGTCGTGACCTTCCCGGCCGCCGGAAGTCCGTCACCGGCGAGGATTCGTGTGAGCGTGGTCTTGCCCGCGCCGTTGCGGCCCACGAGGCCGACCTTGTCCCCTGCGGCGACGCGGAAGCTGACGTCCTCCATGAGCAGGCGCGCGCCCGCGCGGACCTCGAGCTGGTGAGCAGTGATCATGGGAGCAGTTACCTCGACGGGGTTCGGGGGTACATCGGGCCAGGACGCTGGGTGGTGTCCGGCTCAGTCCGTCGCGCTCCTCACGCCTCTAGTCTACGAGACACGGTCGAGCGTCCCTGCGGGCGGTACGGCGTCCCGCTGACCGTCGTACGGAAGGAAGAGCATGCGCTTCAACCCCAAGGCCCGCCTCGACGCCGGCCAGGTCCAGAACCGTCGTGGCAGCGGCGGTGGCGGAGGCGGCGGCGGGCTTCCCGGTCGGCGGAGGCGGTGGCGGGCTGAAGGTCGGCGGCGGTATCGGCGGGATCCTCGTGATCGTGCTGATCGTCGTGCTGCAGCAGTACCTCGGCGGCGGTGGCGGCGGCCTGCCCGCGGGCCCGGTCAGCGACGACCGCCCGGTCTCCACCGAGGGACAGGCGCTCGCCCACTGCAAGACCGGCGCGGACGCGAACGATGACCCCGACTGCGCGCGGGTGGCGATGGTCAACAGCATCCAGTCCTACTGGGCGCAGGCCCTCCCGCAGCAGTCGAACCGGCAGTACGCCGAGGCAGACACGGTCATCTTCTCCGACCAGGTGCAGACCGGGTGCGGCGGCGCCACGTCGCAGGTCGGCCCGTTCTACTGCCCGCCGGACCAGCACGTCTACCTCGACACGACTTTCTTCAAGGACATGCTCGAAGGCCAGCTCGGCGGCAACGGCGGCGACTTCGCCGAGGCCTACGTCCTCGCGCACGAGTACGGCCACCACATTCAGAACCTGCTCGGCACGATGGGCCGCGTCCGCACCCAGCAGGGCGCGAGCAGCGACGCGGTGCGCCTCGAGCTCCAGGCCGACTGCTACGCGGGCATGTGGGCCAAGCACGCCACCGAGGCGCGCGACGCCAACGGCGAGGTGTTCATCCAGAACCTCACGCAGCAGGACGTCGAGGAGGCGCTGGACGCGGCTCGGGCCGTCGGCGACGACCGGATCCAGCAGCGCACCTCCGGGCGGGTGAACCCGGACGCCTGGACCCACGGCTCCGCCGAGCAGCGCATGCACTGGTTCACGACCGGGCGCGAGAAGGGCAGCCTCCGCGCCTGCGACACCTTCGCCGCGAGCCGGCTCTGAGGTCCGGGGTCTGGACCGGACGGACGGCCTGGGTCGGCTCTCCTAGACTCGGTGCCGCCCCCGAGTCCGGAAACGAAAGGCACGTCCGTGACGTCGTACCGTCCGCCAAGCCCTGCCCGTGACGCCGCTCTGATCGCAGTCTTCGCCGGCTTCGTCGCAGCGCTCGGCGTGGTCCCGGCGTTCCAGCCTCCCGGCTTCAGCGTGCCGATCACCGCCCAGACGCTCGGTGTGATGCTCGCGGGCGCGATCCTCGGGGCACGCCGGGGCTTCGCCGCGGTCATGCTCTTCCTGGCCCTCGTCGCCGTCGGCCTCCCGCTGCTGCCGGGTGGTCGCGGCGGCCTCGGTGTCTTCGTCACCCCGTCGGTCGGCTTCCTCGTCGCCTTCCCGGTGGCGGCGTTCGTCGTCGGCTGGATCACCGAGCGCGGTGGCGCGCCGTACCGGCTGCACTGGGGCATCGTCGCCAACATCGTGGGCGGCATCGTCGTCCTCTACCCCGCGGGCATCGCCGGCATCGCCGCGGTCACGGGCATGTCCGTGGGTGCCGCGGCGGTGTCCGCCTGGATCTTCATCCCGGGCGACCTCGTGAAGGCAGTCCTCGCCGCCGTGATCGCCAAGGGCGTGCACACCGCGTACCCAGGACTCATCGCCGCTCGCCGTGAACGCTCGAAGGAGCCCACGGCTGTCTGAGCGGGTCGTCGACGTCGCCGCGGCCGCCGACCCGGTGGCCGCGGTGCTCGACGCCCACGACCGTGGCGACCTGCTGGCGCTGCGGACCTCCGGCACGTCCGGTCGGACCCGGTCGGTCGTGCGTACGACGGCCTCCTGGTTCGACTCGTTCGGGCACGTGACACGCCTGCTCGACCTGGAGCCGGGCTCGCGCGTCTGGGTACCCGGCCCGCTCTCGGCCACCATGAACCTCTTCGCGGCCGTGCACGCGACAGCCGTCGGAGCGCAGGTGCTCACGTCGCCGGCCGGTGCGACCCACGCGGTCCTGACCCCGACGGTTCTGACCCGTGCACTGGCCCATGACGTGGCGCTCTCCGGCGTACACGTGCTCGTCGCCGGTGACCGGCTCGGTCCCGCGCTGTGCAACGAGGCCCTCGCCGCGGAAGCGGCCCGGGTGAGCCACTACTACGGCTCCGCTGAGCTCTCCTTCGTCGCCTGGGGCTCGCACGCCGACGACCTGAAGCCCTTCCCGGGCGTCGAGGTGGACTGCCGTGACGGCGTCGTGTGGGCACGGTCCCCCTACGTCTTCCTGCGGTACGACGGGTCCGACGGCCCGCTGACCTGGAGGGCGGACCGCTTCGCCACCGTCGGCGACCGCGGCAGCCTCGAGGCCGGCCACCTGCGTGTCCGTGGCCGCGGGGACGACACGGTCGTGACCGCGGGGGCCACCGTGATCGTGGCGGATGTCGAGGCGGCCCTGGAGGCCGCGACCGGCCGCGCCGTGACCGTCCTCGGCCTCCCACATCCCGACCTGGGTCAGGTGCTCTGCGGGGTGGTCCGCGACGTGGACTCCCTCGAGCCGCTCAAGGCGGCCGGAAGGGAGCTGCTCGAGCCCGCCCACCGGCCGCGGCGCTGGTTCGAGGTGCCCACCCTCCCCGTGACAGCGGCCGGCAAGCTGGACCGCGAACGGCTGAGGGGGATGTTGCTGGCGGGGAGCGCGAGTGCTCTCGTCTGAGGCGCCAGTCGTCGTGGCCGCCCTCCGCACGCCGATCGGGACTGCGGGGAAGTCGCTCGCCGGCGTGGACGCGGCCGGGCTGGCTGCTCCCCTGCTCCGGCGCGTCGCCGACGAGGTGGCCGGCGTGGCGCTCAGCGACGTCGTCCTCGGCAACTGCATGGGCCCGGGCGGTGACGTGGCACGGGTGGCGGCTCTCACGGCAGGTCTCCCGGTGACGGTGCCCGCGATGACCGTCGACCGCCAGTGCGGCAGCGGCCTCGCGGCGGTGGTCACCGCGGCCGCGCTGGTCCGCGAGGCAGGTGGCCTCGTGCTCGCCGGAGGCACCGAGTCCGCGTCCACCGCGCCCTGGCGCTTCTGGCCACCAGTCGCAGGCGGTGAGCCGCGCAGGTACGAGCGTGCGCCGTTCGCCCCCTCCGACATCGGCGACCCGGACATGGGCCTCGCGGCGGACCTTCTCGCAGCCGAGCGCGGGGTGGCGCGGGAACGGCAGGACGACTTCGCCGCCAGGTCCCACCGCCGTGCCTACGAGACCCAGCAGGCGGGCGGGTTCGACGCCGAGGTGGTCCCGGTCGGCGGTGTCGTCCGCGACGAGCGTCCTAGGTCCGGCATGAGCTCCGAGCGTCTGGCGCGCCTGAGGCCCACCTTCAGGCCCGAGGGGACGGTCACCGCCGGGAACGCCTGCGGGGTCAACGACGGGGCCGCCGTCGTCGCCGTGGTGGACGCCGCGACCCATGCGCGCCTCGGGCTCCCCGGGCTGCGGATCCTGTCGACCGCGACAGCCGGGGTCGACCCCAACCGGCCGGGGATCGGGATCGTCCCAGCGGTCCGCGCCGCCGCTCGACCGCGCCGGCCTGACCCTCGAGGACATCGACGTCGTCGAGCTGAACGAGGCCTTCGCCGGCCAGGTGCTCGCCTGCTGCGACGAGCTCTCACTCGACCCGGAACAGGTGTGCCCGCAAGGTGGTGCCCTTGCGCTCGGGCATCCGTGGGGTGCGTCGGGGGCGGTGCTCGTCGTACGCCTCTTCACGCAGCTCGTGCGGGAACCCGGTGCGCGCTACGGGCTGGCCGCGATCGCGGTCGGCGGCGGCCAGGGCGTGGCCGTGGTGGTGGAGGCGACCGGCTGAGGCACCCGTTTGCCCGGTGTCCTCCGGGTGAGCCACACGGGTGGTCCTCGCTCGGTCAAGGCTGCCGCGGGGCGCCGGCGCCGCGACGGGTCGACCGGGTGGCGAACCACGTCGGTGTAAGTAGCCCGTTGTTCCTAGCGGATGTCGGTACGTACCTGCCGGAAACGGACGAAGACCACCCGACCCTGCCGCTCGGCTCGTAGGTCGGATGGCCAGGGCCACCGGACAAATGGTCATCTGAGGCTCTGTCATACCGGGCAGCCCTCACCAAAGACTCATGTCCTGGATATCGGACCCGGGGGAAATGGGTCCCATGTCCGCATCGAGTCCGGGGGGATTCAAATGCGTGGACAATCGCGCGCTGTCGTGGCGCCGCGACACAGGGCAGCGCCTTGGCAACCGCCCGGCCGCCACCGTGCGGACCGACGCGTCCCAGGTCAGGTCCGCACGGGCCCGGTGGTCGCGCTGATCCCCGCGCACAACGAGGAGGCGAACATCGCGGCGGCTGTGGAGGGTCTCCTGACCCAGACCTGCCGACCCGACCGGGTCGTCGTGGTGGCCGACAACTGCACAGACGAGACAGCGCGCATCGCCGTCGAGCGCGGCGCCGAGGTGGTCGCCACGACAGGGAACACCCACAAGAAGGCCGGAGCCCTCAACCAGGCGCTCGACCTCGTGCTCCCGACCCTCGGCGACGACGCGTACGTGCTCGTCACAGACGCGGACTCGATGCTCGTCCCAGGTTTCCTCGCGGCCGCGCTCCACGAGTTCGACGACCCGAACGTGGGCGCTGTCGGCGGGGTCTTCCGCGGTGAGCCCGGGTGCGGGCTGCTCGGCACCCTGCAGCGGATGGAGTTCGCCAGGTACGCCCGTGAGCTCGCGCGCAGGGACCGGGTCTGGGTCCTCACCGGCACGGCGACCCTGCACCGGGCCGGCGTCCTGCGGCTCGTGGCCGCCAGCCGGGGAAGGTCGCTGCCGGGGGTGTGCGGCGACGTCTACGACCGGGGCGCACTCACCGAGGACATGGAGGTCACCCTCGCCGTGAAAGCGCTCGGGTACCGGCTGTCCTCCCCCGCAGAGTGCGTGGTCCTGACCGAGGTCATGCCCACCTGGGCGGCGCTGTTCAGGCAGCGCGTCCGCTGGCAGCGCGGCGCGCTCGAGAACCTGCGCACCCACGGCGTCAGCAGGGTCACCGAGCCGTACCTGTGGCAGCAGGCACTCATGGCCATCGGCATGGTCGCGATGGGCCTGTACCTGACCTACGCGGCGTGGTGGCTGGCCGCCGGCGGTCTGCAGCTCTCGGCGTTCTGGCTGGCCGTGGGACTCGTGTTCTTCGCCGAACGGCTGGTCACCGTGTGGCAGATGGGCTGGCGCAGCCGGGCCGTCGCCGCGCTGATGGTCATCGAGTGGGCCTACGACCTGTTCCTCCAGTCGGTGCTCGTCCGTGCCGCCCTGGAGTCCGTCCTACGCCGCCCTGAGGTGTGGCACCACGCAAGCGCAGAAGGGAGGTGAGAAGCATGTACGGAGGGCAAGTCAACCCGGCGGCCGCAGCAGGCCTGCCCGCCACCGGCCTCGCGTTCGGTGTGTCGACGACGATCGGCCTCCTCGTCGCCGCTCTGACGCTCGTCTTCGCGGGCCTGGCCATCGCCAAGATGGCGCCGGCGCCCCAGCGGGGTCGTCCGCGCCGGTGACCGACCGGCGGTTCGCGGCCTGCCGCGTGCGAAGATGGATCGTCAGTTCCCGCTGATCGAAGGTCCGTCCCATGCCCCTGATCGACGTTCGGGGGGTCACGCACACGTACGGTGACGGCCCGAACCGCCGGACCGTCCTGCGCGACGTGTCCGTCACCCTCACCGAGCAGCGCATCGGCGTGGTCGGGGCGAACGGCTCGGGCAAGTCCACGTTCGTCCGCCTGCTCAACGGCCTGGTGCTCCCCACTGAGGGCGCCGTGGCCGTGGACGGTCTCGACTCCCGCAAGCAGGGTCGCGAGCTGCGCCGGCGGGTGGGCTTCTGCTTCACCGACCCCGACGCCCAGATCGTGATGCCCACGGTGGCCGAGGACGTCGGCTTCGGCCTCCGCCGACGAGGGTTGGGCCGCGCCGAGGTCGCGGCGAAGGTGCAGGAGACGCTGGCGGCCTACGGGCTGCTCGGACACGCCGACCACCCCGCACACCTGCTGTCCGGGGGACAGAAGCAGCTGCTCGCGCTGTCGTCGGTCCTGGTCACCGAGCCCGACCTGCTCGTGCTGGACGAGCCGACGACGCTGCTCGACCTCCGCAACGCGGGCGTCGTGCAGCGGGTGGTCCGCGACCTCCCGCTCCAGGTCATCCTGGTCACACACCACCTCGACCTGCTCGACGGCTTCGACCGCGTGCTGGTCTTCGACGACGCCAAGATCGTGTACGACGGTCAGCCGGACGCCGCCGTCGCCTTCTACCGAGAGCTCATGGCACGCGAGGTGCTGGGGTGACCTCGTTCGGCCTGTACGTCCCCGGCGGCTCACCGCTCCATCGGATGCGGGCGGGCGCGAAGCTGCTCCTGATGGTTCTCGCGGGAGCCGGGTCGATCCTCCTCGACCACCCCTGGCAGGTCGCCCTCGCGGTCGTCCTTGCTCTCGGGGGCTACCTCGTCGCGGGGCTCCCCCTGGGACTCGCGCTCAGGCAGGTCCGGCCGCTGCTGTGGGTCGTCGGCGTCGTCGCGCTCTTCCACCTCGTGGTCAACGGGTGGGAGAGCGCGGTGGTGTTCGCGGGAGTGATCGTGCTCCTGGTTCTGCTCGCCTCCCTCGTCACCCTGACCACCCGCACGACCGACATGGTCGATGCGGTGGTGCACGCCCTGCGCCCCTTGCGCCGGCTCGGCGTCCACCCGGAGCGTGTGGGGCTGCTCATGGCGCTGGGGATCCGGTCCGTCCCGGTCGTAGTGGGCCTGGCCGAGGAGGTCCGCGACGCCCAGCGCGCCCGCGGGCTGTCCACGAGCGCCCGCGCCTTCGCCGTACCGCTGATCGTGCGTTCCCTCCGTCACGCCGACGCGCTCGGCGACGCCCTGGTCGCCCGCGGCGTCGACGACTGACCCACGCGCTCACGCCTTGAGGATCGCCTTGGCGTAGTCGGCAACGAGGTGACCGACACCTCGAGCCAGAAGGTCGTCCAGGGCCGCCACCAACGTGTCGACCTCGGCTCGAGTCACGATCAGCGGCGGCTCGAGCCGGATGACGTTTCGGTTGTACTCGGTGAAGGCGACCAGCACGTCGTAGTCCCGGAGCAGGAGCGTGCCCACGAACCCGCACAGGCTGCCTTTCAGTCGCTCGTCGAAGACCGAGACGACACGCTGCGCACCGGACGACAGGGTCCGGCTGATGTCGGCCAGCTCGAGGCCCACCATCAGGCCCTTCCCGCGCACGTCCGAGATGATCTTCGGATACTTGCGCTGGAGGTTGCGCAGCTCGTCGATCAGGTAGGAGCCCTGCTTCGCCGCGTTCTCGATCAGCCCCTCGTCGTACAGGACGTTGAGGCCCTCGATCGCGGTGCAGCAGGCCTCCCCCATGCCACTGAACGTGGCGGGGCCATGGATCAGCGACGCCCGCGGGGAGCCGTAGGCCTTCATGAAGATCGGCGTTCGCGCGAGACAGGCGCCCATCGCCGTCTTCCCGCCGCCGAGCGACTTGGCCAAGGTCACGATGTCCGGGACGACGTCCTCGTGCTCGAAGGCGAAGAAGCGCCCTGTACGGCCGTAGCCGCACTGCACCTCGTCGGCGATCCACAGCACGCCGTAGGCGTCACAGAGCTCGCGCACCGCCCTCAGGTAGCCCGTGGGCCACGGGATGACGCCTGCCCCACCTTGCACCGTCTCCAAGATCAGCGTCCCGATCGACCTGTCGCGGTCGAAGGCCTCCTCGAGCGCGGCCGCGTCGCCGAAGGGCACACGCACCCGGTTCGAGAGGAGCTGGAACGTCCCTTGGTAGAGCTCGGAGTCGGTCACCGAGAGCGCGGCCCGTGTCTTTCCGTGGAAGGACTTCTCGGCGTAGGCAACCGTCTGCCGACCGGGGCCCGCCACCCGCTCGGCGAGCTTCAGGGCCGCCTCGTTGGCCTCTGAGCCGCTGAGACAGAGAAAGGCCATGTCGAGATCGCCCGGCGCCACGGCGGCCAGGTTGTAGGAGAGCGCCGCGACATACTGTGACATGAACGCCATGGATATCTGCTGGCGCTTCTCCTGCTGGTAGCGAATCCGTGCGGCCAGGATTCTCGGGTGGTTGTGGCCGTGGGCAAGCGAGCCGAAACCACCGAAGAAGTCGAGTATCCGGCGACCGGTGCAGTCGATGTAGTACATGCCCTCGGCACGCTCGACCAGCACGTTGCCCAGCCCGAGCAGCTTGAGGTAGCTCAGCTGCCCCGGACTCACGTGCTTGCGCGTCAGGTCTCGTGTTGTTCGCACGTCGAACCGCTTGGCTTCCTCGACCGAGACCAGACGCGGTTTCGGTGCGGTCATTCCACGAGAACCTCCGCGTCGGATACCTCCAGCGAACCGGAGTTCGGCCTCCTGCGCAGGCCTTTGCATTCTCGCGAGGTCGAGATGTCCGGGTGGCGCGCCATGTCCTTACCCAACCGGGCCGCAAGGTCTCGCGACGGGGGTTTCGACCGAAGTTCCCGAATTTCAGGTATCCGGGCCGGCAGCCGCCTCACGGACCGTGATCCCGGCGGATCGCGCGTCGGCGACCGCCTGGTCGAGCACGCTTCTCCGCGGGTCGGGAACCGCGAGCCAGGGACCGGTGCGGCGGCCGGCCGGGCCGCTGAGCCTGGGGTCGGCCAGGACGGCGTCGACCGCTGCCCGGTCTCCCCCGCACACCAGCGCATCCACCCCGCCGGCCTCCTGCACCAGAATCCGGTGGGCGTGGTCGGCGGCGGCCTCGTAGGCCTGGCGGGCCTGGTTGTCCCGGCGGCGCGCGAACCTCTGCTGGCTCTGGCCGCCCGCCTTGGTGCGGCCTTGGACATGGCGGCGGCCGATCTTGCTCGCGGCGATCGAGTCGGAGGTCCCCACCGCCACGGCGAACCCGCCCTTGCGGACGAGGAGCACGCCCCAGCGCACCGGTTCGAGCACGGCGTCGCGGAAGCCCGAGACGTCGGGCCGGCCGTCGTACACCTGACCGAACGGCAAGGCCGCCTCGGCGACCGCTCCGTCGGGAGCCGTCGCGACGAGGCGGCCGTCGCGTACTGCCAGGGTGGGACCGCCGTGGCGGGTCCCGAAGTTGTCGAACCACCGCACGAGGCGCTCGGCGGGCACGAGCACCGCGCGGGAGGTGCTCACCTCAGACGTTGAAGCCCAGGGCGCGCAGCATCTCGCGGCCGTCGTCGGTGATCTTGTCCGGACCCCACGGCGGCATCCAGACCCAGTTGATGTGCACGTCGTTCACGAGGCCCTCGAGGGCCTGGTTGGTCTGGTCGGTGATCACGTCGGTCAGGGGGCAGGCCGCCGACGTGAGCGTCATGTCGATGACGGCGTTGCTGCCCTCCTCGAGGTGAACGCCGTACACGAGGCCGAGGTCGACGACGTTGATGCCTAGCTCGGGGTCGACGACGTCCTTCATCGCCTCGGTGACGTCCTCGACGGTCACGCTCGAGCCTCCGGCGGCCGCGTCGAGGTCGACCTCGGGCAGGTCGCTGGTGTCGGTGTGGTCGGTCATGCTTGCTCCTTCGCTTCGGTCCCGAGAACCCGGGATGTCGCGTCCTTCCACGCCATCCACGACAGTAGTGCGCACTTCACACGTGCCGGGAACTTCGCCACGCCCGCGAAGGCGATGCCGTCCTCGAGCACGTCCTCGTCAGGCTCGACGGTGCCGCGGCCCTGCATGAGCGTCTTGAAGACCTCGTGCACGGACATCGCCTCGGACACCGGCTTGCCGATGAGAAGGTCGGTCATCACCGACGTCGCGGCCTGGCTGATCGAGCAGCCCTCCGCCTCGTACGAGATGTCCTCCACGACCTCGTCGCCGCCGGCGCCGGACAGGTGGACCCTCAGCGTGATCTCGTCGCCGCAGGTGGGGTTGACGTGGTGCACCTCGGCTTCGTAAGGCTCGCGAAGCCCTGCGTTCAGCGGGTTCTTGTAGTGGTCCAGGATGATCTCCTGGTACAGCGAGTCAAGGTCCTGGGTCATGTCTCACTCCACCCGGAAGTACTTCTTGGTGTACTCCAACCCCTCGATGAGCGAGTCGATCTCGGCAGGCGTCGTGTACAGGTACGACGAGGCACGCGTCGAGGCCTGCACGCCGTACCGCTTGTGCGCGGGCTTGGCGCAGTGGTGCCCGGCCCGCACGGCGATGCCGCGGGAGTCGAGGACCTGGCTGACGTCATGGGGGTGGATACCCTCGATCTCGAACGAGATCGCCCCACCGCGTTGCTCCGTCGAGGTCGGCCCCAGGACGGTCAGCCCACGGATCGTGGAGAGACCCTCGAGGGCGTAGCGGGTGATCGCCTCCTCGTGCGCCCGGACGTTCTCCATGCCGATGG
Source organism: uncultured Actinomycetota bacterium (assembly GCA_963715375.1). Taxonomy (GTDB): domain Bacteria; phylum Actinomycetota; class Actinomycetes; order Propionibacteriales; family Nocardioidaceae; genus Nocardioides_C. Next base: position 206,130 of record CAVQSC010000004.1, on the reverse strand, counting down.
CCGACAGGTAGTCGACCGCCACGCCGAGGCCCACGGCCTCCACGATCGGCGGTGTGCCGGCCTCGAACTTGTGCGGGATACCGGCGTACGTCGACCGCTCCATCGTCACGGTCGCGATCATCTCGCCGCCGCCGAGGAAGGGCGGCAGCTGCTCGAGCAGCTCACGCCTGCCCCAGAGCACGCCGAGACCGGTGGGCCCGACGACCTTGTGGGCGGTGAAGGCCAGGAAGTCGGCGCCCGCTGCGACCACGTCGACGGGCATCTGCGGGACCGCCTGCGAGGCGTCCACGACCACCACGGCGCCGACCTCGTGCGCCCGGTCGGCGATCGCGCGGACCGGGTTGACGGTGCCGAGCATGTTCGAGACCCAGGTGAGGGAGACCACCTTGGTGCGCTCGGTGATCACCTCGTCGATGTTCGACAGGTCGAGGTGCCCGTCGTCGGTCAGGCCGAACCAGCGCAGGGTCGCGCCCTTGCGCTCGGTGAGCAGCTGCCACGGGACGATGTTGGAGTGGTGCTCCATCTCGGTGATGACCACCTCGTCGCCCTCACCGACCTCGAGCGGCCCCCTGGCCCAGGCCATCGTGTTGGCCACGAGGTTGAGCGCCTCCGAGGCGTTCTTGGTGAAGATCACCTCGTCCCGAGACGGCGCGTTGATGAACGCCGCGACCTTGTCCCGCGACTCCTCGAACGCCGCCGACGCCTCGGCGCCGAGCTGGTGCATGGCACGCGCGATGTTGGCGTTGTGGCGCTCGAGGTGGTCCACCATCGCGTCGATGACCACCTGCGGCTTCTGCGAGGTGTTCGCGCTGTCGAGGTAGACCAGCGGCATCCCGTCCGCGAGGGTGCGCGACAGGATCGGGAAGTCCGCCCGGATCAGGTCCAGCCCGGGCAGGAGCCCTGGCAGGGCTACTGACGTCGTCACTTCTCAATCCTTCCCTGTCGCCCCGAGCGGGACATCAGACGCCGGCGCGAACGTACTTGTCGTAGCCTTCGGCCTCGAGCTGCTCCGCCAGCTCCGGGCCGCCCTCCTCGGCGATCCGGCCGTTGACGAACACGTGCACGAAGTCGGGCTTGATGTAGCGCAGGATGCGCGTGTAGTGCGTGATCAGCAGGACGCCGCGGTCACCCTGCTCGCGGAACCGGTTCACGCCCTCGGACACGATCTTGAGGGCGTCGATGTCGAGTCCGGAGTCGGTCTCGTCGAGCACCGCGACCTTGGGGTTCAGCAGCTCGAGCTGGACGATCTCGTGGCGCTTCTTCTCACCGCCGGAGAAGCCCTCGTTCACGTTGCGCTGCGCCATCGCGGTGTCCATCGAGACCCGCTCCATGGCGGCGTTGACTTCCTTGATCCAGGTGCGCAGCTTCGGCGCCTCGCCGTCGACCGCGGTCTTGGCGGTGCGCAGGAAGTTCGCGACCGAGACGCCCGGCACCTCGACGGGGTACTGCATGGCCAGGAAGAGGCCGGCGCGGGCGCGCTCGTCGACGGTCATGGAGAGCACGTCGACGCCGTCAAGGGTGACCGAGCCGCTGGTCACGGTGTACTTCGGGTGCCCGGCGATGGAGTAGGCCAGGGTCGACTTGCCCGAGCCGTTAGGCCCCATGATCGCGTGGGTCTCGCCGTCCTTGATGATCAGGTCGACGCCCTTGAGGATCTCCTTCGGGCCGTTCTCGGTGTCGACACTGACGTGCAGGTCGCGGATCTCCAGCGTGGGCATTCTTTGTTCTCCGTCTCAGCTACTCGATGTGGAAGTTCAGGTCTGTGGTGCGCGAGGCGGTGCCGCTAGTACGGCGCCTGGACGTCGACGAGGACGTCCTCCCCCTCCACCTTCACGGGGTAGATGGCCACCGGCTCGGTCGCCGGGAGGTTCGTCGGCTTGCCGCTGCGCAGGTCGAACATCGATCCGTGGAGCCAGCACTCGATCTGGTCGCCCTCGACGTCGCCCTCCGACAGCGGGATGGCGGCGTGCGAGCACTCGTCGTAGATGGCGTACCAGTCGTCGCCGTCGCGCACGACCGCCACCGAGACTCCGTCGACCGCGACCGCCAGCGCCGAGCCGGGCTGGACGTCGTCGGTTGCGCAGGCACGTACGAAGCTCATGCCACCGACCCCGGGTTCGCGCCGACGTTCTTCTCGAGCTCGGCCTCGATGGTCTCGAGGAGGCGCTCCTCGATCAGCGGGAGACCGATCTTCTTCACGATGTCGGCGAAGAAGCCGTGCACCACCAGGCGCCTGGCCTCGTCCGCGGGGATGCCACGAGACTGCAGGTAGAACAGCTGCTGGTCGTCGAACCTTCCCGTGGTCGACGCGTGGCCCGCGCCCTCGATCTCGCCGGTCTCGATCTCCAGGTTCGGCACCGAGTCGGCCCGGCAGCCGTCGGTGAGGACCAGGTTCCGGTTCGACTCGTAGGTGTCGATGCCCTCGGCGACCTGGCGGATCAGCACGTCCCCGATCCAGACCGCGTGTGCGCCCTCGCCCTGGAGCGCGCCCTTGTAGTCCACGTTGCTGCGGGTCCGCGGCGCGTTGTGGTCGACGAAGAGCCGGTGCTCGAGGTGCTGCCCGGCGTCGGCGAAGTACAGCCCGAGCAGCTCGGCCTCGCCGCCGGGCCCGTCGTACGCGACCGAGGTGTTCATGCGCACGAGGTCGCCGCCGAAGGAGACCGCCACGTGCCGCAGCCGGGCGTCGCGGCCCACCTTCGCGTGGTGGTGGGTGTGGTGCACCGCGTCGTCGGCCCAGTCGTTGACCGCGACGACGGTCAGCTGAGCGCCGTCGCCGACCACGATCTCGACGTTGTCGGCCAGGGTCGCCGAGCCCTCGAAACTCAGCACCACGGTCGCCTTGCTGTGCGGCTCGGCGGTGATGACCGTGTGCGCTGCCATGGCTCCCTCGATGCCGGTGCCGGTGTGCGCTATGACGACCGGCTCGTCGAGCTCGGTCTCCTTGGGCACCGTCACGGCCAAGGCCCCCGACGCGGCGTTCCAGGCCCGGGCGCTGACCCGGTCGTTGGGGACGTAGCCGCTCGACCCGCGCAGCGGGGAGTCCAGGTCGACCTGCTCCACCATGGCACCCTCGGGCACGTCGACCTCGGCGGTCACCGTCCGCGCGGACAGGTCGGCGTCCTTGTGCAGGTCACGCAGTCGCTTGAGCGGCGTGAAGCGCCAGATCTCCTCGCGGCCCGTCGGGACCTCGAAGAAGTCGACGTCGAACGATCCCTCGGGGTGCAGGTGGCTGGCGACCTTGGTCTCCAGGGCGCTGGAGACGTTCGGCGTGTCGGTCGTTGCTGTCACGTGAATCGCTTTCTAGGCGGTCGCGGTGGCGTGTGCGCGAGAGGCGGTCGGGGCGGCGGTGGCGGCGGAGCCGACGCGTCAGCCCACGGCCCCCTCCATCTGGAGCTCGATCAGGCGGTTGAGCTCCAGGGCGTACTCCATCGGGAGCTCCTTGGCGATCGGCTCGACGAAGCCGCGCACGATCATCGCCATCGCCTCGTCCTCCTCCATGCCCCGGCTCATCAGGTAGAAGAGCTGGTCGTCGCTGACCTTGGAGACCGTCGCCTCGTGGGCCATCGACACGTCGTCCTCGCGGACGTCGACGTAGGGGTAGGTGTCGGAGCGGCTGATCTGGTCGACCAGGAGCGCGTCGCACTTGACGATGCTCTGGGAGTGCTCGGCGCCCTCGTTGACCTGGACCAGGCCGCGGTACGACGTACGGCCACCGCCGCGCGCCACCGACTTGGAGATGATCGAGCTCGAGGTGTTCGGCGCGGCGTGCACCATCTTGGCGCCGGCGTCCTGGTGCTGGCCCTCACCCGCGAAGGCGATCGACAGGGTCTCGCCCTTGGCGTGCTCACCCATGAGGTAGACCGCCGGGTACTTCATCGTCAGCTTCGACCCGATGTTGCCGTCGACCCACTCCATGGTGGCGCCGGCCTCGCACGTCGCACGCTTGGTGACGAGGTTGTAGACGTTGTTCGACCAGTTCTGGATGGTCGTGTAGCGGCAGCGGCCGCCCTTCTTCACGATGATCTCGACCACCGCCGAGTGCAGGGAGTCCGAGCTGTAGATCGGCGCGGTGCAGCCCTCGACGTAGTGCACGTAGGCGTCCTCGTCGACGATGATCAGCGTCCGCTCGAACTGGCCCATGTTCTCGGTGTTGATCCGGAAGTAGGCCTGCAGCGGGATGTCGACGTGGACGCCCTTGGGCACGTAGATGAACGAGCCGCCGGACCAGACCGAGGTGTTCAGCGCGGCGAACTTGTTGTCGCCGACCGGGATGACGGTGCCGAAGTACTCCTTGAAGAGCTCCTCGTGCTCCTTCAGCGCGGTGTCGGTGTCGACGAAGATGACACCCTGCTCCTCGAGGTCCTCGCGGATCTTGTGGTAGACGACCTCGGACTCGTACTGCGCGGCCACACCGGAGACGAGGCGCTGCTTCTCCGCCTCGGGGATGCCGAGCTTGTCGTAGGTGTTCTTGATGTCCTCGGGCAGGTCGTCCCAGGTCGCCGCCTGCTTCTCGGTGGACCGGACGAAGTACTTGATGTTGTCGAAGTCGATCGTGTCGAGCTCGCCGCCCCACGTGGGCATGGGCTTGCGGTCGAAGAGCTTGAGCCCCTTCAGCCGCAGGTCGAGCATCCACTTCGGCTCGCTCTTCTTCTCCGAGATGTCACGCACGACCTCCTCGTTGAGGCCTCGCTTCGCGACAGCGCCGGCGTCATCGCGGTCGGCCCAGCCGAACTCGTAGCGGCCGATGCCCTCGAGCTCGGGGTTGCGCTGGTCGATCGTGGTCATGTGATCCTCAACCTCTCGTGTGACGAGACAGACGTGCGGGGGACTCTGGGATGCAGGTGGTGCAGACACCGTCGCCGTGAGCGATCGTGGCCAGCCGCTGGACGTGGCTGCCGAGGAGCTGGCTGATCGCCTCGGTCTCGGCCTCGCACAGCTGTGGGAACTCGTGGGCCACGTGGGAGACCGGGCAGTGCTGCTGGCACAGCTGCGGGCCGACCGGGCCCTCGCGGACCGAGGCAGCGTAGCCGCTCTGCGTCAGCGCCTCCGCCATGGCTTCCGCGGCGGACAGCTCGGGCCGGGCGGCGAGCACCTGCTTGTAGTCGGCCTCGAGACCGGCCACGCGGCGTCGGGCGAACTCCTTGACCGCCGCCTCCCCACCGGTCTCGGCGAGGAAGCGCAGCGCCTGGGCGGCGAGGTCGTCGTACTGCTGGTCGAACCGGTCCCGGCCGGCCTCGGTGAGCGCGAACACCTTCGCCGGACGGCCACGGCCGCGGGCGCCGTTCGTCCGCGGCTCGCGCGCCTCCACAGCGCCCTCCCCCATCAGGTGGTCGAGGTGCCGACGTACGGCGGCAGGGGTCAGGTCGAGCCGCTCCGCGAGTGCGGCAGCCGTGCTCGGACCGTTCTCGAGAATCGACCGGGCCACCCGCTCACGGGTCGGCGCGTCCCCGCCGCGTGCGGCGTCCAGGGTCGTGCCGTCGATTTCCACAACACCAGTGTGCCGTTATTGGTGGAGGCGATTCAAATAAGGCATGCCTAACCCCGCGCCCGCCCGGCCGGGCCGGTGTCAGATCGCTCACCCGGCCGGGGGAACTGCCCGGAGGAAACCTAGAATCCAGGAGTGCCCCTCCCCTCCCTCGACTCCGCCGCAGGCAGCGAGCCCGCGGTCGTCGTGCGCGACCTCACCATGAGGTACGCCGACACCGTGGCCGTCGACCGGCTGTCCCTCGAGGTCGCCCGCAACAGCATCACCGCCGTGCTCGGACCGAACGGCGCCGGCAAGACCACGACCCTCGAGACCTGTGAGGGTTACCGCCGCCCGCAGGAGGGCTCCGTGCGCGTGCTCGGGCTGGACCCCCAGGCCCAGCGCCGGGAGCTCCTGCCCAGGATCGGGGTGATGCTCCAGAACGGCGGCGCCTGGTCGGGCGTGCGGGCCGTCGAGATGCTCCGCCACGTGGCCTCCCTTCACGCCCACCCCCTCGACGTCGACATGCTCGTCGACCGGCTCGGCCTCGGGTCGTGCGGGCGCACGCCGTACCGCCGCCTCTCCGGTGGGCAGCAGCAGCGTCTCGCTCTCGCGATGGCCGTCGTGGGCAGGCCGGAGCTCGTCTTCGTCGACGAGCCCACCGCCGGCATGGACCCCCAAGCCCGCCGGGCCACGTGGGAGCTGCTCGAGGAGCTGCGTGCCGATGGTGTGACGATCGTGCTCACCACGCACTACATGGACGAGGCCGAGCGTCTCGCGGACACCATCCACGTGATCGACCACGGGCGGCTGATCGCGTCGGGCACACCGTTCGAGCTGACTCGCGGCGGCGGCCAGAGCACGATCCGGCTCGTCGTCACCGAGCCGTTCCCTCCGGATGCCCCTCTCTCCCTCCAGGAGGCGCTCGGCCCGTTGACCGAGGTGCACCAGGTCAACGACCAGAGCCTGCTCATCTCCGGGCCGGCCGACGCCTCGACGCTGGCGACGGTCTCCACATGGTGTGAGCGGCACGGGGTGCTCCCCGAGTCGATGTCACTGGGCCAGCGCACCCTGGAGGACGTCTTCCTCCAGCTGACCGGGCGGGAGCTGACGCCATGACGACGACACCACGAGCCACCGGCACCTTCGCCCCGCAACCGGGGTCGGCACCCCTGCCCGCGATGGTCCTCGCGCAGACCCGGATGGAGACCAAGCTGCTGCTCCGCAACGGCGAGCAGCTGCTCCTCGCCGTGGTGATCCCGGTCATCGTGCTCGTCGGCGGCGTGCTGGCGGCCGACCACCTCGGCCTCGACTTCCCCGCGGGCGTCGTCGACACGCTCACCCCTGGGGTGCTGGCCCTCGCCGTGATGTCCACCAGCTTCACCTCGCTGGCGATCGCCACCGGTTTCGAGCGGAGGTACGGCGTCCTCAAGCGCCTCGGCGCATCGCCGCTGCCGCGGTCCGGCCTGCTCATGGGAAAGGTCGGCTCGCTGCTCGTCGTCGAGGTGCTCCAGGTGCTCGTCATCGGGACGACGGCTGCCCTGCTCGGCTGGTCGCCCTCCCCCGGTGTGGTCGGCCTGCTGTCGGCGTTGCTCGTGGTGCTCCTGGGCACGGCGGCGTTCGCGTCGCTGGGCCTCTTCCTCGCCGGCGCGCTGCGGGCCGAGGCGACCCTGGCCGCCGCGAACCTGGTGTACCTCCTGCTGATGGCCGGCGGCGCCGTGGTGGTGCCCGCGTCGAGCTACGGCGCGCTGGAGCCCCTCGTGGCGGCGCTCCCCTCCGGCGCTCTGGGCAACGGTCTCCGGGCCGCGCTCATCGACGGCGCCGTCCCCGTCGTACCCCTTCTTGTGCTGGCCGCCTGGACGGCCGTCGGCACCGTGCTGACCTCGAGGACGTTCAAGTGGGAATGACCCTGAAGAGCCCGCCGTCGACGAAGCCGGCCGCCGGCTGGGCGCAGCGCTGGATGCAGCCGCTCGCGGTGGCCAGCCTCGCGGTGAACATCCTCATCGTGGTCACCGGCGGGGTGGTTCGGCTGACTGCCTCCGGGCTGGGCTGCCCGACGTGGCCGCGCTGCACGGACGAGTCGTTCGTCCCCCACGGCGAGCTCGGCCTGCACGGGGCGATCGAGTTCGGCAACCGAATGGTGACCTTCCTGCTCGCCGCCGTGGCGATCGCGACGTTCGTGGCGGCCTTGAAGTACGGGAGGCGGTCGGTCCTACGCCTCGCCTTCCTGCTGGCGCTCGGAGTGCCTGCCCAGGCGCTGGTCGGCGGCGTCACCGTGCTCACCGATCTGAACCCCTGGATCGTGGCCTTCCACCTGCTGGTCTCGATGGCGATGATCCAGGTGGCGGTGGTGCTGCTGAGGCGGCTGCGCGAGGGCGACGGGTCGGCCGTCCCGACCGTGCCGTCGGAGGCGGCCTGGCTGGTGCGCACGACGTTCGTCGTCGGCTGGGCGGTGCTGTACCTCGGAACCGTCGTCACCGGCAGCGGCCCGCACGCCGGCGACTTGGACGCGCCCCGCAACGGCCTGGACCCACCGGCGCTGAGCCAGCTGCACGCGGACGCGGTGTTCCTCCTGCTCGGGCTGAGCATCGGCGCGCTGTTCGCGCTGAACGCGGTCGGCGCCCCTGCCCGTGCCGTCCGGGCGGCGAAGGTGCTGCTCGGGCTGGAGCTCGCCCAGGGAGTCGTCGGGTTCGTGCAGTACTTCACGGACCTGCCGATCGTGCTCGTCGGCCTGCACCTGCTCGGCTCCGCGCTCGTCGCGGCCGGGCTCGCGTGGCTCCTGGTGGGCGTCCGCGACCGCAGCGTCGTCTGACCCGACTTCCCAAGCCGTGTGGACGCATCCCACGCGGTATGCCGCTTGTACAGCGTCCATAACCCCGCGTTACAAGAGGATGGCGGCCTCCCGCAGCCGCGCGAACTCACCCGCCAGTGCCGCCGCCGGCCAGTGCGCGTTGAGGCCACTCGGGTTCGGCAGGACCCACACCCTGGTCTCCCCGAGGACAGTCGGCTGTGGCCCGACGACCGCCTCTGGTCGGCCGAAGCCGGTGCGGTAGGCGCCGATGCCGACCACCGCCAGCCATCCGGGGCGCAGTCGCTCCACCTTCTCGCGCAGCGTCTGCGCGCCGGCGACCAGCTCGTCGCGGCTCAGCTCGTCGGCGCGGGCGGTGGCCCGGGGCGCGACGTTCGTGATGCCGAGCCCGAGGTCGAGCAGCTCCCACTGCTCGTCCGGGCGCAGCTGGCGCGAGGTGAAGCCTGAGCGGTGCAGGGTCGGCCAGAAGCGGTTGCCCGGCCTGGCGAAGTGGTGGCCGGTCGCGGCCGACCAGAGACCGGGGTTGATCCCGCTGAAGAGCACCGAAAGGCCGGGCGCGACCACGTCGGGGATGGTCCGGTCGCGGGCGGCCTCGAGGTCGGCCGGGGTCGGCCTCATCGCCGCGGTAGGCCTCAGAAGGCGAGCAGCGGGTCGAGCGCGACCGCGACGAACAGCAGCGAGAGGTACATGTTCGACCAGTGGAAGAGCCGCATCGGCTTCACGTCGCTGAGGGCGTCGCTGCGCGAGGCCCGGACCTGCATCAGATGGGCCTCGACCAGGAAGGCGGCACCGAGCACGGCGGCCGCCAGCGGGTAGAACCAGCCGGTGCCCGCCACCGGCCACAGCAGCAGCGACGTGGCAACCATCACGTAGGAGTAGGCGACGATCTGGCGGGCCACCGACCTGGCCGGCGCCACCACCGGGAGCATCGGCACGTCGACCTTGGCGTAGTCCTCGCGGTAGCGGAGGGCGAGCGCCCAGGTGTGCGGTGGGGTCCAGAAGAACACGACCAGGAAGAGCACCACCGGCGCCCAGGCGAGCTCGCCGGTCACAGCGGTCCAGCCGATCAGCGCAGGGAAGCAGCCGGCGAGGCCGCCCCACACGATGTTCTGGGTGGTGCGACGCTTGAGCACCATCGTGTAGATCAGCACGTAGAAGGCGTTCGCGACAAGAGCGAGGACCGCGGAGAGCGGGTTCACGAACAGCCAGAGGACCAGCGTCGAGGCGACCGCCAGCGTGAGCCCGAACACGGTGGCGGCACGGGGGCTCACGATGTGGCGCGGAAGCGCGCGGCGCCGGGTGCGGCGCATCTGCTCGTCGATGTCGCGGTCGTAGACGCAGTTCAGCGCGCTGGCGCTGCCGGCAGAGAGGGTGCCGCCGACGACGGTCGCCACCACGAGCCCCAGCTCGGGGACGCCGCGGGCTGCGAAGAACATCACAGGGACGGTGGTGAGGAGGAGCAGCTCGATGACCCGGGGCTTCGTCAAACCGACGTAGGCGGCGACGACGTCGCGGGGCCTTGCACGGACCGTCTCCGGCGTCTGCGCAGAGACGTGGGGTTGGACGGCCGTCACGAAAACCTCGAGTTCGACGATTGCAGGGCAGCCTGTGAGGCTACCGAGGAGTCTAGTCCCAGGGCCCCTCGGACGGCTCATCGGGCGAGGCGGGGAGGATGTGCATCTCCTCACGCGCCGTTAGTAGGCTCGTGTCGGAACCCCGCTGCATCTGAGAGGAAACCTCTGCACGTGAGCACTGCCCGTAGCGCCCTCGATTGGACCGACCTGGACCGGCGGGCGGTGGACACGGCGAGGGTCCTCGCCATGGACTCCGTGCAGAAGGTCGGCAACGGCCACCCGGGCACAGCGATGGCGCTCGCCCCGGTCGCGTACATGCTGTTCCAGAAGCGCATGCGGCACAACCCCGCCGACCCGTCCTGGATCGGTCGAGACCGGTTCGTGCTCTCCGCGGGTCACAGCAGCATCACCCTCTACACCCAGCTCTACCTCGGCGGCTTCGGCCTCGAGCTCGAGGACCTCCAGGCCTTGCGCACCTGGGGCAGCAAGACCCCCGGCCACCCGGAGCACGGCCACACCGCGGGCGTGGAGACGACGACCGGGCCGCTCGGGCAGGGTGTCGCGAACGCGGTCGGCATGGCGATGGCCGCCCGCCGCGAGCGCGGCCTCCTCGACCCGGACGCAGCCGAGGGGCAGAGCCCCTTCGACCACCACGTCTACGCGATCTGCAGTGACGGGGACCTCGAGGAGGGCGTCAGCGCCGAGGCCTCGTCCCTCGCGGGGCACCAGCAGCTCGGCAACCTGACGGTCATCTACGACGACAACGACATCTCGATCGAGGGCGATACCGAGATCGCCTTCAGCGAGGACGTGGCCAAGCGGTACGAGGCCTACGGCTGGCACGTGCAGACGGTGGACTGGACCAACGGCGGCAAGGAGTACGTCGAGGACGTCGGCGCCCTCTGGGCTGCCCTCGACGCCGCCGAGGAGGTCGGCGACCGGCCGAGCATGATCGTCCTCAAGACCGTCATCGCCTGGCCGGCTCCCAACGCGCAGAACACCGGTGCCTCGCACGGGTCCGCACTCGGCGAGGACGAGGTCGCCGCGACGAAGAAGATCCTCGGCTTCGACCCGGCGCAGGCCTTCGAGGTGCCCGACGAGGTGATCGCTCACACCCGAGGCCTGGTCGAGCGCGGCAAGCTGGCCACCTCCACGTGGGAGGAGCACTTCGACGCCTGGGCCGCGGCGAACCCCGAGCGCAAGGCCTTGCTCGACCGGATGCGGACCCGCACGCTCCCCGAGGGCTGGGCCAGGAGCCTCCCCGCCTTCGAGGCCGACCCGAAGGGCGTCGCCACCCGCAAGGCCTCCGGCGGTGTGCTCACCGCGATCGCGGCGGAGCTGCCGGAGCTGTGGGGCGGATCGGCCGACCTCGCCGAGTCGAACAACACGACCCCCAAGGGCGAGCCGTCGTTCATCCCCGCGGACCGGTCGACCGAGGATTTCTCGGGCAACAAGTACGGCCGCGTCCTGCACTTCGGCATCCGCGAGCACGCCATGGGCGCCATCATGAACGGCATCACGCTCCACGGCGGCACCCGGGTGTACGGCGGCACGTTCCTGGTCTTCTCCGACTACATGCGCCCCGCCGTCCGGCTCGCAGCGCTCATGCAGCTGCCCGTGACCTACGTGTGGACCCACGACTCCATCGGGCTCGGTGAGGACGGCCCGACGCACCAGCCGGTCGAGCACCTCGCGGCGCTGCGCGCCATCCCCGGGCTCGACGTCATACGCCCCGCGGACGCCAACGAGACGGTGGCCGCCTGGAAGGCGATCCTCGAGCACAACGACCGGCCGGCGGGTCTGGCCCTGACCCGACAGAACGTGCCGGTCTTCCCGCGCGGCACCGACGCCGATGGCCAGCACTGGGCGACCACCGACGACGTCAGCAAGGGCGGCTACGTCCTCCTCGACGCCGAGGGCGGTACGCCGGACGTGGTGCTGGTGGCCACCGGCTCTGAGGTGCAGCTCGCCGTCGAGGCCCGCACTCTCCTCGCGGAGAAGGGCGTCCGTGCACGGGTGGTCTCGATGCCGTGCCGCGAGTGGTTCGACGCGCAGGACCAGGCCTACCGCGACAGCGTGATCCCGCCGATCGTGAAGGCCCGCGTCAGCGTGGAGGCCGGGGTGGCACAGGGATGGCGCGAGATCGTCGGCGACCACGGCCGGATCGTGTCGCTCGAGCACTTCGGCGCCTCGGCCGACTTCGCCACGATCTTCCGGCAGTTCGGCATCACGACGGAGTCCGTCGTGCTCGCCGCCGAGGAGAGTATCCGCGTGGCCAACGGGTAGTCGCCATGGCGACCGTCGAGCACCAGGCACGAGAGATCGCATAAGCAAACCGGGAGGAACAGATGTCGGAACGACTGAAGGCACTAGCGGAGGCGGGCGTCTCCATCTGGCTCGACGACCTCTCGCGGGATCGCCTGGAGACCGGCAACCTCGGTGACCTGGTCGAGAACCGGTCGGTGGTGGGGGTCACGACCAACCCGACGATCTTCGCCGCGGCGTTGAGCAACGGTGAGCGCTACGACGAGCAGGTGCGCGAGCTCGCCCGAGCCGGCACGGACGCAGACGACGCCGTCTTCGAGCTCACGACCCACGACGTACGCCGGGCCTGCGACATCCTGCTCGACACCTGGAAGCAGACCGACGGGGTCGACGGCCGGGTCTCCATCGAGGTCCCGCCCACGCTGGCCTTCGACACCGACGCCACGATCGCCGCGGCCAAGAAGCTGTGGGCAGCCGTGGACCGCCCGAACCTGCTGATCAAGATCCCTGCCACCACCGAGGGCGCTCCGGCGATCGCCGCGGTGCTCGCGGAGGGGATCAGCGTCAACTGCACGCTGATCTTCGGGCTCGACCGCTACAAGTCGGTCATGAACGCCTACCTCGAGGGCCTCGAGCGTGCCCAGGCCAACGGCATCGCGCTCTCCGACCTGCACTCGGTCGCGTCCTTCTTCGTCTCCCGCGTGGACACCGAGGTCGACAAGCGGCTCGACGCCACCGGCGCCGACGGGATCGAGGACCTCAGGGGCAAGGCAGGCATCGCCAACGCGCGGCTTGCCTACCGTGAGTTCGAGGACGTCTTCAGCAGCGACCGCTTCATCGCCCTCAAGCAGCACGGTGCGCGCGAGCAGCGGCCGCTGTGGGCCTCGACCGGCGTGAAGAACCCGGCGTACCCCGACACCATGTACGTCACCGACCTGGTCGTCCCGAACACCGTCAACACGATGCCGGAGAAGACGCTCGAGGCCTTCGCCGACCACGGCGAGGTCCGCGGCGACCGGATCACCGCGATGTACGACGACGCGCAGCAGGTCATGGAACGACTGGAGGCCCTGGGCATCCACTACGACGACCTGATCGAGACGCTCGAGCGTGAGGGCGTCGAGAAGTTCGTGGCCTCGTGGGAGGAGCTCGTGGACACCGTCCGCACGAACCTGGAGGGCACGGCCAAGTGAGCGACGCGCTGGAGGTCGCGGCCACCGGCACCGCAGCAGACGCGGTCACCTCGTGGGTGCCGAAGCTGGTCAGCAACCGCTTCGCGAGCCGCCTTTTCGACAAGGACGCCACCTTGTGGGGCGAGGCGGCTGAGGCCGAGGCGTCGATCCGGCTCGGCTGGGTGGGGCTGCACCGGACGTCCCGGCCGCTCGTGGGCGCGATCTCCGCGCTGCGCAGCGAGCTGCTCGACGAGGGCATCTCCCACGTCGCCCTGTGCGGGATGGGTGGCTCCTCGCTCGCGCCCGAGGTCATCTGCGCGACGCACGGCGTCGACCTGACGGTCGTGGACTCCTCCCACCCGGACCAGGTCCGCGCCGCGATCGGCGACCGCCTCGCGAGCACGGTCGTGGTGGTCTCCAGCAAGTCCGGCTCCACGGTCGAGACCGACTCGCAGCGGCGGGCCTTCGAGGAGGCGTTCCGGCAGGCGGGCCTCGACCCGACCCGGCACATGGTGGTCGTCACCGACCCGGGCAGCCCGCTCGACGAGCAGTCGCGTGATGCCGGCTACCGGGTGGTCAACGCCGACCCGAACGTGGGTGGCCGCTACTCCGCCCTCACCGCGTTCGGCCTGGTGCCGAGCGGGCTCGCCGGCGCCGACATCGAGTCGCTCCTCGAGGAGGCCGACGCGGTGGCCGACCTGCTCGCCGAGGACGACGAGGCCAACCCCGGGCTCCGCCTTGGGGCCGCGCTGGCAGGCACCGAACCACTGCGCGACAAGCTCGTCCTCGTCGACGAGGGCTCCGGCCTGGTCGGCTTCCCCGACTGGGCCGAGCAGCTTGTCGCGGAGAGCACCGGCAAGAACGGCACCGGCCTGCTGCCGGTCGTGGTCGCGGACACCACCGACCCGGAGGTCGCCCTGCCCCCCGCGGACGTCACGGTGGTGCGGCTCGACGGCGACGCGGACCGGGATGACCAGGAGAAGCACGAGGGTGGCGGCGGGTCGGACGTCTGGGTGACCGGCAGCCTCGGCGCGCAGCTGCTGCTCTGGGAGGTCGCGACCGCGGTCGCCGGCCACATCCTCGGGATCGACCCGTTCGACCAGCCCGACGTGGAGAGTGCCAAGAAGGCGGCCCGCTCGTTGCTCGAGGAGACGCCAGCCCCCGAGCCGGCCCAGCTCACCGACGGCCCGGTCGAGGTCCGGGCACCCGGCGACAGCTCCTGGCTCGAGGGGGCCGGCGACCTCGGCTCCGCGGTCGCGGCACTGCTGTCCCAGGTCGACGAGGACCACGGCTACGTGGCGGTGATGGCCTACCTCGACCGGCCCGCCCACAAGGAGCTCGAGGACGTCCGCCGTACCCTCGCGGTCCGCACCCGACGACCGGTGACCTTCGGCTGGGGCCCGCGGTTCCTCCACTCCACCGGCCAGTTCCACAAGGGCGGACCGGCCGTGGGGGTCTTCATCCAGGTCACGGACGCGCCGCGAGAGGACCTCGCCGTCCCTGGTCGCGACTTCAGCTTCTCGACGCTCGTGGCCGCGCAGGCAGCGGGCGACGCGCAGGTGCTCGCCGACCACGGACGTCCGGTGCTCCGTCTCCACCTCACGGAGCCCGAGGAGGGCCTGCGGCGGCTCAGGGAGGCCCTCGCGTGACCAATCCCCTGCGCGACCCGCAGGACCGTCGCCTGCCGAAGATCGCCGGCCCCTGCAGCCTCGTGATCTTCGGGGTCACGGGCGACCTGGCACGCAAGAAGCTGATGCCGGCGGTCTACGACCTGGCCAACCGTGGTCTGCTCCCGCCGGGGTTCTCACTGGTCGGGTTCGCACGGCGTGACTGGGCTGACCAGGACTTCGCGCAGATCGTTCACGACTCCGTCCGCGAGCACGCGCGCACCGAGTTCCGTGAGGAGGTCTGGCGCCAGCTCGCCGAGGGCTTCCGGTTCGTGCCCGGCGACTTCAACGACGACGGCGCCTTCGAGACGCTCAAGAAGACCGTTGAGGAGCTCGACCGGGTCCGCGGCACCGGCGGGAACCATGCGTTCTACCTCTCCATCCCGCCACGGTTCTTCTCCGACGTCATCGGCCAGCTCAAGGAGCACGGCCTCGCGGCCCCAAACCCGGACTCGTGGCGACGGGTCGTCGTCGAGAAGCCGTTCGGCTCCGACCTGCAGACCGCACGTGAGCTCAACGCAGTCATCTCGGAGGTCTTCCCACCCGAGTCGGTCTTCCGGATCGACCACTACCTCGGCAAGGAGACCGTCCAGAACATCCTGGCGATGCGCTTCTCGAACACGTTGTTCGAGCCGATCTGGAACAACAACTACGTCGACCACGTGCAGATCACGATGGCCGAGGACATCGGTATCGGCGGCCGCGCCGGCTACTACGACGGGATCGGCGCCGCGCGGGACGTGATCCAGAACCACCTCCTTCAGCTGTTGGCCCTCACCGCCATGGAGGAGCCGACCTCGTTCGACGCGAAGAACCTCCGGCTGGAGAAGCAGAAGGTCCTGGAGTCGGTCGTGCTCCCACGCCGCCTCGACCTGGCCACCGCCCGGGGGCAGTACACCGAGGGCTGGTCGGGTGGCGTCAAGGTGCCCGGCTACAAGCAGGAGCAGGACATTCCGCAGGACTCCCGGACCGAGACCTACGCCGCGATCAAGCTCAACGTCGACTCGCGCCGCTGGGCGGGCGTGCCGTTCTACATCCGGGCCGGCAAGCGGCTCGGCCGCCGGGTCACCGAGGTCGCCGTCGTGTTCAAGCGCGCTCCGCACCTGCCCTTCAGCGACACCTCCACGGAGGAGCTCACCCAGAACGCGCTCGTGATTCGGGTGCAGCCTGACGAGGGGGTCACGATGCGGTTCGGGTCGAAGGTGCCCGGCACGGCGATGGAGATCCGCGACGTGACGATGGACTTCGCCTACGGCGGCTCGTTCACCGAGACCAGCCCGGAGGCCTACGAACGGCTGATCCTCGACGTACTCCTCGGTGAGCCGCCGCTGTTCCCGCGGCACGAGGAGGTCGAGCTCTCCTGGAAGATCCTCGACCCGATCATCGACTACTGGGCCATCCACGGGAAGCCCGACACCTACGAGTCCGGCACCTGGGGCCCGCCGACGGCGGACCGGATGCTGGCCCGTGACGGACGGGCCTGGAGGCGCCCGTGACCCCACCCCACGAAACCGCTCGCTCCGCTCACGCTTTCGAGGGGACCCCGGAATGATCGAGCTGACCGAGACCACCGCGGGCGCCATCGCCGGGGAGTTCGTGCGGGCGCGGCGCCGCGCGGGCAGCCCGGCGATGGGCATGGTGATGACACTGGTCTTCGTCGTCGACGAGGAGGACTCACAGGACGCGATGCAGGCCGCGCGGACGGCCTCGCGCGAGCATCCGGCACGGGTGCTCGGCGTGATCCTCGGTGACGCACGAGGTGCGGCCAGGGTGGACGCCCAGGTGGGCATCGGCTCCGGCTGGACCGGCGAGTCCGCGATGATCCGGCTCCGCGGCGAGGTGGCCAAGCACCCGGAGTCGGTGGTGCTGCCGCTCCTCCTTCCCGACTCCCCCGTCGTCGTCTGGTGGCCGACCCGAGCCCCGGACGACCCCGCGGCGGACGCGCTCGGCAAGCTCGCGCGGCGTCGGATCACCGACGCAGCGGCGGTGCACCGCAACAAAGCCAAGGCGATGCTCACCCAGTGCTCCAACTACGCCCCCGGCAACAGCGACCTCGCCTGGACCCGCATCACGAACTGGCGTGCCCTCCTCGCCGCGGCGCTCGACCAGCACCCGTCGAAGGTCGTCTCCGCCTGCGTCTCGGGCGAGCGCATCAGCCCGAGCGCCGACCTCCTCTCCGCCTGGCTCGCGGACCGTCTCCACGTCAAGGTGGACCGCAACACCTCGGACGGACCCGGCATCACCAAGGTCGCGCTCGAGACCAAGGACGGACCCATCTCCCTGGTCCGCCACGACGGCAAGCTGGCCATGCTCTCCGTGCCCGGCGAGCCGGACCGGCCGGTGGCGCTCAAGCGTCGTGACATCGACGAGCTCCTCGCCGAGGAGCTGCGCCACCTCGACCCTGACGACGTCTACGCCGACACGGTGAAGAAGATGGCCAAGCTGGCCGCCAAGGGCACGTCCCCAGGGGGCAGGAGCGGCCGCCGGTCCAAGGCCGCGTCGGCATGACCGCCGGCGCCGGCAGCGAGGTCGACGTCCTGCCGACTCGCGACGACCTCGCCCGTGCCGTCGCGGCACGGCTGGTCGGCAGGCTGAGCGAGCTACAGGGTGAGGGGCGCGTGCCCTCGGTCGTGCTGACCGGCGGCACGGTCGCCGACAAGGTGCACCGAGCCGTCCTCGACGAGCCGCACCACACCGAGGTGGACTGGTCGCGCGTGGAGCTGTGGTGGGGCGACGAGCGGTACGTCCCGGCCGACGACCCCGACCGCAACGCCCTCCAGGCTCGCAAGGCGTTCCTCTCGGCGCTGCCGGTCGACCCGGCTCGGGTGCACGAGATGCCGGCCTCCGACGGGCCCTACGACGACGTCGACGCGGCCGCCGCGGCCCACGCCGAGGAGCTTCGTCGGGTGCTCGGGGACTCCCCCTGCTTCGACGTACTCATGCTCGGCGTCGGCCCGGACGGGCACTGCGCCTCCCTCTTCCCGCACCACCAGGCGGTCGGCGCCGAGGGCCTCGCGGTGGGCGTCCGCAACTCCCCGAAGCCGCCGCCGACGAGGATCTCGTTCACGATGGACCTGCTGCGGCGGTCGGAGGAGGTCTGGTTCGTCGCCGCCGGCGAGGACAAGGCTCAGGCGGTGTACGACGCCGTCACCGGCTCGGACGTCGAGGCGGTGCCCGCAACAGGGCCGCGGGGGCGTTCCTGGACCCGGTGGCTCCTCGACACCGAAGCGGCGTCGCGACTGCCCGACCGCGTCAGAAGATGATCTCGCCGCGCTTGCGACGCTCGCGCAGGGTCTGGATCGCCTCGTCGAGGATGTCGGCCGCCTCCTTGTCGGAACGACGCTCCTTCACATAGGCCAGGTGCGTCTTGTACGGCTCGATCTTGGGCGGGGGCGGCGGGTTCTCCGAGTCGAGGCTGGCCGGGAGACCGCACCTGGGGCAGTCCCACGAGTCGGGGATGACGGCCTCGACAGCGAACGTGATCACCGACTCGTGCTCGTTGGCACAGAAGTAGACGACTCGCTGCCGGGGAGCGGCTTCACCCCGCTCCGCCTCCCCCATCGGCCCCGCGCCGACACGGCTGCCACGAATGGCACTTCCTCCACCAGCCACGCCAAGTACTCCTAGTCGTGTCGTCCGCGGATGCCGGTCAGGCGCCGCTCTTGAGCAGTAGTCCCAGGGCGACGACGCAGGCGAACCAGATGATGCCGGCGCCGATCGTGATGCGGTCCAGGTTGCGCTCGGCCACGGAGGAACCGCCGAGGCCGCTGGACACACCGCCACCGAACATGTCGGACATGCCGCCGCCCCGGCCCTTGTGCAGGAGCACCAGGAGGATCAGCAGCAGGCTCGTCAGGATGAGCAGAACGGTGAAGGCGATAGTCACGGTGGGAAAGCCTAACTCACACTTGGGCCGTCAGATCACAGGCATGTCGTAAAACCGGCAGATGCCACCGAACTCGTCGGCCTGGAGGCTGGCGCCCCCTACGAGACAGCCGTCGACATCGGCCTTCTCCATGATCCCGGCGACGTTCGCGGCCTTAACCGAGCCGCCGTACAGGATGCGCACCTTGGCGGCGGCCTCG
The DNA here is from genome assembly GCA_963715375.1 of uncultured Actinomycetota bacterium. Lineage (GTDB taxonomy): Bacteria > Actinomycetota > Actinomycetes > Propionibacteriales > Nocardioidaceae > Nocardioides_C. Next base: position 187,094 of record CAVQSC010000004.1, on the reverse strand, counting down.
TCGGAGAACGCCTCGGCCACCTTGCCGCGGATCGCCGCGCAGACCTCCTGCGCGTCGTCGGGCGTAGCGACCTCGCCGGTGCCGATGGCCCAGACCGGCTCGTAGGCGATCACCAGGTCCGCCACCTGCTCGGCGGTGAGACCCGCGAGAGAGCCGTGCACCTGCTCGAGGGTGTGCTCGACGTGCCGGTTCTCCTTGCGCACCTCGAGCCCCTCGCCCACGCAGACGATCGGGGTGATCCCGGCGGCGATCGCCTTCTTCGCCTTGGCGTTGACGAGCCCGTCGCTCTCCGAGTGGTGCTCACGACGCTCGGAGTGGCCCACGACGACGTAGGAGCAACCGAGCTTGGCGAGCATGCCTGCAGAGATCTCGCCTGTGTAGGCGCCCGCGTCGTGCTGGGAGACGTCCTGGGCGCCGTACTTGATCTTGAGCCGGTCCCCGTCGACAAGGGTCTGCACCGAGCGGATGTCGGTGAACGGCGGGACGACCGCGACCTCCACCTTGGCGTAGTCGTGCTTCTTGTCCGACAACGTCCAGGCGAGCTTCTGGACCAGCACCACCGCTTCCTGGTGGTTGAGGTTCATCTTCCAGTTGCCGGCCATGAGGGGCACACGTGTGCTCCCCGACTTCGTGTCAGCCACGGTCGTCCTTGTCCTCGCGGGTTCGGTTGGGTTGCTGTTACGGGATGAGTCGTCAGTCGAGTACGTCGATGCCGGGCAGCGGCTTGCCCTCGAGGTACTCCAGGCTCGCGCCACCGCCGGTCGAGATGTGTCCGAAGGCGCCCTCGTCGAAGCCGAGCTTGCGCACCGCGGCGGCGGAGTCGCCTCCACCGACGACGGAGAGTCCGTCGATCTTGGTCAGCGCCTCGGCCACGTCACGGGTGCCGCCCGCGAACGCCGCGAACTCGAACACACCCATCGGGCCGTTCCAGAACACGGTGCGAGCGTCGGCGAGAGCCGCGGCGAACGCCTTGCCCGACTCCGGACCGATGTCGAGACCGATCTTGTCGGCCGGGATCTCGTCGGCGGGTACGACGGTGGCGGTGGCCGTGTCGTCGCCCGGGAACGCGTCGGAGACCCGGATGTCGGTCGGCAGCATGATCTGCACCCCGGACTCCTCGCCGCGCCGGAGATACTCGCGACAGGTCTCGACCTGGTCCTCCTCGAGGAGGCTGTTGCCGACCTCGTGGCCCTGGGCCTTGAGGAAGGTGAACACCATGCCGCCACCGATGAGCAGCCGGTCGGCCTTGCCGAGCAGGTTGTCGATGACGCCGAGCTTGTCGGAGACCTTGGAGCCACCGAGCACGACCACGTAGGGCCGCTCCGGGTCCTCGGTCAGCCGGCGCAGCACGTCGATCTCCGCGGCCACGAGGCCGCCCATCGCATGCGGCAGCCGCTGCGCCACGTCGTACACCGAGGCCTGCTTGCGGTGGACCACGCCGAAGCCGTCGCTGACGAACACGTCGGCCAGAGCCGCGAGCTGGTCGGCGAAGGCGCCGCGGGTGGCGTCATCCTTGCTGGTCTCACCCTCGTTGAAGCGGACGTTCTCCAAGACGGCGACCTGCCCGTCCTCGAGCGCGTCGACCGTCGCCTTCGCGCTCTCGCCGACCGTGTCGGTGGCGAAGGCGACGTCCTGTCCGAGCAGCTCCCCGAGCCGGTAGGCCACCGGCGCGAGGGAGTACTTCGGGTCCGGAGAGCCCTTCGGCCGGCCGAGGTGCGCGGTCACGACGACCCGCGCACCCTTCTCGGCCAGCTTCGAGATCGTCGGCACGCTGGCCCTTATCCGTCCGTCGTCCGTGATCACGTCGCCGTCGAGCGGCACGTTGAGGTCGGAGCGGACCAGGACTCGCTTCCCCCGGAGTTCTCCGAGGTCGTCGATGTGCTTCATCGGGTCAGAGGCCCTCGCCCACGTAGTTGACCAGGTCCACGAGCCGGTTCGAGTAGCCCCACTCGTTGTCGTACCAGCCGAGCACCTTGACCTGGTTGCCGAAGACCTTGGTCAAGGGCGCGTCGAAGATGCACGACGCCGGGTCGGTGACGATGTCCGAGGAGACGATCGGGTCCTCGGAGTAGCTGAGGTAGCCCTTCAGCGGACCCTCCTCGGCAGCCTTCTTGACGGCCGCGTTGACCTCCTCGACGGTGACCTCACGGCCGACCTCGACGGTCAGGTCGGTGGCGGAGCCGGTCGGCACGGGCACGCGCATGGCGTAGCCGTCGAGCTTGCCCTTCAGTTCCGGCAGAACCAGCCCGATCGCCTTCGCGGCGCCGGTGGACGTCGGCACCATGTTGAGCGCGGCGGCGCGGGCGCGGCGGAGGTCCTTGTGCGGGCCGTCCTGAAGGTTCTGGTCGGCGGTGTAGGCGTGGATCGTGGTCATCAGGCCCTTGACGATGCCGAACTCGTCGTTGATCGCCTTCGCCATGGGGGCAAGGCAGTTGGTCGTGCAGGAGGCGTTCGAGATGACGTTGTGCAAGGCCGGGTCGTAGTCGGTGTGGTTCACACCCATCACGACGGTGATGTCCTCGTTCTTCGCGGGCGCGGAGATGATGACCTTCTTGGCGCCGGCGTCGATGTGGGCCTTGGCCTTCGTGGCGTCGGTGAAGAAGCCGGTGGACTCCACCACGATGTCTGCGCCGAGGTCCTTCCACGGAAGGTTGGCCGGGTCGCGCTCCTCGAGGGCCGCGAAGGACTTGCCGCCGACGGAGATCGAGTCGCCGGTCGCCTGCACGTCGGCGCCGAGACGCCCGAGGATCGAGTCGTACTTGAGCAGGTGTGCCAGCGACTTGTTGTCGGTCAGGTCGTTGACGCCGACGATCTCGATGTCGGCACCCGAAGCGAGCACGGCGCGGAAGAAGTTGCGGCCGATGCGGCCGAAGCCATTGATACCTACGCGAACAGTCACGGAGGACACTCCCCTTTTGAGTCCAGCAGTCAATGTCGAGGGACACCCGGTCGGGGCGCCACGTGTTCGACCCTACCGCCTGCCACAGGGGCTCTGAACAGGCCGTCCGGCCTACGTTCGAGTAACCGAAGTCCCGCTGTGACCCGGGTTGTCCTACTGCTGCTCGGCGAGCATCTCCGGGGTGAGGGTGGACTCCGTGTCGGGGATGCCGAGCTCCTGGGCGCGCTTGTCGGCCATCGCGAGCAGCCGCCGGATGCGCCCGGCGATGGCGTCCTTGGTCAGCGGCGGCTGGTGCAGCTGGCCGAGCTCCTCGAGGGAGGCCTGCTTGTGCTCGAGCCGAAGGTCGCCGGCCATCTTGAGGTGGTCGGGCACCTCGTCGCCGAGGATCTCCAGAGCACGCTCGACCCGAGCCCCCGCAGCCACGGCAGCGCGAGCGGAACGGCGGAGGTTGGCGTCGTCGAAGTTCGCGAGACGGTTGGCGGTGGCTCGCACCTCACGGCGCATCCGCCGCTCCTCCCAGGCCATCAGGGACTCGTGCGCTCCGAGGCGGGTCAGCAAGGCACCGATCGCGTCACCGTCCCGGATCACGACACGGTCGATGCCGCGCACCTCACGTGCCTTGGCCGAGATGCCGAGCCGCCGGGCAGCGCCGACGAGGGCGAGAGCAGCCTCGGGACCCGGGCAGGTCACCTCCAGGGCGGAGGACCGGCCCGGCTCGGTGAGCGATCCGTGCGCGAGGAACGCACCGCGCCACGCGGCGACCGCGTCGCACCCGGCGCCCGAGACGACCTGCGGGGGAAGACCTCGCACAGGGCGGCCACGTCCGTCGAGCAGCCCGGTCTGGCGCGCGAGCGCCTCTCCGTCGCGAACCACGCGGACGACGTACCTGCTGCCCTTGCGGATCCCGTTGCCGGAGACCATCACGACGTCGGAGGTGTGCCCGTAGACCTCGGCGATGTCCTTGCGCAGCCGGCGGGCAGCGGCACCGGTGTCGAGCTCGGCTTCCACGACGATGCGACCGCTCACGATGTGCAGACCTCCGGCGAATCGGAGCATCGAGGAGACCTCGGACTTTCGGCAGCACGACTTGGTCACCGTGGTGCTGGCGAGCTCTGCCTTGACCTGTGCCGTCATTGCCATATGTCCGATCCTGCCACTTCTGGGCCCTTTCAACGAATGCTCGCGACGCCGGAGGACAGGGCAACGGAGCGGGGCCCGGTCAAGGCCCCCGTGCCACCTAGGTCAACCGGACGGCGCAACCTTATGCCTCGCGCAGGAAACCCGCATACGCATTGGCCAACTTCACGGGGTCGTGACGTGGCGTCCCGTCGTCCGCCGCCACGTCGGCGAGCGCGAGCTCCGCGCCGAGGGACGACGCGACTGCTCGCAGGCCCTCCAGGTCCGTGACCGTCCGCTCGTCGGCGAGGACCACGTCGAGCTTCAGCTCAGGGGCGTGGGCGGCCAGCACCTCGAGGTGCGCCTCCGGCGAGAACCCCTCGGTCTCCCCGGTCTGCGGCGCCAGGTTCAACGTCACCGCCCGGCGTGCCGGCGCCGACACGAGGGCCTCGCGCAGGTCCGGCACCAGCAGGTGAGGAATCACGCTCGTGAACCAGGAGCCCGGCCCCAGCACGATCCAGTCGGCCTCGCCCACGGCGTCGAGTGCCTCCCGACAGGCAGGCGGGTTCGACGGAGAGAGGTCGACGGAGACCACCTGGCCGTTGGTGGACGCCACCTCGACCTGGCCGCGGACGGTTGAGAGCTCGTCGGGCTTCTCGGGCTCGGCGCCCCTCACCCTTGCGGTGATGTCGATCGGGGCCACCGACATCGGCAGCACCTTGCCCTGTGCTCCGAGCAGCCTGGCCACCCAGGCGAGGCCGTCCACGTGGTCACCGAGCAGCTCCCACAGGGCCACGATCAGGAGGTTGCCCACGGCGTGCTCGTGCATCGCGCCTGAGCTCGCGAACCGGTGCTGGAGGACCTTGGCCCAGGTCCGCCCCCACTCGTCGTCGCCGCACAGCGCGGCGAGCGCCTGCCGGAGGTCACCGGGAGGGAGCACGCCGAACTCCTGACGAAGCCGTCCCGACGACCCGCCGTTGTCCGCGACCGTCACGATCGCCGTCACATCCTCCACCACCCGGCGCAGCGCCGAGAGGGACGCCGAGAGCCCGTGCCCCCCACCGAGCGCCACCACCTTGAGCGGCGCCAGGTAGGGCAGGCTCAACTCACTCCCGTCCGAGATCACGGTGCATCGGCCTTGCGTCCAGCCCTCGCTCGCGCATGCGCGCGGCGATCTCCTCGGTCATGGCGACGCTTCGGTGCTTGCCGCCGGTGCAGCCCACCGCGATGGTCATGAACCGCTTGCCCTCGCGCAGGTAGCCGTCGACCACGGTCTCGATCACCCCGAGGTACTTCTCGATGAAGTCCTTGGCCTCGGGTCGTTCCTTCACGTAGGCGGCGACCTCGCTGTCGCGACCGGAGAGGTGGCGAAGCTCGGGCACCCAGTGCGGGTTGGGCAGGAAGCGCATGTCGGCGACGAGGTCTGCGTCGACCGGGATGCCGTACTTGAACCCGAAGCTCACCACGGTCGCCTTCAACGACGTGGTGCTCTCGGTGCCGAACGCCTCGGCGACCTTGTCGGTGAGCTGGTGCGGGTTGAGGTTGGAGGTGTCGATGACGACGTCGGCCTCACCGCGCAGGGAGGCGATCGCGGCACGCTCTCGACGCAGGCCGTCGAGCAGGCGGCCCCCCTCCTGCAGCGGGTGCGGTCGGCGTGCGGCCTCCTGGCGACGGACCAGGACCTCGTCGACCGCCTCGAGGAAGAGCAGGGTGGTACGCCGACCGGTCTTCCCCTGCGCGAGGACCTCCTGCAGCGAGCCGAAGAACGAACCGGAGCGCACGTCCACGACCACCGCGATGGGCTGGAGCTCGCCCTGGCTCTCGTCGACGAGGCGCACCACGTCGGGGACCAGCTGGGGCGGCAGGTTGTCGACGACGAAGAAGCCGAGGTCCTCGAGCTCCTTGGCAGCGGTGCTCCGTCCGGCCCCGGTCATGCCGGTGACCACGACCAGCTCTCCACGTTGCTCGGGTTGGGCCCCCATCACGCCTCCTCGATCTCGCCTGTCGCGGTGTTCACGGACACCGTAGGCCTTCCCCGTTCCTCTCCGAGCGCCGCCACCACGGCCTCGGCGGTCCGTTGTCCGAACCCGGGCACGTCCGCGATCTCCTCCACGGTGGCAGCCCTGAGCTTCTTCAGCGACCCGAAGTGCCGCAGCAGCGTCTTGCGGCGCACCTCCCCCAGTCCCGGCACACCGTCGAGCGCGCTCTCGACCATGCTCTTGGACCGCCGCGACCGGTGGTGGGTGATCGCGAACCGGTGCGCCTCGTCCCGGATCCGCTGGAGCAGGTAGAGGCCCTCGCTGGTGCGCGGCAGGATCACCGGGTCCTCCTGACCCGGGACCCAGACCTCCTCGAGCCGCTTCGCGAGGCCGCAGACCGGGACGTCGTCGATGCCGAGCTCGTCGAGCGCTCGCTGGGCGGCCGCGACCTGTGGCGGCCCGCCGTCCACGACGACCAGGCCCGGGACGTAGGCGAACTTGCGGGGCCGACCGGTGTCGGGGTCGATCAGCATCGGCCCTTCGTCGGCCTCTCCCCCGTCGCCGAGGTCCGGCTCCTGGGCGCGGTCGTCGAGCAGACGCCTGAACCGTCGCGTGATGACCTCGTGCATCGACGCCACGTCGTTCTGCCCCTCGACACCGCGGATGACGAAGCGGCGGTACTCGCCCTTGCGAGCCAGCCCGTCCTCGAAGACCACCATCGAGCCGACGACCTCGGTGCCCTGGAGGTTCGAGATGTCGTAGCACTCGACGCGCAGCGGCGCGCTCGGGAGCTCGAGCGCCTGCTGGATCTCCTCGAGCGCACGGCTGCGCGTCGTGAGGTCGCTGGCGCGCTTGGTCTTGTGCAGGCCCAGGGCCTGGAGCGCGTTGCGCGCCACGGTCTCCTGGAGCGCCTTCTTGTCACCGCGCTGCGGCACCCTCAACGAGACCCGGGAGCCCCTCAGCTCGCTGAGCCACTGCTCGAGGACGGGGGCGTCCTCGGGGAGTGCCGGCACGAGCACCTCGCGGGGGATGGCGTCGCCTGCCTCACCGTCGTACAGCTGGAGCAGAAAGCGCTCGACGAGCTCGCCGGTGTCGACGTCCTCGGTCTTGTCAGCAACCCAGCCGCGCTGACCGCGGATCCGCCCGCCTCGGACGTAGAAGATCTGCACCGCGACCTCGAGCGGGTCCTCGGCGAAGGCGACCACGTCGGCGTCGGTGCCGTCACCGAGCACGACCTGCTGCTTCTCCATGGCCCGCTTCAACGCCCCGATGTCGTCGCGAAGCCGGGCCGCGCGCTCGAAGTCCATCTCCGCCGAGGCGGCGTACATCTGGCTCTCCAGGCGCTTCACGAAGCCCGTGGTCTGCCCGGCCATGAAGTCGCAGAAGTCCTCGACGATCTCGCGGTGCTCCTCCGCGCTGATGTCGCCGACGCACGGGGCCGAGCACTTGTCGATGTAGCCGAGGAGACAGGGCCGGCCGATCTGCTGGGACCGCTTGAACACCCCGTTGGAGCACGAGCGCATCGGGAAGACCCGCAGCAGGAGGTCGACGGTCTCCCGGATCGCCCAGGCATGGGAGTAGGGCCCGAAGTAGCGAACGCCCTTCTTCTTCGCGCCGCGGCCGACCATGACCCGGGGGAACTCCTCGTTCACCGTCACGGCGAGCCAGGGGTAGGACTTGTCGTCGCGGTACTTGACGTTGAAGCGTGGGTCGAACTCCTTGATCCAGGAGTACTCGAGCTGCAGCGCCTCGACCTCGGTGTTGACGACCGTCCACTCGACCGAGGCGGCGCTGGTGACCATCGTCGCCGTGCGCGGGTGCAGGTTGGCGATGTCCTGGAAGTACGACGAGAGCCGCGCGCGGAGGTTCTTCGCCTTCCCGACGTACACGACGCGGCGGTGCTCGTCACGGAAGCGGTAGACCCCCGGCGAGGTGGGGATGGAGCCCGGCGCGGGGCGGTAGGTCGACGGGTCTGCCACGCCTCAAACCCTACGTCGCGGGACGGACAGTCAGCTCACCGTCACCTGGTCGCCTTCGACGCTCGCATCGTAGGACTCGAGCGCCTTCGTGGCCGGGCCGTGGACGACCGAACCGTCCTCCACCGAGAACTGGCTGCCGTGGCAGGGGCAGTTGATGGTGCCGTCGCTGACCGACTGGACCGGGCAGCCCTGGTGGGTGCACACGGCGCTGAAGGCCTTGAACTCCCCCTTGGCGGGCTGGGTGACGACGACCATCTGCTCGGGAAGGATCGTCCCTCCGCCGACCGGTACGTCGGAGGCCGGCACCGTGGCCTTGGCAGAACCCGACGCCCCCGACGAGGACTCGCTGCCGGCCGACGCGCCCGACGAGCCGGAGGAGCCGTCGTCGGACCCGCAGGCGGCGAGCATCGGGGCCGCCACCCCGGTCACGGCTGCTCCACGCAGCACGACTCGACGGCTCATCTCACGACCGTGCTCACCCATGGACACTCCTCCGGGTCTCGGACCTCGTTTGAAAGGCGACGCTATCCGGCCCATCAAGCCGGTGGGTGCTCAGCCCTTCTTCACCGTCTTGCGGGTCGACTTCTTCGCGGTGGTCCGGGCGGCTGCCGTCCTCTTCGCAGGGGCCTTGGCCGCAGCCGTCTTCTTGGCCGCCTTCTTGGCAGCGCCCTTCCCACCCTTGGGAGCGGATGCTGCGGCCTCACGGCCTTCGAGAAGAGGCGCGAGGAACTGGCCGGTGTAGGAGTCGGGGTCCGCGGCCACCTCCTCCGGGGTGCCCTCCGCGACGACCATGCCTCCGCGGCTGCCGCCCTCGGGCCCCATGTCGACCAGCCAGTCGGCGGTCTTGATCACGTCGAGATTGTGCTCGATCACCAGCACGGTGTTGCCCTGGTCGACCAGCCGGCCGAGGACGAGGAGCAGCTTGCGGATGTCCTCGAAGTGCAGGCCGGTCGTGGGCTCGTCGAGCACGTAGACCGTGCGCCCGGTCGACCGCTTCTGCAGCTCCGCGGCGAGCTTCACGCGCTGCGCCTCACCACCCGAGAGCGTGGGGGCAGGCTGACCGAGGCGGACGTAGCCGAGGCCGACGTCGACGAGCGTACGGAGATGGCGCGAGATGGCGGGGATCGCCTCGAAGAAGTCGACCGCCTCCTCGATGGGCATGTCGAGCACCTCGGCGATGGTCTTGCCCTTGTAGTGCACCTCGAGCGTCTCGCGGTTGTAGCGGGCGCCGTGGCAGACCTCGCACGGGACGTAGACGTCCGGCAGGAAGTTCATCTCGATCTTGATGGTGCCGTCGCCCGAGCACGCCTCGCAGCGACCGCCCTTCACGTTGAAGGAGAACCGGCCCTGGAGGTAGCCGCGCATCTTCGCCTCGGGCGTCGAGGCGAAGAGCTTGCGGACATGGTCGAACACACCGGTGTAGGTCGCCGGGTTCGAGCGCGGGGTCCGGCCGATCGGCGACTGGTCGACGTGGATCACCTTGTCGACGTGCTCGACGCCGTCGATCCGCCGATGGCGGCCGGGAACGGTGCGCGCGTTGTAGATCTGCTTGGCCAAGGAGGTGTAGAGGATGTCGTTGACCAGCGTCGACTTGCCGGAGCCGGAGACGCCCGTCACCGCGACGAACATGCCGAGCGGGAAGCTCACGTCGACGTTCTGGAGGTTGTGCTCCTTGGCGCCGACGACCTTCAGCTCCCGCCCGGGCGTCCGGGGCCTGCGCACGTCGGGGACGGGGATCTCCTTGCGGCGCGAGAGGTAGAGGCCGGTCTGGGAGTCCGCGTGGCCGAGCAGGTCCTCGACCGTGCCGGACACGACCACCTGACCGCCGTGCTCCCCCGCGCCGGGACCGATGTCGACGACCCAGTCCGCGGTGCGGATGGTGTCCTCGTCGTGCTCGACGACGATGAGGGTGTTGCCGAGGTCGCGTAGCCGGACCAGGGTCTCGATGAGGCGGTGGTTGTCGCGCTGGTGAAGGCCGATGGACGGCTCGTCGAGCACGTAGAGCACACCGACCAGGCCGGCGCCGATCTGCGTCGCCAGCCGGATCCGCTGCGCCTCACCGCCCGAGAGCGAGCCGGAGGGCCGGTCCAGCGAGAGGTAGTCGAGGCCGACGTCGAGCAGGAAGTTCAGCCGCTCCTGGATCTCCTTCAGCACGCGCTCGGCGATCTGCCTCTCGCGGGGGCTCAGCTCGAGCGACCGGAGGAACTCCGCCGCCTCGTTGATGGGGAGCGCGGTGACCTCGGCGATGTTCTTCCCGCCCATGGTGACCGCGACCGACACCGGCTTGAGACGGCTGCCCTTGCAGGTCGGGCAGGGCACCTCCCGCATGAAGCCCTCGAAGCGCTCGCGGCTCGTGTCGGACTCAGCCTCGCGGTGGCGTCGCTCGATGTACGGGCGGACGCCCTCGAAGGACGTGTAGTAGGACCGCTCACGGCCGTAGCGGTTGCGGTGACGCACGTGCACCTTGGTGGAGTGCCCGTCGAGGATCGACTTGCGGGCCTTGGCCGGCAGGTCCTCCCAAGGCGTGTTCAGGTCGAAGCCGAGCTCGTCGCCGAGCGCGCCGAGCAGCCGGGTGAAGTAGTCGAAGACGTGGGCGCCCGACCACGGGCCGATGGCACCCTCCCCCAGCGTCGCCGACGGGTCGGAGATCACCAGCTCGGGGTCGACCTCCATCCGGGTGCCCAGCCCATGACAGTCCGTGCACGCGCCGTAAGGCGAGTTGAACGAGAACGACCGGGGCTCGAGCTCCTCGAAGGACAGGTCGTCGTACAAGCAGGCCAGGTGCTCGGAGAACGTCCGCTCGCGGTGCTCGTGGTCCTCGGGCAGGTCCACGAAGTCGAGGGTCACCAGGCCGCTCGACAGCCCCAGGGCCGTCTCGACCGAGTCGGTCAGGCGGCGCTTCGCGGACTCCTTCACGGCGAGACGGTCGACGACCACCTCGATCGTGTGCTTCTTCTGCTTGTCGAGCTTCGGCGGGTCGGTGAGCATGTGGGTCTCGCCGTTGACCCGGACGCGGGAGAACCCCTGTGTCTGGAGCTGCCGGAAGAGCTCGACGTACTCGCCCTTGCGCCCACGGATGACGGGGGCGAGCACCTGGAACCGGCTGCCCTCCTCGAGCTCGAGCACGCGGTCGACGATCTGCTGGGGCGTCTGGCGCGCGATCGGGCGACCGCACTTCGGGCAGTGCGGCCGGCCGGCGCGGGCGTAGAGGAGGCGGAGGTAGTCGTAGACCTCGGTGATCGTGCCGACCGTGGAGCGGGGGTTCTTCGAGGTCGACTTCTGGTCGATCGAGACCGCCGGCGAGAGCCCCTCGATGAAGTCGACGTCGGGCTTGTCCATCTGGCCCAGGAACTGGCGGGCGTACGCCGAGAGCGACTCGACGTAGCGCCGCTGGCCCTCGGCGAAGATCGTGTCGAAGGCCAGGCTGGACTTTCCGGAGCCGGAGAGGCCGGTGAACACGATGAGCGCGTCGCGCGGCAGGTCGAGGGAGACATCCTTGAGGTTGTGCTCCCGGGCACCGCGGATGATCAGCTGGTCGGCCACAGAGTCCCTCGTGAGGTCATGGTCAGTTCCGGGGCGATCCCGGCAAACCGGTTTCGAACAAGTGTTCGCCCATCCTATCCGCTGACACAAGCCGACACCCCGGCGGATGATGGGCACATGGACACGAGCACCGGAGCACCTACATCCACCGCGATCCCGAACCTGGTCGAGATGGTCGTCGCGACAACACGCTACCTCGGAGCGCTCAGCGACCTCACCGACGACGACATGCGGGCCCCTTCCCTTCTGCCGGGCTGGACCCGGGGCCACGTCGTCACGCATCTGGCCCGGAACGCCGACGCCTTCTGCAACCTGCTGCACTGGGCCGAGAGCGGCCGGGAGCACTACATGTACGAGTCTGCCGAGCGGCGCGACGCCGACATCGAGGCCGGCGCCGGCCGGTCCGCCCACGACCTGCGTGTGGACGCCTCCGCCTCGGCCGGCCGCTTCTTGCAGGCGATCAACGAGCTCGACGTACGCCACGAGGACGCCCTGGTCTCCAGGGAGCCGCTCGGCCCCACCTTCCCGGCGCGCGACATCGCCAACCGCCGCCTCATCGAGGTCCAGGTGCACCACGCCGACCTGGGCGGCGGGTACTCCGCTGCGGACTGGTCACCGGAGTTCTGCGACCTCCTTCTGTCCCGGGTGATGGACGACCGGGTGGACGGCCCCGCGATGGTCCTCAAGGCGACGGACACCGGGGGCGTGTGGAAGTACGGCGTCCAGGGGCAGGGCCCCACGATCGAGGGGCGCGCGTGCGACCTCGCGTGGTGGGTCATCGGACGCGGGGACGGCTCTGGGCTAACGTCTGACTCCGACGTCCTGCCCGAGCTGGGGAAATGGAGATGACCACCGGATGACCTATCACGGCAAGGTGAAGCCCGGAGGCCCCGCCGACAGCCGCGAGCTGGCGAACCTGATCATCACCAAGCTCGCCGTCGACAAGAAGATGGCCAACAACGTCTACCTCCTGCGATGCCGCGCCACGGACGAGCAGCTGCTGATCGACGCCGCCGACGACACCGAGGCCATCCTGAAGCTCATCGGCCCCGACGGGCTGGCGTGCGTGGTCACGACCCACAAGCACTGGGACCACCACCGGGCCCTCGCCGCAGTCGTCGAGGCCACCGGCGCCGAGACCGTGGCCGGGAAGGAGGACGCGCCCGAGCTGCCGGTGAGGGTGACCCGGCCCGTGTCCGACGGCGACAAGGTCACGGTCGGCGAGTGCGAGCTCGAGGTCATCCACCTGACCGGTCACACGCCCGGCTCGATCGCCCTGCTGTACGACGACCCGGCGGGCACGCCGCACCTGTTCACCGGGGACTCGCTGTTCCCGGGTGGCGTGGGCAACACCTTCGGTGACGCCGAGGCGTTCCGGTCCCTCATCAGCGACGTCACGGCCAAGGTGTTCGACCGGCTCCCCGACGAGACCTGGTTCTACCCGGGCCACGGCGACGACTCGACCCTCGGGGCGGAGCGGCCGCACCTGGCGGAGTGGCGCACCCGCGGCTGGTGAGACCCGTTTGTCCTTCGGCACTTGACCGCGTGCGCCGTGGCAGGAGACTGGAATCGATCGCCGCAGCCCGGCGGCGGACGCATGGGATGCAAGGAGGGGCCATGCCGAAGTACGCGCTGTTCTTCACGTACACCTCTGATGCCTGGGACGCGATGGTTGAGAAGCCGAGGGATCGTGCCGCACAGGCACGGGCGGTGACCGAGGCTGCAGGCGGCACGATGGAGGCCATCTACTGGATGTTCGGCCCCCATGACGGGTTGTGCATCTTCGACGCCCCGAGCTCGATCGCCGCGGGCGCGGTCAGCGTGGCCGTCGGTAGCACAGGGTCCTTCAAGCACCTCGAGACCCACGAGCTGCTGGCGCAGGACCAGCTGAGCGACTTGCTGGGCGCCGCCCGCGAGGCCAGGCGCCGCTATCAGCCGCCGCACCCGCCTTACGCCGGGCCGTAGGAACGACTTGCGCAAATCGTCTCCTACCGGGCTCCCCCGGCCCTACCGTGGGAGACATGGGGAAGGTTGCGTCGTTGGTGGTCGCGGCCGTGGTGGCGCTCGTGTTCGGTTTCGTGGGGGCGTTCGCGGCGGTCGCCGTCTTTGCTGAGGACCTGCGGGGGCCGCAGGGCGCGACGGGGATTCCAGGACCGCCTGGTGAGGCAGGCCGTGACGGTGCCGACGGGGCCGCCGGGGAGCAGGGCCGGCCCGGGCGACCCGGGAAGGCCGCGCGGGTGCAGGCACCCATGACGTACGGCATCGGCACGACGGGCTGCGCCGGACAGGCCTACCAGGTCGTCACCGACGTCAAAGTCGTGCAGAAGCGGCTCCAGGTCGAGCGTGAGCTCGTCTGCGTGACGAAGTGACCTCGCGCTACTGGTAGCTGATCCTCACCGAGTCGCTGACCGGGAGCGACTGGCAGGCGAGACGGATTCCGTCGGCGAGGTCCTCGTCGTCGAGGACCTCGTTGTGCTTCATCGTGACCTCGCCCTCGAGGATCCGGCACGCACAGGCGCTGCACTGGCCCTCGCGGCAGGAGTACGGCGCCTGGAGCCCCTTGTCGAGAAGGTGGTCCAGGATCGGCTTGTCGGCGGGCCAGTCGTCGAACTCGAACGCCTGCCCGTCGAGGTCGCCCGACAGAACCGCCGGCGTCGTCCGCGCTGTCTGCACCTCGTCGGCGGCCTCGTCCTCGTCGAGCTCTGCTGCCGTGTCCTCCACCTCGTCGCCGAACGGGTTGCCGCCGAGGGAGACGAACTTCTCCTGGTGCCGGCGCTCGCGCGGGAAGCCGAGGTCCTTGAGTGCCTGGACGACCCCGCTCATGAACGGGCCGGGGCCGCAGACGAACGCGTCGTAGGACAAGAAGTGCTCGGCGAAGGCGCGCATGTGCTCGGGCGTCGGAAGTCCCTGCACGCTCTCGAGCCAGTGCACGACCACGAACCGGTCGGGGTGCTTCTCGGCGAGCTCGGTCAGCTCACCGGCGAAGATGACCGACCTCTCGTCGCGGTTGGCGTAGAGGAGCACCACCTTGCCGGTGCCGAGGGCGAGAGCCGACTTAGCGATCGAGATCACCGGCGTGATCCCGCTGCCGCCCGCGAGGAGCAGGAAGTCCGCGTCGAGGTCGGCCGGGGTGAAGATCCCGCTCGGCGGCAGCACCCTCAGCTCGTGGCCCTTGCCGACGTTGTCGCAGATCCAGTTCGAGCCGTATCCCTCGACGGTCCGCTTGACCGTGATCTTCAGCAGGTCGGTCTCGTGGGGCGCGCTCGAGAGCGAGTAGCAGCGCGCGACGGTGCCCGTGCGGTCGCTGGGGACCGCCACGGTGAGGAACTGGCCGGGCTTGTAGGTGAAGGCTTCCGAGTCCGCGACCTCGAGCACGACCGAGTGTGCGTCCTCGGTCTCGGGGATCACCTCGACCACCCGTGCGGTGTGGGACTCAGCCATGGGTCGCCTTCCTGTCAGGGGTGTCCACCGCGGCCACGTCGTCGGTGCCGCCCTTGATCTGGAGGCGCCCCTCTCGGACCGCGGCGTCGATGCTCGCCTTGAGCCGCGAGCACGACTCGTGCACGAGGCGGTGCCCGGCCTCGGCGTTCTTGCGCGCGAACTCCGCGCAGCCGGCCTGCGCCTCGGAGGTCCACTGGATGCTCGTGTGGAACTCGCTGCTCTTCTTGACCCGCACCCGGGCGAGACAGTCCAGGCAGCTCACCTCCTGCAGACTTGCGTCGAGGTAGAGCCGCTGGTCGGCCGCCGTCTCCGGGCTCAGCGGGGTGAACGAGACCATCGGTCAGACACCGGTCGCCATCTGCGAGTCCTGTCCGGCCGCGATCTGCTCGTCCTCCGCCTTGCGGCGGGCGAGGTTCTCGCGGACCTCCTTCTCCCAGTTCTCGTTCGCGTGGGTGGTGTCCACCTCGAACTCGAACCGCTGGGTCATCTCCTCGGTGACGTCGGCAGCGTCGACGTAGAACTGCTCGTACCAGCGGCGCAGCTGGTAGACCGGGCCGTCCTCCTCGCAGAGCAGCGGGTTCTGGATCGGCGCCTTGTTACGCCAGATCTCGACGTCCTGCATGAAGCCCTCGCCGAACATGTCGGAGTACTTCCTGGCGATCTTGTTCGCCATGTCGTCGTCGAGGCCCTCGAGCTTCTTGACGATCAGTCCGTACTGGAGCACGAACGAGGTCGGGCTCACGGGGTAGTGGCAGTTGATCAGGATGACGTCGACCTCGATGCCCTTGTAGCTCGTGGTCAGCGGGTTGATCATGTACGACGGCCCGTAGTACGACGCCTCCGAGGTCAGCAGCATCTCCTCACCGGCGTACCCACCCCCCGACATGTCCGGGCGCCCGCGGGAGTTCATGTACTGGGTGGCGATGTGTCCCTCGAAGACGTTCTTGAAGTACGTCGGGAAGGCGTAGTGGATGTAGAAGAAGTGCGCCATGTCCACGACGTTGTCGATGATCTCGCGGCAGTTGGCGTTCTCGATGAACAGGGTGTTCCAGGTCCAGTCGGTCCACTGGTCGTCGAAGGCCGCGTCGATCCTGGGGATCACGACGTCGTCCGGGGGCGGGTTGCCCTCGGGGTCGTTGTAGACGAAGAGCTGCTTGTTCTCCTCCATCGCAAGCCAGGTCCGCGTGCGCGCACGCAGCGGGATCCGCTTGGCGTAGGGGATGGCCTTGCACTTGCCGTCGCCGCCCCAGCGCCAGTCGTGGAAGGGGCAGGCCACCGCGTCCCCCTTGACAGTGCCCTGCGTCAGGTCGCCGCCCATGTGACGGCAGTACCCGTCGAGGACGTTGAGCCTGCCCTGGGAGTCCGCCCACACCACGAGCTTGGTCCCGAACGCCTCGACGGCGTGGGGCTTGCCGTCCCGGAACGTGTCGGCGAGCCCGAGACAGTGCCAACCCCTGGCGAACCGGGAGGGCAGCATCCCGGTGTCGATGTCGCGCACTTGCTCAGGGGCCTTGACCGGGTTCATCGGGCTCTCCTCCATGGTGGGCTTGCGATAGCCTCGTGCGTACTGGAACAGGTTATAGTTTTGACACCGGATCCGCCAGCATCTCGACAGGGATAGGCCCTGAGGCTAGCCTCTGACTGAAACACGTTCCAGTTTCGAGGAGGCCCGATGCGGCTGGCCCTGTCCGACGAGCACGAGCGCCTGCGCGCAGAGCTGCGCGCATACTTCGCCGAGCTCGTCACCCCCGAGCGTAGAGCCGCCCTGGCTGCCTCTACCGGGGAGTTCGGCGAGGGCGGCGTCTACAAGGACGTCGTCCGGCAGATGGGCCGCGACGGGTGGCTCGGCATCGGGTGGCCCGAGGAGTACGGCGGCCAGAACCGCTCCATGGTCGAGCAGCTGATCTTCTCCGACGAGGCCGCCATCGCCGGCGTTCCCGTCCCTCACCTCACGCTCAACACCGTGGGCCCCACCATCATGAGGTTCGGGACCGAGGCGCAGAAGCAGGAGTTCCTCCCCGCGATCCTCAAGGGCGAGATGCACTTCTCCATCGGCTACAGCGAGCCGGGAGCCGGGACCGACCTCGCCAACCTCAAGACCCGGGCCCGCCGCGAGGGCGACGAGTGGGTCATCAACGGCCAGAAGATGTGGACCAGCCTCATCCAGTACGCCGACTACGTCTGGCTCGCCTGCCGCACCGACCCGGACCTGCCCCGCCACAAGGGCCTCTCGATCATCCTGGTCCCGACCGACGCAGCGGGCTTCTCCTACACCCCGGTGCACACGGTGGCCGGCGTCTCGACCTCGGCGACCTACTACGAGGACGTCCGGGTTCCGGTGTCCAACCTGGTGGGCGAGCTCAACGGCGGGTGGCCGCTGATGACCAACCAGCTCAACCACGAGCGCGTGGCGCTGACCTCGGCCGCTCCGCTGGTCCACGCCGTGGCCGAGGTCCGCCGCTGGGCACAGGAGACCAAGGCCCCCGACGGCAGCCGCGTGATCGACGCCGAGTGGGTGCAGGTCCTTCTCGGACGCGCACACGCGAGGGTCGAGCTGCTCAGCCTGATGAACTGGAAGATCGCCTCGTCCGAGGGCGAGGCCCTCAGCCCCGCCGATGCCTCGGCCACGAAGGTCTACGGCAGCGAGCTTGCCACCGAGGTCTACCGCGCGCTCATGGAGATCGTCGGTCCGAACGCGCTCGTCCGCGGCGACTCGCCTGCCGCTGTCCTCGCGGGCCGGCTCGAGCGCTTCCACCGCACCTCGCTCGTGATGACCTTCGGCGGCGGCACCAACGAGATCCAGCGCGACATCATCGGCATGGTGGGCCTCGGCCTGCCCTCCGCCAAGCGATAGGCAGGCAGATGGACTTCACCCTCACCTCCGAACAGCAGGACGCCGCCGAGCTGGCGCGCCAGGTGCTCGCCGACCGGTGCACCCAGGCCCGCCTCCGCGAGGTCGAGGCGGGAGGGGCCCGCTTCGACGCCCGGCTGTGGAAGGAGCTCGGCGCCGCGGGGCTCCTCGGCCTGCACCTCCCCGAGCACGCCGGCGGCGCGGGCCTCGGCCTCCTCGAGCTGTGCAGCGTCGCCGTCGAGGCCGGTCGGGTCGTCGCGCCGCTTCCGCTCCCCTGGCACGCTGTCGCTGCTGCCGCGATCGCCCGGTTCGGCACGCCGGAGCAGGTCGGGGCCTGGGTGCCGGGCGCCGCCCAGGGCGCGAACGTGCTGGCCGTGGCGCTCAGCGAGGACCACGCGGATGTCCCGGCTCGGCCCACGACATCGGCAGAGCGGGCGGACGGCGGCTGGACCGTGACGGGCACCAAGACCGTCGTACCGTCGGGCAGCGTCGCCGACCTCTTCCTCGTCCCTGCCGACACCGCCGACGGCGGCGTGGTCCTGCTGGTGCGCAACGACGACCCCGGGGTCCGGGTCGAGGCTCAGCGCATCAACGACGGCGACGTGGTCGGACGGCTGGTGCTCGAGGAGGTGACACTCGGCGACGACCGGGTGCTGGGTGACGTCGGGGCGGGATCGGAGATCACCGGCTGGCTCGCCGCCAGGATGACCGTCGCGCTCTGCGCGGAGCAGCTCGGCGTGGTCGAGGGCGCCCTTGAGCTGACTGCGAACTACGCCCGGACGCGCGAGCAGTTCGGACGTCCGATCGGCACGTTCCAGGCGGTCTCGCAGCGCCTCGCCGACGGCTACATCGACGTACAGGGCGTGCGACTGACGATGTGGCAGGCCGCCTGGCGGTTGAGCGAGGACCTCCCGGCCGAGGTCGAGGTCGCCACCGCGAAGCTGTGGGCCGCCGACACCGGGCACAAGATCGCGCACACGACGGTGCACGTGCACGGCGGGGTCGGCATCGACCTCGACGGCGCTGCCCACCGCTACTTCACCGCAGCGAAGCGGCTCGAGCTGATGCTCGGCGGGACCACCCGCCAGGCGCTCACGGTGGGCCGGGCACTGGCCGCCGAGCCTGTCTGACCGGGGGCAGCCACCAGCAGGAAGAGTCCTCGATGACCGACACCGTCCAGAAGCTGCTCCTGGCGCGCGCGGACGACCCGGAAACAGCGCTGATGTACGGCGAGCAGGAGTGGTCCTGGCGCGAGTACCTCGCGGAGTCGGCGATCCGCGCCCACGCCCTGGCCGGCCTGCGTGACCCCGACCGCCCGTTCCACGTCGGCCTCCTGCTCGACAACACGCCGGAGATGGCCATGGGTCTCGCCGCGGCGGGCCTCGGTGGCTTCGTGGTCGCCGGGCTCAACACCACGCGCCGTGGCGAGGGTCTGGCCCGCGACGTCCGGCATGCCGACTGCCAGGTCGTCCTCACCGACGCCGAGCACCTGCCCCTCCTCGACGGGCTCGACCTCGCCGGCGCGCTGGTGATCGACGTCGACTCCCCCGACTGGGGCGAGGTCCTCTCCGGCGCTGTTGCAGAGCACGCTCCCACCCCCGACGTGGACCCCGGGGACCTGTTCATGCTGATCTTCACCTCGGGCACCAGCGGCGAGCCCAAGGCGGTCCGGGTCACCCACGAGAAGGTGGCCTTCCCGGGTGCGTACCTCACGCAGATGTTCGGGCTGGGCGCCGAGGACCGCCTCTACCTCTCGATGCCGCTGTTCCACTCGAACGCGATCATGGCCGGGTGGGGCCCCGGCCTCGTCTCCGGCGCGGCGATGGCGCTTGCCAGGTTCTCGGCGAGCAGCTTCCTCGACGACATCCGGCGGTACGGCGCCACGTACATGAACTACGTCGGCAAGCCCCTCGCCTACATCCTGGGCACTCCTGCCCGGCCTGACGACGCCGACAACCCCCTCCGCCTGGCCTTCGGCAACGAGGCGAGCGACAAGGACATCGCGGCGTTCGCCGAGCGGTTCGGGTGCTGGGTCCAGGACGGGTTCGGCTCGACCGAGAACGCCGTCGTCATCTCCCGGGTCCCCGGCACTCCCCCGGGATCGCTGGGCCGGCCGCTGGACGGTGTGAAGGTGCTCGACCCCGCGACCGGCGAGGAGTGCCCTCCCGCGAGGTTCGGCGTGGAAGGCGAGGTGCTCAACCTCGAGGAGGCCACCGGGGAGCTGGTCAACACCACGGGTGCGGGGCAGTTCGCCGGCTACTACAAGGACGAGGCCGCCACGGCGGAGCGGATGCGCGGCGGGATGTACTGGAGCGGCGACCTGGCCTTTCGCGACGAGGACGGCTTCGTCTACTACGCGGGGAGGACGAGCGACTGGCTGCGGGTGGACGGAGAGAACTTGGCTGCCGCCCCGGTGGAGCGGCTGTTGCTGCGACACCCGGAGGTGAACCGGGTCGCGGTCTACGCGGTGCCCGACGAGCTGGTCGGGGACCAGATCATGGCGGCGGTCGTGCTGGGCTCGGGTGCCGAGTTCGACCCGGAGGGGTTCTCGGCCTTCCTGTCCGACCAGCCGGATCTCGGGACGAAGATGTGGCCCCGCTACCTCCGGGTCGCGACGGAGCTTCCGGCGACGGCGACGAACAAGATCCTCAAGCGCGAGCTGGTGCGACAGGGGGTCGACGGCGCGGGTGACCCGGTTTGGGAGCGCGACCCGCGCGGGACGACGTACACCCGTCGCTGAGGCGGGTCACTCCTGGCAGCGGGCGTCGGCCTCGGCCTTGGCGTCGCGGGCGGCGCTGGGGTGCTCCCACACGTGCCCGATGCCGTCGCAGTCGACGCGGGAGCAGACGAGGTTTCCTTGAGGCGATGTCTTACGGCACATCACGGCCTCCTCGGTCGGGGCGGCTTCGCCGCCGGTTCTTGGTTGTCTGCACGCGTGACATCAAGTCCCATACCCAGCCGGAAACGTTACGTCCCGCTGGCATAGACCAGTAGATCTTCCTGGTTTGACATCTCCGGGACGCAGAAACTCGCACCTGTGCGGGGTCAGAGGTCGAGCGTGGCCAGCACCGGCCGGTGGTCACTCGCCAGGGCCTGGAGGCCCTCGTCGACACCCGGGTCACCGTGGTGGGTCACGGCTCCCTCTCCGCGCACGAGGAGTGCATCTATCCGCTTGGTCGGCGCCTGGGCGGGGAACGTCAGCCACCCGCGAGAGCCGTGGTCGACGTACCCGGCCGCCCGCAGCCGCTGCCAGCTCGGCCCCCCTGGCCTCTCGTTCAAGTCGCCGCCGACGATGACGGTGCCCTCGAGCCGGTCTGCGACCTCGACCACCCGCTCGACCTCGGCCGCGCGACGGGTGGCGTCCAGGCTGAGATGGCACGAGACAACGCCGAGCGGGACTCCGCCGACACGCAGCTGGGCAGCGGCGATCCCCCGCCGCGGCTGGAAGAGCGGCTGCCGCAGCGTCGTCACGAAGGTGGAGGTCACCTCGACGCCTTCCGCGACGACGATCATGTTGGATCCGGCGTTGCGCCCCCCGGCGACGTACCTCAGGTCCCACTCATGGCAGCGACCGTGACAGCGTCCGCGCCACAGCAGCGGCGTCTTGGGACTCTCGTTGACCAGGAGTACGTCGGGGGCCGCCGCCTTGACGCAGTCACGGAGCGACGACGCGCGGCGGCCACCCATCCAGATGTTGTACGTCATGACGCGGAGCCGGGGCATCCGACGATGCTGCCATGACCACGGCAGCTCCCGGCTGACCCCCTACGCGTCGCGAATGGCGTCCAGTCGCTTCACGGCATCCTCGAACTCGGAGACGAGGTCTGCCATGACCTCGGCGACAGGCCGCACCTTGTTCATGCGGCCGACGATCTGCCCCACGGGCATCGAGATGACGTCGGGGTCGCCGCTGGCGTTGATGCGGTTGTGGGCCTCACTGACCAGCAGGTTCTGGAGCGGCATCGGCAGCGGCTCGGGAGCGCCCTCCTCGGCCCATGCCTCGGTCCACTTCGTCTTGAGGAGCCGCGCCGGCTTGCCTGTGTAGATCCGGGTGCGCACGGTGTCGGTGGACCGCGCCCTCAGGAAGGCCTCGGTCATGCCGGAGTTCGAGGAGAGGTTGGAGTACTCCTCGACGGTCAGCCAGATCGAACCGGTCCACACGCCCTGGGCACCGAGTGCCAGGGAGGCCGCCATCTGCCGTCCCGACCCGATGCCTCCCGCCCCGAGCACCGGGACGTCGGGACCCACGGCGTCGACGATCTCCGGGGTGAGCACCATGCTGGCGATCTCGCCGGTGTGGCCGCCGGCCTCGTAACCCTGGGCGACGATGATGTCGACTCCGTTGTCGACATGTGACAGCGCATGCTTCGCGGCGCCCGCGAGCGCGGCAACCTTCACCCCTGCGGCGTGGGCCTGGTCGATCACGTCCTTCGGCGGCGAGCCGAGCGCGTTCGCGATCAGCACCGGCCGGTGGCTCAGCGCGACCTCCACGTGCGAGCGCGCGACGGAGTGCAGCCAGCCCAGGACGCCCTCACGCCCCTCCCCCTCGGCCAGCGGCGGGACCCCGAGCTTGCGCAGGGTGTCGTCGACGAACTTGCGGTGCGCCTCGGGGATCATCGACTTGAGGTCGACCGCCGTGCCTTCCGTCGGCACCTTCATCGGCATGACGACGTCCACGCCGTACGGCTTGCCGTCGGTGTTCTCGTCCATCCAGGTGAGCGTCTTCTCGAGCTCCTCGGCGTCGTTGAAGCGGACGCAGCCGAGGACGCCGAGGCCGCCCGCACGGCTGACCGCGGCGGCGACGTGCTCGGACGGGGTGAAGGCGAAGATCGGGTGGTCGATCCCGAACTGGTCGCAGAGGGCGGTGCGCATGGGGAGCCTTTCGCAGGGTCGAGTCGGCGGGATCAGGTGAGGACCGGCGGGGTGTTCCCCGCGGTCGCGAGCTCCCGAGCCCTTGGGTAGTTCGCCTTGCCCGTGGCGCTGCGCGGGACCTCCGGGACGTAGGTCACCGACCGCGGCAGCTTGTAGCCCGACAGCGTCGGACGCAGGAAGGTCCGCAGCTCCTCGAGGGTGGGCTGGTGCTCGCCACGGGCCTGTACGACGGCCGAGACGGCCTGGCCGTAGTTCTCGTCGGCGACACCGACCACGAGCACGTCGTAAACGTCGGGGTGCGCCTTCAGCGCCATCTCCACCTCTTCGGGGTAGACCTTCTCCCCGCCGGTGTTGATGCAGTTGGAGCCGCGCCCGAGCAGGGTGACCTTGTTGTCCGGCTCGATGCGGGCGAAGTCGCCGGGCACGGAGTAGCGCGTGCCGTCGATCTCGATGAAGGTGCGGGCGGACTTCTCCGGGTCCTTGTAGTAGCCCAACGGCACCGAACCGGACCGGGCGAGCCGTCCGACCGCTCCGACGCTGGCAGCGACGTCGAGGATCTTGTTGTCCTCGTCGAGGACGACCGACTCCGGCCCGAGGGTCACCACACAGCCCTCGCCCTTGATGTTCTCCGAGTCCTGCAGGCCGGTCCCCTGGAAGCCGGTCTCCGAGCTGCCCACCGAGTCGGTGAAGAAGGCGTTCGGGAACGCCGCCATCCATCGCTCCTTGACCGGCCGGCTGAAGATCGCGGCGCTGCTGGCGACGGCGACCAGTGACGAGCCGTCGTAGTCGCCGTTCTCGTAGGCCTCGATCAGCGGGCGCGCCATCGCGTCGCCGGTCATGAACATCAGCTGCACCTTGTGGGCGTCGACGATCCGCCAGACCTCGTCCGGGTCGAACTTCGGCGCCAGGATCGTCAGGTGCCCCGCGAACAGGTGCATCAGCATCGCCGCCTGCGCCCCGCCGTGCATGAGCGGGCTCAGGGGGAAGGTGACCATCGGGTCGGTCTCGAGCGCCTTCTTCGACTGGTCGTACTCCTCGAGCCGCTCGCCGGTGTAGAAGTCGATGCCGCCACCGAGCACGCGCCAGAAGTCCTCGTGGCGCCACATGACGCCCTTCGGGAAGCCTGTCGTGCCGCCCGTGTAGACGATGTACAGGTCGTCCGCGCTGCGCTCGTCGAAGTCCCGCTCCGGGCTCTGGCCCTCGAGAGCCTCCTCCCAGGTGGTCCCGCCGAAGCCGCTGAGGTCTGCCTTGCTCTCCGGGTCGGTCGGGTCCGGCATCGCCACGATCGTGGTGAGCATCTCGTGCTTCGGTGCGGTCGCCGCGACCATGGGGGCGTAGGGCCGCTCGTGTAGCAGCGCCACCACGTCGGAGTTGCCGAACAGGTAGTCCAGCTCGCTCTCGACGTAGCGGTAGTTGACGTTGATCGCCACCGCACGGATCTTGAAGACAGCCAGCAGGGCGACCACGTGCTCGATGCTGTTCTTGGCGTAGATGCCCACGTGGTCCCCGACACCGACGCCACGTGAGGCGAGGTAGTGGGCGAGCCGGTTGGCGTCCGCCTCGAGCTCCGCGTAGGTGACCTTGCGGTCGCCCACCTGGACCACGGGACGGTCCGGCACCACGTCGACGGCATGCTCGAAGAGGTCTGCGATGTTGATAGCCACGGATGCAGACTAGAACACGTTCTCGTTTCTGACTAGGGTGTGGCTGAGCCCTTTTCGCCCGACCCATGGAAGGCCCGTCATGACCCAGCCGCACTGCCTCGTCGAGCAGGAGGGCCACACCCTCGTCGTCACCATGAACCGCCCCGAGGCCCGTAACGCCCTTTCCGGCGAGATGATGGACATCATGCGCGAGGCCTGGGACCGCGTGAACTCCGACGACTCGATCCGGGTCGCCATCCTCACCGGCGCGGGCGGCGCGTTCTGCGCGGGGGCGGACCTGAAGGCCATGACGAGCAGTCACCCCGGCGACTCGTTCGCAGGCGGTGGCTGGGACCTCTCGGTGATCAAGCCGCTGCTCAAGGGCTTCCGGCTCACCAAGCCGCTGATCGCCGCGGTGGAAGGAGCAGCGATCGCCGGTGGCACCGAGATCCTCCAGGCCACCGACATCCGGGTCGCCGGCGAGAGCGCCAGGTTCGGGGTGTCCGAGCCGAAGTGGGGCCTCTACCCGCTCGGGGGATCCGCGGTCCGGCTCCCCCGCCAGATCCCCTACACGGTCGCAGTCGACCTCCTGCTCACCGGTCGCCACATCAAGGCGCCCGAGGCCAAGGAGATCGGGCTGATCGGCCACGTCGTCCCCGACGGCACGGCCCTCGACAAGGCGCGCGAGATCGCGGACTTGATCGCGGCCAACGGGCCTCTCGCCGTCCAGGCGATCCTTCGCACGATCCGCGAGACAGAGGGGATGCACGAGGACGACGCCTTCAAGCTCGACGCCAAGATCGGGGCTCCGGTGTTCTCGAGCAACGACGCGAAGGAGGGGCCGCGCGCTTTCTCGGAGAAGCGGACACCACAGTTCACAGGCAGCTGAGGCCTGCCCCGGTGTTGAATTCGGCGTAAGACATCGAAAGGGGCATGCCATGGGCAAGATCGCAGTTCACGAGTTCATCGCGCTCGACGGAGTCTTCGAGGACCCACAGTGGACCTTCGAGTACGGCTTCGACCCCAAGATGGGCGAGACCCTCGGCGCCATCACGGGCGCCTCCAAAGCCATCCTCCTGGGACGTACCACGTACGAGATGTTCGCGCCCGCCTGGTCGTCTCGCACCGTCGAGGACGACCCAGGAGCACCGTTCTTCAACGACACCCACAAGTACGTCGTCGGCTCCCAACAGCCGAACGTGGACTGGGGCCCTTCGACCCGTCTAGGGGCGTTCGACCCCGACGTCATCCGCAGGCTCAAGGACGAGACGGACGGACTCATCTACGTCTCCGGAAGCGGCACTCTCGTCCGCGGACTGCTCGAGGAGCGTCTGGTCGACGACCTGCACCTGTTCGTCTACCCTCTCGCGGTCGGCAGGGGGAAGCGGCTGTGGGGCGACGACGTCGACCCGACCAAGCTTGCTCTGAACGGGCACGACGTGTACGACAACGGCGTCGTGCACCTGGCCTACCGCCCCGCCTGACCCCGATTGGAACTCAGACGGTGCTGATGGGGATCCGCGGCCTGGTGGAGGGGATCTCGCAGCATCTCAAACCGGAGCCCGCCGAGTTCCGGACCGTTCGCTGGTGGACGAAGGCGGAGGAGGTGGCCGTTGTCGTGTGCTTTCGACGAGGACATTGACGCCCGAAGGGTGTCGAGACGCCTCACGCGCACGCGCTCGACACCCTCCCCGAATCGCCATCGCGCGGTCAGGTCGCGGTGGCCGGCGAGCTGTGCGGAGGCTGGACCCCGACCTTCTCCTCCGACGGCATCAGGATCCACAGGACCGGGTAGATCAGGATCTGGCTGCCGGGGATGACCATCAGCAGCAGCACGAAGAGGACTCGCGCGGGCCACGGTGCGATGCCGAAGCGTCGGCCGAGACCGGCCGCCACGCCGCCCAGGACCCGCCCCTCCTGCGGTCGAACCAGACCCTGCCGGGCGAAGCTCTGGTGGATGTCGTTCATGGATGTTGCACTTCCTTCGGTGTCGGTGTCCAGGGCATCTCCCTGAACACCTCCACTGTGCGCCGCACGAACAGCTCGGCACATCGGGTGCACCCCTGAACCGACCCCCGAACAGAGACCCCCGAACCTCAGGGTTCGCTAGGACCTCGATGTCTCTCGGTCGCGCCCGGCAGCCTGTGCGCCGAACAAGCTGACAGCGACGCGTCGCTGTCAGACGACGGTCAGCGGGAGGCTCTTCCGCCTCTCGAACTCGAAACCCGCGCCCGTGCTGAACCGCACCAGGCCGACGTCGGAGGACTCCTCGCCCGGCTCACCGCGGACCACCCGAAGCGAGAGCCGCTCGTCGTCCTCGACCACCACCTCCGCGTGCCAGGACGGATGGACGGCATGGAGGATCGACTCGATCGGCTGGAGGTGGTCCTCGTCGAGGAGGGACACCCAGGCTCCGTCCTCGTGCGCGAGACTCCGCCGCGACAGGTGTACGACGAGCTCGTCGCCGTCGCGGGACAAGTCGAGGTCGACGTACCCCCGCGGCTGGAAGGCCGGGTGCAACGACAGCACGGTGGCGACAGCGTCGAGGTCGTCTCCGAGGCCGAGTGCTCGGCCCAGCCTCTCCGAGCTCAGCCCCGCCGCCCCCGTGAACTGCCGGCGCGTCATGTCGCGGGTCTGCTCAGGCGACGTCCTGTCTGCAACCGCCTTGACGAACGAGAGCACGAGCAGATGCCACTGCAGCGACACCTCCTCCGCCATGCGCACCAGCGCGGACCTGGAGAACGCCGCGAAGTCCACGTCGGACACGATCGGCCCGGAGTAGTCGGCGGCGCCGTCCTCGGCCGGGTCGATCGGAGAGACGCCGTCGAACGTCGCTGCTGCAGTCCCACCGATCTCCAGCGTGTAATCGGGCCACTCGATGGGCTCGCGCGAGGGGTCGATGTCCACGAGCCACTCGCAGTGGGACGTGCGGTCGGCAGGCACCCGAGGCGGGCGGTGCACGGGCGTCATCCGGGCACGCGGGTCGGTCGCCAGCGCCGTGGCGTCCATCGTGGGGTCCTCGATGGCGTGGCACATCGCCTCGACGTACTCCTCCCCCATCGGCTCGACGTCCATGAGGGCTCCGCAGTGGGCGAGCTGAAAGGTCCCCGACCACCGGTCACGCACCGTGAACCGGAAGTCGAGGAACTGCGGAGGCGCTCCGACGTCGAGCTGCAGACCCTTGAAGATCGTGACGACGCCCTCGCCCTCGTAGCCCAGCGCGCGCTGCATGCGCTTGGTGTAGTGCGGGCTCGCGCCCTTCCACTCCTCGATCGCGACGTCGCGCATGCCCTCCAGGCCGAAGGCGCCGAGCAGGTGCGGCATGCCCGCCCGGTCGATCATGTGGCCGCACAGCAGCAGCTCGGGGACGAGGACCGCGAGCTGCTCACGGCTCAGGTCGGCCAGTCCGCGCGTCATCAGACGGCGCGGTCCCGCCCGGCCCAGAACTGCGCGCGCAACGCCTTCTTGTCGGGCTTGCCGAGAGCGGTGAGCGGGAGGGAGTCGGCGAGAATCACCCGCTTCGGCGCCTGCACGCTGCCCTTGCGCTCCTTGACCATCTGCTGGATCTCGGCGGCCAGCGTCGCGACCGACTCCTCGTCGTCGGGCGTGCCTGGCCGGAGTACGACGACCGCGGTGACCGCCTCTCCCCACTTCTCGTCGGGCACGCCGATGACCCCGACCTGTGCCACGGACGGGTGCTCGGCGACGACGTCCTCGACCTCGCGCGGGAAGACGTTGAAGCCGCCGGTGACGATCATGTCCTTGGTGCGGTCGACGATGTACCAGAAGCCGTCCTCGTCGGCCCGGGCCACGTCGCCGGTCCGCAGCCAGCCGTCCCGGAAGGTGTCGGCCGTCGCGTCGGGAAGGTTCCAGTAGCCGCTGGCGAGGACCGGCCCGGCAACGCAGATCTCCCCCGGCTCACCGGGTGCGACGGGCTTGTCGTTCTCGTCGAGGAGAGCGGTGCGCAGGAAGGCGCTCGGGCGGCCGCAGCTGGCCAGGCGACCCGGGCGTTCGAGGTCGTGGTCCCCCTTGGAGAAGTAGGAGATGACCATGGGGCACTCGGACTGGCCGTAGTACTGCGCGAAAATCGGCCCCCAGCGGCGGATCGCGTCGGCGAGGCGAACCGGGTTCATCGCCGAGGCGCCGTAGTAGACGGTCTCCAGGCTGCTCAGATCGGCCGTCTCGGCGTCGGGATGGTCCAGCATCGCGTAGATCATGCTCGGCACGAGCATCGTCGCGGTGATGCGGTGCTCCTCGACGGCCCGGAACACCTCGCCCGGCTCGAAGCGCGGCAGCACGACCATGGAACCGCCGGCCATGAGGGTCGGCACGAAGAACGCGGCGCCGGCGTGGCTGAGCGGGGTGCACATGAGGAAGCGTGGTGCCTCCGGCCACTCCCACTCGGCGAGCTGCACCTGGGTCATCGCGGCCATCGAGCTCGCAGTGCCGACCACGCCCTTGGGCTTGCCCGTCGTACCTCCGGTGTAGGTGACGCTGACGACCGCGTCCGGGGCGAGGTCGGCCACCTCGAGCGGTCCGGGGGTGTGCTTGCCCGCGAGGGCGATCAGGTCCTGGCCGATCTCCGCCTCTCCCAGGGTGAGGACCTGGCGCAGGCAGGAGACCCGCTCCTGCAGCGCCCGAGCGCGTTCGACGAAGGCCGGGATCGGCTCGACCACGAGCGTCTCGATGCCCGCGTCGGACAGCACGTGCGCATGGTCGTCGAGGGAGCCCATCGGGTGCAGCGCGGTACGCCGCAGGCCGACCATCTGCCCGGCGCCGATCATCACCAGCACCTCGGGACGGTTGAGCGCGAGCAGGGCGACCGGGCTGCCCGTCGAGCAGCCGACCTCCTCAAACGCCTTGGCGTAGGTGCTGATCTGGTCGGCCAGGTCCTGACCGGTCCAGGTCTGGTCGCCGATGTGGAGCACCGGCGCGCTCGCATGGCGCTCCAGGGCCGAGGCCATCAGATGTCCGAGATGGGGTCCGCGGTGGAGGTCGTCACTCATGGCCGTCACGGTAGAACGTGTTACAGAATCGCGCAATGGTGTGACGTCAGCCCAGGACCACCTCCGCGACCTGCCGCACCTCCTCGGGGCTGCGCAGCGTGAGGACGAGCATGGTCACCCCGGCCTGCTCCCAGCGCTTCACCTGCTCTCGCACCTCGTCGCGGTTACCGATGATGGTGACCTCGGCGATCAGCTCGTCGGGAACCAGGGCGGCAGCCTCGTCCTTGCGCCCCTCCAGGTACAGCTCCTGGATCTTGTCGGCCACCTCCTGGTAGCCCATCCGCTCGAAGACGGTCTTGTGGAAGTTGAGCTCCTTGGCGCCCATGCCGCCGATGTAGAGCGCCATCCACGGCCGCATCGCATCAAATGCTGCCTGCTTGGCTGCCTCGTCGGGGGTGACGATCAGCTGGCAGGTCGCGGCGATCTCGAAGCTCTCCCGAGTACGACGGGCGCCCGGCCGGGCGAACCCCTCGTCGAGCCAGGACCAGTACATGTCCGCCATCCGCGGCGAGAAGTAGATGGGCAGCCAGCCGTCGGCGATCTCCGCGGCGAGGGCGACGTTCTTCGGCCCCTCGGCCCCCATCCAGATCGGGAGATCCGCCCGCAACGGATGCACGATCGGCTTCAGCGGCTTGCCGAGACCCACCGCGCCCTCACCGGTGTAGGGCAGCGGGTAGTGGGGACCGTCGCTGGCCACCGGCGCCTTGCGCTCCATCACCTGGCGGATGATGCCGATGTACTCGCGCGTGCGGGCCAGCGGCTTCGAGAAGGGCCGGCCGTACCAGCCCTCGACGACCTGAGGGCCCGAGACGCCGAGACCGAGGATGACGCGGCCGCCCGAGAGGTGGTCCAGGGTCAGCGCATGCATGGCGCAAGACGTCGGCGTGCGCCCGGACAGCTGCACGATCGACGTACCGAGCTTGATGCTCGAGGTCCGGTGGCCCCACCACGCGAGCGGGGTGAAGGCGTCCGAGCCCCACGCCTCGGCGGCGAACACGGCCTCGTAGCCGGCCCGCTCGGCCTCCTCCACCAGGTCACCGACACCCTCGGGAGGCTGCGCCCCCCAGTAGCCGAGCTGCAGTCCGAGCTTCATGGGACGACCACCTGACTTCCTTCGCCGAACCCGAGACGGGGTTGCGGAACAAAACGAGAACCTGTTTCACTTTAGCCCATGACCGGCACCCTCAAGGCACCCCTGCGCGTGCAGTTCGACTACACCCGATCTCTCGGCCCGGTGCTCTCGTCCTTCATGACCGGACTCCGTGACAAGACCATCCTCGGCGGGCGGGCCGACGACGGTCGAGTGATCGTCCCTCCGTCGGAGTACGACCCCGTCACGCACAAGCCGCTCACCGACCTCGTCCCCGTGGGCAGCTCCGGCACCGTGCAGACCTGGTCGTGGGTCTCGGAGCCCGTCGCGGGACAGCCGTTCGACCGGCCGTTCGCGTTCGCGCTCGTCCTCCTCGACGGGGCGGACACACCGATGCTCCACGCCGTCGACGTCGAGGACCCCGCGCAGATGAGCACCGGCATGCGGGTCCGCGTGCGCTGGGCGGACGAGACCGTCGGCCACATCCGTGACATCGCCTGCTTCGAGCCCGCCGACGCCCCGGGCGCCCCTGACGCCGCCCCGGACGCCGCCCCGGCAACCGGCAGCGCCCCCGAAGGCGGCGTCACCGGCATCATCACGCCGGTCGAGCTCGACTACACCTACGCCGCGTCCGCCGAGGAGTCTCGCTTCCTCCGCGGTATGGCCGAGGGGAAGATCCGGGGCCAGCGCTGCCCGAAGTGCCAGAAGGTGTACGTCCCTCCGCGCGGGGCCTGCCCGGTCGACGGGGTGCCCACCCGCGACGAGGTGGAGCTCCCCGACCGCGGCACCGTCACCACGTTCTGCATCGTCAACGTCCCGTTCATGGGTCAGCGCATCTCGCCGCCGTACGTCTCGGCGTACGTCCTCCTCGACGGCGCGGACATCCCGTTCCTGCACCTGATCCTCGGCTGCGACGCCGGCGAGGTGCGGATGGGCATGCGCGTCGAGGCGGTGTGGAAGCCCCGCGAGGAGTGGACGACCTCGATGGAGAACATCGACCACTTCCGCCCGACCGGCGAGCCCGACGCGGCGTACGAGTCGTTCGCCGCCCACCTCTGAGAAGGAGCGCATCTTGAGAGACGTTGCGGTCGTCGGGTTCGCCCAGCGGCAGATGCGGGAGTTCGATGGCTCCCCCACCATGGTCGAGCTCCTCGTCCCCATCATCGGCGAGCTGTACGACCAGACCGGCTGGAGCAAGGGCGACATCGGCTTCTGGTGTTCCGGGTCCTCGGACTACCTCGCCGGACGTTCGTTCTCGTTCGTCTCCGCCGTCGACGCGATCGGGACGATCCCGCCCGTCAACGAGTCCCACGTGGAGATGGACGCCGCGTGGGCGCTGTACGAGGCCTGGGTCAAGATCCAGACCGGCGAGGTCGACACCGCGCTCGTCTACGGCTTCGGCAAGTCCTCCGCCGGCCTCCTGCGCCGGACGCTCGCGCTGCAGCTCGACCCGTACGTCCTCACGCCCCTGTGGCCGGACACCGTGTCGATCGCGGCGCTGCAGGCCCGCCTCGGCCTCGAGCAGGGGCTGTGGGACGAGAAGGCCCTGGCCGAGGTGGTCGCGCGGAGCCGCGCCGCGGCCGCCGACAACCCGTACGCCGTCCTCTCCGGTGACGTCTCGGTGGCTGACCTGCTGGCCGAGCCTCTGTTCTCCGACCCGCTGCGCAAGCACGACTGCGCCCCGGTCACGGACGGGGCCGCCGCCATCGTCCTGGCCGCCGACGACCGGGCCCGCTCCGTGGTCGAGCGTCCCGCCTGGATCACCGGGTTCCAGCACCGGGCGGACGGCCAGGCGCTGGGACTTCGTGACCTGACCCGCTCGCCGTCCGCGGCGTCGGCCGGTGCGGCCGCTGGAGTCGACGGGGTGGACACCGCGGAGATC
The DNA here is from genome assembly GCA_963715375.1 of uncultured Actinomycetota bacterium. GTDB lineage: Bacteria > Actinomycetota > Actinomycetes > Propionibacteriales > Nocardioidaceae > Nocardioides_C. Next base: position 154,793 of record CAVQSC010000004.1, on the reverse strand, counting down.
CACGCCCCGTTCAGCCACCAGGAGCTGATCCTGCGGCAGGAGCTCGGTCTCGGCGACTCGGTGGCGGTCAACCCGTCCGGAGGGCCCCTGAGCGGGAACGCGATGTTCTCCGCGGGTCTGGTCCGTATCGGCGAGGCCGCGACCCGCGTGATGGCCGGTACGTCGGACAAGGCGCTCGGCCACGCGACGTCGGGCCCGGCACTTCAGCAGAACCTCGTGTGCGTGATGGAAGGACGGATCTGATGGGCAAGCAGCTCGCCGCGGTCATCGGGGTCGGCCAGACCCACCACCGCGCCAAGCGCGAGGACGTGTCCATCGCCGGCCTCTGCCGCGAGGCGGTCGACCGGGCCCTGGCTGACGCCGGAGTCGGGTTCGACGACATCGACGCCGTGGTCGTCGGCAAGGCCCCGGACCTGTTCGAGGGCGTCATGATGCCCGAGCTCTTCCTCGCCGAGGCTCTCGGCGCGGCCGGCAAGCCGCTGCTCCGCGTGCACACCGCGGGGTCGGTGGGCGGGTCCACCGCGATCGTCGCGAGCAGCCTCGTACAGGCAGGCGTCCACAAGCGGGTCCTCACGGTGACCTTCGAGAAGCAGTCGGAGTCCAACGCGATGTGGGCGCTGTCGGTGCCCGTGCCCTTCGTGATGCCCGTCCACGCCGGCGCCGGTGGCTACTTCGCCCCGCATGTGCGCTCCTACATCCGGCGTTCCGGCGCCCCCGAGCACGTGGGCGCGATGGTCGCCGCGAAGGACCGCCGCAACGCCTGCAAGAACCCCTACGCACACCTGCACCAGCCCGACACCACCATGGAGTCGGTGATGGCCTCGCAGATGCTGTGGGACCCGATCCGGTACGACGAGACCTGTCCCTCCTCCGACGGCGCGTGCGCCCTCGTGATCACCGACGAGGACACCGCCTCCTCGGTCGACAACCCCGCCTGGATCCACGCGACAGCCATGCGCACGGAGCCGACGACGGCGGCCGAGCGCGACCAGGTCAACCCCCGCGCCGGGCGCGAGGCGGCGGCCTCGCTGTGGAAGCAGGCCGGCATCACCAGCCCCATCGACGAGATCGACTGCGCCGAGATCTACGTCCCGTTCTCGTGGTTCGAGCCGATGTGGATCGAGAACCTCGGCTTCAGCGCCGAGGGCGAGGGCTGGAAGCTGACCGAGGCCGGCGAGACCGAGATCGGCGGGCGCCTTCCGATCAACATGTCCGGCGGCGTGCTCTCGTCGAACCCGATCGGCGCCTCCGGCATGCTGCGTTTCGCCGAGGCGTCGCTCCAGGTGATGAACGAGGCCGGCGAGCACCAGGTCGACGGTGCGCGCCGGGCGCTCGGCCACGCCTACGGCGGCGGGTCGCAGTTCTTCGCTATGTGGGTCGTGGGAGCGGACAAGCCCGGCAGCTGACCCAGTGCGAGTCAGACCACACTGAATGCCCGTTATGCCACGATCTCGGCGGGTATGGGGCGTCGGTGAACCTCACGCGAACCAAACCCGTCGACGACATCCTGGCCCACTCCTCAGACGAGGCGCAGTCACGCCCTGGTGCGCTGCGGAAGCGCCTCGGCGCGCTCGACCTCATGGGGTTCGGCATCGGGATCGTCATCGGCACCGGGATCTTCACGCTGACCGGCGTCGCCGCGAAGGACTCCGCGGGACCGGGGGTGGTCATCTCCTTCGCCCTCGCCGGGCTGGTAAGCCTCCTGGCCGCGCTGTGCTACGCCGAGCTGTCCTCCGCCGTACCGACGGCCGGGTCGGCGTACACCTACGCCTACGCGACCATCGGCGAGGTCTTCGCCTGGATCATCGGCTGGGACCTCCTGCTCGAGTTCGCCCTCGGCGGAGCCGTCGTCGCCCGCGGCTGGTCCGGCTACCTCGCCGAGCTGTTCGGCACCCTGCCGACGACCCTCTTCGGGGAGACGGCGACGGTGAACCTTGGCGCGCTGTTGATCACGGTGGCCCTCGGGGTCGTGGCCTACGTGGGTATCCGTGAGTCCAAGTGGGTCACCAACGTGCTCGTCGTGGTGAAGGTCCTGATCTGCCTCTTCGTCATCGTCGCAGGCGCGTTCTTCGTCACCGCCCGCAACTGGACGCCTTTCATCCCCGAGGGCAAGCCCCCGACCGAGGCCACCAGCGGGCTGACCCAGCCACTGTGGCAGGCGCTGGTCGGCGTCGAGCCGTCGGTCTACGGCATGGCCGGGGTGCTCTCCGCGGCCGCGATCGTGTTCTTCTCCTACACCGGGTTCGAGGCTGTGGCGAACCTGGGCGAGGAGACCCGCAACCCCCGCCGCGACCTCCCGCTGGGCCTGCTCGGCACCCTCGCTGTCTGCAGCCTCCTCTACGTAGGTGTCTCCGCCGTGCTGACCGGCATGGTGCACTACAGCGAGATCAACGAAGGCGCCCCCATCTCCGCCGCGTTCGAGTCCGTCGGCCTCGGCTGGGCCGCTGCGCTCATCGGCCTCGCGGCGATCGCCGGCCTCACGTCGGTGATCCTGGTCGACATCGTCGCCATGGGCCGCATCGGCTTCGCCATGGCCCGCGACGGGTTGCTGCCCAAGCGCCTCGGCCGTGTCCACCCCCGGTTCGGCACCCCGAGCGCCATCACCGTCGTGACGGTCGCCCTGATGGCGCTCCTCGCGACCTTCGTCCCGATCGAGGCGCTCGCCGAGATGGTGAGCATCGGCACGCTGTTCGCCTTCACGATCGTCTCGGTGGCCGTTCCCGTGCTCCGGCGTACGCGTCCGGACCTGCACCGCCCCTTCCGCACGCCGCTCTCTCCCCTGCTGCCCGTGGCGTCGGCGCTGCTCTGCGTCGCCTTGATGGGCAACCTCTCGATCGAGACGTGGATCCGGTTCGGCGTATGGCTGCTGCTCGGCCTGCTGCTCTACGTGACGTACGGCGCCCGCCGGGCTCGCCTCAGCGCCGAGGAACCCGAGCGCGAGCCGGTCACGGCCGGCCGCTGAGCCCCCTACATGACGGAGCGCCCCGGAGACATCGGTCTCCGGGGCGCTCTGCACGATGTCACTTGTAGTTGACCTCGAGCTCCTTGATGCCGTTGATCCAGCCGGAGCGGAGGCGCCGTGGCTCCCCTGCCTTGGAGATGTCCGGCGTGATGTCGGCGATCGCGTTGAAGAGGAGGTTCACCTCGAGCCGGGCGAGGTTGGCGCCGATGCAGAAGTGCGCACCGTGGCCCCCGAAGGCGACGTGCGGGTTCGGGTCGCGCATGACGTTGAAGGTGTGCGGGTCCTCGAAGACGTCGGTGTCGAAGTTCGCGGAGGCGTAGAAAAGCCCGACGCGCTCCCCCCTGGTGACCGGCACGCCACCGACCTCGATGTCCTTGAGCGCCGTGCGCTGGAAGACCGTGACGGGCGTCGCCCAGCGGATCACCTCGTCCGCCATGGTCTCGGGCCGTTCGCTCTTGAACAGCTCCCACTGCTCGGGGTTCTCGAAGAAGGCGTTCATCCCGTGCGTGATGGCGTTCCGCGTGGTCTCGTTGCCCGCCACGGCGAGGAGGATCACGAAGAACCCGAACTCGTCCGCGGTCAGCGCGTGGCCGTCGACGTCGGCCTGCACGAGCTTGGTGACGATGTCGTCTCGCGGGTTGGCCTTGCGGTCCTCGGCGAGCAGCATCGCGTAGGTGAGGATCTCCACCGAGGCGGCCTCGGGGTCGACGCTGTACTCCGGGTCGTCGTAGGCCAGCATCTGGTTGGACCACTCGAAGAGCTTGCGGCGGTCCTCCTGAGGTACGCCGAGCAGGTCGGCGATCGCCTGCAGCGGCAGCTCGGCCGCCACATCATCGACGAAGTTGCCCGAACCCTTCTCGTGCGCGTCGCGGACGATCTTCTCCGCACGGTCCTTGAGGCTGTCGTGGAGGCTGCCGATCGCCCGAGGGGTGAAGCCACGGGAGATGATGCCGCGCAGCTGGGTGTGGTCCGGTGGGTCCTGGTTGATCAGGATGACCCGCTGCGCCTCCACCTGCTCACGCGTCATGCCGGGCATGAAGCGGATGATCGCGGTGTTCTCCCAGGTCGAGAAGTCCGTGCTGTTGCGCGAGACGTCCTTGACGTGGGCGTGCTTGCTCACCGCCCAGTAGCCGTTGCCGCCGTTCATGCCCGAGCGCGCGTCCTCCTCCTGCTCGACCCAGAAGACAGGTGCGGTCTTCCGGAGGGCGGCGAACTCCTCGTGCGGGATCCTCTCCTCGATGAGGGCGGGGTCGGTGGGATCGAATCCCTTGGGGACAGCTGGCGAGCTCACGCGGCAACCTCCGGAATATGGAACACGTTCTAATTCAGTGTGGCACAGCACACGAACCCTGGGAACCCCTCGTCCGCGCTCGGGCGGGACACCGGGCCACCTTGCCCTCCCGCGAGAACGTGTTCTACTTTGAGGGATGGCGGCACCGCCTGCCGCTCAACAGAACCGCAAGGAGCTTCCATGGGCAACCCCGTCATCGTCGAGGCCGTTCGCACGCCCCTGGGCAAGCGTGGTGGCTGGCTCGCCGGCCTGCACGCTGCCGAGCTGCTGGGGGCAGCCCAGAAGGCCCTCGTCGAACGGTCCGGGATCGACCCCGCGCTCGTGGAGCAGGTCATCGGTGGCTGCGTGACCCAGGCCGGCGAGCAGTCCGGCGACATCGCCCGGCGCGCCTGGCTGCACGCGGGCCTCCCGCAGGCGACCGGGGCCACGACCATCGACGCGCAGTGCAGCTCGGCGCAGCAGTCGGTCCATCTCATCGCCGGCCTGATCCACGCGGGCGCGATCGACACCGGCATCGCCTGCGGCGTCGAGTCCATGAGCCGGATCGGCCTCGGTGCGAACATCACGCCGGGCACGGGCAGCCCACGTCCCGACTCGTGGACCATCGACATGCCCAACCAGTTCGAGGGCGCTGACCGGATCGCCCGCAACCGCGGCTTCTCCCGCGAGGAGATCGACGCGTTCGGCCTCGGGTCCCAGCAGAAGGCCCGCGTCGCGGTCGACGAAGGCCGGTTCAAGCGTGAGCTCGCTCCGGTGGACGCTCCGGTCCTCGACCAGGAGGGGAACCCGACCGGTGAGACCCGCATGGTCGACTCCGACCAGGGCCTCCGCGACACGACGATGGAGGGACTGGCGAAGCTGAAGCCGGTGCTCGAGGGCGGCCTCCACACGGCGGGCACGTCGTCCCAGATCAGCGACGGCGCCTCCGCCGTGCTCGTCATGGACGAGGACAAGGCTCGAGCGCTCGGTCTGCGGCCACGGGCGCGGATCGTCAGCCAGTGCCTGGTGGGCTCGGACCCGTACTACCACCTCGACGGACCGATCCAGGCCACCGAACGGCTCCTCCAGCGAAGCGGCAGGACGATCGGCGAGCTCGACCTCTTCGAGGTCAACGAGGCGTTCGCGTCCGTCGTGATGTCCTGGGCCGCCGTTCACGGCCCTGACATGGGCAAGGTGAACGTCAACGGCGGCGCGATCGCGATCGGCCACCCGGTGGGCAGCACGGGCACCCGCCTGATCACCACGGCGCTGCACGAGCTCGAGCGGCGCGACGCCTCCAGCGCGCTGATCTCGATGTGCGCCGGTGGCGCGATGGCCAGCGGCACGATCCTCGAGCGCCTCTGAGACGGACCTCCCACGGCAATCTGTCGCTTCCCACGGCAAGATCACCGTTGGAAGCGACAGTTTGCCTGCATACCTTGGTAATTCGTCGGAGGTCAGGCGCCGTAGACGGGCTCCGGGGGCGCGGCCTTGGCGATGAGGTCGCGTACGGCGGAGCCGACCTCGGCGGACTCCCAGCGCCGCCCGATGTCGATGGTGGGGCCGTGCCGCCAGCCCTCCTCGACGCAGATCTTGCCGCCCTCGACCTCGATCACCCGGCCGGTGACGTCGGCGGAGTCCTCGCTCGCCAGCCAGGCGACCACCGGAGAGACGTTCGAGGGGTGCATGGCGTCGAAGCCGGACTCAGGCTGCGGCCATGGTCTCGGCGAACGCCGCCTCGGTCATCCGCGTCCGGGCGGCAGGGGCGAGCGCGTTCACGGTGACGCCGTACCTGGCGAGCTCGTGCGCCGCGACGAGGGTCAGCCCCGCGATCCCCGCCTTCGCCGCGGAGTACGTCCCCTGCCCGACACTCCCCTGCAGGCCGGCGCCGGAGCTGGTGTTGACGACCCGCGCAGCGCGGGCCCGACCCTCCTTGGCCTCCGACCGCCAGTAGGCGCTCGCATGCCTCAACGGCGCGAAGTGCCCCTTCAGGTGGACCCGGATGACGGCGTCCCACTCGTCCTCGGCGGTGTTCACGAGCATCCGGTCACGGAGGAAGCCTGCGTTGTTGACCAGGATGTCGAGGGCGCCGAACGTGTCGATCGCCTGCTGCACCATCCGCCTCGCACCCTCGAAGTCCGCGACGTCGTCCCCGTTGGCGACGGCATCACCACCCATCTCCTCGATGAGGGCGACCACCTCGTTCGCCGGGTCGTAGGAGGAGCCCACGCCGTCGGCGGCGGCACCGAGGTCGTTCACCACCACCTTCGCGCCCTGCCGGGCAAGCTCGAGCGCGTGCTCACGGCCGAGCCCACGCCCGGCGCCGGTCACGATCGCCACACGTCCTTCGCAGATCCTGCTCACATTCACTCCTGGTTGCCGGTGCTCGTGGTCTGGGGCTCGTCTGACGCCGACGTGGCGGCCGCGAGGAACGGTGGCGGCTCTCCCCCGCCGTGGGCGGCGACGATGGCGCCGCTGACGTAAGAGGCCAGCGGGGAGGCGAGGAACACCGCCACGTGGCCGATCTCCTCAGGCCGCGCAAGCCGCCCGAGCGGGATGGTCGCCTCGATGGCTGCCACCCCTTCCTCCCCGCCGTAGTGCAGGTCGGTCTGCTCGGTGCGCACCAGCCCCACGTCGATGGCGTTCAGCCTCACCTTGGGAGCCCACTCCACGGCGAGACTTCTCACAAGGCTGTCGACCCCGGCCTTGGCGGCGCCGTAGGCGGCTGTGCCCGGCGAGGGCCGCGCCGCGCTGATGCTCGAGACCATGACGATCGCGCCGCCCTCGTCCTGCCGCTGCATCAATGCGTTGGCCGCCTGGGAGACCAGCAGCGGCGAGAGCAGGTTGAGCTCCACGACCTTCGCGTGGAAGCGCGGCGAGGCGTCGGCGGCGAGGGCGTACGGCGCCCCGCCGGCGTTGTTGACGAGCACGTCGAGCCGGCCATGCCTTGCGACGACGCCGTCGACGAGTGCCCGGACGGACTCCTCGTCCCTGACGTCGGCGGGCACGTGCTCCGCCGTACGTCCGGCCGCCTCGACCGGGGAAGCGGGAGGCGTGCGCGAACAGGTGACCACGGTGGCGCCGGACATCAGGAAGGCACGCGCGATGCCCAGTCCCACTCCGCGCACCCCGCCGGTGACCAAGGCCACGCGGCCGGACAGGTCGAGTTCGGTCGCCACGCAGCCTCCATCGTCTTCACGTCGAACCAAGCAACTGTTAGGCTACCAAGCAAACGTTAGGTTAGGAAAGCGCATGGGCATCAGCTCGACCCTGGACGACGCCGGCATCCGCGTCGTGACGATGGACTTCCCACCCGTGAACGCCCTGCCGGTAGCCGGCTGGTACGCGGTGGCAGAGGCGCTCGACGAGGCCTCGAAGGACATGGCGACGCACGTGGTGGTCCTCCGGGCCGAAGGCCGCGGCTTCAACGCCGGGGTCGACATCAAGGAGATGCAGGCCACGAGCGGCTTCGGCGCCCTCATCGGCGCCAACCGGGGCTGCTACGCGGCCTTCAAGGCGGTCTACGAGTGCGCTGTACCGGTGGTCGCCGCGGTCAACGGCTTCTGCCTCGGAGGCGGCGTCGGCCTCGTCGGGAACGCGGACACGATCGTCGCCAGCGACGACGCCTTCTTCGGGGTCCCCGAGGTCGACCGGGGAGCGCTCGGGGCGGCCACCCACCTCGCGCGCATGGTCCCACCACACCTGATGCGGACCCTCTACTACACCGGACGCAACATCACCGCGCAGCAGCTCCACCACCACGGATCGGTGCTCGACGTGGTGCCCCGCGCCGAGCTCGACGACGCCGCGATGACCGTCGCCTCGGAGATCGCGAGCAAGGACACCAGAGTGATCAGGGCCGCCAAGGAGGCGATCAACGGCATCGACCCGGTGGACGTCAACCGCAGCTACCGGTTCGAGCAGGGTTTCACCATGGAGCTGAACCTGGCCGGGGTCTCGGACGAGCACCGCGACGAGTTCGTCGCCCGCGGGCCCGACCGCGGCAAGGCCGGCGAGGCGGTGGCCCGCTGATGCTCGAGAACCGCATGAAGCAGAAGCAGCTGACCATCGACGAGGTCGTCGGCCGGATCAAGGACGGCATGACGATCGGCATCGGAGGCTGGGGCTCACGGCGCAAGCCGATGGCGCTGGTCCGCGCGATCTGCCGCTCCGACCTGAAGGACCTGACCGTCGTCTCCTACGGCGGCCCCGACGTCGGCCTGCTCTGCGCCGCCGGCAAGGTCAGGAAGCTCGTCTACGCGTTCGTCTCGCTCGACTCCATCCCGCTCGAGCCCCTGTTCCGCGCAGCTCGCGAGAACGCGACCGTCGAGGTCGAGGAGTGGGACGAGGGCATGTTCCAGACCGGCCTCCGGGCGGCAGCCCAGCGGCTTCCGTTCCTGCCCATGCGTGCGGGCCTCGGCTCTGACGTGATGACGTACAACCCCCACCTGCGCACGGTCGCCTCGCCGTACGACGACGGCGAGGAGCTCGTCGCGGTACCCGCGCTGAAGCTCGACGTCGCCCTCGTCCACATGAACCGTGCCGACGTGCACGGCAACGCGCAGTACCTCGGACCCGACCCGTACTTCGACGACCTGTTCTGCCTGGCCGCCGACCAGCGTTTCGTCTCCACGGAGAAGATCGTCGACACCGCAGGGCTCACGGTGGACGCGCCCGTGCAGACGCTGCTGCTGAACCGGCTCATGGTCGACGGGGTCGTGGAGACGCCCGAACGGCGCGCACTTCACGACGTGCGTCCCCGACTACGGGCGCGACGAGAGGTTCCAGAAGGCCTACGCCGCCGCCGCGGCCGACCCGGCGAGCTGGGCGGAGTTCGAGCACCGGTTCCTCGCAGGGACCGAGGAGGACTACCAGGCGGCTGTCGCCGCCTTCCATGTCGAGCAGAAGGGCGCCCGGTGATGGATGCGACGAGGGCCGAGGTCTGCGCGACCGCATGCGCGGACCTGTTCGAGGGCGACGGCGAGATCATGGCGAGCCCCATGGGGCTGCTGCCCACGCTGGGCGCCCGCCTGGCCAAGCTCACGCACTCCCCCGACCTGCTGATCACCGACGGCGAGTCGCTCATCCTCGGCGGTGTCCCGCCGCTCGGCGAGAGCGCTGACGTGGTCGAGGGCTGGATCCCGTTCCGCAAGGTCTTCGACGTCGTCGCCTACGGCAAGCGCCACGTGGTCATGGGCGCGACCCAGGTCGACCGGCACGGCAACCAGAACATCTCCTGCATCGGCGACTTCGCCAAGCCGCAGCGGCAGCTGCTCGGCGTGCGCGGCGCTCCTGGCAACACGGTGAACAACAAGACCAGCTACTGGGTGCCCAAGCACAGCGCCCGGGTCTTCGTCGAGCAGGTGGACATGGTCTCCGGGGTCGGGCGGCAGCGGGCCGAGGAGGCCGGGCCCGCGGCGACGCGTTTCCACAACGTCCACCGAGTGGTCAGCAACCTCGGCGTCCTCGACTTCGAGGGCCCCGGCCAAACGATGCGGCTGGTCTCGGTCCACCCCGGGGTCACCGTGGACGAGATCCGCGGGGCCAGCGGGTGCGAGATCCACGTCGAGGGCGATGTCCCCGAGACCCGGCTGCCCACGATGGAGGAGCTGATCCTCATCCGGGAGGTCCTGGATCCGAAGGGCCTGCGCGAACGCGAGGTGCCGTCGGCATGATCGACCAGCGCATCCGCACAGCGCTCACCGAGCTCGTCGGCGTGAGGCACCCCGTCGTACAGACCGGCATGGGCTGGGTCGCCGGCCCGCGTCTCGTCTCCGGCACCGCCAACGCAGGCGGGCTCGGCATCCTGGCCTCCGCGACCATGACGTACGACGAGCTCGCTGCCGCGATCCGTGAGGTGAAGGAGCGCACCGACGCACCCTTCGGGGTCAACCTCCGCGCCGACGCCGCCGACGCCCCCGAACGCGTGAAGCTGCTCATCAACGAGGGCGTGAAGGTGGCCTCGTTCGCGCTCGCCCCGAAGCGGGAGATGATCGCCGAGCTGAAGGACGCCGGGGTCGTCGTGATCCCCTCCGTCGGCGCCGCACGGCACGCGGAGAAGGTCGCGTCCTGGGGCGCCGACGCCGTCGTCATCCAGGGTGGCGAGGGCGGCGGCCACACAGGCCCGGTTCCCACGACGCTGCTTCTTCCCACGGTGCTCGACGCCGTGGACATCCCGGTCGTCGCAGCGGGTGGCTTCTTCGACGGCCGGGGCCTCGCAGCTGCCCTCGCGTACGGCGCCGCGGGCATCGGCATGGGCACCCGCTTCCTGCTCACGAAGGACAGCACCGTCCCCGAAGCGGTGAAGCAGAAGTACCTTCAGCAGGACCTCAACGGCACCGTGGTGACCACGAAGGTGGACGGTATGCCACACCGGATGCTGCGCACCGAGCTCGTCGAGGAGCTCGAGGAGACCAGCACGCTCAAGCGTCTCGGGCCAACCGTGCGCCGGACCATCGGGTTCAAGCGGATGAGCGGCCTGACCTGGCGCGAGCTGGTCGCCGACGGCCGTTCCATGAAGCACGGCAGCGAGCGCTCCTGGTCTCAGATGGTGCTCGCCGCCAACACACCGATGATGCTCAAGGCGGGGCTCGTCGAAGGCCGCACCGACGCCGGTGTGCTCGCCTCCGGCCAGGTGGTGGGGGTCATCGACGACCTCCCCACCTGCGAGGAGCTGATCGACCGCGTGGTCACGGAGGCCGTGGCCACCCTCGGCCGCCTGAACAGCCTCGTGGTCTGAGCCGGACCTCGCTGTGTGCGAGGATCCGTGGAATGTCAGCAGAGCACAAGAGCGTCGGCGCAGAGGAGTTCGGCGAGCTCGTCGACGGGCTCGACTACCCGCTCTATGTCGTGACGACCACACATGAGGGCGAACGCTCCGGCTGCCTGGTGGGCTTCACCTCGCAGGTGAGCATCGATCCGCCGCGGATGCTCGTCTGCGTCTCCGACAAGAACCACACCTACCCGGTGGCCCGCGAGGCCGAGATGCTCGCCGTACACCTGCTCTCCCCCGACCAGCGGGCACTCGCCGAGCTGTTCGGCGAGGAGACCGGTGACGACACCGACAAGTTCGCGCGCTGCTCGTGGCATGCCGGGCCCGGCGACGTTCCGGTGCTCGACGACTGTGCGCGGCACATGGTCGGCCGGGTGCTGCAACGTATCCCGTTCGGCGACCACCTCGGGCTGCTCCTCGAGCCGATCGAGACGTCTGTCTCCTCGCGGCCGGTCGCCTACTCGCTCCAGGACGCCGAGGACATGGAGCCGGGCCACTCGGCGTGAGCGCAGGCGGCCGGACTCGCGGCGGGTGTGGCTAAGACGCCTGCGTGTGCTGCTCCGCGACGCGCTGACGCGCGATCCGCAGCTCCTCCTGGTGCGCGAAGATCGCCTCCAGCGAGGACGGCAGCGTCGCCGCGCCGACCCCCACTGCGTCGGCCGTCTCGCCAGCCTGGGTCTGCTCAGGTACGACGGGCCGCGCGATGTCCTCCAGCGCAGGCGCGGACTCGGCCAGCGCCGGATCTGTGGTGACCGTGAGCGTGACGCGGGGCCACCACCGGGTGCGGTCCTTCCGCCCGAGCACGGTCGGCTCGCCGAACCGCTCTCGCGCATATGCGAGCGCCTGCTCGAACGAGCCCGCGGTGACCTCCCAGGTCGGCCCGTGACTCGAGACCTCGATGCGGTCTCGGACCGCGCCCATGAACTCTCCGATGCCTTGCCCGAGCGGCATGGTGACCACCTGCTTTCTGTGCGTCGGAGGCTAGCCGAGAAGATCAGTGTCCGTAAGAGGTCATTCGTCCGATTTCTTTCTCTGCGCCGTCTGCCTGGCTCCCAGGCGCCTCGTCGGACAAAGCGGGCCGGGTGGAATGTCCTGACTTGGCTCGGTGTTCTTGCTGTCATGACGCACCTGTTCACCCCCGTCCAGCTCCGCGAGACCACGATCCGCAACCGGGTGTGGGTGGCGCCCATGTGCCAGTACTCCGCTGTCGAAGGCATGCCCACCGACTGGCACCTCGTGCACCTGGGCTCCTTCGCTCGGGGCGGGGCCGGGCTGGTGCTGACCGAGGCCACAGCGGTCTCCCCCGAAGGCAGGATCTCCCCCTCGGACACGGGCATCTGGAACGACGAGCAGCGCGACGCGTGGACTCGGATCGTCGACTTCGTCCATGGCCAGGGCGCCACCGCCGGGATGCAGCTGGCACACGCCGGGCGCAAGGCCTCGACCCGGCCCCCGTTCGAGGGTCGCGGCTACGTGACAGCCGAGGAGGGCGGCTGGGAGACCGTCGGGCCGTCGGCCGTCCCGTTCCCGGGGCTCCCCGCTCCGCGTGAGCTGACCGTCGCCGAGATCGACCGGGTCGTCGAGGACTTCGCCCGGGCCGCCCAGCGTGCGGTCGAGGCAGGCTTCGACCTGCTCGAGATCCACGCGGCGCACGGCTACCTGCTGCATCAGTTCCTCTCGCCGCTGTCGAACCAGCGCGAGGACGAGTACGGCGGCTCCTTCGACGACCGGGTCCGCCTGGTGCTGCGGGTGGTCGAGGCGGTGCGGTCCGTCGTGCCCGCCGACATGCCCCTGCTCACACGGATCTCCGCGACCGACTGGGCCGAGGGCGGCTGGAGCCCAGACGACTCCGTCGCGCTCGCCCGGTTGCTGCGCGACGCGGGAGTCGACCTCGTCGACGTCTCCTCGGGAGGGAACGCAGTCGCCGACATCCCGGCGGAGCCCGGCTACCAGGTCCCCTTCGCGCGGCGGATCCGCCAGGAGGCGGACGTCCCCACCGGCGCGGTCGGGCTGGTCACCGAGCCCAAGCAGGCCGAGGAGATCCTCGCCTCGGGCGCCGCCGACGTGGTGCTGCTCGCCCGGGCGCTCCTCCGGGACCCGCACTGGGCGCTCCGCGCCGCGCACGAGCTCGGGGTTCCCGTCGGGAAGGGCGTGGACTGGCCCAAGCAGTACCTGCGGGCAAGTCTCGGCTGATCCCGCCGATCGACGCGACTCTTCGGGGGTCAGGCCGGTCCTCGTCGCGTCGCGTGGACCGTCAGACCGGTTCCAGCCGATGGTGCGGACCGGACGGCAGGACCACCGCGATCTCGTCGCCGATCGCGACCCTGCCGCCGTGCTCGACGACGCCCATGATCCCGGCTCGCCGGACGACCTCGCCGCTCTCTCCGCGGGTGACGGCCACCTTCAGCAGTCCGTTGCGAAAGCCGTCGATCTGCCGGCAGGGATTGCGCAGGCCGGTGACACGGACCACTGCCTGTTCCCCGATGCGCAGCCGCGTGTCACGGGGCAGTGCGAGCAGGTCGACTCCCGCAGTGAGCACGTTCTCGCCGAGGTCGCCCGCGTCGAGCTCGTATCCCTGTTCGCGAGCGAGGTCGAAGAACTCGGAGTGGAGCAGGTGCACCTGGCGAAGGTTGGGCTGGCTCGGGTCCGCGGCGACACGGGACCGATGCTGCACGGTCCGCCCGGCATGACCGTCGCCCCGGACTCCGATGCCTTCGACGAGGGTGATCTCGCCCACCGGCGCCTTGCTGAACCGATGCCCTGGGGCCATGGCGAGGCCGACCACCTCGCCGCTCGCGGTCGTCATGGTGCCCGATTGTGGCAGCGCGCCACGAGGTCGGCGTGACCAGGTGAGCGCGAGTCGTCCGCTGTCAGTCGTACGGGGCGGCCACGATCCGAAAGGCCAGGCGGCCGAAGCCCACCCGGTCTCCGGGGCGCACCGCAGTCGCCGTACGGATCCGGAAGCCGTTCACGCGAGTCCCGTTCGTCGACCCCAAGTCGTCGAGGAACCACTGGTCGCCGAACCTGCGCAGCGCTGCGTGGACGCGCGAGACGGTGAGGTCGGAGAGCATCAGGTCGCACCCCCTGCTACGCCCGATGACCACCACCGGCCGATGGACGGTCGGAAGGGTCAACGCGGGCAGGCGTGATGCGAGCGGCCACGCCGCCATACGGTCGGCCGCCACGCCGAGCCGGGTCAGCAAGGACGTGATCGCGGCACCCCTGCGGCCCGGGAGGTCCGCGACCAGGTCGTCGAGTGCCTGTCGGTCGCGGGCGACCAGGGCGAGCTCGACCCGGCGCACGAAGCTGTCGTGTGCCAGACGGCCTTCGACCGCAGAGTCACGGAGCAGGCGTACGGCGCGCTCCCGGTCGGCGTCGGATGCTCGGAACGGCGGCGCCTTGGGGGCTTTCCCCGTCATGGATCGAGATTAGCCGCAGCCGGCCGCGACCGGGGAGCCTCTGTGTTCGGGCCGCCGTGGGCGCCGCCAAGGTACTCGGAGGTCGTCCGGCGCCGTTCTGCCAGGAATTGGGGGTTCTGCCGCCATCCTCCCGCTGGACGCGCTCGGGACCTCGGAGCAACCTGAGGAGTGCGGGGGGCGAGGAGGCTGACGTGGACTTGAACACGATCTACCACCGGACCGTGGAGTGCTGGGCGACGCGGTTGAACTCCGTGCGGGACCACCAGTGGGACGGCCCGACGCCCTGCGCGGGGTGGACCGTCCGGGACCTGGTCAACCACGTCGTCGGTGAGGACGTGTGGACTGTTCCGCTCATGGAGGGTCGGACGATCGCCGAGGTCGGCTCGCGAATCGACGGCGACCTGCTGGGTCCGGACCCGATCGCCTCCGGGCTCGAGGCCGCCAAGGAGGCCGTGTCGGTCGTCGCCGAGAGGCTCCCCCGAGGGGGAAGAGTTCACCTCTCCTACGGTGACGAGTCGCCGGAGGAGTACGTCTGGCAGCTCGCCGCGGACCATCTCGTCCACGCGTGGGACCTCGCCGCCGCCACGGGTGGCGACACCCGGCTCGAGCCGCACCTCGTGACGCAGGTGGCCCGGTGGTTCACCCGGAACGAGGACACCTACCGGTCGTCGGGTGCGATCGGGCCTCGAACCGCGCTCACGGGTGAACCGCAGGCGGACCTGCTGGCCGCGTTCGGCCGCCGGCCGCACTGGGGCGCCAACGACGCCCTGCTCGCGAGGTTCTCGAACGCGTTCGGGTCGGCCGACGTCGACGCGATCATGACGCTGATGGCCGAGGACTGCGTCTTCGAGGCCACGTCACCCGCACCGGACGGCCAGCGGCACGAGGGCGGCGCCGCGGTGCGACGGGTGTGGGAGGAGCTCTTCAGCACCACCGCCGAGGCTTCGTTCACCGAGGAGGAGTCGTTCGTCTGCGACGACCGGGGCTTCCTGCGGTGGCGCTTCGACTGGACCGAGTCCGACGGCTCCCCGGGCCATGTGCGCGGGGTCGACGTACTCCGCTTCAGGGACGGCAAGGTCAGCGAGAAGCTCTCCTACGTGAAGGGGTGACGCAGCAGAGCTCGCTCATTCCGTCGTCAGGAGGTCCGGGCGTGCGTGAACAGCGCACCCAGCAGGCTCAGCTGCTGTTCGACCTCCCAGGCGAGCGTCGCATCGCCGACGGTGAGCTCGGTCATCGCCCATCCCGGCACCTCGGTCCGCCGCCACCGCGCGGGTACGCCGACCTTGTCGTTCTCCATGACCCGCAAGGCCGCCTGCTGCAGGTCCTCCGGGGCGCCTTCCACGAAGACGCGGAACGCGTTGGTGTGCGGGGGCTGGGGCAGGACTCGGACACCGTCGAGCTTCTCCAGCCCTGCAGCGAGGTCGCGCGCACGGTCGACGTAGGACGCCATTCGTGGCAGGCGCCGCACGAGTCCGTCTCGGGCGGCCACGGCGTAGGGCAGCATCGTGAACAACGTGCCGCCGTGCCGAAGGCGCCACCGCCGGGCCTGCCCGACCAGGTCCGCCGACCCTGCCAGGGCGGCTCCGGCCATGCCGCCGAGCCCCTTGTAGAAGGAGACGTACACCGAGTCCGCGAGCGCGGCGATCTCCGCATAAGACCGTTCGTAGAAGGGCTGGCTCTCCCACAGTCGGGCACCGTCGAAGTGCATGGGGACGCCACGCTCCCTCGCCCTGTCGCTGAGGGCCAACAGCGCGTCCCACGGCGGCAAGAGGTAGCCGGCGTCGCGTAGGGGAAGCTCCACACTCACCGCGGCAAGAGGTCCGGGAATCGCATCGAGGTCGCCCACCGTCGCCGGCCGTGGCTCGCGCGTCAGGTGTTGCACGCGCAGCCCGTGGAGCTCGGAGAGCGCGTCGAGCTCGTGCAGGACGAAGTGCGAGAGCCCGTGCACCGCCACCGCGTCGGTGCACGACCGCTCCGCCCATGAACGCAGAGCCGCCTGCTGTGCCATCACACCGCTGGGCATGAAGACGGCCGCCTCCTTCCCGAGCAGCGCGGCCACCTCGCGCTCCAGGGCCTCGACCTCTCCCCCGCCGCCGTACCGGTCGTGGTCAAGCTCCGTGGCACGGTCGGCTACCTGCTGCAACCTGGTCACCGGGGTCAGGTCGCCGTGCCCGTCGAGCCATCGCGTGCACTCGCGCCGGGCTGCTGCACGGCGACGAGCTGCTGCTGCCTCTGCTTCGGACGTCATCGCCCCACCGTAGGCCGTCGCGCGCCCGGATCGGGGGCAGACGACGGTGCGTCCAGCTCACGCCGGCTCGACCGGATGGCGCAGGAGCGTGCGCAGCTTCTCGGGCGCACTCCTCCGCGGGTCGCCGAGGTAGATCTCGTGGTGTCGGCCTCTCGGACGGTAGCCCGCGGACGTGATCGCCTCGTGCAGCCTCGCGATCGAGGGTGCCTCGTCGGCGTACGGCCCCACGTGGAGGAGCTGTGCGCACTGCCCCTCCTCCCACCGCTCGAAGCGGAGGCGGTCCAGCGCGGGAAGTCCCTTCGTCCGGGCCTTCTCGACGGCTCGCGCGACCGTCTCCTCGTCGATGGGAGGGGGCTGCATGATCATCGCCTGCCAGCGCCATCGGTCACGGTCGCTGTCGGCGACATCGGCCTTGCCGAGCGCGACCTCCGTGAAGATGTCCTCCTCGTGCGGGTCGTCGACCCACCACAGGGCCTCGAGCGGCATCACCCTCGGCGCTTCGCCCTGCTCCGTCTTGACGATGAAGTGCGCCCCGTAGGCGACCGCGTAGAGCGCTTGGAGCGCAGCGGCGAACTCTTCGTCGTCGGGGGCCCCGCGACCGGCCACCACGAGGTATGCGAGCTCGGGCACGTCCACGATGTCGACCGAGCCCTTCCGGACCTTGTAGAGGGCGTCGATGCCGGTGGTCGCACGCGTCATGCAGCCATCGTCACCAGGCTCGAGCACCGAGACGAAGGGGCGAAGGTCCTCCGGTCCCCTGGGGTGGGCGACCTACGCTGGCTGGGTGCGGAGTATTCGTGGCGGCACGATCATCGCGGTCGTGCTGCTCGTGATCGCGGTGCGGGTGATCCTGCGCCTCAGTCGTCACGGCGTCCGCGCGGGAGGAACCGCGCTGGTGGTGGGACTGCTCGTGATCGGCGCCCTCGTGGCTGTCGCGGTCGTCCAGAACAGGCGCAGGAACCGTTGACGCCCGACCATCGATCCCGCGACACGGAGAAGCTCACGGAAAAAGGCCGGATGGTCACCGCTACCCCTGTAAGCGGAAACCACCCGGCCACGGCGGCCCCCACTCGATCCGCCGTCATCACGACTACCCACCTCGCCGCAGATCATGCGCCCTTTTTGGGACGCTTTGCAAGACCTCGCCCTAGCCCCGGCCCATGAGCCGCGGAGGGACCTTCAGCCCTACTCTCAGGCTCCACCGCCGGAAGGATGGGTTCCACGTGCTGCCACCGGGCCGCGCGAGGTGAGGAGGGGTCATGAAGGTCACCGAGGTCCTGGGCACTGCCCGGGATGCCATCACCGTCAGGCGCGTGTACGCCGAGCCCTACGAGAAGGACGGCCTCACGGTCATCCCGGCGGCCATCGTCGCAGGCGGTGGTGGCGGCGGGATGGGTCACGACGAGAAGGGCCAGGAGGGCGAAGGCGGCGCCTTCGGCATGGGCGGTCGTCCGGCCGGGGCCTACGTCATCCAGGGCGGCAAGGTCACCTGGCGCCCGGCGGTCGACCTGAACCGCATCGTCACGATGGCGGGTCTGGCGCTCATCGCCTACCTGGTCAGCCGCCCGCGGATGGCCCGTGCGCGCGCCAAGGCGAACCGGCTCAAGTCAACGACCGACTGACCCGGTCAGAGCATGTCCGGCGTGGGCTCCTCGCCCTCGTCCCGTTTCCGGAGGAAGCGCAGGAGGTCACTCGCGGCGTGAGCCCCGGATGCCAGCCACCGTTGCACGCCGGCGTGGTCGCGCCTCTCCAGCTCGTCGAGGTACTCCGCGCGCAGTGCCGCGAGGCGGGCCCTCATCAGCGGGGAGGACGTCGCCTGCATGAGTTCGTGGCTGGCGCCCCAGGAGGCGGCGAGCTCCGACGTACTGCATCTCTCGAGCGGCGGCGCACACAGCACCGATGACTCCGCCGGGGCTGCGCTCGGAACGGGAGCGACACGCCCACGAGGGTGAGGCAGACGCTCGAGGGCGAGGCGCAGGAGCGGGTAGGCGGCCACAGCAGACAGGACGACCGCCCAGCCGTAGGTTCCCAGCCCTTCGACCAGCACTCCCGCCGCGACGGCGAACACCGCCCCCGTCTCGGCCTTCCGGACAGAGTCCAGCAGCGCTTCGCTCGAGTCGAGGGACCGCGTCTCGGACAGCGACCACGGGAGCATGCCGACCAGCCCCCCGGCAAGGGCACCACCGAGGAACAGGGTCAGGAACTGCGGCGCCGTGAGCGTCAACGGCGCAAGGAGCGCGGTGGCGAGCCCGACCGCCATGGTCAGGGTCCAGAGGCCCCGCGCGGGGCCAGGTCGGAAAGTCTCGAGCCGGAACCGGTTCAGGGCCCGCCGGGGACGGCGCCCACCCGTCTCGCTGTCGTAAGCCATGGGGTACTCCGTGAGGTCGCGCAGGGTTGCCAGGAGCCTTCTACCCGCCGTCACGGCCCCGCATACCTCGTGTTTCGTCTTCGGCCACGTCACGGACTTTCGGCCCTGGACGCACCGTGGAGCTGGTTCGGACAATCGGGACCAGGGAGGTCCGATGGAGCTGAACTCGACTGCCGAAGAGCAGGCCCTTCTCGAGAAGTTGCGACAGCGCCGCTCCGAGCTTCGTGACTCGATGAGCGTGCTCGAGAACGCACTTGCCGCACCGACGGTCGGAGCCCCGGAGCGCTGGGCCGACCGGGTACACACCGCGCTCGTCGAGCTGTCCGCGGACTTCCGGCTCCACGTCGAGATCACCGAAGGCAGCAACGGCCTCTACCAGGAGCTGCTCGAGACCGCCCCTCGGCTGTCCGACGCCGTCGCGCGCCTCACCGGCGAGCACGTCGCGATCAGACACACGCTGGACGAGCTGCTCGCCATCGCGGCGGCGCCCACGGACGTCGACACGTTGCGGGACCAAGGCACTGCCCTTCTCGGGCGACTCGTCCGTCACCGTCAGCACGGGTCGGACCTGGTCTACGAGGCCTACGAGTTCGACATCGGCGGCGACACCTGACCCATGTCACACGCGGGCCGCTTCCTCGCAGGCACCGGCCTCACCGGCTACGCCGTGCTACAGGTGCTGGGGCGGCGAGCCGGCTCGACCGCGGAGGAGCGGGGTTGCTGCATGCCCGGCGACGAGATCGTCTCCCACCCGCAGATGGTGACGAACCATGCCGTCACCATCGACGCGCCTGCCGAGGACATCTGGCCCTGGCTGACCCAGATGGGCTGGCACCTGGGCGGGTGGTACACACCCAGGTGGGTCGACCGGCTGCTCTTCCCCGCGAACTGGCCGAGCCTGGACCACCTCGACCCCGGGCTCGTGCGAGACCTTGCGGCCGGGGACACGATCCCCGACGGACCACCGGGCACCGCGTGGTTCGTCGTGGAGGAGGTGCAGCCTCCGCATACGCTCCTTCTCCACTCGACCACGCACGTCCCCGCATCGTGGCGCGAGAAGGCCGGCGCCTCGATCGACTGGACGTGGAGCTTCGACCTCACCGAGGTGCCCCGGAACCGCACGCGCGTCCACCTTCGTGTGCGGGGCCGGCTGGCGCCCTGGTGGCTGACCGCCGGCTATGTCGCCACCATCGTCCCCGCCGACTACGTCATGGCCATGGGGATGCTGCGCGGTCTCCAGCAGCGGGCGGAGACGACGCGGTAGGCGCCGGCGTCAAGTCCCCTCGATGTCGCGCTGGAACTGCAGCTCCCGGCCCAGCACCTCATAGCCCAGCGCCTCGTTGACCGAGATCATGAAGTCGTTGGACTCCTGGTTCCAGGTGTCGATGGTCGCGAGCTCCGGCTCCGTCTCCGCGAGCCACCGCAGCATGTCGGACTTCAGCAACAGGCCAAGCCGGTGACCGCGGTGCGCAGCCACCACGCTCGTGTCGTGCTGGTCCCCGATCCAGGGCCGTTCGGCGTCTACGGCCACCACCGTGTGGCCGGCCAGCACACCGCTCTCCTTGTGACGGGCGACCACCCGGTAGAGCCGCTTGTTCCTTGACTCCTGCGCCTCCTCGTAGGCCCGCACCCGTTCGGCGGGGAAGACCTCGTCCTCGATGTCGAGGTCGTCCATCGGCGAGTCGTTGATCGCGCCGGTCAACTCCGCGACGGCCTCGAGCAGGTCGGCGGGGGTGCGGCCGGCAATGCGCAGCAGCTCGTACTCACCGGCGTGCGCGGCCGCGTCGTCGTACAGCTCCTCGAGGGTGGACCGCCTGATCCGCGACAGCGTCTGGCGGCGCTTGATCGCAGAGCCCTTGCGGGGCAGGCCGTGCTTCCCGCTGAAACGGTGCGTCTCAGGGTTGTCCCAGCCGAACATCCCTGCGCTCGTGCGGCCGAGCTCCCTCGTACGGCTCTCGGCGAAGCCCAGCAGCTCTGTGCCCCGACCGGCTCCCCTGAGGTCTGGGTGTACCAGCAACTCGAGCCATCCCAGGTGCAGGTTGTCCCACACGCTCGTGTGCACCGCCACGACACCGGCCAGCCGGTCGTGCTCCCAGGCGGCGAACAGCTCGGGCACCTCGCCGTCCCAGCCGTGCCGGCGCATGAGGGTGTAGTCGGCGATCGTGAACGGGTAGTCGAACGGCGCGTCGACCTTCGACGCGGCGTTGGTGAGCTCCACGGCGGCGGCGACGGTCTCGCGGTCGTCGGGTGTGAACCTCGAGATCTCCATACACCGAAGGATGCGCCGCCACCCCGGCAATCGGCGACCTGTTTTCCGGGTGGTCCGGCGTCATAGCCGCTCGATGATCGTGACGTTGGCCTGGCCGCCGCCCTCGCACATCGTCTGGAGGCCGTAGCGCCCGCCTCGGCGCTCGAGCTCGTTCAGCATCGTGGTCATCAGCCGGGTGCCGGTCGCTCCGATCGGATGGCCGAGCGCGATGCCGCCTCCGTTGACGTTGACGCGGTCGAGATCGGCACCGGTCTCCTTCGCCCAGGCGAGTACGACGGAGGCAAAGGCCTCGTTCACCTCGAACAGGTCGATGTCCTCGACCGAGAGGCCGGCGCGCTCGAGGGCATGACGCGTCGCCGGGATCGGACCGGTCAGCATCCAGACCGGGTCGTCACCGCGGACGGACAGGTGGTGGATGCGGGCGCGCGGCGTGAGCCCGTGCTCCTCGACGGCACGCTCGGAGGCGATGAGCATCGCCGACGCGGCGTCGCTGATCTGGGAGGCGACCGCGGCGGTGATCCGCCCTCCTTCGGCGAGTGGCTCGAGCCCGGCCATCCTCTCCGGCGAGGTGTCACGCCGCGGGCCCTCGTCGGTGTCGAACTCCCCCACCGGCTCGATCTCCGCCTTGAACCTTCCCTCGTCGATCGCCGCGATCGCGCGCTGGTGACTGGCGTAGGCGTACCCCTCCATATCCTCGCGGGAGATCTCCCACCTCTCGGCGATCATCTCCGCGGAGCGGAACTGCGAGACCTCCTGGTCGCCGTAGCGCGCAACCCACCCGGGTGACTCGGCGAACGGCGTGGAGAAGCCGTACTGCTGCCCCACGAGCATCGCCGAGGAGATCGGGATCGCGGACATGTTCTGGACGCCACCCGCAACCACGAGGTCCTGGGTCCCGGACATCACGCCCTGCGCCGCGAAGTGCACCGCCTGCTGGCTCGAGCCGCACTGCCGGTCGATGGTGACACCGGGCACGTGGTCCGGCAGACCCGCGACGAGCCAGGCTGTGCGGGCGATGTCACCTGCCTGTGACCCGATCGTGTCGCAGCAGCCGAGGATCACGTCGTCCACAGCCGAGGGGTCGACGCCGCTCCTGCTCATCAGGGCCTTGAGGGCGTGACCGCCCAGGTCGGCGGAGTGCATCCCCGCGAGTGCGCCACCGCGCCGCCCCACAGGGGTCCGGACGGCGTCGACGATGTAGGCCTCGGGCACGGTGGCTCCTTCTGCTCGCTCAGTTCTTCTTCTTGACCGGACGGCGCCGTGCGGCGATTCCGTCGAGGAGGATCGAGAGGTACTGGTCGGCGACGTCGTGCGCCGACAGGTCGCCGCCGGGGCGGTACCACCGCACCGCCACCCACACGGTGTCGCGGATGAACCGGTAGACCACCTCGGTGTCGAGGTCGGGGCGGAAGTCGCCGGAGAGCACGCCCTCCTCGAGCAGGCCCACCCAGAGCTTCCGCATCTGGTCGTTGCGCTCGTTGAGGTAGCCGAAGCGGTCGAACTCGGCGAGGTAGGCCGCGTCGTTCTGGTAGATCGCGACCTCGGAGTGGTGGTCGTGGATGGCGTCGAAGCTGATCCGGATGACGGCCTCGAACTTCGCCCGCGGGTCGAGGTCCGAGCCCGCCACCTCGTCGTACTGCTGGAAGAGCGCTGTCTGGAAGGTCGAGAGGATCTCGTCGACCATCGACTCCTTGGAGTCGAAGTGGTGGTACAGGCTCCCGGACAAGATGCCGGCGGCGTCGGCGATGTCGCGGACGGTGGTGTTCTTGAACCCGCGCTGCGCGAACAGCTCCGCGGCGATCGCGAGGAGCTCCTCCCGTCGCGATGCCGCCCTGCTCGTCGTCTGCTGTGTCATGGGGCTCCCTCCGAGGTGTCCGGCACCTCAGGCGTGCTGGCTGCTGACGGACACGACCTCGCCGGTCATGTAGGACGAGTAGTCGCTGGCGAGGAACACCATCACGTTGGCGACCTCCCAGGGCTCCGCGGCGCGCCCGAACGCCTCACGCTGCTTCAGCTCGGCGAGCAGCTCGTCGGAGGTCACCTTCGCGAGGAACGGGTGCATGGCCAGGCTGGGCGAGACCGCGTTGACGCGGATGCCGTGAGGCGCGAGGTCGGTCGCGGCGCACCGGGTCAGTGCCATCACACCGGCCTTCGCGGCGGCGTAGTGCGCCTGTCCCTCCTGCGCTCGCCAGCCGATCACCGAGGCGTTGTTGACGATCACGCCCTTCTTGCCGGCGGCCACCATCCGGTTGCCGGCGGCGCGCACGCAGCGGAAGGTCCCGGTCAGCGTGATGTCGAGGACGCGGCTCCACTGCTCGTCGGTCATCTCCAGCACCGAGGCTGTGCCTCCGAGTCCGGCGTTGTTCACCATGACGTCGACACCCCCGAAGGGCTCCGCGGCGTCGAGCAGCGCGGTGACCTGCTCCTCCTGCGTCACGTCGCACACGACGGAGGCGACGCGGCTCTCGCCGAACTCCTTGGCGAGCAGCTCGTGGGCCTCGGCCAGCCGACGCTCGTGGGTGTCGCTCAGGACGACCGCCCTGGCGTCCTCCTCCAGGGACCTCCGCACCATCGACGCGCCGATGCCTGCCCCGGCCGCCGCGGTGACCACGACGGTCTTGCCGCTCAGCAGGCCGTGGCCCGGCACGTAGTCGGGCGCTGGCTGTTCGGTGCGTGTGACGGTCACGGCTTGGGCTCCCGGGGTAGGCCGAGCACGCGCTCGGAGATGATGTTGCGCTGGATCTCGTTCGACCCGCCGTAGATGGTGTCGGAGCGGGTGAAGAGGAAGAGTCGCTGCCAGCTGTCGAGGTCGTAGGGCGCCGCGGCGGCGACCAGCGAGGACGCGCCGGCCACCTCCATCGCGAGCTCTCCGAGAGCCCGGTGCCAGTTGGCCCAGACGAGCTTGGAGATCGATGCCTCGGGGCCCTCCGAGCCCGTGGAGAAGCCGGCCAGCGTCCGAAGCGCGTTCAGCCGCATGATCTCCAGGCCCATCCGCGCCCGGACCAGCCGGTCGCGGATGTGCGGGTCCTCGATGGCGCCGTTCTCGCGAGCCATCGCGACGACGCCCTCCAGCTCTCGTGCGAAGCCGACCTGCTGGCCGATCGTCGACACGCCGCGCTCGAAGCCGAGCGTTCCCATCGCGACCTTCCAGCCCTCGCCCGGCTCCCCCACGACGAGGGAGGCCTCGGTGCGAGCGCCGTCGAAGAACACCTCGTTGAACTCCGAGGTGCCGGTCAGCTGCTCGATGGGCCGGACCTCGACACCGTCCTGGTCCATGGGCACCAGGAGGTAGGACAGGCCGGCATGCCGCTTCGAGCCGGGCTCGGTGCGCGCGACGACGAAGCACCAGTCCGCCACGTGAGCGAGGGAGGTCCAGACCTTCTGGCCGTCGATCACCCAGCTCGCCTCGCCGCCCGAGCCCTCGAGCCGGGCCCGGGTGGAGACCGACGCGAGGTCGGAGCCCGCGCCCGGCTCGGAGTACCCCTGGCACCACAGCTCGGTGACGTTGCGGATGCCGGGAAGGAACCGCCGCTTCTGCTCCTCGGTGCCGAAGGCGATGAGGGTGGGGCCGAGGAGCTCCTCGCCGATGTGGCTGACCCGCGCGGGCGCGTCCGCCTTGGCGTACTCCTCGTGGAAGATCACCTGCTGCAGAAGGCTCAGGCCACGCCCGCCGTGCTCCGTCGGCCACCCAAGGCACGTCCAGCCGGCGGCGGCCAGATGCCGGTCCCAGGCGACGCGCTCGTCGAAGGCCTCGTGCTCCCGCCCCGGACCACCCATGCCCCGCAGCCTCGCGAACTCACCGCTCAGGTTGTCCTCGAGCCACACGCGGACCT
This sequence comes from uncultured Actinomycetota bacterium, assembly GCA_963715375.1. Lineage (GTDB taxonomy): Bacteria > Actinomycetota > Actinomycetes > Propionibacteriales > Nocardioidaceae > Nocardioides_C. The sequence goes on along the minus strand of CAVQSC010000004.1, from coordinate 129,652 downwards.
CGCGTCGGAACGCCTCGTCCGCGGGTGAGTAGGTCAGGTCCATGGTCTCCGGTTCCTGGGGGCTCGTCGAAGGCTCGCCGGGTGTCTGGTCAAAGGGGCCGCTCGTAGACTAGCCTACCAAGCACTTGTTTGGGCAGCCATCCGATGCAGGAGAGTGAGCATGCAGACAGCGCAGCGGACGCTGCCGGGAGTGCTGCGCGCCGCGGCGAGCAGGTACGCCGACCGCGAGGCCGTCGTGGACGGTGGCACCCGGCTGACCTACGCACAGCTGCACGACCACGTCAGGCGCACGGCAGCCGCCCTCGTCGCACTCGGTGTCGAGAAGGGCGACCGGGTGTGCATCTGGGCGCCGAACTCCTGGCAGTGGGAGGTCTTAGCGCTGGCGGTGAGCTACGCCGGCGGCACACTCACGCCGGTCAACACCCGCTACACCGGCCACGAGGCGATGGACGTCGTCGCGCGGACCGACGCGAAGGTGGTCGCGGTCGCCCACGGCTTCCTCGGCCGCAGCCAGTACGACGAGCTGATGGCGTCGGCGGCCGAGCAGGGCCACACCGTGCCGACCGTCGTCCTCCTCCCCTACGCGGACTCGCCCACGCCGTCCCCCGTCTCGGGCGATGCCACGACCCGAGTCGTCACCTGGCAGGACCTCGAGGGGCTGGCCGCCCGCGTCTCCGAGGCGGAGGTCGAGCACCGCGCCGGACAGGTTGCCCCGGACGACGTGGCCGACATCCTGTTCACCTCGGGCACCACCGGTCGCAGCAAAGGGGCGTGCTCGGCCCACCGGCAGGTCGTGTCGGTCGCCGAGGCGTGGGCCTCCTGCGGGGAGGTGACCTCGACCGACCGGTACCTCGTGGTCAACCCGTTCTTCCACAGCTTCGGCTACAAGGCGGGCATCGTCGTCGCCCTGCTCACCGGTGCGACCGTCGTACCGCAGGCCGTCTTCGACGTCACGGAGACCTTCCGTCTCATCGAGAGCGAGCGGGTCACCGTCCTGCCCGGGGCGCCGGCGATCTACCAGGCGATGCTCGAGTCCCCCGAGCGCGACAAGCACGACCTCTCCTCCCTTCGGCTCGCCGTCACGGGCGCCGCCACGGTCCCGGTCGCGCTCGTCGAGCGGATGCAGACCGAGATGGGCTTCGACACCGTCCTCACCGCCTACGGACTGACCGAGGCCGTCGTGGCGACCATGTGCCGCCCGGGAGACTCGGACAGTCGCGTGGCGAGCACGTGCGGCCGAGCGGCGGCGGGGCTGGAGGTCCGGATCGCCGCACCCGGCGGCAACGAGTCCCTGGCCGCCGGCGAGGAGGGCGAGGTGCTCCTGCGAGGCGACAACGTGATGCTCGGCTACCTCGACGATCCGGAGGCGACCGCGGAGGCGATCGACCCCGACGGCTGGCTCCACACCGGAGACATCGGGCGCCTCGACGACGACGGCTACCTCAAGATCACCGACCGGCTCAAGGACGTCTTCATCGTCGGCGGCTTCAACGTCTACCCCGCCGAGGTCGAGCAGGTCCTGGCGCGACTCGACGGGGTGGTCGAGTCGGCCGTCGTCGGCGTCCCGGACGAGCGGCTCGGCGAGGTGGGTCACGCCTTCGTCGTACGACGGTCGGGGTCGGACCTCGACGAGCAGGCGGTCATCGCCTACGCCAAGGAGCGACTGGCCAACTTCAAGGTGCCGCGCGGCATCACCTTCATCGACGACCTGCCCCGCAACCCCTCGGGCAAGGTCCTCAAACGCGAGCTGAGGAGCAAGCCATGAGCGAGACCACGCCGGCCGTGACGGACGGAGGGACCGGCGAGGAGGTCGTGACGTACGAGCGCCGCGGCACTGTCGCGATGGTGACCCTGAACCGGCCGGAGTACCGCAACGCCCAGAACTCCGAGATGACCTACGCGCTCGACGCCGCCTTCACGCGTGCGGTGGACGACGACGAGGTGAAGGTGATCGTCCTGTCGGGCAACGGCAAGCACTTCTGCGCCGGCCACGACATCGGCACCCCGGGGCGTGACGTCGACCAGACCTTCGAGCGCAAGGCCGTCATGTGGTGGGACCACACCGACAAGGACGGGGGCGACCTCCGCTTCGCCCGGGAGTCGGAGGTCTACCTCGGCATGTGCCGACGCTGGCGCGAGATCCCCAAACCCGTCATCGCGATGGTGCACGGGGCCTGCATCGCCGGTGGCCTCATGCTCGCCTGGTCGTGCGACTTCATCATCGCCTCCGACGACGCGTTCTTCTCAGACCCCGTGGTCAAGATGGGCATCCCCGGTGTGGAGTACTTCGCGCACCCCTGGGTGATGAACCCTCGCGCGGCCAAGGAGTTCCTCTTCACGGGCGACCGGTTCTCCGCCCAGCGGGCCCACGAGCTGGGCATGGTCAACCACGTCGTCCCTCGTGAGGAGCTCGAGTCGACGACGATGGCGATGGCCGAGCGGATCAGTGCGATGCCACGGTTCGGCCTCGCCCTGACCAAGAAGGCCGTGAACCAGGCGGAGGACCTTCAGGGCATGCGCACCGGCATGGACTCGGTCTTCGGCCTGCACCACTTCGCCCACGCGCACAACGCCGAGGTCGGCAAGGACTCCCTGGCCGGCATGGACGCCCGGAGCATGCGCGACTCGAGGTCGGCACGGTGAACCTCGACTTCGACGAGGCCGCCACCGCGTTCCGGGCCGAGGCTCGTTCCTGGCTCGAGGAGAACGTGCCCAGCACTCCCCTGCCCTCGATGGACACCGCCGACGGCTTCCGCGCCCACAAGGAGTGGGAGGCGCTGCTGGCGGAGCACCGCTGGTCGGTCGTCTCCTGGCCCCGGGAGTACCACGGCCGCGAGGCCTCGCTGCTCGAGTGGGTGATCTTCGAGGAGGAGTACTACCGCAGCGGAGCGCCCGGCCGGGTCAGCCAGAACGGGATCTTCCTGCTCGCGCCGATCCTCTTCGAGCACGGGACCAGGGAGCAGCAGGACCGCTTCCTGCCGTCGATGGCGACCGGGGAGAAGGTGTGGGCCCAGGCGTGGTCCGAGCCCGAGGCCGGCAGCGACCTCGCCTCGATCCGCAGCACTGCGACGCGCGACGAGTCACGCGGCGGCTGGGTGCTCAACGGCCAGAAGACCTGGTCCTCACGGGCCGCGTACGCCGACTGGGGCTTCGGGCTCTTCCGGTCCGACCCGTCCGCGGAGCGGCACCGCGGGCTCACCTACTTCCTCTTCCCGCTCGACGCGGAGGGGGTGACGGTGCGGCCGATCCCCCAGCTCGACGGCGAGCCCGGGTTCGCCGAGATCTTCTTCGACGACGTGTTCGTGCCGGACAGCGACGTGCTCGGCGCTCCCGGCGACGGCTGGCGCGTCGCGATGAGCACCGCCGGCAACGAGCGCGGCCTCTCCCTGCGCTCACCGGGACGCTTCTGCGCGGCGGCCGACCGCCTCGTCGAGCTGTGGCGGCGGACGGAGTCGACCGACGGGGGCCGCAGGGCAGCTGCGTCGGCTGCCGACCGGGTGGTGGACGCCTGGATCGGCGCGCAGGCCTACCGCGCCTACACGTGGGGCACCGTCACACGCCTCGCGGCGGGTGGGGAGATGGGCGCCGCCGGGAGCGTCAACAAGCTGTTCTGGTCCGAGCTCGACATCGCGCTCCACGAGACGGCGCTCGACCTGCTCGGCCCCGAGTCGGAGCTGCGCGGGGACGAAGCGCCGGACGGCGGGCGGTGGAGCGACGGCTACCTCTTCTCGCTGGCGGGGCCGATCTACGCAGGCACGAACGAGGTCCAGCGCAACATCGTCGCCGAGCGGCTGCTCGGCCTGCCCAGGGAGGCACGCCGATGAGGTTCGCACTGACCGAGGAGCAGCAGGGGTTCGCCGAGGTCCTGGACGACCTTCTCGCGGCGTCCGACACCGCGCACGTCGCGCGTGCATGGGGAGAAGGGGACGCGGCGGCCGGGCAGAAGCTTTGGCACCGGCTCGCAGAGCTCGGGGTGACGGGTCTCCTCATACCCGAGGACCAGGGGGGGCTCGGGGCCGACGAGGTCGACCTCGTGGTGGCCTTCGAGGCGCTCGGGCGGCACGCCGTGCCTGGCCCCTGGGTGGAGAGCGTCGCCCTCCTGCCCGCCCTCCTCCCCAACACCCAGCAGGACGAGCTGCTCGCCGGCATCGTCACCGGCGAGACGCTCGCGACGGTCGCCGTCCCGCAGGTTGCTCCGAACGCGCTCGACGCGGATGTCGCGGCTGCGTGCTTCGTGCTCGACCGCGGGCTCCTGCGTCGCGGGCAGCCAGGGGGCTTGAGGCGGTCGGTCGACCCCGCACGTCGGCTCTTCCCGCTGGAGGCCGGGGCCGAGGTGGCCGCTCTCGACGAGCCCACCGTGGAGCGCGCCCTCGACACCGCCTACCTTGCCTGCGCCGCCCAGCTCCTCGGCGCCGGGGAACGGCTGCTCGAAGAGGCCGTCGCCTACGCCAAGCAGCGCAAGCAGTTCGGCCGCGCGATCGGGGAGTACCAGGCGCTCAAGCACGCGATGGCCGACGTCCGGGTGGCCCTGGACTTCGCGCGCCCCCTCGTCTACGTGGCCGCCATGTCCTTGCGTGCGGGCTCCCTCGACACGGGGCGCGACGTGTCGGCCGCGAAGGTGGCCGCTGGTGAGGCGGCCTACTCCGCGTCCCGCACGGCCCTGCAGGTGCACGGCGCGATCGGCTACACCGCCGAGTACGACCTGGGGCTCTGGATCACCAAGGTGCGCGCCTTGGTGACGGTGTGGGGCGCCCCCGCGATGCACCGCGCCCGCGTGCTGGAGGCCATCACGTCCGACGTAGAGACGGTGGGTTACTGAGGTGTTGTTCGCGCTCAGCGAGGAGCAGGCAGAGCTCGCCGGCATGGTCCGCGACCTGCTCCGCAAGCGGTCGGACTCCCAGGCTGTGCGGGCGGCCGTCGCCGCTCCGCGGGGGTACGACGAGGCGCTCTGGTCGGTCCTGTGTGAGCAGGTCGGAGCTGCCGCCCTGGCGATACCCGAGGAGTACGGCGGAGCCGGGTTCACGTTGTTCGAGACCCACGTCGTGCTCGAGGAGGTCGGCGCCGCCTTGACGCCGTCCCCCTTGCTCGGTTCGGGTGTGCTCGCCGCACAGGCCCTGTTGCTCGCGGGCGACGAGGCCGGGTGCGAGGACCTCCTGCCGGGCATCGCCTCCGGAGCCTCGGTCGCAGCCCTCGCCTGGGCGGACAAGGACAGGGGCTGGTCGACCGACCGCCTTCCCCTCTCAGCGGCGTCCAACGGCCAGGCCTGGAGGGTCGACGGCACAGCCGCCTACGTCCTCGACGGTGACCACGCCGACGTCCTGCTCGTCCTGGCGCAGAGCTTCTCCGGGCCCGGCCTGTTCCGTGTCGACCCGAACCAGTCCGGCGTCCGACGTACTGCATCTCCGACGATGGACCAGACCCTGCGGCTCGCGACCGTCGAGTTCGACTCAGCCGAGGCCGTGATGGTCAACGACAACGCCGGAGCCTTCCTGCCGACCCTGCGCGACATCGCCTGTTGCGCGGTGAGCGCGCTCCAGGTGGGAGCTGCCCAGCGGTGCCTGGACCTGACCGTGGCCTACACCAAGGAGCGCGTGCAGTTCGGGCGACCCATCGGCTCCTTCCAGGCACTCAAGCATCGGATGGCGGACATGCTCGTCGAGGTCGAGACAGCCCGCTCGGCGTCCTGGGCCGCAGCATGGTCGGCGGCCCAGCGTGACGACGAGCTTCCGGCTCGGGCCGCCGCCGCCAAGGCCTGGTGCTCCGAGGCGTTCAGCAACGTGGCCGCGGAGACGGTGCAGCTGCACGGCGGCATCGCCATCACGTGGGAGCACGACGCGCACCTGTACTTCAAGCGCGCGCACGCGACGTCGCAGCTCTTCGGCCAACCCCACGAGCACCGTCGTCGGCTCGCCGAACTTTACGGACTCGCCGGCTAGCTAGCCACCCGCCCCGCAAGGGCTCTCGGCAAACGGCACACCGTCGATCACTCCGTAGCAGACTTCGACCCCGTCGATCTCCTCGATCTCCATCCAGTCGCCGGCACCAGCATTCGCCTGACGGGCCGGCTCTGCCTCACGGGGGACGTACTTCAGGACGTGCCCCTTGGGCGGGCCGTCGCCGACCGTGCGTGCCGTGATGAGCGCGATTTCACGCAGACGACTTCGAACTTCCTCCGACAACCTGTTGATCCTCTGCACGTCCTCTTGGGAAAGAGCATGGCGATTCGGGTGGGCCTCGGTCACGGTCATGGCATGTCCCCCTCTACTCAGGCTGACGACAGATCAGCCTCGGTTTCTTTACTTCCTGTATAGGACCAGGACGTTCGCCAGGACATGGTCAATGAAGGGGGCGCTCGAGCACCGACGGGCTATCTGCCAAGCGCCGCCAGTCTTACCCCATCGCTCGGGGGCAGTTCCGATATCGTGCGGACCAGCCCGGCCTGACGTCGGGCGCCCTGCACCGGGGTCCGCTCCCCGGTTCGAGCTTCACACGGCGAGCTCGAAGCAGCGGGTGGGGCAAGCACCAGCCAGGGCCAGCGAACTGCGAGCGTGCACCTCGCTTCACTGGCCTGCCCTCGAACCATGACTCCTCTCGCTGTCCTCACCCGACCCAGACCCGACCGGCTCCCCCGCGTCGTATGGCTGCTCGTCGTCGGGCGTGCCATCAACCGACTCGGCGCCTTCACCCTGCCCTTCCTGACCGTCGCCCTCACCGAGCAGTTCGGTGCCTCGCTCCCGATGGCAGGCGCCCTCCTGATGGTGTTCGGCATCGCCACCATCGCCTCCCGGCTGGTCGGCGGCTGGCTCGCCGACCGCCTCGGCCGGCGCGCGACCATCGTCACCGGTCTCACCTTGACAGCGGTCGCCCAGCTCGGGGTTGCCGGCGCCCCGAACCTGTGGAGCGCGGCCGTCGCCGTCGCCGCACTCGGGCTCGCCTTCGAGATCTTCGAACCGCCCTCGCAGGCCCTCGTCGCCGACGTCCTCCCGGCCAGCTCGCAAGCGGCCGCCTACGGCCTGCTCGCCGCGTCCCTGGCCGTCGCCGGCGTCGCCGCGGGGCTGCTCGCCGCAGCCGTGGGTGCGGTCGACGTGCGGTACCTGTTTCTGGTCGATGCGGCCACCTGTTTGGCGTGTGCCCTGTTGCTGCAGCTCGCGCTGCCCCGCCACACGAGCCCGGGGGCGGCTCCGCCGGACGCTGCGCGGGTCGCCCCGGAAGTGAGCCCTTGGCGGGATCGGCGCCTCCTCGCCCTCCTCGGGGCTGGAGTCGTCTTCGCGGGGATCTACCTGCAGCTGAGTTTCACCCTCGGGCTCACCCTGGTCGAGCGCGGAATTCCCGGTGCACGTCTCGGGCTGCTGCTCACGATCTCCGCGGCGGTTGTCACGGTCGGTCAGCCCCTCCTTCGACGCGGCTGGGTGGCCCGCCTCGACACGTGGCGCGCGATGGCGGTCGGCTACGCGCTCTTGGGAGCCGGCCTTCAGGCGAACGCGTTCTCGACGACGCTGCTCCAGTTCGCGGCTGCCAGCGTGCTCTGGAGCATCGGTGACCTGATTCTCCTGGGCCGGGCATACACCCTGGTGGCGGCGATCGCACCCGACCACGCGCGGGCGCGCTACTTCTCCGTGTACGGCCTGAGCTGGGGCGCTGCCGCTGTCTTCGGTCCGATCGTGGGTACGGGGCTGCTTGCCCGCGGCGGGCCGGTGGTGCTCTGGACGGTCTGCGCGATCGCGAGTGCACTACTTGCTCTGTGGTGCTGGCGGCGGGCAGTGTCGGCTGCCTCTGCAAGGGTGTGCCCATGAGCTCGAGCGAACAGACTTGGGTGGACGAGACGTTCACCGATCTCGACTGGTACGCCCGCGACCTGACCGGCGAGACCTATCGGGACTGCACGTTCCACGACGTCGACCTCACCGAGTCGACGAGCCAGGGAGCCTCCTTCGAGTCCTGCGTGTTCACCAACTGTCGGTTCAACGCATCGACACACATCAGTTCAGCCTTCGTGGCTTGTGACTTCCGGAGGACGTCCTTCTTCAGCGCCACCTTCGACGGCTGCAAGATGACCGGCAGCACCTTCGTGGACTGCACCCTGCGTCCGATGAGCGTGCGCGGAGGACAGTGGCGCTCTGTGCTCTTGCGCGGGGCGCGCCTGGCCAAGCTGGATCTCGCCGGGCTCTCGCTGCAGGAGGCAGACCTGTCCGAGTCCGACCTGAGTGGGGTCTCGCTCCAACGAGCCGACCTCACCGGCGTCAGCCTGCGCAACGCCAAGCTTTACGAGTCCGACCTTCGCGGCGCCGATCTTGCCCGCGTCGACCTGGCCTCAGCCAAGCTCCAAGGCACTCGCCTCGACTTGAACGGAGCGATCGCGCTGGCAGAGAGCCACGGTGCAGTCGTCGAAGCATGAGGACGCGCCTGCCCCGACGTACCGGTCAGCCCTGGGTGGGCGGCCTCTCCACCTGCAGCTGCACTTCGGTCTCTGCGAACCCGACCGAACGGTAGACCCGGATGGCGACGTACTCAGGATCGGCGACCATGACGAGGGTGCGTGCGCCGAGCTCCGCGAAACCGTACTCGCTGACGTGGTGCACCAGAGTTCCGGCAAGGCCGCGGCCTCGTGCATCGGGGCGTGTCTCGACGGACTGGAAGCGGGCAAGGTCCTGCCCGGCGCGGAAGAGGCCCATTCCCGAGACCAGGAGACCGTCGTCGAAGGCGCCGAACCAGGCGCCCGAGCCGCCTTCGACGAGGCCACGGATGGTCGCGACCTTGGCGACCGCGAACGTCCGGTAGGACTCCGGGTCCAGACCCTCGTCGATGCAGGACAGGCGCAGCTCGACGAGCTGTTCCCAGTCGGCGTCACTCGTCAACGCGCGGTACTCGGCATCGGGGTTCGGGTGCGGTGGCTCCCGGACGGTGGTCGCCGTCATGACCGACTGGCCTTCGACGCTCAGTCCCTTCCCGACGAAGCCGGAGAGGGCGTCGGGAGTTGCGTCGACACCGTCGCAACCCAAGGCGATGTGTTCGGCCTCGGGGAACTCGGCCGCGAACGCATCGAGCCAGCGGCCGGTGTCATCCGGCGCCGGCGGGGACTGGAGCAGAAGGAAGTTCCCCCACCAGTGGCCTGGGTTGTGAGGTGACCTCACGACGATGTGATCGTCCCGGTCCTCTATCTCGCTGCCTCCGAGCCGGAGGAGCGCGAGGTCGGTTCGGTAGCCAAGGGACCTGACGTGCATGCCCAGACTGTAGGCGCTACGAAGAGTGGGTGCTGCCTGCCCCGGCATGCTCAGGGTGGATCGGGCAGCAGGACCACCACGGCTCGACGCCCGGCCGGGTGTAGTCGCAGTCTGACGTGCTCTTCATACGGACCTCCGAGATAGTCCTTGGACGGACCCCACATACCGCAACGAGGTCCGCGGAAAACTCGCCGGAGCATACTGGCCTAGTCAGGGTCTTGCCAGGGGCGCGAGCGTCAGACCTGAGCGAGCGCACGCTCCAGCGGCCGGGGTACCCGCCCGGGCTCCAGATCCTCGACGAGCAGCCTCGCGTATCGAGACTTGCGACCGGAGCGACTGCCCATGAACCGATGCAGCTGCTGCTCGATGCCTCGTCCGCGCTGAGCCGGTTGCTTCTGGAGGACACGGAACGAACCGAGCTCCCCCTCGGCTGCCACCGTCTCCACGACGCGAGCGGCCCCGAGAGCGCGGATCAGCTCGTCCTCGAGGTCCTCGATGCAGACGAAGAAACCGATCGCCTCCATGTCACTCCGTGAGAGACCGTGTCCGTAGCCGGCTCGCTCGAGGCCCCGGAGGAAGTGCCCCTCTTCGCCGGCATCGCACAGACCGGCCAGCCTCAGTCCCCGCCCGCGGGGTCCGAGACATGCGAGGAAGTGTCCGATGTTCGTCGCCCCGCCCATGGGAACGACCGCGACCCCCTCTGCATTCAGATCCCGCCCGCACCGCTTGGCCAACGCTTCAACGGCCGCGCTGTCGCTCAACCCCTCGACCAGGATGACTGCCCTCGAGCCCCGGGCAGCAAGCTCCCCGGCCCTGCCGACGACTCCGAGGGCACGTCGTAGGTCGGCGGGCAGGTCGTGCTCGCTGCTCCCCATCCGTGCTCCCTCTCGCCCGTTCGGCGGACTTGCCTACGAGTATCGGGAGCGAACCCCGTCCTGGCGATCGAGTTTGTCGTGGCCCGGCGAGGTCCGAGCGGTGCTAGGGGTCCCAACGCTGGAGGGGCCGAGGCCGGTACGGTGCGCCGGCTCCCCGGGGGCGCGCGTCGCGTTGGTGACGATGACGAGCGGCGACCGTAAGGAGGGCGCCACTTCCCGAGAGTGTGAGAACCGCCGCCCCCGCAAGGAGGGCTGAGTCGACGTCGACCGGGGCAGGCGCTGCCGCGGAACCGGTGTCGCGTTGCGAGGAGGCGCCGGCGCCAGCCGCGCCCGATCCGGTTGCGGCATCGGCTGCCGGTGCTCCGAGCTGCAGCGACAGCACGGTGAGCGTCGCTGCCGCGCCGAGCAGGAGTCTGTGTCGCATGTGTGCCTCACACGGCTCTCGGGGGTTGCCGGGTCTGTCAACACCCGAGCATCCGCTCCAAGAGCCTCTGAGGCATCGGGCGTTCTCCCTATGACGCAGTCGCCGCCGCATCTGAGGCGGGGCAACACACCCAAAACGTGTCAGGAGCTCCTGGTCAGCCGGCGAGGTCCTGCTCAGCCTGCGTGCGCGCGTAGCGGCCCCGGTAGAAGAGCAACGGGTGCGGGGCGTCCTCCACGCCGAGGTCCATCACCCGTCCGATCACCACGTAGTGGTCACCGGCCTCGTGGACCGCATAGATCGTGCAGTCCACCCAGCCGAGCACGCCGTCGAGCAGCGGAGCCCCGGTGGCCGAGGGCCGCCACGAGACGTCCGCGAACTTGTCGACGCCCTTGCGCGCAAAGCCGTCCGACAGGGCGAGCTGGTCGTGTGACAGCAGGTTCACGCAGAAGAATCCTGCCCGCTGCATCTGGGGCCAGGCCCGCGAGCTCTTCGCGGGGCAGAAGAGCACCAGCGGGGGGTCGAGGGACACCGAGCTGAACGACTGGCAGGTCATCCCGACCGGCTGGCCGTTGCTCACGCTGGTCACCACCGTGACCCCCGTGCAGAAGCGCCCCAGGACGTCGCGGAACTTGCGTGAGCTCTGCTCGGCGTCCGGGTCGTCACCCGGAACCGGCACGGGCCGCTCGTCGACGTCTAGGTCGAACTGGCCGAGCCACGAGTCGATCAGCTCCTGGCTGGGCCAGGTCTCGCTCGCGAGAGGGTTCATGCCCTCCGGGATGTCACTGGTGGCCGACACTGAAGTCATGCCCCCAGTAGCTGACCGCCGTGCTCTCCCGGGCGACCCAGCGCTCGTCGTCGACCGTGAGGCCTTCGGTGCCGTACTCCACGTCGAAGCCGCCGGGTGACTTCACGTAGAACGACACCATCTGGTCGTTCATGTGGCGACCGAGCGTCGCGCTGAGCGGAACCTTGTGCTTGCGGACCCTCTCGAGCGCGCGGCCGACGTCGTCGAGCTTCTCCACCTCGACCATGATGTGCACACACTTGGCCGGGTTCGGCATCGGCAGGAACGCGAGGCTGTGGTGCCGCGGGTTGCAGCCCAGGAAGCGCAGCCATGCCGTCGAGCCGGGCTCCTTGCCCACGAACTCCCCCGGCATCCGCATCGAGTCGCGCAGCCGGAAGCCGAGGACGTCGGTGTAGAAGCGCAGCGCCTCCTCGTCGTCGGTGACGGGCAGCACGATGTGGCCGAGCCCCTGCTCACCGGTGATGAACTTGTTGGCGTACGGCGTGACGAGCGGACGTGCTTCGTACGTCGCGCCATGGAAGAGCTCGAAGACGTTCTCGAAGGGGTCCTGGAACCTGACCATCCCCTCCACCCGCCGGTCCGCGCACTCCTCGGCCGAGCCGTCCTCGACCGCGACGCCGTGGTGCTTGAGGTGGTCGACGGCCGCGGCGAGGGCGCGGTGGTCGGCGACCTCCCAGCCCATCGACCCCATCCGGTCGTGCTCGGAGGGTACGACGACGACGCGCGAGGACATCTCGTCCATCCGGAAGTACAGATGCTCGGGATTCGGGCCGCGCCCCTCCACCAGCCCGAGAACCTTGCCGGCGAAGTGCCGCCACTGCTCGAGGTCGGTGCTCTCCACCCGGACGTACCCGAGTGCGCGGATGTCGATCACGACTCTCTCCTCATCGGTCTCTTCGTGCTGGATGCTTGTTGCAGGGCTCAGGCCGGCGCCTGCGGACGAGGCTTCTCGCGGTGCAGCGCGAGGTAACCGGATGCGACCGAGAAGAACTCCTCGGCGGCCTCGATCTGGGCCCAGTGCCCGCAGTTGGGGAACACATGTAGCGACGCCTTGGGGATGAGCTTGAGTGCCGCGAGCGCGCCGTCGAGCGGGTTCACCCGGTCCTCCCGCCCCCAGGTCAGCAGGACCGGTTGGCGCAGCTTGTACGCCTCACGCCAGAGGAAGCCTTCCTCGTAGGTGTCGGGCTTCGCGAAAGAGGCACCCATCGAGGCCATCGCCTCGGCCGCGCCCGGGGCCGTCGCCGACGCGAACCGGTCCTCGACCAGCTCGTCGGTCACGAGCGACTGGTCCACCACCATGGTGCGGATGAACGCCTCCAGCTTCTCCTTGGAGGGGCCAGGGGCCGCGCCGAACTCGTAGAGGCGCTTGATGCCCTCCGTGGGGTCCGGGGCGAAGATGTTGAGGCTGAGCCCGCCGGGACCCATCAGGATCATCCGCCCGACCCGCTTCGGGTACTTCAGCGCGAACCGCACCGCCGTACCGCCGCCGAGCGAGTTGCCGAGCAGGTGGACCTTCTCGATCCCGAGCTCGTCGAGCAGGGCGGCGAGCTTGTCGGCGGCGAAGGTGAAGAAGTGCCCTTCGACCTCCGGCTTGTCGGACTCGCCGAAGCCGGGCTGGTCGACGAGCAACGTCCGGAACTGGCCGGCGAACCGGTCGAGCGAGGACCCGAAGTTGCTCCACGCCGACGCACCGGGACCGCCACCGTGCAGCATCACAAGCGGCAGACCTCCGCCGACCTCGGTCGGCTCGCCTGCCTCGTGGTAGTGCAGGGTGATGTCGCCGGCCTTGGCGAAGCGGCTGGTGGACTCTCGGGTCAGCTCGGTCATGACTCAGTACATCCCCGGGTCGATCTTCTGTCCGAACTCCAGCGCGCCGTACATCACCAGCGCCCGCTCGGGGTCGTTGGCCGCGTGCACGCGTCCGGCATGCGCGTCACGCCAGGCCCTCTGGAGGTGTGTCCCCTCCGCGAGGGCTCGGCCGCCGGAGGCCTCGAAGAGGGTGTCGATCGCGGCGACCGCGCGCTCGGTGCCGATCACCTGGTCACGGCGGACCTTCAGCCGCAGGTTGAGCGGGATCTTCTCGCCCTTGGCGACCACGTCCTGCAGCTCCCGGATGTTGTTCATGAGCAAGGCCCAGGCGGCGTCGATCTCGCTGGAGGCCCGTGCGATGCGGACGCTCGCGAAGGGGTCGTTGACCGCCTTCTCGGCGATGTAGGCCGCTCGCACGCGCTTGCGCTGCATCTCGACGTGCTCGGCGTAGGCGCCCGTCGCCATGCCGATGATCGGCGTGGTGATCGTCGAGGTGAAGATCGAGTGGAAGGGCAGCTTGTAGAGCTCTGCGCCGTTCACCTCCTGGCCCGGCCCGTAGCAGCGACCGGTGTCGCCCATGCTGAGCGTGAACTCGTCCGGGACGAACACGTCGTCGACCACGATGTCGTTGGAGCCGGTGCCCCGGAGGCCGACGACGTTCCACACGTCCTCGATCGCGTAGTCCGAGCGCGGCACCATGAAGGTCTTGAAGTCGACGATCTGGCCCTCGGCGTTGGACACGAGCCCGCCCAACAGCACCCAGGTGGCGTGGTCGCAACCCGAGGAGAAGCTCCAGCGTCCACTGAGCTGGTAGCCGCCCTCGACCTGGAGCGCCTTGCCCGTCGGGGCGTACGACGACGACAGGCGGGTCGTCGTGTCCTCGCCCCACACGGCCTGCTGAGCCTTGTCGTGGAAGAGTGCCACCTGCCACGGGTGGACGCCGAGCACCGAGGAGACCCAGCCGGTGGAGCCGCAGGCGCTCGAGATCATCCGCACGGCGGTGTAGAAGTCGACCGGGTCGCTCTCGAGGCCGTCGAACCGCCTGGGCTGGAGCAGCCGGAAGAAGCCGCTCGCCTCGAGGTCCTTGATCGACGACTCCGGCACGACCCGCAGTCGATCGGCCTCTTCGGCGCGCTCGCGGAACTGCGGCAACAGGTCACGCACCGCGTCGAGAACTGCCTTCGACATCTGTTCACTCCCAAACTGCCGGGGGAACGCGCGGTGCGTTCCGATGACCTCAATACTAGAACACGTTCTCGTTTTGTGCGAGGGCTTTGGCGCCGCTCTTCGTCAGGACCCCTGCTCGCGCTTGAGCTCGAGGGCGATGTCGATCAGCTGGTCCTCCTGGCCGCCGATCAGCTTGCGCTCCCCTGCCCGGAGCAGGATCTGCGCGCCGGAGACGCCGTAGCGGTCCGCGGCCCGGCCTGCGTGCTTGAGGAAGCTGGAGTAGACGCCGGCGTAACCCATCATCAGCGTCATCCGGTCCAGCCGGCACTCCTCCGGCATCGCCGGTCGGATCACGTCCTCGGCCGCGTCGACGATGCTGAGGAAGTCCACGCCGGTCCGCCAGCCGAGCTTGTCGCAGACCCCGATGAACGCCTCGAGGGGCGTGTTGCCCGCGCCCGCGCCGAAGCGGCGGACGCTGCCGTCGATCTGGGTCGCGCCGGCACGCGCCGCGATCACGGTGTTGGCGACGCCGAGACCGAGGTTCTCGTGACCATGGAAGCCGACCGTGGCCTGGTCGCCGATCTCCGCGACGAGGGCGGCCACGCGGTCGGCGGTCTGCTCCATGACCAGGGCTCCTGCGGAGTCCACGACGTACACGCACTGGCAGCCGGAGTCGACCATGATGCGGGCCTGCTTGGCGAGCACCTCAGGTGGCTGGGTGTGCGCCATCATCAGGAAGCCGACCGTCTCGAGACCGCGCTCACGGGCCAGCCGGAAGTGCTGCTCGGACACGTCCGCCTCGGTGCAGTGCGTCGCGATCCGGCAGATGGAGCCGCCGTTGTCCTGGGCAGCGAGGATGTCGTCCTTCGTGCCCACGCCGGGCAGCATCAAGAAGGCGATCTTCGCCCGCTTCGCGGTCTCGGCCGCGATCTTGATCAGCTCCTGCTCCGGCGTACGGGAGAAGCCGTAGTTGAACGACGAGCCGCCCAGGCCGTCACCGTGCGTCACCTCGATGACCGGGATGCCGGAGGTGTCGAGCGCCTCGACGATCGAGCGCACCTCCTCGGCGGTGAACTGATGCCGCTTGTGGTGCGACCCGTCGCGGAGGCAGGTGTCGGTCAGCCTCAGGTCGAGATCGTCGGACCAGGTGCGCACGAGCTTGTTGAGATCCGTCATGTCAGGCTCCCGTGGACGAGGTGTCGTTCAGCAGCGAGGTGGCGATCCGCTCGCCGACCTTGGTGGCGGCGGCGGTCATGATGTCGAGGTTCCCGGCGTACGACGGGAGGAAGTCCCCGGCGCCCTCCACCTCGACGAAGATGCTGATCTTCTTGGCGCCGCGCGTCTCGGGGGCGGGAGGGTCGATCTGCGGCTCCTGCAGCAGGCGGTAGCCGGGCACGTAGGTGGCCACCTCGGCAGCCATCGCCTTGACCGACTTGACGATCGCCTCCTCGCCCGCCGGGTCGAGGTCGGGAGAGACGGCGCAGAAGATCGTGTCGCGCATGATCATCGGAGGTTCCGCGGGGTTGAGGATGATGATCGCCTTGCCCTCCGCGGCGCCGCCGATCGTCTCCACGCCGCGGGAGGTGGTCCGGGTGAACTCGTCGATGTTCTGGCGTGTCCCGGGTCCCGCGGACATCGAGGAGACCGATGCGACGATCTCGGCGTAGCTCACCGAGGCGACCCTCGACACCGCGGCGACCATCGGGATGGTGGCCTGGCCGCCGCAGGTGATCATGTTGAGGTTCATGGCGCCGATGTGCTCGTCGAGGTTCACCGGCGGGATGACCGCCGGACCGACCGCGGCGGGGGTCAGGTCGATGGCACGGATCCCCGCCTCCTCGTAGCGAGGGGCGTACTCACGGTGGACGTAGGCCGAGGTCGCCTCGAACACGAGGTCGGGAAGCTCGTCCTGCTTCAGCAGCCAGTCCACGCCCTCGTGGGTCGCCTCCAGGCCGAGACCGGCGGCCCTCTTCAGCCCTTCACTCTCCGGGTCGACGCCGACCATCCACCGCGGCTCGATCACCTCCGAGCGCAGCAGCTTGTAGAGCAGGTCGGTGCCGATGTTGCCCGATCCGACGATCGCGGCGGTCAGCTTGCCGTTGCGGCTGACAGGCTGGTTCATGCGTCGCTCCCTGTTTCGCTGGTGGAGTCCGTGGCGTCGCCGGTGAAGGACAGGTCCACGGCGCCGAGTCCCTTGAACTCGGCGTGGAAGTCGTCCCCGGGTCGTACGTCGATGGCGCGGGTGCAGGAGCCGGGGAGGATGACGTGGCCGGCCTCGAGACGTACGCCGAAGGTCGCGACCTTCCGCGCCAGCCAGGCGACCGCTGTCACGGGGTTGCCGAGCACCGCGTCGGACCGCCCTTCGGCGACCACCTCGCCGTTGCGGGTGAGCGTCGCGTCGATGGACAGGAGGTCGATCTCGCCGGGCTTCACCCGCTGCGCGCCGAGCACGAAGCCGGCAGAGGAGGCGTTGTCGGCGATCGTGTCCACGAGGCCGATCCGCCAGTCGACGATCCGGCTGTCGATGAGCTCGATGGCTGGTGCGACGTACTCCGTGGCCGCGAGCACGTCCTCCTCGGTGCAGCCCTCCCCTGGCAGCCCCTCGCCGAGGATGAACGCGACCTCGACCTCCACCCGGGGGTAGCAGTACCTCGACACGTCGACCGGCTCGCCCTCGGCGAGCGCCATGTCGTCGAGCAGGTGACCGTAGTCCGGCTCGTCGACGCCCATCATCTGCTGCATCGCCTCTGAGGAGAGGCCGACCTTGTGCCCGAGCACCGTGGCACCGCGCTGCGAGCCGGTCACGGACGTTGATCAGCGCCACCTCGTAGGAGTCCACGACGTCCATCGCAGGGAAGGTCTCGACGATCGGGCGGATCGGACTGCGCTCGGACTCAGCGTGGGCGAGCAGGGCCGCGACCTCGCGGCGTTCTTCATCCGACAGCATCAGCGGGCTCCTCGTGGTCGGTCATCGCCGCCGCGGCCGGCAGCTGGGTCGTCGACGGGGCAGGCTGTCCCGCCCGGCTCACCGAGCGGCCCGCCCGGCGCCCTGAGTACACGCAGTCGGCGAGCGAGAGCCCGCTGACGTAGGAGTTCGAGCAGATACCCGCGGCAGTCCTCCCCGCGGCGTACAACCCGGGAACCGCGGCACCGTCCGCCCCGAGCACCTGACCCGTCGCCTCGTCGACGACGAGGCCACCGAGCGTCATGGTCGGGCAGGGGAACCCCACCGAGGACCGCACGGAGATGTCGATCAGGGAGTACGGCGGCTGGTCGAGCTCCTGCACCTGGTCCGCCGGCTTGCCGAGCGGGTCGTCCGCGCCGCTCCGGGCGACCTCGTTGTACGCCGCGACTGCGCACTCCGCCTCCGACGCGTCGATGCCGACCTTGGCGCAGACCTCGGCGACGGTCGCCGCCTCGGTGCGTCCGGACCCGAACATCGTCAGGGTCTGGAGCCGCTGGAACCACAGGGTCTGCCTGGGCACCTGCTTCTTCGCCTCACGCAGGATCCGCTGGTCGATAAGCAGATACGCCTGCCCGTCGTGCTTGTGGATCACCGCCTCCGCGACAGCAGCGCCGTAGAGCGCCTCGTTGCAGACCCGTTGTCCGCCGGGCCCGAGGAGCACACCCTTCGCCAGTGCCGACGGCGGTGTGTAGAAGCGCCACGCAGAGGCCCGGTCCAGGTACCTGGTGGCTCCGCCGACGGACTGGCCCATGCGGATGCCGCTTCCGTCGTCGCCGAGGGTGCCGAGCGGCAGCCCCCGGATGTACGGCGCGGCGTGCTCCCGCACCATCTCACGGTTGAAGGCGAACCCTCCGGCGGACAGCACGACGCCGCGACGCGCGCGCACCGTCCATCGCCGGCCGTACTCGCGCTCGATGCGTTCCAGACGGCGGCTCAACGCCTTCCCGGCAGGGCGGTACCAGAGGTTCAGCTTGCCGACCTTGCCTGCCATCCAGCGGTACCGCCGCATCACGTGAGCGGGGGCGCCCTCGATGGTCGAGCAGACCACGCCGACGACTGCTCCGGACTCGTCGGTGACGAGCCCCTCGGCCCGGGTGAGGCCCCGCACCTGGACGCCCCGCTGCTCCACCGCCCTCCGGAGCGGCTTGAACACGGCCTTGCCCGAGGTGCCCCTGCCCTTCGCCCGGTGGCCGCGCTGGGCGGGGGTCGCCACGGCACGGGCAGGTCCGGACAGCTCGTTGCCCGAGTAGTAGAGGTAGTGCTTGTTGGTCGGGTAGGACGTCTTGTACGGCGCGAGGCTTCCCTCGAAGGGGACGCCGTGACCCTCGAGCCAGCCGAGCATGTCGACCGACCCCTCGCAGAAGCACCGCAGCGTCTCCTCGGACACGGCGCCGTCGGTCTCGAGCCGGAGGTAGGCGAGCATCTGCTCGGGCGAGTCCTCGACACCGGCGGCCTTCTGGTGGCGGGTGCCACCTCCGGCGTACACGATGCCGCCGCTGATGGCTGTCGCGCCGCCGCCGTTGAACCGGTCGAGGACGAGCACGTCGGCGCCGGACTCAGACGCCTCGATCGCGGCGCAGGCGCCCGCGGCACCGAAGCCGACGACGACCACGTCCGCGACAGCGTCCCAGGATGGTTCGGCCACGGCACTCCTCACGGGGGGAAGCCCCTCCGTCACGCGAAGGGGAAAGTAGAACGCGTTCTCACTCTAGGGTGTTCGAAGGACGGGTCGCCACCCCCTGACGCGCGAAAGCGGGAGCACTGTCAGGCAAATGTGGAACCTGTTACAGTTTTTTCGCTCGGCGTGGCCTGCGGCCTGCTGACCGGGCGTTCTACCTTGGTCACGACACGCTGGAGGTCCCATGGCTCGGTCCGCCCCACAAGGTGACAGCGGGCGTGCCGGCGACCGGATCGAGGACCGCTCCCCGGACCACATCGTGGACGTGGTCGTGGTCGGCGCCGGTGGAGCCGGGATGACCGCCGCGCTCGCCGCCGGGCACAATGGGCTGGACACGCTCGTGGTCGAGAAGAGCGCCTGGTTCGGAGGCTCTACCGCACGTTCCGGCGGCGGCGTCTGGATCCCGAACAACTACGCCCTCCGCAGCGCCGGGGTCACCGACAGCCTCGAGGACGCGAAGACCTACCTGGCCTCGATCGTCGGCGACGTCGTGCCAGAGGCCAGGCGCAACGCCTTCCTCGAGCGAGGACCGGAGGCGCTCGAGTTCGTCCGTGACCACTCCGCAGCCGACTTCATGTGGGTGCCGGAGTACTCCGACTACTACCCCGAGGCTCCCGGAGGCCGCGCCACCGGCCGATCGGTGGAGCCACGCCCGGTGAACGGCAAGATCATCGGCGACGAGCTCGCGCGCCTCCACCCGCCGTACGCCAAGGCACCGGCCGGCATGGTCGTCACGCAGGCGAACTACCGCTGGATGAGCCTCGCCATGCGCACTTTCAAGGGCCCGCTCACGACCCTGCGCATCGTGCTCGGCCGCATGCTGAACCTGCTCCTGCGTCGCCCGATGTACGCCATGGGGCAGGCGCTGATGATCGGGCTGCGCAAGGGTCTCCTCGATGCAGGCATCCCGATCTGGTACGAGTCGGAGCTGACCGAGCTCGTGCTCGAGGGGGGCAGAGTGACAGGCGTGCGACTGCTCCGCGATGGCCGGCCGGTCACCGTCCGGGCTCGTCACGGGGTCGTGCTCGCCTCGGGTGGTTTCGAGAAGAACCTGGAGATGCGCGAGAAGTACCAGCGCTCCCCCATCACCACCGACTGGACGACGGGCGCCCCGTCCAACACGGGCGGCGGGATCACCGCCGGGCTGGCGGCCGGCGCCGAGGTCGCGCTCATGGACGACGCCTGGTGGGGTCCGACGATCCCGCTCACCGGCGGTCCCTACTTCTGCCTCTCCGAGCGCAACCTGCCCGGCGCGATCATCGTGAACCAGGCTGGCCGGCGCTATGCCAACGAGGCCTCGCCGTACGTCGACGCGGTCCACGCCATGTACGACGGCGAGGCCGAGACCGGCATCGCCCACGTGCCTTCGTGGATGATCCTCGACCAGCGCTATCGCAACCGCTACCTCTTCGCGGGGCTCGGCCCCCGTCAGCCCTTCCCGGGCAGGTGGTACAAGCACGGGACGCTCTTCAAGAGCGACACCGTCGAGGGGCTCGCCGAGCAGATCGGTGTGGACCCGGCCGGGCTCGCCGGGACCGTGACCCGCTTCAACGACATGGCCCTCACCGGCGTCGACACCGACTTCCACCGGGGCGACAGCGCCTACGACAAGTACTACGGTGACCCGACGAACAAGCCGAACCCGTGCCTGGGTCCCATCGACCAGGCGCCGTTCTACGCGGTGAAGATCGTCCCGGGAGACCTCGGCACCAAGGGCGGGCTCGTCACCGACGACCGCGCACGCGCCCTCCGCCCCGACGGTTCGGTGATCGACGGCCTGTACGCCGCGGGCAACGCCTCCGCCGCCGTCATGGGCCACACCTACGCCGGCGCCGGCTCCACGATCGGCCCCGCCATGGTCTTCGGCTACCTCGCCGCCCTCGACATCGCCGAGCGATCCTCGAGCGCGACGGCGCCCACTCACCCCACCCCACACGGCACGGAGAAGGCGAGCTGACATGCCCATCGACCCGGAGAAGGCAATCGGCGCGGCGCTCCCGGAGCGGAGCTTCGCGTGGGACGAGTCCGACGTCTTGCTGTACCACCTCGGTCTGGGAGCCGGGTCCCGCGCGGGCGACCAGACCGACCCGAAGGCGCTGCGCTACACCCTCGACAACGAGCAGCTCCAGGTGCTGCCGTCCTTCGGCATCGTGGCGCCCACCTTCCACGAGACCGAGCCGCCGAGTCTCGACCTGCCCGGGTGCGACCTGAACCTCGCCAACGTCCTCCACGGCAGCCAGGAGATCGTCGTACACCGGCCGCTCCCCACGGCTGCGCGGGCGACGCTGAGAACCCGGATCAGCGACGTGTGGGACAAGGGCAAGGCCGCGGTGATCGTCCAGCAGGGTGAGGCGGTCGACGAGGCCGGCGAGCCGCTGTTCACCACGCGGTCGAGCATCTTCGTGCGCGGTGACGGCGGCTGGGGTGGGGACCGGGGGCCCTCGACCAAGGTCGATCTGCCCGAGCGGGCACCTGACGCCGACACGTCTTACCCGACCACGCCGCAGCAGGCGCTGCTCTACCGCCTGTGCGGCGACCGGAACCCGCTGCACGCGGACCCTGACTTCGCGGCAGCCGCGGGGTTCCCCGCCCCGATCCTGCACGGGCTGTGCTCCTACGGGATCGTGCTTCGCACGGTGGTCGACGCGCTGCTCGACTCCGACACCGCGGCCGTTCGCGGCTTCACCGCGCGCTTCGCCGGCGTGGTCTTCCCCGGTGAGACGATTCGTGTCCGGGCCTGGGACGAAGGTCAGCAGATCCTGGTCTCCGCCACGATCCGCAGCTACAACGACGATCGCGACGGCGCTCCGGTTCTCGCAGATGCGGTGCTCACCCGGGCCTGACTGGTCCAGTGACCTCCTTGTCCCCCGGGCGGTTTCCTCCTGCCGCGCCGGGGGTATCTCTGGCATCCCAACACAGGAGGAAACATGCGAATCGGGACAATCGTCGTCGTAGCGTGGCTGGTCATCGGCGCCCTCGCCGCGACCCAGCGCGGCTACTTCGCGGGC
Organism: uncultured Actinomycetota bacterium; assembly: GCA_963715375.1. Taxonomy (GTDB): domain Bacteria; phylum Actinomycetota; class Actinomycetes; order Propionibacteriales; family Nocardioidaceae; genus Nocardioides_C. Next base: position 107,700 of record CAVQSC010000004.1, on the reverse strand, counting down.
GAGGACGCCAGCTGCGCCAAGGTCAGCACCATCACGGTCACGGTGGTCGCCGGACCCTTGAACTACGTCGGCTTGAACCCGAAGATCAAGGACTGCCAGGCCCCGAAGCCCTCGAAGTAGCCGCCTCACGCTCGAGGAGGGCGCGTCCGGTCGGGGTCAATGTCCCCGGCGTGGGTCTTTACCTTTGCGCAGCGCGAAGGTAAAACGGGCAAATGGCACAGAACTCGCACCCCACCCGACGCGTCTTCCTCAGCGGTTCGGCCGCCTCGGTCGGCGCCACCGTGCTCTCGGGCTCGCTGGGCGCCGGCCCGGCGAACGCCGCACCAGGCTCCGCCACGGAGAGCTGGCCGAGCGGCCCCGGGCTTCCGAACCGGCCGCAGTCGCCGGACCCCGAGCTGCTCGCGATCCTCGGCGAGATCGATCAGGACCGGATCGAGGAGACGGTCCGCAAGCTCGCGTCGTTCGGGACGCGCCACACGCTCTCCTCCCAGGACGACCCGGAGCGCGGGATCGGCGCGGCCCGCGACTGGATCTACCAGACGATGCAGGAGTACGCCGCGACCTCGGACGGTCGGATGACGGTGGAGCTCCAGTCCTACGTCCAGGAGCCCGCCTCTCGCATCCCGACGGCGACCAGGATCACCAACGTGGTCGCCACGCTACGAGGGTCGGCCTACCCGGACCGGGTGTACGTCATCTCGGGCCACTACGACTCTCGGGCCTCGGACGTCATGGACTCCACCAGCGACGCTCCTGGCGCCGACGACGACGCCTCCGGAGTGGCAGTGTCCATGGAGCTCGCGCGAGTGTTGGCACGCCGCCGCCCTGAGGCGACGATCGTCTTCGCTGCGGTGGCCGGCGAGGAGCAGGGGCTCTACGGGTCGACGTACATGGCGAAGCAGTTCCAGGAGTCCGGCGCCGACGTGCAGGCGATGTTCACCAACGACATCGTGGGCAGCTCGACCGCAGACGACGGGACCCGCGACCGGCAGAGCCTCCGCCTGTTCGCCGAAGGCGTCCCCACAGACGAGACCGCCCAGGAGGCTGCGATCCGCCGAGCCGTGGGCGGGGAGAACGACTCCCCCGCTCGCCAGCTGGCCCGTTTCGTCGGCGAGGTCGCGGACAACGGCGCGACGGGCACGCGGGTGCGGGTGATCTACCGCCGCGACCGGTACCTCCGCGGAGGCGACCACATCCCGTTCCTCGAGCGCGGCTACCCGGCTGCCCGCTTCACCGAGCCGAACGAGAACTACGCGCACCAGCACCAGGACGTCCGCGTCGAGGACGGCGTGCAGTACGGCGACCTGCCGAGGTTCTGCGACTTCGAGTACATCTCCCGGGTGGCGAAGGTGAACGCCGCCACGCTGTGGTCACTGGCGGCCGCCCCCGGGACGCCGAAGGACGTCAAGGTCGTCACGACGAACCTCACGAACGACACCGAGCTCACCTGGACAGCCAACCCGGAGTCCGACCTCGACCACTACGAGGTCGTCTGGCGCCCGACCACGGAGGACGACTGGACGAACGCCATCGACGTGGGGCGCCGCACTCACGTCACCATCGACCTGTCCAAGGACAACGTCATCTTCGGCGTCCGTGCCGTCGACAGGACCGGACACCGCAGTCCGGCTGCCTTCCCCGTACCGCTTCGCTGACCGCGTCATGTCGAGAGCCTTGTCGCGACGGCCGTGACGGGCCACGATCAGAATGTCCTGCCGCGGCCACACACCAGGCGAGGCACCACTCGCGCCTCACCGTCCAGGCTGTCGGCGCCACCAGCTAATCGTGGCCGATTGCTCGGGCGGGCAGCGGACCGCCATGGCTGAACCGGGCCGCGCGCCGGTGGACCCGCTCCCGCCAGCCCCGGCGTCGTTCTGCGGGGAGGTGCTCGACCTCGGCGTAGAACACCCGCTTCGCGACGTCGACCAGTGCCAGGTAGGCAACGGCCATCACGGCCATGACGAGCAGCAGCACCGCGGGCGGTTGCACGAACCCGAGAAGGCCGGACGCCGGCGAGAAGGGGATCAGGACGGCCAGGAGGACCACCGCTAGTCGAGGCAACCAGCAGCGACCGCGCGGGCCTGCTCTTCCAGAAGGGGCTGCGCCTGGTCCGGATCACGAAGATCACCAGGACCTGTGTGGCCATCGACTCGATGAACCACCCGGTTCGGAAGAGATCCGGTCCGGCATGGAACACACCGAGGAGTACGGCGAAGGTGAGGAAGTCGAACAGCGAGCTCAGCGGGCCGAAGAAGAGCATGAACCGGCGGATGAAGCCGACGTCCCAGTGCGCGGGCGCCCGCAGCTGTTCGGCGTCGACGCGGTCGGTGGGGATGGACAGCTGCCCGGTGTCGTAGAGCAGGTTGTTGAGCAGGATCTGTGAGGGCAGCATCGGCAGGAACGGCAGGACGGCGGACGCTGCGGCGGCGCTGAACATGTTGCCGAAGTTGCTCGAGGTACCCATCAGGACGTACTTCATCGTGTTCGCGAAGATCCTTCGCCCTTCCGCGACTCCCTCAGCGAGGACGTCGAGATCCTTCTCGAGCAGGATGATGTCGGCGGCGTCCTTGGCCACCTCCGTCGCGGTGTCCACCGAGATACCGACGTCGGCAGCGTGCAGCGCCAGCGCGTCGTTGACGCCGTCGCCGAGGAACCCCACCGACCGTCCTTGCGTCCTGGCCGCACGCACCAGCCTGGCCTTCTGCTCCGGTGTGACCCGAGCGAAGATCCCCGCCGTCCCGACCGCATCGACCAGGCTCGCGTCGTCCATAGCCTCGATGTCACTGCCGGCCAGCGTGCCGCCCGAGGCCAGACCCACCTCCTCACACACCTTCTCCGCCACCAACGCGTTGTCCCCGGTCACCACCTTGACGGTGATCCCGAGGTCGACCAATCGCTTCAGGCCCTGCCGCGCACTGGTCTTCGGCTGGTCGAGAAAGACGAGGAAACCGGCCAGGTGAAGGTCGCGCTCGTCGCCTGCCGTCAGCTCTGTCCGCCCGGCGGCGAGGCGGGAAGCCACCGCAACCAGACGGTCTCCGGCTCGGAAGTGGCTCTCCATCGTGGCCCGCGCCAGGCTAGGTATGTCGACGCATCGTGCCAAGACAGCCTCTGGCGCCCCTTTGCTGATCACCGTGGGGCCCTCGCCGGGCAGGTCCACCAGAACGGTGGTCATCCGACGCTCATAGTCGAACGGCAGCAAGCCCAGTCGGGTCACCCCGTCACGCTCGGCCTTGTCGGCCGTGGTTGCGGCAGCCAGAGCCGCATCCAACGGGTTCGCTGCAGTGTCACCGTCGCCTGCTTCGATGTCGACGGCCAACCGCCCGAGCAGGAATGCGCGCTGCCCGGCCTCGCCGCCGCTGTCATCGGCCCCCACGGCCTCGACGAAGCTGATGCGGCCCTCGGTGAGGGTTCCGGTCTTGTCGGTGAGCACCACGTCGAGGTCGCCCAGGTCCTCGATGCACACCAGCCGCTTGACCAGCACCTTCCTGCGAGCCAGTTCCCGTGAGCCGATCGCCAGACTGGTGCTCACGACCGCCGGAAGCAGCTGCGGAGTCATCCCGACCGCTATCGCCAAGGAGAACAACAGCGAGTCGATCAACGGCCGATGCAGCGCCAGGTTCGTCACCAGGATCAGCGCGGTAAGCACGGCCGCTACCCGCAGCAGCAGGACGGAGAAGCCCCGAAGGCCCACCTGAAAGGCTGTCTCCGGCTGCCTCTCGCCCAACCCCAGGGCGATCTTGCCGAACTCGGCCTCGCCGCCGGTCGCGACCACCACACCCGTGCCGGACCCGCCGTGCACAACGGTTCCCATCAGCGCGCAGCAGTCCAGCCCTGCCAGCGGGCTTCTGTCCGGGACCGGAGCAGTGGCCTTCTCCACCGGCATGGACTCACCGGTCAGCACCCCCTCGTCACACTCGAGCCGCGCGGACTCGAGCAGCCGTACGTCGGCCGGCACGACCTGCCCCACGCTCAGCCGCACCACGTCTCCAGGAACCAGAGCGGTGACGTCCACCGGCTCGGCACGGCCGTTTCGCATGGTCATCGCCGTGTGGCGCATCGCCTCGTGCAGGGCTTCGGCCGCCCGGGCAGCGCGGTACTCGTTGAAGAAGCCCAGGCCGACGCTCGCTGTGAGGATCGCACCGATGATGACCGCATCCGCGGTGTTGCCCAGGAGCATGGAAACGAGCGCGGTCGCCGCGAGAAGGAGCAGCAGAGCACTGCGCAGCTGGCGCGCCAGAAGCTGCCATGCGCTGGTGTGGTGCGTGCGTACGGCGTTGGGCCCGACCTTGCTCGCCCGGGCGGTCGCCTCACCTACTTCGAGGCCGGCAGCGGAGGTGTCGAGAACGCTGAGCACCTGCTCAGCGGCCATCGCTGCAGCACGGGCAACGGGAATGCCGCCGATGCCGACCTGCGCCCCGGCAGCTTCCCGCTCAGAAGCGCCAAGACGCTGTGGGGACTGGCGCCCGGTCACACCCCCATCATGTCGCTCGGACTCCCGCATGCGGCGTCTTGCCCGCGTCACTCAAGCGTGTGGGGGTCTCAGGCGTATTGCCCGGTGGCTTCATCGTGCGGGGGCGCGGAGTCCGAATCCACGATGACTGCCGTGGCGACCGCGGCCCACGCAACCATGAGCGTGACGGTGGCACCGGTTTGGGAGTCCACGACCGAAAGACGGCCAGTCTCGTCTCGTCCGACGCGAGCGATCTCCGACAGGACCGTCTCCTCCGCGCCGCTGGGGATCTGCCACCGCTGCGTCCAACCGCTGCCATAGAGCATCAGGTAAGCCACTGCCTCCGCCTCCCGCCCACTGAAGGTCGCGAGTGCGCCGGTCGCCGTGCCACGCTCCCGCCGTCGCCGCGCTGCTCGAAACCCACGCCGCTCGCGCGGCCTGCGGAATCATCAAGAATCTCCGGAACTGCGGTACCGCGGCGACCAGCCACCGCCCACGGCACCGCGCCGTAGAAGGTCGAAACGTACGACGAGGTCATAACGCCCGCCTCTCACCCGGCTCAGCGAAGAATGCTCTCGGTGCGTCCCTGCGTGCCTCGTGTCACCCAGCCTACTCTCGCAGTGCGTGCGACGACGGTCGGTCGGAGGCACGAGGGAGACCCGGGCCCGCGTGTCTCGGACCGGCTGGCCGATCCCCGCTGCCGCGCCAGTCTCCCCTTGTGTGGGAGTAACTCCAGCGTGCGGGCACCGACGCTATCTTCACGCGGAGGCTCGTCTTGGGGTCCCTTTTCCGCAGCGGAGTACCGTGAGGAGCAACCGAGTCAGGAGGCCTCCACCGGGTGTGCTCCTGAACCGGTTTGAGAGGTGGGGCGTCATGAAGACGTCGATTGTTCGTCCGCCCGTTGACGGCTTCCTGCGCGGACCTCGTGGAGCATCCCAGTGAACGCCGCGACCTGGATCCTGATCTTGGTGCTGATCTTGGCCCTGATCGGCCTCGGACTGGCCATCAAGATCGTCAAGCAGTACGAGAAGGGCGTGCTCTTCCGGCTCGGCCGGCTGAAAGGCACCCGGGAGCCAGGCCTCCGGATCATCATCCCCCTGGTCGACGTACTACATCGCATCTCCTTGCGGATCGTCACCATGCCCATCCAGTCCCAGGGCATCATCACCAAGGACAACGTCAGCGTCGACGTGGCCGCCGTCGCCTACTTCCGGGTGGTCGATGCCGTGAAATCCGTCATCGCGATCGAAAACGTGAATGCAGCCATCAACCAGATCGCGCAGACTACGCTCCGGAACGTCGTCGGTCAGCACGCGCTCGACGAGATCCTGGCCGAGACCGACCGGATCAACGAGGACATCCGCCTGATCCTCGATCGCACCACCACCGAATGGGGCCTCGAGGTCACGTTGGTCGAGCTCAAGGACATCCAGCTTCCCGTGACCATGAAGCGCGCCATGGCGCGTCAAGCGGAGGCGGAGCGGGAGAAGCGCGCCAAGATCATCAACGCCGAGGGCGAGCACCTTGCGGCCGCCAAGCTCGGTCAGGCGTCCGACATCATGATGGCCCACCCGCTCGCGCTGCAGCTGCGCAACCTTCAGACCCTGGTCGAGCTCGGCGTCGACAAGAACACCACGGTCGTGTTCCCCTCGCCGCTGATGAGCACCATCGGCGAGCTCGGCACTTTCCTGGCCCGAGAGGAAGCAGCCGCAACGGCGCAGACACCTGCGGCCATCGACGATGCCATCCCGGTACAGAGACAGGCTGCAACACCCGCAACGGACAGCGCGTCAACACCCACCGGCACGGCTACGGCCCCGTAAGCCCGAGGAGAGCCCACGAGCATCGATCGGACGTCCTCACCGGAGCCCACGTTCGCACCGGCGAACGGCTCCCCCGCCCAGCACACCAGCCGCTGAATCCCCCACCCCTGGACGAGACGAGGAACCAGTGCCCAGCCACAGCCCCGACCAGCCCTCCGGGCAGGTCGACCGGAACCGCGCCACCGCCGGGACGTTGCTCACCGACGTCACCACCGACCACACCGGAGCCCGCACCGGGACCGCGGCGAGCGTCGTCCCCGACGCCGTGGCCGGAGCCGGACGCCCCGGCAGGGCCGAGACCGCCCGCCGCTGGAACGAGCTGGTCCACAGCTACAGCGCCCCGGGCAGCGACACGCTGCTCTACCAGGTGCCCGACCGCATCCAACGCCCCCTCGGCCCGAGCGCGCGCAAAGAACGGGTCCGGATCGACGCCCTCATGCGGCGGCAAGCCGCAGTCACCGCCAGTATCGCGGCCGGGACCCTCGGCGCCCTCGGCGGCGCGACCGTCGCCGACTCCCCTGCCCTCACCCTCGCCGCGATCCTTGCTTCCGCGGTCACCGGCGTGGTCTCCTTCGCCCGCTGGTGGCACCTGGACGACCGCCGGACCGCCCTGACGGCCACCGACGCGCACAACACCTGGCAGATGACCCGGTTCAGCCGCTGGCTGGTCGCCCGCGCCCACCAGGCCACCGTCCGCGCCACCGAGGCCGATGGCGGGCCGGCCGACACCGCAGACCGGATGGCCGACGCCCTCTACCAGTTCACCGACGACGTGCACACTCTCGAGCGCATCATCGGCTCCTCCGCCACAGTCGCCGACACCTACGGCCGGCTCCGGCAGGTTCGCGGCCACCGTGACCATGTCGACAACCTCCTCGACGCCCAGGCGCACACCCTGCGCGCCCTCGACCAGTTCGAGTCCACCGCCCGGGAGGTGGTCCTCGCCGCACGCGCCGAGCACGCCGCCGGTAAGCCCGCCGACGTCGTCTCCAGCCTGCTGGACCTGCAGGCCGAGGCGCTCACCCGTCGTGAGGCGCTCGCCGCCCTCGACGACCCCCACCTTCCGGAGCCGCCCACCACCAGCGCACCGTCCTGAGCAGGTCTCCTAACTCCACGTGCCCGGTACGTCGAGTGTCCGGATCGCCATGCTGGTCTGCGGCCGACTGCGCACCGGCCGGCGGCCGAGCGAGGTTCTCCCGGCTCGAGGATTCCGCGCCGGGATGTACCCGGTTGGGATCGTGCACCACATGGTCAGTCCGTGCTCCGTCCGGAGGGTTCCCGTGGCACGACAGATTCTGTCGACGATCATGCCGGCGATGGGGTCACCGAGGCGTAGCTCAGTAGTCTCCGATTGACCGTCCATCGAGCAGGTGACCGAGAGCGTCAGGGTCGTGACGTCGCACTCCAATGCGAGGGTGATCGGGCCCTCGCCCCACAGGGCAGCGTGGGTGACGACCTCGCTCGCCACCAGTGCTGCGGCAGCGATTGCCAGGGTGTCGTGCCGTGGACAGATCCGCTCCGCGACGAAGGTTCTGGCTTCTGCCGGGGCACGTAACGAGCCCTGCAGTGTGCAGGTCGCGCTCACGCCACAATGCGGCGTCTCCCTGCCGAGCGCCGCTTTCGTTGGTCGCGCATCCTCGTCGGAGGGCTCGGCCCACTGTGACTCACGCTGCTGGACCATATGGCCACCTGCGGCTCTGTCTATGTTGCGCGGACAGCGGACAAACAGTCCGATGGGCTTGCTGAGTCCATCCAGGTCAGCGATGTCCAGAGACAGGCAGGGCCCGTCCGCGCTGGCTCAGAACGCCAGGGGCTTGAGCGCAAGATTCACGCTCGCACCGAAACCTCTGCCCGTCAAGCCACCAGGCGTAGGGTGCAACTGTGACCTCGGACGGCGCACGGGAGCCGCTGTTCGCCACCGACGAGGTCGCCACCGTGATCGAACGCCTCCAGCTCACCCTCGGCGAAGGCCCGTGCGTCGACTCCTCCTCGACGGGGACTCCGGTCCTCGTGGGCGACCTCACCGACCCGCGAGACGGCGTGGCCAACCGCTGGCCGGTCTTCGCAGCGAGGCGATCCGGACCGGCGCCCGCGCGGTCTTCGCCTTCCCGATCCGCATCGGCGCGATCTGGCTTGGCGCGGTCGACTTCTACCGCCAGTCACCGGGTCCGTTGAGCCGACCCGAGCTGAGCAGCGCCCTATCCTCGGTCGACGAGGTGGGACTGGCCGTGCTGGAGGCGCCGAGCCGGTACGGCGACCCCGAGACCGTCACCGCCAACATGATCCTCCACCAGGCCGCCGGGATGGCCATGGGCCAGCTCGACGGCACGATCGCGGAGGCAATGGTGCGGCTACGTGCCACCGCCTTCGCCGAGGGTGTGTCCGTCAACGAGCTCGCCGCCGACGTGGTCAACGGCCGCCGACGGATCTTGAGGGAGAAACCATGAACAACCCGCGAGCTGCGCTCCCGAGCACCGAGACCGGGCGAGACACGCTGCTCGCCGAACGGTTCGCGATGCTCGCCGACACGTTGGTCGACGACTACGACGTCGTCGACCTCCTGGACCGCCTGGTGAACACCTGTGTGGAGCTGCTCGACGTGGCCGAGGCCGGGCTGCTGCTCGTCGACCAGCGCGGCAGCCTCCAGCTGATGGCGTCCTCGAGCGAGGCCACCCGACTGCTCGAGCTCTTCCATCGGCAGAGCCAGGAGGGCGGCCCGCTTGTCGAAGCCGTCCGAACCGGCCAGCCCGTCACCGTGGAGGACCTCGCCGGCAACACCCGGTGGCCCCGCTTCGCCGAGGCGGCGCACAGCGTCGGCTTCACGTCGGTGCATGCGGTGCCGATGCGTCTGCGTGATGAGACGATCGGCGGACTCAACCTGTTCAACAAGCCGGGCCAGCCTCTAGGCGTCGCGGACCAGCGGATCGCCCGCGCGTTGACCGATGTGGCCACCATCGGGATCCTTCAGCAGCGCACCGTCCACCGCGCCTCCATCCTCGCCGAACAGCTCCAGAGTGCACTGAACAGCCGAATCGTGATCGACCAGGCCAAGGGACTCCTCGCCGAGTCCGGGCACCTCGACATGGACTCCGCCTTCACCGCGCTCCGCAGCTACTCCCGCAACCACGACGAGAAGCTCAGCCTCGTCGCGCACTCCCTGGTACGCAGGACGCTGCCGACCAACGACGTCCTGGGCTTCACGAGCACCCTGGGGACAAGGCGTTCTGACCGCAAAGCGGCAGGCAGCGTCGACGCGGTTGACTGAACGGGCGCGTTGCCGCCGTTTCGCGTCCCGCCGAGCGGGTAGGTGTCTCTGTCTACACCTGCGCTTGGTCCAGCCCTGCCCAGTTCGGGACGGATCGGATCCCGCAGGAGGACCGCAATGAGTGAGGCAACTCCCTGGTCACACCAGACGCAGCTCCCGGCTGAAGTCGAGAGCGTGCCAAGGGCACGGCACTTCGTCTGCACCCTGCTGATCGACCACCGCTTCCTCGACCTCGTAGAAGACGTGGGTCTGGTGGTCAGCGAGCTCGCCACCAATGCCATCCGGCATGCGAAGACACCGTTCACCGTGACCCTGGAGCGGGCCGACCAGTCAGTGCTGTTGACAGTCACCGACGGGTCGCCTGCCCCTCCAGTCCACCGCGCGACAGACCTCCTTGACACCGGGGGGCGTGGCCTGTCCATAGTCGACCTCGTCAGCGGCGACTGGGGCGTCATCCGACACCGTGGAGAGGGCAAGTCGGTGTGGGCATCCTTCGATCTACGCGTTGCGTGAGCTACGCCCCACCACTGGCATAGGGTGTCGGGGTGGCACGGGACCGTTCCGCCACCGAACCCACCCGATCCGGCTCGGTGGCCTTCGTGGCCGCCATCGGCGGCCTGGCGGGAGCCTCGCTGGCCGGCCGTCGCGGTCTCCGCTCTGCTGCCGTCGCCGCCGTGGTGGGTGCCGCCGGGCTGGGAACATCCGAGGCGGTGGCCCGCGCCCGCCAGCGCCCCGGCGAGATCCCGGCGCTGTGGCAGCGGATCGCCGTGAGCACGGCTCTGGCCGCACCGGTGGGTTGGGTGGCTGGGAAGGTCTCGGGCGCCCGGCCCCTCACCGTCGGCACCACGACCGGCGCCGTCGTGGGAGCGCTCGGCCTGCGGCCGCAGAAGGTCGTGCTCGGACCGCTAGTGGGCGCAGCCGTCGGGCGGGCGTTCGCCTCACGTCGTACCCCACCTGCATCGGTGGTCGCCAGCAGCACCGTGCTCGCTTACCGGAGCCTGTCGGCAGCGTTGTTCCGTGACGCGCAGGTGAGCCTGCTCGCCGAGCGGGTCGCCGCGGCGGACCTGCCCTTCGTCGTTCCGCTGCCCGCGCGCTCTCGGTACGTCGGCACCGGCTACGTGCGCGAGCTCGCCGCTGCTCGCGGTGGGACGTACGTCGCCGACGCCCAGGACATCGGCATCGTCGCCTCGCTCGACGACCTGGACGGTCCCGAGTTCGACCCGGGGCAGGTCGACCCACAGGTGCGCGAGTTCTACGAGCACACCACCCGGTTCGCCCTCGACATCGTCCCGCGCTGGCGGCTATGGGTCCGGCCGGGCTACCTGCTCTACCGCACGCTGGTCGCGCGGCCGCTCGGGCAGGCCAGCGTTCCGATGAACCAGCGGGAGGCGCTGCGCGGGATTCGCAGCCGGATCGACACGATCACGGGAGTGGACGGGACGGTGTCGGTTCGTGGCTGGATCCGCTCGTTCGTCGACGATGACGAACCGATCCTGGTGGGCATCTACACCACCTATCGGCTCGACGGGCGCGGCTACGTCAGCGTGGGCTTCCCGGTCCCCGACGGCAGCTTCACCGCGACCTTGCTTCCCCGTGCCCACGCCGGCGGCGGTCTCACCCTGACCAGCCGCGACCACGATGGTCAGGCCGGCCACTACCTCACGTACGTCGACCCCGCCGCCGACGAGCTCACCGCCCTGGCCGTGCCCGGCTTCGCCGAGGAGCTCGACGTGTACGTCGAGGAGGGCGAACTGCGCGCCGAGCACGCTTTCTGGGTCTTCGGCCTGCCGTTCCTGACGTTGCACTACCGCATGTCACGCAAGCAGACGTGAGTCACATGGGGCGTCGGCTGACCGTGAGCCGATCGGCGCTGACTGGGTCACGTGTCCTTGGCTGCCGCGCGTTGGGCACGGGCCCGTCGCTTGCCCTCATGCATCGCTTGCACGCGCGCCACCGGGATCTCCCGCCCCTCCTCGATCAGCACCGGTGCGACCGATTGCGGCGTCGGCATCAGCTCCGCCCACGGGTTTGACTCGGCGAGCAGCGCGGCCGCGGTGCGTACCGTGAAGTCCGCCGGCGTCACCTGGTCCAGGTCATCCCAGGCCACCGGGAACGACACCGGCGTCCCGGTTCGCGCTCGCGGGCTGTACGCCGCCGCCACCGTCGCCCCGCCGGCTCGGGTGGAGTCCAGGAACACCTTGCCGCCGCGGTCCTCGCGGATGAACGCCGTCGTTGCCAACCCCGGATCGAGCCGCTCGGCCCGTGCCGCGAGCGCCCGGGTCGCCGCCGCCGCGTCCTCGATCGACGTGTCCGTGATCGGCACGAACACGTGCAGCCCCTTGGCGCCGCTGGTCTTGACCGCGCCTGCCATTCCCACCTCGGTGAGGGCCTGGGCCACCAGATGTGCCGCATTGATCACCGTCTGGAACGGGCTGCCGGCCGGTGGGTCGATGTCGAGCACAATGTGGGTGGGTCGGTCCCAGCCGTCGGCGCGCACCAGGGTCGCGTGATACTCGACGGCACGCTGATTGGCGAACCACAGCAACGAGCGGCGGTCGTCGCAGAGCGCGTACGACACCTCGCGCTGCGAAGACTCCGCCCACAGCGTGACCCGCTGCACCCACGGCGGAGCGTACTTCGGCAGGTTCTTCTGCATGAACGGTTTCTGACCGCGCAGCACCCGGATCACCGACAACGGTCGCCCACGCAGCTCGGGCAGGATCCGATCCCGGGCGAGGTCGAGATAGTCGACCAGATCCCGCTTGGTCGCCTGCGCCCCGTCGAACAGCGGCTGATCGAGGTTCGTCAGCCGCACCTCGTCGCGCACCTCGTCTCCGGTCACACGACCACCCTTGCACGCCTGTGCTCACGAGCGCTCGGGAGCAGCGCATGCGGACAAGTCAGGTGCTAAGTCCCTTGTGGATCTCCGCCAGAGCCTGAGTGAGGTCCACGGTCGGGGCCCAACCCCACCCTTGCGCGCGCTCGGCCAAGATACGCCCAGTCCACGCAGGAGCATCGTCCCAGACCGGCTCGACGCCGAGAGCCCTGGTGACCGTCTCGTAGTAGTCACGGGCCGTGGCCGGGCCCGCCGCGACGTTGACGACGGTGCACGCTCCCTCGACCGGACCTCTCATGGGGTCCGTCGACCCCGCGACTCGGCCCGACGCCACCTCCGCGGCGAGGGCCGCGAGGTCATCGACGTGGACCCAGGCAAAGCTCTGTCCGGGGACGGTATGACGGGCCTTCTCGTCGTCGCGGATCTCGGCAGGCCGGAGCGAGTTCCAGATCGAGCTCTCGCCGGCGCCGAGAATCGCCGGCGGACGCAGGATGACGCGGGTGAACCCGTCGACCTGGCCGAGCGCGGCATCGGTGTTCCTCTTGGTCACGGCGTAGGCGTTGGCGTCGTCCGCGACCAGCGGCGATTCCTCGTCCACGTCACCGACCCCGGGTGAGCGGTCGTAGACGGCCGCCGTCGAGATGTGAACCAGGCGCGGGACGCCCGCGTCGCGGGCGGCCCGGGCGAGGACCGGCGTGCCCTCGACCGCGATCCGGTGCTGGGTCTCGTGGTCGGTCCCCATCGGGTGGACCGTCGTGACGACGGCGCTGGCGCCTTGGACCACGGCTGCTGCCAGGTCAGGGTCGTGGAAGTCGCCAACCCGCTCCTCGACGCCCGCGAGTGCCGGGGCGCTACCGGGGCGCCGCACGACCGCAAGCACAGTCGCGCCCCGATCGACCAGCGCCGCGCAGATACGAGAGCCCACGAAGCCGTTCGCTCCGGTGACCACGACGACTGGGGGCTGGCCGGCACCTGACTCACTCATGCCAACACCCTGGCATGCGCACCCGCACGACCCTCAGGCTGGGGCGACCAGTGCGCCGAGGCTGAACACAGCGGCGTCCAGGATGGCGTGCTCGTGCGTCCGGTCAACAAGCAGCCGATCATGTACCGCCCTTCCACGGCGGAGACGGGCTTGCGCTGGCCACCAAAGCGGCCCACGGCGGCCTAGCCCGATCCTGGAGAGGAGGCGCGAAGTCCATGTCCATCCAGCCCTTTGCTTGCACCCCAGCGAGGGAGTGAAGCTCAAGACCTCCACCGCCGGCTCGGTCACCGTCAAGGCGGATACCAGCCAGACCAACGGCTCGATGACCGTGCTCGAGTTCCTGATACCACCGAACGACGGACCGGCGGTGCACAGCCACCTCCGTCAGGACGAGGTCTGGTACGTCATCGAGGGTGACTTCCGGTTCAAGGCGGGGAATGCAATGCTCCGGGCCTCGACGGGGGCATGGCTTTCGGGCCGCGTGGGGTACCGCACGCCTTCCAGAACATCGGCGATGCACCAGGGCGGGTGGGTCAGTCACCTGATCGGGTTGCAGCATCGGCAGAGACAACAGGTCCTCCACCGGCGTGGTCGCCAGAGCCTTGTCCTGTTCGGGGGACAGATCGTGCAATCGATGCCCGGACTGCGAGGCGATCACGACTCCGTAACCCCCGGTGGCCGACCAACGCGAGCACCGACTCACGCTTGGACACATCCACGCTGGTCGTGATCGTGTCGAAGCCTGCGTCGCTGAGCACACGGGCCGCGGCGTCGGCGTTCTCCAGACGTAAATCAGGCCAGCAGCACATGCTTGCCTGCACTGACCCGACGAGCGATCGCCTGGCCGATCGACCCTGCTCCGATGACGACAACGACTTCGCCCCCGTCGACCCCTTTCCTTGTCCCTGAGGAGAGGTCACCTGCAGTCAGTCAACAGGCGACAGCCACAGCGAGGAAGACTGGCCGCGACCGCCAGCTGGCCTGCAGGCATACCAGTTCCCAGTGAGTTGGGTCCGCAAGCGATCCAAAACGGCCGCGGAAGCGAGCAGTGGTAGGACGTGCGGCCACGGCTCAATGGGACCAGACCGGAGCGACGTTCTTCCTGTATCCGCGGCCGAAGATGCCGGTGATGACCTTCAGCACCGGGCCGGGGACCGAGCTGCTGACAGCGGCGCGCTGATCGGCCGAAGCGCCGTCGAGCAGCCACTCGAAGAAGCGGCCACCGCGGGCCGGGCTCACCCTCGCGAACTTCTTGCCCATCTCCACGATCGCCGGGTCGTCCCGGTTCTCGAGGTAGACCGGCTCGAGCTCGGCCTCCTCGTGGTCGAGGTGGGTCACCGTGACTGTGCGGAGCTGCTCGAAGGCGGCAAGCGCGCTGTCGGCCTGCTCGCGGCCCGGCGTCCTCACCAGGTCGGTCATCGCTGCCCGGGTGGCGACCAGCGCCTGGGCCATCGTGTCGTGCTCGGCGTCCATCGTCGCCAGCAGCTCAGGGCTCACGCCGACCTTCTCCAACGCCGGCCACGCGGTCTCGTGCTCGCCCTCGTGGTGGTGCGTGAGCTGGTCGTCGAAGTTGGCCCACGCCGTGTTCAGCTCGTCGGCGCGTCGCTGGTCTCCTGCCCGGAAGGAGCCGAGCGCGGTGATGAAACGATCCAGGTCGCGCCGGAACGCGCCATGGATCACCTTGTTCATGCTCATCTCGGTCATGACTTGGACTGTAGGCCGTCGAACCGTCCGAGGCAGACGAAACGGCATGTGCGTTCGAGGCCGTCCCTCGCGCGAGCGAGATGACAGATCCGGTGGACCGAGGCGGTTCGAGCGCAACGTGCGTCAAGATCGTCCTGTGACAACAGAGCCTGGGCGGGCAGCCTCCGCAGGACCTCGTGCCCCACGGGGTCCGGTCCGCCGGTGGATCCGCGCCCGCCCGGCCGACGTCGTCGATCTCTTCGTCTACGTGGTCGTCCTCAACCTCGCCATCGAGTACTTCCCAGCCGTCATCAGCGAAGGCTTCACCCTCTCGCTTCTCACTGCGGTCCTGCTCAAGATCGCTCTTGAAATGGTGATCGTCCTCAAGAACAAGGTCATCAGTTGGCTCCGCGCCGCGACAACCCGGCGCGCCCAGGTCGCCGCCGCCCTGTCGTTGTGGGTGGTCGCCGCCGGGAGCAAGCTCGTCGTACTCGAACTGGTCGATCTCGTCTTCGGCGACGCTGTGAGCCTGGGCGGATTCATACCCGTGACGTTGCTCGTCGTCGCCCTGCTCGCGGCACGAGCCGCCGTACGACGCCTGCTCTACGACACTCCGACGGCGGCCTGAACGGACAGCCGCAACCGCCGCCGTCATCACGGCCCGGCTGAACGGCGTCACGCAGGGTGACTTCCCTCCGCGGCCTCGGCGTGTGACCGTGAAGAGGTCACCCTCGGGAGGTGCGCATGAGCGTCACCGTTCACGACGTCGGGGCAGGTCGGCAGCGAAGCCCCCACCAGCGGTTGGTCGTTGCCGCCACGGTGGTGGCCACGTTGGGCGCGATCGTCCTTCCTGCGGTCACGGCGGGTTCCGGCCCTGCCGGACGGAAGGTCGTCGTGGACCCCGGCCCAGCACTTACCTTGGCCGCTCGCCGAGTTTTGAAGGAGGTGCCCGGCGCCTTCGAGACCGGCGGCGACGTCGTGGTGCCTGCCTCCACAGACCCGGACACCCGCTGGGCCGGGGCCCTCGGCCCTGAACTGATCGCGGGTCCCGTGGTGCCCCTGGGGGTGCACGGTCTCGCCGAACCGGGCTACCTGCCGACGGCCGATCGACCGCCGGCATGGCGGGAGAGGATCGGGACGAAGGACCATGTGTACGACGACGTCGGTGGCGTGTCGTTCGCGTGCACGCGTTGGCCGGGTCTCACCGGCTGCACCGGCTCGCTGCTGATGGAGCACGCAGGACGGCGGTACCTCTTCCGGTCCGGGCTCCACCTCTCGCAGCGGCCGGGCGTGGTGACCACGCTCCTGGTGCTCGACGACGGGCTGCCGAGAGACCTCGTCCTTGGCGGGGCGCCGCCGGGCACCGCGCGTGTGATGGTGACGCTCGCCGGAGGAGGCCGTGAGGTCGGGGCACACACCACCGCGCCCGGCGCAGTGCGCGGCATGACGCTCTGGTGGGTGACTGTCGCCGACCCAATGTCTGAGATGACCTTCTTCGACCGCGAGGGAGCCGTCCTCGCAAGGTCATCCCGTGGCGGCTGAGCGTTTGACAGCGCCACGACAAGCACGGCCTGGTCGCGAGGTGGTCGGGCGTATGCGATGCCGTCTCCGGCCGCCGGTGCGGGGCGTCGAGCACAGTCAACGACGGTCAGGCCAGCGCGAGGGCCGCAAAGGACGTCGTGGCCCCTGTCTGTGCACGCCGTCCGCCCAGAGACCCCTTGGACTCCAGGAAGGGCCCGCGATGAACAGCGCCTCCCCGCCCCGGTTGTCGATGACAGTGGCCGTGCGCTGGGAGGTCAGTCGAGGTCGAAGAGTCCCAGGTTGTCGCGCTCGCGCTGGAAGTTGATGGCGCCGTCCCAGGCGCTGGGGAAGGCCGAGAGTACCCAGGTGTTGTCGAGGTCGCTGGCGGCGTAAAACCAGTCTTCGAAGTCGCGGGCTCGTCCGATGGCCAGCTCGATCTGGGCTGACCGGCCCGGACGGTTCACTCCTCGAACGGGGCGAGGGCGATGGCGGCCGAGAAGGCCCCGTAGCGCCGCAGCAGCTGCGCGCGTCCTCGAGGGACCCGGGCGGCCTCAACTGCCCACGCCTTGGTGAAGTACACCTTGAACCCTTCGCGCGGATGGAGGCGCACAGCGTCCTCCAGGACGGTGCGCGGCAACTCCCACGACCGCAGCCCGGCGACATCGACACCGGCCCCTGCTGCGAGCAGGTGGGCCTCCGGGCCGACGTCGAGGGAGACCCGCGGGCTGTAGTGCATCGTGATGGCCGTCTGGATGGTCTCGGACGCGCGGCTGGAGAGTCCGACTCCCTCAGCCACGTCCCTGGCCACCCGCGCGGAGGCGAGGGTGAAGTCGGCGCTGCCGTCCGTGAGCACCAGGCCCGTGTCGTGGAGCAGAGCGGCGGCGAACAACAGCTCGTCGTCGACCTCGAGTCCTTCGAGGTCGCCGAGGGCGCGACCGAACCGGTAGGCGCGGTAGCTGTGGTTCAGCAACGACGGCGTCAGCGTGCGCGCGGCCGCATCTTCAGCCGCCCGCGTCAGCGGCGAATCCGGTGGCACCAGACGGTCGGGAGAGACGTTGGCGCGCCGGCCTGAGTTCAGGTGCAGCATGGCGCTGCCGCGGCCGAGAATGCTGCCGACGTGGACGCGGGCCAGGTCAGCGACCAGCCGGCGCCGTTCCGCGGGTTCTAGGCGCCCGCCGGTGCGTCTGGTCCACTCGATCGTCCCCACGATGTTCGCCGTGGTCTTCATGAGTCTCCTCCGTCATCCGCCCTTCCAACGATTGTGCACCTGGGATTGACCGGTTCGCCCCGGTCAGATCACCAGGGCCGGGGGCCCGGCCCGCACACGACCACCCCGGCGATTCCAGCCCGGCCGGCACGACCATCATCTCGATCGTGCTCGCATTCTTCTTCGGCTTCTCGCTGTCCTCGCTGCCGCTCCCCAAGGCCGGCCTCAGCTTCGGGGCCGCGCTCAAGGTCGTGGTCGCCGCCGACACGGTGTCGATTGCCGGCGGCATGTCAACCCCGCGCGGCCGGCTTCCAGTGTGAGCACCCCGCAGAAGAACGGCGTCAGCAGGGCCCATCCACCACAGGTCGAGTCAATCGAACTGGGGTTCCCCGTACTCGTCGAGGATGTGACGGGCGCTGTCATGCTAGGCCCGCCTCGACCACAGCACCCGCTACCGGGTCGGCAAGACCGTGCGCGAACCGCTGGAAGCTCGCGCCGACCGCTCTGCGCGGCCGGGACGCCCTGGGTCAGCGGTGGGGGGTCGGCGTCTTGGCCCTTCGCTGGAGGGCGAGTTCCCGGACGCGGGCGAAGTCCTCTTCGGTGAAGACACCGTTGACGCCCGCGATCGCTGCCAGCTTCATACCGTGCTTGAGCCCTAGCCCGTAGATCTCCTTGACCTTCTCCCACTCGATGTCGCGGCCGACGGTGAATGTCTCGTAGCGACCCTCGAGGGCGAGCACAACGGTCTCCGCCAGGCACGCGTACGCCACACCGGTCGGCAGGCCGATATCGCCCATCTTCACGTCACCGGGAAGCTCGATCTCGCCGGACTCGATTACCAGCACGTCGGGACGCTTGGCGACGTCCTCCGCGGAGAGGTCGAGGGGGCGCGCGACGTCCGTGATGACACAGCCCGGCTTGACCTCCATGATGTCCAGGACGCGTTTGCCGGCCCCCGAGGTTGCGGTGACGATCACGTCCATGTCGCCGAGGTGGCCGTTGGGTGTTGCGGCGATGTGCAGCGCGGCCCTTGGGCTCTCCCGTTCGATCTCGTGCTTGAGGGCGAGCAGCTTTGCCGTCTCGGGTGAGACGAGCCAAAGCTCGTCGCTGGACAGCGCCAGCAGCCGGGCGCACACCGACCCAATGGCTCCGGTGGCACCGACAACCATCGCCTTGCCCTTGACCCGTCCCTTCTCGTCGACCTCGGCGAGGCCAAGCCGGTTCAGGGCCTCATGCGCAGCCCACAAGGCCCCGGAAGCGCTGTAGCTGTTCCCGGTCGTGATCGGCAGCGAGGCCTGCTTCGCCACGGTCACCCCCGCGTCGCCCACGACCTTGGTGAAGGCGCCGAGACCCATCACCTGCGCGCCGAGCTTCTTCGCCATGTCGGCCGCCGCGAGGAGACGCGCGTACGTGAACTCAGGGCTGTGGGACATCAGCTCCTTGGGAGTGCCACCCACCGAGATCAGCCAGCCCTCGGCCTCCGCGCCGGTAGGTGACTTGATGCCGGTGACGTGGCTGTAGGTAATCGGCGGCATGTAGGCCATCCCCTTCTCCACTACGTCCATCACCCGCTGAGGCGCGACTTTAGCGATGGTGCGGAGAGGTTCGACGTTGCTGAAGTATCGCTGTGACAGTGGGTGGATGACGAAGGCGAACCTGCTCTTGCGCCTGGGCCCGTTCGGATAGAGCAACCGCGGTTCCAGACCTGCCGAGACGATCATCTCAAGCAGGTCGTCGTCGGTCAGACGCTCGTGGCTGGACACCAGCGCGAGCATCATCGCCTCGAGCACGGCGGCAGAGACGGTGACGTGGCGGAACGGCTGAGGGGTGCTATCGAGCACCATGTCGACGTCTCGGCGGGCCAGCTCGGCGAGCCGCCCGTCCGAGATGGCCGAGGTGACGACGGTCTTCCCCGACAGGTCTTCAAGCCCGAAGGCGACGAGCTCGTCATAGGTGGCGACCACCACGTCACAGTCGCGCGCAGCCTTGCGGGCCAACGCTTTGCTGATCCGGGTGCCGGGTCCCCTGAGGGGAAGCCTCAGCTCACCGGGCAACCTCCGGACTCGGCGCGGCAGGCTCCGGATCGGCCAGAGACCCACGTCTGCAGCAAGGCCGAGGACGGGGTTGGAGTGCAGCATGGCCGGGATATCGAGCCGCAGCAGCGGGTCGTCGAACTCCAGGTTGGACGTGAACTCCCGAAGGATCCGGGTGGCCCGCCCTTGGTTCATGCCACCAAGAACCACAGTCCGGGCGTTGTTGAAGAACCCCGGCATCTCGTTCTGGACGTGGCGGATCGCCCACTCCTGCAGAACGTCGCCCAGGGCGTGACCATCGGTCACAGGCACGGCCGAACTGGCCCGCTTGACCCGGTCGACCGCCTCGAGCTCCCCGTCGTACAAGCCGACGGCCCGAGCCTCCCGGATACCGGTGACGGCGATCGCGGAGGCGTCCTGGGCCCACTTTCGGACAAGCTCCTCCGCCGCGGCCACGTCTCCCCCGGTGCCGACGCGCAGGAGCCGGAGGTCATGGTGGAGGAAAGTCACGTGCTCGTCGTAGTCCCGGTCGGAACCCGTCAGGCTGACGTTGACAACGAGCTTCGGATGCGACTTGGACATCGTCTCTCCCTTGCTGGTTTCGCTTGGCCTGCGCTCAGGCCATGGCTTTCGCGTGGATCTCCGGATGGGCGGTCATGAAGTCCAACAGCCGGTCGGCGTAATTCAGGAACGCCGGGCACTCCACCCCTGTCCCGTCCAGGTCCGCAATCGTGTTCGCGGTGGAGTAGGTGGTCGGTGAGGCGAAGTAGTCCACAGCCTCGGCCGGCAGACCGAGAAGGCGCTCGACTGCCGACACCGAACCGACCGCCCGCCGGGTGAGACCCAGCGGCAGCGGCACCCAGACCACCCGCTTGCCGAGGTGACGCGCGAACGTGTCGACGAGCTCGCGGACGGTCGGTGGGTTCGGGTCGGTGAGGGCGTACGTCCGACCCACCGATCGGTCAAGCACCGACAGTTGGTCCATCGCCTCGATCACGAAGTCCCTGGGGACCAGGCAGAACCGGACCTCGTCTCGGTTCCCCACGGAGGGGACCAGTGCGACGAACGGCTGCCTCCGCATGAACGTCGCGAGGAAGTAGGGCCCGTCGTACTTCTGGGTCTCCCCGGTCCGGGAGTCGCCGACGACGATGCCGGGGCGGTAGATGGTCGCCGGTAGCCCGTCGGCCATCGCCTTCCGGACGAGGACCTCGGCTTCGTACTTCGTCGCCTCGTAGTGGTTGCGGAAGGCCTGACCTTCCTCCAGGCCGTCCTCGGTGAACTCCCCCTCGTACCGGCCGCTCACGTAGCAGGTGCTGACATACTGCAACCTCTGGAAGTGCGGACGCGACCGGCAGAACTCCAGCACGCCGGCCGTGCCGTCGACGTTCACGCGGCGTGCGATCTCGGGAGCCACTGCGAGGTCGTAGACCGCAGCCAAGTGCCAGACCTCGGTCACGGCCTCGAGCCGGTCCTTCATGCCCTTGCCGGTTCCGAGGTCGGAGGCAGTGATGTCACCCTCGACCAGCTCGATCCGCCCACGTGCGTGCGGATGGTCTACTTCGATCTCGCTGACGCGTTCCCGCGCCATTGCCATGTGTCGGGACTGAACCAGGCAGATCGCCGTCCCGACTCGCTCGCGACGTGCCAAGAGCCGGGGCAGCAGCGCAGACCCGAGAAATCCTGGGAAACCGGTCATCAGTAGTGAAGTCACGCGCCCCATCCCCTCCCGGGGTACTCAGCCGAAGTTCACTGCGGGCAACACCGTGAGTACGTGCAGTCCGATTCCCCGCCCAACGAGCTCACGACTGCCCAGTTGCATCATGCCCCTCCGGGCTTGGCTACCGGCAGGGTCAAACGCCCCCTCCCGGGACCAGTGTCAGGGCCTCCGGCCGACGCGCCTTCCAGCATGTCTGCGGACTGCTCCAGCACCCCTGAACTGCGGTTCTACCGCAACGACGTCGCTGGATACGACTGCGCCGGCACCGCCCCGGACCGGGGCGATCCGCGCCAGCGCCACGAGGCCGTCACCACAGGCACGGCACCCGCCCACGAAGTCCCGAACGGCCAGGGCGACAGAGACGCGGTCCAGCCGGGGTTTTGGGACCTCCTCGCGCTTCGTGGAGGGTTGGGCTACTTGGGTCCGGTCTCGGTGAGGACGGGCTTCTCAGAGTGGGGCTGGGGCGAGAGCGGCGTACATGGACGCATCGTGCCACCGGCCACCCCGGTGTCGATTGCCAGCGTCGATCCGGCCTCGCGATCGGGATGTGTATCCGGTCCTGGCCGCCTCCCTTGAACGCGGATCACCAGACGAGCCGGAGGATCACGTAGCCCACGGCCGTCCAGGCCGCAGACGCAGCCAGAAGTGGGAGCAGCCGGACCTCTCTGAGCGCGGCCACCGCGGTACCTGCGCTCAGGGCCAGGAGGACGACGATGACCCCGCGGAGGTCGAGGTAGTCCGAGGCGAGGACCCGGGCGCACTCCACCAGCGGCACCGCGACCGCGAAGCCCCAGGCCACCGACCTCCGTGTCTCGTGACGTCTGGAGGTCGAGCCGGCCCCTGCGACGCCGGCCGCCGGACCCAGAGCGGCCGCCACGGCCGCCCAGTAGAACGCCCGGCCACCGAAGACCACGTTGTGCAGCTGCGTCCCGTGGGCGGCGTGCACGAACAGGCCGTAGCTCACCAGCCCACCGAAGACCAGGAGAAACCCCGTCAGGGCGGCGGACGCCGTCGAGCGGTTGGCGACGCGTCCACCAGCGAAGGCGAGCAGCAGCCAGGGCGCCCCGAGCTCCGGGAGCCGTCCCCAGAACCCTGCGGCGTACTGCCCCAGGTCCGCGTAGACACCGAGCAGCACCGCCGCAACGCCGAGCAGAGCGACCCGCCACCACCGGCGCTCCCGTGCGCTCGCCCGCGTCACCGACCCCTCCGCGGTCACGCTCCCCTCCCGTGGCCCGGGCACCTGACCATCTCTCCCCCCGGCGTCTCGTCCCCCAAGACCGCTACCAGTGTCGCATTCACTGTGCTGTGACGTCTCTGCGAGCGCAAGACCGGAGCGGTGCGGGTACGCCGGCGCCGCGCTGTGGTCTGGATCAGCAGTTTGGATCGGCTCCAGAGTCTGCATACTCTGATCTGGCTCCGCGTCCGTCGGAGCGTCGCACCGGGGTAACGCCTAATCCTGTCCCGCACCCGGGCGTCACCTTCGAGATCGACCAGGGACAGGAGCGGGGGACCCAATCTCCACGGTCCCCGGCGCGTTCGGCTCCTGCGCGAGCCGCGCGTACCCGAGGACCTCGGGGTGAAGCCTCCACCGCCGTACGGCGCCGAGGCCGGGCACACCTTTCCGCCCGAACCCGACAGCTCACCTCGCAGGCGTGCCGAGAGGTCTGGTTGTCATGCGTTCACGCATGTTCGTGGCGACTCTTGTCGCCGTCATCTCCGCAATTGTCCCGATCCTCATGGCGTCCCCAGCGGACGCCGCGAGCCTGAGCACCTGGAAGCGACTCGCAGCGTGCGAGTCCGGCCAGCGCTGGCACATCAACACCGGGAACGGCTACTACGGCGGGCTGCAGTTCAGCAGCTCGACCTGGGCTGCCTACGGCGGCCGCAAGTACGCCCGCAACGCTCATCGCGCCTCCCGCGCCGAGCAGATCCGCATCGCCGAGAAGGTGCTGCGGGCCCAGGGCTGGGGGGCATGGCCTGCCTGCACGAGCAAGCTCGGTCTGCGCTGACGCCAGGTGACTGACTGGTCCTCGGCCGCGCGCCTGAGCGAGTTCTCGGGTAGCTCAGGCGCGGCCGAGGACCAGACCACTGGTGGGAACGCCTGTCCCAGCGGTGACCAGCACGTGCCGGGCGTCCTCGACCTGGTTCACCGAGGTCCCGCGCATCTGGCGGACGGCCTCGGCGATGCCGTTCATGCCGTGGATGTAGGCCTCGCCCAGCTGCCCACCGTGGGTGTTCAGGGGTAGCCGCCCGCCGATCTCGATCGCCCCGTCGGCGATGAAGTCGCGCGCCTCTCCCCTGCCGCAGAAGCCGAGCTCCTCGAGCTGTAGGAGCACAAAGGGCGTGAAGTGGTCGTAGAGGACCGCGGTGTCCATGTCCTCCGGGCGGAGTCCGGACTGTCGCCAGAGCTCGCGCCCCACCAGACCCATCTCCTGGAGGCCGATGTCGTCGCGGTAGTACGACGTCATCACGAACTGGTCCTGCCCCGACCCCTGCGCCGCGGCGCGGATGACCGCAGGGGTCTGCGGCAGGTCGCGGGCCCGTTCGGCCGAGGTGACCACGATCGCCACCGCCCCGTCGCTCTCCTGGCAGCAGTCGAGCAGGTGCAGCGGGTCGGCGATCATGCGTGAGGCCTGGTGGTCCTCGAGGGTGATGGGCTTGCCGTAGAACCAGGCGTCGGGGTTGTTCGCGGCGTGCTTGCGGTCGGCGACGGCCACCCGCCCGAAGTCCTCGCTCGTGGCGCCGTACTCGTGCATGTAACGGCGCGCGAACATCGCGACGGTCGCGGCGGGCGTGCCCAGGCCCATCGGGTAGGTCCAGGCGTTGTCGAGCCCGTTGGTGTTGACCTGGGTCGCGGCGGCGACGGAGACCTGGCCGAACCGGCTGCCCGAGCGTTCGTTGAAGCCTCGGTAGCAGACCACGACGTCCGCGACCCCGGTCGCGACCGCCATCGCCGCATGCAGGACGGTGCCGCAGGCCGCTCCCCCGCCGTAGTTGACCCGGCTGAAGAACCGCAGCTCGGGGATCCCGAGCTCTCTGGAGAGTGCGATCTCCGAGCTGGTGTCCATCGTGAAGGTCACGAGACCGTCCACGTCCGCGGGCGTGAGACCGGCGTCGGCGAGTGCCGCCCGGGTGGCCTCGGCGGAGAGCTGCAGCTCGCTGCGCCCGGACTCCTTGGAGAACTCGGTGGCGCCGATGCCGACGATCGCCGCCAGTCCGTCGAGCCCGCTCATCGAAGGGCCCCCTCAGCGGGCGCGACGGTGACCTTCCCGGTGACGTGGTCACCGAGTGAGTTGCTCCCGCGTACGACGACCACGTACCTGCGCTCGCCGTCGGCCTCGACCTCCTCGGACACCGTCCCGGTGAAGGTCAGGGTGTCGTAGGGGTAGGCGGGTGCGCCCAGCCGGATCGCGATTCCGCGCACGAGGACCTCGTGACCGAGCTGGTCGGTGACGTAGCGCTGCACGAGCCCGGTGGTCGTGAGGATGTTGAGGAAGATGTCCTTGGATCCTCGCTCGACCGCCAGGTCCCGGTCATGGTGCACGTCCTGGAAGTCGCGCGTCGCGATCGCGGTGCTCACGATCAGGGTGGGCGTGACCGGGAGCTCCCAGGGCGGGAGCTGTGCCCCGACCTCCAGCGCGGTGTGGGTGGCAGTGCTCATCGGTGGGCTCCTGTCGCGGGTCGCCAGGCGGGCAAGGTGAGCTCGTCGTCGACGCGGACCATCGAGACCTCGACCGGCATCCCGATCTCGACCTCGTCGTCGCCGACGCCCGGCAGCTCGCCGACCATCCGGACGCCTTCGTCGAGCTCGACGAGCGCTATCAGGATCGGCAGCTCCTTGCCGGGCACAGGCGGGTGCCGGTGCACGACGTAGCTGTAGACCGTGCCGGTCCCAGCGGCGACCACGTAGTCCGGCTCGGTCGCCCCGCAGACGGGACACATCGGCCCCGGTGGATGACGGAGCTCCCCGCACGCTCCGCACTTCTGGATCCGGAGCTCGCCCTTGCGGGTGCCCTCCCAGAAGTACTCCGAGTCACGGTTCACCATCGGCCGGATGACGCCCTGGACCTGCTCCGGCGTCGGTTCTACGGCCTTCTCCGCGGGCTTGAACTTCAGGACGCGCCACACCATGGTCGCGACGGGCTCGTCATCGACGTACCAGGTGTTCTTCGTGGTCACGAAGTAGCCCTCCCCGAGGCCCGTCTTCTTGGGGCCCACGACGGACTCGAGCCGGCTGGTCAACGACAGCTGCTCGCCGTGGCGCAGGTAGCGCAGGTAGGTCTGCTCGGAGTCCGTGGCGACCACCGAGGTGTAGCCGGCCTCGTCGAGCATCGTCATGGTGGCCCAGAGCGGCTCGTTCGGGTCACGCTCGGCGTTGAGACCGCCCATCGTCCACACCTGGGCCATGGCCGGCGGTGCGACCAGCTCGCCGTGGACGGATGCGGCAGCCGCCTCGGAGTCGACGTACACCGGGTTCTGGTCGCCGATCGCCTCGACCCAGTTGTTGACCATCGGCTGGTTCACCGGGTCGCGCGCCAGCCGGGGAGCCGACTCGCCGCCCGCCGCGATCCGGTCCGCCTCCGCCATGATCCACTCGTGGCTGCCGCGGGCCGGCGTGGCGTCGCCGCTCGCCGGGGCGCTCAT
Source organism: uncultured Actinomycetota bacterium (assembly GCA_963715375.1). Lineage (GTDB taxonomy): Bacteria > Actinomycetota > Actinomycetes > Propionibacteriales > Nocardioidaceae > Nocardioides_C. The sequence goes on along the minus strand of CAVQSC010000004.1, from coordinate 81,536 downwards.
CGGGGCACCTTCGGCAGGCCGAGGCCGGTCATCGACACGAGCTCGCGCTGCACTTCGTTGACCCCGCCGCCGAAGGTCAGCACGAGGTTGCGCTTGGCGTGGCTGTCCAGCCACCGCATCAGCCGCGCGGTGTCGGGGTCGGCCGGGTCGCCGTACCTGCCGACGATCTCGCCGAGCAGCCGCCCGAGGTGCTGGATCCGGTCGGAGGAGAAGATCTTGCTGGCCGACGCGTCCGCAACGCTCACGGGTCCGGAGGCGCCCGCTGCCGCGACCTGGTAGTTGAGCAGCTCGTTGACACGGATCACCGCCGCGGCCTCGGCCAGCACCTGCTGCACGTCCGGCCGGTGCACGACCAGACCTCCGTCGGGTGCCTCATGGGTCTCGCACCAGGCCCGCACCTTGTCGCGCAACCCTTCGATGCGTCCGGCCGGGCCGAGCATGACCCGCTCGTGGTTGAGCTGGGTCGTGATCAACTTCCAGCCCTGGTTCTCCTCACCGACGAGCATGTCGACGGGGACCTTGACGTCGTTGTAGTAGGTGGCGTTCACGTGGTGTGCGCCGTCGCAGGTGATGATCGGTGTCCAGGAGTAGCCGGGGTCCTTGGTGTCGACGATCAGCACCGAGATGCCCTTGTGCTTGGGCGCCTCGGGGTCGGTGCGGACCGCGAGCCACACGTAGTCCGCGTCGTGGCCGCCGGTGGTCCAAAGCTTCTGGCCGTTGACCACGTAGTGGTCGCCTTCGCGGCGGGCCGAGGTGCGGAGCGAGGCCAGGTCGGTGCCTGCGTCGGGCTCGGAGTACCCGATCGCGAAGTGCACGTCGCCCGCGAGGATCCTGTGCAGGAACATGTCCTTCTGCTGCTGCGTGCCGTAGACCTGGAGCGTCGGCCCGACTGTCTGAAGGGTGACCGACGGCAGCGGGACGTCGGCTCGTGCTGCCTCGTTCGCGAAGATCTGCTGCTCGATCTCGCCGAACCCGCGGCCGCCGTACTCCTTCGGCCAGCCGACGCCCATCCAGCCGTCGCGTCCCATCCGTTTGACGACGTCGCGGTAGACCTCGCCGTGCCGCTCGACGAGCAGGAGGTCTCGCTCCTCGGGGGTCATCAGGCTCTCGAAGTAGGAGCGCAGCTCGTCGCGCAGCGCCTTCTGCTCCTCCGTCAGCTCCAGCTCCATGTCAGCCCCTTTCCTGGCCGCGTGCGGCGACTGCGTCGAGTGTCTGGTGCGTGCCGCCGAGCGCCCGCGCGATGTCCTTGGCCCAGGAGAAGTGAGCGTGCAGAGGGTAGGTGACGTCGACGCCCATGCCGCCGTGCAGGTGGTGGCAGGTGTGCAGCGCGGCAGGACCTTCCACCGTGAACCAGTAGGCCGCCACGGCGAGGTCGTCGTCCGGGTCGAGCACGCGCTCGTCACTGACTGCCAGACGCCAGGCGGCCGAGGCTGCCGCGAGCCCGATCGTGCGCGAGGCGATGTAGACGTCGGCCATCTGGCCCGACACGGCCTGGAACTCCGCCAGCGCCCGGCCGAACTGACGACGTCCCTTGACGTATTCGGCGGTGAGGTCCCGCGCCCCCGCGACGACGCCGTCGCCGAAGAGGCAGAGACCGGCGACGGCGTGCCTGCGCAGGGTCGTCGCTGCTGCCTCGCCGAGCAGGTCGGCCTCGGTCACCTCGACGTCCGCCAGCACCAGCGTGGCCTCGGTGGCCTCACCGCGCGATGCGCCGCTGGGCAGCACAGTGACCCCGCTGCGTCCCTTGTCGAGCAGTACGACGACCGCTCCCCCTGTCTCGAGCGACGCCGGCACCAGCACCAGCTCGGACTCCTCGAGGTGACCCACACCGACCTTGCGTCCCGAAAGCAGCAGCCGGTCCCCGTCGCGGCGCAAGGTCGTGCGGGGCCGGTGCGGCATCGCGCAACCGACCTCGTTGAGGGCCACCGCGAGCACGCTCTGGCCCGTCACGACGTCCGGCAAGACCCTCCGCCTCTGCTCCTCGCTGCCCCAGGCCGCAATCGCCGGCACGGCACAGGCGAGGGTCTCCCAGATCGGGAGGGTCGCGGCCCGGCGGCCGGCCTCGTGGAGCATGGTGCCCACCTCGAGGAGGCCGAGGCCCTCCCCGCCGTACTCGGCCGGGACCGGCACGCCGAGGAGGTTCGCATCCGCGAGGGCCTTCCAGCCCGCCGTGTCACGGTCGAGGACGTCGGACATGACGTCGCGGACCGCGATCTGTGTCTCTGTGGGCGTGAAGTCCACGTGGGCACCTCTCGACGCGTAAACTGTGCGCTGAAAACTGGAACTTGTTCTAGTCTATCCGCAGGCGACCATGCCGCAACCCTGAGGAGGGCCTCCGTGACCACCCGGGCCATGCGCAACTCCGTCCGCAAGACATTCCCCCTGCCGTCGATCGCCATCCCGAAGGGCGAGATGGTCGACCTTCCCGGGCGCGGCTCGACGTTCGTCACCGTCACCCCCGGCCCTGCGGGCGCTCCCACCCTCCTTCTGCTGCACGCGGTGGGCTGCACCGGGCTGCTCACGTGGTTCCCGGCCATTCCCGAGCTGTCCAGGCGCTACACCGTCGTGACGCTGGACCAGCGCTGGCACGGGCAGGGCATCATGTCGGAGGAGTTCTCGCTCTACGACTGCGCCGACGACGTCGCCTCCCTGATCGAGACCCTTGGCCTGGAGGACGTCATCGTCGCCGGCTACTCCATGGGCTCGATCATCGCCCAGCGCACCTGGCGCCAGCACCCCCACCTCGTGTCCGGCCTTGTCCTGGGCGCGACCACCGACCGGTTCCGCAACTCGGCGAGCGAGATCGCCTTCTTCCACTCCATGGCCGTGTCCATGGGCGCCTTGCGGGGCCTCTCACGTTCCCGCACGGCGATGGCGGCGGCCCGTGGCGCGGCCCGGATGCTCGACATCGACAACCCCGAGGACCTCCACGACTGGGCCCTCGCCGAGTTCCGCTGCACCAGCCCCTGGGCGGTGGCGCAGGCGGTGGCCGCGCTGGGCAGGCACCACTCCAGGCCATGGCTGCGCCGGATCGACGTACCGACGGCCGTGGTGGTGATGAGGAAGGACCGGGTCATCCCGGCCGAGCGTCAGCGGGCGCTCGCGATGCGCATACCCGCAGCGACCACGCACGAGGCCGACACCGGTCACGCCGGTTGCGTCCTCGCGGCCGAGACCTTCGTGCCGGTCCTACTCGAGGCCTGCGCGTCGGTCTCGGCGCGGCTTCGCGACCGAAACCGCCTCAACGGTGGCCTCCAGCTCTGAGGTGATGTGCCGAGCGAGGTCCCACACGGCCGGCACGAGCTCGCGACAGGCGAGCAGACCGACGTTCATGCGACCGTTGTTCGACATCACCGTGATGTTGAGCCCGGCGCCGTGGAAGACCGGGCCGAGCGGGTAGAGCGCCTCGATCCGCGCGCCCATGAAGTACACCGGCACCGGAGGGCCTGGGACGTTCGAGACGACGAGGTTGTGCACCACCGGGTGCCGTTCGGCGAGCCGGAGCTTGGAGTAGACACGGACCGCCATGGCGAAGGTGCGCGGAGCCGCGAAGTGCGCCCAGTCCTGAAGCGTGTCCGCGTCGATCGCGTGGTGGTGCTCCTTGACGTCGGCGTTCGTGTCCGCGATCGCCTGGATGCGTTCGACCGGGTCCTCGATGTCGGTGTAGAGCAGGGTGAACATGCCCGAGACCTTGTTGCTGCCGCTGCGCTTGGACTTTCCATGGACGGACACGGGCACCATCGCGACCAGCGAGCTCGAAGGCAGCTCGTCTCGCTCGTCGAGGTAGCGACGCAGCGCGCCACCGACCAGGCCGAGCACCACGTCGTTGACGGTGGCACCCGTCATCGCCTTGACCTGCTTCACGTCGTCGAGGTCGAACTCGACGAAGGCAGCCGACCGGTGGCCGGTGATGGTGCCGTTGAACGAGGTCCGCGGCGCGGTGAACGGAGCCGGCATCGCCTTGCCCTTGGCCGCACGTCCCACCCAGTTCGTGACGATGCCGGCCGAGGGCAGCACGAGCTTGGCGAACTCCAGTGGTCGGGTGGCCGCGGTCACCGCCGCCCTTGCGGTCAGCTCCAGGTCGCTGGGGACCCGCTCGTGCTCGAGCGGCTTCTCGGGCACCGGCGGCATCTCGGGCTCGAGACTGCACAGGTTCGAGAGCAGGCTGGCGCCCGAGACGCCGTCGACGGTGGCGTGGTGCATCTTCGTGAAGACCGCGATCTGCCCGTTGGCGAGACCCTCGATGACCCACATCTCCCACAGCGGCCGGGACCGGTCCAGCGGGATGCCTGCAAGGTGGCCGACGATCTCGGAGAGCTCCTCCTCACCGCCAGGGGACGGCACGGCGAGCCGGTGGACGTGCCGGTCGATGTCGAAGTCCTCGTCGATCACCCACACCGGGTGGTCGAGGTGCAGAGGGACGGGGTGCAGGGTGCGGAGGAACTCCGGCATCCCGCTGATCCGCCGGCTGATCGCCGACTTCAACGACTCGAACGAGTACGGCTCGGGCATCGTCTGCGGCGAGATCATCACCACGCCGCAGACGTGGAGGAGCTGCGTCGAGGACTCGAGGTACAAGAAGCTCGCGTCGAGCCCGCTCAGTCTGTTCATGCCATTCATGGTACGCCGTTCTAGAACACGTTCTACTTTGCACTATGCTTGCCCTATGTCGGACCGCTTTCTGCGACGCCAGATCGTCACCGCCGCTCTGACCGCCAACGCCCTGCACCCGGTCCCGGGCAGCTGGTCCGGGATCCCCGCGATGTTCGCCGGCTGGCTCACGACCGAGCTGGCGCCCCATCTGGCCGCCGCGACCACCGTGGACACCCTGGTCCACCTAACGCGCGGACGCCGGGATGGTCACGCCTCGAAGCCCGCGGTCGGGCTCGCTGCGGCGAGCCTCGCAGGCCTGGGGTACCTCATCCACCAGTCCCAGTCGGCGAAGGACGACGTCGAGCTCTCGCTGGTCGAGGCCCTCGGCCCGGGCTACCTCGACGAGCTCACCAAGGTGCACACCGACATCGACATGGCCACGCCGTGGCGACAGCTGGTGATGCCGTTCCGCATGCAGAACCCCGAGGTCGAGGTGATCAAGGACATCACGTACGCCGGGCGGGGCAGTCGTCGCGGGCTGCTCGACGTCTACCGCAGGGCCGGCCGTCCTGTGGCGGGGGCACCCGTGCTGCTGCAGGTCCACGGCGGCGGGTGGACGATCGGCAACAAGGACCAGCAGGGCATCCCGTTGATGCTCCACATGGCTGCCCGCGGCTGGGTCTGCGTGGCCATCAACTATCGCCTCAGCCCGCGCCACCCGTTCCCCACGCACTTGGTGGACGTGAAGCGTTCCATCGCCTGGATCCGCAGCAACATCGAGCAGTACGGCGGCGACCCGTCGTACATCGCGATCACCGGAGGCTCGGCCGGCGGCCACCTGACGGCTCTCGCGGCCCTCACGCCGAACGACCCGGAGTACCAACCGGGCTTCGAGGACGCCGACACCACTCTCCAGGCGGCGGTCCCCCACTACGGCGTCTACGACTTCGCCGGCGCCAGCGGCGAGAGGTCTGCCGTGCGCATGCGAGACGCCTTCCTCGGCCCCCGTGTCCTGAAGAAGGACCCGGTGCGCGATCTCGCGGACTTCGAGCGGGCGTCACCGCTGCTGCGGGTCAATGCCGACGCACCGCCGTTCTTCGTGATCCACGGTGCGCACGATTCGCTGGTTCCCGTGTCCCAGGCACGCCACTTCGTCACGGCCTTGCGCGAGGTGTCGAAGAGCCCGGTCGCCTACGCAGAGCTGCCCGGGACCCAGCACGCGTTCGACGTCTTCCCGTCGATCCGCAGCGCCCACGTCGTCAGTGGCGTCGACCGTTTCCTCCGGTGGAACTACGCGCAGTCCCGAAACCCGGTGAGCTAGCCGGCGCCCAGTCCGCGCTTCCACGGTCCAGGTCCTGGGCGGGACCGCGGCGGATCCGCGCGGTTGCCGAGAAACCCTTGGACGCCGTGAGGAGTCCGTTGGCAGGATCGCGGGCATGCGCCAGGAAGAGATCTGGGACATCGACGCTGCCCAGCGCTACGACACCCCGGGCACCGGCATGTTCGCCCCCGAGGTGTTGGGGCCGACGCTCGACCGCCTGGTCGAGCTTGCGGGCAACGGCCGAGCGCTCGAGTTCGCCATCGGAACCGGTCGCGTGGCCGTCCCCCTGACCGAGCGCGGGGTGCCCGTCACCGGCATCGAGCTGTCCCGTCCGATGATCGACCGGCTCCGCACCAAGGTCGACGAGGAGAGGATCCCGGTGGTCGTCGGCGACATGGCCACCGCCCGCGCACCAGGCGAGTACGCGCTGGTCTACCTCGTCTTCAACACGATCTCGAACCTGTTGACCCAGGATGAACAGGTCGCCTGCTTCCGGAACGCGGCGCGTCACCTCACACCCGGCGGCCGCTTCGTCATCGAGCTTTGGGTGCCCGAGCTGCGCAGGCTTCCGCCGGGGCAGCAAGCCACGGTCGGGCAGTCCGAGCCTGGCTACATCCTGTTGGACACCTACGACGTCGTGCAGCAACACGTCGTCTCGCATCATTTCCATTTCGGCAACGGCAAGCAGGCACAGCTCTTCCGGAGCCCGCACCGCTACATCTGGCCGGCTGAGCTGGACCTGATGGCACAGCTCGCCGGCTTCGAGCTGGAGAGCCGGCATGCGGACTGGGCGGGGACGGAGTTCACCGCGGAGTCCCGTTCGCACGTGTCGGTCTACCGCATCCCGACCGTGTCATAAGTCGCCGAAGACTCGTCCCAGATGGCGGAGTCCCTCGTTGACAGGTCCTACCCGGCGTACCGCAGCATGAAGTCGCGCTCGGGATCACGCCCCGCGTCGGGGTCCGGCGCGGGGTCGGTGTCCTTGGTCGCGACGGTTTCCTCGAGGCGGACGGGGTCGGGCAGATGCCGGTAGCGGTCGCTTGGCTGTGCCCGTTGCCCGGTCTGTCTCTCGTTTGCCTCATCCATCGTGGACACCTCCTCCCAGCCAGTGTGCCCCAACGAACCGCCCTCAACGCCAGAACCGCGGACTCGCGCACGCCACGCGGGTGAGCTGTCAGGCACAGACCGAGGAGCTCCTCCGTCGTACTCGTGCGCTTACATGAGGGGGTGGCTTCGACGATCAGGGCGCGGGAAGAGCAGGACGTTCCACAGTGCGCCGCGCTGCTCGCAGCGGTGCACACCATCCATCGCTATCCCATCCACTTGCCCGAAGACGCCCCGACATGGTTGACGCCGGTCGACTTGGCGGCCGCCTGGGTTGCCGTCCGCGAGCGCGAGATCGTTGGGCACGTCTGCCTGACGCACCGGGATCGTCGCGCCCAGGTCCTGGCGCTCGAACGCCTCTTCGTGTCGCCCGCTGCAGCAGGGCATGGCATCGGCCGGGCGCTCGTCACAAAGGCCTCCGACTGGGCGACCAGACACGGGCATCGGCTCACCCTCGAGGTCGTCGACAACTGCGTCGATGCCATCGGCCTGTACAGGCGGCTCGGCTGGCGCTTGTCCGCGCGGACGCAGATCGACTGGGGCGATAGCGCGGCGCGGTACCTCCTGCACTTCGACGCTCCCTGACGGCCCCCGTCGCCCGGCACAGCTGGTGGCGACCGCCCAGAGACACGCTGTGCAACCCGGTTCGGCCCGACCTCAACCCCGGGGAAGACCGAGGATGCGCTCCGCTGCGACATTGCGCAGCACCTGGGTGGTGCCGCCGGCGATGCTCAGGCAGCGGGTGAGCAACAGCTCGTGCAAAGCCTCGCGTGACTCCCCCGTCCCGACGAGTGCCTCGGGCCCCAGCAGGTCGTAGGCGAGCTCCGCCGCCTCCTGCCGGTGCCGGACCCCTACGAGCTTCTGCACGCTCGACTCCGCACCGGGCCCTTGACCGGCCAGCGACCGCAGGGTGGAACGCGCCCCGAGCATGCTGACGGTGACCGCGTCCGCGACCACGGCGCCCACCCGCCCGCGATCGGTGACCGTGCCGCCTTCTTCACCGAGGACTCGCAGCGCCCGCTCGACACTGAGGCCGAGGGACGAGCCGCTCATGGCGACCCGCTCGTTGGCGAGTGTGGTGCGCGCGAGCTTCCACCCGTCGCCGACCTCACCCACGACGCAGTCGTCGGGCACGAACACGGCATCGAGGAAGACCTCGTTGAAGACCGCTTCGCCGGTGATCTCGCGCAGCGGCCGGATCTCGATTCCCTCGCTGCGCATGTCGACCAGGAAGTACGTGATGCCCTTGTGCTGCGGAGCCTCTGGGTCGGTCCGCGCGAGGCAGATGCCCCAGTCCGCTTCGGTCGCCAGCGACGTCCACACCTTCTGGCCGGTCAGGCGCCAGCCGCCCTCGACCCGCTCGGCCTTCGTCCGGAGTGACGCGAGGTCCGACCCGGCGCCGGGCTCGCTGAACAGCTGGCACCACACGACCTCCCCCCGCAGCGTCGCGGGAACGAACCGCTCCTTCTGGGCCTCGGTCCCGTGTCCGAGGATCGTCGGCGCCGCCCAGGCCCCGATCTTGAGGTCGGGCCGTGAGACGCCTGCGGTCGCGAGCTCCTGGTCGATGACGAGCTGGGTGCGAGGGTCGGCACCGCGTCCGTACGGCTCCGGCCAGTGCGGTGCGAGCAGACCGGTCTCGGCCAGCACGGTACGACGGACGCCGTCCTGCGCGACCCGGACCCGTTCGACGTCCGCCCGAACCTTCTCGCGGAGCACGTCTGCGTCCTGGTCGAGGTCGATCCGGAGCCTTCGGCGTACACCGTCGAGGGCCAGCTCGGTCGCGGTCTCCCTCAGGTGGTCGGTGCCACCGATCAGCTGTCGGGTGCTGAGGGCGCGTCGCAGGTGGAGATGCGCGTCGTGCTCCCAGGTGAAGCCGATCCCGCCGAGCACCTGGATGCAGTCCTTCGCGTTCTCGACGGCGGCGTCGAGCGCCACGGCGCCGGCGACCGCTGCCGCGAAGCTCAGCTGGCTCTGGCCCTCCTCGTGCGCGCACGCCGCCCCCCACGCGACAGCCGTGGCCGACTCGGCGCGTTCCAGCATCTGGGCGCACAGGTGCTTGATCGCCTGGAACGAGCCGATCTTGCGCCCGAACTGCTCGCGCACCCCGGCGTACTCGACCGCGGTGCGCAACGCCCATCGGGCGGTGCCGGACGCCTCCGCGGCGGAAAGCACGGCGAGCAGCTCGCGCAGGCGGCCGTTGTCCACCTCGAGCCGGGCGTCGGACTCGACCGTGACATGGTCCAGACGCACCGACCCCACGGTGCGCGAGAGGTCAGGAGCGACGTTGGAAGTCGTGAGCGTCACACCGGATGCGTCGACCGGCACGACCAGCCACGTCTCGCGCTCGCCGGTCACGGCGCCGAGGAGGAGATGGGTGGCGCTGGCCGCGTCGGCGACGACCGGCACCGACCCGGTCACCGCACTACCGGTCCCGCCGAAGTACAGCGGCACGGAGGCCGGAGCGAGCGCCAGGCGGACCGAGCCGTCGCAGATACCGGGCAGCAGCCGCTTCGCCACCGCGGTGTCCGCGTGCTCGGCGAGCAGGGCAGCACCGGTCGCAGTCGAGAGGAGCGGTCCGGGAACGAGGCTCTCGGCAGCCGCCTCGAGCGCGCAGGCGAGGTCGAGGAGAGAGCCGCCGGCGCCACCCGAGGCCTCGGGCACGCCGATGCCGAGGACACCGAGGTCGGCGAGCTCGCCCCACGCCGCGACCAGCGGCTCGGGGCCGGCCCCCTCGGCGGCGCGGACGACCTCGGCGAAACCGCGGTCCGCGGCCCAGTCCCTCAGGGACGAGGCCAGCGCGGCCTGCTCGGCGGTCAGTCCAATCGTCACGACACGACTCCTCGCGAAATCTAGAACGTGTTTCAATACTGCCACGGATACGCTGACCTGCGCACCCGCGTCCGAGACCGGATAAAAGAGGACTCCCATGGCCACCCCCGAGAACACCACGCCCGGGATGCCCGAGGACCTGCTCGAGCATGCCCTGGCCGCGAAGGGCTTCATGCCCCTCGACGAGGGCGACCTGCTGCACCGGCTCGCTCGCGAGCGCCTCCCCCACGGCCCGGTGCTCGAGGTGGGCACCTACTGCGGGAAGTCCGCTGTCTACCTCGGCGCGGCAGCCCGCGAGGTCGGCGGAGTCGTGTTCACGGTGGACCACCACCGTGGCTCGGAGGAGAACCAGGTGGGCTGGGAGTACCACGACGCCGGCCTGGTCGACCCCGAGGTGGGCAGGATCGACACCCTTCCGCACTTCCGGCACACGATCGCACTGGCCGGGCTCGAGGAGCAGGTGGTCGGCATCGTCGGCCGTTCCACGACCGTCTCCGCGCACTGGCGCACGCCGACTCTCGCTGCTGTTCATCGACGGCGGGCACACCGACGAGCACGCCGGGAACGACTACGAGGGCTGGGGGCGCTGGGTGGCCCGCGACGGCCTCATGGTCGTCCACGACGTCTTCCCCGACCCCGCCGACGGCGGCCAGGCCCCCTACCGGGTCTACCTGCGCGCGCTGGAGAGCGGTGACTTCACCGAGACCGAGACGCTCGGGTCGATGCGAGTCCTAACGCGTGTGCGGGGAGAGGCCGGCGACCCCGTCCGCTGACCGTTCCGACCTCAGGTTGGCAGGCAGGCAGCCGCACTCGAGGCCGATCTCGGCGAACCCCGAAGGCAGGCCACTCCCCCGGAACACGTCCGACCCAGGCGTGGCGCCGGACAGTGCGTCGACGGCGAGTACGACGGCCGCGGCAGTCCACGTGCTGCGCTCCACCGGCCACCGAGCGTCGTCGGCGAAGACGTAGCCGGTCCAGTACGAGCCGTCCTCGTCACGCAGGTGCTGCATGGCCCGCACCAGCTCGTGTGCCCGGTCGGCCTCGCCCAGCGCGTCGAGCGCGAGGGCGAGCTCGCAGGTCTCGGCTCCCGTGACCCACGGGCGGTCGTCCACGCAGCGGATCCCCAGCCCTGGCACGACGAAGTCGTCCCACCTCGAGCGGAGCCGGCGGATGGCCTGCTCGTCGCGGACGGCCCCGCCGAGGATCGGGTAGTACCAGTCCATGGAGTACCGAGGCCTGGCGTCGAAGTGGTCCTCGTGCTCGCGCAGAGCGTGACCGAGCCGTCCTGCTGCCAGCTCCCAGCCGGGTTGCGGCTTGTCGAGCAGCTCGCTGAGGGCGAGCCCGCAGGCAAGCGCGTGGTAGACGCTCGAGCTCCCGGTCACGAGCGCGTTGTCCCAGAGCGCGCCCTTCTCGTCGCAGGCCCAGATCATGCCGCCGAACGGGAGCTGGAAGGCGGTGACACGGTCGAGCGCCCGGCGTACCACCGGCCACGCCCGGCTCAGGAACGCCTCGTCCCGGCGCAGCAGCCAGTGGTGCCACACGCCGACGGCGACGTAGGCCGTCATGTTGGTGTCCGTGCCGGCGTCCTCGACCCCGCGCCAGGTGAACTTGATCGGCCAGGACCCGTCGGGTCGCTGATTCTCGAACAGCCACTGGTAGGCGCGCTCGGCAGCCTCGACCTCGCCGGCGACGAGAAGCGCCATCGCGCACTCGACGTGGTCCCACGTGTCGGTGTGCCCGCCGCGGAACCACGGGATCGCGCCACTCGGCTCCTGGATCCGTGCGATCCAGGCGGCCGTGCTGCGGACGTCCTCGACACTAAGGAGGCCGGGCAGGGAGGGGATGTCGGCCTTCATCGGCACCCTCAGGGCTTCGTGAGGTAGAGGACCATGCTCTTGCCGATGACGGGGTTGAGGACCCGCTCGGCAGTGCGCGTCAGCCACGGGCGCTTCATGATGTCCCACACCAGGAGCCGGTGGTAGGTCTTGGGCAGCACGTGCTCGGAGTTGTCCACCCCGACGGCGCACTTGAGCCACCAGTAGGGAGAGTGGAGTGCATGTGCGTGCTCCTTCCCGACGAAGGTGAGGCCCGCCCGCTCCAGCTTCCCGACGAGCTCGTCGCCGGTGTAGATCCGCACGTGGCCGCCCTCGACCTCGTGGTACTCGTCGGAGAGCGCCCAGCAGATCTTCTCGGGGAACCAGCGGGGTACCGTCACTGCCATCGTCCCACCGGGTCGGAGCACCCGCACGAGTTCGGCGATAGCAGCCTCGTCGTCCGGAATGTGCTCGAGGACCTCCGCCGCGACGACCCGGTCGAACTCCCCGTCGGCAAAGGGCAGCGAGAGCGCGTCACCCTGCTTCACGTCGGCGTCGGCGCCGTCTGGGACCTGGTTCTCCGCCCGCATCGCCGCGAACATCTCCGACACGGCGGACAGCTCGTCGGCGTCCTGGTCGAACGCGATGACGTCGGTCCCGCGCCGGTACAGCTCGAACGCGTGGCGGCCCGCGCCGCAACCCATGTCGAGGACACGGTCGCCTGGCTCGACTCCCAGGCGGTCGAAGTCAACGGTCAGCATCTGGTCAGCTCTCCTGGTTCGGCTTGTCGTCGATTGCGCGCTGGTACGCCGCCGCAGTGGCCTCCGCCACCGCACGCCAGCTGAACTTCTCCAGGGCGCGCTTGCGTCCTGCGGCGCCCATGCGGTGCCTGCGCTCCGCGTCGTCGAGGAGCGCCTCGAGCGCTGCCGCGAGCTCACCCACGTCACCGGGCGTGACCAGGTCCGCGCACAGCCCGTCCTCACCCACCACCTCGGGGATCGCACCCGCCCGGCTGACCACGAGCGGGGTGCCGCAGGCCATCGCCTCCACCGTGGGCAGGGAGAAGCCTTCGTAGAGGGACGGCACGCAGGCGATCTCGGCCGAGCCGACCACCTCGGCGAGGTCCGTGTCGCTCAACCCGCTCACGAAGCGGACGCTGTCCTTGATCGACAGCCGCTCGATGAGCTGCTCGGTGCGACCGCCCGGCTTGGGCCGGGTGATGAGCAGCAGCTCGGCGTCGCGCTCGGTGCGGAGCTTCGCGAAGGCCTCGAGCAGGGTCGCGATGCCCTTCATCGGGGTGTCTGCACTCGCCATCGCGACGATCCGGCCGGGGACCCGAGGGTCCTGGTAGTGCTGGAAGACCTCGGGCTCGACCCCGAGCGGGATCACCTCGATCCGGTCGGGCGAGACCCCGAAGTCGGCCACGATGTCACGAGCCGAGGACTTGGAGACGGTCAGGACGTGCTTCAGCCGGCGGGCGACGCGGCCCTGCATGGTGAGGAAGCCGTACCAGCGCCAGGTGGAGAGCTTCTTCAGGCCGCGTGCCGACCGCATGTCCACGCGCCGGTCGAAGGTGATCGGGTGGTGGATGGTCGTGACGAGCGGAACCCCGGTGCGGGCGATGTCGAGGATCCCGTAGCCGAGCGTCTGGTTGTCGTGGACGACGTCGAAGTCCTCGAGCCGCTTGCGCAGCGCTCGCGCGGCCCTGAGGCTGAAGGTCAGCGGCTCGGGGAAGCCGGCCGTGTACATCGTGGTGACCTCGAGGACGTCGATGGCGTCGCGATACTCGCTCAGGCGTGGCGTGCGAAAGGGGTCGGGCTCGCGGTAGAGGTCGAGGCTGGGCAGCTTGGTCAAGCGGACTCCGGGGTCTAGCTCCGGGTAGGGCTGACCGGAGAACACCTCGACGTCATGACCGAGTGCAACGAGTTCCCGGCTGAGGTGCCTGACGTACACCCCCTGCCCACCGCAGTGCGGCTTGCTGCGGTAAGACAGCAGAGCGATACGCACGTTCGAACCTCCGAAACCAGGGAACTCGTGACTGAAACGTGTTTCGATTATGCCGAAAGCCGGTGTTAGCCTACGCGTCTAGAAGGGCTGCACTCCGCCGGTGGTCCCTACAACGAGCCAACTGCGGATAAGCGACGGGAGCACCACCGTGACCAGCATGAACTCGCTCACATTCGAGGAGCTCGGCTCCGCGGCGCAGCGAGACCGCCGCAAACGTATCCTCGACGCCACCATCGCGCTGGCCTCCAAAGGCGGCTTCGACGCGGTGCAGATGAGGGCCGTGGCCGAGCGAGCCGACGTGGCCCTTGGCACGCTCTACCGCTACTTCCCGTCGAAGATCCACCTGCTCGTGTCGGCGCTCGCGCGTGAGTTCGAGCAGGCCAACATCAACCTGGACCGCAAGCCTGTCCCGGGCGAGACCGCGGCCGACCGGGTCATCTACGTCCTGAGCCGGAACACCCGTGCGCTCCAGCGCGACCCCAACCTCACCGAGGCCCTGACCCGGGCGTTCATGTTCGCCGACGCGTCCGTGGCCAACGAGATCCACGCCGTCGGCATGCACGTCACCCGGATGCTCATGCGGGCGATGAACGACCCGGCGAGCCCCAGCAGCGCGATCGAGCCGACCGAGGAGGACATCGCGATCGCGAAGGTCATCGGCGACGTGTGGCTCGCCAGCCTCGTCCAGTGGGTGACCGGACGGGCCTCTGCCGCGGACGTCAGCAAGTCGATCGACGTCGCCGTCCGCCTGCTGCTGCGCGACTGAGAGCGGCCCCGCGCCGCCACTCGTCTCAGCCACCGTAGGCGTGCGTGGCGGTCGCGCCGCCGTCGCAGACGAACTCGGCCCCCGTGCAGTAGCCGCTCTCGTCACTCGCCAGGAAGACGTAGACCGACGCCACGTCCTCTGGCTTGCCGACCCGCTTGAGCGCGACCTTGCTCCCGCCCCACTCGAGCCCCTCCTCGCCGGCGTAGTCCCGGATCATCGCGGTGTCGATCATGCCGGGGTGGACGGAGTTCACGCGGATCCCCTTCGGGCCGAGCTCCATCGCGGCCGACTTGGTCATGCCACGGATAGCGAACTTGCTCGCGGTGTAGGCCACGAGCAGCGGCATGCCGCCGAGACCCTCGATCGACGACGAGTTGACGATCGAGCCGCCCCCGCGCTCGGCCATGTGGTCCGCCACGGCACGCATGCCGAGGAAGGTGCCGATCTGGTTGATGCCGATCACGCGCTCGTACTCCGCGAGGGAGGTCTTGGTGAGCTCGCTGAACAGCAGCACGCCGGCGTTGTTGACCAGTACGTCCACGTGCCCGAAGGTCTCGACCGCCTCGCTGACAGCGCTCTCCCAGTCGGCCTCGCTCGTGACGTCCAGGTGCCTGAAGTACGCCGACTCACCCAGCTCGTCGGCCAGGGCCTTCCCCGCGTCGTCGGCGATGTCGGCGATCACCACCTTCGCGCCCTCGCGGACGAAGGCCCGCGCGGCCGCGGCACCCTGTCCCTGTGCACCTCCGGTGACGATGGCCACCTTGCCGGCGAGTCGACCTGTGCTGCTCATGTGAGACGTCCTTCTCGATGGTTGGGATCGCAGCGGCGCTCAGCCGAGCGGCTGGCCGGCGATGTTCATGATGCTGTCCGCCGCGAACCCCTTGGCCGGGTCGCGGTCGGCGAAGTAGGTGCCGATCTGCTTGTCGAGGTCCGTGAGGTCCCAGGTGTCGCCCGCGGCGTCGAAGCGCTGCTCCACGACGGGGGCGGCGAGCAGGGCCACCATCCCGCCGTACACGACGAAGACCTGGCCGGTGATCTGCTCCGCCGCGGGCGATGCGAGGTAGGCGACCAGCGGCGCGACGTGCTCCGGGGACAGCGGGTCGATGCCCCGGCCGGCGACGTGCTCGCCGAAGACGCCCTGGGTCATGCCGGTCCGCGCGCGGGGACAGATGGCGTTGGCGCGCACGCCGATGCGTCCGAGGCCGCGGGCTGTCGAGAGCGTGAGTGCCGTGATGCCGCCCTTGGCCGCCGCGTAGTTGGCCTGGCCCGGCGAGCCGACGAGGAATGCCTCGGACGCGGTGTTGACCACTCGTCCGTAGACCGGCTGCCCGGCCGCCTTGGAGACCGAGCGCCAGTGGGCACCCGCGTTGCGCGAGAGCAGGAAGTGGCCGCGCAGGTGCACCCGGATCACGAGGTCCCAGTCCTCGTCGGACATGTTGAACAGCATCTTGTCGCGGATCACGCCGGCGTTGTTCACCACGATGTCCAGGCTGCCCAGGCCGTCCACGGCGGCGCTCACCAGCGCGTCCGCGGTCGACCGCTCCCCGACGTCGCCGGCGACCACGACGGCCTCGCCGCCACGGGAGGCGATCTCCTCGGCCACCGCGTCCGCGGCGCCCGGCAGGTCGTTCAGCACCACGCGGGCACCGGCGTCGGCGAGCGTGATGGCCTCGGCACGACCGAGCCCTGCGCCCGCGCCGGTCACGATCGCGACGCGTCCGTCGAGGGACAGGTTGTCCTCAGGCATCGGGGTTCCTCTCGATACGAAGAGCGTTACGGGGGCAGGAGTCGATCGCCTGCTGGATGCGCGACTGGTTCTGGGGCGTCACGTCGGTCCGCAGCAGGTGCAGGTTGTCCTCGTCGTCGAGGTCGAAGACCTCCGGGTCGATGCCGACGCAGATGCCGTTGGCCTCGCACAGGTCGTAGTCCACGGCGACCTGCCCGATGACATCGGGGGTCTGGCTCATCGAATGTCTCCTCGTCGTTTGCTCTTGCTGTTCGGCTCGTGCCGCTCGGCGGCGCGGGTCAGGACCCCGCTGCAGTGAGCATCTTGCGGTGGTCCCAGGAGGCGGTCCTGGTCGGTACGACGACCACCCCGACGCGCTTGCGCACCTGCCGCTCGACCTCGTCGCGGCCGATGTCGCCGAGGTCGGCCCCGTCGACCATGCGGGAGGCGACCGAGGTGCCGATCTCCCGGATGCCCTGCTCGTCGGTGACCAGCTCCGCACGGCCGCTGATCGACACACCGCGGAGCTCGAAGTAGTCGTCGCCGGTCTCGACGAGACAGGTGATCCGGGGGTCACGCTCGAGGTTCTTGATCTTCTGGGACCGGCCGTAGGTCCAGAAGGCGATCCGGCCGTCCTGGATCACGTAGAAGAGGGTCGTGAGGTGGGGGCTCCCGTCGGGGTTGACCGTGGCGACCTGGACCTTCTTGGACGAGTCCAGGAACTCCGCGATCTCGGCGTCGGTCATCTTGACCAGGTCCCTGCCTTTGGCGGCCATGCCGGCTAGCCCTCCTTCGCGTAGGTCGCGACCCGTGTCGCCACGTGGTCGTTGCCCACCGCGGACACGCTCTCACTCCTTCGCCAGAACAGGTCGCCTTGGTGGAACGTGTTCTAGTTTAGGGCCAATCCCCTCCGCTTGACCAGCCCGGGCGACCGAGCCGGCACCCGGACAGGAGTTCACTCCTTCTACCGCACGGAGTCCGGGTTGCCGCGGCGGCTCCGATCGCGCAAGAACCACAGGTACGGCAGAGGCTGTGTGGACGCGTCCACCCGATCCATCGCGGATCCTTCAAGCGCCGAGAGAGACTCACTCTCCTCCGGAAGGCAGCGGAAGACGACCTGTGCAGCGCACCACGCCGCGGTCCAGCCCTCGACAACGCGGAGGACCTCGGTCGCGGTAGGCCGCCGCGAGGCGTCGTCGATCAACCAGAATGTCGCAATAGCCCCTGAGCGAATGGTCGCCTCTGGCAGGGCGAGACACGTAGCCGTGCGCTCCAGGTAAGGCGCCAACGGCCGCAAGTAGACGCATCCCCACTCCTGGTCGCCACGAGGGTCGAGAACGGCGTAGGCGAACGCGTCGCCTGCACGGTGCTCCGCCTCGTGATGTGCGATCAGAGCGAGATTCTCCTCGAGTGTGAACCCGTCCATCGGCCAGCTCCCAGCGCTGTGGGAACTGATCGCCCGTGGACTGCTGAGGTAGGCGACGGTGTCCAGGACGGCCAGCTCGCTCGTGAGCGGCACCAGGCACACATCGCCATGAACGGCCGGGGGCTCCGGCCAACGACGACCTCCCAGCTGACGACCCACGGCTGTCCCTCCTTCGGCCGATGCAGCCGGAAGCTCCAACAGCGTCTCAGAGCGCGGCGATGTCGGACACCAGCCAGCCGTCGTCGGCACGCACCATCGTCACGACCACCCGGTTGAGGTCCACACGGGGCTGCTCGACCTGCTTGCCCGTGGTGGTCTGGTTGACGAACAGCAGCGCCTCGACCTGGTCCGGCCGGGCCGACACGATCGAGGAGGCAACCACCTCCGCCTTCACCACCGACTCGGTGCTGAGGACCTCTGGACGGACGGTCGCCACGGTGTCGTCGTACTTCTTCGCGAAGTCCTCGGTCATCAGGCTCTTCGCGGCGGCCACGCCCTTGTCGTAGGCCGCATGGTCGTAGGACAGGATCGTCTCGACCGACTCGGCCGCCACGACCTGCGCTGCCTTCCTGGCGTCGGCCCGCGCGTCCATCCTCAGCAGGTCCCACCCGACGAGGCCCACCACCACGGCCAGGACCAGGGCGACGACCGCGAGAACGGCGGTGAGGCGCCCTGGGCTGCTGCGTGGTCGGGCCTTCGCCTCGAGGGGGGCGACCTCAGGCTCGCCGGGTCCGCCCGCAGGAAGGGCCGACGAGTCCGCCGCTGTCGCCGACCTCACCGCGACCCGGCGGCTGTCCGCGACCTTGCGTGGGCGGCTGCCGCCGGCGAGTGCGCTCGGGCGGTGACCGGCAAGGCGCCGTGGGCGTGGTGTGTTCGTGGTGCTCATGAGACGAACTCCAGGTCCGAGGCGAGCCACTCGTCCCCTTGCCGGACGAGGTCCATCTGGATCCGGTAGTGGCGGGGCTGCGGAGAGGGGGTGTTGACGTTCGAGACCGTGCTGTCGGCCACGACGACCACGCGCGCGGAGTCCGCATCGGCCGACACGACACCGGCGGAGAGCACCTTGCCCTTCGACACCGACTCGTTCTGGGTCGCGAGCTCGGTCAACTGGTCCAGGCTCGCCTCGAACTGCCGCTTGAAGGACCCGGTCGCGCCCTCGAGCACCCGCGCCGTGTCCTCGTCCACGGTCCGGTGGTCGAGGGTGGTGAAGGCGAGCGCCTCCGCCCTCGCGGCGTCGAGCACCGCGGCGTAGCGCTGCTCGGTCTCGCGCGCCTCGGTCCACTGCGCGCCGAGCGCCAGGCCACCGGCGACGAGGGCCAGCACGAGCGCACCGAGCAGCAGGTCGACCCTGCTGAGCCGCGGCCCTCTCATCGGCGCTCCGTCGGTCCGATCAACATCCACTTCCATGAGTCCTCTCCGAAGAGTGCCTGCTGGCCGCCCTGGTCACCGATGGTCACGCCCTGCCAGCGGTCGCTGCCGGCCACCAGTCCGGTGGCGGGGTCGTACGGCGCGACCCGGTTCCTCGATCCATCCGAGCCGAACTCGGGGGCGTACTTCGTGCCGCGCATGTTGTACGGCGGACCCGACGCGCAGTGGGCCGCGTAGTAGGGCCGTTTGTCGCTCAGGTCGGAGCTCGGCCGCCACTTGTCCGGCGGGAGGTAGCCCGCGCGGCACGCCGCGGGGTCGCCGTCGAACTGGAGCTGGACGTGGCCGTAGCCGTCGCCCGGAGTTCCGCTGAAGCCGCTGGAGATGATCCGCGGGTAGGTGACGAGCAGCTGCTCGACCGCCGGAAGCCGCGTGGTGACGACCTGGTTCACGGTCACAAGGTTGCTGAGCAGTACCGGCAGCGTGGGCTCGACGCCCCGGAGCAGGGCGTCGACCTCCTCGGCGGCCCCCTGGCCACCCTGGACGGTCTGCCGCAGGTCGGCGTCGCCGGCGCGGAGGGTGTCCGTCACGTCGGCGAGGTCGTCGGCGAACGCCCGGATGTTGCGCCCTTGTCGCTGCTGGGTGCGCAGCACGGTCCGGCTCTGCTCGAGCAGCGCCACCGTCGGCGCCTCGTTGGCGCGTGCCTCGGCGACGAACTTGCCACCACCGTCGATCATGCGCGAGAGCGGGCGGCCGGTGTCGCGGAACATCGTGCCGAGCTCTGCGACCACCGTGCGCAGCTGCGACCTGTCGACGGAGCCCACGAACGTGTCGAGGTCGAGCAGGAGGCGTTCCTCGGTGATCGGGAGGCTCTCCTCGTCACCGACGACGACGTCGCCCTGGTCCAGGTAGGGCCCCTCGTCGCCGGAGGGCGCGAAGTCGAGGTACTGCTCCCCCACCGCGGACCCGTTGTGCACGAACACCTCGGTATCAGCGGGGACCTCCGCACCGTCCTTCAGGGCGAGCGTCAGCGCGACCCCGTCGTGGGTGGGACGCATCGAGGCGATCTCGCCGACTGCGACACCGCGGTAGGTGACCTGCCCGCCCTCGTACAGGCCGCCACTGGCAGGGAGCTGCGCCTGCACCGTGAAGCCACGGCCGAGCGCCTTGTCGACCAGCCCCAGGTAGGACCCGCTGACGTACACCACGCCGAGCGCGCTCATCGCGAGGAAGAGCCCGAGCCGCACCCTCATCCCGTGCCGGGTCATCCGAGCCCCCCTCCCAGCAGGCCGCCCCCGCGTCCCACGAGCCCGCTTCCGCCGTCGCCGGGGAGCCCGGGCAGCTGCGGCGCACCGGGCAGGTCCGGTGTGCCTGGCCGGTCGGGGGCATCGGGAAGAGCGGGCACTTCGACCTCCGGCAGGTGGATCTTGCGGCCGGTGCGTCGTTCGAGCTGGGCGATGATGTTGTCGATGGAGATGTCCATCGCGATCTCGGTGTCCGCGTAGTCGCCCTGGACGACCTCGCTGGCCTCCTTGGGGAACGGGAAGCTGATGAAGAGATCCATCGCATTGGGCAGTGACTGACCCGCCTCGTTGAGCTTGCGCAGGATCGGCCGCAGGTGCTCGAGGTCCGCGAGCAGGTTCTCGCGGGTCCCTTCGATGACCCGGGTGCCCACCTCACCGAGGTGGTCGAGGCTGCGCAGCATGCGCATCAGCTGCCGCCGCTGGTCGGCCAGCACCTCGACGGCCGGTCCCATGGTGTCGATCGCGCGCACCACCGTGTCCTGCTCTCGGTTCAGGGTCGCGGACAGGCGGTCGATCGCGGCCATCGCCTCGACGATCTCCTCCTTCTGCCGGTCCAGAGACCCCACGAGCGTGTCGAGCTCCCCGAGCAGGTGGCCGATCCGGTCCTGGCGGCCCTCCATGACGGTGTTCAGCTCCACGCTGATCGTCTTCAGCTGTGCGACCCCGCCGCCGTTGAGCAGGAAGGAGAGCGCCCCGAGCACCTCCTCGACCTCCGGGTTGCGACCCGTGGAGCCGAGCGGCAGGCGGTCGCCGTCGGACAGGCTTCCCACGGGACGCTTCCCTGGCGGGGGCAGGAGGGCGACGAACTTCTCGCCCAGCAGGCTGGTCTGGCGGATCTGGGCGACGGCGTTGTCGGGCAGGTCCACACCGTCCTTGATCTGCATCTCCACGCCGGCGTGCCAGCCCTCCCGCCAGACGTCGGTCACCTCCCCGACGGTCACGTCGTTGACCTTCACCTCCGAGCGCGGGACGAGGTTCAAGACGTCCTCGAACTCGGCGGTCACGGTGAAGGCGTGGTCGGGGTCCACCGGCCCACCCGGCAGCGGAAGGTCGTAGGCACCGTCGAACCTGCACCCCGAAGCAAGCAGGGAGCCGGCGAGGAGAGCCACGCCCGCAGCGGTACGACGGCCGGGCCTCATGCGACACCACCCAGCAGCTCACCGAGCGTGGTCGCGGGCCCTCGCTCGAGGTAGCGGTCCGACACCTGGCCGGAGACGGGCTCGACCGAGGCGCCGTCTTGGGCCTCCGGGTCGGTCGACGGCAGCGGTTCGAAGATTCTCGAGAACAGCCGGCAGGCCTCGTCCTTGCTCGGGATGTCGGCGTTCTGGACGATCGCGCACAGGAAGCCGTCGACGTCGTCCACGTTCGGACCGGTCTGGATACGAGCGCCGATCGCGTTGGTGGAGCTGTCGAAGGCGATCGCCAGGTTGCCCGCGCCGACCGGGCCCTTGGCCAGGGCCGTCGCGAGGCTGTCCTTCTGCTTCACGATGCTCCGGGTCACGTCCGCCAGGGCGGCCACGTCTCCTTCGACCGACTCCCTGTTGGTGCGGACGAACCGGTCGACCTTGCCGACCGCGTCCGCGAGGTTGGCCAGCGCAGCCCGGAGCTCTCGCCGCTCTCCGGAGAGCTGTCCCGACACCCCGGCGAGGTCGGCGATGAACGCCGAGACGAAACGGTCGTTGCGGGCGAGTGCCTCGACGAACTCCTGGAGCTGGCGCACGGTGGCGAAGAGGTCACCGCTGCCGTTGCCGAAGGTTTCGGCGGCTGCGGAGAGGTCGCGGATCATCGCGTTGCCCTTGGCGCCCTGACCCTTCAGCGCCTTCGTCCCGGCGGCGAGCAGGGTGTCGAGCGAGCCGTTCTGGTTGGCCCCGTTGGGTCCCAGAGCGGTCGAGAGCCGGTCGAGCCCGGCGTAGATCCGGTCGAGCTCGACGGGGACGGCCGTGCGCACGAGCGGGATCTCGCCCCCGTCTGGCATCCGGTCGCCGTGGGTGTAGGCGGGGGTGAGCTGCACGAACCTGTCCGCCACCAGGGTCGGCGTGACGATGACCGCCTGCGCGTCGGCCGGGACGTCGTACTCGGCGTCGTACCGCATCTCCACCCGGACCGAGTTGCCCTCGGGCACCACCCGGGTGACCTCGCCGACCGGGACGCCGAGGATGCGGACCTCGCTGCCCTCGTAGAGGCTCACCGCCCGGCTGAAGTGCGCCGTCAGGGTCCTCGAGTCGCTCTGCGGCAGGAGGGTGACGCCTGCCGCGGCGAGCAGGACGACCGCGACGGCGACCACCGCCGCCCGTCCGGAGAGACGGCCGAACATGCTCATCGCCCCTTCCTCACTCCCGGCTCGAACTCGCCGGCCAGCCCGCCGAGGTTCACCACGTAGGCGTCGAACCAGGGCCCGGTGCCGACGATGTTGCCGAGGATCTCGGCGTAGGGGCCCATCGAACCGATCAGCCGCTCGACCTGGTCGCGCTTGTCACGCAGCAGCGTCAGCACCTCCCTCACGTCGCGCAGAGCAGGCGCCAGCTGGCCGCGGTTCTCGCGGACCATCGCCGACAGCTGCCTTGCGAGCTCGGCTGTGTTGACCAACAGCGCGTGGATCGCCTCACGCCGGGCGCGAAGCTCCTGGAGCAGCAGGTCACCCTGGCGCATGAGCGTCGTCAGGTCGCCACGTCGGTCGGCGAGGAGGTCGCTGACGGAGTTCGCACGACGGAGCAGCGTCTGGAGCTCGGCGTCACGTGAGGCGATGGTCCGCGAGAGCCGCGAGACCCCGTCGAAGCTGGCGCGGATCTCCTCGCTCGAGTCCCCGAGCGTCTGCGAGAGGGTGTCCAGTGCCGTGCCGAGTCGCCGCGTGTCGATCTCCTCGGTGGTCGTCGCGAGGTCGGAGAGCACTCTGACGATGTCGTAGCCGGACTGCGTGCGCTCGTCCGGGATCGTCGCCCCTTCTGACATCTGCCCGCCCCCGGCGGGAACGAGCTGGAGGTACTTCTCCCCCAGCAGGTTCAAGACCTGCACCGACGCCGCGGTGTCGGGGCCGAAGTCGACGCCTCCGTCGACGGTGAAGTCCACGACGACCCGGTTGCCGTCGAGGTGGAGGTCGTCGACCCGACCCACCTCGATGCCCGCGACCTGGACCATGTTGCCGGGCCGCAGGCCGCTCGCGTCGGAGAAGACCGCGTGGTACTCGGTGCCGCGGAAGCCGGGGAACTTCTGGAGGTTGAAGGCCGCGGCCATGGCCACCAGGACGAGTACGACGGTGGTCGCACCCAGCCGGAGGATGGCTCGGTCGCTGTAGCGCCTCATCCCTCTCCCCCGTCCGAGCAACGGGCGGCGTCGCTGTGGAAGGCCAGGGAGTTCAGCTGGCGCTGGAGGTCGTCGACGCCGGGACCCTTCAACGCGGGGAGCAGGATCCGGCCGCGGAAGTCGCAGAGGTAGTAGTTGTACCAGGACCCGTAGGTGCCGGTCCGGGTCTGGTCGGTCATCGACTCCGGCACGCGGCGGAGCAGCTCACGCAGCAGCGCCTGGTTCCTCGGCTGCGCCAGGGTGTGGGCGAGCACACGCAGCTCCGCGACGTCCTCCTTGATCATCGGCCGGCCTTGCCTGAGCAGCGACGCGGTGACCTCGGTGAGCTCCGAGACGTTACCGAGCGACTGCCCGATCGCCCTGCGGTCCTGCGAGAGACCGCCGACCCAGCGCCGCATCTCCTTGACCAGCAGGGTGAGCTGCTTGTGGCGGCTGTCGACCGTCCCGAGCATGCCGTTGAGGTTCGTGACGACCTGGCCGACCAGCTCGTCCCTCTCCGCGATCGACGACGTGAGCGAGGCCGTGTGCGCGAGGAGGCTCTCGACGGTGCCGCTCTCCCCCTGCAGCGTGCGCACGAGGTTCAGCGACAGCTCGTTGACGTCCTCGGGAGACAGGGCCGCGAAGAGCGGCTGGAAGCCGTTGAACAGCGTCGTGAGGTCCAGAGCCGGACTGGTCCGCCCGATCGGGATGGTGGCGTCCTCCTCCAGCCCGGGCGCCCCTGGTGCACCACGCTCGAGGGCGAGGTAGCGGTCGCCGACCAGGTTCAGGTAGCGGATCTCCGCCCGGCTGGCCTGGGTGAGCGGGAGTGCCGACTCGACCGTGAACGTGACCAGGGCGCGGGTGCGGCCCGCGATCTCGACGTCCTCCACCTCGCCCATGGAGATGCCGGCGACCCGGACGTCGTCGCCCGGCTGCAGCATGCTGGCGCTGGAGAAGACTGCGCGGTAGGTCGTCGTGTCGGCGAAGCTCAGCCGGCCCATGATCACCGCGAGCAGACCCGTGACCAGGATCGACACGACGGAGAACACCCCGAGCTTGAAGGCGGCGGCGTAGGTGACGCTGTTGCGGCTCATCGAGCGCCTCCGAGGTGGGCCCGGGCCGGGCGGTCCGGCGGGTTCATCCGTCCACCTCGGTTCCGCGGATGACGGGGCCGTAGAGCAGAGTCGCCAGAGGTGGGAACTCGTCGGCCGGCCGCCCGGTGCGGGTGGCGAGCACGGCGTTGACGACAGCCTGCTCGGAGGCAGTGCCCGCGAAGCCGCTGGCGGTGTTGAACGATGCGGGGTCGAACATCCCGGGGAAGGCGTCCGGCGGGGGCGGGGTCAGTGCGTCGCCCTGACGGTCGTCCTTGTCGGTGCCGTCGCGCAGCGGCTGCGGCGGGATGGGCACAGGCGGGTAGGGCAGGCCGAGGCACCACGGTCCACGCCCGACCTCGCCGTACACCGGCTTGTCGCTCTTGTCGTAGGCCTCACGCTGGACGGAGGCCACCTCGACGTACTGCTTGATCTTGTTGCCCTGGAAGATCTCGGCCAGGCGGTCCTCGTAGCGGTCGATCCCCTTGAGCAGGCAGGGGTACTCGGGCGAGTAGGTGTCGAGCAGCCGCAGCGCCGGACGCGACAGCCGTCCGAGCCGGATCAGGCTCGCCTCGTTCGCGCCGAGCACCCGGCTGGCGGTGTCGGAGACCCCGGCCACGTCCTCGAAGAACGAGCTCAGCTCGGCCTCCTTCTCGAGCACAGTGCGGCTGGTGACCGTCGCGTTGCGCAGGATGCGCACGACGTCGGGGGCAGCGAGAGAGTACGTCGTCGCCACGTCCGCGAGGAGCCGGATGTCCTCCTCGAGGGCGGGGAGGTGGCGGTTCATCGAGGTCAGGTACGCGTCGAGGTCGTCGACGGTGCGTCCGATCTCCTCCCCTCGCCCGGCCAGGGCGGTGGCGAGGGCGTTCAGCGTGGCGTTGAGGTCGGCCGGTCGGATCGCTCGCAACAGGGGGAAGAGCCGGGCGAGCACCTTGTCCAGCTCCACCGAGGTCTCCACCCGCGCTGCGGGGATCACCGCACCGTCCTCTATCGGCTCCTGTCCCGGACGACGGGGCCCGCTGAGCGCGATGTACTTCTGACCGAAGAGGGTCGTCGGCAGGATCGTCGCCCCGACGTCCGCCGGGACCTCGCGCGCCGCCGACGGCTCGAGCGCCACCTCGATCACGGCCTCGTCGCCGTCCTGGTCGATGTGGCGGACCTGGCCGACGAGGACCCCGTTGAGCCGCACGTCGCCGTACCGCGCGAGCTGGAGACCTGCCTGCTCGGCATGGAGCGTGACCATGACGGCCGGAGAGAAGACCTTGAGGTACGTCGCGATCGACAGCCCGATGAGCAGCGAGACGACCGTCATCATGGCGATGCCGGCGAGGAACAGCCGACGGTGCTCGGCGGCGACGCCGTCTCGTCTGAGGTTCACCAGCATGCGATCACCCCGTGATCCGCACGGTCGTGGTCGATCCCCAGATCGCGAAGCTGAGGAAGAAGTCCGCGACGACGATCGTGACGATCGAGGAACGGATGGCGCGTCCCACCGCCACCCCGACGCCGGCCGGGCCACCGGAGGCGGTGTAGCCGTAGTAGCAGTGGATGAGGATCACCGACACCGCGAGGAAGATCAGCTTCCCGAACGACCACAACATGTCGACCGGCGGCAGGAACTGCAGGAAGTAGTGGTCGTAGGTCCCGGCCGACTGCCCGTAGATCAGCGTCGTGATCAGCCTGGGCGCGAGGTACGACGCGAGCAGCGCGACGATGTAGAGCGGGATCACCGCGATGAACGCCGCGACCATCCGCGTGGTCACCAGGAACGGCAGCGAGGGGACCCCCATCACGTCGAGGGCGTCGATCTCCTCGCTGATCCGCATCGCGCCGAGACGTGCGGTGTAGCCGCAGCCGACAGTCGCCGCGAGCGCGATCGCCGACACCAGTGGGGCGACCTCGCGCGTGTTGAAGTACGCCGAGATGAAGGCGGTGAACTTCGCGACGCCGAGCTGGCTGAGCGAGGCGTACCCCTGGATGCCGACCTCTGTGCCGGCGAAGAAGGCGAGGAAGGCGATCACCCCGACGGTCCCGGCGATCAGCGACAGGCCGCCGACCCCGAACGCCACCTCGGCGAGGATGCTCGCGATCTCGCGCTGGTACTTCCGCACCGCGACCGGGGTCCACGCCAGCGCCTTCAGGTAGAAGAGCAGCTGGTCGCCGTACTCCTCGACGCGCTTGCGCTGGCTTCGTACGGCGGACGACGCGACCGTGCCGAGGGAGGCCATCACACCCCCGCCTGCGGGAAGACCTGGAAGTAGATCGCGGTGATGATCGAGTTCAGGAAGAACAGGAGCATGAAAGCCACGATCACCGACTCGTTCACCGCCTGCCCGACGCCGCTGGGCCCGGCGCCCGAGTTGAGTCCCTTGTAGGCGCCGACGATCGCGGCGAGCCAGCCGAACAGCACCGCCTTGAACATCGACACGTAGAGGTCCGGGAGCGTCGCGAGCGCGGTGAACGAGGCGAGGTAGGGCCCGGCAGCGCCGCCCGCCACGACCACGTTGAAGAAGTAGCCACCCGCGATGCCGGCCGCGATCACGATGCCGTTGATCATGCCGGCGACGTACATCGTGGCGACCACCCGCGGCACGACGAGCCGGTAGACCGGGTCGACCCCCAGGACCTCCAGGGCGTCGATCTCCTCACGGATCTTGCGCGAGCCCATGTCGGAGCAGATGGCCGATCCGGCGGCGCCCGCGATGATCAGGGCCGCGGCGATCGGCGCCGCCTCACGGACCACGGCGAGCACGGAGCTCGCGCCGGCGAAGGACTGCGCTCCGAGCTGACCGGTGAGGTTGCCGACCTGGAGCGAGATGACCGCGCCGAAGGGGATGGAGACCAGGATCGTCGGCATGAGCGTGACGCTGGTGATGAACCAGGCCTGCTCCACGAACTCCCGCCACTGGAACGGCCGCTGGAACATGCGCTTGGTGACCTCGACGACCATCGCCGCGATCTCGCCGGGCCCACGCACGACAGACGCAGCAGAGAACGCCATGGTCACCTCCCCGCCGATGTCCTGACCCGTCCTGCGCCGACGTGGCCCCTTCCAGGCCCGGCACCAGGACGCGTTTCTCGTCGATGGCACGTACTCGCCGTCGCCGTTGCTCCCGATCGGTGACGGTTACGAAACTGCAACGAGCGTCTTCCGCAGAGGTCACGGGTGGCCGCCCTGCGCGGTCGTAACCTGTGTCGCATGTCACCCGCCCCGCCACAGGAGGCCGGCCGCCTGATCGCCGCGGTCAGCACGTCGACGCGGCAGGAGCGTGTCGGGTGAGCAGGATCGAGCGCATCGCGTGCCACAGGGTGAGCGTGCCGTTGCACACCCCGTTCGTCACCGCCCTCCGGCGTACCTCCACGACCGACAGCCTCCTCGTCGAGGTCACCGACAGCGACGGCGTCAGCGGCTGGGGCGAGGCGCCGCAGGTCTGGCAGGTCACCGGTGAGTCCGTCGCCGGCGCCGAAGCCTGCGTGAGCGGCCCCCTGCTAGACGCGGTCCGGGGCGGGGACCCGGGCGAACTGGTCGAGCTCACACGCCGGGTCGCCGAGGCCGTCGCACGGAACTTCGGGGCCAAGGCGGCCGTCGACGTGGCCCTGCACGACCTCGCCGCTCGACGCCTTGGTTCGAGCCTGCCGGGCTTCCTCGGGTCGAGCACCCTTCGAGTCGCCACTGACGTCACGCTCTCCGCTGGCAGTCCCGAGCAGCTCGCCGAGGTCGCCGCGGCCCGGGTGAAGGAGGGCTTCGGCGTACTCAAGGTCAAGGTCGGCACCGACGCGGCGGTCGACGTCGAGCGCGTCCGCGCGACTCGCGCAGCGGTCGGACCCGACGTCGCGCTCCGCCTGGACGCCAACCAGGGCTGGACGCCACGTGACGCCGTGCGCGTGATCGGTGCCCTCGAAGATGCCCAGGTCGGTCTCGAGCTGGTGGAGCAGCCGGTTCGTGCCGACGACCTCGACGGTCTCGCCTGGGTGTCCGCACGGGTGGCGACGCCGGTGATGGCCGACGAGTCGGTGTACGGCGTGCGCGACCTCGTCGAGGTGATCCGCCGACGGGCGGCCGACATGGTCAACGTCAAGCTCGCCAAGTGCGGTGGGCTCGGCCCTGCCCGAACCCTCCTCGAGCTCGCCCGGGCACACGAGATGGGGACGATCGTGGGGTCGATGATGGAGACCCACGTGGGCGTGGGAGCCGCCGCCAGCCTGGCCGCGGCCTTCGGCACCACAGCGGTCCCGGACCTCGACGCCGCGTGGTGGGCCGCTGCGTCCCCGGTGCGCGGCGGCCTGCGGTACGTCGGAGCGACGGCGGTCCTTCCCGACTCTCCCGGCCTCGGCGTCGAGGGCCTCGCCTGATGGGCACGCACCCGCTGTACGGTCACGCGGACGTCTACGAGGTCTGTGTCCCCGTGGCGACCCTCTGGACCTCACCCACGGCGCCGCGCGACGTCGACGCAGCCGGTGTGCTCGACGTCCCCGACGTCGCGGCCTGGACCAGGTCCATGGACGCGGGGGTACGCAGGGGGCTCAACGGGCGGACCCTGACCCAGCTGCTGCTCGGCGAGGCCGTGCTGGTCCTGGAGGAGCAGGGCGACTGGGTCCGCGTCGTCGCCCTCCTCCAGGCGTCCTCCGAGGACGAGCGCGGCTACCCGGGGTGGCTGAGACGTCGGCACCTGGCCGCTCCTGTGCCGCGGACCACGGGGGCGAGCGCCTTCGTGATGACCCGGTCAGCGGTCTGCGAGTCCGACGACGGCACCGACCTCGAGCTGTCGTTCGGCACCGGCCTCTGGGTGTCGTCGGTGGACGAGTCGGCGGTCACCGTCGCCCTCCCCGGCACCCGGTCGGGAAGGATCCGGCTGGAGCACCTCCGGTTGGCGCACAAGAAGCAGCAGCCGGTGTACGGCGCGGACGACGTGCTCGACGCCGCCTCGCAGTTCCTCGGGCTGCGCTACCTGTGGGGTGGCACCAGCGCTTGGGGGCTCGACTGCTCCGGCCTCGTGCACCTGGTCTTCCGCGCCTTCGGGGTGAGTGTTCCGCGAGACGCGTTCGACCAGGCGGCGAGGGTGCGGCCGGTGCCGCTGGACGCCGCGCAGCCAGGCGACCTCTACTTCTTCGCCCGTCCGGGTGAGCGGGTCTTCCACGTGGGCTTCGTCAGCCGGCCGGTCGGCAGCGACGGCGTGCGCTGGATGCTGCACGCGCCGGAGGGCGGGGAGCTCGTCGAGGACGTCCCCTTGCCTCCGAGCAGGCAGCAGACTCTCGTCGCAGCGGGGCGGGTCAGGAAGCCCGACGCCGGTCAGGTCCATCGTCGAGGCGAGGACTGACCGGCGTCGGCTGATCGCTCACTGATCGACCCTCAGTCCTCGTCGTCCTCGTCGTCGAGGAGTCCTTCCTTCTCGGCCTGACGGACCAGACGACGGACGTTCTCGATGTTGCCGCAGTCCTCGTCGATCTGCCGGTTCCGTTCGGTGGCGAACTTCTCCCCCAGGTCGGCGCGGACCCTCTCGGAGACCTCCTCGCGCGCCGGGTTGAGAATGGTCAGCTCCTCCTCGGTGAGGTGGTGGTTGATCGCGGTGGCCAGCTCCTCCACCGCGTCCTCGAACGCCTGGGTGTCGGTGCCGGCGAGCTCGAGGACGTTGAGCAGCTTCTCGTTGCCCTCGGCGTGCTCCTCCTCGCCGTGCTCGGCCTCGTGCTCGTCGATGGCGTCCTTGCGTCGCAGCGCCGGGTAGACGAACTTCTCCTCGGCCTCGGCATGCGCCACGTGCAGCGCGGCGAAGGCCGCCCGCACGGCGTCGCGGTCCGCTGAGCTGTCACGCAGCTGGCGAAGGAGATGCTCGAAACGACGGTGGTCCTCGAGGATCAGCTCGACGACGTCGCCCGAGAGAGGCCGTCCGAGCTCGATAGGGGTGCTCATGGAACCGGTATACCCCCAGCCCCATGCGTCATGCTCGACCTACCGCGGAAGTCGCCGGCCTCACAAGCAGCCAAACCGGCGCGTCCGAGGGACCGGGTCAGCCTCGCTCGGCCTCGACCGCTCGGCGCTCGCGGTTACGTGACACGACGAGACTCGCGACTGTCGTGACGGCCAGCGTGCCGACGATGACCGCGAGCGAGAGCCAGATCGGGATCTCCAGCCAGGAGGCGTGGAACGGCTCGCCGCCGTTGAGGAAGGGCAGCTCGTTCTCGTGCAGGGCGTGCATGATCAGCTTGACGCCGATGAAGCCGAGCAGGAAGGCGAGGCCGTAGGACAGGAAGATGAGGCGCTGGAGCAGGCCGCCGATGAGGAAGTAGAGCTGCCGCAGGCCCATGAGCGCGAAGATGTTGGCAGTGAAGACCAGGTACGGATCCTTGGTCAGTCCGTAGATCGCGGGGATGGAGTCCAGCGCGAAGAGCAGGTCGGTCGTGCCGAGCGTCAAGATCACGAGGAACATCGGCGTGATCAGGCGCTTGCCGTTCTCCTTGGTGAACAGCTTGGTGCCGTGGTACTCCTTCGTGGCCGGGAACCGCTTCTCGACCCAGAGCACGAGCTTGTTCTCCTCGTACTCGTCCTCCTCTTCTGCGCCCTCGCGCGCCAGCTTGATCGCGGTGTAGATCAAGAAGGCGCCGAAGAGGTAGAAGACCCAGCTGAACTGGTCGATGGCTGCCGCGCCCAGGAGGATGAACACGGCGCGCATGACCAGCGCGAGCACGATACCGATCATCAGCGCGGTCTGCTGGTACTGCCTCGGCACCGAGAACTTGCTCATGATGATGATGAAGATGAACAGGTTGTCGACCGAGAGGGAGTACTCGGTGAGCCAGCCGGCGAAGAACTCCGGACCCGGCGCCTCGCTCAAGGAGTGCGGTTCGGCGAAGATCCACAGGCCGATCCCGAACAGCACCGCCATCCCGATGAAGACGGCCAGGTGGGTCGAGACCTCCTTCATGGAGGGCTCGTGGGGCCGCCGGCCGATGATGAGCAGGTCGACGAGCAGGACGCCGATGGTGACGACGACGGTGATGGCCCAGACCGTGGGGCTGGCGACCGAGTCACCAACGAGGCTTTGCACGAACTTCTCTCCTCCGGAGTTGTTCTCGGGCGGAGCAGGCGCACACGATGGCACGTCCGGCACCAGGACAAGGATCAGCTCCGGAGGTCTCTCCCGCCCGACTCACTGCGACTCGGACCAACGGCGCCGGGACGCGACGCTCGAAGAGACGAGGCCGAGACCGTGATGACGACACCGCTGCGAAGGAATACTCCCCTCCACGCAAGGCACCAGTCTCCCAGACGGAGCAGGAGCGGCCAAACCGGCGTCGCTTCGACCGGCGGCAGGAGGCTCAGTCGAGGCAGAACTCGTTGCCCTCGGGATCCTGCATCACGATGAACCCGGCCTCACCGGGGCTGGAGTCGGGCTCGAACCGCCGCAACCTGGTGGCGCCCAGGGCGACGAGGCGCTCCGCCTCGGCCTCGAGTGCCTCC
Source organism: uncultured Actinomycetota bacterium (assembly GCA_963715375.1). GTDB lineage: Bacteria > Actinomycetota > Actinomycetes > Propionibacteriales > Nocardioidaceae > Nocardioides_C. The sequence goes on along the minus strand of CAVQSC010000004.1, from coordinate 49,455 downwards.
ATCCGCTCCTCCCCACGCAGGTCGGGCGCGGCGCGTACGTCGAGGTGCACCCGGTTCTTGGCCGTCTTGCCCTCAGGCACGCGCTGGAAGAAGAGCCGCGGCCCCACGCCCTTGGGGTCGCGGCAGGCGGACCGGGAGTTCCACTGGTCACGCGGAACGCCCCACGCCTCGAGCGCCTCCTCCCAGGAGGTGAAGCCCGAGGGCGGTGGCTCCTCGGCGTAGTCGAGCACCTTGCGCCAGAACGCCGCCAGGGCGCTGGGGTCGGCGCAGTCGAAGGTGACCTGGACCTGACGCACGTCGCTCATTGCCACACCCTAGGGGGCCGGTGCTTCTTCGGCAGTCGTGAGACGACCAGGTCGTAGGACGTGTCGACCGCCTCGCGGATCTCGTCATCCGGGATGCCTGCGCCTACCTTCAGCGTGTTCCATCCCGAGCGACCGATGTAGGCCATCACCGAGGCGTCGTCCGGGTAGCGTGCCAGCCACTCGTCGGCTTCCTCACGGGTCGGCCCGCACTTGACGCCTACCGAGTCGGACCCGAAGAAGGCGAAGATCTTGTCGTGGACCTTCGCCACGGTGTCGCCCTCCCAGGGCTCGTCCTCCCAGGCACCCGGCTTGGCCAGGCAGTAGGCGACGAGCTCCTCGCGGGTCATGGCCTCAGCGCACTCCGGCCTCGACCATCTGACGCAGCTCCTTCTTGAGCTCCGAGATCTCGTCGCGCAGGCGGGCGGCGAGCTCGAACTGCAGCTCGGCCGCGGCGGCGTGCATCTGGTCGGTCAGCTGCTGGACGAGGTCGGCGAGGTCCTGTGACGGCAGGCCGGCCAGCTCGGCGGCGTGCTTGCCCGCCTCACGTGAGAGACCGGGCACGGGTGCCTTCTTGCCCTTCTCACCGCCGGCCTTCTGCCAGGTCTTGAGCAGCTCCTCGGTGCTCTCGTCCTCGCGGGCGAGCATCTCGGTGATGTCGGCGATCTTCTTGCGAAGAGGCTGAGGGTCGACGCCGTTTGCCTTGTTGTAGGCGACCTGCTTCTCGCGGCGCCGGTTGGTCTCCTCGATGGCGTTCTCCATCGACGGGGTCACCTTGTCGGCGTACATGATCACCTGGCCGGAGACGTTTCGAGCGGCACGGCCGATCGTCTGGATCAGTGACTTGTCCGACCGGAGGAAGCCCTCCTTGTCGGCGTCGAGGATCGCCACCAGCGACACCTCCGGGAGGTCGAGGCCCTCGCGCAGGAGGTTGATGCCGACGAGGACGTCGTACTCGCCCATGCGGAGCTCCCGGAGCAGCTCGACGCGCCGGAGCGTGTCGACCTCGCTGTGGAGGTAGCGCGTGCGGATGCCTGCCTCGAGGAGGTAGTCGGTGAGGTCCTCGGACATCTTCTTGGTCAGGGTCGTGACCAGCACCCGCTCGGATCGTTCGACCCGAGCGTTGATCTGGTGGATCAGGTCGTCGATCTGACCCTTGGTGCCCTTGACGATCACCTCGGGGTCGACCAGCCCCGTGGGCCGGATGATCTGCTCGACGACGTTGTCGGGCCCGCCGACCTTCGACATCTCGTAGTTGCCGGGGGTGGCCGACAGGTAGATGGTCTGCCCGATCCGGTCGAGGAACTCCTCCCACTTCAACGGCCGGTTGTCCATCGCGCTCGGCAGGCGGAAACCGTGGTCGACCAGGTTGCGCTTGCGCGACATGTCTCCTTCGTACATGCCGCCGACCTGGGGGACGGACACGTGAGACTCGTCGACGACGAGCAGGAAGTCCTCGGGGAAGTAGTCGAGCAGGCAGTTCGGCGCCGAGCCCGGCTTTCGGCCGTCGATGTGCATGGAGTAGTTCTCGATGCCGGAGCAGGAGCCGACCTGGCGCATCATCTCGACGTCGTACGTCGTGCGCATCCGCAGGCGCTGGGCCTCGAGGAGCTTCCCCTGCTTCTCGAAGGCGGCGAGCTGGTCCTCGAGCTCGAGCTCGATGCCCTTGATCGCGCGCTCCATCCGCTCCGGGCCGGCGACGTAGTGGGTCGCCGGGAAGATGTAGAGCTCCTCGTCCTCGGTGACGACCTCACCGGTGACCGGGTGGAGGGTCATGAGGCGCTCGACCTCGTCGCCGAAGAACTCGACTCGCACGGCGAGCTCCTCGTAGACCGGGAAGATCTCGAGGGTGTCCCCGCGGACCCGGAAGGTGCCTCGGGTGAAGGCCATGTCGTTGCGGGTGTACTGGATCTCGACGAGCCGGCGGAGGATGGAGTCCCGGTCGTGCTCCTCGCCGACCTTCAGCCGCACCATCCGGTCGACGTACTCCTGAGGCGTGCCCAGGCCGTAGATGCAGGAGACCGTCGAGACCACGATGACGTCGCGTCGGGTGAGCAGCGAGTTGGTGGCGGAGTGCCGCAGCCGCTCCACCTCCTCGTTGATCGAGGAGTCCTTCTCGATGTAGGTGTCGGTCTGGGGGACGTACGCCTCAGGTTGGTAGTAGTCGTAGTAGGAGACGAAGTACTCGACCGCGTTGTCCGGGAAGAGCTGGCGCAGCTCGTTGGCGAACTGTGCCGCCAGGGTCTTGTTGGGCTGGAGCACGAGGGTGGGCCGTTGCAGGCGCTCCACCGCCCACGCGACCGTCGCCGTCTTGCCGGTGCCGGTGGCGCCGAGGAGCACGACGTCCTTCTCCCCCGCCTTGATCCGACGCTCGATGTCCTCGATTGCCGTGGGCTGGTCACCGGACGGCTGGTACTCGGAGACGACTTTGAACGGCGCGACGCGGCGCTCGAGATCGGTGACGGGCCTCATGCTGATCGAGCCTACGACGTTCCACCGACACTCCCCACGCCTGTGACCTGCCGGTCCTCGGACCCCGGGCTCCCCGGCAGGGCGAGCCTTTGCCCGAAAAGACCTTGGTGGGTTGACTAGATTGAGCCTCGTGAGCAGTCGACGTCGTGCGCCCCGGAGGGCTGGCCTCTGGTCCTTCAGCGGCGTGAGCACGTTGATCAAGCGTGCGCTGTTCACCTTCTTCGGCATCCCCTTCGCGGTGGCCATCGTCATGACTGTCGTCGACTCGTACCGGCGTCGCGGTAAGAAGCCGAAGCCGTTCCCGGTCGAGCCTCCCGGGGACGTCACGATCGGCGACGGCAGCGTGCGCACCTACACCTACGGCCAGCACCTGTACGACGACATGCTCGACGCCATCGCCTCGGCCAAGGACCAGATCCTCTTCGAGTCCTACATCTGGAAGGGCGACGAGGTCGGGGAGCAGTTCAAGCGCGCCCTGACCCAGGCGGCGGGCCGCGGGGTCGAGGTGTACGCCATCTACGACGGGTTCGCGAACCTCGTGGTCGCGCCGCGCTTCAAGCGGTTCGGCCCCAGGCTCCGGGTGCTCGAGTATCCCGTCTACAGCGCCGGCTGGAGGTTCTTCGACATCCGTCGCTACGGGAGGGACCACCGCAAGATCCTCGTGGTGGACGACCGGGTCGGCTTCGTCGGCGGCTACAACGTCGGCACCGCCTATGCGACGGAGTGGCGCGACACGCATGTGCGAATCACGGGTCCGGCGGTCTTCGACCTCAAACGGGCCTTTGCGGACTTCTGGAACCTCAACCGACGCCCGCGGAGCGGAGGCCGCCCCCTGCTCCTGGAGACCGCGTCCGACTGGGAGCCGCGGATCCGCATGCACCGCAACATCCCACGGCTCTGGGTCTTCCCGATCCGCGCGATGTACCTGGAGGCGATCAACCGCGCCTACCAGCACGTCTACATGACGCATGCCTACTTCATTCCCGACACCGACTTCGTCGAGGCGTTGAAGGACGCAGCCCAGCGCGGCGTCGACATCCGAATCCTGGTGCCGGAGACGTCCAACCACGTGGTCGCCGACTGGCTCTCCCGCGGTTATTACGGGGAGCTCCTCGCCGCCGGCGTACGGATCTTCAGATACCAGGACGCGATGGTGCACGCCAAGACCGCCACGATCGACGGGCGCTGGTCCACGGTGGGCACGGCGAACATCGACCGGCTCAGCATGACCGGCAACTACGAGATCAACGTCGAGTTCATCGACCCCGACCTGGCCGAGCAGATGGAGCGTGTGTTCCTGACCGACCTGAGCAACGCGCGCGAGCTCACGCGCGAGGAGTGGGACGCGCGCGGTGTGCACCGCAAGTTCACCGAGCTGGTCCTCGCTCCGCTGCGCCCGTTCCTCTAGGCCGTGGCGTGGCCGCGCTCAGTGCTTGTGCTCGCGCGGGACGATCTCGATGTGCTGGCTCTTCGCCTCGGCCTTCGCGTGTTTCTCGGCCCGCTTCTGCTTCAGAGTCTTGCCGGTCTTCTTCGCCGCGTGCTGCGGGCGAGACTTCTCGTGCATGGTCGCTCCTAGGTCGAAGCCGGTCCTGGCTTCACGCTCCGACGCTACGCCTGCCTCACCCGGTTGGCACGGGTCCTTCGTCCTCGGCCGGGTACGACGGCGGTGGTGCGGCCTTGACGGGAGTCGTTGGCCTTCAGGCGCTGGGGATGTCCATCAGCCCGCTGAAGGTGAGCGCCGCCTTGACGTCGCCTCGGACCTTGAGCTGTCCGCGCACCACCCCGGTGACCGGGTTCAGGCGTCCGGTGACGAGCTTGAGGAACTGAGCGCCGTCGAGGGCGATCGTCGCGTCCCGATCCTGACGAGCCGAGGGCCCGCTCAGACGTTCGACCGTCGCGCGGCCGCCGCTGAGGGTGACCACGAAACGGTCCACCTCACCGTCGGGCCGTCCGCCGATCTTGAAGCCCACGGCGAGCTCGTGCCGCTGGGCCTTCTCGGCGTGGACGTAGTCGGGCATCCGCCGGAAGACCTCGGTGAGGACGACCTCGCGGAGCCCACCGGCCATGACCGCGTGGAGGTGGGAGTCCTTGACCTTCGAGATGGCCACCGCCACGTCGACCGGGTCGAGGGCCGACGGGTCCACCGCGACCTCCTCCGTGCCCGGCACCCGGAAGACGCCGCCGACTTCGAGGGCGAGGACCTCGTCGCCGGTGATCTGGAGGCGGTCCCCGAGGTACAGCAGGGCCGCGTTGGCCTTCCCGGTGACCAGACGTACGAAGTCGAGCAGGTCGCAGGCGATCGTCACGTCAGCCTTGTGACGTCCAGGCGGTTCCACCGTCACACCGCTGTCCCCGAACTGCAGGACGTAGGTCTCCTCACCCCGCTTGGGCAGCCGGAGGCGGAAGACCACGGTGCCGCTCACCGCAGCGAGCCGTTCCTCGACGGCGTACTCGTCGAGTCGGGAGAGGACGCTTCCCACGGCCGCCGCGCGCAGGACCTCATCGGCGAGCAGCCGCTCGAGGTCACGGTCGGACGTGGCAGCGGCGAGCTTCACGATGAGCTCGGCGTCGGTCTCGTAGAAGAACCGGTCGAGCTCCTCCTCGGACATGCCGGCCAACGTCGAGGGAAGGTCGGTCACAGGAGCGCTCCCAGGTAGCGTGCGTTGCCTCGACTGTCCCTTGGGGGCGGCTGGATTTCAAGCATCGGCGCAGCGGCGTGCCGTCAACCCGCCCGATGTGGTGACCGCTCGACCGAGGCCGGTAGGTGGCGCCGGGGGGCCATCCGAGGGCCTCGCCTCGGGCGTCCCATTCCGGTCATCTCGACCAGGCGCTGGACCCTGTGGCGGTGGGGCCGGTACGGCTCGAGCAGCTCTGCCAGACCGTCGTCGTCGACCTCCTCGCCGGTCAGCGCCCAGCCGACGTCCTTCGCGATGTGGTAGTCCCCGAAGCTCACTGCGTCGGCGTCGCCGTGCACACGGAACCGAACCTCGGCGGACGTCCAGACGCCGATCCCCGGCAGCGAGCGCAGGCGGCGGTCCACCTCCACCGGGTCGAGACCGACCGTGCGCTCGAGCGAGGACGCCACCTGGGCGGCAGCCACGACGGCGCGCGACCGGGCAGGGTCGATGTGCAGGCGCAGCCACTCCCACGACGGGATCATCCGGATACGCTCCGGTGCGGGCTGCACCCAGAGACCACGGTCGGCTCCCGGCCCCGGAGATCGCTCACCGAACCGGTAGACGAGCTTGCGGAAGCCGGCGAAGGCCTCCTGCCCGGTCACCTTCTGCTCGATGATCGCCGGCACCAGCGACTCCATCACGAGGCCGCTTCGCGCCACCCGCCAGTGGGGGTGGCGCCGGTGGGCCTCGGCGATGACCGGATGCAGCGGCTCGAAGCCGGTCGGGTCGTCCTCCGCGCCGAGCATCGCGGGGAGCTGGTCGAGCACCCAGTCCGTCCCCGGCCCCCAGGCAGCGGCGTGCACCTGGCCGTCGTTCGGCAGGCTCTCCACCCGGAGCGTGACCACGCCCTCGGGCGTGCGCAGCCCACGCCAGATCGTGCCGTCGGGATCCGTGCGGAACGTCGGGTCGCCCGCGCCCCGCCGACCGGGTCGCAGGACGACGCCCACCGGGCACGGCCAAGCGGGCCGCCAGAGCCTCTCGGCGGTGGGTGGGTCGTCTGTGAGCATCTCGGAAAGGCTAACTCCGCGCAGGCGACGTGGATGATGGGCATCCTGGCGGTGGTGGTCCTTCTGGTGGGGGGCGTCGTGATTGGCGGCCGCTCACGGATGGACCAGACACAGTCCGACTCGAGCCTCGTGCGCAGCTGGATCGCGCTCTGTCTGGTCATCGGACTCCTCGTCTTCACGGCCGCGGCAATGGCGTTCGAGGACCCAACCGTCCGGAGCACGCTCATCGGCGCAGTGGCCGCCAACGCGGGCGCGGCGATCGCCTTCTACTTCGCGAGCAAGTCGTCGGACCAGGCTCGCCAGGACATCCTGGCCGCCACCTTCGGCACGGAAGAGGTCCCCGACCTGACGGGCATGACTGCGCAGGAGGCCCGGGAACGGCTGGGCGGCTCTTCGTTGTTCCTGAAGGTGGACCCCGGTCACAGCAAGGGCACGGTCGACCAGCAGGAACCGCGCGTGCACACCGTGGTCCGGAAGGGCTCGGAGGTGCTCGTCAAGCTCGGTTAGTCTGCGCGGTCAGACGGGATGCATGGACACAATAGGTCCATGCAACTCGCCGAGCTGGTCACCACCTCCAACGCCCTGGCGACCACACGGTCACGAAAGGCGAAGATCGAGGCTCTCGCCACCGCCCTGCGCAGCGCAGGGGCCGACGAGGTCGAGACCGCGACGGCGTACCTCTCCGGCGTACTCCGGCAGCGCCGAACCGGCCTGGGCTGGCGCAGCCTCACCGATCTCCCGTCGCCGGCCACGGAGAGCACCCTGACGCTCTCGGAGGTGCACGACACTTTCGAGGAGGTGAGCACGGTCGCCGGGGCCGGCTCCAAGCAGGCTCGCACCGCGCTCGTGAACGGGCTGTTCGGCCGCGCCACCGCCGAGGAGCAGGACTATCTGCGGCGCCTCGTGACCGGGGAGCTGAGACAGGGCGCGCTCGACGGCCTGATGCTGGAGGCGATCGCCGCTGCCTCGGGCGTGCCGTCGCAGGCGGTGCGCAGGGCATCGATGCTCTGCGGCGCAACGATCCCGGTGGCCGTGGCAGCACTCAGCGGGGGTGAGCAGGCGCTCGCCGGGTTCGGTCTGGAGGTGGGCCGCCCGGTCCGGCCGATGCTGGCCTCCAGTGCGCCCGACCTCCCCTCTGCTCTGGACAAGCTCGGCACCGGCGAGAAGCTCGCTGTCGACTGCAAGCTCGACGGGATCAGGGTCCAGGTGCACAAGTACGACGGGCAGGTGCGCGTGTTCACCCGCACCCTCGACGAGATCACCGACCGTCTGCCCGAGGTGGTCGAGGCGGTGTCCGCGCTTCCCGCCAAGGCGATCGTGCTCGACGGCGAGGCGATCGCCCTCGACACCTCGGGCCGGCCGCGGCCGTTCCAGGAGACCGCCGCACGCACGGCGAGTCGGCTCGACGTCTCGACTCTTCGCGAGCAGGTGCCGCTGACGTCGTACTTCTTCGACGTCCTGCACGTCGACGGCACCGACCTGCTCGACCTGCCGGCCGGTGAGCGGTTCGACGCCCTCTCGCGCGTTCTTCCCGATGACCTGGTCGTGCGACGCCGCATCACCGAGAGCCCGGACGAGGCCGCCACCTTCTTCGGCGAGATGGTGGACCTCGGCCACGAGGGTGTCGTGGTGAAGAGCCTCGGGTCCGGCTACGAGGCCGGCCGCCGCGGCTCCTCCTGGGTCAAGGTGAAGCCCCGGCACACCCTTGATCTCGTCGTGCTCGCTGTGGAGTGGGGCAGCGGGCGCCGGGCAGGCACGCTGTCGAACATCCACCTCGGTGCCCGCGACGGCGAGGGCGGCTTCGTCATGCTCGGGAAGACCTTCAAGGGCATGACCGACGAGATGCTGGCGTGGCAGACCGAGCGGTTCCTCGAGCTCGAGACCTCCCGCTCCGGCCACGTGGTGCACCTCAGGCCGGAGCAGGTGGTCGAGGTGGCCTTCGACGGCATCCAGACCTCCTCGCGCTACCCGGGTGGGATGGCGCTGCGTTTCGCGCGAGTCATCCGCTACCGCGACGACAAGTCACCCGCAGAGGCCGACGCCGTAGACGCGGTGCGCCAGTTCCTTCCCCAGTCGTAACAGTCCCGCTTCTGGCCTTGGGTCCTCGAGCATGCGCCGATGAGCGGATGCACTTGTCAGGCATGGCTGGCCGAAGCGTGGTCAGAGGGCATCCAAGCCGCTGCGCCACCGGAGCAGGACGAGGCCGTCGGGCGTCACGGTGCGGTGAGCCTCCTGCACCAGGCCGGTGCCGATCTCCTCGTCCAGGACCCAGCTGACCTCCTGAGAGCGAGATGGTTACGCGCCGGCGCACGTGGCGAACCTCCGCCGCGAAGATGTAACGCGTCGTGCCACTGCGTGTTGCAAGTCCACGTAGCATGACGCCATGAGCACGGACCGCCTGACGCACCCCAACACCGACGGACGGCGATCGGCCGCTGCCGTGCGGAGGAGGGCTCGCGAGAAGGAGATCCTCGACGCGACCCGCGCGCTGTTCGACGAGCGCGGCGTCCGTGACGCGCAGATCGAGGACATCGCGCGTGCGGTCGGCATCAACCGCGCCATCATCTACCGACACTTCTCCGGCAAGGAGGAGCTCTTCGCGCTGACCCTGGTCGGGTACCTCGAGGAGCTCGACGCCCGTCTGGCCGCGGCCGACTCCCCCGACACCGACCCGCGCAGCCGGCTGCGGTCGATCACGGCCGCCTTCTTCGACTTCGGGGTCGAGTTCCCGGCGTTCGTCGACTGCGCCCAGACGCTCATGCGTCGGCCCGGGCCCGAGCTGCTCGAGGAGGTCAGCGAGGGAGCGGTCTACCGGCTCGGTCGCGGGATCGCCACCTGTCTCACACGGGTCGCGGCCGTCCTCGAGGTCGGCATCGCCGATGGCGTGTTCGCAGACCAGGACGTGCACCTGCTCGCGAACACCCTCTACGCCACCGGCCTCGGCGGGATGCAGCTGGCCCGCGTCGGCATGCTCGTGAAGGAGGCCGCACCGGGCGTGCCTACCGTCGCCCCGGTCTCCGCCGAGCAGGTCAAGGAGCACATGATCGCCACGGCTCTGGCCATGGCAGCCGGCGCCCGGACGGCCTGAACGGCGCGGTTACTCCCTGCTCGCCTGGGGCAGCTTTCCCAAGGTCCCTTGATGAACCGTCACTTCCCGTCGGGCATTTCCAGCGGGAAGTGACGGTTTCGCAAGGTCCCTTGGGAAACCGCGAGGCGCTCGGCCTACTTCTCGAGGATCGCCGTGACGCCCTGGCCGCCGGCGGCGCAGATGGAGATCACCCCTCGCCCGGAGCCCTTCTCGTCGAGCAGCTTCGCGAGCGTCGCCACGATCCGGCCACCGGTGGCGGCGAACGGGTGACCTGCCGCCAGCGACGACCCCACCACGTTGAGCTTGTCCCGGTCGATGGATCCCAAGGGCGCGTCGAGGCCCAGGCGCTCCTTGCAGAAGATCGGGTCCTCCCAGGCCTTCAGCGTGGCCAGCACCTGAGAGGCGAACGCCTCGTGGATCTCGTAGAAGTCGAAGTCCTGGAGGGTGAGTCCGGCCCGCTCGAGCATCCGCGGCATTGCATAAGCGGGTGCCATGAGCAGCCCCTCGCCCCCCTGGACGTAGTCGACCGCCGCGGTCTCCGCGAAGGTGAGGTAGGCCAGCACGGGGAGGCCCTTCGCCTCGGCGTACTCCTCGGACGCCAGCAGGACGGCGGAGGCACCGTCGGTCAGCGGGGTGGAGTTGGCCGCGGTCATCGTCGCGGTCTCGCCCTTGCCGAAGACCGGCTTGAGCTTGGCGAGCTTCTCCAGCGAGGAGTCGGGGCGGAGGTTCTGGTCCCGCTCGATGCCGTTGAACGGCGAGACCAGGTCGTCGAGGAAGCCGCGATCATAGGCGGCGGCGAGGTTCTGGTGCGACCGCACCGCGAGCTCGTCCTGCTCCTCCCGACCGATGTTCCACTCCAGCGCGGTCAGCGCGGCCGAATCGCCCATGGACAGCCCGGTGCGCGGCTCCTTGTTCGCCGGGATGGCCGGCGCGAGGTGACCCGGGCGGATCTTCGCGAGCGCGGCGAGGCGGCCCTGCATGGTCTTGGCGCGGTTCGCCTCGAGCAGGATCTTGCGCAGCTTCTCGTTCACGGCGATGGGGGCGTCGGAGGTGGTGTCCGTGCCCCCGGCGATGCCGACCTCGATCTGGCCGAGGGCGATCTTGTTGGCGACGGCGATGGTGGCCTGGATGCCGGTGTCACAGGCCTGCTGGATGTCGTACGCCGGAGTGTGCGGGTCGAGCTTCGAACCGAGCACCGACTCACGGGTGAGGTTGAAGTCGCGGGAGTGCTTGAGGACCGCACCGGCGACGACCTCCCCGAGGCGCTCGCCCTCGAGGCCGAAGCGCGCGACCAGCCCGTCGATCGCGGCGGTGAGCATGTCCTGGTTGGAAGCGTTCGTGTAGACGGTGTTCGACCGGGCGAACGGGATGCGGTTTCCGCCGATGACGGCGACCCTGCGGACGGGCGCGGTGTTGGCCTGCATGTGTCAGCTCCTGATCGTGCCGGGGTGTCGTCCCTCGTGGGGATGGCCAGTGGCAGCCACTGTGGAAGTCTTGCGACGACCATCCTTGCGCCCTTCACCGGGGCTAGGGAACGTAGTGAGGGCCACATCACGAAAAGTGGACTCCGAGTTACACCCATAGTTACATAACGCATGAGCCCTCGTACCCGCCCGGCCACGGGACCTGGGTGCACCCGAACTTCGAGGAGAGGCGTCCGCATGACCACGCGTTACCAGTCCCTGATCAGCACGCCCGTCGGGCAGATGCTCGCCAAGAACCTCGGGCTGCCGAACCCGGTCAAGCTCGAGCGCTACGAGGAGGGGGCGCCGCTCGTCAGCGGTACCGTGCTCGTGGGCGGCGACGGACGGCTCTCGTCCACCGTCGTAGGCGTCCTCGACGACCTCAGCATCGCGAACGTGGACACGGCCACGCCCGACGAGCGCTACAAGGGTCTCGTCTTCGACGCCACCGGCATCGACAGCTCCGCCGGCCTCGTCGAGCTCCAGAAGTTCTTCACCCCGCTCCTGCGGAGCCTCGAGACGTGTCCCCGCGTGGTCGTGCTCGGCACCCCGCCGGAGATGACGAACAGCAACGAGGAGCGCGTGGCGCAGCGCGCCCTGGAGGGCTTCACCCGCTCGCTGGGCAAGGAGATCGGCCGCGGCGGCACGGTCCAGCTCGTGTACGTGGCACCAGCCGCGGACGCCGCCATCGAGTCCACCCTCGCCTTCCTGCTGTCCCCGAAGTCGGCCTACGTCTCCGGCCAGGTGATCCGCATCGGCGCCACCGGCTCCACCACCGCCGAGCCGGTCGAGGACTGGACGAGGCCGCTCGAGGGCAAGGTCGCGATCGTCACCGGCGCCAGCCGGGGCATCGGCGAGGAGATCGCGCGTGTGCTCCACCGCGACGGCGCCACCGTCCTCGGCATCGACGTGCCCCAGGCCGCCAACGAGCTCCAGGCCGTCATGAAGGACATCGACGGCGACCAGCTGATGCTCGACATCACCGCCAAGGACGCTCCGCAGCGGATCGCCAAGCACGTCAAGGACAAGCACGGCGGCGTCGACGTCGTCGTGCACAACGCCGGCATCACCCGCGACAAGAAGCTGGCGAACATGAAGGAGGACGGCTGGTCCTCCGCCATCGCCGTGAACCTGACGGCGCCGGAGCGGATCACCGCCGAGCTCCTCGACCAGGGCCTGGTCCGTCCCAACGGCCGGATCATCGGGGTCTCCTCGATCGCGGGGATCGCCGGCAACGTGGGGCAGACCAACTACGCCGCCTCCAAGGCCGGCGTCATCGGCCTCGTCCAGTCCCTCGCCGACTCCCTCGAGGACGGCATCACCATCAACGCGGTCGCCCCGGGCTTCATCCACACGAAGATGACGGCCGCCGTGCCGTTCATGACCCGTGAGGTCGGCAGCATGCTCAACGCGATGTCGCAGGGCGGGCTGCCGGTCGACGTCGCCGAGACCATCGCCTGGTACGCCAACCCGGCCTCGACCGCCGTGAACGGCAACGTGGTTCGGGTCTGCGGCCAGATGATGCTGGGAGCGTGATCGCCCGATGAGCGAGACCACGACCAGAGAGGTCACCGGCGAGCCGAGGACCCTGCCGATGCTGCTGAAGGCTGCACTCCCGGCCATCCCCGGCGTCTCGAAGCTCCCCGGGATCAGGAAGACCGGGTCGACACTGCCCCAGCTGACGCTGACCCGTCACGACGTGCCGATCAGCCGCAGCCACGTGGCGGCGTACTCCGAAGTCTGCGGCTTCGGGCTCAAGGAGACGGTGCCGCTGACCTACCCGCACATGCTCGCCTTCCCGCTCCACATGGCGATCATGACCGAGGGCGACTTCCCGTTCCCGGCCATCGGCACCGTCCACCTGGAGAACTCGATCAGCCAGCACCGGCCGATCGCCGCGAGCGAGACGCTGCAGGTGACCGCCCGCCCCGAAGGGCTGCGCGACCACCCCAAGGGCAAGGTCTTCGACATCCTCACCACGGTGCACTCGGCCGGCGAGCTCGTCTGGGAGGAGACCTCGACCTTCCTCCGCCTAGGCGGGTCGAAGGGCGATGCGAAGGACTCGGGCATGCAGCTCGAGACGGTTCCCGCCTCCGGCATCGAGTGGCGTCTCGGCGCAGACCTCGGCCGCCGCTACGCAGCCGTCTCCGGCGACCACAACCCCATCCACCTGTACGGCGTCACGGCGAAGGCGTTCGGGTTCCCGCGACAGATCGCCCACGGCATGTGGAGCAAGGCCAGGTGCGTGGCGATGCTCGAGCCCAGGCTGCCCGACGCGGTCCGGGTCGACGTCGCGTTCAAGAAGCCGGTCCTCCTCCCGGGCACCGTGGCGTTCGGGTCGCGACAGCTTGCCGGCTCGAGCGGAGGCCGCAGCCGGGACTGGGCCTTCTCGCTCACGAGCCCGAAGAACGGCGCCCCCCACCTCCTGGGTCGCACGACCGAGCTCTGACTGGATGTGTCCCTACCGCCGCGACGGCAGCGTGCGACGTTAGCCGGACACCGGCCCTTAGGCTGCTTCCGTGTCGGTTTCACTGAAGTATGCCGTTGTGGAGCGAGAGCGCCGCTACCTGCTCGCGAGCCTCCCCGACGGCGTGACGAGCAGGAAGCAGATCGTTGATCGGTACGTCACGGGCACTCGTCTACGGCTGCGAGAGGTGCGGGACGACGCGGGAACCGTGATTCGCAAGCTCGGGCACAAGGTGCGTCTCACCGAGGGACCGGCCGCCGTCGCTTGCACGAACTTCTACGTGGACGACGAGGAATGGGCAGTCCTCGTTGACCTGCCCGCACGGCTTCTCCGCAAGACACGGCACATGGTGCATCGGGATGGGCTGGTCATTGCGATCGACGAGCACGAGGACGGCACGCTCGTCGCGGAGATCGATGACGGTGATCAGCCCTCACACCTCGTTCCCGTTTGGCTCGACGTCGTGGCAGACGTGAGCGATGACGAACGCTGGACGGGCTCCCAGCTCGCACGCTGATCACCTAGGAGCGAACCGATTCCTCGTGATAGCAACCTCCCCGACGACTGACGCGTCACGGGTCGAACTGTGCGGGAGGCGGCCGGCTCAGGCGTCCCCGGTGGCGTCGCCGGAGTCCTTGCGCTCCTCGCGGTACCTCCGGCGCTGCTCCTCGGCACGTTCGCGGCAGCGGCGGAGGAACTCCTCGTCCGACTCGGTGTCGACCGCCGCAGCCCGCCCGGGTCTGTCGTACTCGGGGAACGCGGGGGCCTCCCGCTCATGGGCGCCGAGGCGACGCGCCGTACGACGAGGGCGGCCGGCCGCCAGCCAGGCGACGGACCCGACGAGCGGGAAGAACAGGACCAGGACCAGCCAGCCCCACTTGGGCAGGTGCTGCACCTCGTCCTCCCGCGCCATGATCACGTCGATCACGCAGAAGATCCACAGCACCAGGATCACCGGGCCGAGGAACTCGCCCAGTCGCAACATCGCCCACCCCCGCTTCGCTCCGCCGACCTCCGGCGTCGGGCGCAGCCTACTCCCGGGTGACCTGTTTCGTGTGAAATGTCACCTCGGCGCCGGCGGCCGAAGGAACGTGCCCGATGCGCGTCTCGCGCGATTCGTGCCCGCCGCTCAGCCGCGGAACCGAATCAACCCCTCCTGGGCGACCGACGCCACCAGGATCCCGTCCTCGGTGAACAGCCGTCCGAAGGCAAGGCCGCGTCCTCCGGAAGCCGACGGCGACACCTGGTCGTAGAGCAGCCACTCGTCTGCCCGGAACGGCCGGTGGAACCAGATCGTGTGGTCGAGCGAGGCCGACTGCATCTTCGGGTGGGAGACGTGCATCCCGTGCGGGATCAGGGACGAGCCGAGCAGCGTCATGTCGCTGGCGTAGGTGAAGGCCGCGCGATGCAGGAGGGGGTCGTCACCGAGCTTGCCGTTGACCCGGATCCAGAGCCGGGACTGTGAGGGATGCTCGTCGTCGGGCAGCACTCCGCCGGGGCGGGAGTCCCCGACGTAGCGCAGCTCGAGGGCCGCCCACTCCCGCATCCACTCCTCGGCGTTCTCGGGAGAGCGCTTCTGGAAGATACTGCCGAGGTCGATCGAGTCGGCGGGTCCCGGACCAGGCGGCATGACGTCCTGGTGCTCGAAGCCCTCCTCCGGCACCTGGAAGCTCGCGGTCATGTAGTAGATCCCGCGGCCGTGCTGGCGAGCCACGATCCGCCGGGTCGAGAAGGACTTCCCGTCGCGGATCCGCTCCACGTCGTACACGATCGGCACCGCGGTGTCGCCGGGGCGCAGGAAGTAGCTGTGCAGGGAGTGGACCTCCCGCTCCGGCTCGACGGTCCGGGCGCCGGCCACGAGCGCCTGAGCGGCGACCTGGCCGCCGAAGACCCGCTGCAGCGAGGTGTCCGGCTGGATGCCACGGAACAGGTTGAGGTCGATGGTCTCGAGGTCGAGGAGCTCGCTGAGCTCGTCGGCGGAACTGGGCAAAGGAACCTCTACTCCTCGGGGCGGTCGGGACGGTCACGCCGGTCGAGACCGGCGAGGAAGCGCTCGAACTCGGCGCCGAGCTCCTCACCGGTCGGGAGCTCCTGCTCCTCGGCAAGGGGAAGCGTGGTCCCCTCGTCCGTCTGGGCGCGGTGGAAGGCGTCGTACTGCTGCTCGAGCCCAGCGACCACGTCACGCACCTCGGCGGAGTCCTCGATCTGGGTCGCGATCTCGCGCATCCGTGCCTCTCCTGCCGCGCGCAGCCCGTCGAGGTCCCACTGCAGCCCGGTCGCTGCCTGGACGGACTCGAGCAGCCCGACCGAGGCCAGCGGGTAGTCGAACTGGGCGACGTAGTGCGGGATGTGTGCGACGAAGCCGGAAGCCGGATGGCCCCACTCCCCCAGCCGGAACTCGAGGAGGGCCTGGGCGCTCGCCGGAACGCGGATCTGCCCGCGCCAGACGTTCTGCTGGATCAGCAGGTCCGGCGTCGTGGCGTGGTTGGTGAGCATGACCGGCCGCGTGTGCGGGACCGCCATCGGCACCGCCCCCATCGCCACGGTCAGCCGCACTCCGAAGTGCTCGACCACCGTGCGCACCGCGAGGGCGAACGCCTCCCAGTGCATGTCCGGCTCGGGACCGTGCAGGAGCAGGTACGGCGTCTCGTCGCGGTCCTTCAGGACGCGCACGACGAGCCGGGGCGCCTCGTAGGCCTCGTAGTGGTTCTCGACGAACGACATGGGGGGCCGCCGCGCCCGGTAGTCGTAGAAGTCGTCGATCGAGAAGCTCGCCACCACGCGTCCGGGGGAATCGGACGACAGGTGCTTGGCGGCGAGGTTGGCGGCGTTGCCGGCGTCGAGGAAGCCGTCGAGGGCGTGGATGAGGACCGGGCCGTTCTTGCGGCCCTCCAGCTCGGGCACCTCGTCGACGATGTGGACGAAGCGGGATGCCTCAGCCATCTGTGAACCTTTCGGACTAGCTCGTTGCGAAGTACCAAGGGTATGCGGGCTCGGCCTGCACTAGCGTCCCCGCTATGCGCCGTCCGGCCGAGGGTCACGTCACATTGTCTCAAACCGAGGCAGTGACGGCCCTCCTCACGGACCTGCGCACCCGCATCGACGAGGCCGCTGACCCCGACCGTGCGCCCGCCATGCAGGCCTACATGAAGTCGCAGATGCCGTTCCGCGGCGTGAGCGCGGTTCCGCTGCGCCGCATCTGCCGTGAGGTGCTCGCAGCCCACCGGCTCGAGGGCAGGGCCGCCTGGGAGCTCGCGGTGAGGACCCTGTGGGACGACGCCGGCTACCGCGAGGAGAGGTACGCCGCGGTGGCGCTCACCGGTCACCGGTACTACCGAGACTTCCAGGACGCGGTCACGTTGGAGCTCTACCGCCACCTCGTCGTCACCGGCGCCTGGTGGGACCTCGTCGACGACGTGGCGATCCACCGCGTCGGGCCGATCCTGCGCGCCGACCCCGCGACCGTGACCCCGGTCATCCGGGCCTGGGCGCGCGAGAGCGACATGTGGCTACGCCGTACCGCGATCCTGTGCCAGCGCGCGAGCAAGTCCGCCACGGACACCGACCTGCTCGCCGACGCGCTCTGCGCGAACCTCGAGGGATCGGCCTACGGGCGGGAGTTCTTCATCCGCAAGGCGATGGGGTGGGCGCTGCGCGAGTACGCCAGGACCGACCCGGACTGGGTCCGTACCTTCGTCGACGAGCACCACGCCGACCTCTCGGGCCTCACGCGCCGCGAGGCGCTCAAGCACCTCTGACCGGTCTAGCCGGGTGACCACCGGCACACCCGCGGCGGCTTCCCGGCTTTGTTACCAGCGGGTAGCATCGCTGGGTCATTCCCCTACGACGCATGAAGGAGCCTTCGTGGCCCGACAGTTGCGAGAGGTCGTCTTCGTCGACGGTGTGCGAACGCCGTTCGGCAAGGCCAAGGGCCAGTACGCCGAGACGCGTGCGGACGACCTGGTGATCAAGTGCATCCGTGAGCTCATGCGACGCAACCCGAACCTCCCGCCCGAGCGGGTCGACGAGGTCGCGATCGCTGCCACCACCCAGATCGGCGACCAGGGCCTGACCATCGGCCGCACCGCCGCGCTCCTCGCGGGACTGCCGCAGAGCACGCCGGGCTACTCGGTCGACCGGATGTGCGCGGGTGCCATGACCGCCGTGACCACCACGGCCGGGGGGATCGCCTTCGGCGCCTACGACATCGCGATCGCCGGCGGCGTCGAGCACATGGGCCGCCACCCGATGGGCGAGGGCGTCGACCCGAACCCGCGGATCATCTCCGAGAAGATCGTCGACCCCGACGCGCTCGTCATGGGCAAGACCGCGGAGAACCTCCACGACCGCTACCCGAGCATCACCAAGGAGCGCGCCGACCGGTTCGCCTTGCGTTCCCAGGAGAAGACCGCGAAGGCGTACGCCGACAACGTGATCCAGCCCGACCTCGTCCCGGTGGCCACCCGCTCCGCCGAGAACGGCTGGGGTCTTGCCACCGTCGACGAGCCGCCGCGTCCCGGCACCACGATGGAGGACCTGGCGGGCCTCAAGACCCCCTTCCGCGCGCACGGTCGGGTGACCCCGGGCAACGCCGCCGGCCTCAACGACGGCGCCACCGCCGCGCTGCTGGCCGACGAGGAGACCGCCCGCGACCTGGGCCTTCCGGTCAAGATGCGGCTGGTGTCGTACTCCTTCGTGGGCGTGGAGCCCGAGGTCATGGGCGCTGGTCCGATCCCTGCCACGGAGAAGGCGCTGAAGCAGGCCGGCCTGACCATCGACGACATCGGCGCGTTCGAGGTCAACGAGGCCTTCGCCGTACAGGTGCTCGCCTTCCTGGAGCACTTCGGCATCGCCGACGACGACGCCCGCGTGAACCCCTACGGCGGGGCCATCGCGATGGGTCACCCGCTGGCCTCCTCCGGGGTCCGGCTGATGACCCAGCTGGCACGCCAGTTCGAGGACCGGCCCGAGGTGCGTTACGGCATGACCACCATGTGCATCGGGATCGGCATGGGCGGCACCGTGATCTGGGAGAACCCTCACTGGACCGGCGCGGCCGACGCGACCGCCGAGACGCAGGAAGGTGCAGCCTGATGACCACGACACCTGAGTTCCAGGCGCTTCTCGACCGTGGCGTGGCGATGTCGGGGAACGAGGTGGTCACCGACGCGAAACTTCGTTACGTCGACCTCCCCCTCGGCGCCGGCGTCATGGCGCTGATCACCCTCGACAACGGCCTCGACCACAACCGGCCGAACACCTTCGGCCCCAAGGGTCTCGCCGCCCTCAACACCGCGATCGACGAGGCGCTCTCCCGCGACGACGTCGTGGCGATCGGCGTCACGGGCAAGCCGTTCATCCTGGCCGCCGGTGCAGACCTCTCCGGGCTGACCGGCCTCGGCGGCCGTGACGACGCCAAGCTCATCGCGCAGCTCGGTCACGGCGTCTTCCGCAAGCTCGCCGACGGCGGCAAGCCGTCCTTCGGGTTCATCAACGGCCTCGCCCTCGGCGGTGGCCTCGAGGTCGCGCTCAACTGCACCTACCGGACCATCCAGGACAGCGCACCCGCGGTCGGCCTCCCCGAGGTCATGCTCGGGCTCGTGCCCGGCTGGGGCGGCGCCTACCTTGTCCCGAACCTCGTCGGTGCCGAGAAGGCGGTGAAGCTGGTCATCGAGAACCCGCTCAACCAGGGCAAGACCCTGTCCGGCCACGCGGCATTCGAGCTGGGGCTCGCCGACGCGGAGTTCTCAGGCGCCGAGTTCCTGGAGCAGTCCCTGCTCTGGGCTGCCAAGGTGCTCAACGGCGACGTCACCGTCGAGCGTCCCGAGGTCGATCGTGGCGAGGCCTGGGACGCGGCCGTCGCCAAGGGCCGTTCGATCGCCGACTCCAAGACCGGCGGGGCCGCGCCCTCGGCCTACCGCGCTCTCGACCTGATCGCGGCGGCGAAGGACAGCAGCCGTGACGAGGGCTTCGCCGCCGAGGACGAGGCGCTCGCGGACCTCATCATGACGCCCGAGCTTCGGGCCAGCCTGTACTCCTTCGACCTCGTGCAGAAGCGGGCCAAGCGTCCCGCCGGTGCGCCCGACAAGGCGCTCGCCCGGCCGGTCACGAAGGTCGGCATCGTGGGTGCGGGCCTCATGGCGAGCCAGCTCGCGCTGCTCTTCGCCCGCCGCCTCCAGGTGCCCGTCGTACTCACCGACCTCGACCAGGCCCGAGTGGACAAGGGCGTGGGCTACGTCCACGAGGAGGTCGACAAGCTGCTCCTCAAGGGCCGGCTCAACCAGGACAAGGCCAATCGGCTCAAGGCCCTGGTCACCGGCTCCGTCGAGAAGGAGGACGTCTTCGCCGACGCCGACTTCGTGATCGAGGCGGTCTTCGAGGAGATGGGCGTCAAGAAGCAGGTCTTCGCCGACGTCGAGAAGATCGTCTCGCCCGAGTGCGTCCTCGCGACGAACACCTCCTCGCTGTCGATCACCGAGATGGCTGCCGACCTCGCGCACCCGGAGCGGGTCGTCGGCTTCCACTTCTTCAACCCCGTTGCCGTGATGCCGCTGCTCGAGATCGTCAAGGGCGAGCGGACCGACGACGCGACGCTAGCGACCGCTTTCGCCACCGGCAAGGCGCTGAAGAAGACGACGATCCTCGTCAAGGACAGCCCGTCGTTCATCGTGAACCGGCTCCTCGGCCGCTTCATGGGCGAGGTCAGCAAGGTCGTCGACGAGGGGACTCCGATCGACGTGGCCGACGGCGCGTTCTCCGGCATCGCGCCCATGCCGCCGTTCGTGCTGCTCTCGCTGGTCGGTCCGGCCATCGCGCTCCACAACAACCAGACGCTCCACCGGGCCTTCCCGGACCGGTTCTACGTCTCGCCGAACCTCGAGAAGCTCGTGGCCGCCGGGAAGCCCGCAATCTACGGGGCCGACGGCGCTGTGGATCCCGAGGTGGTCGAGATGTTCGAGACCGGGGACGTCGCGCTGACCGCGGAGCAGGTTCGCGAGCGGGTGCTCTCCGTGCTCGCCGAGGAGGCACGGCTCATGCTCGACGACGGAGTCGTGGTCGGACCCGAGGACATCGACCTCGGCATGATCACGGGTGCCGGCTTCCAGTTCTGGAACGGCGGCCTCACCATGCTGCTCGACCGCACCGGCATCTCCGAGAAGGTCACCGGCAAGAAGTTCCACTGACCTACGGGGGCTGACCTGCCGGGGTCGGAGTCCCAGGTCAACGTCGAGAGCGGCGCTTTCCACGGTGTTACCACTGTTGGGGAGCGCCGCTTTCGTTTGCATGTGCGTAGGCGGGCACGATTCAAGCCGCAGCCCCGGGTAAGCCTCGCGGAATCCCTTGTGCACAAGGGGATTCGCGGCTACTCCCGGCGCCGGAAAGTGTCGGTGGTCGGGTCTAGGTTTGCTTCATGGTGGTGGACGAGGTGGAGGACGCGGGCGCGGCGCTGGTCGCGTTCGGGGACCTGCGCCGGGTCCGCGACGCCGCGGAGCGTGACCTCTTCCTGCTCGCCGCGCAGTTCGCCGACTTCTACCATGTCGACCCGGCCCGACCCGACCAGCTGCGCACGCTGCCGGGCACCGAACGCGAGATCAAGGTCGCCGGCGACGGCGCCCCGCTGGTGTGGGAGTTCGCGATCGCGGAGATGGCCGCCGAGCTGGGGATCAGCACCTGGTCGGCGCGCCGGAAGATCGGGGACTCGCTGGAGACCCGGCACCGGCTCCCGCTGCTGTTCGCCCGGGTGGAGGCCGGGGAGGTGCCGGCGTGGATCGCGGCCAAGGTCGCCCAGGCCACCCGGCCGCTGACCAGGGCGCAGGCGGCGTTCGTGGACGACCAGCTGGTCGAGTACGCCGACGGGCGGCTGCCCTGGTCGCGGTTCGCCGCGAAGCTCGAGGCGGTGATCATCGACGCCGACCCCGACGCCGCCGCCGCGCGGGAGCAGGTCGCGGCGGCGGCGCGGTTCGCGAAGGTCGGGCAGTCCAACGACCACGGCCAGAAGACGCTGTATGTGAAGACCAGCGCCGCGGAGATGACCCGGATCGACGCGACCATCGCCTACCTCGCCGACGCGCTCAAGGCGCTCGGTGACCTCGACGACGAGGACCGCCGCCGCACCAAGGCGGTGCTGCTGATGGCCAACCCCGACCAGGCCCTGACCCTGCTCCAGGCCCTCGCCACCCACCGCGCCACCACCCCCACCGACGGCGCCGGACCCGCACCCACCGGCGACGGCGCCGCGCCGCCCAGCCGCGGTGCGGGCGGAACAGACGGCACGGACGGCGCGGACGGCAGCAAGGACGACGCGGACGACGCGCGGCGATGCCGACGACGAGCTCGCGACCGGGACAGCAGACGGCAACCGGCCATGTCCCGGCGGCGGAACGGTGCCGGTCACCCGGCAGGACCCGGCAGCGGTCCGGGCCGGCCGCCGTGGGCCGACGACGACATCCCCCTCCCCGACCCCGACGACCTCCATCCCGACCCTGACGACCTCGACCCCGAACCCGAACCCGTCGATGCTGCACATCAGCCCGGCACCCGCGAAGGCAGCAGGACAGGTCCACCGCAGCCACCGGGCGAACCGGGTCCGTGGTGCGGAGCAGCACGAGGCACCAGCGGACCAACACTCGGCCAAGCGCCTCCCGGCGTACCACCGGACAGCGGCCCGTCGACTGCCGAACCGCCCGAGGCGGGCCCGTCCGAGGGAAACCCGCCGGATCCGCTGGCCGGGTTCTTCACCCCGTTCCACCCCGACGCGGTGCCCGCGTGCCCCTGCCGGGGCGGCAGGTTCACCTACGACACCCGCACGCTGCTGCCCACCCTCACCCTGTACCTGCACATGCACGCCGACACCCTCTCCCGCGGCAACGGCGTGATCCGCTGCGAGGACCTCGGACCCCTGTCCGCGCTCTACCTGCGCGACTTCCTCGGCCCGCACGCCCTCATCAACCTCAAACCCGTCATCGACCCCGCCGGCCTCGCCCCCGTCGACGCCTACGAGATCCCCGACCGGCACCGCGAGGCGCTGCACCTGCGCACCCCCGCCGACGTGTTCCCCTACGCCCCCAACACCGGCCGCCGCAAGCAGGCCGACCACACCAAGCCCTACCGATCCAAGGCCAACGGCGGAGCCCCCGGGCAGACCAGCCTGGACAACCTCGGCGGCATGACGCAGTTCCACCACCGGGTCAAGACCCACGGCCGCTGGCAGCTCCAACAACCCTTCCCCGGCATCTACCTGTGGCAGAGCCCCCACGGCAGCATCTTCCTCGTCGACCACACCGGCACCCGCCAGATCCGCCAACCCCAGGTCCACAGGTCGAATCCGAGACACGACACGGACCTGCCCGCGACGTCAGGCCAGCCGTCCGGTGACCACCCGACCACCGACAGCACCCCGCGGCGCAGCGCGCTCGAGGACCGCTTCGCAGCCCTCATCGCCGCCGCCTGACCCCCGCCGACACGTCTCGACCGAGGGCCAACAGGTCAGCAGACTGTCTCCGCCCACACGAGTGCGCCTAGGGGACGCCTACCTCCACTGCCTCGACCAGCTCTTCCGCGGCCTCCTCGATCGCGCTGGCGAGCCGTTCGACGTCGGGCACAGCGTCGGCGTCGACGGTGATGCCGATGCCGAGGATGTCGGTGTAGGACACGACACTGATCATCACAGTGAGGTTGGCCGTGACCGTGACGAACGGGTACATCTCGAGGATCCGTGAGCCGAACAGGTACATCGGCTGACGCGAGCCGGTCAGGTTGGTCACCACCACGTTCACGAACGGCTGGTGGTGGAGCAGCCGCGGTGCGAGCGAGCGGAGCAGCCGCTGTGGCACCAGCCCGCCGAGCGTGAGCACGGTCGTGGCGAGGCTGCCCTGGAGCGACTCCTTCCTGCGGGTGGTCTCCGCATGCACCGAGCGAAGCCGTTCGAGCGGGTCGCCGACCTCGCTCAGGTCGACGAACATCATGGTGAACCGGTTCTCGATCTCACCGGCCGGGTTGACCCCGTGGACCGAGATGGGCACGACGACACGGAGCCGGTCGGTCCGGGTGCCGGCCCGTTCCAGGTACCGGCTCAGCCCCGACGAGGTGATGGCGAGGACCACGTCGTTGAGCTTCACGCCCTCGGAGCGCTTGACCCGTTCGAGGTCTGGAAGCGACAGGCGGATCCAGGCGAAGTCCCGGCGTGGCCCCACACGACGGGCAATGGGCAGCGGCGACGCCGACGCGAGCAGCGACCTGCCGGCCCGGGCCAGCGCTCCCGCACGAGCCGTCGCTCCGGCCGGATGGGCAAGCGCACGGAGCAGCTGGCCGAGGACACCTGCCTGGTGGCGCCAGCGCTCGTACACAGCACCGGCGAGCATCTGGACCGCCGCGGGCGCCGCAGAGGACTCCCACGACTGAGGCGGGTCGTCGTGGAGCCGAGGCTCGAAGTCGAACATCGACAGCACCAGGCTGAGGATCGCCATCCCGTCTCCCAGCACATGGCTGACCTTGGGCACGATGGCGACCCGGTCTCCCGAGAGCCCGTCGACGATCCAGAACTCCCAAAGCGGACGGTGAGGCGACAGCGGGGTCTCGAGGAGCCGCGCCACGAACTCCCGGAGCTGCTCGTCGGTCCCCGGGGCCGGCAGCGAGGCGAACCGCATGTGGCGGGCGATGTCGAAGTGGTCGTCGTCCACCCAGACGAGGCCCTGGCCGAGCGGGACCGACCTCAGCAGCTTGCGGAAGCGCGGCATCGCCACCAGTCGGGTCTCGAAGTGACGCCGGATCCGGTCGATCGGGATGTTGCCGGTCTCGTCGCGCAGGGAGGCGCCCTCGCACAGCGCCATGCCGCCGAGCAGAAGGGGTGCGTCGGCCGACTGCGCGCACCAAAGGGTGGCGTCCTCGGCTGACAGGTGCTCGACACCCATGCCATCCACGACCTCTCTCGAGGTCATGGTCCTCCCGTGAATGCTCCGACCGCCACGGTCCTAGGGCCCGAAGTGACCCGGAGATGCGCATGAGGCGCCGGCCCCGAAGGGCCGACGCCTCACGCAGGGTGATGCGGTGAATCAGTTGCCGGACGTCACGGCTTGGGCGGCGTGATCTTGATCTGCGCCGTCCGGTTGCCGTCCAGGGTCTTGGCGACCTGGATGACCGTCCCGTAGCCCACACCCGAGTCGGACGGGTTGCCCGAGCCGGTGACGGTGAACCCGAAGTCCAGGCCGTAGCGACCTGTCGCCGGGGTGCCGTCGGCGTTCACGATCCGAGTCGTGTACGCGCCGTTGCCCCTGGACGGGAACCACGGTGGAGGCGTCGATGTCGCGCCAGAAGTAACCCAGTCCGGGGCGGTACTCGAGACCGGGGTACCAGCCCTTGTTGTCGGTGAAGGTGCTCACCGGCGCCTGCGGGGCGTGCGTGTTGCAGTACTCCGTGTAGCTCGCGTCGGCGACGCACTCCTTGAACGAGTAGGTCGGCTGGAGGCCGAAGGCAGCGTTCGAGGACTGCGGCCGCGAGGGCAGGTTCTTCAGCGTGGACGGGTCGAGAGCCGCCGCCTCTCCGGTACGCCGGAGCGGGTCGAAGT
This sequence comes from uncultured Actinomycetota bacterium, assembly GCA_963715375.1. Classification (GTDB taxonomy): domain Bacteria; phylum Actinomycetota; class Actinomycetes; order Propionibacteriales; family Nocardioidaceae; genus Nocardioides_C. The sequence continues at coordinate 24,415 of CAVQSC010000004.1, read as the reverse complement.
GGCTGTCGACGATCAGCAGACCGCCCTTGGACCCAGCACTCGGCAGGGCCGTGGTGTTGCTGGTCACGTGGTTGGTGTTGCCGAACGCCGTGTCGCGGTACCAGACGAGAGCACCGGGGGCGTTGTACTTGATCTTCTCGACCTTCCACTGGCCATCAGCGCTCTGGTACGTGGTGTCGTAGGCGTACTGAAGGCCCTTGTCGAACCCGTCGAAGTTGCGCCACTCCACCAGGTAGTACTGCGCCTTGGAGCTCGTGCCGGTGTCGATGACCCAGCCCGCGCCCGGTGCCTCGCCGTCGACGTAAGTGCCGGTCGTGGCGTTCCAGCCGTTCGCGCCGCTCTCCACGTCGTCGGACCAGGTGGTCTGACCGCCGCCGGTGACCGAGAAGTCGTCGGCGAACCAGCCGCGCTCGGTGAACCCGGCGTCGGTGGCGTAGTGAAGCCGGACCTGGACGCTCTGGCCGGCCCACTGCGACAGGTCGACGTAGTCGTGACGCCACCCGTCGCTGTCACCGGTGAGGCCGTACTTCTTGCCGCCGTAGTCGGCCATCCGGTTGTTCGGGTCGGCGTAGTCGTCGGGCGTGGAGACTGCCGCGCCCGTCTCGTCGAAGACCTTCTGCTCGGACCAGGTCTGGCCGCCGTCGGTCGAGACCTCGACGAAGCCGTAGTCCCAGTCCTCCTCGATGACGTAGTTGTTCCACATCCAGAACTTCGCGTCGGCGGCGTTGGGCACGTCGACGGTCCGGGTGATGGTGTTCTTCGCCCAGTTCTGGTCGTTGTTGGCCCACCACATGTTGGACCCGCTGTGCGGCGTCGCAAGGGTGATGACCTTGGTCGGCAGGTTGACCTTCACGCCGTCAGCGGTGCCGTTCAGCGGGCGCGAGCTCTGGCCCACCAGGACCGAGCGCGGGTCGTCACCGGGGTTGATCTGGACCGGGTTCGCCCAGCCGAGGACCCACTTGTCCCACAGACCCATGTGGGTGGGCATCGACTGGAAGATCGGGCCGGAGTGCGAGCCGGAGGACATCAGGTCCCAGAAGTCGACGTCGGAGTCACCGGCGCCGGAGGTGTCGTACAGGTCCGGCAGACCGAGGTCGTGGCCGTACTCGTGCGCGAAGACGCCGACGCCGGAGTCCTCGGGCTGCACGATGTAGTTCGACACCTTGAAGTTCGTGTTGGGGACCGGAGCGCCGCCGGCAACGGCCGAGGAGTGCGCCCAGATCGCGTAGGTGCCCTCCGCACCGCCGCCGCCGGACTTGTCGGCACCGGCGTGGACGAGGACCACGTGGTCGATGGTCCCGTCGGGCTCGTAGTAGTTGCCGTCGCCGTCGACGTCGCCCTGGTCCTCGATGTCGTAGTCGGCCCACGGGAAGTTCGGCTGCGCCTTGGCAAGCGCCGCCACGGCGTCGATGGGCAGCTGGCCGGGGCCGAGCGGGTTGTCCGGGTGGCCCTGCATGTCCTGGATCGCGCCGGCCTCGTAGGTACCCTGGTCGTTCTTGTGGCAGACCGACGCGCCGTACCAGGCCTCGGAGTGGTCGACCTTGACCCACGGCGTCGCGGCCCCGTGGACGGTGTAGGCGCCGTGCGACATCTCCTCGTACATGTTCTTCATCGTGTAGCCGGAGATGTCGATGCCGGGCTTGCCGTCGGGACCGGTCAGGTCGGGACGGACCCGCTCGGTGATGCCCTCGCTGGTGTAGAGCATCTTGTTGTAGTGCTCGGAGGAGAAGTCCGGGACCCACATCGAGTTGTTGTCGGCGGGTGTCGCGGTGGCCGGGTTCGGGATGGTGTTGTGCAGCGGGCCGTTCTGGACCGAACCGGGCTTGCAGTCGGTCGCCCCGAACGCCGTCGGCACCTGGACGTCGGAGAAGTCGTCGCCGGCGTTCTCGTTGAACTCGACGAGGATCGTGAGGAGCTTGGCCTCCTGGGTCGCCTTCGCGCCCTTGTAGCCCCGCTTGATCTCCTGAGGGCTCTTGCCCGACTTGATCGCCTTGGCCTCGAGCTTGCGACAGCTCCCGAGCGGTGACCGGGTTGCCGCTGGCGAACTTCGCGTCGACCTTCATGGCCCGGGCGATGGCGTCGTCGGCGGACTGCTTGCCCTTCTCGGCCCGCACGTCCTTGCCGAAGGCCTTCTCTGCCTGCGGCGCGGCGTAGTTGATGTAGTACTCCGAGCCGCTGGACGCGGTGCTGGATGCGTGTTTCGTTTCGGTGGCGGCAGAGGTCACAGTGGTCGCACTTGTAGCAAGACCGGTGGTCAGAAGTGCGATGGCGGGAACTGCTGCAGCGACGCGGAACCGAGAAACACCGTGGTGACGGTGACTCATCTCTCCCCTTTCAGCCCGGGAGATCCCCGGGGTTGGAACCGCTGGAGGCACGCAGGTGGGTCTCGACGTGCCAAGAAGCGGCGGGACGCGTCACCCCAGATGTGACGCGGACCACCTGAACCGGGCAACCGTCACATCTGTGACATGCAATTGTCTAGACCCAGTAACCTCGTGTTACTCGTTCTTTACCTTTTCTCCCACTTCTGTAGGAGATCCTTCGCAAAAAAGGACACGACCGCGAAAGAGCATGCGAACGCGGCTCTCCCCTCGCTCGGGAAGGGCGAGGGGAGAGCCGCTGCCGATCCGGCTCAGCGGGTGCGGGTGGCACGCTCCAGGGCAACGGCGAAGACGGTGAAGCACAGGGTGGTGATCGCACAGCCCCACCACATGACGTTCGAGAGCATGAAGGCGGCGAACCCGGCGAACACCGAGACGGGTGCCCACCAGCGCACCAGACGGGCCCGCCACAGGGCGAGCGCCGCGACCGGCAGCGCCAGGAAGAACCCGAGCATTCCGGGGACGGTGAACGCGGTCACACCCCACATGGTCTGGAGCATCAGGTCGTTGACGCGGGCCGTCCCGTCGACGCCGTAGAGCTGGCCGATGGCGGAGTCGTACCAGTCGACGAAGAGCAGACCGGGCAGGGTCGTCATGCCGACGAATCCGAGCACCGCGGCGATGTTGGCGACCCAGGCGCCCCTGCCCCTGACGTACCCCACCAGCAGCAGCGCCGGAGCGATCCAGAAGGCGTAGGACCAGTGGAACCCGAGGGACTTGAACTGCAGGGGATCCGGGTTGGCCGTGTAGATCTCCCACATCTCCCGTCCGGACGTCCCGGCACCCGGGTCGGCGTAGGCGCCGACGATGGCGAACAGGCCGGCGAGGACCGGGCAGGCGATGAGGAACCAGCGCCGTACGGCGACGGCGCGCGGACGGCCTGGGCGCTCGGCCGTCGCGGTGACGGTCTGGTCGTTGCTGATGGCGGTGGTGGTCATGTCGATCCTGTCTCGTCGAGCGGTTGGAACGCCTCAACGATCGCCGCCGGCGTTCTCAGCGCGGATCGGTCGTGGGAGGGATTTCGGCCTCAGCCGTACGACGGATCTCCCGACGTCTCGCGCTCCCCCGGCACGACGACCCCGTTCTCGTAGGCGAAGATCACCGCCTGCACCCGGTCGCGCAGTCCGAGCTTGCTCAGCACGTTGCTGACGTGGGTCTTGGTCGTGGCCTCCGAGACGAAAAGTCGCTCGGCGATGTCGATGTTGGACATCCCCCGGGCGAGCAGGCCGAGCACCTCCACCTCCCGCGGGGTGAGCCGGCCGAGCGCAGGATCGGCGACGCGCGAGGCGGCCGCCGGCCGACGTACGAACGCGTCGATCACCCGCCGGGTCACACCCGGCGCGAGCAGCGAGTCGCCCGAGGCCACCACGCGGATCGCCACGGCGAGCTCCTCGGCGGGCGCGTCCTTGAGCAGGAAGCCGGACGCGCCGACACGCAGGGCCTCGAAGACGTACTCGTCGAGGTCGAAGGTGGTCAGCACGAGCACGCGGGTCGGCACGCCCTCCTCCACGATGGCGCGCGTGGCAGCGAGCCCGTCGAGGACCGGCATCCGGATGTCCATCAGGGTCACGTCCGGCCGCAGCCGGCGTACGACCTCGACCGCCTCCTCGCCGTTCCCGGCCTCCCCCACCACGTCGAGGTCTGGCTCGGCGTCGAGCAGCGACCGGAAGCCGGCTCGCACCATGCCCTGGTCGTCGGCGATCACCAGGGACGTCACGGCGTCTCACGCACCGGCAGGCTCGCCGCCAACCGCACGCCCCCGCTGCTCCCGGGGCCGATGTCGACGGTTCCGTCGTACAGCCCCACCCTCTCGCGCACTCCCACGAGCCCGTGCCCTCCCGTCGTCGCACCGACCAGACCGCGGCCGTCGTCCTCGACCTCGATGTCGAGCCTGGTCGGGCCATATCTCAGCACCACTCGGGCCCGGTTCGCGCGTGAATGCCGCAGAGCGTTGGTCAGCGCCTCCTGGACGATGCGGTACGCCGCGAGGTCCATCCCCGGAGGCAGGTCGTAGCGCTCCCCCTCGACGGCCACCTCGACGTCGAGACCCGAGCCGCGCACCTGTGAGACGAGCCGGTCGAGCTCGTGCAGACCCGGCTGCGGCGCGAGCGACGCCGACTCCCCGTCGCTCCGGAGCACCCCGAACAGGCGGCGCATCTCGGCGAGGGCTTCGCGGGCCGTCGCCTCGACCGCCGCGAGGTCCGCGGCCTCCCGGGCGTGCTCGGGGCCCAGTCTGCGGCGTACGGCCTGGGTCTGGATCGTCACGACGCTGATCGAGTGGGACACGATGTCGTGCAGCTCGCGGGCGATCCGGGTGCGCTCCTCGGCTGCCGCGACCGCCGCCTGGAGCTCCTGCTCTCGCTCGAGCCGTTCCGCCCGTGCCACCGCCTCATCGGTGTGACGGGCACGCTGCCGGACCATGGTGCCGACCCACCAGGGCCCGACCAGGAACACCATCGCCGCCGCCACGTCACTGGGCTCGAGCCCTTCGACGACCATGGCCGTCATGAACGGCACCAGGACGACCGCCAGGCCGACGTGGCTCCGAGGCGGCTCGGTCTCCGATCCCAGCGTGTAGGCGACGAGCACGAGAGACAGCAGCGTGGAGAACTGGTCCTGCGGGTTGACCACGATGTTGCTCGCGATGATCAACACGCCCACGCCCAGCGGGTAGGACCGACGCCACGCCAGGGCCACCATGGCGAGACCCGCGACCACGATGTGCAGCGTCGGCGAGGTCACCCCCGGGCTGAACATCGCCTCGGCGACGGTGAACAGCACGAAGGCCGCCGCGATCGCGATGTCGACGGGAGGCGGGACCGGGATGCGCATGCCACGAAGGTAGGTGACCGGGACCCGGCGTACATCGGTCTTGGGAACGATATCGACCCGAGATCGATCCGAACCTTTCGCGAGGGTTGTCGCGTCTAGGGTGCTGAGAGGGTCCGACGAGGACCCAGGCACCCAAGAGGGGGACTCATGGCCAAGCGGGACACCGCTGCCTTCGCGGAGTTCGTCGCCGCACGTTCACCCGCCCTGTTCCGCACCGCCTACGTGATGGTCGGTGACCACGGCCTGGCGCAGGACCTCGTCCAGGAGGCGCTGACCAAGACCTACGTCGCCTGGCCGCGGCTGCGCGAGGTCGACAATGCGGAGGCCTACACGCGCAAGGCGATCACCACGACGTACATCTCCTGGTGGCGGCGCAAGGCGTGGAAGGCCGAGCGCCCCCGCGACGACGTGCCCGACGGCGGCGACCTGACGAGCCGCGCAGGCGTCGATGTCGTCGACAGGGCCTGGCTGTGGGGCGAGCTGCAGTCGTTGCCGCCCCGGCAGCGCGCGGCGATCGTACTCCGCTACTACGAGGACCTCACCGAGGCCCAGACCGCCGAGGCGATGGGCTGCGCAGTGGGGACGGTGAAGAGCCAGGTGGCTCAAGGACTCAAGAGACTCCGGGCGCAGATCGGCGACGACGTCGACCTGCCCACGATCAGCGAGATGGCGGTGCAACGGTGACCAGGACCTTGAACGACGTGATGCGCCAGCAGGCGGACGCCCAGGCCGCTCCCCACTTCGACACCGGCGCGATCGTCTCGGCCGGCAACCGTCGCCTGCGGCGCACCCGTGCCGCGGTCGGCTCGCTGGCCGTGGCAGCGGTGACGCTGACCGCGGTCGGGCTGCCACAGCTGCTCGACCGAGCGGGTACGACGGGCGCCGACGGTCTCGTCGCGGGCCAGGGGCGCGAGGCCGTCGGAGCCTTCGCCGAGCGCCGGCCGACGTACGCGGTCGACGACGTCATCTACTACGGGAAGACCCAGATCGACGTCGCCGAGAAGATCGGCTCGTTCGTCCAGACCGACGACGGGTTCGTCTATGCCACGGACGACGGCGAGGTGCGCTTGGCCGACGGTGACACGACCGAGGAGATCGGCCACACCAGCGGGGACGGTCTGTACCTCAAGGCCGACGACACCGGTTCACTCGTGGCATGGGTCGAGTTCACCGAGGACGAGGCGCCTTCGTTGGTCGTCTTCGACACCGCGAAGCGGCAGGAGGCCCTTCGCACCGACGAGGGCACGAAGTCGGGCATGGCCGCGTTCCGCGACACCGACTCGGTCTACGTCTACGCGGTCGACGACGGGACGGTCTACTGGCGTAACTCTCGGGGGCTGGTGGCAACGGATGTCGCAAGTCGGACGTCGACGGTGCTCGACAAGGACGCCAACCCCTTCGACATCGCCGACGTCGCCAACGGTCACTTCGCCCACCAGGTCCTCGAGCCTGAAGGCGGCGACAGCCGGATCCGGGTGAGCACGGACCTGCACCATCCGGCGCCGCCGCTGCCCACGGGCTACGACAGCGGGTTCCTCTCACCCGGCGCTCGCTACGTCGTGACCGACGAGCAGGACGAGATGGCGGTCTACGACACCGCAACCCGTGAGGACGTCACGCCGAACGTTCCTGGCTACGGGTTCGCCGCCGGCTACGCGTGGCTGGACGACCAGACGTTGACCGTGATCGGCCTCGAGCGGACTGAGGGCGTCCACCCGATAGACATCCTGCAGTGCACCGTCCCGCGCGGTGACTGCGTGGTCGTGGCCGACGACGTGGCGACCTACGACTCGTCACAACCCGTCCCGCTCGCCCTCCCTTTGGGAGAGCACCTCGACTGAGCGGTAGAGGTCTGCCGTCAAGTGGCGAGGCGCCGTCGCCCGGACTCGGGTGACGGCGCCTGCGCGCTTGGTGGGATGTGTCAGCGCTTTGCCGAGACCTCCGGGCTCTCGGCCGAGCTCTGGCCCACGCGGCTGTGGCGCTGGCCGTACGCGAAGTAGACGACGAAGCCGAGCGCCATCCAGATCCCGAACCGCACCCACGTCTCGCCGGTCAGGTTGAGCATCAGGTAGAGGCACAACAGTACGGCGAGGGTCGCCACGACCGGAGCCGCGGGCACCTTGAAGGAGCGCGGCAGGTCGGGTCGGGTGCGGCGCAGGATGACCACGCCGACACTCACCAGGATGAAGGCGAACAGCGTGCCGATGTTGACGAGGTGCGCGAGCGTCTCCAGCCCGATGAAGCCGGACAGGATCGCGACCGCGACACCGGTGATGATCGTGATCTTGTACGGCGTGCGGTACTTGGAGTGCACCTTCGCCAACCCGATGGGCAGCAGACCGTCGCGAGCCATCGCGAAGGCAACGCGGGTCTGTCCCAGCATCAGGATCATCACGACCACGGTCAGACCGATGCAGGCGCCGACGGAGATCAGGTTGGCCATCCAGTCCAGACCGACCCCCGGGCTGGAGAACGCGGTCGCGAGGGGAGCAGCGTCGTTCGGATCGATGTCGGAGTAGTTCTGCATGCCGGTGATCACGAGGCTGACCGCGACGTAGAGGAGAGTGACGATCGCCAGTGAGCCGAGGATCCCGATCGGCACGTCACGCTGCGGGTTGCGTGCCTCCTCCGCGGTCGTCGCGACCACGTCGAACCCGATGAAGGCGAAGAACACCAGTGCGGCGCCCGCGACCACACCCGCCAGGCCGTACACAGCCGGCTCCAGGCCGAGCAGCGAGGTGATCAACGGCAGCTTCATGAAGCCGCCCTCGGCCTCCGGCGTGGGCTTGGAGGGCGGGACGAACGGGCTGTAGTTGGAGGCGTTGATGAAGCCGATGCCGGCGATGATCACGGTGACGACGACGATGAGCTTGATCGCCACGACCACCTGGTTGATGACGCTGGACAGCTTGATGCCGATCACGAGCACGGCCATGACCGCGAGGCTGATCAGGACGGCGGGAAGGTTGAACCACCCGTCCTCGGCGGACGCCAGTGCGGTCGGCACCTCGAACGGCGTCCCGGCGAGCAGTTCCTGGAGGTAGCCGGAGAAGCCCGTGGCGAGGGCGGCCGACCCGATCGTGAACTCCAGCACGAGGTCCCAGCCGATGATCCACGCGACGAGCTCACCGAAGGTCGCATAGCTGAAGGTGTAGGCGCTGCCGGCGACCGGCACTGTCGAGGCGAACTCCGCGTAGCACAGCGCGGCAAGACCGCAGGCAAGTCCCGCGATCACGAACGAGACCGACACCGCGGGTCCGGCGTTCGTCGCCGCGGCGGTGCCGGTGAGCACGAAGATTCCTGCGCCGATGATCACGCCGACACCGAAGACGACCAGGTCGAGAGCGCCGAGGTTCTTCTTCAGACTGTGGTCCGGGTGGTCGGTGTCCTTGATGGACTGTTCCACCGACTTCGTACGCTTCAGGTTCATGTCAGCTCCCCACGGGCAAGGCGGACCGGCGCAGGCACTTGTACCCAGTTCGCCGCTCCTGAAGCACCCGATCTGCTGCGAGCAGTCAGCTCCCGTCGACGTGGACGAGCGTCTCCCCTGAGTCGAGGGCGGTGACGTCCTCGACGATGCTCCGTGCGAGCGCCTGCGGGGTCAGCCCGATCTGCTCGAGGATCTTCGCGCGCTTGGCGTGGTCCAGGAAGCGCTGCGGGATGCCGTGGAGCCGCACCGGGGTGTCGATGCGCGCCTCGTTGACCATCTGCAGCAGCACCGACCCGCAGCCGCCGGTGAGCCCGTTGTCCTCGACGCTGACCACGAGGCGGTGCTCGCGGGCGAGGTCGAGGATCGAGGGGTCGAACGGCTTGACCCACCTCGGGTCGACCACGGTGACGCCGATGCCCTGCGCCACCAGCCGGTCGGCCACGTCGACCGCTGTCGAGGCCATCGAGCCGATACCCACCAACAGCACGTCCTTGGCTCCGTTGCGGACCAGCACGTCCATCGAGCCGGCCCGGTCGACGCGCTCGATGTCCGCGGTCGGCGGGCCCTTCGGGAACCGTACGACGGTCGGGGCGTCGTCGACCTCGACCGCCTCCTGGAGCAGCTCGCGCAGGCGGGCGCCGTCGCGCGGTGCTGCCAGGCGCAGGCCGGGGACGACCTGGAGGATCGACATGTCCCACATGCCGTTGTGGCTCGCGCCGTCGTCACCGGTCACACCGGAGCGGTCGAGCACGAAGGTCACACCGCACCTGTGCAGCGCGACGTCCATCAGCACCTGGTCGAAGGCCCGGTTGAGGAAGGTCGCGTAGACAGCGACGACCGGGTGCAGCCCACCCATGGCCAACCCTGCGGCGGAGGTGACGGCGTGCTGCTCGGCGATGCCCACGTCGAAGGTGCGCTCGGGGTAGTGCGCGGCGAACTGGTCGAGGCCCACGGGGTGCAGCATCGCGGCGGTGATCGCCACGAGGTCCTTGCGCTCGCCGCCCAGCTTGACCATCTCGTCGGCGAAGATGTCGGTCCAGATCTGGCCCTTGGGGTTCTCCACCCCCGTCTCGACGTCGAACGGCCCCGGCGAGTGGAAGTTGTCCGCCTCGTGACGCTCCGCCGCGTCGTAGCCGAAGCCCTTCTTGGTGATCACGTGCACGATCACCGGGCCCCCGAACCGCTTCGCCAGAGCGAGCGCCTGCTCCACGGCCGCCCGGTCGTGACCGTCGATCGGTCCGACGTACTTGAGGCCGAGGTCCTCGAACAGCCCCTGCGGTGCGAGGGCGTCCTTCATGCCCTTCTTGACCGCGTGCAGGGCGTCGTACACCGCCGGGCCGACACCACGCACGCCCGTGAGGCGCTTCTTGACCATCTCGAGCACCTCCTCGTAGCGCGGGTTGGTGCGCAGCGTGGTGAGGTGGTTCGCGAGCCCGCCGACTGTCGGCGTGTAGGAGCGGCCGTTGTCGTTGACGACCATGACCAGCTTGCGGTCCTGGTCGGCGGCGATGTTGTTCAGCGCCTCCCAGGCCATGCCGCCGGTGAGCCCGCCGTCGCCGATGACCGCGACGACGTAACGGTCCTCACCACGGATGGAGAAGGCCTTGGCCAGTCCGTCGGCGTACGAGAGGGCGGTGGAGGCGTGGGAGTTCTCGACGACGTCGTGCTCGGACTCGGTCTGGCTGGGGTAGCCCGAGAGACCGCCCTCCTGACGAAGCGTGTCGAAGCGGCCCGCGCGGCCGGTGAGCACCTTGTGCACGTAGGCCTGGTGGCCGGTGTCGAAGACGACCCGGTCCCGCGGCGAGTCGAAGACGCGGTGGATCGCCATGGTGAGCTCCACGACACCCAGGTTCGGTCCGAGGTGTCCCCCGGTCCTCGAGACCTTCGTGACCAGGAAGTCACGGATCTCGCTGGCGAGCTCGTCCAGCTGGTGGTCGTCGAGGTCGCGCAGGTCGCGCGGCCCGCTGATCGACTCCAGGTAACCCATCAGTCTTCTCAATCCCAACCCTCGGCGAACAACCATCCGAGTCTAGTAGGCAGACGCTCACACCTCGAAGACGGCAACGGCCGGCTCGACGAGACTGCCGAGCCAGACGTGGCCGCGGTGCTCCCGGACGCCGGTTGCCATGTGGAACGAGGAGGCGTCGAAGGAGCGGTCGTGCACGAGTGCCACCGCTGTCGTCGAACGCCATCACCCGGGCCGTGCGCTTGGGCTTGGGCTGGAGCGGCTCCGGCAGGCGCCAGGCGGCACGTCGCAGCGGCATCGGCCCCCGCATCAGCGCCTCGACGACCGGGTCCTTGGGTGAGGCGATGGTCACCCAGACCAGGCCGTCGCTGCCACGCGCGATGTTGTCCGGGTAGCCGGGGAGGTCCTGGACGAGGCGGTCGGTCTCCCCTGCCCGGTCCCCGCGCAACCACCGGCGTACGACGGTCCGCCCGGCCGTCTCGGCGACCGCAACGTAGGACTCGTCGGACGCGAGGGCCACGCCGTTGGCGAACCGCAGCCCCTCGAGGACCACGTCGACCGTCCCGTCGAGGTCGCGTCGGAGCAACCGGCCGGAGGCGGTGTTCTCGACCATCTCGGCCTTCCACCGGTCGATGGGGCGGATCCGGGAGGAGTCGCTGAACCAGATCGTGCCGTCGGCGGCCACGGCGGCGTTGTTGCAGAAGGTCAGCCGCTGCCCGTGCACGAGAGTGGTCAGCTCCTCGACGGCACCGGTGGCGGTGTGCATGGCGAGGAGGCCGCGATGCGCGTCGCAGACCAGGAGCCTCCCGTCGGGGAGCAGCTCGAGGCCGAGCGGACGCCCGCCGGTGCTGCCGACCCGTTCGAGGCGGTCGCCCCCGTCACAGATCCTCCAGACGATCCCGTCCTCGGTGCCGGTGTAGACCGCACCGTCATCGGCGACGACGACGTCCTCGGCCCCATGACCCGGGACGCGCACGACGCTGAGCGTGCTCAGCCGGGGCGATGTCTGAGGTGGGCCGGGCGGATTGGGAGGTCATGCCCTGAACGTTACAACCGCGCCACGAACCTCCGACCACGCAGCGCCTCCTCGACCAGGCCGACCGCCCGGCGCTCTGCGGCGAGCCGCGCGGACTCGGTGTGCAAGGTCTCGACGGCGGCCTCGACCGTGCCGGGCTCGACGACGTCACGGAGCACCGACCGGGCCTCGCTAAGCCCGCGACGGACCGCGGCCTGGGAGGCCTCGACGTGCAGCACCGCGAACCTGGCGAGCACGACCACGTGCCGCCGCAGCACCGGATAGGAGCGGTACTCCGGCGGGCAGATGTCGAGCAGCCAGTTCGCCGCGGTCCGCTCCCAGCCGGGAGCGTCCGGCGGGCGCACCTGGCGCGGCCATCCGGGAGGAGCGACGTACTCAGCCATGCCGCCAGCATAGCCCCAGAGTCGAACATTTGTTCGAGTTCGTTCTGGAGGATCCCCCGGCGGAGCGGGCCGGCGGCAGATCCGTCCTGCATCCATGGGGCCTCCGGTCCCGCCGGCCGTGGCTGGGTGGCCAGCGAGCCCGCTTGCCAAGCGAGACGACCCGGACCATTCAGTTCCAAGCCGAGGTTTCTGCGGCCAGAAACCTCGGTTTGGAACTGAATGGCGCGGTGCGGGTGCGGATCCGGCCTCGTGGGTGCGCAGGGCCCCTCAGCCGGGGAGGAAGGAGAGGCGGACCTCGCGCCGTTGGTTGTCGACGTTGAGGTCCACCAGGCAGACGCTCTGCCAGGTCCCGAGGAGGAGCCTTCCGTCCAGGACCGGGATGGTGGCGTACGGCGGGATCAGCGCCGGCATCACGTGCGAGCGGCCGTGGCCGCGCGAGCCGTGCCGGTGCTTCCACCGGTCGTCGCCGGGAAGGATCTCCTCGAGCGCCGACAGGAGGTCGTCGTCGCTGCCGGCCCCGGTCTCCAGGATCGCGATCCCGGCTGTCGCGTGCGGGACGAACACGTGGAGCAGGCCGGACGCCTCGTCGGCGACGAACCGCTCGCAGTCCCTCGTGATGTCCAGGACCGTGTCGCGGTCCCCCGTCGTGTACGAGTAGGTGTCGGAGCGCATACGCCCATCCTGTCCCAGCCTGAGCCCGAGTGTCCCCGACCCGGCCGCGTGCTTACCTCACGTATCACCGATCCGCCCCTTTCGTGCCTGCCTCACAAGGGCCATCGGAATCGGTCCCATCTCGTCATCTTGGCCTGGCGACCTTCGAGGGTCGACCGGTTGCACCTAGCGTCTTTACCTAGGGGGCGTACCTTGCGCATCACGGTCGGGGTACGACGTGACGCCGAGCTCGGGGGTCTGATGCAGCTTCGGAAGATGTTCACCGCGTTCGTGCTCGTGCTCGGCGTCTCCCTGCTCCTCTTCGGGCGTGGCAGTGGCGCCGACGACCGCACGGCGTACGACGGCGACATGCGCATCATCACCCGGCCCGAGCAGGCAGACCTGCCTCCGGCGGCGACGGTCTCCACGCCCAAGGGCGACCGGACGGTCAAGCCCGCGGAGATCGGCCACTACGACATCCCGCTCACCGCCCTGCTCGCCTACCAGCGCGCCGCCGACATCCTCGCCGCCGTGAAACCGGGTTGTGACCTGTCCTGGACCCTGCTGGCCGCCATCGGGCGCGTGGAGTCCGACCACGGCAGGTACGCCGACTCGACCCTCGGCACCGACGGGGTCGCGAGCCCCCAGGTGATCGGTGTCGCGCTCGACGGAGCCGGACCTGTCGCGAAGATCCGGGACACCGACAACGGCAGGTGGGACCACGACCGGACGTGGGACCGGGCCGTGGGACCGATGCAGTTCCTGCCGGCGACCTGGCAGATGGTCGCGGTGGACGGCGACGGTGACGGGACACGATCGATCGACGACGTCGACGACTCCGCACTCGCGGCGGGTGTGTACCTGTGCGCCGGGCCCGAGGGGGATCTCGGCTCGGCGGCTTCGATGGAGTCGGCGCTGCATCGCTACAACGACTCCGATGCCTACGTCGCCCTGGTGATGGCGTACGAGAAGAAGTACCGGGGCGGAGACTTCGAGGTCGTCACCAGAGGTGGAGAGGTCGCAGAGGCGTCCGCCGTCCTGAGCGGTCACCCGCTCACAGGCAGCCCGACGGCAGGCAGGGGCGTCGCGGCGGGCATCAGGGCCGGCGCCCGCAAGGCGGCTGCCGAGGCGGAGAAGACCGGGGGGACCACACCCGGGATCTCCGCGAAGCCGTCCGTTGCGACCCGGACGTCAGGCAGCGAGACCGGAGGCGGCCCCGTCTTGGCCGGCGCCGACGACGGGCGCTCCCCCGCCGAGGCCGACTCGGGCACGACGTCCCCCTCGGCGACCGGCTCCGGATCGGGCTCACCAACCGGCGGATCCGGCACTCCGACGTCGCCGCCCCCTCCGGGACCGACCGGGTCGGACACCGCGACGCCGGGCACCGGGGACCCGACGCCGTCAGGCCCCGGGTCAACGGGCTCCGGGTCGACGGACTCCGGGTCGCCGGACTCAGGGTCGCCGGACTCCGGCTCGCCTTCCGGCCCGACCGCGGACGCCTCCTGCACGGCGACACCGGAGACCACGTCGCCGAGTCCCTCACCCGACGAGACCCCGTCCGACCCGGAGATCTGCAAGCTCGAGGCAACCGAGCCGAGCGCGGACACGACGACGTGCGAGCCCACCTGCGTGCCGACGCCCACCCCGACCCCTTGACCTCGGCTCAGGCGTCAACGCGCTCACCCATCCCTGGGACCAGGTCCGGCGCGACCTTGCGCAGGCGGGCCAGCGCGTGCCGGGTCTGGGACTTGATGGTGCCGACGCCGACACCCATCACGGCGGCGGCCTGCTGCTCGGTCAGGTCCTCGTAGTACCGGAGCACCAGCACCGTGCGCTGCTTGGGCGTCAGCCGCGCCAGCGCGTCGGCAAGGAGCACCCTCTCCACGGTGTGCTCGCTCTGCTCGACAGCCGTGTCATGGCTCGCGAGAGGCTCCTCCACCACACGCTGCCGGCGCCAGCGGGAGACGTTCTCGTGGTACATGATGCGCCGCACGTACGGCTCAGGTCGTTCGGCGATCCGGCTCCAGACCCCGGCGGCCTTCATGAGGGCGGTCTGCAGCAGGTCCTCCGCGTCGTGGTGGTTGCCGGTCAGGACGAACGCGGTACGACGCAGTGCGGCATACCGCCCGGTGACGAACGCGTGGTAGCTCTCCTCGCCGGCTGTCACGCCGCTCACCTGGCGCTCCTGCCGGCAGGCATCCGCTCGTCACGGCGGCCGCGCGCACGCCGCAGCAGGGCGATGGCGATGCCTGACAGGAGGAGCCCGATCGCCACGGCCACCGGCCACGGCGGGAGCCCGATACCGGGTCGCTCCGCTGCGCGGAGAGGCTGCCCGAGAAGCTCCGTGGCGATCTCGATGGTGTCGAGCTCCTTGTACGAACTTGGCCTCACGATCCCAGGCGACGTAGTGCCATCCGCTACGTCCCAGGCCAGGACCTGCAGCGGGGGCTGGTCCCCGGCGTAGTCGCGACGATGGGCCTGGACGAGGACCTGGGTGTCGTCCAGCCAGCCCAGCACGGCCTGGGGCATCCATCTCGGGTCGAGCATCTCCAGCTCACCGACCTCGCGGTCCGAGGAGATGGGTGCGGCGTAGGCGGCAGGCCAATTTCCGACACCCTCCTTCCTGGCGCCCACGAAGGCCACCCGGGTGCCACTCGGGTTGAACGAGGGTGCTCCGGGCGACATGTCACTAGGGGGGAGTCGGACCGCCCTCACATCCTGCTCCGAGGTGCTGAGCGAGATGAAGGAGAACTGGTCCAGATGGTCCACCCGCCAGCCCACGACCGTGTCCTTCGGTCCCGGCGCGACACTCTCGACCTCCCACCGTGGCTCGAGCAGGGTGCGTACCGTGCCTTCGGCCGGACGCCACGCCTCCGTGCGCGGGGACGACGAGCTGCCCAGCATCCGCCCGTACTGGCCGTAGGTGACGACCAGCCACGCCGAGTCCTCTGACCAGACCAGCCCGGAGTCCTCCACGCTCAGCCCGAACCTGGTGGGGACCCGGTGGCGTGCCACTTCGCCGCTCACGAGGTCGAGGACCGCGACCCCGACGACATCCGACTGCGGCTCGCGTGCCGTGTCCGGCTCGCTCACCTCCTTGCGAGGACCTGGCGGTGAGCCCCCGAGGAAGTAGGCCACCTCGCGTCCGTCCGGCGACAGCGCGACGGCTTGCTCGCTCGCCGCCTGGCCAGGCAGATCGAGCCATGAGTACGCCTGGTCGACCGCTGACACCCCGAACCACTGGTACTCGCGGGAGAAGGGCCAAGGCCCACGACGCTGAGCGCTGGCCACCATCGCCAGGGGCCCGGGCGGGTCCGCGGCGTCTGCGGTGGGCGCCCAGCTACTCGGGGCCCAGATCTGGTCCGGCACCGCGAGGTCGGTCTCGTCGTACGACGCCGGGGCCGGCGTCGTACGCAGCTGCCCGACGACCACAGGCAGGACGGCCCCGAGCAGGGTCAGCACGGCCCCGGCGACGAGGACCGACGAGGCGACCCGGCGACGGCGCGCCCGACGCCCTCGGCGCCACAGATCGTGGGTGCCCGTGGGCGCCGACACGTGGTCGGCGCTCTCGGCGAGGTCGCGGAACGCCTCGCGCAGCTGCTCGGTCATCGGTTCCCGTTCTGGTCGGGCTTGCCCCGTCACATGCTTCTACGCAGGCGGCACCCCCTTTGGAGGGAGGTCGAACGGGACTTTCTCACATCACGAGAAGCGACCTCGCCAGCACCGCTACGGCGGACAGCGCGCAGACCAGGAGGACACCCGACCGGATGTGACGGGCCGGGACGCGGCCCACCAGGACCCGTGACAGCGCGAAGCCGGCCACCAGCGACGGCATCAGGGCCAGCGCCAGCACGAGGGTGGACACCTCCAACGCGCCCGCCAGACCCAGCCCTGTCAGGCTCAACGTCGCACCCGCGAGGAAGTACAACGCCAGGGTCGACCGGATCTGGGCGGGCGAGCGGTGCTGGTACAGCAGCGCCATCGGAGGGCCACCGATCGAGGTCGTCGTGCCCGTGATGCCGGAGACGAAGCCGGCGACGGAGAGCGTCCAGCCGTTGACCGGGAAGACGATCGCCCGCGAGGGTGAGCAGCACGCTCAGCAGCACCATCGAGCCGACCAGCAGCCCGAGGGTCGCGGTGGACAGCAGGGCCACGAGGAACACCCCGACCGCCGTGCCCGGGACGCGCCACGGCAAGGAGAGGGCGAGTCCCCGCCAGTCGATGTCGTGGTGCTCGCGCACCAACGTGACCAGGGGCATCAGCAGCGCCAGCCAGAGCAGGAGCTCGGGCATCAGCTGCGGGGCCACCAAGGTCACGACCGGGCGCGGAGACGAGCCCGAGGCCGAGCCCGACGAGCCCCTGAACACCCGCGGCAACGACAAGGGTGGCGGCCAGGACGGCCACCACCCCTGCGCTCACTCCGAGAACCGTCAGCCCTTGAACAGGCTGCGGAGGACGTACTGCATGATCCCGCCGTTGCGGTAGTAGCTCGCCTCGCCGGGGGTGTCGATGCGCACGTTGCGCGTCGAACTCCACGTCGCCCGCCTTGACCTTCACCGTGCTCGGGATCTCACCGTCGTTGAGCGCGGTCACACCCGTGATGGAGAAGGTCTCCTCGCCGGTCAGGCCGAGCGACTCGGCGTTCTCGCCCTCGGGGAACTGCAGCGGGAGGACGCCCATGCCGATGAGGTTGGAGCGGTGGATGCGCTCGTAGGACTCGGCGATGACGGCCTTGACCCCGAGCAGCGCGGTGCCCTTGGCGGCCCAGTCGCGCGAGGACCCGGAGCCGTACTCCTTGCCGGCCAGCACGACGAGCGGGCTGCCTGCGGCGACGTAGTTCTCCGAGGCCTCGAAGACCGTCGTGACCTCGCCGTCCTTGGTGAAGTCACGGGTGAACCCGCCCTCGGTGCCCGGCGCGAGCTGGTTGCGCAGGCGGATGTTGGCGAACGTGCCGCGGATCATCACCTCGTGGTTGCCGCGCCGCGACCCGTAGGAGTTGAAGTCCCGCTGCTGCACGCCGTGCTCGGCGAGGTACCGGCCCGCCGGCGAGTCCTTCTTGATCGCACCGGCCGGGGAGATGTGGTCGGTGGTGACCGAGTCGCCGAGCTTGAGCAGCACGCGTGCACCCTCGATGTCCTCCACCGGCGCCGGCTCGTCGGGCATGCCGTCGAAGTAGGGCGCCTTGCGGACGTAGGTGGAGTCCTCGGCCCAGGCGAAGGTGTCCCCGACGGCGTGTCGAGGTTCTGCCAACGCTCGTCGCCGGCGAAGACGTCGGAGTAGTCGTTGCTGAACATGTCCGAGGTGATCGCCTGGGCGATGACCTCCTCCACCTCGGTCGGCGAGGGCCAGATGTCCTTCAGGAACACCTCGTTGCCCTCGCTGTCGACGCCGAGCGGGTCGTTGAGCAGGTCGACGTCCATCGAGCCCGCGAGCGCGTAGGCGACCACGAGCGGCGGTGACGCCAGGTAGTTCATCTTGATGTCGGGGTTGATCCGGCCCTCGAAGTTGCGGTTGCCCGACAGCACCGACACGACCGCGAGGTCGTTGTCGTTCACGGCCTTGCTCACCTCGGGGATGAGCGGTCCGGAGTTGCCGATGCAGGTGGTGCAGCCGTAGCCCACGAGGTTGAAGCCGAGCTTGTCGAGGTACGGCGTGAGGCCCGCCCGCTCGTAGTAGTCCGACACGACCTTCGAGCCCGGAGCCAGCGTGGTCTTGACCCACGGCTTGCGCTGGAGGCCCTTCTCGAACGGGTTGCGGCAGCTCTCCGCCAGGCCGGCGTCCCGTGCCGCCTGCTTGGCGAGCGCCGACAGGGATGCGTGGTTGAGGCCGGACCAGGGGGCCGACCACGTAGTTGCCGCGCTCTCTGAGGCGCGAGTGGAGCGCGGTCGAGTGCGCACCTGCTCCTCGACCACGTGGTCCGAGAACTCGGCGCGGCTCGATCTCGAGCCGCGGCCGAGGAGACTCAGGCGACCCGACGATCGGATGCGCCGTCCTCCGTGCAGCGCCACCAGCTCGCCGTCGAGCTCCGCTCGCTCCGGGAAACTCGAGCGACCCCGCCCATCGCACCGTCTGCGGGAGCTCCTCGCGGGTCCGCTTCAGGCTCTCGGCCAAGGCGGCCAGCTCGGCCCGCTCGGGGCGCGATAGAACCCGCCGACGCGCAGGTTGATCGGGTGCACCGCGCGCCCGCCGATCACGTCGCATCAGCTCGTTGCCGGTCTTCTTGATCCGCAGGCCCCGCTCGACGAGCTCGGCGTGGTCGTCGCGCGCCATCTCGATCGAGCCCGGGTAGCCGAGGAAGTCGGGTGCGTGGAGCATGAACACGTGCAGGGCGTGGCTCTCCAGCCACTCGCCGCAGTAGATCAGCCGGCGAAGGCGGCGCAGCGGCTCGGCGACCTCGACCTCGAGCGCGTCCTCCATCGCCGCGCAGGCGCTCAGCTGATAGGCGATCGGGCAGATGCCGCAGATCCGAGAGGTGATGTCGGGCGCGTCGCGAAGCGGCCGGCCGCGCAGGAACGCCTCGAAGAAGCGGGGCGGCTCGTAGATCTCCAGCCTCACGTCGTCGACCCGGCCATCGCGCACCCGCACGTGAAGCGAGCCCTCGCCCTCGACGCGGGCCAGGCCCCCACCTTGATCGTCGTCGTGCGGCTCTGCACCTCAGTTCGGCCTTCGTCCGCCAGCGCTCCGGGCTCGGCGCCTGGTTGTCGTGGGGGCGCCGCTCCGGATGCGGGCCGCCCGGTGCGCCGCCTCACGGCTGCGACTCTCCGCCGCGAAGGCGTCGGCGAAGGCGGTGACGTGCCGGTAGCGCGGCACGAGGTCGCCCGCGGCGACCCCCAGCCCCTCGAACCAGTCGCTGAGCGAGTCGGTGTTCGGCGTCTCCTTCGGGCCGAAGCAGCCGTAGCAGCCGCGGTCGTAGGCGGGGCAGATCGCGCCGCAGCCGGCGTGGGTGACCGGGCCCAGGCACGGCGTGCCGTGAGCGACCATCACGCAGACGGTGCCGCGGATCTTGCACTCGATGCACACGCTGTGAGCTGATCCCCGGCTTGCGGTCGTCGAGGAAGGCGGTGATCACCTCGAGCACCTGCCTGTCGGTCGCGGGCAGCCCTGGAGCTCGAAGTCGACCGTCACGTGGGCGCTCGATCGGCGTCGAGGTGTCGAGCGTCGAGATGTACTCGGGCGTCGCGTAGACCGCCGACGACGAACCCCTCGACGTCGGCGAAGTTCCGCAGCGCCTGGATGCCGCCGGCGTTGGCGCAGGCGCCGATCGTGACCAGCTTGCCGCGAGATCCGCCGGACCTCGCGGATCCGCTCCTCGTCCTCGGGCGTCGACACCGAGCCCTCGACGAGCGAGAGGTCGTAGGGGCCCTCGACCGTGGCGCTGCTCGCCTCCAGGAAGTAGGAGATCTCGATCGCCTCCGGCAGCGGAGCAGCTCGTCCTCGCGGTCGAGCAGGCTCGAAGCTGGCAGCCGTCGCAGGACGCGAACTTCCAGACCGCCAGCTTCGGCTTCCCGCGCCGGCCATCAGAGCTCCCGGATCCTGAACCAGGGCCGGCCTCGGACCAGGAGTACACGGGGCCGTCGCGGCAGACGAACTCGGGCCCCCGCTGGCAGTGGCCGCAGTGACCGACCGCGCACTTCATGTTGCGCTCCATCGAGACGATAGATCCGCTCCGGGTCGACGCCCGGCGGTCGAGCAGCGCCTCGACCGAGAAGCGCATCATCGCCTCGGGGCCGCAGACGAACGCGACCGCGCGTCGCCGCGTCGAACTCGGCCCGCGCGATCAGGCCGGGGACCACGCCGACCTTCCCGGACCAGCTCCCGCTCGCGATGTCGACGGTCACGTCGACCTCGAGCTCGCTCGCGCCGCCCACGTCGGCGAGCTCCGCCCCGGTAGAGCAGCTGCTCGGGCTCCGGCCTCCGTAGAGCAGCGCAGCCGCGCCGTAGCGGTCCCGGTGCGCGAGCACCTCGTAGACGATCGGGCGCACCGGCGCCAGTCCGACGCCGCCCGCGACGATCACGACGTCGGCGCCCGCGGCCGCCTCGACGGGCCAGTCGCTGCCGAACGGCCCGCGGACCCCGAGCACCGTGCCCGGCTGCGCGCGCAGATCGCCTCGGTCGCGGCGCCGACGGCGCGCACCGTGTGGACCAGCGGGCCCGGGTTCGCCGGGTCGCCGCTGATCGAGATCGGGACCTCGCCGGCGCCGAACGCGTAGACCATGTTGAACTGGCCCGGCGCGAACGTCAGCGGCTCGGAGCGGTCGAGGCGGATCGAGCGTCGAGCGTCCAGGTGTCCGCGGTCTCCCGGCGCGAGCGCGGTGACCGCGAAAGCGCTCCGGGACCATCGGGTCGGGCCGGAGCGCCGTGGTCACTGCGCGGCCCCGGCGCCGTAGACGTCCAGCAGCCGCAGCCGCGTCGCCTGCAGGCGCTCGATGATCACCTGCGCGAAGCGCCGCATCAGCTCGTAGCCGAGGTCGTGGTCGGCCTCGCACTTGCCGCGCAGGCAGGCGCCGTCGAACGCGATCGCGCTGCACTCGGCTCGATCGCGCGCGCGTCGAAGGACCAGCGGTAGGGAGGAAAGAGCCACGACCAGCCGAGCAGGTCGCCCTCGTGCAGCGTCTCGATCGATCACGGCCTCGCGCGCGGGCACGTGCGATCTCGAGCGCCACCGCGCCGTGCGCGGATCGCGTAGAAGACGTCGGCCTGGATCGCCCTCGCGGAACATGTACTCGCCGGCCTCGAAGCGCGCGTTCCGTGCCGCAACCGGCGATCAGCTCGAGATGCGCCGGCGCGAGGCCCGCGAAGCGCGGGCACCTCGCCGACCAGCTCCTCCATCGTCCTTCATCGCGGCGGCCGTTCGGTCGGAAGCTGGTCCGGGCCACCGCGGTCGTCGGCGCGGATCGCCGCCGACCTCCTCCGTGATGTCGATCGCCACCGGGCACCACGTGATGCAGCGCCCGCAGCCGACGCAGCCCGACGTGCCGAACTGGTCGATCCAGGTCGCGAGCTTGTGCGTCATCCACTGGCGGTAGCGCGACTGGCTGGACGAGCGCACGCTGCCGCCGTGCACGTAGGAGAAGTCCATCGTGAAGCACGAGTCCCACTGCTGCGCGGCGCTCCGCGGTGTCGCCGGTCGAGGTCGGTGACGTCCTCGACGGTCGTGCAGAAGCAGGTCGGGCAGACCATCGTGCAGTTGCCGCAGGTCAGGCAGCGGTCGGCGACCTCGTCCCAGCGCGGATGCTCGTAGTTGCGGTACGAGCAGCTCCTTGATGTCGGTCGTGTCCATCTGCGCGGCCCTGGTCTGGAGGCGGCGCGCTCGATCGCGCGGTCGGCGGCCGCGACGTCCGCCTCCCGGCCGTCGCGCGCGTCTGGCAGCTCGGCGAGGACCTCGGCGCCCGCCTCGCTGCCCGCCTCGA
Source organism: uncultured Actinomycetota bacterium (assembly GCA_963715375.1). Classification (GTDB taxonomy): domain Bacteria; phylum Actinomycetota; class Actinomycetes; order Propionibacteriales; family Nocardioidaceae; genus Nocardioides_C. The sequence goes on along the minus strand of CAVQSC010000004.1, from coordinate 2,326 downwards.
CCAGGAACCAGTGGCGGCCGTCCTCGATCACCTCGGTCAGCGCGATGTCGTAGCCGAAGGTCGCGCGCGGCCCGGTCTCCATCGACACGCAGAAGCACGTGCCGCCGGCCTGCCGGCAGTTGAGCGCGACGACGAAGACGCCCTCGCGGCGCGCGGCATAGGCCGGATTTGGATTCTCCATGTCGAGCAGCGCGCCGTCGAGGGAGCGATCGCGTGCAGGTCGCACGAGCGCACGCCGATGAAGGCGCGTTGCGGCGGCGGATCGTTGCTCCGCCTCGACCTCGAGCTTCCCGTCGAGTCTCGCCGCGCCCGCCACAGCCGCAGCACCGGGGGGTGCAGGAACCGCTTCCAGGACTGGGCCCGTTCGCGTACCCGAACAGTGCGCGTCGTCGCGCGGGCGCAGCCGGTACGTGCCGCCGTCCTGCTCGTCGGTCAGGCCCACCGGCATCTCGGCGCTGGAATCGATCGGCTCGAACGCGATCGCGCCCTGCCGGACGGTCGGCCCGACGAGCTCGTACTCCCGCCGGCGAAGCGCGTCCAGCAGCCGATCGAAGGACTCCCGCTCCAGGACTCTCATCTCCGACCAGACTACGCCTCATGTGGGCAGGAGGAGAGCGCGCGACCGAATGCCAGGAGCCGCCTAGACGCCCGCCCCGGAATAGGCGCTCGGCCATGGCCGCGGCGGAGGCGCTGCCTCAACCCGGACCCGTGCATCTACAGCGATGGCGCCGTCGGGGCCGGCGAACACCGGATTCAGGTCGAGCTCGGCAATCTCCTTGTGAGCCTCGACCATTGCACTGACTCGCAGGAGTACTTCCTCAACGGCCGCAAGGTCCGAGGGTTCGGGCCCCTCGGTACCCGGTAAGCAGTGGATATGTGGCGAGCGAGCGGAGCATCTCGGAGGCGTCCTCGCGCGACAGTGGGCTGATCCGAGCAGAAAGGTCCTTCAACAGCTCGGCCTGAACGCCCCCGGCTCCGCATGCGATAACAGGGCCGAAGAGGGCGTCTCCGACGACGCCGATGATCATTTCGACGCCCTGCTCGACCATGCCTTGAACGATGAAGGACTCGCGGGCGAGGCCCGCCTTCGAAAGCGTCTGGTCGATCTCCACGGCCGCCCACGACACCTCTGCCCCGCCCTCGAGCCCCGTGCGCACGGCGCCGAGCTCCGACTTGTGGAGTAGCCCCGGCCCCACAGCTTTCAGTGCCACCGGCCCACCCATTCGATCGGCGACGTGTCCGGCCGCAACGGAATCTGTCGCTGACTCCCACTCCGCGAACGGGACGCCGTAACACCCCATGAGCCGCATTACGTCGGGCATCGACAGCCAATCCACATCGCGTCCGAGTGCGTCGGCGATGATCGCTGCCGCTTCATCGGCCCGCACGTCGGCGAAGTCCGGTGGATCGGCGTGCGGCCGCTCTCGCCAGCGCACGTGACGCATCACGCGCGCCAACGCTAGCGCAGCATCCTCAGGGTAGAGATAGGTCGGAATATGACCGCGGCGTGCCATCGCCGCGTGATCGCGCTGCGACATGAAGACCGCCTGCACCGGCAGCTCGCGCGGAAGCTCGGCGACTGCATCACTCACCGCGGCCGCCACATCCTCCGCCTTCGTCAGCAATGGGCGAACGAAGATCACGATCAGGCTGTCCACCCCGTTCCACGAAGCGAGGGTTCCAATCGCACGGTGATACTGGTCCGCCGTCGCCGTGGCGATCATGTCCACTGGGTTGCCAATCTGCTTCGGGCGCGAGGAAGGTCCGTAGCTCCTCCTGCACCCTGTCTGGCAGCCGGGGAACTTCCAGCCCGGCGCTCTCGCAGGCATCCGCGCACATGATGGCCGGCCCGCCGGCATTGGTGATGATGGCGACGCGCGGTCCGGGGGGGAAGCGGCTGGTTGGCGAGCAGCGAGGCGACGTCTAAAGGTCGGCGAGGGTGTCGGTATGTGTCACGCCGACCTGTTCGAAGAGCGCATCGACGGTCATATCGGAGGCGGCGAGCAAGGCGCCGGTGTGCGAGGAGGTCGCCCGGCGCCGGCCCGCGATCGGCCACTCTTGACCACCGCAATGGGCTTGCGGCGGCCAACCCTGTGCGCGCCACGCGGAGAGAAGCGCCGTGGATCGCTGAACGACTCGATATAGAGCAGCGCAACGTCGGTCTCGGGGTCCTCCTCCCAGTACTCGAGGAAGTCGTTTCCGGTTATGTCGGCCCGGTTGCCGATCGAGGCAAACGACGAAAGGCCGAGACCGCGGTTCGCCGCGAGATCAATGAACGCCAGGCCGAGCGCGCCGCTTTGGGAAAGAAAACCGACCCGACCGGGGG
>CAVQSC010000003.1:0-139312 GCA_963715375.1 uncultured Actinomycetota bacterium | reverse complement strand
TCGGTACGCCAGGGCGGCCCCGAGGACGTGGCGACGCTGGGATGCTCAACCTCATGGTCTTCACGAGGATGCCCAAGCCGGGTCTTCCGCCCTCCCGATGGGGCTACATCGCCAACGCGTACGTCGACGCGGCGCATCGTGATCGCGGGATGGGCCGGATGCTCCTCGACGCCGCAACCGGCCATGCCCGGGAGCACGGCTTCGTCCGGCTCGTGCTGAGCCCGAGCGAGCGGTCGGTCCCGTTCTACGAGAGGGCAGGGTTCGCCCCGGCCAACAGCCTGCTCGTCCACCCGCTCGGCTGACGCGACGTCGTCGGCAGGGGATGCCATAGTCGGCGGTATGGCGATCCGGATCGGCAGCACCGTGATCAACTGCGCCGACATAGAGACCATGACGGCCTTCTGGTCCGAGGCGCTCGGGCTCACGCCCGGCTCGACGGATCCCGGGGACGATTTCCGGGTGCTGCGAGGGGAGCGGGTCAACCTCTCCCTCCAGGTGACGGAGACGCCGGTGAGCGCGCGCGACCAGATGCACCTCGACCTGTACGCCGACGACCAGGAGCAGCAGGTGGAGCGACTCGTCGGACTCGGCGCCGAAGTCGTCCGGCGCCACCGCGAGCCCGGCGACGACTATGTGGTGATGACCGACCCCGAAGGCAACGAGTTCTGCGTGTGCCTCGTGGAGTGAGCCTGAGCGCCCCGCCAGGTCAGCGGTCGGCCGTGCGCCGGTTCGGGAGCGAGTCCTCGATGTACGACGGTCGTGCGACCAGCAGCCCCGCCGCGATCTGTCCGAGCACGATCACGCAGAGCACCGACAGCGGCAAGGTCCATCCACCCGTCGCGTCGTACAGCACACCGATGCCCAGGGGCCCGATCGCGGCCATCAGGTAGCCCACCGACTGGGTGAACCCGGACAGCGCCGCCGTGCCCTCGCCGGTTCGCGCCCGGAGCCCGATGAGGGTGAGCACCAGCGGGAAGATGCTCGCGCCGACGCCGACCAGGACCGCCCAGAGCCACGCGCCACCGGCTGGAGCCAGGATGAGGCCGACGTAGCCGACGGGGTAGCAGGCGCCGAGGGCCAGGATCAGCCAGGTCTGGTTCTGGAGCCGTGCGGCGAGCGAGGGGATCACGAACGAGAGCGGGATGCTCATCGCGGTGATCACGCCGAGGAGCAGGCCTGCGGTCGCGGGGGAGAAGCCTGCGTCCCGGTACACCTGCGCGAACCAGCCGAAGATCGAGTAGGCCTGGAGGGACTGGAGCCCGAAGAAGACCGCCATCGCCCAGCCGAGGCGCGTGCGAGCCACGTCGCGCAGCCGGACCGTGTGCGGGGTCGCCGCGAGTGACTTGTCGTGACGGACCAGGCCCAGCCACGGGAGGGCGGCCAGCCCCGCGGTGACGGCCCAGGCGGCGAGACCCCAGCGCCACGACCCGAGCTGTTCGGAGATCGGCACCGTCAGCACCGAGGCGAACGTGAGCCCGATCGCCATCGAGGTGGTGTACAGCGCGGTGACCAGGCCCACCCGAGTCGGGAAGTGCAGCCGCACCAGAGGCGGCAGGAGCACGTTCGCGGTGGCCATACCGGCGAGCGCGACGAACGACATGGCGAGGAACAGCCAGATCTGGTCGGTGCGGGCGCGGACCCCCAGACCCACGACGACCGCGACCAGGGACAGCAGCGTGACGCGGTGCACGCCGGCGCGGCGCGCGAGCTCGGGCGCAAGCGCTCCGAAGGCCGCGAAGCCGAGCACCGGGAGGGTGGTCAGGACCCCGGCCGTCGTCCCCGACATGCCGAGAGTCCCGCGGATCTCGTCGAGGACGGGGCCGACGCTGACGGCCGCCGGCCGCAGGTTGAAGCCGAGCACGACGATGCCGAGGAGGACGAGGACCCGCTCCCAGCGGGTGTCCTCGGTCGGCGTCGTCGAGGTGGGCGCTGTCACCGGAACACCCTAGACAGCCTCGGCGGCGCCGCTGACGGGGCCTCCGGGCTGTCGGCGGTCGTGCCTAGTCTGAACCCATGCACGCCGTCAGCGTCGACGAAAGACGGGCCCGGCTCGCCCGGCGGCACCACCTCGCTGCCGAAGCCAGAGCGGGTGAGATCGCGGAGGCGGCCAGGAGCCTGGTCTGCCTCCACGCGACGACGCCGAGCACGGTCTACCTCTCCGCCTGGGCCCGCGTCGACGGGTTCACCGTCGCCGCGATGGACAAGGCCCTCTACTCCGACCGCACCCTCGTCAAGCACCTCGCGATGCGCAGGACCCTCTTCGCCTTCCCGTCAGACTGCCTCGGTGCCGTGCAGGCCGGGGTCAGCGCGGGGGTCGCGGACGCGGAGGCTCGGCGGCTGGTGCGCGAGGTCGAGAAGGGGGGCCTGCACCGCGACGGGGCCGCGTGGCTCGACAAGGCCGCACGGGCCGTCATGGAGGCGCTCGTCGACGGGCGGGAGCTGACCTCGACCGAGCTGCGGCGCGAGATCCCCCTGCTCGAGGGGACGATCACCTACGGACAGGGCAAGAGCTGGGGCGGGGAGAACCCTGTCGGACCCCGTGTGCTCACCGTGCTCTCCGCACAGGGACGGGTCGTGCGCGCGAGCAACGACGGAGCGTGGACCACGTCCCGCCCGCGATGGGCGTCGATGAAGGCGTGGACCGGGCAGCAGCTTCCCGAGGTCGACCGAGACGAGGGACTCGCGTTCCTCGTGAGGGGGTGGCTGGCCGCCTTCGGACCCGGGACGTTGCAGGACATCAAGTGGTGGCTCGGCGGAACCGTCGCGGCGACCAGACGAGCCCTGGCGGACCTGGGGGCGGTCGAGGTGGACCTCGACGGCGCGACGGGCTACGTGCTCCCCGACGACCTCGACCGCACCGAGAGCGTCGCCCCGTGGGCCGCGCTCCTGCCCGAGCTCGACCCGGCCACCATGGGCTGGTTCGAGCGCAACTGGTACCTCGGCGAGCATCGACCGCAGCTCTTCGACCGCAACGGCAACGGCGGCAACACCGCCTGGTGGGACGGGCGCGTCGTGGGCGGCTGGGATCAGTCCCCCTCCGGCGAGGTCCAGGTCCGGCTCCTCGAGGATGTCGGTCGTGAGGGCAAGGCGGCGCTGGAGGCCGAGGCGGCCCGGCTGACCGAGTGGCTGGGCGGCACCCGGGTGACCGGTCGCTACCCGTCGCCGCTGGCCAAGAGGGTGGCGGGGAGCGGGCCCGCCGCGGGGACCTAAGGTTGCGCCGTGCCCGAACAGCCCGAACAGCAAGCGCCGCCGGTCCAGCGGCTCCGGATCCGCTACGCGAAGCGAGGACGCCTCCGGTTCACCAGCCACCGCGACTTCTCGCGGGCGTTCGAGCGGGCGGTCTTCCGCGCACGGATCCCGATGGCCTACTCCTCGGGCTTCAACCCGCATCCCCGGATCTCCTACGCCGGCGCCGCGCCGACCGGGTCGGCCAGCGAGGCGGAGTACCTCGAGATCGCCCTAGCCCGGGAGGTCGACCCCGCCGCCGTACACGCCGCACTCGACGAAGCGCTCCCCGACGGCCTCGACGTGCTCGAGGTCGTCGTCAGCCGCGGCGGAGCCCTTGCCGACCGCCTCGAGGCCAGCCACTGGCGGATGCGGCTTCCCGGGGTGCCCGGTGCGGCCGCTGCCGACGCCGAGGCGAAGTTCCTGGCGTCGGACGAGGTGCTCGTCGAGCGGATGACCAAGAAGGGCATGCGCACCTTCGACTGCCGCGGGGCCGTCGTGTCGCTCACCTCACACGTCGGCGAGGTATCCGGCGACGAGTGTGCGATACTCGACGTGGTCTTACGTCACGGAACTCCGTCCGTGAGACCCGACGACATCCTCGCCGGACTCCGCGAGGTCGCCGGACTCGACGTCGGCGCCGCTCCTTTGCACGAGCGGCAGGCGCAGGGCCCGCTCGATCCGCTGACCGGCACGGTAGGGGATCCGTTGGAGCCCGACCGCGACGCAGGGTGACCGAAGGTGACAGGTTCGGTCCGTTGAGCTGCTGACCGCGGTCAGGCCCGACAAGGCCCCCGGCGACGAGTGACTTCGGAGGTTGTCGCCGAGTTCCGGCCTTGCTCGACCGTTACGACGCGATGGAACGCGGACCGCGGTCACGTTGGTCGGAGCCCCGACCGCAGGCTTGCGTCGTGCCGGTTCGACCGGGACGACGACTGACACGCTCCCGCGTGGACCCGTCCCCGGACGCGTCCCGGGAGACATAGGAGAGCACATGCTCGACGCTGAGAACCCAGCCGAAGCAACCGACTCGTCGGCGAACACCCCCGCGGAGAACGCGGTCACCCCCGCCGGGACGGCGGACACGCCCAGCAGCGACGCCGCCCCCGCGGCCGCCGTGACCGAGGGCGGGGGAGAGGCGTCCGCCGAGGACGGGCCCGCTCCGGCGAAGAAGGCAGCCGCGAAGCGCGCCGCTGCGAAGAAGACGACGGCCAAGAATGCGGCCGCCAAGAAGACCACCGCGAAGCGGACCACCAAGAAGGTCGCCGGAGCCGTGACCGCCCAGGACCCGGCTGACGCCGGCGCGCCGGCGAACGCGACCCAGGAGGCCGCCGCGTCAGCCGACGGGAGTGGCGCCGGGTCTGCCCCCGCTGTGGAGGCTGTGGAGGCCGAAGCTGCTCCGGCCGGCAGCGCTGCTGTCCCGGCCGCCGAGGACGCCGCGGAGAACATCGCCGCGGACGCCCCCGCGGCGAAGAAGACTGCCAAGAAGGCCGCCGCCAAGAAGACCACTGCGCGAAGCGCGCGTCCAAGAAGGCCGCCGCCGCGCCGCAGACCGAGGCCGCGGACACGACCGCGGGTATCGTGCCCGAGGCCGCTCCCGAGACCCCCGCGGAGACCTCCGCGGAGACCTCCGCCGTGGCCGAGGGGACCGCCGAGCAGGCCGCAGCCGCCGAGAAGGCAGCTGCGTCGTCCGCCACCGCGCTGCTGTTCCAGCCGCCGGACCCGACCAAGGCCGTCGTAACCCGCCGCCGCAGGTCCACCAAGGCCGAGGCCGCGTCGCAGGAGGCGACGACCGAGACCGGCAGCGAGCAGGCCGACCGGGGCGACGAGACCCAGAAGCCGGCCAAGAAGGCTGCCGCCAAGAAGACCGCCAAGAAGTCCGCCAAGCCGAAGCCGGAGCAGACCGGCGAGGGCGAGGAGTCGGCGCAGCGCGGCAAGGAGCCGACCGAGGAGTCTCAGGAGGGCTCCGACCAGGCCGCTCGCGACGAGGGGGACGAGGAGCAGGGCGGTGAGCGCCGCCGTCGTCGCCGTGGAGGCCGTCGTCGCCGGCGCTCCGGTGGCGGTGAGGAGAACGAGTCCGCCGAGAGCGGTGAGGACAAAGGCGAGGCCCGGGACGAGTCTGCTGACAAGGGCGCCCAGGGTGAGGACGAGGAGTCGGAGGAGGCCGGGACCGGCACCCGTCGTCGCCGCCGTCGCCGTCGTACGGGCGAGTCGGCCGAGGGCGCCCCTGACGAGCCCGAGAACACCGTCACGCGGGTCCGCAAGCCGCGTAACGCCGAGGACGAGATCACCGCACTGAGCGGTTCGACCCGCCTCGAGGCGAAGAAGCAGCGCCGCCGTGAGGGCCGCGAGGCTGGCCGCCGGCGCGCACCCATCGTGAGCGAGGCGGAGTTCCTGGCCCGCCGTGAGTCGGTCGACCGGGTCATGGTGGTCCGGCAGCGCGAGGACCTCACCCAGATCGCTGTGCTCGAGGACAAGGTGCTCGTCGAGCACTACGTCTCCCGCGAGTCGCAGACCTCGCTGATCGGCAATGTCTACCTCGGTCGGGTGCAGAACGTCCTGCCCTCGATGGAGGCCGCGTTCATCGACATCGGCAAGGGCCGCAACGCCGTGCTGTACGCCGGCGAGGTGAACTGGGACGCCCTGGGCGCCAAGAACGGCCAGCCGCGCAAGATCGAGGCGGTGCTCAAGTCCGGCCAGCCGATCCTGGTCCAGGTCACCAAGGACCCGATCGGGCACAAGGGCGCCCGTCTCACCAGCCAGATCAGCCTGCCCGGCCGCTTCCTGGTGTACGTCCCGGACGGCACCACCAGCGGCATCTCCCGCAAGCTCCCCGACACCGAGCGCAACCGCCTGAAGACGCTGCTGAAGGACATCGTCCCCGAGAGCGCGGGCGTCATCGTGCGTACGGCGGCAGAGGGGGCCAGCGAGGAGGAGCTGACGCGTGACGTCGAGCGCCTCACCGCGCGGTGGGAGGACATCGAGAAGAAGGCGAGCAGCGGCAACGCGCCGCAGATGCTGTACGGCGAGCCGGACCTCACCCTCAAGGTGGTCCGCGACCTCTTCACCGAGGACTTCAACAAGCTCGTGATCGCCGGCGGCGACGCCTGGGACCTCGTCGACGGGTACGTCAGCCACGTCGCTCCCGACCTCGCCGACCGGCTGGAGAGGTACGACGGTGAGCGCGACGTGTTCTCGGCGTACCGCATCGACGAGCAGATCGAGAAGGCACTCGACCGCAAGGTGTGGCTGCCCTCGGGAGGCTCCCTGGTCATCGACCGCACCGAGGCGATGACCGTCGTGGACGTCAACACGGGCAAGTTCACCGGCTCCGGTGGCAACCTCGAGGAGACCGTCACCAAGAACAACCTCGAGGCCGCCGAGGAGATCGTGCGCCAGCTCCGGCTGCGCGACATCGGCGGCATCATCGTCGTCGACTTCATCGACATGGTGCTCGAGAGCAACCGCGACCTCGTGCTGCGGCGCCTCGTCGAGTGCCTCGGGCGAGACCGCACCCGCCACCAGGTCGCCGAGGTCACCTCGCTCGGCCTGGTGCAGATGACGCGCAAGCGCATCGGAACCGGCCTGCTCGAGGCCTTCTCCGAGAGCTGCGAGCACTGCCAGGGTCGCGGCCTGATCCTCCACCACGAGCCGGTCGAGCCGAAGAAGAAGGGCGAGGACGAGTCCCGGCGCGGTAGACGCGGCCGTGGGCGTGGAGGCGAGGCCCCCGCTGCCCACGGCGGCAACGGAGTTCCCTCGCCCAAGGACATCGCGGCGATGGCGAAGCACGAGGAGCAGCCTGAGCGCGAGGGCGAGGAGGCTCGCGTCGAGGAGCGTGAGTCCACCTCACCTGCCGAGACCGAGGCTCCCGAGAGTGCCGTTGGCGGAGAGGCCGAGGAGCCGACCGAGACCAAGCCCGCGGGCCGTGGCCGGGGCGGGCGTGGCAGGGGCGGTCGTGGCCGCGGTGGCCGCGAGGCTGCTCCGGAAGGCGGCGAGGAGCGGGCTGCGGAGGCGGTCGAGCCCACCGAGCAGCCCGTAGCCGCGGAGGCCAAGTCCGCCGAGCAGCCCGCTGGCGCAGAGCCCGAGCCCCTGGCCGAGCAGCCCGCTGGCGCAGAGCCCGAGCCCGAGCCCGAGCCCCTGGCCGAGCCGGCCGGGGAGCGCGAGGCCGCCGGCGCGCCGAAAGGGGCCGAGGAGGAGCCTGCAGAGGCCGCCCCGGCTGAACCTGTGGCTCCCGCTGCGCCGAAGATCGTGACGACCGTTCGTCGCCGTGGGGCACGCCGCCCGGCCGGTCCGCCGTCAGGCGCAGCTGCGCCCGCCACGGTCGGGGCCACCGCTCAGGCGGCTGGAGCGAACGGGACGTCTCCCGAGGGAACGCCCGCGACGGCGGCCACGGTCACGACGGTCGACTCCGACGTCGACGGTGCGGCCGCCACCACCCCAGAGGGTGAGGACGCGGACGACACCGCGGTCGAGACACCGGCCACGCCTCACGTGCCGGTGAAGAAGCGCGGTTCGCGCCGACGCTGAGGGACGGCAGGGCCCCTCCACAGGGGCCCTGTCTCCACGTCGATCCCGCCCGCCGGGTCCGCCCGTCCGTGCTGCCCGCCGGAGCCCGCCCGTCCGGGCCCTGGTCGTAAGGGACGTTCGCGACCCCGTGAGGGACCTTCACACCGTTCGCCCTGCCCAGGTCCGACTCGGCTTGGCGCCGTGACAGATGCCAAGAGAGCCACGGCCGAGCGGGTTGCGGACCGTCGTACGACCGGTTCCCACGTCGCTTGCCGACCGACCCCTTGGCTGCTCATCCGCTCCTGACGGTCCGGGCGTGGGCGAGCTGTCGGTGACGGCCACCGGCAGAGCAGGGCGTTTTGACCCGGCAGGGCATCGTCCGTAGACTTGATCCTCGGCGTGCAAAGCGCGCCCCTCCTGTGTGCCAGTCGCACGCTCCCGTCGCAGCAAGCCGGGCAGCGCGCCGTGCCGCAGAAACCGAACTTGTAGTCCGACGAAGAGAGTGAGTCCGCGGTGTACGCGATCGTGCGCAGTGGCGGCCAGCAGCAGAAGGTTGCTGTCGGTGACGTCATCGAGATCGACAAGGTTGCCAGCGAGGTTGGCGACTCCGTCAAGCTTCCCGTGGTGCTGCTCGTCGACGGTGACAAGGTCACCTCGGACGCTGACGCGCTCGGCAAGGCGACCGTGACGGCTGAGGTGCTCGGCGGCACCAAGGGCCCGAAGATCGTCATCCAGAAGTACAAGAACAAGACCGGCTACAAGAAGCGCCAGGGTCACCGTCAGAAGTACACCCAGGTCAAGGTCACCGACATCTCGGCCTGAGCATCGTTCACTGACTGACTCCTCCTGAAAAGAACCAAGGACTGAACTCATGGCACACAAGAAGGGCGCAGCCTCGACCAAGAACGGTCGCGACTCGAACCCGCAGTACCTCGGCGTCAAGCGCTTCGGCGGCCAGCTCGTCAACGCCGGTGAGATCCTCGTCCGCCAGCGTGGCACGCACTTCCACCCGGGCTCCGGCGTGGGCCGTGGCGGCGACGACACCCTCTTCGCCCTGGTCGGCGGCAACGTCCAGTTCGGCACCAAGCGCGGTCGCCGCGTCGTGAACGTCATCCCGACGGCTGAGTGACGTAGCGCAGACCGAGCAACACAGACATCGCCAGGGGCGCTCCGCAAGACCGCGGGGCGCCCCTGGCCCATTTCCGGCCTGATGGATTACCAGGGTATGCAGGGAAACTCACTCTTCCCACGGCAAGATCACCGAGGGAAGAGACAGAAGTCCTGCATACCTTGGTAATTCCCCCGCAACAGTGAGGACCGACCCATGGCAGTACCCACCTTCGTCGACCGTGTGGTGCTGCACGTCACAGCGGGCCGTGGTGGCAACGGAGTGGCGTCGGTGCACCGCGAGAAGTTCAAGCCCCTCGGCGGCCCGGACGGCGGCAACGGCGGCCCCGGGGGCAGCGTGATCCTGCGGGTCGACCGCGACGTCACGACGCTGATCGACTACCACCACAGCCCGCACCGTCGCGCCGAGCACGGCGGCCACGGCGCGGGAGGCCACCGCAACGGCGGCCACGGCGAGGACCTCGTGCTCTCCGTCCCGGACGGCACCGTCGTGACCGACGAGCACGGCGACGTCCTCGCCGACCTGGTCGGTCCCGGCACCGAGATGGTCATCGCCCAGGGCGGACGCGGGGGACTCGGCAACGCCGCGTTGGCCTCCTCCAAGCGCAAGGCGCCCGGCTTCGCGCTCCTCGGCGAGCCCGGTGACGACCGCATGATCACCCTCGAGCTCAAGGTCGTCGCCGACATCGGCCTGGTGGGCTTCCCCAGCGCCGGCAAGTCCAGCCTCATCGCGGCGCTCTCGCGTGCGCGGCCGAAGATCGCCGACTACCCGTTCACGACCCTCGTCCCCAACCTCGGTGTCGTCACCGCGGGCGACATCACGTTCACCGTGGCCGACGTACCCGGGCTCATCGAGGGCGCAAGCGAGGGCCGCGGCCTCGGGCACGACTTCCTGCGCCACGTCGAGCGTTGCGCGGCGCTGGTGCACGTCATCGACATGGCCACCATGGAGCCCGGGCGCGACCCGCTCGGGGACCTCGACGTGATCGAGCGCGAGCTCAGCAGGTACGGCGGCCTCGAGGAACGTCCGCGCCTGGTCGCGCTCAACAAGGTCGACGTCCCCGATGCGCGAGACCTCGCCGACATCGTCCGCGAGGACTTCCGCGACCGGGGCCTCAGGGTCTACGAGGTCTCCGCCGCCAGCCACGAGGGGCTGCGTGAGCTCTCCTTCGCGATGGCCGAGATCGTCGCGCAGACCCGTCGCGAGAAGCCCGTCGCCGAGGCCACCCGCATCGTTCTGCGGCCTCCCGCAGCCGCCGGGGGACCGGAGTTCACGGTCAAGCAGACCGGCGAGGGCTGGCGGGTGCGTGGCGAGAAGCCCGAGCGCTGGGTTCGGCAGACCGACTTCAGCAACGACGAGGCCGTCGGGTTCCTCGCCGACCGCCTCAACCGGCTCGGCGTCGAGGACCGGCTTCTCGAGCTCGGCGCCGAGGAGGGCGACACCGTGCTCATCGGCGACGTGGACAACGCTGTCGTCTTCGACTTCCGGCCCATGGTGACCGCGGGCGCCGAGCTGCTCAGCCGTCGCGGTGAGGACAACCGCTTCGAGGAACAGCGCCGGGCCGCGCAGCGCAGGCGCGCGATCGACGAGGCGTTCAAGACGCGAGCCCCCGGGGAGACCCGTGCGGACGTCGCGCGGCGCCTCGCCGCCTCCGGGCAGATCGAGCTCGACGAGGACGAGGAGGGCCTCGACCTCGGCTGGGACGAGTACGACCCGGGCGTGGGGGCGGCGGAGCCGGAGGACGAGCAGCGGTGACCGTGCCCCGCGAGCAGGTTGCCTCCGCGTCCCGCATCGTCGTGAAGGTGGGCTCGTCCTCCCTCACGACAGCCGAGGGCGGGATCGACCCCGAGCGCGTGCGGGGCCTGGTCGAGACGCTCGCGAAGGTCCGCGCCCGGGGCGCCGAGGTCGTGCTGGTCTCCTCCGGCGCGATCGCGGCAGGCCTGTCGCCTCTGGGCCTCGCGCGACGTCCTCGCGACCTCGCCACCCAGCAGGCGGCCGCCTCGGTGGGGCAGGGGCTCCTCGTGCACCGCTACACCGAGGAGTTCGCCCGGCACGGCGAGACCGTGGGCCAGGTGCTGCTGACCCTCGACGACGTGACGCGGCGCAGCCACTACCGCAACGCCTACCGCACCTTCGCCAAGCTCCTCGAGATGGGGACGCTGCCGATCGTCAACGAGAACGACACCGTCGCCACCACCGAGATCCGCTTCGGCGACAACGACCGGCTCGCGGCCCTGGTCGCGCACCTCGTGCACGCCGACCTGCTCCTGCTGCTCTCCGACGTCGACGGCCTGTACGACGGCCCTCCGTCCGACCCGGGGACGAACCTCCTGCCGGAGGTCTCCTCCGACGAGGACCTCGAGGGCATCGCCATCGGGAAGACGGGCGCAGCAGGGCTCGGCACCGGGGGGATGCAGACCAAGGTCGAAGCGGCCCGCATCGCCACGGGAGCCGGCATCCCCGTCGTGCTCACCTCGGCCGACCAGGCCGCCCGCGCGCTGGCGGGTGAGCAGGTGGGGACGATGTTCCACCCCACCGGCCGGCGCAGGCCGACCCGGCTGTTGTGGCTCGCCCACGCCACGGAGCCGAAGGGCAGCCTGGTGCTCGACGACGGCGCGGTGCGCGCGGTGGTCGAGAGGCGAGCGTCGCTGCTGCCTGCGGGGATCATCGGGGTGAAGGGCGCCTTCGTCGGGGGAGACCCAGTCGACCTCGTGGACCGCAACGGCGTTGCGGTGGCCCGTGGTCTGGTCAACTACGACTCCGACGAGCTGCCGGAGCTCACCGGAAGATCTACGCGTGACCTGGCAAGGGAGCTCGGTTCGTCCTACGAGCGCGAGGTCGTGCACCGCGACGATCTCGTGCTCCTGCACGGGGTCCGCTGACTTTGGGGATTCCCCTGTCCCATGGCCGGGCGAGCGTCAGACTAAAGTGACGGGGTCAGGTTCCGGGACCTAAGAAGGTGTGGCTTGTGGGCGAACCCGTACGTCTTTGGCACGTGACGGTGACTGTCGCCGGAGATCGCATGGAGCCTCTGGTCGTTCGCAACGCGCTTCGCCGCCTCAGCGACCAGCGTCCCTTTCTGCACTCCTTGAAGTACGACGGCACGCGTGCCGAGATCCAGTACTGGGAAGAGGCCGAGTCGCTCCTCGACGCCTCCTCCCTGGCGTTACGGGTCTGGAACGAGTACCGCAGCTCCGCGGGCCTGCCGCGATGGGAGGTCGTCGGCCTCGAGGTGATCGAGCGTCAGGTCTTCCAGAGCCGCGGCATGGAGTACTCCGTGGTGGTCGACCTGCGCGACGTCACCCCCCTGCCCTTCTGAACGTCGCGCGTTTCTGACGCGTCGCCGCTCTCCGGCCCGGCACGCGACATAGGCTGGGGGACATGACCACCACTCCTGCTGCGAGCGGTATCGAGGCCGCTGTCACCGGGGTCGCCGAGCGTGCCCGCGCGGCGGCCAACGAGCTCGCCCTCGCGACCCGCGGCCGGAAGGACGCCGCCCTTCGCGCCATGGCGGACGCGCTCGTCGCGGCCACCCCGGAGGTCCTCGCTGCCAACGCCGAGGACGTCGCCGCCGCGGAGGCGGCAGGCACGCCGGCCGCCATCATCGACCGGCTGCGCCTCGACGAGTCCCGCGTCGCGGGGATGGCCGACGGCCTGCGTGACGTGGCTGCCCTGCCCGATCCTGTCGGTGAGGTCCTCCGCGGTTCCACCCTGGCCAACGGCCTCGAGCTGCGACAGGTCCGGGTCCCCTTCGGGGTGATCGGCATCATCTACGAGGCTCGCCCGAACGTGACCGCCGACGCCGCCGGCATCTGCCTCAAGGCTGGCAACGCCGTGCTCCTGCGCGGGTCCTCGAGCGCGCTGCGTTCCAACACGGCGATCGTGTCGGTGCTGCGGCGTGCGGCGGCCCAGAGCGGACTGCCCGAGGACGTCATCGCGCTGGTCCCGGGAGAGGGGCACGAGCCCGCGAAGGCGCTGATGCGGGCCCGGGGCCTCGTCGACGTGCTCATCCCGCGGGGTGGGGCGGGACTGATCCGCTCGGTCGTCGAGGAGTCGACCGTGCCGGTGATCGAGACCGGCGTCGGCAACTGTCACGTGTACGTCGACGCCGACGCGGACCTCGACATGGCGCTCGCCATCGTGCTCAACGCCAAGACCCACCGGCCGTCGGTGTGCAACGCCGCCGAGTCGCTGCTCGTGCACCGCGACGTGGCCGACGAGTTCCTGCCGCGGGTCGTCACCGCCCTCCAGGACGCCGGGGTGACCATCCACGGCGACGAGGCCTTCGCCGCCTTCGACGGCGTCGTGGAGGCGACCGAGCACGACTTCGGCGAGGAGTACCTCTCCCTCGACATCTCCGCGGCCGTCGTACCCGACCTCGACGCGGCCATCGCACACATCCGGCGCTACTCGTCCGGCCACAGCGACGCCATCGTGACCCGGTCGCAGCCGGCGGCACGGCGCTTCACCGCCGCCGTCGACTCCGCCGCGGTCCTCGTCAACGCCTCGACCCGCTTCACCGACGGGGGAGAGTTCGGGTTCGGGGCGGAGATCGGCATCTCCACCCAGAAGCTTCACGCCAGGGGCCCGATGGGCCTGCCGGAGATGACCTCGACGAAGTACGTCGTCACCGGCGATGGCCACACTCGCTGAGGCCGCCCGCGACGTCTACGCGGACCCAACCCGAGAGCGTCTCGGCACCTCGGCGAACGTCATCACGCTGGTCCGCACCGTTGCGGCCGTGGCGACGGCCGGCTTCGCCGCTCGGCAGGGCAGCCTGACGCTCCTGGTCGTCGCGCTGGCCATCTACTGGGTGGGGGACATGCTCGACGGCCTGGTCGCACGCGTGCTCCGCTGCGAGACCCGTGTCGGAGCGACCCTCGACATCCTCAGCGACCGTTTCTGCGCGGCGTCCTTCTACATCGGCCTCGCCTACCTGACACCGGCCCTGGTTCTGCCGGTGATGGTCTACCTCTTCGAGTTCATGGTCGTCGACTGCCTGCTCTCCCTGGCCTTCCTGGCCTGGCCGATCCGAAGTCCCAACTACTTCTACGTGGTGGACCGTCCTCTGTGGCTGTGGAACTGGTCGAAGCCGGGGAAGGCGGCGAACTCCGCGATCTTCGCGGTGCTGCTCCTGGCCACCCAAAGCGTCGCGCTCGGCCTGGGCGTCGCGGTGTCGCTGCTGGTGCTCAAGGTCGCGTCGCTGGTGCGGTTGATGCGTCTGGGGCTCCCCGTCCCGCAACGGTGAGGTCACGGTCAGCCCGCGCCGTACCTGACGGTAAGGTGTCCCCATGCTGCTTACGTCGCTGATCACGGCTGCCGAAGAGACGCCTCACGCCGAGGTGACGATCTCTCCTCTCGGCATCGGCGCCATCGCTCTCGGACTCCTGCTGGTCCTCCTCATCGGGCTGCTCATGTTCGGCAAGGGCCGCGAGCACTCCTGAGCAGGAGTCACGACACGATGACAGCTGCCTGTGACTGAGCTCGTCACCAGCCCGAGGAACGGGCGTCGCCGGGTCGGCGTGATGGGCGGGACGTTCGATCCCATCCACCACGGCCACCTCGTCGCGGCGAGCGAGGTCCGTGCGTGGTTCGACCTCGACGAGGTCGTGTTCGTCCCGACCGGCGAGCCGTGGCAGAAGTCGAGCCGTGCGGTCAGCCCCGCGGAGGACCGCTACCTCATGACGGTCATCGCGACCGCGTCGAACCCGCAGTTCTGGGTCTCCCGCGTCGACATCGACCGCGGCGGCCCGACGTACACCCTGGACACGCTGACCGACCTCAGGGCAGCACTTCCCGACGCCGAGCTGTACTTCATCACCGGCGCCGACGCCCTGGGGGAGATCTTCACCTGGCGCGACGCCTCGAAGCTGTTCGACCTCGCGCACTTCGTCGGGTGTACCCGTCCCGGCTACGAGATGGACGAGAGCACCCTCCGGGGGATCCCCGAGGACAAGGTCACGATCGTCGAGATCCCGGCCCTTGCGATCTCCTCGACCGACTGTCGTCACCGCACGGCCGCCGGCGAGCCGGTGTGGTACCTCGTCCCCGACGGCGTCGTGCAGTACATCCACAAGCACGCGCTCTACAGGCCCGACCGGCCCCGACCCAGGCAAGGACTCACGTGACCGCCACCGACCGTGCCCTCGAGCTCGTCCACACCGCGGCCAAGGCCGCCTCGGACAAGCTCGCCGAGAACATCGTCGCCTTCGACGTCTCCGAGCAGCTGGTGATCACCGACGCCTTCCTGCTGTGCTCGGCCTCTAACGACCGCCAGGTGAAGGCGATCGTCGACGAGATCGAGGACAAGCTGCGGGAGATCGGCGCCAAGCCGGTACGCCGGGAGGGGGAGCGGGACGGTCGCTGGGTGCTCATCGACTACGCCGACATCGTCGTGCACGTGCAGCACGAGGAAGAGCGCTCGTTCTACGCCCTCGAGCGGCTGTGGCGCGACTGCCCCACCATCGAGCTCCCGGAAGCCGTCACCTCCGGCCGCGGCGAGTGAGCCGTCGGCTGGTCCTGCTCCGCCACGGGCGTACCGCCTGGAACGAGTCCGGGCGCGCCCAGGGCCACGCCGACATCGAGCTGGACGTCACCGGGCACGCGCAGGCCGAGTCAGCGGCACGCCATCTGGCGAGCCTCGGCCTCGACGCGCTCTGGTCCTCCGACCTCACCCGCGCCCGCCAGACAGCGAACTACGTGGCGTCCGCCAGCAGGTTGGCGGTGAAGTACGACGAGCGGCTGCGCGAGTTCGACGTCGGGCAGCGGCAGGGCCTGACCCTCGACGAGTTCGCAGAGCGGCATCCCGACGAGTACGCCGCCTGGGTCCGCGGCGACGGGCTGCTTCCGGTCAAGGGCGGGGAGGTGACCGAGGACGTGGAGCGGCGCATCGTCCCGGCGCTGCACGAGTGCATCGGCTCGCTGGACCATGGTGAGACCGGCCTCGTGGTGACCCACGGCGCCGCGATGAAGGTCGCGGTCGCCGGGCTGCTCGGCTGGCCGCGGGAGCTGACGATCTCCCTGAAGGGCGTGGACAACTGCGCCTGGGTCGTTCTCGAGGAGATCGAGCACGGTGGCCGGCTCCGGCTCGCGGCGTACAACCAGAAGGCGCCACGAGAGCGTTCCCCCTGAGGGAGGATGGGGCCATGAGCCAGAGCACGCCCGAAGTCACGAAGTACGTCCGTCCTGAAGGTGGAGTCGTCGTCGGCGACGACGGGTCGGAGGGCGCGGCCCAGGCCGTCCGGTTCGCCCTCGAGGAGGCTCGCCGGCGCGGGACCGCCCTCCACGTGGTGCGAGCCTGGTCGATCATGAGCACGTCGCGCCCCATCGACGTGCCTGCAGGCTTCGCCGCCTCGCTCGCGGAGTACGAAGCAGCAGCCATGGCCGAGGAGAGCGCCCGGGTCGGGCACCTGCTCGGCAAGGACACGGACGTGCCGGTCGAGGTCTACTGCGTCCACAGCCCGGCGGCCCAGGCGCTCATCGCGGCCTCCGAGACGGCGGACGTCATCGTGGTGGGCTCCCGCGGTCTCGGCGGCTTCCGGTCGCTCGTCCTCGGGTCGGTCGCCGAGCAGTGCATCAGGCACGCCTCCGGCCCTGTGATCGTCGTACGCGAGGGCTCCGAGCCGTAGCCCGTCCGAGTGGCCGGGCTCCCCATCGCCCGCCCGCGCCCCCGATTTCGCATCCGGGCCGGCAGTTGGCTAAGATTCCCGAGTTGCCCGAGCCGGACAGGTTCGAGCGGCGGGGCTGTGGCGCAGCTGGTAGCGCACCTCCATGGCATGGAGGGGGTCAGGGGTTCGAGTCCCCTCAGCTCCACTTCTTCAAGGCCCCGTGGGCCCGGCTGGACCGGGTCGGCGGGGCCTTTGTCGCGTCGGTGGCGTCCCCTGTGCGGCCGCGTGGGAGCATGTCGCCCATGACCGTTCGTGGCAGGTCCGGGCGCCGATGAACAGCGCCGTGGGTTTCGTGGTGGCGTACTTGTTCGGCGGGCTGTTCGCACTCCTCGGCTGGGGCTCTATGAACTACCGCCGGCACAAGTTCAGCACCGGGACGGTCACCAGCGGCGTGATCGTCGGGGAACAGGTGCGCAGCATCACCGGCGACCTGTACGGGATGCCGGTCGTGGAGTTCACCGACCACACCGGTGCCCGACGCTCGTTCGTGCACCCGGCGGGCACGAACCTCCCCGCACCCACTCCTGGCCGGCGGGTGCCCGTCTGGTACGACCCCGACGACCCGGACAAGGCGCCGGAGATCCACAGGGAGCTGGTCGCGTCCGCCATGCCGTACCTGTTCCTGGTCGTCGGCGTGCTGACCGTGCTGGCAACCACCGGGTTTCTGGTCCTGACCGTCAGAGGCTGACCGCGGCAGGAGCACAGGCGGAGCGGCGTGCACCGGAGCCTGGCGGCACGACAGAAGGCCGACCCCTGAGGGCCGGCCTTCTACTCGTCGAGCTGCCTACCTGACGATCACCGGACGCATCATGTCGTGGTCCTCGTGGTGCAGGATGTGGCAGTGCCACACGTAGTTGCCGGCTCGGTCGAACTTCGCCGCGACCCGAGTCACCTCGTTCGGGTAGCAGATGACGGTGTCCTTGCGGCCGACCTCGTAGGCCTCCGGTCCCCGTGAAGTCCCGGTGCCGGTGACCTCGATCATGGCGCCCTGCACGCCGTCGTGCATCGGCATGGGCGTAGCGGTCCAGGTGAACGGCGTCCGGTCCAGCACCTCGAAGTCGACCAGGTGCAGGTGGATCGGGTGCGCGACGGGTCCGGTGTTGTAGATCTCCCAGATCTCGGTCGTGCCGTTCTCGATGATCTCGGTGGGCGCGTCGTGCCACATCATCGTGCCGCCCTCGATCGTGCCCTGCATCTCCATGCCACGGTTGAGGCCGTCGCGGCCGTTGAAGGTGATCACACCCCGCGTCTTGGTGGGGTTGAGCGGCGGCAGCGCAGGGCCGAGGGTGGCGCCTGCGGTGACCGTCGCGTCCGGCTTCGTCGAGAGGCTCTTGGTCACCTTGAACTTCATGATCTGACCCGTCGAGGCCGGGTTGGCGGGTCCGCCGAAGCCGAACGCCGGGTCGGAAGGACGGTTGGTCGGGTTCGCGACGCTGCCGAAGCCCCGGAGGATGCCATCGGTGCCCTGGTTGGTCAGGGTCAGCTCGGTGCCCATGGGCAGGTTGCTGAAGTCGATGACCACGTCGTACCGCTCACCCGGGGCGATCGGGAGTCTTGTCACAGGCACGGCCTCGGTGAGCATGCTGAGCTCGGTGCCCACGACGAGCATCGGGGCGTTGTTGCTCAGCTGGAGCACGTAGATGCGCCCGTCCGAGCCGTTGAGCATCCGGAACCGGTACTTGCGCGGCTCGACCTCCATGTACGGCCATGGCCTGCCGTTGACCATGATGAAGTCGGCGAAGACCGAGGCGAGGATGCCGTCCTCCACAGTCGCGGAGGTGGGCATGAACAGCTGGCCGTCGTCGCTGAAGAACCGGTCCTGGAAGACCAGCTCGGTCTCGTACTTCTCGTCGGGGAGCACCTTCGTGCGGACCAGCTCGCGCTCGGTCTCGTCACGCAGCAGGTACATCCCTGCCATCCCGGCGAACACGTTGAGCCGAGTGATGGCGTGCGTGTGGTCGTGGTACCACAGTGTCCCGCCGACCTGGCTGTTGTCGTACACGTGGAGGGCCTTCTTCCAGAAGTCCCCGTGGGCCCCTCGCTGTGTGTACCAGGCGTCGGGGTAGCCGTCGCTCTCCCACTCGACGTGCGAGCCGTGCAGGTGGGTGACGATGGGCTTGTCGCCTGCCCGTAGGGCGAGCTGCTTCTCGTCGAGAAGGGAGGCATCCACCGGAAGGAGGTGCCCGCCCTCGGCCAGCGTCTTCGAGCCTGTGGGCAGCTGGTTGCGGAACGTCGCACGTACGGTCCTGCCCGACTCGGCGACGATCGTGGGGCCGGGCCAGGAGGGCTTCCCGGTCACAGGGCCGTAGCCGTAGAGCGTTGTGGCGGGGTAACCCTCCAGCACCTGCTGCTTGAACTCGACGACGTTGAAGACCCCCGTACTGCCCGGTGGGGTCAGGTCGATCCGGGGTGGCGTGCGCAACGGCTGCGTGAACTTGCCGGCGTAGCCGACCCCGGTGATCTGTTGCGCCGCCGAAGCCGGCGGGGCGGTGATGATCTGCGGCAGGGACGCGGCAACTCCCGCCGCGGCCGACACCTGGAAGAAACGCCGCCGGTTGATGCTGAAGCCCGGCGTACGGTCGTTGTCTGACATGTGAAACCCCCTGGACGGTCGCACCGCCGCCCCACTCCGTTGCGTCACGAGTGACGCTCTCCCAGCGATGTGGGACGGTTCGCCGTCCCGCAGAAGCCCCGTTGGCCCCGTCCTCCTCGGCGTCGGCCGATGCCGTCGCCGAGGACCCTCCTCAGCCCGTGCCGCGCCCGTCCGGCACGACGACGAGGCTAGGGAAGTCGGGCAGGGCGCTGCGTCACCGATTTTTGGGAAACCCAAACGATCCTTCGGGTCCCGGAAATAAAGAGAGGCCGAGCGTCGCGGAAATCAGGTGAGGAGTCGTGCTCCTCCAAAAGTTGGTGTGCCGGGTCAGGCGAAGGGGTCGGGGCGGCCGCCCGGCAGGTTGGCCAGGAGCGCCCTGCCCTCGGCGGCGTACTTGTGCTCCACGAGGACCTCGTACTTGGTGGCGACCACCTGCTGGATCGAGGTGAAGTCGCGGCGGCCCCGGGTGGCGGCGTAGCCGACCATCGCCCAGATGACGCCGAAGAAGACGCCGAAGAGGGCTGTGGACAAGATGATCGCCAGTGCGTCGCCGGTGCCGAACAACGAGAAGATCAGGCCCACGAACAGCCCCAGCCACAGGCCCGAGAGCGCTCCGCCGAGGGCCACCCGGCCGGTCGTGAGCCGCCCCGTCACTCGCTCCACCTGCTTGAGGTCGGTGCCGACGATCATGCAGTTCTGCACCGGGAAGCCCTCGTCCGAGAGGTAGTCGACGGCCCGCTGGGCATCGGCGTAGTCGTCGTACACGCCCAGCGACTGGGGGAACTGCAGGGCGAGTGCGGAACGTGATCCGGGCAGGCCGGCCGGGTTGCTCATGAGTCCATTCTCCCCGAGCCGGTACGCCGGACAAGGTTCGCCGTGCGGACTGCCTATCGACATTGCGGATGAAGGGGACGTAGCGTGCCCGCCATGACGGGGACCGGGACGGAGCAGCTCAGCAGCGGACTGGGGACGGTCTCCGTCCGGACGCGCGAGGACCTGCCGATCATGTATCTCGACGTGGCCTTCGACGTCGACGAGATCCAGGCCGGGTGGCCTGACTTCGAGTCGCGGTTCACGTCGTTGCGAGGTCGCAGGATGATGGCCGTCGTCTTCCCCGAGCGGGCGATCTACCGCCTCGCGACGCTGATGCGCGACGAGGACGACCCCGACGCTCTCGGGCTGAGCATGGGGGTGCTCCCGGGCGGTCCCTACCTGCAGCTGTCTTTGGAGGGGGACACCAGGGCCGTGCACCGCAACATCGGCCCGGCGTTCGAGGAGCTGCGCGGCCTGGGGGAGTACGACGCCGCCCGGCCCTGCGTCGAGGTGTACCTGTCGCCCCGGGCGGTCGACTGCCTGCTCCCCGTCGTCAGCTGACCCGATCCCCGGGATCACTCCGTCGTGTCGGGTCGCGGCTGCACGACGATGCCGCCGACCCGCGACTCGTCGGCCCAGCACTGCACCCCGTCGACGTAGACGATGTGGGTGACGGTGGCTTCCTCGCACAGCTCCTCGGTGGCGGCGTACCGCGCAGCGAAACCGCCGGCGAGGCTGGTGTTCACCAGTCGCAGCCGGCGCCCGTCCTCGGTGGCCGCCCGCGAGACGCACGAGCGGCACAGGTAGTCGGGGTAGCGCGGCAGCGCCGGCTGCTCGGCGCCGCAGATCGGGCAGCTGACGAGTTCGAGCGCCACGGTGTCCTCAGCCGGCGTTCTTGCGGGCCGACCAGGCGCTGGCCACCATCTCCTCCAGGGAGTAGCGCATCTTCCAGTCGAGGTCACGGGCGGCGAGGTCGCCGTTGGCCACGATCCGCGCCGGGTCGCCGGGGCGTCGAGCAGCGATCTCCGGCTCGAAGTCGATCCCGGTCACCTTCGCCATCGCCTGCATGATCTCTCGCACCGAGCTGCCGTCGCCGCTGCCCAGGTTGTACGCCGGGGCGAGCCGCTCGCCCTTCTCCAGCTTCTGGGCCGCCACGACGTGGGAGTGCGCGAGGTCGACGACGTGGATGTAGTCGCGCACGCACGTGCCGTCGGGGGTCGGGTAGTCGTCGCCGTTGATGTGCGGGGTGCGGCCGGCGACGAGGGCCTCGAAGACGAGCGGGAAGAGGTTGTGCGGGCTGGTGTCGTAGATCGAGTCGTCCACCGAGCCCACGACGTTGAAGTAGCGCAGCGACGTGTGCTTCAGCCCGGCCGCGACCTCCTGGTCGGCCAGGAGCCACTCGCCGATCAGCTTGGACTGCCCGTAGGGGGACTCCGGACCGAGCGTCGTCTCCTCGGTGACGAGGTCGACGTCGGGCGTGCCGTAGACCGAGGCGCTCGAGGAGAACACCATGTTGTCCACGCCTTCCTCCTGCATGGCCCTCAGGAGGGTGACCGTGCCCGTGACGTTCTGGTCGTAGGTGTGAAGGGGACGCTGGACCGAGACACCGGCGTACTTGAAGCCGGCCAGGTGCACGACACCCGTGACCCGGTGGTCGCGGAGGGTACGCCGGACGAGGTCGAGGTCGAGGATCGTCCCCTGGACGAACGGCGTCTTGTCGGGGACGAAATCAGCATGCCCGCTGGACAGGTCGTCGAGCACCACGGCCTCGATGCCCTGCTCGGTGAACGCACGCGCCACGTGCGCCCCGATGTACCCCGCCCCGCCTGTCACCAGCCACGTCATCTGTCCGACCTTCGCTCTCTCGGTGGTTGTGCCGACCCCCGACCATAACGGCTGCGCTACCATGGGCGCATGCGGAGGAACCTCCTTCTTAGCGGGCCGCGCTGACAGGCACCACGACAGCGCGGCTACCCCTCATGCTCGAGGGGTTTTTTTGTGCCCGGGCCCACAGGGGTGCGACAGGCCCGAAGGGTTCTGACCGAACCGCCGCGACGACGGGACAGGAAGACGAGACCATGACCGAGCAGGCAGCAGACCGCGCAGAGGACCGGGCGACCTACGACGTCACCGCCGCGCAGGACAGGTGGCGCAAGGTCTGGGACGAGCTCAACCCGTTCGAGGCCGCCGACGACGGCTCGCGGGAGCGCCGCTACGCGCTGACGATGTTCCCCTACCCGAGCGGCGACCTGCACATGGGTCACGCCGAGGTCATGGCCATCCACGACGTCATCGCCCGCTACTGGTGGCAGCGCGGCTACGACGTGCTGAACCCGATCGGCTGGGACTCCTTCGGCCTGCCCGCGGAGAACGCCGCGATCAAGCGCAACGAGCACCCTGCGACGTACACCTACGCCAACATCGAGACCCAGGCGGAGTCGTTCCGGCGCTACGGGATCAGCTTCGACTGGTCGCGGCGGCTGCACACCAGCGACCCGGAGTACTACCGGTGGACCCAGTGGCTGTTCCTGCGCTTCCGCGAGCGGGGGCTGGCCTACCGCAAGTTCTCGCCGGTCAACTGGTGCCCGAACGACCAGACCGTGCTGGCCAACGAGCAGGTCGTGCAGGGCATGTGCGAGAGGTGCGGCGCCGAGGTCACCAAGCGCGAGCTGTCGCAGTGGTACTTCAAGGTCACCGAGTACGCCCAGCGGCTGCTGGACGACATGGAGATGCTGAAGGACACCTGGCCGGAGCGCGTCCTGGCGATGCAGCGCAACTGGATCGGCCGTTCCGAGGGTGCTCATGTCGACTTCGAGATCGAGCCGCGCGAGGACACCGGCGGTGGCACGCTGCAGGGTCGGACGGTCACCGTCTTCACCACCCGGCCGGACACCCTGTACGGCGCCACGTTCTTCGTCGTGGCGGCGGACGCGAAGCTGGCCGAGGAGATCTGCGCCCCGGAGCAGCGGGAGGCGTTCGAGTCCTACCTGGAGCAGGTGCGCAGGTCCTCGGAGATCGAGCGGCTCTCGACCGAGCGCGAGAAGACCGGTGTGTTCCTGGGCCGCTACGCGGTCAACCCGGTCAACGGTGAGCGGATCCCGGTGTGGGCGGCCGACTACGTGCTGGCCGACTACGGCACCGGCGCGGTGATGGCTGTGCCCGCGCACGACCAGCGCGACCTGGACTTCGCGAAGGCCTTCGGCCTGCCGGTACGCCGGGTCGTCGACACCGGGGAGGACAACCCGGAGGAGACGTTCGTCGCGACCACCGGCGACGGGGCGTACGTCAACTCCGCCGACCTGGACGGGCTGACCGACAAGACGTCCGGGATCTCGAAGATCGTGGCGCGGCTGGAGGCCGAGGGCCGCGGCGCCGGCGCTGTGAACTTCCGGCTGCGCGACTGGCTGCTGTCCCGGCAGCGGTTCTGGGGCTGCCCGATCCCGATCGTGCACTGCGATGTGTGCGGCGAGGTCCCGGTCCCGGACGACCAGCTGCCCGTCGTACTGCCCGACCTGCGGGGCGCGGACCTGAAGCCGAAGGGCACCTCGCCCCTGGCGGCCGCGGAGGAGTGGGTCAACGTCGACTGCCCGTCGTGCGGCGGGCCGGCGAAGCGCGACAGCGACACGATGGACACGTTCGTCGACTCGTCGTGGTACTTCCTGCGCTACTGCTCCCCGGCCTACGCGGAGGGGCCGTTCGACCCCGAGGCGGTCAGGCGGTGGATGCCGGCGCATCAATACGTCGGCGGTGTCGAGCACGCCATCCTGCACCTGCTGTACAGCAGGTTCTTCACCAAGGTGCTGCACGACATGGGGATGGTCGACTTCGTCGAGCCGTTCCAGGCGCTGCTGAACCAGGGACAGGTCATCAACCAGGGCAAGGCGATGAGCAAGTCCCTGGGCAACGGCGTGAACCTGGGCGAGATGATCGACGAGTTCGGCGTCGACGCGGTGCGGCTGACCCTGGTCTTCGCCGGCCCGCCCGAGGACGACATCGACTGGGCAGACGTCTCACCGGGCGGCTCCCTGAAGTTCCTGCAGCGCGCCTGGCGGCTGAGCGGCGACGTGACCTCCGAGCCCGGGGTCTCGTTCGGCGACGGCGAGGAGTCACTGCGCAAGGCCACCCACCGGACCCTGCGCGAGGTCGAGCAGCTGGTCGACTCGCACCGGTTCAACGTGGTGGTCGCCCGCATCATGGAGCTGGTCAACGTCACCCGCAAGGCCATCGACTCGGGCTGCGGGCCGGCCGACCCCGCGGTGCGCGAGGCCGTCGAGGCGGTCGCGATCATGCTGTCGCTGGTGGCGCCCTACACCGCGGAGGAGATGTGGGCGCGGCTGGGACACGAGCCCACCGTCGCCCGCGCCGGCTGGCCGACCGTGGAGGAGAGCCTGCTGGTGCAGGACTCGATCACCGCGGTCGTCCAGGTCCAGGGCAAGCTGCGCGCCAAGCTGGAGGTCAGCCCGGACATCTCCGAGGCGGACCTGGAGGCCATGGCGCTGGCCGAGCCGGTGATCCAGCGGTCGCTGGAGGGCAAGACCGTGCGGAAGGTGATCGTCCGGGCGCCGAAGCTGGTCAACATCGTCGCGAGCTGACCCCCGCTTGGCAGGGTCCGCTCGGGCTGCGCCGACGGACCCGCTCGCTTGGCGGCGTCCGCGGCGTTGCTGCCGCTGACCGCCGTTCTGCCTGCGAACGCCGCTTTAGGCTTCACGTGCCCGTCGGCTCCGCCCGGCTCACGTCGACCACGCGCACGCCGAGCTGCTTCCTCCGCGCCGTGTGCTCGTCGTAGGTAGGGACATACGGCAAGTTTGGGGCGCCCTGTGCTGTCGTATGGCCCCACTTGGGGCGTGCTGGCGACTGCCAGGACGTCAGGGGAGGGCGCTGAGGGCTTCCTCGATGGGGACGGGGCCGCTGAGGACGGTGAGCTGCTTGCGGATGGTGGCCGGCTCGTCGAGCGCCGCGACGAGCGCGTGGGCGACGTCCGCGCGAGGGATCTCACGGGGCTCCGCCGTCGGGTCTAGGCTGATCCGACCGGTTCCTGGCTCGTCGGTGAGGCGGCCGGGCTGGATGAT
Source organism: uncultured Actinomycetota bacterium (assembly GCA_963715375.1). Classification (GTDB taxonomy): domain Bacteria; phylum Actinomycetota; class Actinomycetes; order Propionibacteriales; family Nocardioidaceae; genus Nocardioides_C. The sequence continues at coordinate 114,310 of CAVQSC010000003.1, read as the reverse complement.
CGTCCAGTCGAGGTCGCGGGCGCGGAGGTCGTCGTCGGCGGCCTTCTTGGCGCGCAGGTACACCTGGAAGACGTCGTCGCTGGTCGGGTCCGCTTTGTCGGTCCCCATCGAGGAAACCATGAGATAGCGCCGGACACCGGCCTTCTCGGCTGCGTCGGCGAGCAGGATCGCCGCCTTCTTGTCGACGGTCTCCTTGCGCGCCACGCCTGACCCCGGGCCGCCACCCGCCGCGAAGACCACGGCGTCCGCGCCCTTGACGACGGCTGCGACCTCGTCGACGTCGGCCTTCTCGAGGTCGAGCACGACGGACTCGGCGCCGCGCTGCTGGAGGTCGGGGACGTGGTCAGGGTTCCGGACGATCCCGACCGGCAGGTCTCCCCGCCCGCTCAGTCGCTCCTCGAGCAGCAGGGCGATCTTGCCGTGGCCTCCGGCGATGACGACGCGCATGGGCTTCCTCTCCTCGGCTTCGCGAGTGGCTGTCTCGGGCAGTACCCGTGTCCGACGTACAACACGTCCTCGTGGCGGACGATTCCCTGGGGAAGCGGCGCGGGACGGGTAGCCTTCCGCCATGTCGCGCATCGCAATCGTCACCGACTCGACGGCCTCGTTGCCGCCCGAGGTGGCCGCGGAGCGGGGGATCGCCGTGGTACCGCTGCAGGTGGTCATCGGCGCCCACTCGTACGACGAAGGGGTCGAGGGCGGCGCGACCCCCGAGACGGTCGCTGCAGCGCTGCGCGAGTGGAAGCCGGTGAGCAGCTCGCGCCCGACACCGGCCGCGATGCTCGAGGCGTACGAGAAGGCGGCCGCCGCCGGGGCCACCCAGGTGCTGTCGATCCACGTGTCGAGCGAGCTGAGCGGGACCTACGAGTCCGCCAGGCTCGCCGCCAAGGAGTCGCCCATCCCGGTCGTGACGGTCGACTCCCGCCAGGTGGGCATGGCGACCGGTTTCGGTGTCCTCTCGGCCGCAGACGTGGTCACCGCCGGCGGCTCGGCCGAGGATGCCGCGGAGGTGGCGCGGAGGCGTACGGCGGAGACGACGTCGCTGTTCTACGTCGACACGCTGGAGTACCTCCGGCGCGGTGGTCGGATCGGGGCCGCGGCCGCCCTGCTGGGGTCCGCCCTGGCCGTCAAACCGCTGCTCACCCTCGAGGCCGGCCGGGTCGGGACGAAGGAGAAGGTACGCACCGCCGGCCGTGCCCTCAGCAGGCTGGAGGAGCTGGCCGTCGGAGCCGCGAACTGCCAGGTCGACGTCGCGGTCGCGCACCTGGCCAACCCCGCGCGCGCGGAGCTCCTGGCCGAGAACCTGCGCCGGAGGCTCGCCGACCGGCTAGGTGAGCGTGACGTCGTCGTCGGTGAGGTAGGAGCCGTCATCGGCGCTCACGTCGGTCCCGGCATGGTCGCCGTGGTCGTCGCGCCCCGACCGGAGTAGCCCGCGCCTGAGGCCGCCACCTTCCACAGGTCCGGGCGGGTCCTCGTTGTCCACAGATCGCAGTCTCGACCTTCCTGACGGGCGTGGGCCTTCCTAGTTTCGGTCCATGCGCTCACGCCGAACGGCCCAGGACGAGATGGCCGCCATCGCCCGTCGCCGCCTCGAGATGCTGAGCGTCGAGCTCGCCGGGATCCGCAGCGCCTTGACCCCGGACCCGGAGGTCGCCCGGGAGACGGGGTCGATCGAGGATGCGGCACCCACCGAGCCGGTGGCGGGGGAGCCGAGGAGCGCGCCGACGACGTCGCCGGACCCGCGGATCGACCTGCCGACCGCCTGGGACGCGGCCGCGAGGCGAGGACGGCACGCTCGACGTCCTGTGGGCGCGGCCGACCGGGTGGGCGCGTGGGTGCACGAGCGGCTCCCGCCGACCCTGCAGGGGCGGGTTCGTCTGGACTCCGGCCATCTCAGCGTGGTCGCGATCCTGGTGGCGGCCGCCTTCGCGGTGACGGCGTGGTGGGTGGTCCGCGCCGACGGCGGTGCGACGGTGGCCCCGTCGGCAGCCTGGTCACAGGCCTCGGAGAGCCCCGGCGCGTCGGAGCCGGCGTCGCTGGTCACGGCGGTGGCCGACCCGGCGGCTGCCACATCGCCCACCGATGCGGCGGTACTCGTCGTGGACGTCTCCGGGAAGGTACGACGGCCTGGGATCGCGACCTTGCCCGTGGGGTCGCGGGTGGTGGACGCGCTCGAGGCGGCCGGCGGTGCGCGACCCGGAGTGGACCTCGGCATGCTCAACCTTGCGCGTCTGTTGGTCGACGGCGAGCAGATCGTCGTGGGTGTTCCGCCGCCGGAAGGTGTCGCGGCGCCTGCCGCCTCGGGCCCAGAGTGCATCCGGGGGAAGCGCGGGGCCGATGGTGAACATCAACTCCGCGACCCAGGCTGAGCTGGAAGAGCTGCCGGGGGTCGGGCCGGTGACCGCTGCCGCGATTCTGCAGTGGCGTACCGACAACGGGCCGTTCTCTGCGGTCGACGAGCTGTTGGAGGTGTCCGGGATCGGTGACGCGACGCTCGCCGAGATGGCTCCGTTCGTCACCCTGTGAAGCCGGAGGCGGCCGCGCGTCCTGATGCGCCGCCGGACCTTCGCGCGGTGATGTTGGCCCTCATGGCGTGGGCAGGCGGGCTCGGTGGGTTCATGCTCCCGCGCTGGGGGGTGCTGGCTGCCGTGGCCGCCGCCGGTCTGGTGCTGGCCGCCCGTTGGCGACGCGGGACACCGGTCGTCGTCGGCCTGGCATGGCTCATCGCTGCCGCCGCCGTGGCCGGCTCGGCGATGCTCCGGGTCGAGGGGGTCGCACACAGCCCGCTGGCCGAGCTCGCGCGCGAGCGTGCGTTCGTCAGCGTCCTGGTTCGCGTGACCTCGGACCCGCTTCTGAAGCAAGGCAAGTACGAGCCGTTCACGCTGACCAGGGCGACGACGCTCGAGGTGACCGGTCGCGGCACGACGTCCCGTGGACATGTGCCGCTGCTGGTGATCGCGGACGACCGCTGGCTCGACGTCGAGCTCGGGTCGGTCGTCCGCGTCGAGGGGCGGGCTGCACCGTCTGACGGCGACGACCTGGCGGCAGTGATCTCGTCGAACCGGGCCCCGGTCGTGGTGCGGCCACCGACGAGGGTGTTCGACGGCGCTGCGGCCGTGCGGTCGGGAATCAGACGGGCAGTCTCCGGTGCGGGCCCGGGGAGCGGACGCTCGTCCCGGCGCTCGTGGCAGGCGACGACCGGGGCATGCCCGCCGAGCTCGTATCGGACTTCCAGGCCTCGGGGCTCACGCATCTGCTCGCGGTGTCGGGGACCAACCTGACCCTGGTCGTCGGGTTCCTGCTCGTCGTCGCCCGGTGGGCAGGGGTGCGAGCGCGCGGCCTGGTCGTCGTCGGGGTGCTGGGGGTCGCGGGGTTCGTGCTGCTCGCGCGCACCGAGCCGAGCGTGGTCCGGGCGGCCGCGATGGGTTCGGTCGCCCTGATCGGAATGGGCAGCAACGGGCGGGAACGAGGTGTGCGCGCTCTCGGCGTCGCCGTGCTCGTCCTCCTGCTGTTCGACCCCTGGCTGGCTCTCTCCCTCGGCTTCGTGCTGTCCGCGCTCGCGACCGCCGGCATCCTGTTCCTCGCGCCGCCGTGGCGGGACGCGCTGGCGACCTGGATGCCTCGGTGGCTGGCGGAGGCGGTTGCGGTGCCGCTGGCGGCCCAGCTGGCCTGTACGCCCGTGGTCGCCGCGATCTCCGGCCAGGTCAGTCTCGTGGCTGTCGCGGCGAACATGGCGGTCGCGCCCGTCGTAGGGCCGGCCACCGTGCTCGGCCTCACCGGTGGCCTCGTGGTCCTGGTCGTCGAGCCTCTCGGCGTGCTCCTCGGCCGGTGCGCCGGCTGGTGCGCCTGGTGGATCACGACGGTGGCCGCACACAGCGCCGATCTGCCTACGGCAGCGGTCGGGTGGTCGTCGACAGCGGCCTCCGTCGCGGCGCTCAGCCTGCTCTGCGTCGGTGTGGCCTGGTTGATGCCGGGGCTGCTCGGACACCGCCGCTGGACGGTCCCGGTCACCTTGCTGATGACGCTGGTCGTCGTACGGCCGCTGCCGACTCCCGGCTGGCCACCTCAGGGCTGGGTGCTCGTGGCCTGCGACGTCGGCCAGGGAGACGGCCTCGTCCTCAACGCGGGCTCCGGCCTTGCCGTCGTGGTCGACGTCGGCCCCGACCCGGAGGCGATGGACCGCTGCCTGGACCGTCTCGAGGTGACGCGTCTGGCCGTCGTCGTACTCACCCACTTCCACGACGACCACGTGGCAGGTCTCCCCGCCGTACTCGCAGAGCGGCCTCCGAGCGAGGTCCTGGTCACCTCGTTCGCAGACCCGCCCGACAACGCCGACGCGGTGACCTCGTGGGCGACGGGCCGCAGGGGTCCCGGTCCGGACGCCCGCCTACGGAGAGGTACGCCGGATCGGCCCGCTCACGTGGCAGGTGGTCGGCCCCTCGGGCCGGTTCGCGACCGGTGAGGTCGAGAGCGAGGGATCGGCGGCGAACAACGCCAGCGTCGCGCTGCTCGTCCAGACGCAGGGCATCCGGATGCTGCTCAGCGGAGACATGGAGCCCGAGGCGCAAGAGGCGATGCACCGGGCCTTCCCGACGTTGAGGGTGGACGTGCTGAAGGTGCCGCACCACGGCAGCCGGTACCAGGACCCGGACTTCCTCACCTCGCTAGGAGCCCGCGTCGCCGTGATCTCGGTCGGCAGGGACAACACCTACGGCCACCCGTCGGCGGAGACACTCGACCTCCTGGAGGGAACCGGCGCGCTCGTGCGCCGGACCGACGAGTCAGGCGACGTCGCGGTCGTGGTCCACGAGGGTCAGCTCACGGTGCGCGAGCTGAGCACCTCGTCGTCGGCGATGAGGTAGCGGTCGCCGGAGCGCTGCATCGAGAGCCGCTGGGTCTCCTGCTTGGCGCTGCCGTCGTCGAAGTAGTAGGTGAGCACGATGTCGACCTGCCGGCCGTCGACGGCGTCAGCGCTCTGCAGGTCGACCGACTGCACCGAGCCCCACCACTGCTCGTAGCCGTCGCGGCCCTGGGCCTGCATGCTCGGCGCGAGCCGCTCCCAGCCGGCGTCGGTGTTCTGGGGCATGAACGAGAAGTACTCCTGGACCGCCCGCTCCATGGCCGTCCCGCTGTCCTCGGCGGGAGCGGGCGGCTTCGGCTTCGGCTTCGGGGCCTTGGTCGTCGGGGTCTCCGACGGGGACGGCGAGGGGCTAGGCGTCCGCTTCGGCGACGGTGAGGCGGAGCCTGTCTCGGAGCCGGACGCCGAGGGGGTCTCGTCGTCCGGGTCGCCGCTGAGCATCATGAAGCCGGCGCCGAGGACCACCAGGAGCAGTACCGCGGCAGCGGCCAGCCAGGGCAGCACCCGTCGGCGGCGTTCGTCCTGCCCAACCTGCGGCGGACGGGAGCCTGCGGTGCTCGGCCGCCCGGTCGCGGGTCGGCTCGCCACAGGCGCCGGGGCCACCGGGGCGGTCGCGCCCGGCCGTGCCCGGGAAGCACCGAGCACGGCGGTCTCCTGGTCGCCGGCGTCGCCGTGCTCGGCGACTCGGCGCAGGATCTGCGCGGCGTCGGCCATCGTCCATCGGGAACGCGGGTCGCGGTCCATCATCCGCGCGATCGGGCCCGGCCAGGGGTCCCGCGTGCGTCGCCGGGAGGGGCTCCTCCGCGGCGATCTTCTGGAGCAGTGCGATGGGGTTGCGCTGCTCCGGGTAGGGCGGGTGACCTTCGAGGGCGGTGTAGAGGGTCGCTCCGAGGGCGTACACGTCCGACTCGGGCCCGGGGTCATCTCCGCGGGCGACCTCGGGGGAGAAGTACGACGGGGTTCCTGTCACGAGCCCCGTGCGGGTCAGCTGCTCGTCGTTCGCCCCACGAGCGATGCCGAAGTCGCCGATCTTCGCGACGTCGTCCTGGCCGACCAGGATGTTGCCCGGCTTGACGTCGCGGTGGATCGTCCCCGCTGCGTGGGCGGCGGCGAGGCCGTTGGCGACCTGGGCTGCGATCCAGGCGGCTCGCCGGGGGCGCAGCGGGCCGTCGTCGCGCACGATCTCCGCGAGGGTCCGTGAAGGGACGTACTCCATCACCAGCCAGGCGTTGCCGTCCTGAGAGTCGACGATGTCGAAGACCGAGACCACGTTGCGGTGGTTCAGCGCCGCCGAAGACCTGGCCTCACGCAGCGCGCGCGCCCTGTCCGGCGAGGACTCACCGGGGAGCGCGCCGACCTGCTTGACGGCCACCTCGCGGCCGAGCACCTCGTCCCGGCAGAGCCAGACCGTACCCATGCCTCCGCGTCCGACCGCTCGTACGACACAGTATCGACCTGCAATCAGGTCCGGGGTCATCGGTCTCCTTCCATGCGGATGCAGTAGCTCCGGGCACAAGGCTGATACGGGCCGTCCAGGTCGTACCCAGCACAGGGCCGAGTACGCGTCGGGAGTGTCAGTGCCGTGTGGCAGGCTGGCTCCACCATGGCGACACCCAAGGCATCAGACGTGCTCGGCCACGTCACTCTAGTGACCGGGCCGGAAGAGCTCCTCAACGAGCGTGCGGTCACCGCAGCGCTCCAGGCCGTCCGCCACGCCGACGACGAGTCGGAGGTGAGCGAGACCACAGGGGACCAGGTCAGCATGGGTGCTCTGGCGGATCTCGCCGCGCCGTCGCTGTTCTCGACCATCCGCTGCGTCGTCGTACGCGGGGTCGAGGACCTGCCCGACGAGACGTACGACGGGCTGCTCGAGTACGCCGCCTCGCCCGCCGAGGACGTGGGCCTGGTGCTCGTGCACTCGGGTGGCCAGAAGGGCTCGGGGCTGCTCGCCAAGCTGCGCAAGCTCGGCCCGGTCACGGAGGTGAAGTCGGCCGCGCTCAAGCCCAGCGAGTACTCCCGCTGGGTGGCCGCGGAGGCCAGGTCCCATGGGGCGAGGATCGCCGAGGACGCCGCCGAGATCCTGGTGCAGTCGGTGGGACACGACCTGCGCGCGCTCGCGGGTGCCTGCCACCAGCTCGCGAACGACTTCGCCGGCCAGCCGCTCACAGCGGAGGTGGTGAAGCGGTACTTCGGCGGCCGTGCGGAGGTGAAGGGCTTCGCCGTGGCTGACGCGGCGATCTACGGCCGGACGGCGCAGGCCCTGGAGGAGCTGCGCTGGGCCCTCGACAACGGCACGGCGCCCGTTCTCGTGACAAGCGCCTTCGCGAGCGGCCTTCGTGGCCTCGCGAAGTACAAGAGCGCTCCGCGCGGCCTGCGCGAGGGAGACCTGGCCAGGGAGGTAGGCGTGCCGCCGTGGAAGCTGCGGACCCTGCGCGACCAGTCCCGCGGCTGGGAGGATGCCGGCCTCGTCAAGGCCATCCAGGCGGTGGCCCAGGCTGATGCGGACGTCAAGGGCGCCGCCAGCGACGCCTCCTATGCGCTCGAACGGATGGTCATCACGGTGACCTCCGCGCGCTCTCGCTGAGCCGCTGCCCGCCACCCGACGCCCGCCACCCGCGGCGCGGCAAGGGCGGACTCAAGCCGGGCCTGACCCTTCCGGAGCCGGACCGAGAGGGCACGCAAAAAGGCGCCGTCCCGAAAGCGGGAGGCGCCTGATTGGCGGGACTACCTCAGAGAGAGGCGGCCTTCTTGGAGATGGCCGACTTCTTGTTGGCGGCCTGGTTCTTGTGGATGACGCCCTTGGACGCAGCCTTGTCGAGCTTCTTGTTGGCGGTCTTCGCCAGCTCCTGCGCCTTTTCGACGTCACCAGCCGCGGCGGCCTCGCGGAACTTGCGGATCGCCGACTTCAGCGCGGACTTGACGGCCTTGTTGCGCTCGTGCGCGGCCTCGTTCTGCCGGTTGCGCTTGATCTGGGACTTGATGTTCGCCACTACGGTGCGCCTCGTCTGGTCTGATCTGGGGTTTGGTCTGGTGTGCGGTCGGCCATCTCTGGCCAGACACGCGAAGGGCAACGATACCAGCGGGCGTGCGAGGCCCTCAAATCGAGCGCGAGGGCTGGTCGGGCGGGAGCCCGATGCGCCGGCGAGCCCCTTCGAGGAGCCGGGCGGACTCGCGCCGGCGGAAGTCGCTGAGCGTGGGCAGGCCGATGTCCTCGGCGACGGTGTTGCGGTAGGCGAGCCAGCTTCCGAGCGTGGCCAGGTACGCCGTGACGTTCTCCTCGCCGAGCCCGCGAAGCGCGGGGAACGTGTGCAGGAGCTCGTCGAAGACCGGGTCCTCGACCCACTCCAGGCACAACAGGAGAGGGTCGTACCAGGCGGGGCCGGTGCGGGACATGCCCCAGTCGACGAACACGACGGACCCGGCCCGGTCACCGGTCCGCACGAGGATGTTGTCGTTGCGCAGGTCGCCGTGCACGAGGTGGTCTCCGTCCGCCTGCTGGAGCAGGCCGTCGTACGACTTCCGCAGGTCCTCGAGATGCTCGCCCACCCAGGTGGGGAGTACGCCGGAGGGCAGGCCCGGCACCTCGTCCCACACCTGTCCGAACCGCAGCAGACTGTCGCGGCAGGTGGCGAGGTCGAGGTCCGCGCCGAGACCGGCGAGCTCGTCGCAGAGCATCGCAGCCGCTCCGAGCACGCTCGCCACGTCGTCGGGAGAGGTGGTGTCGGCGTGCCGTCCTGGGACGTCCTCCAGAAGCAGCGCCACCCAGTCGCCGGGCTCGTCGTAGGACGCCAGAAGGCCTGCCCACAATGGATGGTCGTGGAGGCGGGCGAGGACCCTGGCCTCGTTGCGGAACATGTCCGGGGTCAGCGGGTTCAGCTCGGGCCCGACTGCCTTCACGAAGGCGCGAGTGCCCGCCTCGGTGACCACCCTGGTCGCGCAGCCCGGCGACATGCCGCCGACCTGCTCCTCGATGCCCACGACGGGGGAGCCGAGCGTGGTGTCGACCCAGGTCCTCACGCGCTCCGGGATCGCGTCGTAGCGCGTCCGCACGCCGACTGCACGGGGAGCGGACCCGGTCACGACCAGCCCCGCCGGCTCGAGAGCCAGGACCAGGTCGCCTCGGCGTACCAGGACTGGTGGACACGGAGGTAGGGCGAGGAGTTCGGCACGGGAGCGTCGCGGTGCTCGAGGAAGAAGCCTGCGACGAGCGCGAGGAGGACGTCGATGTGCTCCGGCTCGACGTCGCGGGTGAGCGCCCGGTCGGCGAGGATCGCGTCGGCGTCCAGACCGTCGCCGTGCGCGGAGACGAGCAGGAGCACGGTGTCGATCCAGGCGGCTCCGATGACCGGCCAGTTCCAGTCGCACAGGAGCGCACTGCCGTCACGGAGCAGGAAGTTGTCGTCGCGGGCGTCGGTGTGGACGAGGGTGTCGCCGGCCGTGGCCTCGCGGAACCCGGCGGCCAGGGCGGCGGCGTCCTCCAGGTGAGGGAGCCCCGGGTTGACTCGGCGCACGTGGTCCCAGCCGCCCAGGCAGTCCGCGAACTCGTCGGCGAACGTACCGAGCTTCAGCGGCGGGGGAGTGAGCCTCTCCGCGAGCACCTCCAGCGAGTCGAGGCAGGCGGCGAGGTCGGCTGGTCTCCAGGGCCGTGCCGGGTTGCCGCCGTCGACGTACTCCAGCTCGAGGACCACCCACAGGTCGTCCTCGTGGGCCCAGACCAGCCGCGGAACGGGGAGGCCCGCGGGGAGGGCGCGCAGCTTCTGGACCTCCTCCCGGTAGGAGTCGGCGAACAGCCGCTGCGCCTTCTTGCTGGCGGCTTTCACGAAGTGGTGACTGCCATCAGCGCACGTGAGCACGGAGGCGAAGCCGGGGGTGTACCCGGCGCCGGCGGTCTCCGCGGAGACGACAGGCGAGCCCAGCCGCTGCTCGATCATCGACCGGAGCATCGGTGGCAGGAGCGTCCACTCCAGACGGCGGGCGGTCCTCCCGTGAGGGAACGCGCCGCCGCGGGCGGACGAGCTGGTCGAGATCGGGCTCATGCGGCCCAATTCTGTACGTCGCCCGGCCGGGTCGGCGACGTATTTGTCCTGCGTGTCCCGGACGGCCCTTGGACGCATGAAACAATGGCGGCTCCGCCGTACGCACAGACCACCGGAAGAAGTTCGTGTCCAAGAGCACCCCCTCGGCCCCCCAGCCGGGCAAGACCGACCCCTCGATCATCCGAAACTTCTGCATCATCGCGCACATCGACCACGGCAAGTCCACGCTGGCCGACCGGATGCTGCAGCTGACCGGTGTCGTGGACGAGCGCAGCGCGAGGGCGCAGTACCTCGACCGGATGGACATCGAGCGCGAGCGCGGCATCACGATCAAGAGCCAGGCCGTGCGCATGCCGTGGACGCTCAGCGAGGACTACGAGGGCGCCGAGCAGGGCACCTACATCCTCAACATGATCGACACACCTGGGCACGTCGACTTCACCTATGAGGTCTCCCGATCCCTCGAGGCCTGCGAGGCGGCGGTCCTGCTCGTCGACGCGGCACAGGGAATCGAGGCACAGACCCTCGCGAACCTCTACCTCGCGCTCGGCGCGGACCTGCAGATCATCCCGGTGCTCAACAAGATCGACCTGCCCTCGGCGCAGCCGGAGAAGTACGCCGCCGAGCTCGCCGGGATCATCGGCTGCGAGCCCGAGGACGTGCTCCAGGTCTCGGCGAAGACCGGCATGGGCGTCGAGCGGCTGCTCAACGAGATCGTCAAGCAGACCCCGGCCCCGGTGGGCGACGCCGACGCCCCTCCCCGCGCGCTGATCTTCGACTCGGTCTACGACACCTACCGCGGCGTGGTCACCTACGTCCGGGTGGTCGACGGCAAGCTCACCCACCGTGACCGGATCAAGATGATGTCCACCGGCGCGACCCACGAGATGCTCGAGGTCGGGGTGATCTCGCCCGAGCCGGTCAAGGCAGGGGACCTCGGCGTCGGCGAGGTGGGCTACCTGATCACGGGCGTGAAGGACGTCCGCCAGTCGCGGGTCGGTGACACGGTCACGTCGCAGAACCACGGCGCGACCGAGCCGCTCGGGGGCTACAAGCACCCCAACCCGATGGTGTTCTCGGGGCTCTACCCGATCGACGGCGACGACTATCCGACGCTGCGCGACGCACTCGACAAGCTCCAGCTCAACGACGCGGCCCTGGCCTACGAGCCCGAGACCTCCGGGGCGCTGGGCTTCGGCTTCCGGTGCGGCTTCCTCGGACTGCTCCACATGGAGATCACCCGCGACCGCCTCGAGCGGGAGTTCGGCCTCGACCTGATCTCGACTGCGCCCAACGTGGTCTACGAGGTCGTGATGGAGGACGGCACCAAGCACACCGTCACCAACCCGAGCGAGTACCCGACCGGCAAGATCGCCGAGGTCCGCGAGCCGGTCGTGAAGGCGACGATCCTGAGCCCCAGCGACTACATCGGCGCGATCATGGAGCTCTGCCAGAGCAAGCGCGGACAGTTGCAGGGGATGGACTACCTGTCCGAGGACCGGGTCGAGATGCGCTACACACTGCCGCTGGCGGAGATCGTCTTCGACTTCTTCGACCAGCTCAAGTCGCGGACCAAGGGCTACGCCTCGCTCGACTACGAGCCGATCGGCGACCAGGCTGCCGACCTGGTCAAGGTCGACATCCTCCTCCAGGGCGAGACCGTCGACGCCTTCAGCGCGATCGTGCACCGAGACTCCGCCTACTCCTACGGCGTCGCGCTCTCGGGCAAGCTGAAGGAGCTGATCCCTCGGCAGCAGTTCGAGGTCCCGATCCAGGCCGCCATCGGCGCCCGGGTGATCGCCCGCGAGACCATTCGCGCGATCCGCAAGGACGTGCTCGCCAAGTGCTACGGCGGTGACATCACCCGAAAGCGCAAGCTCCTCGAGAAGCAGAAGGAGGGGAAGAAGCGCATGAAGATGGTGGGCCGGGTCGAGGTGCCCCAGGAGGCCTTCATCGCAGCCCTCTCCACCTCCGAGTCAGGGGAGAAGGGCAAGAAGTAGGGGTCGGCGCTTTCCCAAGGTCCCTTGGGGAAGCGTCACTTCCCGCAGGGAATTCACTACGGGACGTGACGGTCTGCGTAGGGAAGTCGCGGCTTCGGGGTCACGGCCAGGCAGGCACAGGCCACGTCGGGCTCGGGCTCGGTGTCGCAGATCCGGATGGTCCGCTCGCCCTTCGGTACGTCGACCGTGCGGACCGACCCGTCGGCACGGAGCAGCCGCACCCGCGTCCGACGGTCGGTCGTGACGCCCACCCGTCCGCACCTCAGGCCCGCGCGGCCGAGGTCGACGGTCACGGCTGCGACGTTGCGGAGGCGGAGCGTCACGAGCCGGCGGGTCTCGCCGCCCCTGCTCGCGGACTTCCAGCGAAGCCCCTGGACGACCGCCGGCAGGGGCTCGGCCACCGGCGTGGGCCCGAACCGCACGGCCTGGTGACCGGGCGACCGTCGGGCGAGGCTCCGGGCCTGCACGTGGGCCAACAACCCGGGCCCGGTGTCGGCGGCCCTCACGGCGGTCACCCAGTAGGCGCCTGTTGCTCGCAGACCGAGACCCGGCCGGTCGAGGTGCGGGAACCACGAGAAGCCGATGCGCTCGGGGTTGCGGATGCGGGCCGGTCGGCCCATCCCGTCGAGGACGGTGTCGAACCGGTCCTGGGTGGCGAAGGCCATGTGGTCCTCGCCGGGGTAGCGCACGAAGCGGTGGCGCAGGCCGAGCGTGTCGAAGCGCGAGACCTGGTCCTCGACGGCCACGAACGGCACCAGCTGGTCCAAGGTGCCCTGCCCGATCCGGTAGGGGACGTGGAGGGCGTTGCCGACGAGCGCGCCCGTGGCACCGTCCTTCTCGCACCGCTCGTGGCGGAACAGGGGCGCCCCGTGCTCCGGGTCGACACCGCTGCCACAGGCAGGCGGCCCCGCAAGGGCGACCGCGCCGGCGTAGAGGTCCGGGTGCTGCAGGACGAGCTTGTAGGCGGCGTACCCACCCATCGAGTAGCCCGTGAGCTGCGTGCGGTCCTCGTCGAGGGGGAAGGCCTCGGCGACCTCTCGCCACACCGACCAGAAGTCGACCTCGCCCTCGTCGAGGTACCAGCTGTCCGGGCCGTGGCCGAGCGTGCCTGCGCAGACCGAGTCGCGGTCCTCGCAGAGGCGCTTCAGCAGCCCCGGGTCGAGGGCGGCGTACTGGTTGTGGTTCACGCCCAGCGAGTGCAGCACCCAGGTCAGCGGCATGCGCCTGTCGGCTGGTACGCCGCGCGGCACGTAGACCGAGTAGGGCTGGATCCGGCCGAGGAAGTTGGGGCGCAGGTCGTTGCCGTTCTCGCCGCCGACGAGGACACCGTCGCCGAGGTCGAGGCGAGAGACGTACCAGCGGTTGCTGTACCCGCGCGGTCGCGGCTCCCTCGTCGTGGCGCGGTCGGCCAGCCGGCTCCAGTCGACCTGCTCCGCGAAGGCCGAGACGTCACCGGTGGCCAGGGCGTCGGCCTGGTGGTCCTCCATCCAGAAGTTGCCGGTGACGAAGCGGGCGAGCCCGTCGACGCCGACCTGGTCGAACGGTGGCGTCGAGGCGGCCTGCTCCTGGAACGCCGCGACGAGGGCGTCGGTCTGCCCGTCGCGGTAGACCGGCGGCTCCTGTCTCATGCCGCGGAAGCCGACGTTGTACAGGCGGGTCAGGCCCGGCGCGGGAGCGCCCTCGGCCGTGCTCGGTGTCGCCAGACCGCGCCCGGTGTCGTCCGCGAGGCCGGCTGCCACGCGCACGGTCCACCGGCCCTCGGGCGAGAGGACTCGGCGGGGGACGCGGACCACGAACGACTGTGCCTGGCGGTCCACGTCCAGTGAGCCGCCGAGATCCCCGACGTCACGGGACCGTCCGGTGGCGAGGTCCACGAGCCGAGCGCCCCTGCTCGAGACCACGAGGCCGGTGTCGATGCCGGGGGAGCTCACCCCGGCTCCGGCGGGCCAGTCCGCGACCCCGGTGGAGGTGTCCGCGTCGCGGTCGAAGGTCCACACCGCCAGAGGCACGGTCGGGTCGGCGAGGGTCGTCCAGTCGACCCTCCAGTACGACGCCCCGGCGTCGAGTCCCACGGCGGTCCGGAAGATGTCGGCTCCGTTGCCCCGGGCAGGTCCGGACGGGTACGTGTACACGCCCTGGGTCGGCGCGAGGTTCGTCGCGTAGGGGGCGCTGAAGCCCGCGAGGGCGCTCGGGCCGTGGTCGTCGTACACGAAGTCGGTCCAGTAGGAGGCGCCACCCTGGAGCCGTCCGGTGCCCGACGTACGCGGGAAGGACCGCTCGGAGAACGGCCACCCGTCCGCTGCGGGAAGGGTGGGCTCGACCGCCCGGGCCGCCGGCGGAGCCGAGTCGGGCAGGTCGGCCGGCGTGGCCGCGTCGGCGGCAGGCACGAAACCGACCGTGGCAGCAGCCGTCAGAGCGGACAGGGACGCGAGCGCGGTGCGGGCGCGAAGGAACGTCACGCCGACATCAACTACCGTGACGCCGATAGGTCACGCCCCACCTGCGAGACCACGTAGCCTCGCCTGCGTGCTGCCCTTCGACCTCCCTCCAGGCCTGGCCGCCCAGGCAGCGCTGGGTCCGCGCTGGGTCGACTGGCTCGAGAGGCTGCCGCGCATCTTCGCCGGCCTGGTGGAGGAGTGGGAGCTCACCTACGACGGCGCTCCGCGTCACGGCTACTGCAGCCTGGTGGTGCCGGTCCGTACGACGGGCGGGCGGCCGGCCGCACTCAAGGTCGCCCTGCCCGACGACGAGAGCGAGCACGAGCACCTCGCGCTCCAACACTGGCAGGGCAACGGCGCCGTCCTGCTGCTCCGCGCGGACCCCCGCCGCTACGCGATGCTGCTCGAGCGGCTGCACCCCGAGGACCTCACCGGCCTCGGGGACGTCGAGGCGTGCGAGGTGGCGGCGGGGTTCTACCGCAGGCTCCACGTGCCCGCCCTGCCGCAGCTGCGGCCGCTGACGGAGTACGTCGGACGCTGGAACGCCGGTCTCGCCGCGCTGCCGAAGGACGCGCCCATGCCTCGACGCCTCGTCGAGCAGGCGGTGTCGCTGGCGGCGTCGTTCCTGACCGACGAGGCGAGCACGGGACGGGTCATCCACGGCGACCTCCACTACGAGAACGTGCTCGCCGCGGACCGTGAACCCTGGCTGGTGATCGACCCCAATCCGATGTCGGGGGACCCGCACTACGAGGTGGCGCCGCTTCTGTGGAACCGCTGGGACGAGGTGGTCGGCTCGGGCCGGGTGCGCGACGCCGTGCGCAGGCGGTTCCACGCGGTGGTGGACACCGCCGAGCTCGACGAGGACCGCGCACGTGACTGGGTCGTAGTGCGGGCGCTGCACGACGCCTACTGGAGCGTCGACGACGCGAGGAGGCTCGGCCGGCCGCTCGACAGCGCGGACCGCGAGTGGATCACCACCATGGTCACCGTCGCCAAGGCCGTGCAGGACTGATCTTCGGCTGTAAGACCCAAGCGAAATCCGGCAGCGCGAGCCGCGTAGAACCCAAAGCCCCGTTGGGAATGGGTCGAAATCGTCCCATGAACGACCCGCAACCTACCGCCAGGTAGCCACGTGTTCTACCTTGTGTCGCAACAAGTCAACACCCCTGCCCGGCGCGCTCTAGAGTGCTGAGTAGGTACGAACAGGGAGAGCGATGTCTCAGACCACCGTCAGCCCCGATCTCAGCGTCATCGAGAACCGGCCACCGAACGTAGGGCGCCAGTTCTTCGATCGCGTCCAGAGCAGCCCGAATCGCGAGGCTTACAGGTTCCCCAAGGGTGACACGTGGCAGTCGGTGACCTGGCGCGAGACCGGTGACAGGGTCACTCGTCTCGCCGCCGGGCTGGTCGCGTTGGGCGTCGAGCCCGAGCAGCGGGTCGGCATCGCCTCCACCACGCGGTTCGAGTGGATCCTCGCCGACCTCGCGATCATGTGCGCCGGTGCCGCGACGACCACGGTGTACCCGTCCACGATCGACGACGACGTCGCCTACATCCTCGCCGACTCCGAGAGCCGGGTGGTGTTCGCCGAGGACGACGCCCAGATCGCCAAGCTCGTGGCACACCGGGCGGAGCTGCCGCACCTGTCCAAGGTCGTGACCTTCGACGGCAACACCGACGGCGACTGGGTGATCGGCCTCGACGACCTCGAGCGCCTCGGTGAGGAGCAGCTGGCCAAGGACCCCGCCGTCATCGAGCAGCGGGTGGAGCAGACCAAGCCCGACGCGCTGGCGACGCTGATCTACACGTCCGGGACCACCGGGCGGCCCAAGGGCGTGCGCCTGCGTCACTCGTCCTGGACCTACGAGGGCGCTGCCATCGAGGCCCAGAACATCCTCACCGTGGACGACCTGCAGTTCCTGTGGCTGCCGATGGCGCACTCGTTCGGCAAGGTGCTCCTGTCCACGCAGCTCGCGATCGGCTTCCCGACCGCAGTCGACGGCCGCGTCGACAAGATCGTGGAGAACCTCGGCGTCGTCAGCCCCACGTTCATGGGCGCCGCGCCGCGCATCTTCGAGAAGGCCCACGACCGCATCGTCTTGATGCAGAAGGCCGAGGGTGGCCTCAAGGAGAAGATCTTCCAGCGCGCCTTCCACGTCGGCCTGGAGGTCGACCGTCTCAAGCGGGAGGGCAAGGCCGTCCCGGTCCAGCTCCAGCTGCAGCACCGGCTCTTCGACAAGCTCGTGTTCGCCAAGATCCGCGAGCGTTTCGGCGGCCGGGTCCGCTTCTTCATCTCCGGTGCCGCCGCGCTGAACCGTGAGGTCGCCGAGTGGTTCAACGCCGCCGGCATCCAGATCCTCGAGGGCTACGGCCTGACCGAGACCTCGGCGGGCTCCTTCGTCAACAGGCCGTGGCTGAACAAGTTCGGCACCGTCGGCCCGGTCTTCCCGCTGAGCGAGGTGAAGATCGCCGAGGACGGCGAGGTGCTCATCAAGGGCCCCGGTGTCATGGAGGGCTACCACAACCGGCCCGAGGCGACCGCCGAGGCGCTCGAGGACGGCTGGCTGCACACCGGTGACATCGGCGAGCTCGACGAGGACGGCTACCTCCGGATCACCGACCGGAAGAAGGACCTGTTCAAGACCTCGGGCGGCAAGTACATCGCCCCGTCCCAGATCGAGTCCACCTTCAAGGCGATATGCCCCTACGCCAGCCAGTTCCTGGTGCACGGCAACGACCGCAACTACTGCATCGCGCTGATCACCCTCGACCCCGAGGCGATGGACGACTGGGCCGCCCAGAACGGCCTGGCGGGCGCGTCGTACGAGGAGATCGTCTCCTCCGACAAGGCCAAGGAGATGGTCGGCGGCTACATCGACCAGCTCAACAAGCGGCTGAACCGGTGGGAGACCATCAAGAAGTGGATCCTGCTCGACCGCGACCTCACCGTCGAGTCCGGCGAGCTGACCCCGTCGATGAAGGTCAAGCGCAAGGTCGTCGAGGACAACTACCGGGAGCAGATCGACGCGCTCTACAGCGAGTGAGTCGCCGGAACCTGCGCTGATACGAGCGTGAAGGCGCCGTCCCGTCCGGGGCGGCGCCTTCTGCGCGCGCCCGAAGGCCTCAGGGGCCGCTGCCTAGGATGGTCCGGTGCCTTCCGCCCTTCCCGACGGCGATCCTGCCCCCGCCGACGGCGCCCTTCCCGACTCCGCCCTCGACTCGGTGGGTGAGCGGCCGTTCGGCCTCTACGTGCACGTCCCGTTCTGCACCGTCCGGTGCGGCTACTGCGACTTCAACACCTACACCGCCTCAGAACTCGGCGGCGGTGCCTCGCGTGCGACGTACGCCGACTCAGCGATCGAGGAGGTGCGGCTGGCCCGCAAGGTGCTGGGCGCGTCTGAGGTGCCGGTCGAGACGGTCTTCTTCGGCGGAGGTACGCCGACCCTCCTCCCGCCGCGGGACCTGAGCCGGATCGTCGCGGCGATCGACGAGGAGTTCGGACTCGCACCGGGGGCCGAGGTGACCACCGAGTCCAACCCGGACAGCGTCACGGCGGCGGACCTGGCCGAGCTGCGAGCCGGTGGCATCAACCGGGTCTCGTTCGGGATGCAGTCGGCGGTGCCCCATGTGCTGGAGGTGCTCGACCGCACCCACGACCCGGCGCGCGTGCCCCAGGTCGTCGCCTGGGCCCGCGAGGCCGGCTTCGACGAGGTCAGCCTGGACCTGATCTACGGCACGCCGGGGGAGAGCCTCGCGGACTGGCAGGCCTCCCTCGACAGCGCGCTGGCCTGCGCCCCCGACCACCTCTCGGCGTACGCGCTGATCGTGGAGGAGGGCACCGCGCTCGCGCGGCGGATCCGGCGCGGCGAGGTCCCGATGACCGACGACGACGACCTGGCCGACAAGTACCTCGCAGCCGACGAGGCGCTCGAGCGCGCGGGGCTCGGGTGGTACGAGGTCTCGAACTGGTCGAGCTCGCGGCAGACCCGATGCCGTCACAACGAGCTCTACTGGACCGGTGCCGACTGGTGGGGCGTCGGCCCCGGTGCGCACTCGCACGTCGGGGGTGTGCGGTGGTGGAACGTCAAGCACCCCGCGGCCTACGCCGGACGCGTCGGGTCAGGGGAGAGCCCCGCCCACGGCAGGGAGCTCCTCGACGCGGAGACCCGGCGGGTCGAGGCGGTGCTCCTCGCGATCCGGCTCCGCGACGGCCTGCGGGTCGACGTCCTGGACGACGCCGGCCGGGCGGCCCTGGCGGCGCAGGTCGAGGACGGGCTGGTCGAGCCCGGTGCCCTCGAGGACGGACTGGTCGTGCTGACGCTGCGCGGTCGGCTGCTCGCCGACGCCGTTGTGCGCGCTTTGCTTCCGTAGAGCGGATATCGTTCGCGCGTGAACGACTCTCATTACGGAGCCGGCGCGGCCGGCCAGGCGCCGAGCGCGCCTCCCGGCTGGTACCCGGACCCGTCGACCGGCGGGCAACGCTGGTGGGACGGTCGGTCGTGGGGGCCACAGGCGCCAGCGGCTCCCCAGCGGTCCTACGCCGGGCCGTCGGTCGCGGCTGAGGAGCGCAACTGGGCGATGTGGTCGCACCTGGGGCCGCTCCTGGTCGCGGCGGGCGCGATGCTGGTGACTGCCGGCGCCCTGTCGATCTTCGCGTTCGTGTTCCCGCTGGTCGTGATGAACACGGTCGGCAACCGCTCGGCGCTGGTCCGCGCCCATGCGGTCGAGTCGCTGAACTTCCAGCTCTCGATGCTGCTGTACTCGCTGGCGCTCCTGGTCGTGCTGGGGCTCGTCACGGTGGTGACCCTCGGCTTCGGGCTCATCGTGATGATCCCGGTCCTGATCGGCTTGGCGGTCTTCGAGGTGGTCGTGATGGTCATCGCCTCGGTCCGTGCCTCGAACGGCGGGTTCTACCGCTATCCGCTCAACATCCGGTTCGTCCGCTGACCCCGCGGGCTCACGAGATGAGGCGGAAGATCGCCGGGTAGCGGTAGTCGCGGTACTGCGAGGCCTGGACGGCGGCCAGGATCATGAACACCACCCAGGCGACGCCCACGGCCGGGAGCAGAACCAGGCCGACCACGACGATGAGCGAGAGCGCGGCGACGAAGAAGTAGACCAGGTAGGCGATCTGGAAGTTCAACGCCTCCTTGCCGTGCCGGTCCAGGAACGCCGAGCGCTCCCTGAACACCAGCCACACCACGAGTGGCGCGATGAAGCCGAGCACCAGCGGGCCGAGGTGCGCCGCGAGCGCCCAGAGCTTCTCGTCCTCCTGACGCATGGGGGCAGGTCTGTACTCGCCGCTGGGTGGTGGCCCGGGCGGGTTCGGCGGCATGGTCATGGTGGGCTCCTCAGTCGACGGTGACGAAGTCGATCAGCTCTTCGACCCTACCGAGCAGAGCCGGCTCGAGGTCGGCGTATGAGCTCACCTTCGACAAGATGTGCTTCCACGCGCGGGCGATGTCGGCCTGGTCGCGGTGCGGCCAGCCGAGGCTCTGGCACACGCCCCGCTTCCACTCGACGTTGCGCGGGATGACCGGCCACTTCTCCATGCCGAGCCGGGCGGGCTTCACGGCCTGCCAGATGTCGACGAAGGGGTGGCCGACGATCAGCACGTGCCTGCCGACCGGGCTCTTCGCGATCGACTGCGCGATCCGGCTCTCCTTCGAACCCGCCACGAGGTGGTCGACCAGCACGCCGACCCGGCGCTCGGGACCCGGCCGGAAGTCCTGGAGCTGCTCCGCGAGGTCGTCGACGCCCTCGATGTACTCGACCACCACGCCCTCGACGCGCAGGTCGTCGCCCCACACCTTCTCGACCAGCTCGGCGTCGTGCCGCCCCTCGACGAAGATGCGGCTCGCCCGCGCCACCCGTGCCTTGGTCCCCGGGACGGCGATCGAACCGGAGGCCGTGTGCGTCTTCTGCGCAGGCCCCTTGCGCGTCGGCGGCTTGAGGATCACCGGGACTCCTTCGAGGAGGAAACCGGGGCCGAGCGGGAAGGTGCGGCGCTTGCGGCGGCGGTCCTCGAGGGTCACGGTCATCAGGTCGCGGTCCACCTCGACGATCTCGCCGCACCAGTCCGTGGTGACCTCCTCGACGACGAGGCCCTTGTCCGCCTCGATCTCGACCGAGCGCCCGCGCTTGGGCGCACGCCAGTCGGTGTTGAGCACGTCGGAGCCGTAGCGGTCGAAAGACATGGTCCCCAACGCTAGGCGGGTCGGGGCGGGGGATGGGCACGACGCGCCGTACGACGTTCTGCCACCGAGTTGGGATGGAACACGACGCGCTGGTCACCGTGGCGGTCGGCCGGTCGTTCGAGCTCGAAGCCCCCCGTCGTCAGCAGCACCCAGGACTCCGGCGGCGCGTCGATGCCGAGGACGCCTCGCCCGAGAGGCGCGTAGAGGTGCAGGGCTGCCTCCGCGCACGCCTCGTGCAGCGGCGGGAAGTGCAGCGCGTTGCCGTCGACCTCCTCCTCGGAGCCCAGGAAGGCGACCGGCCAGCCCAGTGAGGTCCCGCAGAGGCCGCAGATGCGGCTGAGGGCGCACTGGATGGCGCGCCGCTTCGTGACCGCCCGGATGTCGAAGCCGCCGTCCTCGTCCGCGCACGCGAAGGGCACAGGTGCGCCACCCTCCTGAGAGCGCGGACGGTCCGCGAGGTCTGGCGGAAGGTCGTTCTGGTCCATGGTGTGGAGGTGCTCCGTCCGCTCCGAGGCGCTAGGCCGACGCGCGGCCCTGCCAGATGCCGGTCTCGATGCGGCGGGGTGGCCGCTCGGCGTCGGAGCGACGGCCGCGGAACCGGCTGGGCGGCGGCGGGGGCGTGTCGTTGCTGGTCCAGGAGTTCGGCAGGGCGAGCTTCCAGATCGTGCGGAGCGCCTGGCCGTACTGCCGGTGCAGCGGGCCCGTGGTGTACGGGATGCCGTAGTCCTCGCACAGCTTGCGCACCCGCAGCGAGATCTCGCGGTAACGGTTGCTCGGCAGGTCCGGGAACAGGTGGTGCTCGATCTGGAAGCCGAGGTTGCCGCTCATGATGTGCAGCAGCGGCCCGCCCTCGAAGTTCGCGGCGCCGAGCACCTGGCGGAGGTACCACTCCGCACGCGTCTCGTCCTCGATCTCCTCCTCGGTGAAGTGCATCGCGCCGTCGGGGAAGTGGCCGCAGAAGATGATCATGTAGGACCACAGGTTGCGCATCAGGTTGGCCGCGGCGTTGGCCTTCATCGTCGAGAGGAACGCAGGTCCGCTCAGCAGCGGGTAGAGCACGTAGTCCTTGCCGACCTGCCGCCGTACCTTCTTGGCGATCTGCTTGAGCTGCCGCTTCATCTCCTTGGGGTCCTTCTTGCCCTTGCGGATCGACTCGATGTCGAGGTCGTGCAGGGCCACTCCCCACTGGAAGAGCATCGCGAGCAGCGTGTTGTAGATCGGCTGGCCGAGGTTCGCCGGGTGCCACCTCTGCTCCCGCGCCATGCGCAGGATGCCGTAGCCGATGTCGTTGTCGTAGCCCAGGACGTTGGTGAACTGGTGGTGCACGTAGTTGTGGGAGTGCTTCCACTGCTCGGCCGGCTGTGCGGTGTCCCACTCCCAGTTGCTCGAGTGGATCTCTGGGTCGTTCATCCAGTCCCACTGGCCGTGCATGACGTTGTGCCCGATCTCCATGTTCTCGAGGATCTTCGCGATCCCGAGCATGGCCGCGCCGGCCACCCAGGCCGGTGGGTACTTGCTGGCGAACAGCGTGACCCTGCCCGCGGCGGCCAGCGTGCGCTGGATGGTGATCATCCGGTTGATGTACGCCGCGTCGGCGGCACCTCGCGAGGCCTCGATGTCCGCGCGGATCTGGTCGAACTCACGCCCGAGGGCCTCGACCTCCTCCTCGCTGAGGTGGGTGTACTCCTTGACGTCGGAGATGGCCATGTGTCGCTCCCTAGATGTCGAGGGTGCAGTCACCGGCGGCGACCGTCACGCAGGTCTGGATGGACTCGTTGGGTTCGAAGTGCTCCTCGCCGCTGCGCAGGTCGCGGATCCGGCCGGAGCTCATGGTGAGCGTGCAGGTGTGGCAGATGCCCATCCGGCAGCCGTAGGGCATGCCCACGCCGGCCTGCTCACCTGCCTCGAGAAGGGTGGTCGCGCCGTCGACCTCGATCTGCTTGCCGGAGTTGCGGAAGGTGATGGTGCCGCCCTCGGCGCCCCCGCTGTCGAGGCTCAGCGTGAACCGCTCGAGGTGGAGCTGCTCGGAGAGGCCGGCGTCCTCCCAGAACTCCTCCGCGGCGTCGAGCATCGGTCCCGGCCCGCAGGCCCAGGTCTCGCGCTCGCGCCAGTCGGGGCAGATCCGGTCCAGCGTGTCGAGCGTGAGCATGCCCTGGGTGTCGGTGTGCTGCTCGTGGAGCTGCAGGCCCTCGTGGCGCTCGGCCAGGGCGAGCAGCTCGTCGCGGAAGATCATCCGGTCGGGCGTGGGGGAGGAGTACGCGAGCACGACGTCCGTCATCGTCTTGCGGCGGTCGAGCGTGCGCAGCATCGACATCACCGGGGTGATCCCGCTGCCGCCGACAAGGAACAGCATCCGGTCCGGCGGCGGGTCCGGGAGGACGAAGTCGCCGGCCGGAGCGGCGAGGCGCACGATCGTCCCCGGCGCCAGACCCTCGACCAGGTGCGACGAGAGGAACCCCTCGGGCATCGCCCGGACCGTGATCGTGAACGTGCGGCCACTGTGGGAAGGCGGGGAGCTGAGGGAGTAGGAACGCCAGTGGTACCGGCCGTCCACCTCGACCCCGATGCCGACGTACTGACCCGGCGTGTAGTCGAACCGCGCGCCCCACCCCGGCCGGATCACCAGCGTCGCGGCGTCGTCGGTCTCCGGGACGACCTTCTCGATGCGTCCGCGGAGCTCGCGGGCGGACCAGAGCGGGTTGATGAGCGACAGGTAGTCGTCCGGGTGCAGTGGCGTGGTCAGGAGCTTGGCCGCGCGCCCGCGGATGCTGTGCCAGTCACGGTCCTTGACGATCGACAAGAGCCCCCGCCCCACTTCATCAGTTGTTCTCGCAGCCAGCTCCGCCGAGCGTGGCCCTGGTCACGTATCGCGAACGTACGTGCCCTCTGGCCCGGCCATCACACCCTCTGTCCGGCATATGAGACGTAACGGGGCGATCACCCCCGACCGGGCTGTCTGGACGAGGCCTTCCGAGACCTTTGATGCCGACTGTCAGCGATATATCGTCAACCTATCGCGGAGGCGTTCGGAGGGAGACGAGGATGAGCGGCAACAAGTGGGGACAGCCCTGGTCCGGCGGTGGCTGGGGGCCCGGCCCCTGGGGAGCGGGTCCGCCGCCGTGGATCGCCGGGCTCTTCGGCCTCGCCGGGCAGCAGCAGTCGCGGGGCCCTCGGGTTCGCCGGGGTGACGTCCGCGCGGCCATCCTCGACGTGCTGTCCGTCCAGCCGATGAACGGCTACCAGATCATCCAGCAGATCGCCGACCGCAGCGGCGGCGCCTGGAAGCCCAGTCCGGGCTCGGTGTACCCGACGCTCCAGCAGCTCGAGGACGAGGGGCTCGTCGACGGCGTCGAGGACGAGGGCAAGCGACTGCTGCGGCTCACCGAGGCGGGCCGCGATTACGTTGCCGAGCACCCCGAGGAGATGGCAGCCACCTGGCGCGCCTTCGAGGCCGGCGGTGAGGAGACCCACGAGCTCAAGCCCGTGATCGGGCAGGTGATGGCCGCGGTCTGGCAGGTGGTGATGTCGGGCAACCGGCAGCAGCAGGCGGAGGCGGCGGAGATCCTCGCCGACGCCCGCCGCAAGCTCTACGGGCTGCTCGCGGACGGGGACCCGGAATGAACGAGCGGGAGCTGAGGATCGGTGACCGCGAGCGCGAGGCCGCGATCTCGGCGCTCGGGGAGCACTACGTCGCCGGCCGGATCACGAAGGAGGAGTACGACGAGAGGAGCGCCGTCGCCTGGCAGGCGCGGACGAACGCCGACCTCGTGCCGCTCTTCCTCGACCTCCCGTCGATCCAGGCGCCGGAGCGGACGCGGAGCCTCGCGCCGTTGCCGCAGCCGCAGCGTGGACACGCACGCCGTGGTGGTCCGCCGCTGCTGCCGGTCCTGCTGCTCGCCGTGGTCGTGCTCGCCGTCCTGAACCTGGCGCCGTGGCCCTTGCTGCTTGTCCTTGTGATCCTGCTGGTCAAGTTCGCCGCCTTCCGGTCGGCAGGGGCCCGCCGTTACCGACGCTAGAGCAGGGGGAGTGACCTCGACGCCCGGGGCAGCTGCACGAAGCCGCGGGCGAAGGCGTCGGTGAGCTCCTCGGCCGGGTAGGGCCACTCACCGGCCTCAGCCATCTGCTCGGGCCGCACGCCGCGCCCGGCGAGGTCGCGGATCATCTCGGCGACCATGCCGATGCTGCCGCGCTGCTCCATCACGAAGTCCCGGTCGACGGGGAGGCCGTGCCCCGGTACGACGACAGTGCCGTCGCTGATCATGCTGGTCACGAGCTCGAGGGTCGCTGGCCACTCGAGGGGGAAGCAGTCGTTTCCGAAGCCCGGCACGGCCTCGCGTTCCGCCGACTCCTCCACGAGGTCGCCGGCGAAGAGCACGTCCGCATCGCTCACGCGTACGACGGCGTCGCCGGCGGTGTGGCCCCGTCCGGGATGCACGACCTCCACGATCCGGTCGCCGAGGTCGATGACCTGTACGGAGGAGAAGGTCTGGTCGGGTACGACGACGGTGGTGCCCGTGACGTCGGTCCACCGGGCGGCGTCCTGCAGCAGGGAGGCGCCCTCGTCGCGCAGGGTGGCGGCGGCCGCCTCGTGAGCGACGACGGGCGGGCCGTCGTACTCCTCGACGAAGGTGGCGGTCCCGAGGACGTGGTCCCAGTGGGCGTGCGTGTTGACGATCCCGGCCACCTCGCCGAGGCCGAGCGCACGCACCTGCTCGACGACCTTGCGGGCGGTGGCGGCGGAGGAGTGGGTGTCGACCACGACGACTCCGCGGCTGCCTGCGACAAGGCCGACGTTGACGTCCACGAGGCTGTGCCGGGCCACCCAGCAGCGGTCGGCGACCTCGACGAACCCGCTGTCGTGCGTGATGTCGAAGCCGCCTTGGGAGTCGCTTGCGCTCATGCCCGAACCCTACGTCCGTGGATTCTGCTCGTTGCAGGGGAGACTAGTAGCATTGGCACTCGAAACATGTGAGTGCCAACGGGTCGAAGGAGGCGAGACATGGTCGAGGACCGCAAGCTCGCTGTCCTCCGTGCGATCGTCGAGGACTACGTGGCGACGCAGGAGCCGGTCGGGTCCAAGGCACTGGTCGAGCGCCACAGGCTCGGCGTGTCCCCGGCGACGGTGCGCAACGACATGGCCGCGCTCGAGGACGAGGGCTTCATCACGCAGCCGCACACCAGCGCCGGCCGGATCCCCACGGACAAGGGCTACCGGCTCTTCGTCGACCGCCTGAGCCAGGTCAAGCCGCTGTCGGCGGCGGAGAAGCGCGCGATCGCCACGCTGCTCGAGGGCGCCATCGACCTCGACGACGTGGTGCAGCGCAGCGTGCGCCTGCTCGCCCAGCTGACCCGCCAGGTCGCGATCGTCCAGTACCCCACGCTGTCGCGGTCCACGGTCCGCCACGTCGAGCTGGTGACCCTGGCCAGCACGCGGCTGCTGCTGGTGCTGATCCTGAGCACCGGCCGCATCGAGCAGCGTGTCGTCGAGCTGCCCGAGCCCCTCGACGACGAGACCGTGGCCGGCCTCCGCACCGCGCTCAACCGGGCGAGTCTGGGGGAGAAGCTCAGCGACGCCGCCGAGGGCCTCGCCGAGGTCCCCGACCAGTACCCGCCCGAGGACCGCGCTCCGGTCAGCATCGTCGTCGCGGCTCTGGTCGAGGCGATGTCGGACCACCGCTCCGACGAGCGCGTGATGGTGGGCGGCACGGCAAACCTGGCCCGGTTCGGTGACGGGTTCGACGCCTCGATCAAGCCGATGCTGGAGGCCCTCGAGGAGCATGTCGTGCTCCTCAAGCTCCTCGGCGAGGCGACCTCGCCCTCGACCCTGACGGTCAGGATCGGCCACGAGGTGCCCTACCAGGAGCTGTCCACGACCTCGGTCGTCGCCACCGGCTACGGACCCGGGGAAGAGGCGCTCGCCACCCTCGGCATCGTGGGCCCGACCCGCATGGACTACCCGAGCACGATGGCGACCGTGCGCGCGGTCGCCCGCTACGTGTCGAAGATTCTCGACGAAGGATGAGCTGAGAGACCACTGTGAGCCAGGACCTCTACGAGACCCTCGGTGTCCCGCGTGACGCCGACGGCGACGCGATCAAGAAGGCCTACCGTCGCCTCGCCCGTCAGCTGCACCCGGACGTGAACCCCGACCCGGAGACGCAGGAGCGGTTCAAGGACGTCACGCGTGCCTACGAGGTGCTCTCCGACCCCGAGAAGCGGCGGATGTACGACCTCGGGGGTGACCCCTTCGGTGGCGCGGGCGGAGGCTTCGCCTCGGGTGCCGGGTTCTCCTTCACCGACATCATGGACGCCTTCTTCGGCGGCGCAGCCGGAGGTGGCGCGGCCGGTGGCGGGCGCGGTCCGCGGCCTCGTGTCCGGCGTGGCCAGGACGCCCTGATCCGGCTCGAGGTCGACCTCGCCGAGGCCGCCTTCGGCGTGACTCACGAGCTCAAGGTCGACACCGCGGTGCTCTGCACGGTCTGCAACGGCGACGGAGCCGCGCCGGGGTCGAGGCCGGTCACCTGCGAGACCTGCCACGGCCGTGGCGAGGTGCACCAGGTGCAGCGCTCCTTCCTGGGAGAGATCCGCACCATGCGTCCGTGCGCGGCCTGCCGCGGCTTCGGCACGATCATCCCGGAGCCGTGCCGCGAGTGCTCTGGCGACGGCCGGGTCCGCTCGCGCCGCACGCTCACCGTCAAGATCCCCGCCGGCGTGGACACCGGCACCAGGGTGCAGCTCGCCGAGCAGGGCGAGGTCGGCCCCGGCGGCGGCCCGGCCGGTGACCTGTACGTCGAGGTCCACGTCGCCGAGCACAAGGTGTTCACCCGCCACGGGAGCGACCTGCTCTGCACCGTCACGGTCCCGATGACCGCCGCCGCGCTCGGCACGACCATCGAGCTGCCGACCCTGGAGGCCGACCTCCACGACGGTGAGGCCGAGACCGACCTCGAGACCAGTGTCGAGCTCGACATCCGGCCCGGGACACAGTCCGGCTCCGAGATCGTCCTCAACGGTCGCGGCGTCCCTGCCCTGCGAGGCGTCGGTCGCGGCAACCTCGTCGTGCGGGTCGTGGTGGAGACCCCGACGCGGCTCGACGAGCGCCAGGAGGAGCTGCTCCGCGAGCTCGCCGCCCTGCGCGACGAGGAGTCGCCCGACGGACACGTGCAGGCCACGCACCGCTCGGTGTTCGACAAGCTGCGGAGCGCGTTCAACCCGAAATGAGTCTGCCGGTCTTCCACCTCCCCGAGCTGGGAGGTGCGCGCGTCGGTGGCTCCGTGGAGCTCACCGGCGACGAGGCCAGGCACGCCGCCGTGGTCCGACGGATCCGGGTGGGGGAGGACGTCGCCCTGACCGACGGCGCCGGCACGACGGTCGTCGGGACCGTCAGCGCGACCAGCAAGACCTCGCTCACCGCCACCGTCTCCGAGGTGGTCGAGGCTTCCCGGGAGTCCCCGCGGCTCGTGGTCGTGCAGGCCATCCCCAAGGGCGACCGCGGCGAGCTCGCTGTGGAGATGCTCACCGAGGTGGGCGCCGACGTGATCGTGCCGTGGGCGGCCGCGCGCTCGGTCGCGGTGTGGCGGGGGGAGCGCGCGGCGAAGTCGTTGGCCAAGTGGCGCAGCACCGCCCGCGAGGCGGCGAAGCAGTCGCGCCGTGCGTGGTTCCCCTCCGTGGCCGAGATGGCTCGTACGTCGGACGTGGTGGACCTGCTTCGCGACGCCGCGCTGGCCGTCGTACTCCACGAGGACGGTGAGAAGCCGCTCTCCGCGCTCGAGGTGCCCGCTGTGGGGGACGTGGTGGTCGTCGTCGGACCAGAGGGCGGCATCAGCGACGAGGAGCTCCACGCCTTCAGGACGGTCGGCGCCGAGCCGCTCAAGATGGGCCGCTCCGTGCTCCGGACCTCGACCGCCGGGGTGGCCGCGGCGGCCGCTCTGCTGTCGCGGACCTCGCGCTGGTCCTGACACCGTCGAGGCGTCCGTAACGGGAGGGCCCCGGGTTCGTTGAGGACGAGAACACGTTCTCGTGAGGAGCCCTTCCATGCGCCGTGCCCGTCTGGTGACCACCGCCACGACCCTGATGACCGGTCTCGCGGTCCTGAGCGGCGTCCTGGGAGGCGTCCCGACCGCGAGCGGGGCCGAGCCGGTCGACCCCTACGGCACCGTCCGGAACATCCTCCCGCCCGGCCAGTCCGGCACGGTGACGGCTGCCGACCTGGTCGAGGTAGGGCCGAGCCGCGAGGCCACGGCGACGACGCCGGAGAACTTCGCCGACCAGCTCGAGATGTACGACGCCCTGACCAAGCGGAACCCCGAGACTCTGACCCGCGGGGACCTCGACACCCTCTACAAGCGCTCGACGTTCACGCCCGAGTCCGTCGCGCGGCAGGCCTCGCCGAAGCCCGGGGTGGACATCAGCTGGGACCGGTTCGGGGTGCCGTACGTCAACGGCGCGACCTACGACGACGTGATGTTCGGCTCCGGCTACGCCGCGACCCGGGACCGCATGTTCCTCATGGACGCCCTGCGCCACGCGGGTGCGGCCCGGATGGCGGAGTTCGCCGGTGACACTCCCGGGAACCTCGCCATGGACCGCACCCAGCTCGCCAACGCCTTCTACACCAAGGAGGAGGCCCAGGCGCAGATCGGCAGGATCGCCGAGCGGTACGGCGAGGAGGGGGAGCGGCTCGCCCACGCGGTCGACGCCTACATCGCCGGCATCAACGCCGCGCAGGACGACATGTGTCCCGGCGGTCTGCCGACAGGACCCGAGTGCCCGGTGGAGTACGCCGCCCTCCAGAAGACACCGCAACCCTGGACCCGGGCCGACGTCGTCTACGTCGCCTCGCTCGTGGGCGGGATCTTCGGCAAGGGCGGTGGCCAGGAGTACGACAACGCCCTCTGGCTCCAGCGGCTCATGAGCCGGTTCGGCATCAAGAAGGGCGCGCGGATCTACGACGACCTGCGCCACAAGAACGACGGCGACGCCCCGACGACCTCGAGCGTCCGGACCCCGTACGGCGGGGGAGGCGTCGACCCGCGCCGGCCCGGCGTCGCCCTGCCTGACCCGGGTGGCCCCACCGCTCCCGGCAGCGGTTCCGAGCTGAACGGGGGAACGCTCCCCGGCGCACCCGCCTCGAACACGGCACCGTCGATGGACCTGCCCGGCATGAGCATCGCGGTGCCGCTCACCGAGCACGGGATGAGCAACGCCCTCCTCGTGGCCGGCAAGCACACCACGACCGGCAGGCCGATCGTCGTCTTCGGGCCCCAGACCGGCTACTTCACGCCACAGCTGCTGACCGAGCAGGTGCTGGTCGGCCCAGGCATCAAGGCACGCGGCGTCTCGTTCGCCGGCACGAACCTGATCGTGCAGCTCGGGCGTGGTGAGGACTACGCCTGGTCGGCCACGAGCGCCTCGAACGACAACGTCGACACCGTCGTCGAGCGGCTGTGCAACACCGACGGGAGCAAGCCGACAGTCGAGTCGGAGGCCTACCGTCGCGGCGGGAGGTGCGTGCCGATGGAGCGCTTCGAGCACACCGAGACGACCCTGCCGGGCGGAGGTTCGCAGGAGCCGCCGGCCCAGCACACGTTCCTCGTCCTGCGCACCCGTCACGGGCTGGTGCAGCGTCGTACGACGGTCGACGGCGTGCCGGTCGCGATCGTCAGGCAGCGCAGCACCTACGGCCACGAGGTGGACTCGGCCATCGGGTTCGCCCGGCTCAACGACCCCGGCTACGTCCACGACGCCGCGTCGTTCCAGAAGGCGGTGTCGGCGATCGACTACACGTTCAACTGGTTCTACGCAGACGACCGGGACATCTCCTACTACTCCTCGGGCCTGCTGCCGGTGCGTGCGGACGGCGTTGACTACGACCTTCCGCGCTGGGGCGACGCGCGCTATGACTGGCAGGGGTGGCTGCCGTTCGGCCGTCACCCGCGGCAGACCAACCCCGACAGCGGCTACCTGGTGAGCTGGAACAACAAGACGGCGCCGGGCTTCGCGGCGGCCGACGACATCTGGGGCTACGGGTCCGTCTACCGCTCCCTCGCCCTCGAGGACGGCCTGAAGCGTGAGATCCGTGGCGGCGCGAAGCTCGACGCGCCAGGGGTCACCGGAGTCATGGCGGAGGCCGCGACCGAGGACAGCCGTGCTCGCTACACCCTGCCGTGGCTGCTGAAGGTGATCGGCGACGACCCGAAGACACGTGCTGCCCGCGCGCGTCCTCACCGACTGGCTCAGGCACGGCGCGCAGCGGGTGGACCGCGACCGCGACGGACACTACGGCCACGAGCAGGCGATCGCGCTGTTCGACAGCTGGTGGCAGGACGGCGACAGCTCGGTCGCGTACGACGTGCTCTCCGGACGCCTCGGCAGCAGGCTCAGCCGGAAGCTCCCCACGTTGCTCGACGACCACCCCCGGCTCGGTGTGGGCTCGGCCTGGAACGGCATCGCCTGGTACGGCTACGTCAACAAGGACCTGCGCACCCTGCTCGGCCGCCGGGTCGCGGACCCCTACCGGTACTCCTACTGCGGCGGCGGACGGCTCGCGGTCTGCCGTGACGTGCTGAGGCGCTCACTGCGCGCAGCGGTCGCCCGGGTCACCGCCGAGCAGGGCGTCGACGGCGTGCGGCAGCTGACCTACGACAAGAGCACCGACTTCATCAGGAGCAGCACCGCCGGAGTCGTCGGGGTGCGGCCCATCGACTGGCAGAACCGGCCGACCTTCCAGCAGGTGGTCGAGTTCAGCGCTCACCGTCCGCGGGGGTAGCCGCTGCTGGTCCCGCGACCGACCACCGCGCCTCGCGGTGCCGGGCTCAGCGGGCGAGAAACGACTCGAGAGCGGTGACCTCCGCGTCGAGCTCGGCTGTCTCGCCGCGCGTCAGCGTCCGGAACAGCTCGACCTCGACCCGGTCACCGTCCTGACGCCAGAGGCCCTCGAGCTTGCCGTCGACGAACACGGCAGCCCCCACGCCGCCGTTGCGGCCCATCCACCGTGCCCGCTTCTCGGGCTCGGCGACCCGGGTCCGGTCGGCGTGGGAGAGCCAGAGGTTGTCGTACTTGCCCAGCAGTCGCACCGGGGCGGGCTCGTCGCCCTCCGCGAGCGGCGAGCCCTCGACGTCGAGCCGGGTGCGGCCGTCCTCGCACTCGACCGGCACCAGCTCGTCCGACATGCCGTCCACCACCTCACGCAGGCCCGTGAGCCCCGACCAGGTGGTGAGGTCCGCGGTGGTCGCCGGGCCGAACGCCCGCAGGTAGCGACGGACCACCTCCTGCAGGTCGTGCGCGGAGCGGGGGAGCGCCGTGCCAGTCCTCGGCGTGCACGTACGCCGGGCCGCCGCCGCGCTTCCACACGCCTCGCGGAGGGGTCTGGACGAGCGGCAGCAGGAAGCGGACCGTGTTGGCGAGGTGACCGGGCTCGTAGCCGGGGAAGCGCTTGGCGAGCGAGGCGCCGAGGTCCTTGGCCCGCACCGGCTCGGGGCCGAGAGCCTCCCGTGCCGCGCTGACGAGCTCGTCGCGGGGGATGTCGGCGCAGTGGCCGAAGAACGGCGTGCCGCGGATCAGGCGCTCCAGCGTGTCCTGGAGCAGGGGCCGGAGGCCGAGACAGTCGTCGGCGCTGACGAGGTGGATCGTCCCGCGCATCAGCAGGATCCGGCTGACCTCGCGAGACTCGAGCAGCGCGCTGAGCTCGGCCGGGTCGAAGCCGTCGAGGCGCGCCCAGAGTCCGACGTACGGCGGAAGGGTCTCCTGGGCCTGGAGCCCGACGAGGTGATCGACCATCTGCAGGGCAGGCATCGAGGTGCGCTCGAGGAGGTGCTGGCGCTTCAGCAGCGTCCGGTTGAGGGCACGGTCGGTGAGCACGTCTCGAGCCTATGACCACGGTTACGGGACGACGTGCACCCTCTTGGTGTCCTGCCAGGGGGCGAACCCCTCGCCACCGGACTCGTCCGTGTCGTGGACGACGATCGTGTAGTCGCCCGGAGGCGCCTTGACCTCGAAGGAGTACGGCGCCATGGTGCAGCACTCCTCGGCGGTGGTGAAGCCGCGCTTGACGACGCGGTCGCCCTGCCTGAGCTCCCACTGCACGTTGGCCTCGAACGCCGCCGCGAGGCCGGACACCTCGAAGGGCGAGATGACCTTGGCGCCCTCGCCCGGCTCGATGACCCACACCTGGGCGAGCACGTCCGCGGGGTCGCCCTGGGCGAGCGGCTCCGAGACCGGTACGCCGAGGATGGCGTCGGTCCGGTTCTGCTCCGAACCCTGTCGGGCGAGGTAGAACTGCACCGGAGCCCTGGTCTGGGTCGCGGCCTGGGCGGTGTAGATGAGCTGCTCCACGGCCATGTCGGCCTGCTCGGCCGGTCATCCCGGGCGGCCTCTCACGCAGGTCGGTGCTCTCGTTGTAGAGCTCGATCGAGATCTGGCCGTCGCTGCCGACGCCGTCGAAGCTCGTGTCGACAGCGGTGCCGGCCGGCCAGTCCGTGCGGTAGTCCGGGTCGTCAGGGCTCGTCACGACAGCCTCCCTGACGGCCGCCTCCAGCGGGTTGCCGGCGGTGTTCACGCGGTGGAACTCGCGGAACAGCCGTGGGCCGCGGCTCGTGTCGCCCACGTAGTAGACCGGCACCGCCGCCACGCTGCGGCGCGGGCGAGTCCGTGGCGCTCGACGGGTCGCGGCGTGGCGGGCTCCTCCTCGGGCCCTTCGGTGGTCACGGGGCCCGCCCCCTCCGACGGAGCCGGCCTTCGGCCGAGGCGGCGGGGCCGGCGATGTCACGGCCGGGACCGCCCGTCGTACCGTCCCCGCTCAGCACCGTCACCGCCGCCACCGTCGCCGCGGTGGCGACCACCGCCGCGCCGGCACCGAGGAACCAGGACCGCCTGCGGTTCATGGAGCTCACCTTCGTTCGTGCATGGATGGAGCCGAGCGCCTCACGGGGCTCGACGTCGGAGACCGCCTCCTCGATGAGGGCTCTGATGCGCTCGTCGTCTCGGAAGTCGTTCATGAGGCGTCCTCCAGGAGCTGTCGGAGTGCGGCGACGCCGCGGGAGGCGTGGCTCTTGACGGCGCCGCGGCTGATGCCGAGGGTGCTGGCGATGTCGGCCTCCGAGAGGTCGAGGTAGTAGCGAAGGGCGAGCACCTCGCGCTGCCGTCCGGGGAGCTCACGGAG
The DNA here is from genome assembly GCA_963715375.1 of uncultured Actinomycetota bacterium. Taxonomy (GTDB): domain Bacteria; phylum Actinomycetota; class Actinomycetes; order Propionibacteriales; family Nocardioidaceae; genus Nocardioides_C. The sequence goes on along the minus strand of CAVQSC010000003.1, from coordinate 80,619 downwards.
CGCTTCGAGCACGACCTTGCGCCGCTCGGCGACCAGGACGTCCTCGTCGGCGCCATGGAGGTTCGGCGGGGGATCGGGGGTGTGCCGTGCCTGCACGCCGCGGTGACGGAGCACCGAGCGGGAGCGGTTCACGACGGTCTGGCGGAGGTAGGCCAGCGCCTTGTCGGGGTCGCGAAGTGCCCTCCAGCGACCGTGCATCGCGACGAACGAGTCCTGGACGACCTCCTCCGCGGTCTCCACGTCGCGCACGAGCAGCACCGAGAGCCGCACGAGCCGGCGGTAGTGGGCGGCGTACAGCTCGTCCACCGCCGTGTCGGCGTCCCACCGGGGCGCGGTGCTCATGACCCTCCTGCGGTGCAGAGGCGCGACCATCTCACTCGTCACGCTAGTTCCACGCGCACCACACCTCCGGGGTTTACACGCCGGGGAAGGGGGTTTCCTCGCGATGCACCTCGCGTTTCCGGCCCCCTAGGGTGGGCGCATGAGCGCACGACGAGAAGACGACTGCCTGTTCTGCAAGATCGTCGCGGGAGAGATCCCCGCGGACATCGTGCACGAGACGGAGACGACGATCGCCTTCCGCGACATCGAGCCTCAGGCGCCGGTGCACGTGCTCGTGATCTCGCGCAACCACCACCGCAACGCCGCCGAGCTCGCCCACGACGAGCCCAGCACGGCCGTGGACCTCCTGACCGTCGCGCACGCCGTCGCTGAGCAGGAGGGCCTCGAGGACGGCTACCGCCTCGTCTTCAACACCGGCGCGGGTGCCAACCAGCTGGTCTTCCACGTGCACCTGCACGTCCTCGGAGGCCGGCGGATGGGTTGGCCGCCGGGCTGAGGGACCGCTTCGGGGGCGCGAATGGTCGTCCCCCGTCGGTCCGTGAACCGGCGGCCCCCGCGGGGTCACCCAGGGGGACGGCCAGGCGAGTTGGGCGGAAGCCGGAGCCGCCGCCTCTCACGGTGTTACGGTCGCCCCAACGCACCCGTGTGCTCGGTCACATCCGTTTGCCGGAGGTGGTGCCCAGATGCTGACCCGGGAGTATCGCTTTCGGCTGAACTCGAGCAGGGTGCCGGTCGGGCAGCCCTTGCTGGAGGTCCGCGGCGTGTCGCTGCGCTTCCGCGGTATCCGAGCCCTGAGTGACGTCTCCTTCACCGTGACGCAGGGAGACGTGCACGCCGTCATCGGTCCGAACGGCGCCGGCAAGTCCAGCCTCCTCAACTGCGCGAGTGGGCTGTACCGGCCGCAGGACGGCGAGATCCTGCTGCACACCAGGGACGAGAACGGCGTTGCCTCGACCCACGACCTGGCGAAGTCGAAGCCGCACCGGACAGCGCGCCTCGGCGTCGCGCGCTCGTTTCAGAACATCGAGCTGTTCGGGCACCTGACCGTGCTCGAGAACCTGATGCTCGGCCGCCACATCCACATGAGCCACCGGTTGCTTCCCTCGATGCTGTGGTTCGGCCCGGCACGCAGCCAGGAGGTGCGTCACCGCACCTTCGTGGAAGAGGTCATCGACCTCTTGCAGCTGCAGGCGCACCGCCACCATCACGTCGGTTCACTCGCCTACGGAATCCAGAAGCGCGTCGAGCTCGGACGGGCGCTCTGCGTCGAGCCTTCGCTGCTGCTCCTCGACGAGCCGATGGCCGGCATGAACGCCGAGGAGAAGGAGGACATGGCGCGCTACATCCTCGACGTGAACGAGCTGCGCGCGGTCACCGTGATGCTGATCGAGCACGACATGGGCGTGGTCATGGACATCTCCAACCGGGTCACCGTTCTGGACTTCGGGAAGCTGATCGGGGACGGCACCCCCGACGAGGTGCGCCAGGACGAAGTCGTCATCGAGGCCTACCTGGGGTCCGAGGCATGAGCGAGGTACTCACCGGCGAACGCCCAGCGGCGCACCTTGACCACGACAGTGCGGGCCAGACCTTTCCGCGACTCCTGGCCCAGCGCGCCGCCGAGCGGCCGAAGGGCGTGGCGCTGCAGGAGAAGCTCTACGGCATCTGGCAGCCGATCAGCTGGCAGGAGTACGCGGACCGCATGCGCGACTTCGGTTGCGGGCTGGCCGCACTCGGCGTGGCCCGCGGAGAGATCGTCGCGGTCCTGGGGGACAACCGACCCGAGTGGCTGATCGCCGAGGTCGCCGCTCAGTCCATCGGGGCCGCAGTGGTGGGCATCTATCCCACGAGCCTGGACGAGGAGATCGTGCACATCCTCACGGTCGCCGAGGCGAAGGTGGTGGTCGCGGAGGACCAGGAGCAGGTAGACAAGCTGCTCCGGGTCAAGCCGCTGGTGCCGCTCCTCGAGTGGGTCGTCTTCTACGACCCGCACGGCCTGGAGACCTACACCGAGTCGTGGCTCCTGGAGTTCTCCGCCATCGAGGTGCGTGGGCGCGAGTGGCGAGAGGGCCGCGAGGGATGGTTCGAGCAGGAGGTCGCCCAGGGCGACCCCGACGACATCGCTGTCGTGTGCACGACCTCGGGGACGACGTCGCGGCCCAAGCTCGGCCAGCTGACGCACCGCAACCTCCTGTCGATGGCGGACAACCTGACCTCGATCGACCCACTGGGGCCGAAGGACAGGTTCGTCTCCTTTCTCCCGCTTGCCTGGATCGGCGAGCAGATGATCGCCGTCGCCTGTGGACTCTCCCGGGGCATGACGCTGTCCTTCCCGGAGGACGCCTCGACCCAGCGCAGCGACCTGCGGGAGATCGGGCCACACGTCATGTTCAGCCCGCCGCGGATCTGGGAGTCGATGCTCTCGGAGGTCCAGGTGCGCATCGACGAGGCCGGTTGGCTCAAGCGGAAGGTCTTCGGCATCGGCTACGACATCGGCGACAGGGTCGCCGAGCGGCGTGTGCGCGGCAAGCGAGTCGGCCTCGGGTCGCGACTGCTGGTGCAGCTCGCCGACTGGGTCGCGCTCCGGCCGGTGCGCGACCAGCTCGGCCTGACACGCATCAGGCGTTGCTACACCGGAGGCGCGCCACTCGGCCCCGACGTGTTCCGCTTCTTCCACGCGATCGGCGTCAACCTGAAGCAGATCTACGGCCAGACCGAGATCTGCGGCATCGCCGTCGTCCACCGCGACGACGACGTGCGCTTCCACACGGTGGGGGTACCGATCCCGCAGACCGAGCTGAGGATCAGCGACGACGGCGAGATCCTCCTGCGCTCCCCGTCGGTGTTCGTCGGCTACGTCGGCAACGAGTCGGCCACCGCGGAGGCCATCGAGGAGGATGGCTGGCTCCACACCGGCGACGCCGGCTACCTCGACGAGGGGCACCTGGTGGTGATCGACCGTGCCAAGGACGTGCTGACCGCCGCCGACGGCACGCGTTTCTCCAGCGCCTTCATCGAGAACAAGCTGAAGTTCTCCCCGTACGTCGAGGAGGCGGTCGTCTTCGGCAAGGACGAGATCACCGCGATGATCACGATCGACGCGATGACAGTCGGCTCCTGGGCCGAGAGCGAGCACCTCACCTACACGACGTACACCGACCTGGCGCAGAAGCCCGAGGTGTACGAGCTCCTCACCGACGAGGTGCACCGTGCCAACACCGACCTGCCGGACAGCATCAAGGTCCGTCGCTTCCTCCTGCTGTTCAAGCAGCTCGACCCCGACGACGACGAGATCACCCGCACCAGGAAGGTGCGTCGGAACGTGATCGCCGAGCGGTACGCCGACCTGATCGCGGCGCTCGAACACCGACAGGACTCGGTGAGCATCACGAACACGGTGACCTACCAGGACGGCACGACGGTGAAGCGGACGATCGACCTCAAGATCCGGGACCTCGATGGCTACGCACCGCCCGAACGGAAGAGTGTGCGTCCGGTCTGGAGCGGTCGGCGATGAACACGTTCCTCAACCTCACCGTCTACGGCCTGTCCGACGGTGCCATCCTGGCGCTCGCCGCACTCGGGTTCGTGCTCATCTACAAGGCGACCGGGGTCATCAACTTCGCCCAGGGCGAGTTCCTGCTCATCGGCGCCTACACCTTGTACGCCGCCTTCGTCGTCTTCCGGCTCCCCATGGTCGCCGCGGTCGTCATCGGAGTCGCCTTCGCGATCATCCTCGGCATCGCGATCGAGCGGCTGGTCCTGCGTCCGCTCATCGGTGAAAGCGCGATCAGCGTGATCATGGTGACCATCGGTCTGGCGGCATTCCTCCGGGCCGCAGTCCAGCTCATCTTCGGCACGCGACCGGTCCAGCAGCCCGCACTCCTGCCGCGCACCCCCGTGGAGCTGCTGCCCGGAACGTCCGTTCCGTTGAACCGGCTCCTGGTCATCCTGATCGCTGCGGCGGTGCTTGTCGGCGTTCACGAACTTCTTCCGCCGCAGCAGGCACGGGATCGCGATGCGCGCAGTGGCCGACGACCAGCAGGCCGCTCTGACCATGGGGATCTCCGTACGCCGGGTCTTCGCGATGGCCTGGGCGCTGGCAGCAGTGAGCGCGCTCGTCGGGGGCATCCTGCTCGGCGACGTCACCGAGGTGAGCGGACGGTTGGCCACCTTCGGCCTCTTCGTCTTCCCCGTGGTGATCCTCGGCGGCCTGGACTCGGTCCCCGGAACGATCGTCGGAGGTCTGACGATCGGCCTCACCACCCAGTACGTCAGCGGGTACGGCGACCCCGGCCTCGCCCAGATCGCGCCGTACCTGCTGCTGATCGCGATCCTGCTCGTCCGTCCCTACGGTCTCTTCGGCGAGACCCGCATCGAGAGGGTCTGACCATGGCGGCGACGGCCACCGGCGTCTACCAGCGCAGCTACCCGAAGGACCTTGCGCTGCGGCACACGCGTGCGGAGTACTTCCGGCTGGCACTCGTGGTCGTCGGCATGATCGCCGTGCCCTACATGATCGACAACTACTGGCTCTCGATCCTGAACACGATCCTGATCGCGGTCATCGGCGCCGTCGGCCTGAACATCCTCGTCGGCTTCACCGGACAGATCTCGCTCGGTCAGGGTGGCTTCCTGGCCGTGGGCGCCTTCACCTCCGCACTTCTCTACGAGCGCGCGGGTCTTCCCGCGCCTCTCAGCATCGCGGCAGCCGTGGTCGTCACCGCTCTGGCCGGTGCACTGTTCGGACTGCCCGCGCTGCGTCTCAAGGGCCTCTACCTCGCGATCGCAACGCTGGCGAGCCAGGTGATCATCGTCTTCATCGCTCGCCGCTGGGAGTTCCTGCGCGAGGGCACTGCCCCGCTCTCGATCGACCGCCTCCACCTCGGAGGCTTCGAGATCACCCGTGACTACTTCGAGTGGCAGTGGTACTGGATCCTGCTCGCCTGCGCGGTGCTGTCGGTGGTCGGGGCGCGCAACCTGTTCCGCACCGGACTCGGACGGTCGTTCATGGCCGTGCGTGACCAGGACATCGCCGCCAGCGTGATCGGTGTGAACCTGACGCGGGCCAAGGTGACCGCCTTCGCCGTCTCGTCGGGTTTCGTCGGCCTCGCCGGCGCGCTCTCGGCGCACTACACCGAGACCGTCACCTGGGAGTCGTTCACCCTCGAGGTCTCGATCCTCTACCTCGCGATGATCATCGTCGGCGGCCTCGGGAGCATCGCCGGCTCCGTCTACGGCGCCTTCTTCATGATGGTGGTCCCCGTGCTGCTCAACGAGCTGATCTTCGCAGTCGGTGACCGCGTCCCGTTCCTCGTCAGCCGGCTGCCCGCGATCGAGAACGCGGTCTTCGGTCTCGTCATCGTCCTCTTTCTGCTGTTCGAACCGCGCGGTCTCGACCGCATCTGGCAGCGCATGAAGGACTACGTCCGTTTCTGGCCGTTCCGCTACTAACCAAAGGAGAAACCATGTCTGGAATCCGGTGGACGGTTGCAGCCATGGCCGCTCTCTCGCTTGGACTCACCGCCTGCGCCCCAGGCGGAGGTGACTCCGGCGCCGACAATCGAGGGCCCGATCAAGATCGGCGTCATCGCCGACCTCACCGGCGCCACGGGCGACGTGGGTGCGCCCTACAACGACGGCATGCTCGGCTACGTCAAGTGGATCAACGAGAAAGGCGGCATCGACGGGCGCGAGATCGATGCCACGTCGAAGGACTACGCGTACGACGTGCCGACGGCGGAACGCCTCTACAAGGAGTACGTCAACGACGGCGTCGTGGCGATCCAGGGGTGGGGCACCGGTGACTCCGAGGCCCTCATGAACAAGGTTGCCGCCGACGAGCTGCCCTTCATGTCTGCGTCGTACGCCGAGGTGCTGACCGACCCGAACGAGGCGCCGTACAACTTCGTCGTGGCGCCCACCTACTCCGACCAGATGCGCATCGCCCTCAACTGGATCAGCGAGGACGCCGGAGGTGCGACCCAGGTCGCGTTCTTCCACAACGACTCGCCCTTCGGCCTCGCTCCGCTGGAGGACGGGCAGGCGTGGATCGACGAGAAGAGCCTCGACCTGACCATGGAGCCGTACGCCATGCCCGCCGAGAGCGCGAACTACGTCGGCCTGCTGTCTCAGGCGGAGAAGCAGGGCGCGAAGTACATCGTGATCCAGAACGTGTCGAGTCCCGCGGCGCAGGTGGCCAAGGACATCAAGGCACAGGGCCTGGACATGAAGATCGTGTGCCTCAACTGGTGCTCCGACGAGATCTTCGTGGACACGGCTGGTGACGCAGCAGAGGGCCACGTGCTGATCCAGCCGTTCGCACCGATCACGGCGAAGGAGCCGGGCCACGAAGAGATCCAGAAGTTCCTCGAGAGCGAGGGTTCCTCACTCGAGGACGAGGGCCTGCACTACGCCCAGGGCTGGTACACGATGGACGTGATGGCCGAGGGCATCCGGGCAGCGCTCGAGGACGGGGGTGACCTGAGCGGGAGTGCCATCAAGGAAGCACTGGAGACCATGGGGCCGATCGACACCGGTGGTGTGGTCGGCACCGGTGAGGTGGAGTTCTCCGCCGACTCCCACCGGGGCTCGACCGGTACCGGCATCTACGTCGTCGAGGATGGCGTGATGAAGCCCCTCGAGACCGGCGTCACCCCGGAATGACCTCGTCACCGGTGCCGCAGGGAGGCGCGCCCGGAGCAGCTCCGGGCGCCGTCCCCTCGGGGCTGCTCACCGTCAACAACGTCGAGGTCATCTACGACGAGGTGATCCTGGTGCTGCGCGGGCTGTCGCTCGACGTGCCGGAGGGCCAGATCGTCGCGCTCCTGGGGTCGAACGGCGCAGGCAAGTCGACGACGCTCAAGGCGATCTCGGGCCTGTTGCCCAGCGAGCGTGGGGAGATCACGGACGGCTCGATCACGTTCGACGGGAGGGACATCACCCGGATGGACGCCGCCGCCCGCGTGAAGGCGGGGCTCTCGCTGTGCGTGGAGGGCCGGCATGTGTTCGAGCACCTGACCGTGCACGAGAACCTCGTCGCGGGCGGCTACTCGCGAGGAGGTGCGACGGCCGAGGACTTCGACCTCGTGTACACGTACTTCCGGCTGCTCGGCGACATGCGCGACCGCATCGCCGGCTATCTCTCCGGAGGCGAGCAGCAGATGCTGGCGATCGGGCGGGCACTGATGGCCAAGCCGCGACTGCTGATGCTCGACGAGCCCTCGTTGGGTCTCGCGCCGCTCCTCGTGCAGGAGATCTTCGGCTACATCAGGGACCTCAACAAGGACCAGGGCATCACCATGCTGGTTATCGAGCAGAACGCCCGCCGCGCCCTCGAGGTGGCCGACCACGGGTACATCCTCGAGCAGGGGCGGATCGTCCTCGAGGGACCGGCGGCCGAGCTCATCGAGAACCCCGACGTGAAGGAGTTCTACCTCGGGCTCGGCGAGGCCGGCCAGAAGAGCTACCGGGACGTCAAGCACTACAAGCGCCGCAAGCGGTGGCTCTGAGCCAGGGGAGATGCCATGTCCGTCGTCGAAGCCCATCAGGACTACGTGGACCGAAACGGGCCACGGGTGCTCGAGGTGGTGCGGTCGGCGGCGGGGCGGGCGCCGAGCCTGGACGCCCGTCTGGCAGACGCAGGGGTCAGCGCCGCTGACGCCGAGCTCGCCGACCTCGACCGGATCTCGGTGCTGAGCAAGGACTCGCTCCCCGCCGTCCAAGAGGCGCACCCTCCGCTCGGCGGGCTCCTCGCTGACGGGGCGGCGGTCGTCCGGCTCTTCGCCTCGCCCGGTCCGATCTACGAGCCGCAGCTCGCGGGGTCGGACCCGTGGGGGTGGAGTCCGGCCCTGGAAGCATGCGGGATCGGTCCGGACGACGTTGTGCTGAACTGCTTCAGCTACCACCTCTCGCCCGCGGGCGCGATGTTCGACGAGGCCTGCCGGGCGGTCGGCGCCACCGTCGTACCCGGCGGCGTCGGTGCACCCGAGGTCCAGGCCCAGGTGATCGCCGCTCTCGGGGTGACCGCCTTCATCGGCCTGCCGAGCTACCTCGCGACGCTCGTGGACCGGTTCGACGGCCTCGCGATCGAGGCCGATCGGTGGAGAGTGGCCAAGGCGCTCGTCACCGCTGAGCCGTTGCCCGACACCTTGCGCGCCCAGCTCAGAGTGCGTGTGCCCACGGTGCTCATGGCGTACGGGACCGCCGAGGCGGGGCTGATCGGCTTCGAGACGACGCCGGGGGAGGGCCTGCGGCTCCCCGACCAGGGCTATGTCCAGATCTGTGACCCGGGCACCGGCCGGCCCGCACAGCCGGGCGATCTCGGTGAGGTGGTGGTGTCGCTCCTGCACACCGACTACCCGTTGCTGCGTTTCGGCACGGGCGATGTCTCGAGGTGGGTGCTCGGCCCCGACGGCGACCTCCGACTGGCCGGAGTGCTGGGACGTGTCGGCGCCGCCGTCAAGGTTCGCGGCATGTTCGTGCACCCGCATCAGGCCGCCCAGGTGGTGGGTGCCCTGCGGGACGCGGGCGCCAGCGCAGGACGCTTCGTCGTCGAGCGGTCGGGGGACCGGGACGTCCTGCGCCTGGACCTCGTGGCCTCGGACAGTGCGGACCAGGCGACCCTGGTCGCTGCGGCCACCCAGCAGACCAGGGACGCACTCCGAGTCCGTCCCGAGGTGCGTCTGGTGGAGTCCCTCGACGATGGCGACGGCGGCGTCCTCGTGGACACGCGGGAGTGGGGATGAGAGAGCTCCCGCGTGGCTCAGCGCCGGTCGTCGACCCGGCGCGCGAGGTAGGCGTCGAGCGTCATCGCCAGGACCTGCTTGCCGGTCGTCTCGTCGAGCGTGCCCGACACGGTGACCAGCGAGCGTCCGCGTCCCGGTGGCGTACCTCCTCGACCACCATGCGTCCGGTGATGGTGGTCCCCGGCCTCATCGGGCTGAGGAAGCGGACCTCGCGGATCCCGCGCGCGGCGATCGTCGCGCTGCGGTACCAGAAGCCGCCACCGACAGGCGCTGGAAGACCGCCATCGTGTGGATGCCGCTGGCGATGAGCCCGCCGAACAGCCCGCGTGTCGCCGGCCTCCTCGTCGACGTGGAAGAACTGGGGATCCCAGGTGCCGGCGAAGTCGACGAGCTCCTCGGTCGTCACGGTGTGCGACCCGAGGTCGAAGACCTCGCCGACGGTGAGGTCGTCGGCGTAGAGGGTCGACCCGTCCCAGTTGTCGGGGTGCCGGCTGAGGTCCATGCGCGCTGCCGTCCTCAGTCGGCCTGACCGAGCAGTCGGCGGTAGCTGCGGCGCCGTCGGGGCTGGAGCAACGCGCTGAGCGCCAGGGCGGTCTGCTCGGCGACGTACTCGTCGAGCTCGAGGGTCCGCTCGAAGTACCAGTGCTTGAGTGCCCACCCGTGCGCCAGCAGCAGGAGGTTGTAGGACACCAGGTCGACGTCGACGTCCTGGAGCTCGCCCGCCTCGATCCCCTCACGGAGCAAGGTGCGGAGCGGCTCGCTCGTGGCGACCTCGAGCTCCTTGATCCGCTGGCGTCCCTCGGCGCTCAGGCTCTTGCTCTCCCGGTAGGTCAGCACGGCCGCGTGCCGGTGCTCGTCGATCACCTCGCAGTAGGCGCGGAAGGCCGCCGCGAGCCGCTCGACCGGGTTGTCGCCGGCAGCGTCGATGGCCCCGGGAACCCGCACGGCGAAGGCGTCGAGGACGTCGACGATCACGGCGAGGAGGAGGTCGTCCTTCCCGCCGAAGTAGCGGTAGATCAGCCCGACGCTCACGCCGGCCTCGTCCGCCACCGCCTGCATCGAGACCGCCTGCGAGCCGTCGCGCTCCATGAGCCTCGCGGCAGCGGTGAGCAGCTGCTGGCTGCGCTGCTGCGCACGAGTGAGGCGCGCGGCCTCGTGCGGGTCGGGCGCTTCGGCGGCGAGGGGAGCGGCGGAACTCATGGGGCCTCCGGGCTTCGGCTTGGTCGGGTGAACCAAGATTCATTTTATCCCACGTTCGGGGGTCGAAACCCTTGACCCGGCGAAGAAGTGAACCTACATTCATTCGTGGTGAACGAATGTTCATTTTCACTTCCAGCCCAGTCCAGCCGAGAGGTGCCCCAGATGTCGGAGTTCGAGGACATCCAGTACGTCGTCGAGGAGTCAGCGGCGATCATCACGATCAACCGTCCCGAGCGCTACAACGCGTTCAGGGCGAAGACCGTCGAGGAGATGATCAAGGCCTTCCGACTGGCGTGGGCAGACCGGCAGGTCCAGTCGGTGATCCTCACCGGTGCGGGGGAGAAGGCCTTCTGCACCGGCGGTGACGTGAAGCAGCGTGCGGAGACCGGCGACTACGGTCCCAGCGAGAGCGGCATGTTCGAGATCGGCTACCTCCACAAGGTCATCCGGGACATCCCCAAGCCGGTCATCGCCGCCGTGAACGGTGTCGCCGTCGGCGGTGGGCACGTCCTGCACGTCCTGTGCGACGTCTCCATCGCGAGCGAGACGGCCAGGTTCGGACAGGCCGGTCCCAAGGTCGGCTCGTTCGACGCGGGCTTCGGGTCGGCGTACCTCGCGCGGGTGGTGGGCGAGAAGAAGGCGCGGGAGATGTGGTTCTGGTGCCGGATGTACGACGCGAACGAGGCACTCGCGATGAACCTCGTCAACAAGGTCGTCCCGGGCGACCAGCTGCTCAAGGAGGCCAAGGCGTGGGCTGCGGAGGTGGCCGAGAAGAGCCCCACCGCGATCCGCCTCCTCAAGCAGTCCTTCAACGCCGACACCGACCACCAGGCCGGCCTGAGCAACATGGCGATGACCGCGCTGGACATGTTCACCGCCTCGCCGGAGGGACTGGAGGGCGCCGCGGCGTTCGCCGAGAAGCGCAAGCCCGAGTTCAACAAGCACGTCAACTGGCACTGAGCCATGGACTTCCGATTCGACGACGACCAGGAGTCGTTCCGTCAGGAGCTTCGCCGCTTCGCGACCAAGACGCTCGCGCCGAAGTACCAGTCCGACGACAAGGCCGCGACGTTCCGCCGCGAGCTGGCCATCGACATGGCCGGCATGGGACTCACCGGCCTCCGGATCCCCGAGGAGTACGGCGGGCAGGAGGCGACTGCCGTGGTCGCCGGCCTTGCCGCCGAGGAGGTGGGCCGGGCGGACTTCAACGCGACCTACCTGATCATCAACACCGCCCTGATCAGCGACATCATCGTGCGCAACGCCACCGAGGAGCAGAAACGTGAGTGGCTGCCCGGGATCGCAGACGGCTCCTCGATCCCGTGCATCTGCATCACCGAGCCCGGTCACGGCACCGATGCGGCGAGCCTGGAGCTCAAGGCGGTGCCCGCCGGCGACGGGTGGCGGCTCCACGGCGAGAAGACCTCGATCACCTTGGGCATGGCCGCCGACCGCGGCGTCGTGCTGGCTCGCACCGGTGGGCCCGGCGCCCGAGGTGTGAGCGCGTTCTGGGTCGACCTCGACACGGAGTTCGTCACGCGCGCCGGGTTCGACGACCTCGGCGGCCGGGCTATCGGGCGGGCGTCGCTGCACTTCGAGGGGGCGCCGGTGACCCGGGCCGACCTGATCGGCGCGGAGGGTGACGGGTTCGTCTCGGTCATGCAGGGGTTCGACTACTCGCGGGCGATCATCGGCCTGGCCTGCCTCGGCGCCGCGCAGGTGTCGCTGGAGGAGGCGTTCCAGTGGGCGCGCGACCGGGAGGCGTTCGGGCAGCCGATCGGGAAGTTCCAGGGGGTGGCCTTCCCGCTCGCGGAGTGCGCCACCTACGTCCGCGGTGCTCGCCATGTCTGCTACGAGGCGCTTTGGAAGAAGGACAACGACATCGAGCACTCGGCCGAGGCGGCGATGGCGAAGTTCTGGGCCCCGAAGCTGTCGGCAGAGGTGATCCACCAGTGCCTGCTCACCTTCGGCCACATGGGCTACTCCACCGAGAGCCCGCTGGGCCAGCGCCTGCGCGACGTCATCGGCCTCGAGATCGGCGACGGCACCGCCCAGGTCTCCAAGCTCGTCATCGCTCGCAGCCTCCTCGGCCGTGCCTACGCGCCCTAGTCCCTCGACAACCGAACGACACTGACAGCGAAGGAACAGCCTCATGGGAAAGCTCGACGAAAAGATCGCGATCGTGACCGGTGCAGGTCAGGGGATCGGCAAGGCGATCGCGGAGAAGCTCGCATCCGAGGGGGCGACCGTGGTCGTCACCGACATCAACGAGTCGACGGCCAAGGAGACCGCCGACGCCATCGGCGGGGGAGCCCTCGGGATCCACACCGACGTCACCTCGCGTGAGTCGGTCGTCGCGATGGTGGGCCAGGTGATGAACCAGTTCGGGCGGATCGACGTACTCGTCAACAACGCCGGCTGGGACAAGGCCGGCCCGTTCGTCGACTCCGACCCCGCCGACTGGGACCGGGTCATCCAGATCAACCTCTACGGCGTGCTGAACACCTCGAAGGCCGTGCTGCCGATCATGGCCGTGCAGGGCCACGGCTCCGTCGTGAACCTCGCCTCGGACGCCGGCCGGGTCGGCTCGTCCGGTGAGGCGGTCTACTCCGCCGCGAAGGGCGGGGTCATCGCGTTCACCAAGGCCACCGCACGGGAGATGGCGCGGCACCAGGTCAACGCCAACTGCGTCTCGCCCGGCCCGACGGACACCGCGCTCTTCGCGTCGGTGGGCGGGGACAACCCGAAGCTGCGCGAGGCGCTGACCAAGGCGATCCCCTTCCGCCGGCTGGCGCAGCCGAGCGACCTGGCGAACATGGTCGCCTTCTTCGCCTCCGACGAAGCCAACTTCATCACCGGCCAGACCGTCAGCGTCAGCGGCGGCCTCACCATGAGCTGACCCGGAGACCGACATGACGTTCCAGACGATCCTCACCCAGGAGAAGATCGAGGAGTACACCAGCCAGGGCTACTGGCTGAACCGGACGATCACCGACTACCTCGACGAGGTGGCCGAGCAGAACCCGGACAAGACCGCCTTCATCGACAGCCGGAGGCAGGTCACCTATGCGGAGCTCCGGCGGGAGGTGGACCGGTGCGCGCTCGGTCTGCTCGAGCTCGGCGTGCGGCCCGGCGACGTGGTCTCCTTCCAGCTTCCGAACTGGATCGAGTGGGTGGTCGTGCACTACGCGGCCACGAGGATCGGCGCGATCAGCAACCCGCTCATCCCGATCTACCGCCAGCGCGAGCTGGGCTTCATGGTCGGCCTCGCGAGGTCGAAGGTGATCGTCGTGCCCGCCGACTTTCGTGGCTTCGACTACGTCGGAATGGTCGACGAGCTCCGGCCACAGTGGCCTGCTCTCGAGCACGTGCTGGTCGTGGACGGGAAGCCCGGTCAGGGCACCTCCTCGTGGGAGGACTTCATGGCGACGCCGTGGGAGTCCCGCCGCCATCCCGGCTTGCTGGCAGACCTGCGGCCAGACCCCGACGACGTGACGCTGCTGATCTTCACCTCTGGTACGACGGGGGAGCCCAAGGGCGTCATGCACACGCACAACACCGTCGTGGCCGCGAACCGGCCGCTCCCGGAACGGCTCGGGATCACCAGCGACAGCGTGATCCACATGGCCTCGACGCTCGCGCACCTCACCGGGTTCCTGTACGGCGCGAGGCTGAACGTGCAGAACGGCGCGACCGGCGTGCTCCAGGACGTCTGGGACGCGAGCCGGTTCGTCGAGCTCGTCGAGGAGCACGGCATCACGTACACGTCGGCGGCCACGCCGTTCCTCCATGACGTCCTGAACGCGCCGAACCTGGGGGACCACGACCTGTCCTCGCTGGTCCGGTTCTGCTGCATGGGAGCGCCGATCCCGCGGGTGCTCGTCCGGGAGGCCAAGGAGAAGCTTCCCGGCCTCGTCGTGCTCGGCGGATGGGGGCAGACCGAGAACGGCCTGGTCACCCTCGGCATCCCGGGCGACCCGGAGGAGAAGGTCATCGAGACCGACGGCTATCCCTGGCCGGGCATGCGCATCCGCACCGTGGACTTCGAGGGCAAGGAGGTCCCGCCGGGTGAGGAGGGCCGGCTCCAGGTCTACGGCCCGACCCTCTTCGTCGGGTACGCCGAGCGTCTCGAGATGACGCGGGCGACCTTCGACGGGCCTTGGTTCGACACCGGCGACCTGGCCAGGATCGACGCGGACGGCTACGTCAACATCTCCGGTCGCACGAAGGACGTGATCATCCGGGGCGGTGAGAACATCCCGGTGTCCTACGTGGAGAACGTCCTCTACGAGAACCCCAAGCTCGAGTCGGTCGCCATCGTGGCAACACCCGACCCGCGGCTGCAGGAGCGGGCGTGTGCCTGCGTCATCGTCAAGCCGGGCGCCGGCGAGTTCACCTTCGAGGAGATGCAGAGGTTCCTCGCGGACAAGGGCGTCGCCAAGCAGTACTGGCCCGAGCGTCTGGAGATCCTCGAGGACTTCCCGAAGACGCCGAGCGGCAAGATCAGGAAGTTCGAGCTGCGCGACCAGGTGAAGGGCGAGGTGTGACGCATGGACCTGTCACTGAACGACGACCAGAAGAGCTTCAAGAAGCTCGCACGCGACTTCCTGGACAACGAGGTGGTGCCCTACCGCACGGAGTGGGACCGCGTGGAGTCGGTCGACACCGCGATCATCCCGAAGCTCGGCGAGATCGGGTTCTTCGGCCTGACCATTCCTGAGGAGTACGGCGGCCTCGGCGGCGACTACATCACCTACTGCATCGGGATGGAGGAGCTCGGACGAGCCGACTCCTCCGTCCGCGGCATCGTCTCGGTGTCGATGGGCCTGGTCGGCAAGGTGATCCTGTCCCACGGCACCGAGGAGCAGAAGCAGGAGTGGCTCCCCGGGATCGCGAACGGGACCAAGCTCGGCTGCTTCGGCCTGACCGAACCCGACACCGGCTCGGACGCGGGCAACCTGACGACCCATGCCGCGCGCGACGGCGACGACTACGTCATCAACGGCTCCAAGATGTTCATCACCAACGGCACGTGGGCCGACGTCTGCCTGGTCTTCGCGCGCACCGGTGGTCCGGGACCCAAGGGGGTCTCGGCGTTCCTGGTCCCCACGGACACGCCGGGCTTCGAGTGCAGGGAGATCAAGGGCAAGCTCGGCCTCCGGGGCCAGGCCACGGCCGAGCTCTCCTTCGACGACGTGCGCGTGCCGGCGTCGGCGATGCTCGGCGAGGAGGGTCAGGGCTTCAAGATCGCGATGTACTCCCTGGACAAGGGACGGGTGTCCGTGGCCGCGGGCTGCGTCGGGATCATCCAGGGCTGCCTGGAGAGCGTCGTGTCGTACTCGAAGGAGCGCCAGCAGTTCGGGCGCCCGCTCGCGTCGTTCCAGCTGATCCAGGACATGATCGCGGACATCTCGATCGACGCGGACGCCGCTCGGCTGCTGACCTGGCGCGCGGCCGACCTCATCGAGCGGGGCGAGCCCTTCGGCGTCGAGGCGTCCAAGGCGAAGCTGTTCTCCTCCGAGGCGGCCGTCCGGGCCGCGAACCTCGCCATCCAGGTCTTCGGCGGCTACGGGTACGTCGACGAGTACCCGGTGCAGAAGTACATGCGCGACGCCCGCGTGATGACCTTGTACGAAGGCACCAGCCAGATCCAGAAGCTCCTCATCGGTCGCGCCGAGACCGGTGTCAGCGCGTTCCTCTGACCGACCCCTTTCGAAAGGCAGCAGACCATGGCTACTGCGACACCCCAGACGCCGCTCGGCTTGTTCGGGACCGATGCGCTGATCGTCGAGGAGGACCTCGCGATCCGGGACACCGTCCGGCGGTTCGTGGACGAGAAGGTCAAGCCGGAGCTCGCGGACTGGTACGAGACGGGGGCGGTCCCGGTCCGGGACCTTGCCAAGGAGCTCGGGGCGCTGGGTGTGCTGGGCATGCACCTGGAGGGCTACGGATGTGCCGGGACGTCTGCGACGGCGTACGGGCTGGCGTGCATGGAGCTCGAGGCGGGCGACTCGGGGCTGCGGTCGCTGGTGAGCGTGCAGGGGTCGCTGGCGATGTTCGCGATCCACCGGTGGGGCTCGGAGGAGCAGAAGCAGGAGTGGCTGCCGCGGATGGCGGCGGGGGAGGCGATCGGCTGCTTCGGGCTGACCGAGCCTGACTTCGGGTCGAACCCGGCCGGGATGCGCACTCGCGCCCGCCGGGACGGGAACGACTGGGTCTTGAACGGCACGAAGATGTGGATCACCAACGGCTCGGTCGCCGACGTCGCCGTGGTCTGGGCACGGACCGAGGACCCCGCCGACCCGGACGATGACCGGATCCGCGGGTTCGTGGTGCCCACCAACGCGCCGGGGTTCTCGGCACCGGAGATCAAGAAGAAGATGTCGCTGCGCGCGAGCGTGACCTCCGAGCTCGTGCTGGACGACGTCCGGCTTCCTGCCTCGGCGATGCTGCCCGAGGCCGTGGGGCTGTCGGGGCCGTTGTCGTGCCTGAACGAGGCCCGCTACGGGATCGTCTTCGGCGCCCTCGGCGCGGCCCGGGACTGCCTGGAGACCGCGATCGCCTACGCCGCCGACCGTGACATCTTCGACAAGCCGCTCGCGGCCTACCAGCTGACCCAGGCCAAGCTCGCCGACATGACCCTGGAGCTCGGCAAGGGCATGCTGCTCGCCCTGCACCTCGGGTCGCTGAAGGACGCCGGGAAGATCCGCCCCGAACAGGTCAGCCTGGGCAAGCTGAACAACGTGCGCGAGGCCATCGCGATCGCCCGGGAGTGCCGCACCATCCTCGGCGCGGCCGGGATCACCCTGGAGTACCCGATCATGCGGCACGCCAACAACCTCGAGTCCGTCCTCACCTACGAGGGCACCTCCGAGGTCCACCAGCTCGTCATCGGCCAGGCCCTCACCGGCCACAGCGCCTTCCGCTGAACACGAGCGTCGCCGCGGCGCCCCGGGCTAGATACGGACATATCAACCCCGGAGTCCGCCCCCGGCTGTCGTGCTGGTGGCCAAGGACCTCACCAGCAACCTAGAGGTCGCAGCCGAGACCTTGGCGGCCGGAGGTTTCGAACGTCACGAGCACGACGGAGGCGGCGGCTGGGCGGGTGCATGCGCAGGTGCGCGAGTCTTGGGGATTTGCCGACGGAGTGCGCGTCACCCTCGACGACGGCACCGGGGCCCCTCGACGTGTGGTGTCCCGACGCGGTCACCATGTTCGGTCCGGCGTGCGGCCGGTGGTTCGCGTTCGAGCTGGTGATGATCGAGGACGCGCCTCACACCTTGCAGGCGGAAGCTCTCGCCGTACGCCTCCTTGCCTCTGGGTCGTGATCCGCCGTGCCCGCGCGTCCGGGGACCGGCTTGGCCCCGAGCAGATAGGTCGTCGACCCCCTTGGAAGTGGGTCGTCCGGCGAGATACTGCCCACATGGCGTACGACGAGGAGCTCGCGAACCGGATCCGCACCATCGTCCAGGGCGAACCCGACCTGAGCGAGAAGCGCATGTTCGGAGGGCTGGCCTTCCTGGCCAACGGGAACATGGCCGTGGCAGCCAGCAGCCAGGGCGGTCTGCTGTTGCGTGTCGACCCCGCCCTGACTGCGTCAATGGTCGACCAGGAACACGTCAGGCGCTTCGAGATGCGCGGCCGTGAGATGGACGGCTGGCTGCGTGTGGACGGGGAGCTGCTCGGGAGCGACGACGGGCTGAGGCGATGGGTCGACCACGGGCTCACCTACGCGCGGTCACTCCCACCGAAGTAGGTACAGCGACCATCGTCGAACTTGCGCCGGTCGGCGGGAACACGACGTTGCGGGGTCGGTCAGAGAAGCGGGCGGGCGAGGTTGAGCAGGAACGGGAAGGCGAGGACGACCAGCAGCACCCAGGCGACCAGCCGATGGGAGAGCTTCCCCGGGTTCAAGGACCCGGCCAGGCCGAGGAGGGCGCCCTCCTGGGTGTTGCGGTCCAGGCCCATCCGCCGAGCGTCGGCGGGGATCCCGTTGGGCCCGAGGAAGTCCTCGGGCGCGATGAGCTCGGCCGCCCCCTCGTCCCAGGGGTCGGGGAGGAGCTCGTCGTACTCCGACATGAACCCACTGTAGGAGCGCGCGTCGCACCGGGGGCGGTTTCCCTGCGGCTCCCGTAGCATGGGGGAGTTCCAACCGTCTTGCCCACTCACCCGTGGAGGTCGGCCGCCAGGCCATTCGATGACAGAGACCAACACCCCCCAGCACACGATCATCGTGCCCGCGAGCATCCCCATGGTGGCCCTCCTGGGCCCTGGGGACGAGCACCTGGCGCTGATCGAGAAGGCATTCAAGGCTGACGTCCACGTCCGCGGCAACCAGATCACGCTGCGGGGCGAGTCCGCAGAGGTGGCGCTCGCCGAGCGGCTCATGGACGAGCTGGTCACGATCATCCGCACCGGTCAGGGGATCACCACCGAGACCGTCGAGCGCGCGATCTCCATGCTTCGGGCGGAGACCAAGGAACGCCCCGCCGACGTCCTCAGCCTCAACATCCTCAGCAACCGCGGGCGCACCATCCGCCCCAAGACGCTGAACCAGAAGCGGTACGTCGAGGCGATCGACAAGCACACCATCGTCTTCGGGATCGGCCCCGCCGGCACGGGCAAGACCTACCTCGCGATGGCCAAGGCCGTGCAGGCACTGCAGTCGAAGAACGTCAACCGGATCATCCTGACCCGCCCGGCGGTCGAGGCGGGGGAGCGGCTCGGCTTCCTGCCCGGCACGCTGAGCGAGAAGATCGACCCCTACCTTCGGCCGCTGTACGACGCGCTCCACGACATGCTCGACCCGGAGACCATCCCGAAGCTGCTCGCGGCCGGGACGATCGAGGTCGCGCCTCTGGCCTACATGCGTGGCCGTGCGCAGCCCTACGACGCACAGGTCCTCACCCCGGCGGGGTTCCGGCCGATCGGCTCCCTCGAGGTCGGCGACCTGGTGATCGGGTCCAACGGGCTGCCGACTCCGGTCCTCGGCGTCTACCCGCAGGGCCGCAAGGAGGTCTACCGGGTCACCACCCAGGACGGCGCCTCGACGCTGTGCTGTGGCGAGCACCTGTGGACCGTGATGACCCGCGAGGACGGACGAGCAGGGCGGACGCGCACGCTGGAGACCCGGGAGATGGCCGGCAACCTCAGGCGCGGCCACATCCACCGCTACGAGCTGCCCCTGGTCGAGTTCGCGGAGCTGGAGCCGCAGGACGTCCCGCTCGACCCCTACGCACTCGGGCTCCTGCTCGGGGACGGGTGCATCACGACGAGCACCACGCCGAGCTTCACGACGGCGGACCCGGAGCTCGCCGACGCGCTCGAGGCTGCGCTCGACGGCATCGAGGTCCGGCATCTTGGGCGCTACGACTACGTCCTCCGTCGCCGGGCCGGTGGACGGGGAGGCCTTCGGATCGCGAACCCCGTGACAGTTGCAGTGCGCGAGCTCGGACTCGCCGGCATGCGGTCTTCGGAGAAGTTCGTCCCGGAGGTCTACCTGCACAACTCCGCCTGGGTGCGGCTACGCGTCCTACAGGGGTTGCTCGACACCGACGGCGGCCCGGTGACCCAGAAGGGGCGGACCTGCCGGGTCCAGTACTCCACCACGTCTGCGCGCCTGCGCGACGACGTGACGTACCTCGTCCGGTCCCTCGGTGGTGTCGTGTACTCCAGGACGCGCCCGGCCGAGGGAAGGAAGCCGGGCCTCGCCAACGGCCGGCCCGTTGCGCACACCAACGACGCCTACGTGCTCGACATCCGGCTCCCCGAGGGGCTCCCGCCCTTCCGGCTCGAGCGGAAGCTCCGCAAGTACCAGGAGTGCGGCGGCGGTCGGCCCATGCGGTTCATCCACTCCATCGAGCCGGCAGGGGAAGCCGAGACCTTGTGCATCCAGGTCGCCGCGCAGGACTCGCTCTACGTGACCGACGACTTCCTCGTCACGCACAACACGCTCAACGATGCGTTCATCATCCTCGACGAGGCGCAGAACACCTCTCCCGAGCAGATGAAGATGTTCCTCACCCGTCTCGGCTTCGGCTCCAAGATGGTCGTCACGGGCGACGTGACCCAGGTCGACCTGCCCGGTGGCATGAAGAGCGGCCTGCGGGTGGTGGAGCAGATCCTCTCCGAGATCGAGGACGTCCACTTCAACCGGCTGACAGCCCACGACGTCGTGCGGCACCGGCTCGTGGGACACATCGTGGCGGCGTACGACGACTTCGAGGCACGCCGTGAGGACGACCGCGGCCAGCACGACGGGGAGCCGGAGAGCCGTCGCCCCACCGGACCGCGCAAGGGGCACCGCGCATGAGCATCGAGGTCCTGGACGAGTCCGGCGCCGAGGTCGACGTACGCGAGCTCTCCCGGCTCGCCCGCTTCGCGATGGACCGGATGCGCGTCCACCCGCAGGCCGAGCTGTGCATCAAGCTCGTCGACGAGGCGACGATCGCCGAGCTCAACGAGCAGTGGATGGAGAAGAGCGGGCCCACCGACGTACTCGCCTTCCCGATGGACGAGCTACGGCCCGGCATGGTCGACGAGGAGCCCGAGGAGGGCGTCCTCGGCGACCTCGTGCTGTGCCCGGCGATCGCCGAGCGGCAGGCCGAGGAGGCGCGGGCGAAGGGACAGGCCGGCTACGGCACGGCGGACGAGATCGACCTGCTGACCGTGCACGGGATCCTCCACCTGCTCGGCTACGACCACGCCGAGCCCGAGGAGCACCGCGAGATGTTCGGGCTCCAGGCACGGCTGCTCGCCGAGTGGCAGGGCGCCCGTCAGGGCGAGACCCTGGCCGGCGACGAGGCGGACGCTCACGAGGCGGGGAGGGACGTCGAGCTGTGACCAGTCTCGACATCTGGCTGCTCGTTCTCGTCGTTCTCCTGGTGGTCGTGGCGGGGCTGTTCAGCAGCGCCGAGGCGGCGTTCTCGTCGTTCTCCAAGGTGCGCGCAGAGGAGATCGCTGCCGAGGGGAAGGCGGGAGCCAAGCGCCTGCTCAAGGTCGTCGAGGACCCGGCGCGGTTCATGAACACCGCCCTCTTCCTGCGCCTGCTCAGCGAGATCGGCGCGATCGTCATCGCGACGGTGGTCGTGACCGACGCGATGACGACGGGCGGCCTCGGTTCCCAGCAGGTGAACTGGTGGGCGGTCCTGGGAACGACCCTGGTCATGCTCGCGGTCTCGTTCGTGTTCGTGGGGGTCGCGCCTCGCACCGTCGGCCGCCAGCACTCCGAGCGGGTTGCCCTGATCTCCGCCGGTCCGCTGATCGCGGTGACCAAGGTGTTCGGGCCACTGGCCCAGCTGCTGATCCTGTTCGGCAACGCGATCACCCCCGGTCGCGGCTTCAGCGAGGGTCCCTTCGCCTCCGAGGCGGAGCTGCGCGAGCTGGTCGACCTCGCCGAGGCGAGCAGCGTCATCGAGTCCGGCGAACGCGAGATGATCCACTCGGTCTTCGAGCTCGGCGACACGATCGTGCGCGAGGTCATGGTGCCGCGTACCGACGTGGTCTTCATCGAGCGGAGCAAGACCCTGCGCCAGGCGATGTCGCTGGCGCTGCGCAGCGGCTTCTCCCGGATCCCCGTGATCGGCGAGAACCTCGACGACGTCGTCGGCTTCGCCTACCTCAAGGACATCACCAAGCGCGTGTTCGACCGGCACGAGGCCGAGCAGACCGAGCGGGTCGAGTCGGTGATGCGTCCGGTGCTCTACGTCCCTGACTCCAAGCCCGTCGACGAGCTGCTGCGTGAGATGCAGGCCAAGCGCACTCACGTCGCCGTCGTCGTGGACGAGTACGGCGGCACCGCGGGCCTGGTCACGATCGAGGACGTCCTCGAGGAGATCGTCGGCGAGATCACCGACGAGTACGACGAGGACCGTGTCGACGTGGAGCAGCTCGCCAACGGGGCGACCCGTGTGAGCTCGCGCTACCCGGTCGACGACCTCGAGGCGGTGTGCGGGGTCCCGGTCGAGGACGACGACGTGGACACCGTCGGTGGCCTCATGGCGAAGTACCTCGGGCGAGTACCGATCCCGGGGTCGGTGGTCGAGGCGCACGGTCTTCGGCTCGAGGCCGAGGCACCCACCGGCCGCCGCAACCGCATCGGCACCGTCTTGATCACCCACGTCGAGCCCGCTCCCGAGCACGCCGACAGCGACTCCTACCCAGACACCCAAGCCGGATGAGGACCTCCGATGACCGAGCTCACCGACCCTGAGGACAAGAAGCTCCTGACCCTCGCCCGATCCACCCGGGCCCGCATCGGCGCTCTGGAGGGGGCGTGCGTGCGCGATCTCGACGGACGCACCTACGCCGGGGCCACCGTCGACCTCGCCTCGCTGCAGCTTTCCGCCGTGCAGGTCGCCGTGGCGATGGCGGTCACGAGTGGCGCCAAGGGTCTCGAGGCCGTCGCCGTCCTCGGTGAGAAGGCTGCCGTCGAGGAGAGCGACATGTCGGTGGTCCGCGACTTCGCCGGGCCCGGCATACCCGTGCACCTCGCCGCACCCGACGGCAGCGTGGTCTCCGCGCTGACCTCCTGACGCATCCGATTCGTCCACGGCCACACGGACCGCTTCTGCACGCTTTGACCGGTCTTGCGGCGGTTCTCACCTGGGTCCACGTGCTGGGCTGAGCCAGCGGAGGCTGCGGGAAGCCCCCCGGGCCGAGTGGCGAGCGGCTACGTTGACCTTGTGAGTCGCATCGCGAGCACCCGGGAGGAAGCCGGTTCGGACCTGCGCGGTCCTGTCGGCCGAGAGGCCCATGCCGAGGCCGTGCGTCGTCTGACGGACTCCTACGACGCGATCCCGGCCGGAGCGCAGGTCCGCCTCGCCAAGCGCACCTCGAACCTTTTCCGCGTCCGCTCCGGCACGGGCAGTCCGGGCCTCGACGTCTCGGCGCTCGACGGCGTGATCGCGCTCGACGTCGAAGGTCGCACCGCAGACGTGCAAGGTGTCTGCACCTACGAGGACCTCGTCGACGTCACGCTGCCGCACGGCCTCATCCCGCTCGTCGTGCCCCAGCTGCGCACGATCACGCTGGGAGGCGCGGTCACGGGGCTCGGGATCGAGGCGACCTCGTTCCGCAACGGGCTGCCCCACGAGTCCGTGCTCGAGATGGACGTGCTGACCGGCGACGGCGAGGTCGTCACCGCGACTCCCGACGGGCCCGCCGCGGACCTGTTCGCCACCTTCCCCAACTCCTACGGCAGCCTCGGCTACGCCACCCGCCTGCGCATCGAGCTCGAGCCGGTGCCCGGGTACGTCGACCTCCGGCACATCCGGCTCGACGGCCTCGACGACATCCCCGCCGTGGTCGATGCGATCGTCGCAGACCGGGCCTGGGAGGGCGTTCGCGTCGACGCGTTCGACGGAGTCGTGTTCGACCCCTCCGAGGCCTACCTCACCCTGGCCACCTGGCGCGCCGACGCCCCGGCAGGCGGGACCAGCGACTACACCGGTCAGCAGATCTACTACCGGTCGATCCAGGGCAGACGCCGCGACGTGCTCACCATGTACGACTACCTGTGGCGGTGGGACACCGACTGGTTCTGGTGCTCGCGCGCGTTCGGCGCACAGCATCCGCTGATCCGGAGGCTGTGGCCCCGGCGGCTGCGCCGCAGCGACGTGTACCACCGGCTGGTCGGCTTCGAGAACAGGCACGGCGTGATGCGGCGCGTCGACGCACGTCGCGGCCTGCCGGCGAGGGAGCGCGTGATCCAGGACGTGGAGATCCCGGTCGGGCGCACGCCCGAGTTCCTGCGCTGGTTCGACGAGAACGTCGGCATGCGCCCTGTGTGGCTGTGCCCGCTGCGGCTGCGTGAGCCGTCGGGCCCGGGAAGCGCGCGCCGTTGGCCGGCGTACCCCCTCGAGCCTGGCGCTACCTACGTCAACGTCGGCTTCTGGGGCACCGTGCCGATCGCGCCGGGCGCCGCGGACGGAGACCGCAACCGCGCGATCGAGCAGCGGGTGACCGAGCTGGGCGGGCACAAGTCGCTGTACTCCGACGCCTACTACGACCGCGAGACGTTCGACCGGCTGTACGACGGAGACAACCTCGCGCGGGTCAAGGCGACCTACGATCGAGCCGACCGGCTCACGGGACTCTACGAGAAGGCGGTGAGACGTCGATGACGACGACCACGAACGACCTGTCCGTCTCCATCGGCGAGGCCATCTCGCGCCTGACGGGCGGCGGCCTTCCCTTCCGGTTCACGGCGTACGACGGGAGCGCCACAGGACCCGAGGACGCACCCATCTCCCTGCATCTGCGCAACCAGCGGGGGCTGTCCTACCTCCTGACCGCACCGGGCGACCTGGGCATCGCCCGGGCCTATGTGTCAGGCGACCTGGTCCTCGAGGGCGTGCATCCGGGCGACCCCTACGCGGCGCTGACGATGATGAGCCACGCGCGGTTCAAGGTGCCGCCGCCGGGCGAGCTCGTGCGGATCCTCCGCGGCCTGGGCCTGAACCACCTCAAGCCGCCACCGCCCCCGCCCCAGGAGCATCTGCCGCGCTGGCGCCGCCTCGTGGAGGGCATGCGGCACTCGCGGGAGCGCGACGCAGCGGCGATCCACCACCACTACGACGTCTCGAACCGCTTCTACGAGCTCGTGCTCGGCCCCTCGATGACCTACACCTGTGCCGTCTTCCCCGACGAGGACGCCAGCCTGGAGCAGGCGCAGGCCGAGAAGTACGACCTGGTCTGCCGGAAGCTCGGCCTCCGTCCCGGCTCGAGGCTGCTCGACATCGGGTGCGGTTGGGGAGGCATGGTCCGCCACGCGGTCCGCGAGCACGGCGTCACGGCACTCGGCGTGACGCTGTCGGAGAGCCAGGCGGAGTGGGGGAGCGCCGCGATCGAGCGGGAGGGCCTGTCGGCCAGGGCCGAGGTGCGTTTCGGGGACTACCGCGACATCCCCGAGGCGGGCTTCGACGCGGTCAGCTCGATCGGTCTCACCGAGCACATCGGGGTGCGCAACTATCCGTCGTACTTCTCGTTCATCCGCTCGAAGCTGCGTCCGGGCGGCCGGCTCCTCAACCACTGCATCACCAGGCCGGACAACCGCAGCCGGGTCGAGCCGGGTGCGTTCATCGACCGCTACGTCTTCCCCGACGGCGAGCTGACCGGATCGGGCCGGATCATCACCGAGATGCAGGACGCCGGTTTCGAGGTGCGCCACGAGGAGAACATCCGCGAGCACTACGCCCTGACGTTGCGTGGCTGGTGCTCGAACCTCGTTCAGAACTGGGACGAGTGCGTGGCTGAGGTCGGCATTGGGACCGCGCGGGTGTGGGGCCTGTACATGGCCGGCTCCCGCCTGGGCTTCGAGCGCAACGAGATCCAGCTGCACCAGGTGCTCGCCTCGCGGACGGACTCGCACGGGAACTCCGGCTTCCCCCTGCGTCCTACGTGGCTGAGCTGAGCACCGAGCGGTCCCAGGCGACAGGCGTGACCGCGACGCGGCCGTTCGCGTCGGCGCTGCTGGTGCTCGCGGGCGCGGCGCTTTTCGGCACAGTCGGCACCGCCCAGGCATTGGGACCGGACGTGCCCGCGGAGAGCCTGGCCGCGGCGAGGATGCTGCTGACCGGTGTCCTCCTGGTGCTCGCCACCGCGGCGTTCGGGCAGGTCTCCCGCATCCTCCTCGCCGCACGGGAACCCGCAGCATGGTTCGCCGGGCTCGGTCAGGCGGCGTTCAACCTGTGCTTCCTTGCCGCCATGAAGGAGGCAGGTGTCGCAGTCGGGACGCTGGTCGCCATCGGCGCCACACCGGTCGTCACGGGCCTGCTGACCCGGCACGTCACGCGCGTCTGGCTTCTTGCGACCGCAGTGGCCGTCACCGGTCTGGCCCTCCTGGTCATGGGGCAGCAGGGAACACCGACCGCTCCCTCGACTGTGGGCGTGCTCCTGGCTCTGGGCGCGGCGGCCAGCTACGCGACGTACATCATCGCCGGCAACGCCGCCGAGGCGCGCGGGCTGGAGACCCAGTCGTTCCTGGCCGCGGCGTTCACGGTGGCCGCCCTGCTCACCCTGCCCTGGCTGGTCGCCGGCGACCTGCACTGGGTCGGCACGGTCGACGGTGCGCTGCTCCTCGGGTACCTGGTGCTCGTCCCGACGATCCTGTCCTACAGCCTCTTCAACCGCGGCCTGCGCGGGGTCCGGTCGAGCACGGCCTCGACGCTCGGTCTCGTGGAGCCGGTGGTCGCGGCGTCGCTGGCCTACCTCGTGCTCGGCGAACGGCTCGGCCTGCTCGGCCTCGTCGGGGCGGCCATGGTGCTGCTCGGACTGCTCCTGATCGTGCGCACGACGTCCGCTGAACCTTCCGGGGAAGGCGCCTCGGAGGTGCCGGTCCGACCACTGGGCTGAGACGAGCCGGTGGCTAGGGAGCTCGCCGCGTAACCTTCCACGCCGTCCGTTCGATTACGGGATCGACCGCGCAAATCGAGCACACCGGGAGATTTCATGACCACTTCATCCAGCTCGTTCTTCGCCAGGCTCCGGGGACGCCGCGCCTCCTTCCGGGTTGCGGCCGCAGCGAGCGCGCTTGTGACCGCGGCAGGTGTCGCCGGTGTCGCGTCCGCGGACCAGAGCGAGACCTCCTCGCCTTCGGAGAGCGGCACCGAGCAGGTGCAGCCGGTCGATGACCAGCTCGACGACGAGATCGAGAACGAGGACGAGGCCGACGACGCCGACGAGGCCGACGACGCCGACGAGGCCGACGACGCCGACGAGGCCGACGAAGCCGATGAAGCCGACGACGCCGATGAGGCCGACGACGCCGATGAGGCCGACGACAGCGACCACGAGCCCTCCGGCAGCCACCAGACCGGTGTCGAGCACCGCTCCGAGCAGGGCACGGCACACGCCGGCGACGACGAGGCGTTGGCGCGAGCACAGTCTCGTCACGACGAGCACAGCGACGACTCGGAGGGCGACGACTCGGAGGGCGAGGACTCCGACGAAGAGTCCACCGACCACAGCGACGGGGACCATGGCGACTCGGACGAGGCTGACGAGGCGGACGATGACTCCGACGAGGCGGACGATGACTCCGACGAGGCGGACGACGACCACGGCGACGACCACGGCGACGACGACTCGGACGACGACGAGGAGCACGAGTCCGACGACTGAGGGCCACCACGGCGCGCGCGCCTGACGTGCGGGCGCCTGATGGGGGAGGATGTCGCCGACCCGGGGTCGGGGTCGCCTAGGAGGAGTGGCTGATGACGGCTCTCGATGAGTCCGTCGTCGACGCCGCCGCGGACGGGAGCGCCTCTGCCGTCGAAGCGGTCTACCGGACTCTCGCTCCGCGGGTGCTGGGGTATCTCCAGGCCCGAGGAGTGGAGGACCCGGAAGGACTCACCAACGAGGTCTTCCTGGCGGTGATTCCCCGGCTGTCCGAGGTCCAGGGCGGTGCGACGGGTCTGCGGACGCTGGTGTTCTCGATCGCCCACGCCCGGGCGGTCGACGAGCACCGGCGCCGCGCTCGTCGACCGGCGCACTCGCCGTACGAGCCGGACCTGGACACGAGGGTCGAGGACTCGGCGGAGAGCGTGGCGATGGATCGGGTCGCCACCGACCGGGTCGGTGCACTGCTGGAGAGGCTCGGTGAGGACCAGCGGACGGTCGTCATGCTTCGGATCCTCGCGGACCTCTCGTTGGAGGAGACGGCGAAGGTCCTCGACCGGTCGGTCGGGTCGGTGAAGCAGCTGCAACGGCGTGGCCTGCTGCGGCTGCGAGAGCTCATGAAAGGGGAGGAGGGGACATGAAGGCCATGGACGTTCGCGTTCGGGCGATGCTCGAGGAGTCGGAGATCCCGGCGTTCGGGGCCGACGAGCTCGTCGAGCTGCTGGTCGGTCTCGAGGAGAGGTACGTCGACGCGGTACCCGAGCCGAGTCCGGAGCTCGCCGTACTCCTCGGGGTCGATGACGCGTCTGGGGCGACACGGTTGCTGCTGACCGCTCGGCGCCGGCGAGCACTGGCGGCGGGTGTCGTCGCGCTCGGCGCTGTCGTCACCACCGGGCTGGCAGCCGCGGCCAACGAGCTGCCGGAGCCGGCTCAGCGCTGGGTGTCCGAGCTCAGCGATCGCTACCTGCCCTTCGACCTGCCCGACCCGACGGACCGGGCAGCCCATGGCGACGAGTCGACTCGGCCTCCCGATGGCGACGCGGCGGGGGAGCGGTCACGCGAGGAGGGCGAAGCCGGACGGAGACGTGACGGCGTCGGTACGACGGGCGGGCCCGACGGAGCCGCGAAGCTGTACCAGCCCACGGGCAGCGACCGGGAAGAGGCCGAGAGTCATGACTGGGAGGGCCACGAGAACGAGCCGGAGGACCGGCCGAGGGACCAGCGCGGGTCCGAGCCGGAGGACGCGGTGAGCCAGGGCGAGTACGAGACCGAGGACGGTGAGGAGGCCGGCGAGGACACGGCGCCCGTGAAGGCCTCACCGGACGAGCCTGACGAGTCGGACTCGAGCGAGGAGAGCGAGGAGCCCGACAACGAGGAGGCCGAGGAAGCCGAGGAGGCCGAGGGGAGTGGCGACGATTGAGGGGTGGGACAATCGAGCGGTGCCTGACAACTCGTCGACCCTGCCGCCGTTCCGGAGCGGCTTCGCCTCGTTCGTGGGGCGGCCCAACGCCGGCAAGTCCACGCTGACCAATGCTCTCGTCGGCACCAAGGTCGCCATCACCTCCTCGCGCCCCCAGACCACCCGGACCGCGGTCCGCGGCATCGTGCACCGGCCGGACGCGCAGCTCGTGCTCGTGGACACGCCAGGACTGCACCGTCCTCGGACCCTCCTCGGGGAGCGGCTCAACGACCTGGTGAAGACGACGTGGGCCGAGGTGGACATCGTCGCCGTGTGCTTCCCGGCCAACGAGAAGATCGGCCCCGGTGACCGGTTCATCGTCAACGAGCTCGCGAAGGTACGTCGGACCACCAAGATCGCCGTGGCCACGAAGACCGACCTCGCCACCCCGGCGCAGCTGGGGGAGCACCTCCTGGCCATCGACCGTCTCGGCAAGGAGACCGGCACCGAGTGGGCGGAGATCGTCCCGGTCTCGGCGGTCCGGGGCGACCAGGTGCAGCTGCTCGCCGACCTCCTCGTCGCCCGGCTCCCCGAGGGACCACCGCTCTACCCCGACGGTGAGCTGACCGACTCGCCGGAGGAGGCGATCGTCGCCGAGCTCATCCGGGAGGCTGCCCTCGAAGGGGTGCGCGACGAGCTCCCGCACTCCATCGCGGTCGTGGTCGAGGAGATGGGCCTGCGCGAGGGCCGTCCCGAGGACAAGCCGTTGCTCGACATCCACGCCAACGTCTTCGTGGAGCGCTCTTCCCAGAAGGGCATCGTCATCGGCCACAAGGGCAGCCGCCTCCGAGAGGTCGGCACGGCGGCCCGAAAGCAGATCGAGGCGATGCTCGGGACTCCGGTCTACCTCGACCTCCACGTGAAGATCGCCAAGGACTGGCAGCGCGACCCCAAGCAGCTGCGGCGGCTCGGTTTCTGACCTCCCGCGGTTCTGCCCTCCTAGACTGAGGCATCGGTACGTCGAAGGGGGCGCCATGGAGCTGTTGTTGCTGATGCTTGCGGCCGGCGGTGGAGGCGCAGCGGCGTTCGCTGCCAGAAAGGTCGTGGCGCGCCGCGCGGACCGGAAGTCCGAGCGCGCAGAGCTGGAAGACGTGCGGTCGATCGCCGATGAGGACGTCACACTGCTCGGGGAGGAGCTGAGCCGCCTCGATGCCCAGGTCGCGGGGCGTGAGCTCGACGAGGACGCTCGCCTCGACTACCAGGCCGCTCTCGACGCCTACGAGGCGGCGGGCCGCACGGTGCGCAAGCTACGCAGCGCGGAGGAGATCAGCCTCGTGACCGACACCCTGGCCAGGGGCCGCTATGCCCTTGCCTGCGTGCAGGCGAGAGTCGCCGGCGCCCCGGTGCCGGAGTACCGGGTGCCTTGCTTCTTCAACCCACAGCACGGCCCCTCGGTCAAGGAGGTCATGTGGACTCCCCGAGGTCGCGGTTCGAAGAAGGTGCCCGCTTGCGCACAGGACGCGGCCCGGATCGCCGCAGGGGAGCGACCGGACGTCCGCACCGTCCGAGTCGGCGGCCGGGACCTGGCCTACTGGGAGGCGGGAGCCGCGTTCGCCCCGTACGCCAAGGGCTACCACGTGGCCTCGTACGCGTACGCGCACCAGATGCAGTCCACGCTCAACACGGGGGCTGCCGTGTTCGGCATGGCCGACGGCCTCGGCGGCGACGGCGGCGGGAACTGAATCTTGTCGAGCCAGGTTCGTCCGGCACGTGACGTACACGACCTGATCGAAGCGGTGTCGGCCTCGTCATGGTGACCGTCGGCGACGTACGCCGAGTGGCACTCGGCCTGCCGGGCACCACGGAGCACCTGATCCGCGATCAGGTGAAGTTCCGGGTGAAGCGGCTGGTCTACGTGGCGTTCTCCCGGGACGAGACCCTGATGGGGTTCGGGTTCCCGAAGGCGGAGCGCGCCGCTCTGATCGACAGCGAGCCGGAGAAGTTCCTGCTGCCGCCCCCGGCGGACCTGCGCTACAACTGGGTCGACGTGAGAGTGGCGGCGCTTGACGTCGAGGAGATGACCGAGCTGGTCACGGAAGCCTGGACGATGGTGGTCCCGAAGTACGTCGCCCGGGAGTACTTCGAGTCGCTCGGCATCTGACAGGAGGTGAGCTCGATGAGAGGGGTGAGCACTGGCTACGCCCTCTTGTACCGCTTCGGATTCACTCCGTGGGAGAGCTATGGAAGGTCCGCGGCGGCGAGGATCGAGGCCCTGCTGGACCGGGAGGAGGCGGAGCGGTCGCGCCCGCTCGGGCGGGCGATCGATCTGGGCTGCGGCCGTGGCCAGAAGACTCACCAACTCGCGAGCAGGGGCTGGGAGACCGTGGGCGTCGACATCATCCCGCGGGCGATCGACGAGGCGAACCGCAGGGGCGTCTCCGGCGCCACCTTCGTGGTAGGTGACGTGACGGACCTCGCGCCGGCCGACCTGGGCACGTTCGACTTCTTCTTCGACGCCGGCTGCTTCCAGCACCTGGGCTCCGAGGAGCGTCTGGCCATGGGCCGGGGTGTCTCTGCGCTTGCCAACTCCGGTGCGACTTTGCTGATGCTCGAGTTCGGGGCGACCCGTCTGCGTTCCGTCGTGGGTGGCGTGTCGAGGGCGGACATCGAGGCCGCGTTCCCGGGCTGGGAGATGCTCTCGGTCGAGCCCGCGGACACCACGGGGTTGGGGTGGCCGCTGACGAGGACAGCGCCGCAGTGGTACCGGCTCCGCCATGTGCCAGTTCGGAGTTGTTGAGGCATGACGCGACAACGGCTTACGGATTTGTTGACGCTGTTCCTCGGAGTCACCTACATCGTCGCTGGGATCGCTGAGACAACGCGCGCGATCGTCACGGGAGACGGAGGCATCCCGTTCTGGTTCGGCTCGCTTGTCGGCGGGGGTGCGATGATCCTGTTGGGCACGTTGGCCTTCCGAAACAGTCCACGGCTCGCCTGCACCCTCGTCTGGGTCGGGTGTCTTGCCGGCGCGATCGCGACGATGTGGACGATCCTCGTTCCCCTTGCCGCGTTGGTCGTCATGGTGCTGGCAGCGCTCAGAGCTGGTGAGGAGGGCGGACGGCGGGAGACAGGTCGAACCTGACATCCGCATCTGTCGCGGCCGCAAGGCGTCCCCGCTACTGGGGTGAGAGGTCCGCTCGTTTCCGCATGGCTCGCCGGAACGTGGTCAAAAGTGCTTGCCGGTCCTGCCTTCAGGACCGAGACTGACAGGTCTGAACGGGGGAGGTTTGGGTGGACGAGACAGGCATGGCCCAGCGTCGCGGGAGCATGCGCCGCGATCGGCGGATCCGCGTGGACAGCGGCGACGGTCATTCACGCATCACAGCCAAGAGGCTGTGTCGGGGACGAGTGTGTCGCGCTGGCTATGCGCGACGCCACCCCGGCCACGTCGCTGCTCGTTGCCGTGGCAGCGGTGATGATGGTCGCCAGCGGCGCGGGTCTGCTGCAGCTCATTCGCCGCCGCGGCCGCCTCGGGTGGACGGGCGTCGTCGGCGCCACCGCATGCGGGGCCGGCATCATGCTGCTGGCACTGGCAACAGCCCTGCAGGAACTCGTCTACGGCGGCGACTTCGCGTGGATGCCGGCATTCGTCGGGCCAGGGGTCATCGCTCTCGCCGTCGGCCTCGCGCTCGTCGGCTGGACCGTCCGGCGGTCTCGGGTCGTTCCTTCCTGGGCCGGTGTGTGCATGCTGGTCGGTGCTGTGATGCTCCTGGGAGCGAACGAGCAGACGGCGGCGGTCCTGCTTGCAGTGCCGTTCGGTCTGGCGTGGCTTGCCACCGGCGCGGCTCTGCTGGCGGGCAGAAGCGGGTCGGCCCCAGTGGCTGAGGTCGGCATCCGAGGTCAGTCCGGCGCCCAGCAGTAGCCGTAGTGCTGCCCGGCCCGCCACTGCTCGCGCGTGGGCCACTCCCAGCCGTAGCTGAACTGATCCGGGGATCCGCTGGCCGCCTCGACCTGGTCCCGGCAGATGGTCTCTCCGGCCTCGCGCACCTGCGCCACCCCCGGGTACGAGTCGCCACCGCTGATGTCGATGGTGTTGATCGCCCTCCAGGCGTGGCGGCGGGAGCAGATGACGCGTTCGAACCCGCGTGTCCCCGGCGCCGCGGTCCCGCACAGCCCGACCTCGTCGAGGGCGCCGGACTCGTTCAGGAGACCACGCAGTCGTCCTGGCGCCGGGAGCGGTGCGAGCTGCGACGCTCTGCCGAGGGCCACTGCGTCGCAGCGGAACCACGAGGCGCCCTGGTCGGACTGCTCGATCGTCGGGCTGAACCACACCGCCTCGACCCGGCTCAGGGCCCGGTCCAAGTCAGTCCCTCCGACGTACTCGTCGAGCTTGCGCGGACAGGTCCGCTCGAGCTGCCGCTGCGCCAGCCGGGAGTCGACCGCGAGCAGGTGCCCGTCGACGACCGTATCCAGCCGTCCGACGAAGTAGGTCTGTGCCGTGTGCCGCCTCGCGCACGGCACCGGTCGGCTGTCGTTCGTCGGTTGGGTGGCCGCGTCGAAGTCGAGCCGGTAGCAGGCCTTCCTCGGCGGGGGAGCGGGTGTAGGCGACGGCGAGGGAGCGCGGGCCGCTTCAGTCGTCTCGGAGCCCGCGGCCGACTGGTCGGCAGCCGAGGGCGACTGTTCGGCAGCCGCGGGTGACGCCGAGTCCGCTCCGCCCCCAAGGCTGGTGCACGAGGACAGCGCCGCCACGACGACGAGCGGGAGGACCGTCGTACGCAGGATCCGACTCGGCCGGCTGGTCACTTGTCGGTCTTCGCCCAGCAGATCGATCGGCGGTTTCCGGCCTCCCACTCCGCCTTGTGGAAGTAGGTGTAGCCGAAGTCGTAGTCCACGGGGTAGCCCATCCAGGCACCTACCGAGTCCGAGCAGAAGTCGCGGGTGCGGATCTCGACCAGGCGGTCGCCGGGGTAGGGGTCCTCCTCGCGACCGACCTGGATGGTGGTGACGGCGCGCCAGTTGTGCGGCTCCGAGCACGGCACCTTCTCCGACTCCGCGACCGTCTCACCGACTCCGCACGTCATCCAGTCGTCGTCGGGCCCCTCGAGCAGCAGATGCTCCGTGGTCTTGGGCAGAGCGGGCAGCTCCTTCGAGGCCTCGGTCCCGGCGACGACGTCGCAGCGGTACCAACGCGCTCCGTCCTCCCAGGCCGTCTGGCTGGGCCTGAACCACGCCCAGCTGAGCATCGACCGCAGCACGGTGCTCTCGTCGCCGTCGACGAAGGTCTGGAACCGTTGCGAACAGGTCTTGAAGACATAGGCGCCGAGCACCGGGTCGTCGACGTCCTCGGCCCGGTCCGCGACCCTCGCCGGGAACTCGCCCACCGCGAAGGTCTCGGCTGTGTGCTTCTCCGTGCAGTCCACGACCTCGGTGGCGTTCTGGGGCTGGCCGAGGTCGGCAGGGGTGAGCGCCCGGCAGGCGTGGAGCTCAGGGGCGTCGACTGCGTCGATGTCCCCCTGGTCGCTCAGTCCGCCGCCCCCACACGCGGTCAGGGCCAGCAGGAGCGAGGCGGCAGCCAGGCGGGAGAGCACAGCAGGTCCTTGTCTCGGGTTCGGGGGAGCGGAGCCCTGAGATGGTACCCCTGGGCGCGGACCGTGAAGCGTGGTGCATCTCGCAGACGGCCCTGATGTCCGGCGACTTCGGGACTCTTGACCTCTACCGCCTTCCGCGGGCCGGACGCAGGCTGGAGGTGTCAGAGCCCCGGCAGGCACAGGGAGGACCGATGACCAAGCTCCCGTTCGAGTGCCGAGGTCGTCGGCGCGGTGAGCAGACCTTCGACGGCGACACCACGGTCGGTGAGGTCTTCGCCTACCGGCCCTGGCGGGAGAGGCTGGCCCGCGGCGACCGGCCCCCTCGCTACCTGGCCAAGCTGCCTTCGGGGCGGTGGCTTCCCGGCATGTTCTTCGCGCGCCACGATGCCGCCGAAGCACTCCGCGCACACTGCCGGCTGGCGCAGTACGAGGATCTCGACCTCTACGAGCAGCCGACGCTCAGCCAGTGACCTTCCGCGGGCTCACTCGTCGCCGGAGAGGAGCGCCGCGAGGGTCCCGCCCAGCTCGTAGGCGTCCGCGAGGTGGGAGTCCTCCACGTCCCCCAGGACCTCGAGCACGTCGGCCGACTGCCGCCACTTGAGCGCCCCGACGATCGAGACCACCGAGTGCACGGCCCCGGCGGTGTCGTAGCGCCCGTGGACGTAGAGGCCGAACGGCCGGCCCGCAGTCGTCCCGGTCGACTCGTCGGCCGCGCCGGTGCTCGAGAGCGAGCCTCCGACCTGGAGGAACGTCGAGTCGAAGAAGTGCTTGAGGGCGCCCGACATGTATCCGAAGTTCGCGGGCGTCCCGAGAAGGTAGCCGTCGGCTTCCAGGACGTCTTCGGCGGTCGCCTCGAGCGCCTGGCGGACGACCACCTCGACGCCCTCGATTGCCTCGTCGTGCGTGCCGGCGAGCACCGCCTCTGTGAGCGAGCGAACCGCCCGGGTCGGCGAGTGGTGTACGACGAGCAGCCGGGACACCGTCAGCCCGCTCGCATCGACGTATGACGGGTCACGACCCGGGCGCCGAGAGTCTCGTTGACCGCCAGCATGTGATGGTTCTGCACTGAGTTCCACGTCTCCGTGGCCCGCATCTCCGGGCGCTCCTCGGCGATCCAGCGCAGCATCTCGGTCTTCAGCAGCAGACCGAGCCGGTGTCCCCGGTGGGCGGACACGACGGAGGTGTCCTCCTGGTGGCCGACCTCCGGGTCGAACTCGTCCACACAGAGCACCGTGTGCCCGGCCCAGGCCCCGGTGTCGCGGTGCCGTGCCATCGCCCGGTAGACGGTCTGGCGCCGCGCGGCCATGGCGGTGTCGTAGGCGCGGACACGATCAACGTCCCACCTGTCTGCCTCGGCGTCGGGATCGGTCATCGGCGCGTCGCTGATGGCCGCGAACAGTGCGACGACGTCATCGAGGTTCTCCTCGGGAGTGGGGCCGACGAGCCGGACGAGCTCGTAGTCCGCTGCGGCGGCGCGCGCCTCGTCATGAAGCCGCTTCCAGCGGAGCCAGGGACCGTCGTGGAGGTCGATGTGGCTGATCGCGTAGGTGTGGATCGGCTCGAAGCCCAGGGCCGCGAGCGCCTTCTCGCCGCCGGTGCCCTCGATCGCGCCGCTGTAGAAGCGGGTGCGGCCGGCTTCCGCGGCGGCTGTCTGGACCGCCTCGAGGAGCGACCGACCGATGCCTTGCCGGTGGTGGTCGGGGTGCACGCCCCCGCTGACGTAGGCGGCCTCCCGGTTCTCGCGCCAGGGGAACTGCGCCACGGCCTGCCCGACGAGCCGGCCACCCTCACGAACGAGCCATATCCCCGCGAACGGGGTGCCGTCGGAGCTCCGCTGGTAGAGCTTCAGGCGGGTTGGACCTGACGGCGCCGTCATGACGACGTTGTCCGCGGCGTGGTTGGCCCGACCCAGCGCGGCCATCTCCTCGGCGGTGTCGAGGTCGAGGTCCAGGGGGTCGATACGTTCGATCTGCACCTGCTCATTCAACACGGGCCGTCATCCACTTTTCAGTCGCCGGGGAGCGTGTTCACCGAGAACCCGTTAGGCTGCTCGCATCATGTCGCGCCAGCTCCTCCTTCTTGGCTGCCGCAGCGAGGTTCGCTAACAGACCGGACCCCCTCGCTGCGGAGTTGGTCGTTGCATCCGGACCACGACATCGATCCCGAAGCGAGAGACCTGATGAGCAGCACGTCCCAGCCGAACCCCCAGCAGCCCAGCGGCATGCCCTTCCAGCGCTACGCGCCGTTCCCGGCGGTCGACGTACTCGACCGCACCTGGCCCGACAAGCTCATCACCAAGGCGCCGCGGTGGTGCGCGGTCGACCTGCGTGACGGCAACCAGGCGCTGATCGACCCGATGACCCCGGCCCGCAAGAGGAAGATGTTCCAGCTCCTCGTGGACATGGGCTACAAGGAGATCGAGGTCGGCTTCCCGTCGGCGTCGCAGACCGACTTCGACTTCGTGCGGATGCTGATCGAGGAGGACCTGATCCCCGACGACGTCGTGATCCAGGTGCTGACCCAGGCGCGCGAGCACTTGATCGAGCGCACCTACGAGTCGATCCGCGGTGCGAAGCAGGCCATCGTCCACCTCTACAACTCCACCTCGACCCTGCAGCGGCGCGTGGTGTTCGGCCTGGACATGGACGGCATCATCGACATCGCGGTCTCCGGTGCGCGGCTGTGCAAGAAGTTCGAGGAGTCCATTCCCGAGACCACCGTCTTCTACGAGTACTCCCCGGAGTCCTACACCGGGACCGAGCTCGAGTTCGCCGCGCGGATCTGCAACGAGGTGCTCGAGGTCTTCGAACCGACCGCGGAGCGTCCGGTCATCATCAACCTGCCGGCGACGGTCGAGATGGCGACCCCCAACGTCTACGCCGACTCGATCGAGTGGATGAACCGCCACCTCGACTACCGCGAGAACGTCGTGCTGTCCCTGCACCCGCACAACGACAGGGGTACGGCGGTCGCCGCGGCCGAGCTGGGCTACCTGGCCGGTGCGGACCGCATCGAGGGGTGCCTGTTCGGCAACGGCGAGCGCACCGGCAACGTGTGCCTGGTGACCCTGGGCCTGAACCTGTTCACCCAGGGCGTCGACCCAGAGATCGACTTCTCCGACATCGACGAGATCCGCCGCACCGTCGAGTACTGCAACCAGCTGCCCGTGCACGAGCGTCACCCCTACGGCGGCGACCTCGTCTACACGGCGTTCTCGGGCTCGCACCAGGACGCCATCAAGAAGGGCTTCGAGGCACTCGAGCGCGACGCCGCGGCGGCCGGCGTACCGGTCGACGACCACCGGTGGGCCGTGCCCTACCTGCCCATCGACCCGAAGGACGTCGGCCGCAGCTACGAGGCCGTGATCCGGGTCAACAGCCAGTCCGGCAAGGGCGGCGTCGCCTACATCATGAAGTCCGAGCACCAGCTCGACCTGCCGCGCCGGCTGCAGATCGAGTTCAGCCGCGTGATCCAGGAGCACACCGACGACGAGGGAGGCGAGATGACGCCCGAGGAGATCTGGGCGAACTTCGACGCCGAGTACCTCGCCCGCGAGACGCCGCTGAAGCTGAACTCCGTGCACACCTCGTCGGCGGCCGGCGAGAAGGACGCGCTCCCCGTCAGCCTCTACGTCGACGGCGAGCGGCGCAACCTCGAAGGTCTCGGCAACGGCCCGATCGCCGCCTTCGTCAACGCGCTGAGCGAGTCGACGAGGCCTACGACGTACGAGTCCTCGACTACGCCGAGCACGCACTGTGCTCCGGTGGCGACGCCATGGCCGCGGCCTACCTCGAGTGCGCGGTCGACGGGAAGGTGCTCTGGGGCGTCGGGGTCGACCCGAACATCGTCACCGCGTCCCTCAAGGCCGTGATCTCAGCCGTCAACCGCGCCTGAGGGGCCGCCCGTCGATCGGGTCGCTCGAGCGCCACCGGATTCTTGATGCATTCCAGAAGGTGGAGCATACTTCGAGCGTGCCCACGGCCCCGGACTTCGAGCGCATGCTGCGCGGGGCGGCGCTCCGCGTGACTCGTCCGCGGCTGGCGGTGCTGGCCGCAGTGCACGCGAATCCGCACGCCGACACCGACTCGATCATCGCTGCCGTGCGCAGCGAGCTCCCGAAGGTGTCCCACCAGGCCGTCTACGACGTGCTGCGTGCGCTGACCGCCGCTGGGTCTGGTGCGGCGCATCCAGCCGTCCGGCTCGGTGGCTCGCTACGAGTCGCGGGTCGGGGACAACCACCACCACGTCGTGTGCCGGTCGTGCGGTGCCATCGCCGACGTCGACTGTGCCGTCGGCGAGACCCCCTGCCTGACCGCGTCCGACGACCTGGGCTTCTCGATCGACGAGGCCGAGGTCACCTACTGGGGCGTTTGTCCCGAGTGTGTGGCGGAACCAGCAAGCAGTTGACGGAACGAGACATCAAGACAGGAGATGCACCGACGTGTCTGATCACGGCAGCGAAAGCGAAAACCCTGTAATCCCATCCCCCACTCCGAACCCGACTCGGCCCAGGACGAACCGGGACTGGTGGCCGAATCAGCTGAACCTGCAGGTTCTCCACCAGCACTCGCCGCAGTCCAACCCGATGGGCGAGGACTTCGACTACGCCGAGGAGTTCAAGACCCTCGACGTCGATGCGCTGAAGCAGGACGTCATGGACGTGATGACCACGTCGCAGGACTGGTGGCCGGCCGACTACGGTCACTACGGGCCGCTCTTCATCCGGCTGAGCTGGCACGCCGCCGGCACCTACCGCATCGAGGACGGCCGAGGCGGTGCGGGCGACGGGTCCCAACGGTTCGCACCGCTCAACAGCTGGCCCGACAACGCGAACCTCGACAAGGCCCGCCGGCTGCTGTGGCCGGTCAAGCAGAAGTACGGCCGCAAGATCTCGTGGGCCGACCTCCTGGTCCTCGCCGGCAACGTCGCCATCGAGTCGATGGGGCTCGAGACTTTCGGCTTCGCCTTCGGACGTGAGGACATCTGGGAGCCCGAGGAGATCTTCTGGGGACCCGAGGACACCTGGCTCGGCGACGAGCGCTACAGCGGCGACCGGGAGCTCACCGGCCCCTTCGGCGCCGTGCAGATGGGGCTCATCTACGTGAACCCGGAGGGCCCCAACGGCAAGCCTGACCCGCTGGCAGCCGCCCGCGACATCCGGGAGACCTTCCGCCGGATGGCGATGAACGACTACGAGACCGTCGCGCTGATCGCCGGCGGCCACACCTTCGGCAAGACCCACGGCGCCGGCGACCCCGGCCTGGTCGGGCCGGAGCCGGAGGGCTGCCCGGTCGAGCACCAGGGCCTGGGCTGGAAGAGCAGCTTCGGCACCGGCAAGGGCAAGGACGCCATCACCAGCGGCCTCGAGGGCGCCTGGACGCCGACGCCGATCACCTGGGACAACAGCTTCTGGGAGACCCTGTTCGGCTACGAGTGGGAGCTCACCGAGAGCCCGGCCGGCGCCAAGCAGTGGAAGCCGAAGGACGGCGCCGGCGCGGACGCCGTCCCGGCCCCCCACGACCCGTCGGTGCGCCACGCCCCGATGATGGCCACCACCGACCTCGCGCTGCGCGAGGACCCGGAGTACGCCAAGATCTCGCGGCACTTCATGGAGAACCCCGACGAGTTCGCCGAGGCGTTCGCGAAGGCCTGGTACAAGCTCCTGCACCGCGACATGGGACCCGTCTCGCGCCACCTCGGCCCGTGGGTCCCGGAGCCGCAGCTGTGGCAGGACCCGGTGCCCGCGGTCGACCACGAGCTGGTCACCGACGAGGACGTCACCGCACTCAAGGCCAAGATCCTCGACTCCGGGCTCTCCGTCTCCCAGCTGGTGGCGACCGCTTGGGCGTCGGCGGCGAGCTTCCGCGGCACCGACATGCGTGGCGGGGCCAACGGGGCACGTATCCGCCTCGAGCCGCAGAGGAGCTGGGAGGTCAACGACCCGGCCGACTGTCGCCACGGTGCTGCCGACCCTCGAGCAGGTCCAGCAGGAGTTCAACGGCTCACAGTCCGGCGGGAAGAAGATCTCGCTCGCCGACCTGATCGTCCTGGGCGGGTGCGCGGCCGTCGAGCAGGCGGCGAGGAACGCCGGGCACGACGTCACGGTCCCGTTCGCACCGGGGCGCACGGACGCCTCGCAGGAGCAGACCGACGTGGAGTCGTTCGCCGTGCTCGAGCCGAAGGCGGACGGGTTCCGCAACTACCTGCGAGCCGGGGAGAAGCTGC
The DNA here is from genome assembly GCA_963715375.1 of uncultured Actinomycetota bacterium. Taxonomy (GTDB): domain Bacteria; phylum Actinomycetota; class Actinomycetes; order Propionibacteriales; family Nocardioidaceae; genus Nocardioides_C. Next base: position 40,000 of record CAVQSC010000003.1, on the reverse strand, counting down.
CGCCGGAGACCCTGCTGCTCGACCGGGCCAACCTGTTGACTCTGACCGCCCCCGAGATGACGGTCCTGGTCGGCGGCATGCGGGCCCTGAGCGCGAACGTGGGACAGGCGCCGCACGGCGTCCTCACCGACCGGCCCGGGACGCTGACCAACGACTTCTTCGTGAACCTGCTCGACATGCGCACGGAGTGGAAGCCGTCCGCCTCTGCTGAGCACGTGTACGACGGCCGGGACCGCGCCACGGACGAGGCCAGGTGGACCGCCACCGCCGTCGACCTCGTCTTCGGTTCGAACTCCCAGCTCCGAGCCATCGCGGAGGTCTACGCCGGCGACGACGCGCAGGAGAAGTTCGTCGAGGACTTCGTCGCGGCGTGGGACAAGGTCATGAATCTCGACAGGTTCGACCTCGCCTGATGCGAAGTGGGGCCCCGGTCACCGAATAGGTGACCGGGGCCCTGTCCAGCGGCATGATCACCGTCTTGACGCAACCGAGGGGTTGCCATAGATTTATCGCAACCAAACAGTTGCGATAAGGAGCTGATCATGCCCATCCCGAACACGATCTCTCGCACCCTCGACCTCGCGCACCCGCAGGAGAAGGTCTGGGCCGCGCTGACCACCCTCGACGGCATCACCGGCTGGTTCGGCAGCCACGCGGTCGGAGAGATGGCGCCCGGTCACGACGTGCGGATGCGCTGGGAGCAGTACGACGCGACGGCAACGCTCGCGATCAAGGTTGTCGACCCGATGTCAGTGTTCGCCTTCTGCTGGGGGGTCTCCGGTGCTCCCGAGGGTGACCCGCGGCAGACCTACGTCGAGTTCGTCCTCGAGCCGACTGCGTCCGGCACTCGGCTCACTGTCACCGAGAGCGGCTTCGCTCAGCTGCCGGACGAGTGGTTGGAGCCGAGCTACCAGGGGAACGTCGAGGGCTGGCGCTCGGAGCTCGACGAGCTCGTGGGGTACCTCGATGCCGCCTGATCCTGAGGAGGTCTCGGCCGGCGTCTTTGCGGCGCTGGCCGACCCCACCCGTCGGGCGATCCTCGCGTCGCTGGCCGAGCACGGACCGAGTACCGCAACCGATCTGTCCGGTCGGTTGTCGATCACCCGGCAGGGCATCGCCAAGCACCTCGCGCTGCTCGCCGACGCGGGCCTGGTGACCGGCAACGCCGGCGGCGGGCGCCGGGTGCTCTACCGACACCGGTCGGAGCCGATCAAGGTCGCGCAGTCCTACCTGGCCGCGCTCGCCGCCGACTGGGACGGCTCGCTCGACCGATTGTCGAGCTTCTTGGCCAACCCGCCCCGCTGACCGGGCCCTAGCGGGCACTGGTGGGAACCGGCTCGTCGTGATGGCAAGATGCGGTGCGTGACGATCATCGCTGCTGCGGACGGTTCAGCGCTCGGCAACCCCGGCCCAGCCGGCTGGGGTTGGTACGTCGACGAGGATTGCTGGGCGGCCGGAGGCTGGGCCCACGGCACGAACAACATGGCCGAGCTGACCGCCGTGCTCGACCTGCTCCAGCAGACCGCTCACCTGTCCGACGACCTTCTGGTCTACTGCGACAGCACCTACGTCATCAACTCCATCACCAAGTGGATGCCCGGCTGGAAGCGTCGTGGGTGGAGGAAGGGCGACGGGAAGGCGGTCCTCAACGTCGAGATCATGAAGGCCCTCGACGAGGCGATGCGCGATCGCCGGGTGAGGTTCGAATGGGTGAAGGGCCACTCCGGTCACGAGCTGAACGAGGCGGCGGACCGTCTCGCGAATGCGGCGGCTGTCTCCTGGAAGGACCGCACCGCTCCCAGCCCGGGTCCTGGGTTCGCCGGCTCCGTGGTTCGGCACCCTGAGTCGCGTCCCGGGCAGGTGGTCGACGAGCCTGACCTCTTCTCCGACCTCGAATCAGCGGTGTCCGAGTAACCGTTCGCATTCTCCGGTCGCACACACTCGGGGCGCCCGCGACAATGGGGCACATGCCTGCCTATGACCGCATTGCTCTCATCTCGGACGTCCACGGGAACCTGACGGCACTCGAAGCGGTGCTCGACGACGTCGACGCGCGCGGGATCACGCGGATCTTCAACCTCGGTGACTACGTCGGCAAAGGACCACGCGGCCGTGAGGCGGTCGAGCTCTGCCGGGAGCGGTGCGAGGTCAACATCCTCGGCAACTGGGACGACTTCCTGCCCGACCCCGACCGTGAGTTCGACAACGAGGCGCTGACGTGGTGGTCGTCCCAGCTCGGACCGGGGCAGGGGGAGTGGTTGCGCGGCCTGCCCTTCTGCCACGACTTCCAGATGTCGGGCCGGCAGGTCCGGCTGTTCCACGCCTCCGAGACGACCGTGCATCGACGGGTACGGTTCGACCACGACGAGACCGAGTTCCTGGGCATGTTCACCAACACGGCGGCCACCGGTGACGGGCCTGTGCCGACCGTGGTCGGCTACGGGGACACACACGACGCCTTCTACGAGGTCGACCTCGAGCGTCGCACGCTGTTCAACACCGGCAGCGTCGGAAACAGCATGGGTGACCCGACTCCCGTCTACGTCATCCTCGAAGGCGTCATGGGCAGCGTCGAGGAGGCACCTTTCTCGATCCAGTTCGTGCGGGTGCCGTACGACGTCGAGGCAGAGCTCGCCCTCGCCCGCCAGGTCGGCATGCCGGAGTACGACGGGTATGCCCTCGAGCTTCGTGAGGGCATCTACCGCGGCAACCTCTCGCGTGGCGAGGCGCCCGGCTACCACCGACGCCCGCACCCCCAGCACGTCGTCGCGCCCGCGTGAACGAGACGGCTTGAAGATTTCTCGACGGGCATGACCTCCGAACCACGGAGCATCGGCGTCTAGATGGGTGACAGGAGGTTTCGCATGGCGAGGCAGGGCGACGAGGCGGCGTTCCACGAGTTCGTGGTCGCACGCGTCGCGGCGTTCTCCCGTACGGCGTACCTCCTCACCGGCGACTTCCACCTCGCGGAGGACCTCGTGCAGACGGCGCTCTTCAAGACAGCCAAGGCATGGCATCGGATCGAGGGGGACCCCGAGGCCTACGTACGCCGGATCCTCTACACGCAGAACGTCTCCTGGTGGCGGAGTCGACGCCACGTCTCCGAGCGCCCCTTGGAGGGGTACGACGACCGCGCCGCAGCCTCCGACGATCTCGAGCTGCGCATCTCCCTTGACCAGGCGCTGGCGCAGCTGACCCGGAAGCAGCGGACCGTGCTCATCCTGCGCTACTACGAGGACCTCACCGAGGTCGAGACCGCGCGCCTGCCTGGGAATCGGTGTCGGGACGGTCAAGTCGCAGAGCAGGCAGGCCCTCGCTCGGCTGCGCATCGTTGCCCCACACCTGGGTGAGCTGATCCGGACGGAGGTCCGGCGGTGAGCCAGGAGTTCCGTGACCTGCTGCACCGGGCGGCCGAAAGCGCTCCGTCCGTCCGCGTCGACGAGGGGCTGTGGCGCAAGGCGCGGTGTGCCCGTCGACGCCGGCTGATCCTCGCTCCGGTGGTCGCGGCGGCCGTCATGGTCGGCGTGCTGGGCGTCGCCTGGCAGGGATCGTCGCTCCTGGCCGGGGCCGACCGGGTCGGGCCGGTGGCAGGTCGGGCCGAGCCCGCGATGCCGTCGAGGGTCTACCCGGTCCCGGAGCATCTGGACCTTGTCTCGGGCGACGAGTGGACGTATCCGCGGGAGGAGACGCTCGAGGTCGGCAGAGCCGCGGTGGCCCTCACCACAGAGGCCGGTGCCCCGGTTGTCGTGTCCGCGCTGGACGGGTCCTACCACCTGCTGGATCTGCAAGGGCTGGAGCGCGGTGCTTCCTTCCGCTTCGAGGACGGCGTCGTCGCGCTGTCGCCGGATGGACGCCGGCTGGCGTACACGTGGAACGAGGCGCCGCTCGGCAGCGATGACAGGGACTACGCCCCCAGCGGTGTCCGGATCGCAGACCTGACCACGGGGGAGGTCCAGAGTCACCAGGTGCGCGCGGGGTTCGGCGTCTTCGCCCACGGCTTCTCGTGGTCCTCGAACGGTCACTACCTCGCCTACAACATGCAGATCGCAAGCAGGTCGCAGTCCGGCACCGGGGGGACCGGCAACGTCTTCGTGGAGCGGCTGGACACCGCGACGGGCGAGCGGCTCGAGGCGAAGGGGGTGCCGATGACCGACCACCCGCCGGCGGTCACGGACGCGGGGACGGTGGTGGCGGGGAGCGGCACCACCATCTGGACCTGGCGGCCCGACCAGGGGACCACCGAGGCCGACCTCCTGGAGTCGGGTCAGTGGCGCGGCACCGTGGTGAGCATAGGCACGCTTCCCGGAAGCGAGAGGGTCCTCGTCAGCGCCGGGCTGGAGTACTCCAGGCTCTTCTCGGGCATGCCGGACGACCCGGAGTCGTTCAAGCGGATCAGCGCCGGGGCGCCCCGGCTCACTCCGGCAGGACCGGTCGGCAGGGCCAGGCAGGCTGTGCTCGAGCAGACAGAAGCCGGGACGGCCCTGTGGACGATCAGGGCGACCGGAACCCTCCTCAACGACCGGTCGGCCGACCTTGTGCAGGTCGAGCAGAGTCCCGGGGCCTACTACTCGTTCGCCACGACGCTGCTGCGCCGTCCGACCCGCGACTTCCCGGCGCCGGACTGGCCGCTGAGCGGGGAGCAGAAGCTGCTGCGCGGGGTCGCCGTTGCGGTCGCGGCAGGCCTGCTGGGCGCGCTCGGCTGGCGGTTCCGCAGGCGGCGCCGCTCGTTGTGACCGTCGAGCCGCTCGACCTCCGGGGTTGCTCGAGCGGTCCGGCGGCCAGGTCGAGGTCTAGCATCGAAGTGGCAGGTCCGCACCATCCCATCCGGCTCCCGGTGGGGCCCGGACGAACCACGAGGAGGCCGTCGATGGTCACCGTAGGACTGCTCGCCACGCTCAAGGCAAAGCCAGGCAAGGAGGAGGAGCTCGCGTCCTTCCTGAAGGACGCGTTGCCGTTGGCTCAGGCCGAGGACGACACGATCGCCTGGTTCGCCACCAAGGTCGACGAGACGACCTACGGCATCTTCGACGTGTTCCCGGGGCCGGAGGGTCGCCAGGCCCATCTCGACGGCCCCATCGCCGCGGCACTGCTCGGCCGGGCTGACGAGCTGTTGAGCTCGCCACCTGACATCAAGCCCATCGATGTGCTCGCCGCCAAGCTGCCCGACTGACGGGTGAGCGCCGAAAGCCGTGGCGTCGTCCGCTAGAAGGGGACCTGCTGGCCCTTGCCGAGCACGGTGACGCCGCCGTCGCTCACCGTGAAGCCGCGCTCGCGGTCCGCATCGGTATCCACGCCGATCTCCGCGCCGTCGGGGACGACGACGTTCTTGTCGAGGATTGCGTTGCGTACGACGGAACCCTTGCCGATCCTCACGTTGTCGAGGATGACCGAGCGCTCGATGGTCGCGTCGCCCGCGACGTACACGTTGGTGCCCACCACCGAGCCGTCGACCGAGGCGCCCGAGACGATGGAGCCGGCGCAGACGATCGAGTCGCGCGCCGACGCGTCCTCCACGAACTTCGCTCCCGGAAGCTGTGGGTGGGACGTGAAGATCGGCCACTCCTGGTTGTAGAGGTTGAAGATCGGGTTCACCGACACGAGGTCGAGGTGCGCCTCGTGGTACGAGTCCAGGGTTCCCACGTCGCGCCAGTAGTCGCGGTCGCGGTCGCTCGTGCCGGGGACGTTGTTGCGCTTGAAGTCGTAGACGCACGCATCCCCCCGCTCCACGAACATGGGGATGATGTCGCCGCCCATGTCGTGGCGGGACGCCGGGTTGAAGGCGTCGCGTTCGAGCGCCTCCACGAGCGCGTCGGCGGTGAAGACGTAGTTGCCCATGGACGCGAAGACCTCGTCGGGCGAGTCGGGGAGGCCCGGGGGATCCTTCGGCTTCTCCAGGAACTCGGCGATGGTGTTGGTCTCGCCCTCGGTCTTGATGACGCCGAACTGCCACGCGTCCTTGCGAGGGACCCTGATCCCCGCCACAGTCACATCCGCGCCGCAGTCGAGGTGCGCCTGGACCATCTGCGAGGCGTCCATCCGGTACACGTGGTCGGCGCCGAAGACCACGATCACGTCCGGCTTCTCGTCGTTGATGAGGTTCATCGACTGGTAGATCGCATCGGCACTGCCCAGATACCACTGCGGCCCGCGCCGCTGCTGCGCCGGCACAGGGGTCACGTAGTTGCCGAGCATGGTCGACATCCGCCAGGTCAACGAGATGTGGCGGTCCAGCGAGTGCGACTTGTACTGCGTGAGGACGCAGATCTTGAGGTACCCGGCGTTGACCAGGTTGGAGAGGGCGAAGTCGATGAGCCGGTAGGAGCCGCCGAACGGGACCGCGGGCTTCGCCCGGTCCAGCGTCAGGGGCATCAGGCGCTTGCCCTCCCCGCCCGCGAGCACGATTCCCAGCACCTTCGGCATCCCGACTCCCTCGCGTCGACTCGCTTGCGGCTTGGCCTGTCTCGAACCTTAGTCCTAGATTCGCCTCATGCGCGCTGCCATCCTGACCCGCGAGTTCCCACCCGACGTGTACGGCGGCGCGGGGGTGCACGTCGACTTCCTCGTCCGTGAGCTGCGAAGACTCGTCGACGTCGACGTCCACTGCATGGGGGAGCCGAGGGAGGGAGCGGTCGCCCACAGCGAGAACGACCCCCGCCTGGTCGATGCGAACTCTGCGTTGCGCATCCTCTCGACCGACCTGTCGATGACCGCGGGGATCGGACCCGGTGTCGACGTGGTGCACTCGCACACCTGGTACGCCAACATGGCCGGGCACTGGGCGAAGCTCCTGTACGACGTGCCGCACGTCGTGACCGCCCACTCGCTGGAGCCGTTCCGCCCGTGGAAGGCCGAACAGCTCGGTGGGGGCTACCGGATCTCGTCGTGGGCGGAGAAGACGGCCTTCGAAGCCGCCGACGCAGTCATCGCCGTGAGCCGGGGCATGCGCGCCGACGTCCTCTCGGCGTACCCCTCCTTGGACCCCGAGCGCGTCCACGTCGTCCACAACGGCATCGACACGGAGTTCTACAGGCCCGACCCGGCCACCGACGTCCTCCAGCGCATCGGGATCGACCCGGAGCGGCCCTACGTCGCCTTCGTCGGCCGGATCACCCGTCAGAAGGGTGTGCCGCACCTGCTGCGTGCGGGACTGGAGTTCGACCCCGCCCTACAGGTGGTGCTGCTCGCCGGCGCCGCGGACACCCCGGAGCTGAAGGCCGAGACCGACGCAGCCATCGAGCGCCTGACCGCCACCCGCGACGGGGTGTTCGTCGTCTCCGAGATGCTGCCTCGCGAGGAGGTGCGGCAGGTCCTGACCCACGCGCTCGCCTTCCTGTGCCCCTCGGTCTACGAGCCGCTCGGGATCGTGAACCTCGAGGCGATGGCCTGTGAGACGGCCGTGGTGGCGAGCCGGGTGGGCGGCATCCCGGAGGTCGTGGCTCACGGTGAGACCGGCCTGCTCGTGGACTACGACGAGCGCGACCCCGGTGCCTTCGAGAAGGGGCTGGCGGAGGCCGTCAACAGACTGGCGGCCGACCGCGAGACGGCGGAACGCTTCGGCCGGGCAGGGAGAGTGCGAGCCGTCGACGAGTTCGCGTGGGAGGCCGTGGCCCGTGAGACGGTGCGGATCTACGAGTCTCTCGGCTGACCCGCCACCGGACCCTTCAGAGCCGCTGATGCATGACGTGGAGCCCTACCCGGCCCATCCTCGGGTGCTCGAAGGCCTCCGGCACGGTGCCGATGACCTCGAAGCCGAGTGACCTCCAGAGGCCGACGGCGACGTCGTTGCACTCCACGACCGCGTTGAACTGCATCGCGGCGTAGCCCTGCCCGCGGGCCCAGTCGAGGGCGTGCTCACCGAGCGCGCGACCGACCCCCTGCCCTCGGGCGTCACCGGCGACCATGAAGCTTGCGGTCGAGACGTGGGAGCCCGGGCCCGGCCGGTTGGGTCCCATCTTCGCCGTACCGAGGAGCCGTTCACCGTCGACGGCAACCACCGTGCGGCCGGGCGGGGACTCGACCCAGACCTGCCGGGCCACCTCGGAGGTCCACTCGGGGTCGTAAACGTAGGTCTCGCCCTCCGTGACGACCTCGAGGAAGATCGGCCACACCGAGGTCCAGTCGTCGTCGACGTACTCGCGGATCTGCACCGGGGAAACGTAGTCGCGCAGGGTCAGGCTCGGCGACCCGTTTTCTTCCTGGCCGGGTGCGGCTCGGTGCAGCGCGTGAGCGCCCCTCGCCTCAACGGCGGTCGGAGATCCGCTTCGCCTTCCCCAGAGACCGCTCGAGGGCGCCCGGGTCGACCACGTCGACCTGCACGGTCACGCCGATGCTGCCGTGGACGTGATGGGCGAGCTCGGCGGCCAGCGCCGGCCTCCGATCGGCGGCGGTGCCGTCGTGCGCCTCGACCTGCACCGTCAGGACGTCGAGGTTGCCCGGCCGGGTGAGGACGCACAGGTAGTGCGGGCTGAGCCCCTCGACCTTGAGGATCTGCTCCTCGATCTGCGTCGGAAAGACGTTGACGCCGCGGATGATCATCATGTCGTCGGTGCGGCCGGTGACCTTCTGCATGCGGCGGAACGCCGGGAAGGCCGTGCCCGGGAGCAGCCGGGTCAGGTCGCGGGTGCGGTAGCGGATGACCGGCATCGCCTGCTTGGTCAGGCTGGTGAGGACGAGCTCGCCCTCCTCGCCATCCGGCAGGACCTCGTGCGTGACCGGGTCGATGATCTCCGGGTAGAAGTGGTCCTCCCAGACGTGCAGACCGTCCTTGGTCGAGACCGACTCCTGGGAGACGCCGGGTCCCATGACCTCGGAGAGCCCGTAGATGTCGACCGCGTCGATGCCGCTGCGGCGTTCGACCTCCAGCCGCATCTCGTTGGTCCACGGCTCGGCGCCGAAGATCCCGATCTCCAGGTTGGTGCTGCGAGGGTCCACGCCCTGCCGCGCCATCTCGTCGAGGATCGCGAGGAAGTACGACGGGGTGACCATGATGACCCTGGGCCGGAAGTCGAGGATCAGCTGCACCTGTCGCTCGGTCATCCCGCCGGACACCGGAACCACCGTGCACCCGAGTCGCTCGGCCCCGTAGTGCGCGCCGAGCCCACCGGTGAAGAGGCCGTAGCCGTAGGCCACGTGCACCACGTCGCCGGGGCGCCCGCCCGCCGCGTGGATCGAGCGCGCCATGAGGTCGGCCCAGGTGTCCAGGTCCTGCCGGGTGTAGCCCACGACGGTCGGCTTGCCCGTCGTACCGGACGACGCATGGATCCGTGACACCTGCTCTCGTGGGACGGCGAACATCCCGAACGGGTAGTTGTCGCGGAGGTCTGCCTTGGTGGTGAAGGGGAACCGGGCCAGATCCTCGGGCGCGTTCACGTCCCCGGGATGCACGCCGGCCGTGTCGAACGCCTTGCGGTAGTGCGGGACCTTCTCGTAGGCCGCCGTCAGGGTGCTGCGCAGGTTCTCGAGCTGCGCCTCACGGACTTCGTCGACGGTCAGGTCCGGCATCTGGAACGTCATGGGTGCTCCTCCTCGAGCCTCGCGGCCAGGGCTCCCTTGCCCTGCACGACGCTGGCGACCACGGCTGCCGCCCAACCCTGGCAGATCACGCCTTCGGTGTCATGGATGACGCGGGCGACGCGGAGGGGGACGAGGTGCGCGGATCGTGGGTAGGGATCCCGTGCCCTGGGTAGGAGGACGGTGATCCCCGACGCGTAGCCACACAAGCGGCGGACCAAAGACCCAACGCGGGGGTGGAGGGGGATGACTGTGTCTGGATGGTCTAGGTGCAGCGATGTCGGCTGAGACAGCACCGCGCTTCGTTCACGAGGCGCTGTTCTTCAGGTCGACGCAGGAGCTGGTGGACGAGGCTGCCCGGTTCCTCCGGGAGGGCCTCGCGACAGGTGCCGACGCCGTCCTGCTGTGCACCGAGAGCAACAACATCGCCGTGGCCCGGGCGCTCGGGGCCGACGAGCGGATCATCTGCCTGTCGCAGCAGGAGATCTTCCAGAAGCCGGTCACCGCCATCGCGAGCATCCGTGACTTCGTGCGCAGTCGTCTCGAGGCGGGCAGCGACCAGATCCGGATGGTCGGTGAGGTCGACTTCGGTGCCAGCCGCGGCCTGTGGGACGAGTGGAACCGCTTCGAGGCGCTGCTCAACCACGTCCTGTCGCCGTTCCCCGTGTGGTGCCTGTGCGGCTACGACACGACGACCCTGCCGACCCCTGTGGTCACCGGCGGGGAGACCACGCATCCGTACCTCCGGCGAGCCGGTGTGCGGGGGACGAGTCCGGCGTACGTCGAGCCGGCCGAGATCCTGCACCGCGCGCAGACCCGCCTCGACCCGCTGCCCGCCGCCGCACCCACCATGACCGTGACCGACCTCCACGACCTCCGCGCGCTGACCCGCTGGATCCGTGAGTCCCTGCGCACCGCGGGGGTTGCCACCGACATGGCCGACGACCTCGTGCTGGCCGTGAACGAGATCGCCACCAACGGCCTCCGTCACGGGGCGCCGCCGGTGGACGTGCAGCTGTGGGTGACCGCGGCCCGGATCACGTGCACGGTCACCGACCGGGGGCCGGGCATCGACGACCCGTTCGCCGGCTACCTGCCCGGCGGTGGTCAGACCCTGCCTGAGGGACATTTCGGGCTCTGGCTCGCACGCCGGCTGTGTGACCACCTCGAGCTCCTGCCGACAGCCGAGGGCTTCACCGTCCGCCTTGCCATGGAACGCTGAGGCGGCGGGCCGTGCGCGTATACCCTGGCCGCATGGGGGCGAGCACCGGCACGAGGACGCTGAACTGGGCCTGTGGCCTCTTCGCCACGGCGCTCGCGGTGGCTGTGCTGCCCCCAGCGCTGTTCAACGCGATCTGGGCGTATGGCCTGTTCAGCGAGGGAATGTGGCTCTCCGCTGCCTACAACGCGGTCGTGGCGCTGCTGTTCCTCTCCGTGCCGGTGGTGTTCCTGCGGGCCTACGACCGCTGGCAGACCAAGAAGGGCCTGCAGTAGCAGCGGCGCTCCCTCGCGTAGGCGCTCACCCCTGGACGAAGGCTCGCTCCGCGTAGGCCGCGATCGTGCGGCCTGCCCACACCCTGTGCGCGGCGCCCGCGGTGAACATGTGCGGGTCGAGAGCCACGAGACCGTCGAGCTCCAGAGGTCGCAGGCCGAGTACGGCGCCGCCGGTCATCGAGATCGCCTCGAAGCGGGCCTTCGCCTGGACGAGCAGCGGCCGACCCGCGAGGTCCTCCGAGGTGGGTGGCGCGTCACCCACCCAGTCCACCAGTCCGACGACCACGCCCGTGTGGTCTCCCGGGCCGAACGCCGGCACCGCCATGACGCGGCCGGCGGCAAACCGCCCATCGGAGAGCGGGATGGCCCAGAACTGTCCAGGACGTAGCAACCGGTTCGACTTGGGAACCAGGGGATAGGTCGGCTCGGTAGCCACGACTCCATCGTGCCTCACCCGGGCCCGACATACCTCACCTTCGACGCAGGAGGTGCCCTGGCCGGACCGGGCTGGTCCAGGAGTCCCCTCGAGATCAGGTGTCCGACGGCTCCGCGATGCAGGCGGTGCCGACCCGCTGGAAACCGATCCGCTCGTAGACACGGGCCACGGAGTCGTCCTGAGCCGACAAGAAGACCGTCGCGATCCCTCGGGCGCGCGCATCTGCCACGAGTGCGGCCGTGATCGCAGCCCCGATCCCTTGACGTCGAGCCCTCGGCAGCACGGCGATCCCGGTCAGCTCGGTGGTCGCCCCGCGAGGGGAGTGGGATCCCCCGCCGACCGGCCCCTTGCCGTCGTACGCCCCGGCCATCGCGAGGAGGCCGGAGCGGATCAGCTCGGGGAGGCGACCGGGCTCGCGTTCAGCCGGCTCGTCGCACTCCGCGAACCCGGCACCGACCGCGGCGACGACCGCCGAGATGTCAGGGGATTCCGGGCTGAGCATCTCGACCGAGTTGCCGTCAGGCACTGGCGGGATGACCGGCGCCGCCCCACCGGGAAGGACCAGAAGCGGGCACTCGCCGACGTTCAGGCCGGCCTCGCGTGCCGCCGCCAGCAAGGCCGGCGTGGTCTCGTGCACCCACTCGAAGCTCTCCGGGACCTCGAGCTCACGCTGTCGCTTCCGAACCGCCTCGACCTGGGCCGCTGTGACGGGTCCGTCGTAACCCAGCGTCGGCCTTGCGTAGTACGGCCACCCCTCCTTTCCGGCGCGCAGGAAGAGGGTGAAGGGGCCTAGCTCCTCGGTGGTGGCCATGGTCCGCGGTGCGGCGTCGTAGTAGGTCTCGAGCGTCGAGAGAAGACTCACGCCGCAGAGCATGGCACTCGATCGGCGCAGCCGCATCCGGAACCGCACTCCCAGGTCAGAAACCCGACCCGAGCCGGTGCCGGGCGGACATCAGCGGGAGAGTGACGCGGACGTCGGTGCCGACCCGTTCGCGCGAGTCCACCCAGATGTCGCCGTCGTGGTCCTGCACGATCGACTGGGCGATCGCGAGGCCCAGCCCGGTGCCCTGGATCGCGCGCTCGCGGGCGGTGCTCGACCGGAAGAACCGGTTGAACAGCTGGGGCCGCTCGGCTTCGGGGATGCCGATTCCCGTGTCCCTCACGTGGATCTCGGCAACGGTGTCGGCCGCGCTGAGCGTCCAGCGCACATGCCCGCCGTCCTCGGTGAACTTCACCGCGTTGGTCAGCAGGCTCACGACGACGCGCTCGAGCTGCGCGGGGTCCCCGAATACCACGACGGGGTGGTCGACGATGTCGTAGCCCACGTCGAGGTCGCGTCCGACCAGCAGCGGCTCGAGCTTCTCGTGCGCCTTCTCGAAGACGTCCCTCAGGTCGACCGCGGTCTTGTCCATCGTGAAGGCCCCGGCGTCCATCTGTGACAGCGTCAGGAGGTCCTCGGTCACCTCGATCAGACGCTCACCGTTGCGACGGACCGCCTCGAGCAGGTTCGCCTGCGACGCGGACACCGGTCCGGCCGCGCCGTCCTTCAGCATCTCGGTGTACCCCACGATGCTCGTGAGCGGTGTGCGCAGCTCGTGGCTGACCGTCGAGACGAACTCGTTCTTGACCTGCTCGGCGGCCTCTCGCTCCCTCTCGAGCGTCTCGACCAGGATCCGCTGGCTCCGGCGGGTCTCGGTCACGTCGTGGGCGACGGCGAGGTAGCCGATGTGCGACCCGAAGGCGTCGCGCACCGCACTCATCGTCACCGCGCAGGCGACGCGGCTGCCGTCCGCGCGCACATAGGTCCAGTCCCGGGTCTGCGGACCGGAGCCCGTGCCTGCGATGAGCGTCGGGAAGCCTGCCTGTGTCTGCTGCTCGACGGCGACCAGCGCGATCTCGTCCGGGTCGTGAAGGGCCTCCAGCCGGAGCCTCCCGGTCACCTCGTCGGCGCTGTAGCCGAGCAGCTCCTGCGCGCCGGAGTTGAAGACCGTGATCGTGCCGAGCAGGTCCACGCCGATGAAGGCGGTCGACGTCGCTGCGTCGAGGAGGTGGTTGGTCATGCTGCGGACGTTGCGCTCGTCCGTGACGTCGATTCCGGTGAGGACCACATGCGTCCGGCGGCCGGTGTCGTTGGTCAGCGGGGCGCTCGACCAGACGATCCGGCGGCGTCCTCCGTCGGCGGTGAGGAGGTCGCCCTCGAAGGTGGGCGTCTTCCGGTTGGGCCGGGTTCGGTCGATCAGGTCGCCCAGCTGCCGCTTGTCCGCGTCGGGTGCGAGCGTCCCCCAGATCGGCTGGTCGAGGAGGTCCTCCTCGGTGCGCCCGCTCGCCTTCTGGCCGGCCTCGTTCAGCCCGGTGATGCGGCCTTCGAGGTCGACGACGACGATCGGGCACGCGGTCGTGCTGAGGACGGCCTCCGTGAAGTCCTTCTCGGTCTCGAGCCGGGTCGTGGCGACGTAGACGTCGGTGACGTCCATGAGCTGCGCGCTGAACATCGGCTCCTCGGCGCTGGTGGACATCGGGGACAGCGCGAGGCCGACCCGGCGGGCGGGCTCCGAGTTCACCCAGAGCTCCTCCCGCCAGCCGGGGAGGTCGCCGTCGACCATGCGGTCGGCGACCTCCTTGAACGAGGTCCTGGTGTCGAACAGCGGCTGGAGCAGCTGGCCCTCGAAGGCCTCGACCGTGCCACCGAGCATGTCGGCCGCGGTCTGGTTGAGCTCGCGGATCCGCAGGCCGTCGGAGCCGAGGTAGAGCAGGAGCATGCCGACGAACGACTCGCTGAAGCTCTTGTGGAACAGCTCCTCGTTCTGGGTCAGCCGGGTCAGTGCGGTCCGGCGCTGGTCGACGGCGACGGCCAGAGGCAGCGCGATCAGCGCGGTCACGATCACGAACGCCTGCCCCAGGGAGGCGGCGGACAGCTCGGTCGTGATGCCCGCCCGAGCGCCCGCCGCGAAGGGTCCGCCGCCCGCGGCCGTCAGCGCCGTCACGAGCACACCGACCGAGATCAGCTGGTAGGTCACCATGCGAAGCCCGAAGCGCAGAGCCGCCCAGGCGACGAGGGGTAGCGGGAGGAAGGACAGGCTCAGCACCTGGTCAGGGCTGAAGATGTACCCGACCGAGCCGAGCAGCAGCACCCACTGCGCGACGACCTCCGCACCCCGCACCGTGCTCCAGGGCGGGCCGACCCGCATGGCCAGTGGTGTGATGACGAGGATCGCCGCCGCTTGTGCTGCCATGACGGCCACTGCCGACCGGACAAGGGGGGCGTCGAGTCCGTAGGCCACGGTCAGGCCGGTGCCGACCGCGGCGACGAGGCTGCCGGCGAGCGCCGCGGAGAGGAACCGCCACAGGTCGTCCATCGTGCGCAAGGACGGACGGCCGTCATGTCCGCGGGTCAGCAGCCACGCCCCGACGTACGCCCCGGCGCCGTTCGAGATCCCGAGGCCGGCCGCCGGCACCAGGTCGCGCTCCGCGGTGAAGCTGGCTAGTCCAGTTGCGAGGGCGACACCAGTGCTGAGTCCCAGCAGCCACTGCCATCGCCGAGGGGCCAGGACCAGCATGGCCACGGCGAACCCGGCGGCCGGCCACCAGACGGCGACGTCCGAGCCCTCCGGGGCGAAGAGGAGCGAGGTGACGGCGAGGACGTAGACACCGACCAGACCGGCAAGTGCAGCGGCGACCGGCGCCTGTGCCACAGCGCGGTCGACCGGGTCGGCGCTGTCGGGCTCCGGCGGCTCGATCTCGGCCGTCGGAAGGGTCGCCACAGGGACGCGACGGCTCATGCCCCCTCCCTCGCGCACGCCTGAACAGGGCTCCCTCCCCGGTGCACACACCTATCTTGGGGCATACCGCGGACTTTGTCCGAGCCAGGGTGCGCGGGATGGACACCCCGGAGGCCCTCGCTACCCTCGAAGCTCCAGACTCCCTCTGCGGAAGGATGCCGTGATGGCGACGTTGGTCTCCGAGCGGATCGGGCAGTTCTTCATCGACGACGACAGGGTGGAGTACACCGAGTACGGCGGCGGGGACAGCTGGGTGGTGCTCGTCCACGGTCAGCTGATGCCGCGACGCATGCACCAGCCGCTCGCGCGGGAGATCGCCTCCGCGGGCTACCACGTGGTGACCGTGGACCTCCTCGGGCACGGCCGCTCGGACCGCCCGACAGACCCGATGCAGTACTCCATGACGGCCTTCGGGGAGCAGGTCGTCGCGCTCCTCGACCACCTCGGGGCCGAGGAGGCGGTGATCGGCGGCACGTCGCTGGGGGCGAACGTCTCGCTCGAGGTCGCCGACATTGCTCCCGAACGGGTCGCCGGCCTGATCCTCGAGATGCCGGTCCTCGACAACGCGGTGGAGGCAGGGATCCTTGCCTTCGCGCCGCTGATGTTCGTCGCCCGGTTCCTCCCGATGAGCGTCACGGCGACGCGGACCGTCACAAGGCTGGTGCCGCGCGGGCTGGTGCCGTTCTGGGCCGGGGTCGTCCTGGACACGCTCAACCAGCGGCCCGCTCCGATGGCCGCGGCCATCCACGGCATCTTCTTCGGCCGGGTCGCCCCGTCGAGCCGGCTGCGACGGATGATCGAGGTCCCCGCCCTGGTGGTCGGCCACCGCCGTGACCCGATCCACCCGTGGGCCGACGCGACACTGCTTGCCGGGGAGATGCCGAACGCTAGGTTCGTCGAGGCTCGCAGCATCCTCGAGTGGCGCTTCCACCCGGACCGGCTCAACCGCGAGGCGGTCGCCTTCGTGGGTGAGTGCCTCGGCGACGGCAAGCCGCTTCGCGCTCGCGTTCGGCCTACCTGAGGGACAATGGTCGCGTGGGTCTCTACCGTGACGAAGCCGTGGTGCTGCGCACCCAGAAGCTGGGCGAGGCAGACCGGATCATCACGCTGCTGACGCGTGACACCGGGCGCGTGCGTGCTGTCGCCAGAGGAGTACGCCGGACGACGTCACGCTTCGGGTCGAGGCTCGAGCCGTTCACCTACGTGGACCTCCAGCTCGCCGAGGGCAGGACCCTGGACGTGATCACCCAGGCGGAGACGCTCGCGCCGTACG
The DNA here is from genome assembly GCA_963715375.1 of uncultured Actinomycetota bacterium. Taxonomy (GTDB): domain Bacteria; phylum Actinomycetota; class Actinomycetes; order Propionibacteriales; family Nocardioidaceae; genus Nocardioides_C. The sequence continues at coordinate 23,508 of CAVQSC010000003.1, read as the reverse complement.
GCTCGAAGCTCGGCTCGGACTACGAGCGCTACACCGCCGGCACGGTCATGCTCGAGACCGCGGAGCGCCTGGTGGTGGAGGACAAGGAGCCCGCGCTCCAGCAGTTCCTGCTACTCGTCGGGGCGCTGCGCACGATGGCGTCGGGGGAGCGGTCCCCCTCCGCCGTACTCGACTCGTTCCTGCTCCGCTCGCTGTCGGTCGCGGGTTATGCGCCGTCCTTCGACGGGTGCGCCAGATGCGGCCTCGAGGGACCGCACCGTGCCTTCAGCCCGGCGGCCGGAGGCATGCTCTGCAGCACCTGCCGCGTGCCCGGGTCGGCGAGCCCCGCCCCCGAGACCGTCAGGCTGCTCGGCGCGCTGCTCTCCGGCGACTGGGAGGTCGTCGAGGCCAGCGAGCCGCGGCACCGCAAGGAGGCGACAGGGCTGGTGTCGGCCTACCTCGCCTGGCACCTCGAGCGGGGCCTGAAGTCACTGAGCCACGTCGAGCGCTGAGCGCTCACTCCGCCGCCTCGATCCGCTCCCTCTCGACCATGGAGGCGATGGAGTCGTTGGTCTTCGTCAGCAGCCGGCCAAGCTCCTCGCGCTCCTCCACCGACCACTCGGTGAAGACCTCCTCGAACCGCTGCCTCCGGTAGGCGCGGGTGTGCTCGAGCACGACGCGTCCCTCGCTGGTCAGGTCGACGATGGAGGCGCGGCGGTCCTCCTCGTCAGGGCGGCGCTCCACCAGCTCCGCCTTCTCGAGCGCCTGGACCTGCCGCGTGATCGTCGAGGGGTCGAGCCCGAAGGCCGAGGCGAGCAGGCCGAGCCGCTGGGGACCCTCGTCGGCGAGGCGGCACAGGATGCCGTACGCGGAGCGGTCGAGGTCCATCTCGCCGGACGAGGTGGAGATGTGGATCCGCTGAACGCGGCGGAGCAGCATCGTCAGCTGCTGCTCGATCTGCTCCGTGGCGCGGTCCATGTCGGGCCTTTCGGGGGTGTCGACCCCAGGCTCTGCCCGGGAGGCTTAGGTTGGTCGCGATCATACGACCAGACGCCGGGAAGAGGTGGGAAGTGGCGAGAAGGAGCAGGACCGCCGTCGCGCGGTCCGAGGTGCGTCCGCCGACTCCCCATCCCAGCGGCGCCCGCCCACCTGCCGTACCCTCCGAGCTCGTCCCGCACCACGTCGCGATCGTGATGGACGGCAACGGACGCTGGGCCCAGGAACGGGGGTTGCCCCGGACCGCGGGCCACGAGCAGGGCGAGCACTCGCTGTTCGACGTGGTGGAGGGGGCCATCGAGATCGGCGTGAAGGCCGTCTCGGCGTACGCCTTCTCGACCGAGAACTGGAAGCGCTCGGCTGACGAGGTGCGCTTCCTCATGGGCTTCAACCGCGACGTCATCCGGCGCAGGCGCGACGAGATGCACGAGCTCGGAGTCCGCGTCAGGTGGGCGGGCCGGACCCCACGGCTGTGGCGGTCGGTGATCAAGGAGCTTCAGACCGCGGAGGAGCTGACCCGCGACAACGACGTGCTCACCTTGACGATGTGCGTCAACTACGGAGGACGCGCCGAGGTGGCCGACGCCGCCCGGTCCATCGCTCGCGAGGTCGCCTCGGGGCGGCTGGACCCCGAGAAGGTCGACGAGAAGGTCTTCGCCCGCCACCTCTACGTCCCCGAGCTGCCCGATGCAGACCTGGTGTGGCGTACGTCGGGGGAGCAGCGCCTGTCGAACTTCATGCTGTGGCAGGCCGCGTACTCGGAGTTCGTGTTCAGCGACGTGCTCTGGCCCGACGTGGATCGGCGGCATCTGTGGCAGGCGATCGACACCTACGCCCGCCGCGACCGGCGGTACGGCGGAGCCGAGCCCACGCCCTGACCCGACAGGGGTCAGAGGAGCTGCTCGGGCGTGAAGCTCTGGGCGCGAGCGTCCGGATTGCTGCTGTCCGACCGCGGACGCACGGTGATCTTCACGACCTCGTCGAAAGGTGCGAGCAGGACGTAGAGCTGCCCCGGCCAGGGGTCTCTGTAGAACTCCTGGGCGTGCACCGGCGCCCCGTGGCGCAGGTAGGCGGTCACCCCGCTGACCTCGCCCTCGACGTCGTACAACGCCCAGAGGCCGTAGGGGTGGGTCCGGCCGACCAGCTCGTCCGCGGGCAGGAAGAGCGAGGTGACGTCGCGAGGCGGCACGCCGCTCGGGAGCCTCATGCCACTGGATCCGTTCGGGTTGCCGCTGGTCAGGCACATGTGCTTGCCGCACTGGTGCGCGTACAGGCTGCGGTGACGGACCAGGCCGACACCGTCGTAGTAGCTCCGGTCGTCGACCAGGAGGGACTTGCGGTCCGGGCTGCCCGCAAGCTCCGACGCGTCGTAGGGCTCCCCACCATGGTTCTCGAGGAGCCACTCGCCCCGCGTGGGCACCGTGATGTTGCCCGGCCCAGCGCTGCAGGTCTCCGTGCGGAACGGCTCCCACTCGCCCGCCTCGCGGTGGAACTCGGTCACCAGGCCCAGCGTGCCATCCGCGTTGCCGAAGCGCAGGAACGCCCGGTCGCCGTGCTTCTCGAACTCGTAGCGTGACGCGCCGTAGTCCTGCGCCTGCTGCAAGGCGCCGCCGTGGAGCGAGGGGATGTAGTAGTCGTCCCGTAGCGCACCCCTGGGTCGGTCCAGTCGTAGGTCGCTTGGGCGGCACAGGTGAACTCGTCGTCCACGGCACTCCGGGCGGGATCGGCCGGCCCCGCGTCGCCGGACCAGTCGACCTGGGTCAGGCCCGCGACTCCTGCCACGACGGCCACAGCCGCAGCGGCGGCTGTGAGCGCCGGGAACCGCCGGGGGTGGCGCGGCTGCTCGTCGAGCCGGTCCTGGGTCTCTGCCCAGAGCCGTGGCACGTCGACGTCGCGAGACTCCGCCTCCTCGCGCAGCGCCTGGGACAGCCTCTCGTCGATCCTCATCGGTCCGCCTCCAGGTCCTTCGCGAGCGTGTCGAGACCGCGCGAGATCAGCGCCTTCACCGTCCCGGTGCGCACGCCCATGGTCTCCGCGATCTCGGCGAGCGGCAGGTCGAGCCAGTAGCGAAGGACGAGCGCCTCGCGCTTGCGCTGCGGCAGCCCGGAGAGCGCTGCCATCACGGCCCGGCGGCTCTCGGGCTCGCCGACCGGCGCGACCGTGTCCACCAGGACGAGGTGCTGCTTGTCCCGGGCGGTCTCGCGGCGGCGGTGGCGGTCGCGCACGAGGTTGACGACGGCGGTGTGCAGGTACCCCACCACGTTGCCGTCGGCCCCGTCGCGGACGCGGGCGCGGGCGCCGTACACCTTGCAGAACGCCTCTTGGACGACGTCCTCGGGATCGGGGTCACCGAGCAGTGCCGCGAGCCGCACGAGCCGGGCGGCATGGGTGTGGAAGAGGGCAGCGAAGTGGTCGTCGGCGTGCACGGTCCGCGTCACCCTCGCCTCCGTCGTCGGCTGCCTCATGCCCTGTACTACGCGCCAGGACCCGGAAGGTTGACGCGGTTCGCCGAGTTTGTCAGGTCAGTCGCACGAGGGGCAGGTGCCGAAGATCTCCAGCGTGTGGCTGACGTCGGTGAAGCCGTGCTCCTTGGCGACGGCGGACGACCACCGCTCGACCGTCGGGCCCTCGACCTCGACGGTGCGTCCACAGGTGCGGCACACCAGGTGATGGTGGTGGGTGGCACTGCACCGGCGGTAGAGCGCCTCGCCGTCCTCGGTGCGCAGCACGTCGACGTCGCCGCTGTCCGCGAGCGCCTGGAGCGTGCGGTAGACCGTCGAGAGGCCGACGTTCTCGCCGCTGCGGCGTAGGTGGTCGTGGATCTCCTGCGCGCTGCGGAACTCGTCGCAGGACTGGAGCGCCCCCGCTACGGCCCGCCGCTGGCGTGTGGGACGGCCGCCGGCCAGCGGCGCCTGGTCGCTAGTGCTCGTCATAGTGGCTCCCGTGCGGCGCGTGCCGGTGCCCGTCGTGGACGTAGTCGACGTGGTCACCGTGCGGCACGGCCAAGTGCCCACAGGCGTCGCCGTGCTCGTGCTCGTGCTCCTCGGGTACGACGGTGTGCCGGCCGTCCTGGGCGTCCACGAGGCTGGTCACGAACGGCTCCTTCATCCGCTGACGGCGGCGCAGCTGCACGCCCATCGGCCAGGCAAGCATGAACCCGGCCAGCGTGATCAGCACGATCGTCGCGCCGGGAGCGACCTCGACGTACGCGGAGACGGCCACGCCGGCGAGGGAGGCGACGGTGCCGAGCCCCATCGCGGCGAGGAGCGTCGTCCGGAACCCTCGGGTCAGCTGCTGCGAGGTCGCGACGGGGACGACCATGAGTGCGCTGACCAGCAGGAGTCCCACCGTGCGCATCGCGACTGTGACGGTGACGGCGGCCATCACGGCGACGAGCAGGTTGTAGAAGCGCACGTTCAGCCCGGCGACCTTGGCGAACTCCTGGTCCTGCGCGACCGCGAAGAGCTGCGGCGAGAGGCCGACCGCGATCAGCACGACCACCGCGGCCAGCGCGGCCGTGACCCACACGTCGCTGGGGGAGACGGAGAGGATCGACCCGAAGAGGTAGGAGTTGAGCGTGCTCGCGCTCTGGCCGGCGAGGCCGATCAGCATCACTCCGCCGGCGATGCCGCCGTAGAACAGCAGTGCCAGCGCCACGTCGCCGTTGGCGCGGCCCTGCTCGCGGATCACCTCGATGAGGACAGCGCCGAGCGCGGCGACGATCACCGCAGTGAGGGTGGGGGAGGTCCCGGTCAGGAGGCCCAGGGCCACGCCGGTCACCGCGATGTGGCCGATCCCGTCGCCCATGAGGGCGAGCCGGCGCTGGACCAGGTAGGTCCCGACCGCGGGCGCGGCGAGCCCCGTGAACAGGGCGGCGAGCAGCGCGCGGACGATGAAGGGGTAGTCGAGGAGAGTCATGGCCGGTGCTCCCTGGTGGAGGGTGCGTCGATCGGCGAGGTGACCGTCGGCGTGTGGTCGGTGTGGCCGGCGCGCATGTCCGGATGGTGGTGGCCGTGGTCGACCCAGCCGTGCTCGTCGACCACCTGTGCCGAGGCGATCGGGGGGCCGTCGTAGGCCACCCGGCCGTCCCGCATGACCACCGACCGGTCGACCAGCTCCGCCATCGGGCCGAGCTCGTGGGCGACCAGGATGATCGTGGCGCCTCGCGCGACGAGGGCTGCGAGCGCGTCGGCGAACGCCTGCTGGCTCTGGAGGTCGACGCCTGCCGTGGGCTCGTCGAGCACGAACAGGTCCGGCTCCCCGGCCAGCGCTCGGCGCGATCAGGGCGCGCTGCTGCTGACCGCCGGAGAGTGTCGAGCAGCCGTCGTGGGCGCGGTCGGTCAGCCCTACGGCCGCGATCGCGTTGCTGATGGCCGTCCTGTCGGTCCTTCCGCAGGGGCCACAGGAACGGACGCCGTGAGAGGCGACCTGCCGAGACGACCTCCCAGACCGAGGCGGGTACGCCGGAGGTGGCGCTGACCCGCTGGGGAACGAAGCCGATCCGCCGCCAGTCGCGGAACCGGGACAGCGGGGTGCCGAAGAGCGAGACCTCGCCCCGCGTGACCGGCACGAGGCCCATGAGCGACCGCACCAGGGTCGACTTCCCCGAGCCGTTGGCGCCGAGGAGCGCGACCACCTCGCCCTTGCGGACGATCAGGTCGATCCCGCGCAGGATCGGCCGGCCGCCGAGGGTGACGCAGCCGTCGCGGATCTCGGCGATCACGGGTGAGTCGTTCATCGGCATCGGTTCGCGCTCCTCAGCTTCTCGAGGTTGCTGCGCATGAGGGAAACGTAGTCCTCTCCGGCAGTTGCGTCGCTCAGTCCTTCGATCGGGTCAAGCACGGCGGTCTCGAGGTCCAGGTCCCGTGCGAGCGTGTCCGCCAGGGCGGGACTGGCCAGCGTCTCGGTGAACACCGTCGTGATGCCCTCGCCCCGGATCAGGTCGCCCAGCCGGCTCAGGTGAGCCGCCGACGGCTCGGCGTCCGGGGAGAGGCCGGCGATGGACTCGAAGTGGAGCCCGTACTTCTCCAGGTAGCCGAAGGCGTCGTGGCTCACGACCACCGTGTCGGCCCGGCAGTCGGCCAGGCCGGCCCGGTAGTCCGCGTCGAGCTGCTTCATGTCGGCGCGGAAGGCGTCGAAGTTCGCCCGGTAGTCGGCGGCGTGCTTCGGGTCCACCGCGGAGAGCTTGTCGCGCACGGCGGAGGCCAGCCGGGTCATCCGGTCGGGGTCGAGCCAGAAGTGGAGGTCGTGCGCCTCGCCACTGTGGTCGGCGTGCTCCTCGGCGGACTCGTCCTCGTGATCTTCGGGTGCCGCCTCCTCCAGGGGGACTGAGCCGGTCACCTCGACCACCTGGTCGGCTCCGTTCTGCGCGACCGCCTCGTCGACGGCCGGCTGGAGCCCCTTCTCGTAGACCACCAGGTCGGCGTCCACCACCTCGGCGGTCTGGCGGACGTTGAGCTCGAGGTCGTGCGGCTCGACGCCGGGCGAGGTCAGCGTGACCACGTCCGCGTGCTCGCCGGCCACTCGCGCCGAGACGTAGGCGAGCGGGTAGAACGAGGCGGCCAGCTTGAGGGCCCCGCCCGAGTCGCTGCTGAGCGGTCCACCGCAGCCGGCGAGGAGGAGTGGGGTGGAGAGGGCTACCGCTGCCACCCGGCGCAGACGGGGCGGCGTGATCTTCATGAGAATCATTCTCAAAACAAATGAGAACCGTTGTCAAATCTCGGCTGCGCGAGAGGTAGGGTCGGGCTCATGCTGGTGGTCAACAGGTTCCGGGTCGAGGGCGACGCGACGTCTTTCATCGAGGACCTCGTGAACGCCCACACGCTGCTCGCGGCCAGGCCCGGGTACGTCGGAGGGGCGGTCGGCCGGAACGTCGACGACCCGGCCTTGTGGGTGCTCGAGACCCGATGGACCGACGTCGGGAGCTACCGCCGTGCCCTGTCGGCCTATGACGTGAAGCTCGGCGCCGTACCCCTGCTGTCACGGGCGATCGACGAGCCCTCGGCGTACGAGGTGCTGGGGGAGGACGGGACCGCCGGGCTCAACGAGGCGAGGCCGCGTGGGGTGGGCTGACCTCGCTCGATAGGCTGAGACTTCGCCGTCAGCCAGCCGGCGCCCCGACCCTTACGGAGCAGATTTCCATGAGCAAGGCCGCCAGCCGGACCTCCGCCCTCGACCAGGTCGTCTCCCTGTGCAAGCGCCGGGGCTACGTCTTCCCGAGCGGGGAGATCTACGGCGGCACCCGCTCCGCGTGGGACTACGGGCCGCTGGGCGTCGAGCTGAAGGAGAACATCAAGCGCCAGTGGTGGAAGTCGATGGTGACCTCGCGTGAGGACGTCGTCGGTCTCGACTCCTCGGTGATCCTGCCGACCAGGACCTGGGAGGCCTCCGGCCACCTGTCGACGTTCACCGACCCGCTCACGGAGTGCCTCAGCTGCCACAAGCGGTTCCGCGCCGATCACATGCAGGAGGCGCACGCTGCGAAGAAGGACATCGACGACCCGGACTCGGTGCGGCTCGAGGAGCTCGCCTGCCCCAACTGCGGCACCCGCGGGTCGTGGACCGAGCCGCGCAACTTCAACATGATGCTGAAGACCTACCTCGGCGTGATCGAGGACGAGTCGGGGCTGCACTACCTGCGCCCGGAGACCGCACAGGGCATCTTCCTCAACTTCGTCAACGTCATGAACGCCTCGCGCAAGAAGCCGCCGTTCGGCATCGCCCAGACCGGCAAGAGCTTCCGCAACGAGATCACGCCGGGCAACTTCATCTTCCGCACGCGCGAGTTCGAGCAGATGGAGATGGAGTTCTTCGTCGAGCCGGGCACCGACGAGGAGTGGCACCAGCGCTGGATCGACACGCGCCTGCGGTGGTACGTCGACCTCGGCATCGACCCCGACAACCTCCGGCTCTACGAGCACCCGATGGAGAAGCTGTCGCACTACTCGAAGCGGACCGTCGACATCGAGTACCGCTTCGGCTTCAGCGGCCGTGACTTCGAGGAGCTCGAGGGCATCGCGAACCGCACGGACTTCGACCTCAGCCAGCACAGCGAGTACTCCGGCCAGGACCTGTCGTACTACGACCAGGCGACCGGCGAGCGGTACGTCCCCTACGTCATCGAGCCGGCGGCCGGCCTGACCCGCTCCTTCATGGCGTTCCTCATCGACGCCTACACCGAGGACGAGGCCCCCAACACCAAGGGCGGCGTCGACAAGCGCACCGTGCTGCGCCTCGACCCACGGCTCGCCCCGGTCAAGATCGCGGTCCTGCCGCTCTCGCGCAACGCCGACCTGTCTCCGAAGGCCAAGGACCTCGCCGCCGAGCTGCGCGGCGTGTGGAACGTCGACTTCGACGACTCCGGCGCGATCGGTCGCCGCTACCGTCGCCAGGACGAGATCGGCACGCCGTACTGCGTCACGGTCGACTTCGACAGCCTCGAGGACAACGCGGTGACGATCCGCGAGCGCGACACCATGAAGCAGGAGCGGATCGGGCTCGACCAGGTCAAGGGGTACTTCGCCGAACGCCTGCTCGGCTGCTGACCGGACCGACTCCTCGGTGGTCTCGACCGCCCGCATGTCACCATGTGCGGGTGACTCGCTCGAGAACCAACCTTGCTCGCGCGGCGGCCCTCACCGTGGCCGCCGCGCTCGTGCTCGCCTCCTGCGGCGGCTCCGCGGAGGAGACCTCGGAGAAGCCCACGGTGACCACCTCGCCGTCACCGTCCTCGACGGTGAACGTCCCGAAGACCGTCGAGCTCACCGAGGTGGGCGCGGACCTGTCGTTCGGTGACGCCGCGACGGTGATCTACGAGCCGGACCAGAAGAGTGGCACGGTCCTCGAGCTCACGGTCGAGAAGGCGGTCGAGGGGACGGTCAAGGACTTCTCCGGGTTCATCCTCGACGACTACACCAGGAGCTCGACGCCGTACTACGTCGACGTGTCGGTGAAGAACGTCGGCGAGGGCACGGTCGGGGGAAGCCCCGTGCCGCTGTGGGGCGTGGACGCCAAGAACACCCTGCTGCCGCCGGCGAGCTTCACGACGACGTTCCGCCGCTGCCCGTCGGAGCCGCTGCCGAAGAAGCTCGCGCCGGAGGACACGTTCTCGACCTGCCTGGTGTTCCTCGCGCCGGACAAGGGGACCATGAAGGCGGTGAGCTTCCGGCCCAACCAGGAGTTCGACCCGATCACGTGGACCGGCGAGATCGCCACCCCGAAGCCCACACCGAAGAAGTCGGCGAAGAGCTCCAAGGACAAGAAGAAGGACAGCCAGAAGGGCTAGACCTTCTCCGCCGTGTGGCGCGCCAGTCGCCAGCAGCCGTCGCTCCCGCGGCGCCAGGTCTCCAGGAAGACCGCCTGCGCGGGGCGCCGGTCCGTCTCGCCCCAGGTGTGCACGATCCGGTACGACGCGATGGCCTCGTGCTCGCCGCGCGGCAGCACGCTCAGGTCGTGCAGGGTCCAGGCCCAGCCCTGACCTCTCGAGGCCTCCGCTGCCTGGCCCGATCCGTCGAGCCACTCGCTGCCTGAGGTCGCGCGCCACACGCCGTTCTCGTAGTGCGGTGCGTACAGGGCGCACGGCGGGCGATTTGGGCTGCCGCTGGCAGGGCGGGGACAATAGCGACCATGTCGTCCGCCGTGTCCGCCGTACCCCAGGAGCTTGCCCTGGGGTCGCTGCGCATCGGCCCACCCGTGGTGCTCGCGCCGATGGCCGGCATCACGAACGCGGCGTACCGGAGGCTCTGTCGTGAGCAGGGTGCCGGGCTGTACGTCTGCGAGATGATCACCTCGCGCGGTGTCGTCGAGCGGGACGCCACGACGCTGGCCATGCTGGTCTTCGACGAGCTCGAGGACGTCCGGTCGGTCCAGCTCTACGGGACCGACCCCGTCTACATCGGCAAGGCTGCGGAGATCCTCTGCGCGGAGTACGGCGTCGACCACATCGACCTGAACTTCGGGTGCCCGGTGCCCAAGGTCACCCGCAAGGGCGGGGGAGGGGCGCTGCCGTGGAAGCGCTCGCTGCTCAGCGAGATCCTCACCGCCGCGGTGAAGGCGGCCGAGCCGTACGGCGTGCCCGTCACCATGAAGACCCGCAAGGGGATCGACGAGGACCACCTGACCTATCTCGACGCGGGACGGATCGCTCAGGAGACCGGTGTCGCGGCGATCGCCCTCCACGGACGCACGGTCAGCCAGGCCTACTCCGGTGAGGCCGACTGGGACGCGATCGCCCGGCTCGTGGAGCACGTCGACATCCCGGTGCTCGGCAACGGTGACATCTGGGAGGCCGGCGACGCGATCCGGATGGTGCAGCAGACCGGCGCCGCCGGAGTGGTGGTCGGCCGCGGCTGCCTCGGCCGGCCCTGGCTGTTCCGGGACCTCGCCGCAGCCTTCGCGGGCGAGGAGGTCGCGACCCTGCCCACCCTCGGCGAGGTCAAGCAGATGATGCGCCGGCACGCCGAGCTGCTCGACCTTCCACATGGGCGAGGAGCGGGGCTGCAAGGAGTTCCGCAAGCACATCTCGTGGTACCTCAAGGGCTTCAAGGCCGGTGGCGAGCTGCGGCGGTCCCTCGGGCTCGTCAGGACGCTCGCCGACCTCGACCGGCTCCTGGAGCGGCTCGACCCGGCCGAGCCGTTCCCGGTGGCCGAGCTCGGCACGCCGCGAGGCCGCCAGGGGAGCCCGCGCCGCGTCGTACTCCCCGAGGGGTGGCTCGACGACACCGACGGCACCGGCTGCGGGCTTCGCGAGGACGCGTCCGAGATGTCCGGCGGCTGACCTTCTGTCCCCTTCGCGGGTGATCGGGCTCACCTGTCCGCTGTGGGCTTGAACACGTAACCGGGGTGCTGATTTGCGTTTTGCGGCCCCTGGCGTGTTTCACTCGAATCTTGCCTTCTCTTGATGTCGAGATTTTTGGGTGGTGATCTGCGTGGCGAACCCCCGCCACAAGCACGTCCTCGAGGCAGTCAGCTCGCGTCGACGCGGGCTGGTCCGCTACGGCCTCCCGGCCGCCGCGGTACTGGCCGTGGCAACCCCTGCCGCCGCAGCCGTCCTGCCGGAGGAGCCGCCCGTCGCGGCGATGTCCATGGCCGACGCGGTCAAGGTCCGCTCGACCCCCGTGCCGGTGCGGATGGAGCCGCTCTCGCGCTCCGCGACCCGAGTGCGCCTGGAGGAGAAGCCGCCGGAGGTCGTGGACCACAAGTTCGCCACGGCGCCGCTCAACGTCCGGGCCGAGCCCTCGGACAAGGCACCCCTGCTCGACGTGCTCGACTGGGCCGACAAGATCGCCGTCAGCGGCGAGACCAAGGGTGAGTGGTCCGAGGTCGTCGTCGACGAGAAGTCGCGCTGGGTACACACCGAATACCTGGCCGACAAGAAGCCGAAGCCCGAGCCGGAGCCGAAGTCGGAGGCCACGGAGTCCTCTGAGCCTGCGACCAGCGGACTGTCGAACGCCGCGTGCGCTACGGGGTCCGACGTCGAGAGCGGCCTGGTGTCGAACGCGGTCGCGGTGCATCGCGCGGTGTGCGCGGCGTTCCCCGAGGTGACCACCTACGGCGGCGTGCGTCCCGGGGACGACGGTGAGCACGGGACCGGCCAGGCGCTGGACATCATGATCAGCGACAGCGGGACCGGCGACCAGATCGCCGAGTTCGTCCGCGCCAACGCCGGCGCGCTCGGTGTCAGCGAGGTGATCTGGTCCCAGCAGATCTGGACCGTCGACCGCAGCAGCGAGGGCTGGCGGCCGATGGAGGACCGCGGTTCGACGACCGCGAACCACTACGACCACGTACACGTCACCGTCTACTGAGCCAGATGTCCGCTGACCGAGGGTCGCGGCATTTGCACAGAAGTGGTCTGGCCCACCCTCAAGGTGTGGGTTTGGCCGACCGACAGCGGTGGCAGTTTGTCTCGCGACGGGGGTCTGGGCGTTCCGCTCGAACGCCGCAATCCTGACGTCGAGACCCCTGGTTGGTGATCTGTCGTGGCGCGAGCCCGCCACAAGCACGTCCTCGTCTCCCGCCGTCGCCGGCTCGTCCGCCTCGGTGTTCCGGTCGCCTCGGTCCTGGCCGTCGCGGCACCGGCGGCAGCGGTGGTCTGGCCCTACGAGCAGCCGCCGGTGCCGCCGATGCACCTCGCCAAGGCCGTCAAGATGCGGACCTCGCCGGTCCCCATGCGCGTCGCTCCGATCTCCCGGTCGGAGGACCGGGTCGAGTTCGAGGAGAAGCCGCCGGAGGTCGTGGACCACAAGTTCGCCACCACGCCGCTGAACGTCCGGACCGCGCCGAGCGACGGCGCGAAGCTGCTCGACGTGCTGGAGCCGGCCGAGAAGATCGCGGTGACCGGTGAGACCCGGGGTGGGTGGGCCGAGGTGCTCATCGAAGACAAGACCCGCTGGGTGCACGCCGCCTACCTGGCCGACACCAAGCCGAAGCCGGAACCCGAGCCGACGCCCGAGAGCACGCCGTCGCCCACTCCGGAGGCGTCGACCTCCGAGTCGCCGGCTCCCGAGCCGGCCGGCCTCTCCACTGCCCCTTGCCCCACCGGGTCTGACGTGGAGAGCGGCCTCACTGCCAACGCAGTCGCGGTGCACCGCGCGGTGTGCGCCGCCTTCCCGGCGGTGACGACCTATGGGGGCCTCCGGCCCGGTGACACCGGTGAGCACGGCACCGGCCACGCGCTGGACATCATGATCAGCGACAGCACCACCGGCGACCAGATCGCGGAGTGGGCTCGGGCGCACGCGAGCGAGCTGGGCATCAGCGAGGTGATCTGGTCCCAGCAAATCTGGACCGTCGAGCGCAGCAGCGAGGGCTGGCGGTGGATGGAGGACCGCGGCTCGGTGACGGCCAACCACTACGACCACGTGCACGTCACGGTGTACTGACCGACGGGTCCCCGGGCTCCCTCTCATCGACCGGGTGAGAGGGAGCTTCCGCTTTCCGGCGCTCGCGCACGGTCTGACCGGCTGAGTGGGTCCGCCCCGCCTGTCGGTGCGGCGCAGTAGTGTGCGAAGACGATGGGGTCGACGCAGAGCAGGTACGACGAGGCCTCGTGCGCCCGCTGGGTGGACGAGCCTCCCAAGCGCGCGGAGCGGACGCCGTTCGAGCGAGACCGCGCGCGCCTGGTCCACTCGGCCGCCCTGCGCAGGCTCGCCGCGAAGACCCAAGTGGTGGACCCTCAGACAGACGACTTCGTCCGGAACCGCCTCACGCACACCCTCGAGGTCGCCCAGGTGGCCAGGGACCTCGCCAAGACGCTCGGCTGCGACCCCGACATCGTCGAGACCGCGGCCCTCGCGCACGACATCGGCCACCCGCCCTTCGGGCACAACGGCGAGCGGGTGCTCGACGAGGTCGCCGGAGACTGCGGCGGGTTCGAGGGCAACGCGCAGACGCTGCGGATCCTGACCCGGCTGGAGGCGAAGTCCGTGGACGCGCAGGGCCGCTCCGTCGGGCTGAACCTCACCCGGGCCACCCTCGACGCGAGCACGAAGTACCCCTGGCTCCGTGAGTCGGCACCGCTTCCCCGCGGGGTGGACCCAGACTTCGAGGCGCAGTCGGTGCGCAAGTTCGGGGTGTACGACGAGGACCTGGCCGTGTTCACGTGGATCCGCGAGGGGGCCGAGCCAGGACGACGCTGCCTCGAGGCGCAGGTCATGGACCTCTCCGACGACGTCGCCTACTCCGTGCACGACCTCGAGGACGGCATCGTCGCGGGTCGCATCGAGCTCGACTGGCTCGACGACCGGGGCCGTCGAGCCGAGGTGTGGCAGACCGTCCGCGAGTGGTACCTCCCGGACGTCCTCGACGACGAGCTCGACGCGGCGCTGCGCGAGCTGCGTGCGATGCCGTCGTGGCCGCGCGGGTCCTACGACGGGAGCCGTGGCGCGCAGGCCGCCCTGAAGAACCTCACCAGCGACCTGATCGGAGCGTTCTGCACCTCCGTGCAGCACGCCACCCACGACAAGTACGGCACCGGCCCGCTGACCCGCTATGACGCCGACCTGGTCGTGCCTCGTGAGACGAGCCTGGCGATCTCGGTGCTGAAGGGTGTGGCCGCCCATTACGTGATGCGCGCGGCGGACCGGGTGAGCCTGATGACGACGCAGCGCGAGGTGCTAGCCGAGCTCGTCGCGACCCTGCTCGAGCGGGGGCCGGTCGCGCTCGAGCCTGCCTTCCGCGACGACCACGCCCGGGCCGGTACGACCGAGGCGAGACTCCGCGTCGTCATCGACCAGGTCGCCTCGCTGACCGATGCGTCTGCGGCGGCCTGGCACGAACGCCTCGTCCGGGGTAGGACGTAGACTCCGGCGCGTGGCAGGACTGATCCGGGAGGAAGACATCGCGCTGGTGCGCGAGCGCGCACGGATCGACGAGGTGGTCTCCGACTACGTCACCCTGCGCAACGCGGGCGGCGGGTCGATGAAGGGTCTGTGCCCGTTCCACGACGAGAAGTCGCCGTCCTTTCATGTCACCCCGACAAGAAACTTCTACCACTGCTTCGGCTGTGGAGAAGGCGGCGACGTCATCGACTTCCTGATGAAGATCGACGGCCTCGGGTTCGCCGAGTCGGTCGAGCGGCTCGCCGACAAGTACGGCATCCAGCTCCGCTACACCGAGGGCGGCGACCGTCCGCAGCGGCGCGAAGCAAACCAGCGTCCCAGGATGATCGAGGCGCACAAGGCCGCCGCCGCCTACTACACCGACCAGCTCGGCTCTCCTGAAGCGCTGGCGGGGCGTCAGTTCCTCGCCGAACGGGGCTTCGACAAGGATGCCGCGGAGACGTTCGGCATCGGCTTCGCGCCTCGCGACGGCGACGCGCTCTACAAGCATCTGCGCCAGAAGGGCTTCGGCGACGAGGAGCTCGTGACCGGAGGCTTGGTCGGGCAGGGGCAGCGAGGGCACTACGACCGGTTCCGCGGAAGGCTGCTGTGGCCGATCCGTGAGACCAACGGCGACGTGATCGGCTTCGGGGCGCGGCGGTTGTTCGACGACGACCGGATCGAGGCGAAGTACCTCAACACCCCTGAGACGCCGATCTACAAGAAGAGCCACGTCCTCTACGGGATCGACCTGGCCCGTCGAGACATCGCCCGGTCGTCTCAGGCCGTCGTCGTCGAGGGCTACACCGACGTCATGGCCTGCCACCTCTCAGGCGTGCCCACCGCCGTCGCGACGTGCGGCACCGCCTTCGGCGAGGACCACGGCCGGGTGCTGCGCCGCCTCCTCCACGACCACGAGGAGTTCCGCGGCGAGGTGATCTTCACCTTCGACGGCGACGAGGCGGGACAGCGCGCCGCTCTCAGGGCGTTCGGTGGGGACCAGCAGTTCGTCAGCCAGACCTACGTCGCGGTGGAGCCCGACGGTCTCGACCCCTGCGACCTGCGGCTCCAGAAGGGCGAGGCCGCCGTCCGTGAGCTGGTGGCCCGGCGCATCCCGCTCTACCGCTTCGTTCTGAGCAACGTCGTCAAGCGGTACGACCTCGACCGTGCAGACGGCCGCATCGACGCTCTCCGTGAGGCGGCCAAGCTCGTGGTGAGCATCCGGGACAGGTCGAAGGTCGACGCGTTCGCCCGGGAGCTGTCCGGCATGGTCGGCGTGGACGTCGAGCAGGCCAGAGCAGAGGTACGACGGGCAGCGGCTCGCGGTCCCAAGACAGACGACCGCCGCCGTCACGGGACGGGGCCGAACGACCCGGGCGGCCGCGCTGCTCCGGGGGCGCCGGCAGGCGGGCCGTCGTACGCCGGTGGCGGGTCTCAGCCCTCGGCACCACCCGTGCCCGACCTTCGGGACCCGAGGTTCGTGCTGGAGCGGGAGACGCTGAAGCTCGTCGTGCAGTATCCGAACGCCGTGGGCCGGACGGCCGCGGACGTCGACGGTCACGACTTCACCCACCCGACCCTGCGCGCGATCTGGGAGGCCGTGGCCGCGCTCGGTGGTCCCACCGCAGCCACCGGAAACGACTGGGTGCCGAAGGTCCGCGAGAAGCTCTCCGACGAAGCGGCCTCGCACGCGCTCAACGCCCTCGCGGTCGAGCCGCTGCTGTCGGTGAAGGAGCCGGACGAGGGCTACGTGGCGGCACACGTGTACCGGCTTCAGGAGGTCACCACGATGCGACGCATCGCCGACGTGAAGTCGAAGCTCCAGCGCACGAACCCCGTCGAGCACGCCACCGAGTACAACCGGATGTTCGGCGAGCTCGTCGCGCTCGAGCAGCACCGGCGCAACCTTCGCGAGCGGGCGATCGGAGGAGCCTCGGAGTGACGCGCCACAACCCGTTCAGGCGGTCCGTCGGCGTGCCTGTGGACGTGCTCGCGGCTGCCTCGCTCGCCCCAGGCGAGAAAGTCCTGGCCGGGACCAGGGCCAGCGACGGCACCTGGCTCCTCGGCACGCGAGACGCGCTGCTCGTGGTGCCGGCGCCGGTCGAGCAGGCCGTCGAGGGGAAGCCCGCCCGGACCCGAATCCCCTGGGAGAGCATCGAGCGCGCCGACTGGGACCGCGACGAGGAGCGGCTCGTCGTCTCCGAGGTCGGCGAGTTCGGCCGGGTGCGTCCACAGCACACGTTCGCGGTGTCGGAGCCGGGCCTCCTCCTCGAGCTCCTCCGCGAGCGGGTCACCGCGTCCGTCGTACTCCAGCGGCGGGTGCTGACCCACGGCAAGCGTGGGCTCTTCGTCATCGGCCGTCGTGCACCCGCGGGCGGGGGAGAGGTGCAGTGGGCCTACCAGTTCGATGCCGGTGTCGACCCGGAGGACCCCGGCGTGATCACCGCGGCCGAGGAGGGCCTGCGAGGGGCCCAGGCGGAGCTGGGCCTCTGAGTCGCCGCCCTCGGGCCTCGATTTAGCGCAGCAGCAGATCACTTGCTAACCTATCGGCGCTGCACGATCCCCTGTAGCTCAATTGGCAGAGCATTCGGCTGTTAACCGGAGGGTTGTTGGTTCGAGTCCAACCGGGGGAGCTCCTCAAGCGACAAGGCCCTTCGGGGCCTTTCGTGCTTTCCGGGCCTCAGTCGCCCCAGCCCATCGGGAACACCTCGAACGGCGCGGCGTGCGTGACGCCCAGCCGCGTGCCGGTCGCCCTCGACATCCCGGCCAGGAACTCCTCCGGGTCGAAGTTCTCCCAGCCGAGCCCGTCGATGTAGGCGCGGTGCGCCTCCAGCGAGGCCACGCCGGTGGCGAAGGTCTGCGTCGTGTCCGCTGCGTGCGCCGAGAGCGGCGAGCCGGCCGCCCACACCTCGCGGACCCCACCCCACGGCTGGAGCCCGAAGTCGAGCTGCTCGTGGAAGACCCAGCGGTTCCCGGCGTCCCGCACGGCATCGAGCGTCGCCTTGCCCGCGGCGATGTGGTCGGCCTGGTTCAGGGCACGCCCGCCCCAGGTGTCGCGGAAGTTGTTGGTGATGACCACGTCCGGCCGGTGCCGTCGTACGACGCCTGCGATCGCACGACGCAGTGGGACGCCGTACTCGAGGATCCCGTCGGGCAGACCGAGGAAGTCGACCTCCTCGACGCCGACGATCCGTGCCGACTGCCACCTGCTCGGACTCGCGGACCTCCTGTGCCTGCACAGGGTGCATCCCGTCGATGCCGGCCTCGCCGCTGGTCACCATGCAGTACACGACTCTCTTGCCCATCCCGGTCCAGCGTGCAACGGCGGCCGCCGCCCCGAACTCCATGTCGTCCGGGTGCGCGACCACGCACAACGCGGTCTCCCAGTCCTCGCGGACGTGCTCGAGCGGTGGCTGCTCCGGTGAGGTGTCGCTCATGGTCCGAGCATGGCAGTGGTGCAGGCCCGAGGCCACAACTCCAGCGCAGATGGCCCGGACGATAGAGTGCCCTGCGCGCCAGCACGGACCGCTGGTGAGCGGGGCGGTAGCTCAGTCGGTTAGAGCAGAGGACTCATAATCCTTGGGTCGTGGGTTCGAGTCCCACCCGCCCTACCAAGCGTTTTCCCAGGTCAGGACGCATGTTGGCCGCCGAAGTCGAGCGGCAGGACGTCCGGCTTCGGGGCCTCAGTCCGCAAAGAGTCCGCACGAGCCGCGGCCGCCGCAGCGTCGAGCCGGTCGGCAACCGCGTCGAGGTCGTCACCGAAGAGGCCGGCGTAGACGTCGAGCGTCATCGCTGCGGACGCGTGCCCGAGCATCCGTTGCACCGCCTTGACGTTGGCTCCGGCCTGCACGGCCAGGCTCGCGGCGGTGTGCCGCAGGTCGTGCGGTGTCAGCCCGGGCATGCCGATCTGCTTCGCGGCGGGGACGAACACGCGGCTGCGGAAGTTGTGGTTGCGCATCACGTCGCCGCGCGGGGTGGTGAACACCAGGTCGTCCGGTCCCTTGCCGGCGACGTGCTCGGCGAGCGCGTCGACGAGGGAGCGGGGGACCGGGACCGATCGGCACTGGTGGGTCTTCGGGGTGCCGTAGGTCATCTCGCCGTTGATCTCCACCGCGGTGTGCACGACCTCGATGCGCCGCTTCATCAGGTCCAGCCTTCGCACACGCACGGCGGTGGCTTCGCCCCAGCGCATACCGGTGTAGGCGAGCACGCGGACGAACAGCTCGTAGCCGGGGCAGGCGAGAGCGAGCTTCTCGACCTGGGCGTGCGAGAGGAACACCGGCTCGCCCTTGGCAGCGCGGGGGAGGCGTACGCCGGTCGCCGGGTTGCGGGGGAGTCGCCCGTCCCGCACAGCGAGGTCGAGCATCAGCGAGAACACGCGGTGCACCTGCCGCACCGTAGAGGCGGCGTACCCGTCCGCGACGAGCTTGGCCACCCAGGCGACGACGTCGGCGTGCGAGATCGCGGAGAGTCGGATGCGCTCCCACTCCGGCAGGATCTGGACGCGGACGATGTTGCGGTAGCGCTCGCGTGTCTGCGGCTTCAGCTGCGACTGGCCCTGCAGCCAACGCGTCGACCAGTCGCCGACGGTGATCCGCGACATCGCCGGGTCGATCCACTCGCCGCGATGCTTGGCTCCCTCGACGGACACCAGCCACCGCTCTGCGTCGATCTTGCGCTTGAAGTGGCGAGCCCGCTCCCGGCCTGAGGGGTCGCGGTATCGAGCGCGCCACATGCCGTTGTCTCGCTTCTGGATGTTGCCCATCGGCTACGCCGCCGAGTCCTCGAGCCAACGCATGACGGCCCGCGGGTCGTAGCGGAGGTGTCGGCCGACCTTGTAGGGCTTCGGGCCCTCGTCTCGGTAGTTCCAGTGGTAGAGCGTCGAGACGGGGACGCCGAGGAAGGTCGAGGTCTCCTGGATGGTCCAGAGCCGCTCGGGCAACGGCTCGGCTTGCTTCTGACTTGTTCTGCGCATGGTGGGTCCTCTGCTGGTCGGAGTGGAGTGGGATCAGGCGCGGGTACGGATGCGTGCCATGGCGGCTGAGTGGACGGCTGCGGCGGCGGTGTCGAGGTCGAGGTAGCCCTGGCCGTGGAAGACCCAGGAGGAGACGAGCTCGAAGCCGTCGGGGAGGTCGGGGTCGTCGTCGAGGATCTCGCGGATGTCGGCGTCGGGGGCGAGTCCGGCGGGGTTGCGGCGGTGGTGGCGGCGGGCGCGGCGGAGCTGGCCGAAGGTGACCGAGTAGGCGCGGGACTTGGTGATCGGGTGGCCGCGGTAGCCGAGCGTGCCGAGGTGGGAGAGCAGCTTGGCGTACGCGTCGCTCTCGGCCGCGAGGTGCTCGGCGGTCTCGATGATGCGCAGGGCGTGGTCGCTGGCGCCGGCCAGGGCGGCGTGGCGGGAGGTCTTGACCTGGGAGGGGAGCCCGAACTCGACGGTGGACTTGGTCAGGTACTTGGCGAGGTAGGAGCCGACCTGTTCGGGGTGCACGGTCCGGGTCGAGCGGCGGTTCGCGGTCGGCGGTGTCGGTGATGGTGCGGGTGTCGACCTGGGTGCCCCAGCGCAGCCGGTAGACGGTGCCGTCGCGCCAGGGGTGCGGCGTCGACGTACACCCGGGCGGCGGTGGCGTGGATGGCGTCCTCGAGGTCGGTCGGTGGTGACCGGCAGGGCGGGTGCGGGGCCGTCGGGGCCGGCGGGTCCGTCGAGGCGGACGGGGACGTGGATGTGGATGATGCCGCGGGCCTGGAACTCCACGACCTTGGAGTAGGAGATCTTGCACGCCTGCCGGAACTCGGTGACGGTCAGGCCGCAGTGGCGGGCGAGGGTGCGTTGCAGGGTGATGTTGAACCGGCGCCACAGCTCGGGGGCGTGCCACTGCCAGACCACGTGCCCGGTGTAGTCGTAGCAGTCCGGCGCACAGCGGGGTGCCGAGCCGGTCGGTCGTCGTCACGGTGGCGCCGGCCGCACCACAGCGGCCGGCCGTGCGGGCAGACGGGCTTGTCGCGGCGGGCCCGGCAGGGCCCCTTCTGCCGCAGCCCGTGCACCGGCCCGAACGAGGGCGCGGTGAGCGTGGCGAACGTGCACGGGTGCTCCGCGACCGTCGGCCGGGATGCCCTTGCCGCCGGCCAGGCCGGTGGTGACCAGCTGCCAGGCGTCGCCCTGGTACTGGCGGCTGCACGGCTCGCAGGCGGCGGCGCGGCGGTTCCCGCACGGGATCCAGGTGGTGCCGTCGAGCTCCTGGGCGGAGGCGTAGAGGGTGCGGGTCTCGCCGGTGGTGGGGTTGACGAGCTTGGTGGCGCCGCGGAGCCGGATCGGGCGTTCGCAGTCGTGGACCCGCCTGCGGGCCGAGTCGATCCCGGCCTCGCCGAGCATCCGGCGCGACGGCACCGCCGGCGGGGCCGCCGGTGGGGGTGCTGCTGGCCAGGTCCACGTGGTCTCCCGAGACACCAGGCACGCCGGTGGGAAACCCTGGCCGATATCCCACCGACGTGCGGTCCTGGGGAACCCCGCCCCCTTGGTGAGGGTGGGGCTGTTGTCGCGGGCGGGCCAGGGCACCGTCGCAACAACGTGGTGGTGCTGTCGTGCGGTCGTGCTGTCCTCGCCCGGGCCGATCACTTCATGCGCTGGCGGCCGGGGTCGTGCTCTGCTTCTTCTGGGTGACCCGTTCGGCGAGGGGTTCCGACCGCCAGGGCACCGACCATAGAGCCCGTTTCGGACAAAACCAGGCGTCGTTGCAGCCGGATCCGGCCCGACCGTTTGACCAGAATAAGGGGCGGATTGTCTGTTCCCGTCTGGGGTTGTCTGGGGACGTCTCGCGCCGTTGCTGTCAGCGGGGCCGGTTGCAGTCAAAGCGGTGGCGAAACTCGTCGAACAAAGCCAGGAGAAATCTCGAATGCCGAGATTCGAAGTCGTCGGCGTTCGTCGAGGACGCCTGGCGAAACACACGGACACAGCCGATGGTCGTGCGTCTGCGGGCGGGGGTCAGGAGCCGATCTGATGGATGGCGGGCGCGGCAGAGCCGAGCTCCGCACGGGCTCGGCTCTCCAGGTAGCTCTGGACGTTCTGGGCAACCTGTTCCAGAGGGCGGGGTGGTAGGTAGGCGTCGGCGCCGGCATCCATGAGGCGTCCGACGGGCCCGCCGACGTCAAGGCCGAACTCGTTGTCGAGGATCTCGGTGACGATGATCTGGGCCTGCGGGAACAGTAGGGTCCACCGGTGGATGAGCTGGGGGCTGTGCGCCGCGGATAGGACGACGTCTGCCGTATCGGGTGCGTCATGGAAGTCGAGGACGACCCAGTCGGGTCCGAAGGACTCGCGGAGTCGTTCGCGGGCCTCGGGCCTCAGCTTCATCGTGGTTGCGAGCACCTTGACGCCATCCGGCAGGGTGTCCGTACGGGTCCTGCTGCTTGAGACGGCCGCGCCGACCACGGTGCCCTCCAGTACGGACGGCGTGAAACTGACGGCACCGAGGCTCTCCCCGCCGCGGTGAAGCAGCATCGACCCGGACGCCACAAGCCGTTCGAGCCACGCCCTCGCGCCTGGGTCGAGGTCGTCCAGGTCAAGGACGGGGATGTCGCCGCTCATGTCAGGGAGATTCGAGGGCGAAGAAGAGGAAGCAGATGAAGGCGCGGCCGTCCGGGTGCGGCAGCAGCTCGGTCGGGGTCTCCGGCGCGGGCGGCGGCTCGGTGACCTTCTTGATGCGGAACCCCGCGTCGATGAACGTGTTGATGACGTCCTGCAGGGGCCGGTGCCAGTAGGTCATCCACACGGTCCCTTCGCCGAAGTCGTAGTCCTCGGAGTACTGAGTGAGGGCGAAGTAGTCGGCCTCGGGGTACACAATCGCGTAAACCGTGGGGTGGATGATCGAGACGATGAGCCGGCCGCCGGGCTTGAGCACACGCCGCAGCTCGGCCAGTGCCGAGGCCCAGTCCTTGACGTAGTGCAGGGACAGTGATGCCGCGACGAGGTCGAACGCGTCGTCGGGATGGGGCAGGGGCGCACCAAGGTCTGCGACTCTCACGTCAGCGTCCTCACCCAGCCTTTGGCGGGCCAGCTCGACCATGGCTGGACTCAGGTCGAAGCCGGACACGACCGCATCCTTGGCGCGCAGAGCTTCCATCAAGGGGCCTGACCCGCATCCGGCGTCGAGGATCTCCAGGCCCGCGACGTCGCCAGCGAGACGAATCATCTCCGGACGCGCGTAGTAAGCATTGAAGAGGTTGTTCTCGTTGCTGGCCGAGTACGCGGCCGCGAAACTGTCGTAGTCAGCGGCAGGGGCAGCGGACTTGTTCACCGAATCGGGCATGACAGGTTTCTACCCGGGTCGCATGTGTGCGCCAAGCTGGCGCGCGGTCCACGCGGCGACGTACTCATCTGCCGCTGATGGTGAAGCTCGGAACTGCCGATGGTCGGACGTCAGTCGTCGGCGTCATCCAGGCTGTCGAGTGCCTTTGCGATGAGGGCGTCACCCCGCCTGAACCACGACGAAGGCTCCGCAAGTACCGCCGGTGCACCCACGCCCTCCGCATCAACCAGCCCCGGTCGTTCATCGCGGCAATACGATCACTGCCTTGACCTCGGCATCCACGGCGGAGAGGTCGTCCAGACTCCCGCCCTGGTCCAGCGCAACCTCGAACTCGGTCGACACAAGCTCCGACCTGAGTTCCAGCCAGCGACGGGAGCGCTTCATGCTCAACCGATCGGTGCAACCGTGCGGACGAGCGAACGTTCAGACCGAACCCGTAGCCAGACGGCGGGACGGCTCGTTTGCCTGACGTGACGATGAAGGAACTGGCTATCCCCGGCGACCTCTCCGGCACCTGGAGGCGGAAGCCACCAAGAACCTGAGCCCCGAGGCCCTCGCGTACATCCGCGCCGGGGCGGGGACCGCGACACCACGCGCGCCAACGCCGCGTCGTTCCGGCGATGGAAGGTCAAGCGGCGCACGGGCCGCAAGCCGTCGAAGGTTGATCTCTCCACCACCATCTTGGGGACGCGCATGCCTGCGCCGGTCCTCTTCGCGCCGGTCGGCGTGCAGACGCTCGCGCATCCGGACGGCGACCTCGCCAGCGCCCGCGCGGCGGCCACCCTCGGGCTGACCTACGTGCACTCGACGCAAGGCGCCTACAAGATGGAGGACGTGGCGGCGGCCAACGGCGACGGCTCGCGCTGGTACCAGCTCTACTGGCCCACGGATGATGAGCTGGCGGTGTCCTTCCT
>CAVQSC010000002.1:0-3240 GCA_963715375.1 uncultured Actinomycetota bacterium | reverse complement strand
GTCAATGATGAGCACGGGAGGGGTCACGTCCGACCCGCCGGCCCCGACGACCCACGACTTCGTGACGACGTCGGAGGAGTTACCGGCCTGGTCGAGCGCGCGAGCGGAGAAGACGTACACGCCCGGTTGGAGGCCGATGTAGGACGCCTTGCCACCGTTCGCTTCGGTGCAGTCCACCCATGCACCCGCGACGTCGTCCTCGGTCAGACGGCACGAGTAGGTGACGTCTTCCTCGGCGATCGCCGTGCTGAGCAGGAAGCTGGCGTCGGCGCCCAGAGTTCCGACGACCTCGACCTTGACCTCGGGTGCGGTGGTGTCCTCGCCTGCGCCCGGCGGCTTTTCGCCGTGCGTCTCCGGCGCCGAGACGCCGATGACCTCGGTGTCGAGCGCGTTCCCGTCGATGAGCCGGATGTCGATGGCGTAGCCACCGATCTGGCCCCCGGTCGCGAACGTGAGGTACCAGTCCACGTCGGTGTATCCCGGGTTGGTGGTGAAGTCCCACGTCCCCACGAGCTTGCCTGCTCCGTTGAGCACGAGCGGCATCGACACCATGGTGAGGCCGTTGCTGGCGTACACCTTGGCGTCACCCGCCGCAAGGCTCTCGACCACGTCGAGCGTGAGCGGGTCGTCACCCGGTCCCGTGATCACGAGCTCGAGCTGCTCCGAGTCCGCGGTAGGTGCGAAGACCCGCAGCGGCACCGTCACGTAGGCGCCCTGCGTCGCGATCGCGGGGACCTCGCCGTCCCAGACCACGGTCGGGACGTTGTCGTTCACCGTGATCAGGCCGAAGTCACTGGCGAGCACCTCGGTCGGAGCCCCCGTGTCGATGAGCTCCAGGGTGATCCGGTACGACCCGACCGGCGCGCCGTCGGCCACGACCGCCTTGAAATCCGTCGATGCGTGGTAGCCGGGCGGGACCGCGAACCCTTCCTGGGGGCCCCACCAGCCGATGAGATCGCCGGTGGCGCCGTCCTCTTCGAACGGGACCGCCTGGTTGTCGAGCGCCACGACACTCAGCTGCTCGGGGGTGAGCGCCTCATCGGCGTCCACCCGGATGCGCAGCCGCGCCGTGTCGATGAGCGAGCCACCCGTGTCGGACGTCACGCCGGCGTGCGGGTTGAACAGCGACGCAGTGATCCCGAACTCCTCGGTCTGGAAGACCTGCTCAGGCAGAACGCCGAGGTCGACCGCAGGGTCGGTGATCGCCTTGAGCTGCGCATCAGACGTGTCGATGCCCACCGGATCCATGGAGAAGCCTGGAAGGATGACCTCGTTGGCGTGCAGGAACAGGATCACCGCACGAGTGTCGTCGGCCATCTGCGCGAAGGCCTCGACTCCGTGCAAGGTGACATCGTCGACCTCGGGACGCGTGAACGGGACCGTGTCGATGATGTCGCTGACGTGCCACTCGAGGTCCAGCACGTTGAGCCAGGTCACGCTGCCTGGATACGTTGCGGCCCGACTGTAGGTGAAGCTGCTGAAGTCGACGTAGCGACGACCCTCAGCGAGCTCGGTGCCAGGGTTGTCCGGGTCCTCGGAACGAAGGAACTGGACGCCCCACGGCGAGACGTAGACCTCGGTGGCCGTGTCCGGCGGGAAGCCGGTGACCTGGTTGTAGTACTCGATGCTGTCGACGTTGATCGGCACGCCTTTGCTGGCGGCGGTGCCGACGGCGGCGGCGGCGAGCTCCCAGGCATCGAACTGGCTGTTCAACCCGGGAGCCGCGGGGTCAGGGCCGACCGACGTGGGGTCGGTGCTGGCCGCAGGCAGTCCCGGGATGGTGCCGGTGTACATCAGCGACTGGTAGATGCCGGCGTGCTCGGGCGC
This sequence comes from uncultured Actinomycetota bacterium, assembly GCA_963715375.1. Lineage (GTDB taxonomy): Bacteria > Actinomycetota > Actinomycetes > Propionibacteriales > Nocardioidaceae > Nocardioides_C. The sequence continues at coordinate 1,413 of CAVQSC010000002.1, read as the reverse complement.
TGCGTCGATCGGGACGTCGTCGAGCCGGATGCGGCCCGCCGGGTCGAGGTCGATCGTGTCGGCGGCAAGGAGCTTCGTCTTGACCGCCGCGATCTTGTCGTCGAGGACGGACTCGGAGGTGCGGGCCATGTTCAGCCGCTCGAGCTCCACCTCGGAGACGAACATCGCGAACTGGGGCTGGGGGTCGCACGGCTCGATCTCGGCGACGGGGAGCGGGTCGACCGGGTACTCCAACCACTCACCCTGCAACGGGAGGACGTAGACGTCCCGTCCGTCCAGCTGGCTCACGGTCTTGGAGATCCCGGGCACGGCCGTGTAGGACACCGGCTGGACGCAGTACTCCGCAGTCGGGGGGTCCGCGGGGTCTTCGGCGGGGACCACGTACTTCTTCAGGATGGGCGCGCCGTCCGCTCCGCGGAGCAGGATGACGAGGTCGGAGTAGTCCGATCCGGTGGTGTCACCGCCGCCCTCCTCACCGCTTCCGCCTCCGTCGCCCGGCGCCGCCACGGCCGACGCCGGGAGCACCAGTGTCGCTGCGACCACGCTGGCAGCCAGGCTGCCGACGATCCTCCGATGTCTCATGACCTTTCCCTCCTCATCACGCCTACGCGTGATCTGCGGTGGGCGCGAGCGGGGCCCAGACGCTGTCGAAGCGACTCCGTCGCCGCACCGCGAGACCCCCCGTTCAGACACCCTTTGGGCCCACCCTCGCCTTTCCTCACATATGCGCATAGAGGCATACGGCGGCCGGAATCAGGTCACACGTCCCGCTTGGCTAGTCTGTCCGCGCCTGCCGGGACATGGCCCTGTGGTGTCCCCCGGATAGCCCGTCCGTGTCTTCGCGCCTCGTCCCGATGCCGTCAGCTTCGGTAGCAGGCGCCGATGATCTCCGCGTCGCCCCTACGCACCCGCGTGAACACCCGCTGCGACGCGTGTCGCATCACCACCCGGTCGATCTCGCCGGACCGCCCCCGGACCACGATCGCGACCGGCGTCTCCCGCTCGGGCCACAGCACGAAGGCCACGCAGCCGGGGAACCGCCGCGAGTAGCCGTTCTTCCAGTCGGTCGTCGCCGGCGTCCGGACCGGGTCGAGGCTGCTCGCACTGGTGTGCACGTCGAGCGCGGCGGCCGTCACGAGACAGCCCGCGACGCCGAGCAGGACCAACACCGGCAGCACCAGGGCACGCACGAGAACGCGCGCGAAGCGTGGGCCGCGGGGCGACTGTTGTCCGTCCATCACCGGGCTCAACGAGGCCCGGTCGGCGGTGGTTATGGGGCGCGGCCGACGAATCCGGACGACGACTGCACGCCGCCACCGACGCCGATCCCCGGTGCGTGCGGGGCCGGAAGGGGGCAAGGCAGCGGGAAGCCGCGCGGCGAGCTCGCCGCGGTCCACTTCCGGGAACGGGGCG
>CAVQSC010000001.1:0-8856 GCA_963715375.1 uncultured Actinomycetota bacterium | reverse complement strand
CGCGACGTGCGTCATACCGCCGCCTGCGTCATGGCCCACCAGATGGCGTCGCAGAACCCCGTGACGTTCGCCCACGGCCGCGCCGCTCGGCGTCGAAGCAGGTCGAGCTCGGGCTGCATCCCCGTCCTCTCTGTTTGTTGTGGGGCCCGCTTGAGGGCGTGTGGTCCCGCACCGTTCTCGCTCCGCCAGCGGCGGCCACCACGCGCGTCGCCGCAGGTAACAAGTCCGTGAGGACCGGTGTCGCAGGGCGGGTCTCGGGCGCGAGCGGACGTACCATGAGCGTCGACATCGACTAGGACCAACCCGGGGGAAACTAGTGCCTCACGTCGCGGCGTGCGCACGGTTACAGACCATGCGCTCACTTCGCACCGCTCACTCTGCAGCCAGCGCGGCCCCAGCGGGCGGCACCGACGCAGGCCGGCCTAGGGTCGAGCGGGCAGCGACCGCGTGACGGTCCGCAACGTTTTGCGCGTCGTCGCGCGTCTAGGAGTTCGACAGCTGAAGCAACCCGGCGTCACCTCGCACCACCCTCCGGCCATCTCGTCCGGGGACCCTTCATCCCGCACCGGAGATCGCCACATGAACCGCACCCGCAACGTACTGACCGGGCTGGTCGTGACAGCTGCCGTCGCCGCGCCGCTCGCCGCTATCGGCGCAGTCGGCACCGCTGGACCGGCGCGAGCCGCCGTCAGGAACGCACCCGTCCTCACCGTCTATACGGGCAAGGTGTTCCTCTCCCCGAACAAGGACAAGGTGCAGGACAAGGCAACCCTGTCGTTCTGGCTGAGGAAGAAGTCGAACGTGACCGTGAAGGTCCGCCGCGACAACAAGGCCAGGGCACTGGTGTTCAAGGGCGACCTCGGCAAGCTCGACGGCCACCGCCTCCACCGATGGAAGTGGAACGGGAGGGACTCCGACGGAGACGTCGTCCGCGACGGCAGGTATTCCGCGATCATCGTCGCCGACCAGGTCCGCCAAGACGGTGTGAAGCAGACCGGGTCGTCCGTGGTCTGGGTCGACACGAAGTTCACCCAGGTCAATCCGCCCGCCCTGACGCTCGACACGATCTACCCGCAGACCACCCTGTTTCGCGACGCCGTCGGCGTCACCCTGGCCGGCAACAGCAACAAGGCCAGTGTCAGGACAGCCGAGATGCGGGTGCGTGACGAACAGCGCCGCCTCGTTCGCACCATCCCCAGCAGCGGCCGGGGATGGGACAACGAGGTCCAGACGTCGTTCGATGGCCGCGACGCAGCAGGCGCGCCGCTGGCCGGCGGGAAGTACACCATCCGGTTCAAGGTGACCGACCGCGCTGGGAACACCGGCCTGTCCGACACCGTCACCCTGAACATCGCCGGCAAGCCGCTCGTCGAGAAGACCGGCACCCTGACCCTCCCCGCAACCGGCACGTGGAAGGCGTCCCAGGTCATGCCCGGCACCGCGCCGGCACCGACCCCGCCGTCGTCGCCAGCCCCCGGTACGACGTCGCCGTACCCGTGCGGGAAGGTCGTGCCGTCGGAGGTGTACCCGAACCCGGGCGCCACCAGCTTCCGGTCCGACGAGGCGTGCACCGGGTCGTACGCCGTGAAGGGTGCCTACGCGTTTGGTTCCGTCGAGCTGGACAACCTGACGTTCGACGTTGCACCACGCGGAGGCCTGTACTCGGCGAAGGTGTCGATGCGGGGCCGTCCCACGGTGGCTGGCGAGACCGACACCGCCACGCTGGCGCCCGGTGCCACGTTCGGGTTCAACGGCGTGCTCGAGACCCCGAACGGTGTCTCGTCAGCCGCGGTCGCAGAGGAGACGGTCACCGCGCTTCCGACCGTGACCACGCCGCCCGCGCCGCGGGCAGGGCAGACCTACTTCGAGAAGCCGCGGTACTGGCAGGCCCCCCGAGTTGGGTGGGCGGTCGTGACCCGCGGTACCGACTCGTTCGACGTCGCCGACGTCACCGTCACCTACACCTACCTCGCGCCGCAGGAGTAACCGCCGGGGCCGCGTGGGGCGCTGTCCCCGGACGGCCGGGACGACGACGTCCCGCCCTGCTCGACCCATCAACCTCACGGGAGACCACACCGCATGAACCGCACCCGCAATGCGCTGCTCGCCCTGGTCGCCGCCGCGATCGTCGCGGCACCGCTGACCGCGCTGCCGGCCGCCACTGCAGCCACTGCCCCGCCCAACACGGCCAAGGTCGCCAAGCCCAAGTCCCAGCCGAAGGTGCGGGTCGCGAACCTCATCGACGCGACGATGACGTCGGCCTGGCTCTCTCCTAACGGCGACAAGGCCAAGGACCGGCTCCGCTTGCCGTACGAGCTGAAGCGGAAGTCCGTCGTCACCGTGACGGTGCTCCGCATCTTCGAGAACAGGGACGACTCCAGCAAGGTCCTTTTCGCCGACAAGGTAGGCAAGGTCGCGCGCGGCAAGCACGTGTTCAAGTGGGACGGGAAGAAGGCGAGCGGCAAGGTCGCCGCCGACGGCCGCTACTCAGTGCTGTTCAAGGCCGACCCGGTCAACGACCGCATCAAGAGGGCGTCCGACTTCACCTCGGTGCGCATCGACACCCGGTACAAGCCGGCGCCACTCGAAGCGAGCTCGACGGCCGTGTACCCGAACACGACCGTCATCACCGACCAGATCGCGTTCAACCACGGCGGCTGGGCGGTGAACTGGGGTCCGACCGGCGAATGGGTCGAGAAGGTGACGCTCGTCGTGCAGGACGCGGCCGGGAACGTAGTGCGGTCGTCGCCGCAGACCTACCGGCAGAACAGCTACTACCCGATCGTGTGGGACGGCCATAACGACCAGGGTGCTGCGCTGCCCGCCGGCACGTACAAGGTGCACATGGACGTCACCGACTACGCCGGCAACACGGGCTCCTCGCCGTCGATCGACGTGAACGTGTCGGCTGCGCCGCTGGTGTACGCGTCCGGCACCCGCACCGGCGCACCGATCTCTGGCACCCTGCCGCCCGCGCCGGCTATCAGCTCCTCGGCCGACTCGCGTGCTGCTGACGGGCGCTCGTCGACGATGGGCGGTGACGACAGCCCGTGGCTGCCGTGCGGGTCGGTGTTCGCGTCGTCGATCTACGACGGCGGTGCGAGCATCCGGTCGAAGAGCGCGTGCGGGTGGGCGCTGAACGAGGCGCGCGGCGGTGCGGTGATGTCGCTCGCGGGCCTGAACGCTCCGCGTGGCCTGGCGTCGGCGCAGCTGTCGATGCGCGGCCGTCCGACCGTAGACGGTGAGAGCGACGTCGCCGAGATCTCGTTCGGCGGGCAGAGCCGCGGGTCGCAGGGCGGGACGACGAAGTCGCCGGCCGCGCCGGGTGAGGCCGTGACCACCACGCCGACGCTGACGTGGGCGTGGGACGCTACCGGGTTCTCGCGCCCCGTTGGACTGGAGTGGACGATCAAGACGTACGGGTTCGACTGCTACGACGTCGCCGACGTCACCGCGGACTTCACCTACCTGACCCCGCAGACCTTCTGACCCCGGGCCGAAGGGCGGCCGACCCGACGAGCGTCGTCCGCCCGGAGGTAAGGATGCTTCTCTGGGCTCCGGCACCGCGGGGTCCAGTCGCGTGCTCGGGATTACCGAGGGGATGGGCCTCCCCAAGAGACGCCGCCGACGCGGCCGCCCGAGCAGCCCTGCCTGCAGCCGCGGCTCCGGGAGCGCTCACGGCTCCTCATAAGCGGGCGTCCCCGACCCCGACCGCGCCGCTCCTGTTGCGGTCGGCCGTCCCATCCCCGAAGCCTGCTCCGCCGACCACCTCCAACCCTGCAGTTGCCGGATCTGCCGCTGTCGCGCGCGCGGTTTCGGGCTGCGTCATTCCGCCGCTTGTCGCCGACATGGCCACCCATCATCGAGCTGAGTGCATGCGGCACCGGCCGTGACGGCGACGAGTACACGCGAATACCGATCAATGTGATCGCCAACGCGAACCCCACTATCCACGTTCCGATTCCGGACTCGGAGATTTCCGCAACGGAGCACAGCCCGCAAGGAATACTTCGCTTGACGTCCGCCTGGTGCGCCAAAGCAGCGGGTCGATGTTGCGTGAGAGTAACTTGGGGTCGAATCGACGTGAGCCTTGCGGCGCCGTGGTGCCGACAGCCTCTGCGGGCGCGCAACGCGCCCGTGCGCGCGACACAGCCTGCAGCGGCGGCGGCGGCTCTGGCCGTATCGGCAGCAACAATGATGGCGTGGTCCATCCTCGCGCAGTCGGGCGCGCACCGCGGGCGTCGCGAGCGCTGCGTTCCTGCTCGGGAGCACAATACCGGTGGCGTTCATGATCGGTGCTGCGTCGACGACCCCACCCCGGCTAGTCCCGGGCAGCTCCCAAAATGCGACAGCGTCGGCAGCGGCGACCGTGACTGCGACTGCGACTGCGACTGCGACCGTCACCGCGACCATCACCGTCGAAGCCAAACCCGCTGAGGTAATCCGAAGGTGCATCCGCAGCGCCCGGCGCAGCCTCGCGGCACACTGTTGGTGCAAGCGGGTCCTGAAGGCGGGTTCGGACAAGACCGTCCCCTGACGGCCAGTGCGCGGTTTGGCGCACCGGGTTGATCAACCAGTCCGATACCGCAATCAACCACATCACGGTGGCGCCGCCTGGTGGCGAGTTCACCGGTGATGGACGGCCACATCTCACCCACCCGTGCCGCCACCCAGCCGGCGCCGGCGGTGCTCGACATCTACTCGCACCTGGTCGAGCTCCGCACTGGAGTACAAGACATGCACCTCGACCCCGCCACCGGGACCAACGTTCGAGTACAGCCCGTTTGCACCCGAGTACGTCACGTTCCGCTGGAAGAGCGGGCAGGTCGGTCGCGCCTGCTTCAAGTGCTGACACCCAGCCCATCGGCGTGCAGGTCAGAGCTGCGTCTTTCCGCCGCCTGTCGGTGCACCCCTCACTGCCGAGTTCTGCCGTTGACCAGCCGGCGCACGTCTGTCAGCCGGCTCAGCGCAGGCTCACAGTCCGGCTCGCCGTACGATGCGCTGCGCCTTGGCGCGAACGTTCTTGGCCAACGGGATGCCGGAGTCCAACAGGCGTTGCATCTGAACTGCGTCCGGGCCAGTGGCCAGGTCGGCCACCCGCACTCCGTGATCGGGGCGATCGACAACGGACACGATGTCGCCGGCGCGTACGACGCCTGGTTGGAGCACCCGGAGAAGGGCACCGACCCGACCCGTGTTGTTGAATCGGATGTGGAACCTCTCGATCCCCATCCGCAGCGAGAGGTTCTCGCACGGGGTCCGGGGCATTCGCACCTCGAACACGGCGGTCCCCGCGCTCCATTGCTCACCAATGACCGCACCGCTCGTCGCCAACCCGTGAGTGCGCAGGTTCTCGCCGAACAGCCCAGGCGGAATCTCCCGGCCCAGTTCGTCCGCCCACCAATCGGCATCTTCGTCGGAGTAGGCGTACACGGCCTTGTCCACGCCGCCGTGACTGCTGCCGAGCTGCCGGTCCCCTGCCATTCCCAACCAGGTCACATCGACCGGCCCGTCCACCGGCCGCTTGTCGATCGCGGTGTCGTGGAAGTAGCCATCGCGTACCCGATACACGACGTTCACCGCACGGATCTCGGCAATGCCCACCTACCCATGTTCCCCCGCAGGCGCCGGCAAGGCTTGATCGACCTTGCTCTGTTCCACGGTCCTCGCCCCCTCTCGGCGTCCGATCGCCCGGCCCATCTACCGCGACTCGCGCATGCTCGAAGACCCTGCGTCACACCGCCGCGTGACGGCCGGTTGGTCGGCCCACTTGCGAGGTACCCGGCATGGGGCGGCCTCGGGCGTCAGCGATGGAACAGGAAGTCGCTACCGGATGAGACAGAACGGATGTCCGGCGGGATCAAGGTAGACGCGAAACCCGCCATCCTTAGACGGCTGGTGATCGTGCCGGCGTGCACCCAGAGCGAGTACCGCAGGTTCGGCCGCGTCGATGTCACCCACAGAGAAGTCGAGATGGAACTGCTGCGGATGGTGTCCGCCCGGCCATGTAGGGGCCATCCAGTCGTCGATTCGCTGGAACGCAAGCGCGGGGCGACCGTTGGGGTTGTCCGGCGATACGCCGCCCTCGGGAGGAACCAGGGTCGCCCAGTCGCGATCCGAGCCCTCCTCCATGGGCCACCCGAGCAAGTCAGCGTAGAACCGGCCGAGCTCCAAGGCATCCGGGCAGTCCAAGATGATCAGGTCGAGAACGGGCTTGTGAGCTGTTGCGTCGGTCATCCCAGCAACGTAAACGGCGATCCGGACGACCGGCGTCCGGATTGCCAGGCTCATGATTTCGTACGTGCGTCTTATCGCCGCCTATCGCCACATCAACCTGGGGATCACGGCTCCCAGAGCAGCCTCTCGAGGGCGGCGACCAGTCGTGAGCGGAGTGGTGCCGGACTGTCGGCGAGTTCGATGAGGTCTTCGTTGCGGGTGGCGAGTTCGCGGAGCGTCGCCTCGGCGCTCTGCATGTCTCGGTTCATCGCGAGGGCCAGTCGGCTTGCCGGGTCATTCAGGTCCGATTCGGGCACCGGTTTGGCAGCGAGCGCCGCGAGGAGGAGCAGCAACCGTTGCTCCGCTCGTGACACTGAGGGCCACAGCATCAGCAGTTGGTCCACCGCACCTATCACGGTCGTTTGGACCTCAGTGGCGTGATCGTCGGCGCGGTAGCCGTAGGCGTCGGCTTGCGCCGACGAAGAGCCGGCCAGGAACAGCGTGTACAGAAGGTCCAGCCGTCGCTTTGGCGCCAGTCCTGGCGCGTTGGCCAGCTCGGCGAGCACCTGGAGGGCAGGTGCCGAGGCGGAATAGGTGCTGCCTTGGTGGAGTACTGCGCCCACGAACTCGTTGTGCAGGTCGCCCCACCGGTCGTCGTTGGCTGCGAGTCCACGAAGCAGGTCGGGTACCTCGGTCGCTGGGCCGTATGCGTGGACGAGCGCGCCCCAATCCACCTTCGAAATGCCCTGGAGAACGATGGCGTCCCCAGACCTGTCGGGGAGGTCGTCGTCGATCGCGCGTGCCTCGCGCTCCCCGGCGCGCGCCGGACTCTCGGCGAGCGCGGCCAGGCGTCGCGGGGCCGCGGTTGCCATGTCGAGCTCGTGTACCAGACCGTCACGTGCGAACGATCGGACCACCTGGTCAAAGTTGCCGCCTCCGCTGCCACCGGCTCGACCGCCGAGGCGGACCGCCAGCCGGCGCACCGTCTGGTCTTCTTGAGCCTGCCACCACTCCAGGTCGTCGTCCGGCACAGGACCGGACGCAACAGAGAAGACGTCCCAGTGGTCTTGCTCATCGGGCCGCAGCGATGGCTTGCCGTACCACCAACTCGACGGATCGTGCAGGAAATGGTCCACCTCCCTGATCGCCACGAGGAGGTGTCCCCGAACTGCCAACGCGTCCGCCATCTCGTCGGCTGCGGCCCTGCTCGGGAATGTGGTCTGGTAAGTCTGCGCCCAGGATGGGGTGCCTGTCTGCCTGCTCGGCATGTCGTTCGTTTTCCGGTCCCGCGCTCGCGTGCGTGCCCACCGGCGTGGCAACGCTCTCGCGATCAACCGCTCGTACAACGTCTTCATGACGTGACCCAGGCATTCCTCAAGAGGCGCTGTTCGGACGATCTGAACGCTACTGGTCGGTCGGCGACTCGCGACCCGCATCATTGGCCCCGCTCTGCGGGCACCTTCCGACCTGCGTCACACCGCCGCACAAGGCGCCCCGACAGGGCGTGTTCGATGTCCCGCTGCACATCCCGGTGGCGGCGATCTTCGCACATGGCGAATCTGATACCGGGTGAGCGCGCCACCTTCTGCTCAGTGCAGCCTCGGCATCTGGGTCCAGCTCTGCCCATCGTCATCGGAGTAGAGCAGCCCGCGCCCAGGCGTGAACCCACGCTCGTGGGTTGGAACATCTGGCCGAGGTCGTACGTGTCGGGCAGCTCCCCGGTGTCGTGGACCAGCCCCGCTACCGTCCTCAAGTGAGTCCAGCCGCCATATGTGCGCGCGCACCGCGTCGCCCTGTTCGGCGATGTGCCTCAGGAGGATCGCACCCGAGGGCGTGGCAATCACCTCCTCGGTGCCGATGTCAGGCGTCGGCGCCGGCCGCTCGACGTCGCGCCAGAATGTGCCGTCATCGGCCCCGAGGTGGAAGGTCATGCGATCCGTGCCGCGGACGTGGGACCAGTAGAGCAAGCCGTCGCGGGCACCCAGGACGACATCGGCGAAAAGGGCTCGCCTGCCGGATGCGATGACGCGCTCTCGGCGCACGTCGTCTTGGATCCACCACGCTGCCAGGTCACTGCCGAGGTCGGGGCGCAACCGGCGACCACGGGCTGGAGCAGCGAGCCCGGGGTCAACCGCGGACTGGGTCAGGTCCGACGAGCCCGACCAGGGCGCCCTCCACTCGTACGCCGTTGCGGCGGCCACGTCGAGCGCGCACCAGGTGAGCTGGTCCTCCCCTGAGAGGCACTCGAACCACTGCCGCGGCTCGGTGACGGGTCGGTCGGCGACCACGCGCTGCACCCGGGTCATCGTGCCGTCCAGACCGACCAGCACCTCATGGCCGTTGGCCGGGTCGGTGATGAGGAGGACGCCCGGGGCAGGGCTGAGCACGCGGACCACTCGGAACCCTCGCGGTGGTCGGACGAAGGTTGCGCGCTTGAATCCGTCGACGGTGATCGCCATGCCGTTGAAACTCGGACGCCGCTCTAGGCGCGGGTCCACCGGGCACCACGTGCACTCCGCGGTCCATGCCGAGATCATGAAGTCGGGGTCATCCGCCGAGACGCCGGCATAGAGCAGCTCGGCGTTGGCGGCACCCACGACCTCGCGCGGCGTCATGACGGTTTCCGAGACGTGCGTCGGC